>JAFQXO010000004.1 GCA_017406925.1 Eubacterium sp.
AAAAGCCAAGGTTGACGAGTATGCTGCGGCAGACTAAGGAGGAATCAAGATGAAAGAATTATACAAAAGCCCAAAAGCTGAAGTATTGGAATTCGATGCAATGGACGTGATTACGACTAGCGGTCTTGAGGACTTCCAAGAAGCTTCAGTTACATCAGAAGATGGCTGGACAGGCCTATACTAAGTTATAAAAATGTTATAACGAGAGAGCTCGGATTTTCCATAATCCGGGCTCTTTTTATATCACAAAGTATTCATGATTCAATACAAAAAAATCGCCACATATGGTAAAATATAAACACCTAAATGTGGAGGGTACGGCATGAAAAAGATTATAGTTTTGTTAGTTATAACAGTTTGCGCGTTGTATTCAGTAGCGGTTCTCGCGGAGGATGCAGGTGATCAAAATGGAGATGTCATCGACAATCCATGGATTCACTTGTTTACTACAACTGCGACGACGACTGCGGAACCTACCACAGAGGTACCTGAAACTACCACTGAGGAGCCTTCTACTGTTGAGCCTACAGCAGAGCCAACAGTGGAACCTACTACAGATTCACGACTCAGCATTTCTATTGACGGTTCTGTGATAGCTTTCGTTGAGCCAGGAGATTCTTACACACTTCCAGATACAGATGTATTGGGGTTTGATATGAATCAAGAACTCTATCGACCAGGTACTGAGATTGAAAATATAACTACTAATTTGGCCTTTACAACTATCGAAGATGATTTGAATCTTCAGTTTAGTGCTGGTGCATCTATCAAGTTAGACGGTCAGACTGGCATTGCGTTCCACGCAATAGCCAATAATGAAATAGCAGCGAAACCATATGTCAAACTCGGAACACTCATAACTACGGGAGATATGTATACGCAGTTGTATTTCAATGATTTCACTGTGGATTCAGAAAGTCTCTATGGTGGTCGGGTGATTAATGTACCAAATCAAGGTTGGTACAACAATCAAGAGGGACACTTTAGAGCGGGAATCTTGAATATTGACGAAGCCAATGTTATTAGACCATTCATTGCTAAGGCATATGGATATGTAGAATATCAGGATGGCACAGAGTCAGAGTTGAGATATTCTGGAGTGAGCAACATGAGATCTATAAAAGAGGTTGCTATCAACATTAAGAATGATGACGAGTATTATGATTCACTCTCGAGTGATGAGAGGGCTAGAGTGGATGCTTTTGCGGAAGCAGAGTAGACAAAGGGCATAATTTTCAAGGGCAAGTAGAATAAAAACTTAATAATGAAAAGATAATTTTAAATAGCATTAAAAATATTAGTTTTATCGAGATGAAGGGTTTGGATTTGAATTCGAACCCTTTATTTTTAGGAGCTTTTGTTATAAAATAATAATTGGTTCGATTGAACGACTAAAAATTTGATTATGGAGGGAAAATCAGATGAGAAAACTAATTAGTTTGGTTCTTGTCATCGCTTTGGCTGTGTCCATGTTAGTTGGATGTGGCGGCTCAGGCGGCAATGATGGCAAGAAGGACGTCAAAGTTGGTCTTATTATGGTCGGCGATGACACAGAAGGTTACACTAAGGCTCACATCGATGGTATCAAAAAGGCTGCAGAGAATTGCGGAATTTCTGATGACCAGCTCGTATGGAAGTACAGTATTCCAGAGTCAGATGAGTGTACTAAAGCAGCTGAGGAATTGGTAGCAGCTGGATGTACATTGATTATTGCTAACAGTTATGGACACGAAGATTACATGAATGCTGCAGCACAGAAGTATCCAGATGTAAACTTTGTTTCTATGACAGGTGATTACGCAGCTGTTTCAGGTAACAAGAATTACTTTAATGCATTCACACGTGTATACGAATCTAGATATGTATCTGGTGTAGTTGCAGGTATGAAGATCAAGGAACTTGCAGACGCTGGAAAGATTCCTGCAAAGAGTTACACAAAGGATAAGAAAGTTAAGGTTGGTTACGTAGGAGCACATCCATATGCAGAGGTTGTTTCTGGTTATACAGCTTTCTTCCTTGGAATCAAGTCAGTATACAAAGACGTTTCTATGGAAGTTACATATACCAACTCATGGTTTGATGTAGATAAGGAAGCCGCAGCAGCTGAGGCATTGATGAAGGACAATTGTGTCATCATCGGACAGCACGCTGACTCTACAGGCGCTCCAGCAGCTTGCCAGAAGGCAAAGGACAACGGCACAGTTGTTTACTCAGTTGGATACAATGTAGATATGCTTTCTGTTGCTAAGACAGCAGCTCTTACATCTCCTACAAATGAGTGGTCTGTATATTACACAGATCTATTCAAGGCAGTTCTCGACGGAAAAGAGATTCCTCAGGATTGGGCTAAGGGATATGATGCAGACGCAGTTGCTATCACAGATCTTGGACCAGAGGTTGCTAAGGGAACAGATGCTAAGGTTAAGGAAGTTATAGCAGGTATCAAGGACGGTTCTGTTCATGTATTCGATACAGCTAACTTCACTATCACAGGCAAGAACGTTGACGCAACTAAGAAGAATGTTGCTGATATCAAGATAGATAAGAAGGGCAAAGTTACTTCATGTCCTATCGATCTTTCACACTTCGATTTCACAGTAAATCCACCTAAATTGATTTACAAGGGAGCAACTAAGGATGCACTTCAGAAAGATGGAAAGAACACATTCTTTGATGAGTCTTCACTTCGTTCAGCACCTTATTTCAGCTTGAGAATCGACGATATTACAGAACTTCAGTAATATAATCGGAAATATTACTTAGAAGATATTTTAAGGGCGATGATTTCGTATCATCGCCCTTTTGCTATGCCCTGAAACTGTTATTTACATCGAAAATATGGTATTATAAAGGGGTGATTTTGCGAGGAAAAGGAGAAAAATATTGGGTAATTACGCGGTTCAAATGAAAAATATCACTAAGGCATTTGGAACCAAAGTAGTGGCTAATAAAAATGTAAATTTCGACCTGAAATATGGCGAAATATTATCTTTATTGGGGGAGAACGGAAGTGGCAAGACCACTCTTATGAATATGCTCTCAGGCATTTATTTTCCTGATGAGGGAACTATCGAAGTGGATGGTAATGTAGTTTCCATTCGCTCGCCACATGACGCCCAGGATTTGGGTATAGGTATGGTTCACCAACACTTTAAGTTGGTAGATGTCTTTACGGCGGCAGAAAACATTGTGCTCGGCCTTAAAGATAAGGCAGATAAGAAGGTTATAGCCGAGCGCATTCAGAAGATATGCGACAAGTATGGCTTCGAAGTGGACCCTGAGCAAAAGGTTTATTCGATGTCTGTGGCTGAAAAGCAGACATTGGAGATTGTGAAGGTTCTATATCGCGGAGCCAATATTCTTATATTAGACGAGCCTACGGCTGTGCTTACTCCGCAGGAGACAGAGAAGCTCTTTGCGGTTATGCGCAATATGAAGGCGGATGGAAAGTCTATCATCATTATCACTCACAAACTGAACGAAGTTTTGGAGATTTCTGATGAGGTGACTATCCTTAGAAAGGGCGAACTTGTTGGTAGCGTGGATGTGAAGAATGCCACCGAACAGAGCCTTACAGATATGATGGTCGGAACTGCTGTTGAGTTGAATATCGGTCGTACAGCACCTAAGGATCAGGAAGTACGTCTCGACATTCAGAATTTGACAGTTACAGATATAGAGGGCATTAAGATTCTTGACGACGTCACATTTAAAGCTTACAGCGGAGAGATACTTGGTATCGCTGGTATTTCTGGATGTGGTCAAAAGGAACTATTAGAATCTATTGCCGGACTCATCGAGACAGATGAGGGGTCAAGTATTCTCTTTACTCCAGAGGACGGCAGTGAAGAGCAGTTGATTGGCAAAACTCCTAAGCAGATAAGAGAGTGTGGTGTGGAACTTTCATTCGTTCCTGAGGACCGTCTAGGAATGGGACTTGTTGGTTCGATGGGTATGCCAGGCAATATGATGCTTAGAAGTTACACTGAAGGCAAATCACCATTCCTTCAGAGTGCAAATCCTAAGAAACTTTCAGAGGATATTAAAGGAGATTTGGATGTGCTTACACCTAACATCTCGACTCCAGTTAGACAGCTTTCAGGTGGTAATGTTCAGAAGGTGCTCGTAGGTCGTGAGATTTCAAATGCACCATCTGTACTTTTGACAGCGTACGCAGTTAGAGGTTTGGACATTAACACTTCATATACTATTTATAACTTGCTCAATGAGCAGAAAGAGAAGGGCGTAGCAGTAGTTTATGTCGGCGAGGACTTAGACATATTGCTCTCACTATCAGACAAGATTCTTGTGTTGTGTGATGGCAAGGTTAACGGTTACCTAGATGCCAGAAACACTACGAAAGAGGAGATTGGACTTCTGATGACTAACTTAAAGGATGGAGGTGAGGCTAATGATTAAAGCAACGACACAGAAAGATCCTTTTATCCGAGTAGTTAGACGAAGCGACATTCCTACTTGGAAGAGTTGGTTATTTAGAATTATAGCGATTATAGCAGCATTTGCTCTTGTAAATATTTTTGTATTTGCTATGACGAAGGCCACACCTTTAGAGGTATGTACTCTTATGTTCCAAGGTACCTTCGGTAATATTTTCTTCGCTAAGGGTTCTATTTTCTTGATTGCGAAGTTATTGCTTATTGCCGTAGCGCTAGCGCCGGCATTCAAAATGAAGTTCTGGAACATTGGTGCAGAGGGACAGGTTCTTGCAGGAGCAATGATTACAGCGTTCTTGATGGTTAAGTTTTCGGACTTGCCAAACCATATACTCATTCCACTTATGATAGTTTCAGCGATTATCGCAGGTGCTATTTGGGGAGTTATTCCGGCCATCTTTAAGGCGCGGTGGGGAGTTAACGAAACGCTGTTCACACTTATGATGAACTATGTGGCGATGCAGATAGTGGACTTTTTCTTCAACAGTTGGAAGGGACAGAAAGCATCTCTCGGTATCCTAAATGCAACTTCGCATAAGGGATGGTTGCCACAATTTTCAGATATCAACTGGGTAGTAGTAATAACAGTTCTATTCATAACAGTTCTGATGTACATCTACCTCAAGTTTACAAAGCAGGGTTATGAAATCGCTGTTGTCGGCGAGTCAGTAAACACTGCAAAGTACGCTGGTATCAGCGTTAAGAAAACTATCATTAGAACAATGATTATATCAGGTGCCATCGCAGGTATTGCGGGCTTCCTTACTGTAGCGGGTGAAGATCACTCAGTTACAAGAGATACAGCTGGAGGATATGGCTTTACAGCTATCATCGTTGCATGGCTTGCAAAGTTCAATACTTTGTGGATGATTTTGATTGCAACGCTTGTAATTTTCCTCGAGCAAGGCACAAAGAATATCACGAATGTTTACCAGAGCGTAGGATTTGATGCTAGCGCATCAAAAATCGTTATAGGTATCGTGTTGTTCTTCATCATCGGTAGTGAGTTCTTTATCAACTATAAACTCATTCGCCGTCGTTCAGGAAAGGAGGCTTAGTTATGGGTAGTAATATCATTGGATGGATTGTTGAAGCAGTCGGTTTCGGAACAGTTATCTTATATGGAACCATAGGTGAGACTCTTACTGAGAAAGCAGGAAACTTGAACCTTGGTACACCAGGTATCATGGTAATGGGTGGAGCGTTCGGCTTCATTGGCTGCTACCTTTACGAGGCGAACACCGCGCATCCTGTTGCAGCCATATGTATTCTTATAGCTTTGCTATCGAGTTTCTTGATGGCAATGTTCGGAGGATTGATTTATGCATTCCTCACAACTACATTCCACGTGAATCAGAACGTAGTAGGTCTTACGCTCACTATATTCGGTGTGGGATTTGGTAAGTTCTTCGGAACATATGTAACTAAGGCTAGTACAGCTGCCACAGGCAATGTTTCTACAAAGGCAGAGTTTTCGTACAAGGTATTTTCGGCTAAGATCCCATGGCTCTCAACACACACAGGTTGGGTAGGAGAAGTATTCTTCTCATATGGATTTATGTTCTACCTTGCGATTATCATAGCCATCGTAGCCACATTGTTCCTTATGAAGACACGCGCAGGTTTGAATCTTCGCGCAGTAGGTGAGAATCCTGCCACAGCAGATGCAGCAGGTATCAATGTAACTAAGTATAAATATCTAGCAACACTTATCGGTTCAGGTATTACTGGACTTGGAGGACTTTATTACGTGCTAGACTACAACAACGGTATATGGGCAACAGAAGCAGGCTCGGCTATAGAGGCTATCGCTTGGTTGTCAGTGGCATTGGTTATCTTCGTAAGATGGAGACCAGTGCATGCGATTTGGGGTTCGATACTATTTGGAATATGCTACTGGGCATATCAGTATGTGCCAATAATCTTTAACATTAAGTTGAACACGGATCTCATAATGATGCTCCCATATGTTGTGACGATTATAGTTTTGATTATCTCAAGTGTTAGAAACAATAGAGAGAAACAAGCACCAGCTTCGCTGGGATTATCATACTTTAGGGAAGATAGATAAATGGATTGTAAAAGAATAGTTGTTAAAGTCGGAACATCGACTTTGACACACGACACTGGAAAAACGAATATAAGACAGATGAAAAAACTTGTCTCAGTTCTCGCAGATATTGTTAATTCTGGCGTGGAAGTGGCACTAGTTTCATCGGGAAGTATCGGTGTGGGTGCTGGAAAGTTGGGCATAGAAGATAGACCATCAGATACGGCGTCAAAGCAGGCACTTTCTACAGTCGGTCAGTGTGAGCTTATGTTTATGTACGACAAGATGTTCAATGAGTACTCACACACGATAGGACAGATTCTAGTTACTAAGCGCGACCTTGAGAACGATGAGAGTAAAGAAAATCTTATCAACTCATTCGAGAAATTGTTCGAGTATGGAGCGGTTCCTATAGTGAATGAGAACGATGCTATTGCAATCGACGAGATTGTCTTTGGTGATAATGATGCGCTCTCAGCTATCATTGCGAGATTCATTGGCGCAGACAAACTAATCATCTTAACAGATATAGATGGATTATATGACAAAGACCCATCGGATAAGGATGCAGAACTTATCCCTGAAGTAAATGTGATAACAGAAAGCCTGTATGAGATTGCCGGAGGCAGAGGCTCTAAGTTTGGAACTGGTGGAATGGTAACCAAACTTCAGGCAGCTGAGATTGCAATGGAAGCAGGAATAGAGATGGTAGTTACTACGGGTGAGAAACCTTCAAACATCTACAAGGTTTTGGAAGGAAAGCCAGTGGGAACGAAATTCATTAAGAAGTAGGAGGATGAAATGCTTACAGATTTAGGTATTGCGGCAGCAGAGGCGAAGAGAAGTCTCGCTGTAGCTACTACAGAAGATAAAAATAGGGCGCTCAAGGCCATCGCCGATGCGCTTATAGAACATACAGATGATATTGTGGCTGCCAATGATATTGACATCAAAAATGGTGAAGACAATGGCATGTCAAAGGCACTTTTGGACAGACTTAAACTCGATGCTGACCGTATCGAGGGTATGGCTCAGGGTGTGCGAGAGGTGATTAGCCTTCCAGACCCAGTGGGAACAGTGCTCAAAACTTTTGTTCGTCCAAATGGGCTTAAGATTGACAAGGTTTCTACACCACTCGGTGTGATTGGCGTGATTTTCGAAGCGCGTCCAAATGTTACATCAGATGCAGCAGCTCTTTGCCTTAAGTCAGGCAATGTTGTTATTCTTCGTGGAGGCAAGGAAGCTATAAACTCGAATAAGAAGATTGCCGAGATTATGAGAGAGGCAGTTGAGAGTACTGGAATGAACAAGAATGTCATCCAACTCGTTCAGGATACTAGTCGTGAGAGTTCTACAGCTCTTATGCAGATGAATGAGTATGTGGACGTCTTGATTCCAAGAGGTGGCGCTGGTCTTATCCAGGCGGTTGTTAAGAATTCAAGAGTTCCTGTGATTGAGACAGGTGTTGGCATTTGCCACATCTATGTTCACAAGGACGCAGATATAGATATGGCTGTCGACATTGTCGACAATGCCAAGACTCAGAGACCATCAGTTTGTAACGCAGCAGAGACATTGCTCGTGCACAGAGACAATGCAAAAGCGATGCTAGCGGCTATCAAGAAAAGACTTGATGAGAAGAGCGTGGAAGTAATGGCAGATGACGATTCTATCGCTATGCTAAAGGAAGACGCAGAGACATCAGGAGATATGGCACTTATCGAAAATCTTGAGAAGGCTACTGAAGAGGATTGGGCTACTGAGTATCACGACTACAAAATTTCAGTGAAGATAGTTGATTCTATAGAGGATGCTATCGATCACATTTATAAATATGGAAGTGGCCACAGTGACTGTATAGTGACTAACGATAAGATGGCAGCAGACAAGTTTATGGACAACATAGATTCTGCAGCAGTTTATCACAACGCAAGTACACGTTTCACAGACGGCGGTGAGTTTGGCTTTGGAGCAGAGATTGGAATCTCCACTCAGAAGCTTCATGCTAGAGGACCTATTGGCTTGCCAGAATTACAGTCATTCAAATATAAAATTTATGGTGAAGGACAGGTGAGATAAGTAATGAAAAAACGTAAAAAATTGTTTTTTATTATCAATCCAAGAGCTGGCCTGAAGAAACATAGAGATTTGATTGATGATGCAATTGGAGTTTTTGAGAGTCACGGCTACAAAGTGGGAGTAAAGTACACTAGAAGACGCGCACATGCCACTGAGATTGCGAAGGAATACGGCGAGAAAGTGGACATCGTAGTATGTATGGGTGGCGACGGCACACTAAACGAAGTCATCCAGGGAATGATTGACGCAGATTGTAAGACACCGGTTGGTTATATTCCTGCAGGTTCGACTAACGATTTTGCTACTAGTCTTGGCTTGAGCAAGATTCCTAAAGAAGCGGCAGAGTTTATTATGACTCACGAAGCGAAGAAACTTGATATGGGTTCTTTCAACGGAAGATTTTTCGCATACACTGCATCGGCTGGTATTTTTACGAGAGCTTCATATGAGACGCCACAGAAGTTGAAGAACAAACTTGGCCACTTGGCGTACATTATGTCTGGCTCTAGAGAAATATTTGCACCAAAGAGACCGTTGCATATGAAGATAGAGTTGGATGGACAGACTTACGAGGGAAAATACATCTTTGCAGCTATCAACAATGCGACAAAGGTTGGCGGCATTATGAAAATTAGTGAGGACCTAGTCGAGTTTAACGATGGAGTGTTCGAACTAATGCTTATGCAGTATCCTGATGATCCAGTTGCCTTCGGCAAATTGGCATACAAGGTGGCCAACCAGCAGTTCAATGGAAGAATAACATTGGCACAGATTAGTAAGTGTAAGATCACACTGGATAAAGCAGTGGATTGGTCACTTGATGGAGAGAAAGAGAAAGGAAAGAAAGAAGTTGAATTTCATGTAATACCTGATGCAGTCAACTTCATTTATTAGTAGGTGATTTTATGGCAATGACAAAAAAAGAAGTTCGCGATTTAGCGAAACAGTACGGAGATCTCTGTAGAAAGAATGATGCTCTCGAAGCAGACCTCTATACAAAATACGATGTTAAACGTGGCCTGAGAGACCTCAATGGTCGCGGAGTCGTTACTGGCATTACCAATATTTCAAGAGTAGAGTCTACAGAGGAGAGAAACGGCGAGATAGTACCTTGCCCAGGAAGACTTTTTTACAGAGGATATAAGATTGAAGATTTGATTCACGGAATATCAGATGATAACCGCTTCGGATTTGAAGAAGTGGCATATCTCTTGTTGTTCGGTGAACTACCAAATAAAGATAAATTAAAAGAGTTCAGACATGCGCTTTCAGTTACGAGAAGACTTCCTACGAACTTTGTTCGTGACGTCATCATGAAAGCCACATCGGAAGATATTATGAACTCGCTCACACGAAGTGTATTGACGCTGGCGTCATATGACACAAAGATGGCGGATTCTAGTGTAGAAAATGTAATACGTCAGTGTACACAGCTCATTGGAACATTCCCAATGCTCTCGGTGTATGCTTACCATGCGTTTAACCACTATAAGAAATATACTAGTTTGTACATTCACAGACCTAGCCCACAGTTGTCGACTAGTGAGAACTTCCTTCGTATGCTTCGTCCTAACAAGAAGTACACGAAACTCGAGGCCAAGGTTTTGGATCTTTCGTTTATTCTTCATATGGAGCACGGCGGTGGAAACAACTCAACATTCACGACTCGTGTAGTTACGTCAGCAGGCTCTGATACTTACTCAACTATTGCGGCAGCATTATCATCACTCAAGGGTTCTAGACATGGCGGAGCCAATGTTATGGTTGTGAAGATGGTTGAGGATATCAAGAAGAATGTAGAAGATATTTCAGACAGAGAGCAGGTCAAGGAATACTTAAGAAAGATTTTGAGAAAAGAAACTTTCGATAAGAAGGGCTTGATTTATGGAATGGGTCATGCGGTTTATTCAATTTCTGATCCACGTGCGAAGATTTTCAAGAAGTTTGTGAAGCAGCTTGCTGATGAGAAGGGTAAGAATGCCGAGTACAATCTTCATACTTTGATTGAAGAACTCGCACCTGAGGTTATCGCAGAGGAGCGCCACATTTATAAGGGTGTCTCCGCCAATGTCGATTTCTACAGCGGATTAGTTTACAGCATGCTTAATATTCCTGAGGAACTCTACACACCTATGTTTGCGGTTGCAAGAATTGTAGGTTGGAGTGCTCATAGAATAGAAGAACTTGTTACAGCTGACAAGATTATGCGTCCAGCATATGTAAGTAATTGTGGCTACAACGAATATATTGATTTGAAAGACAGAAAATAAATAATAGGGGTTTGAGTATGAAAAATGAATATCTTTGCTAGGCTTAAAAGAGCTCTGCAAAAAGGTGGATTTATTATGGGAACTGATAAGGGGAGGCTAGTAATTTTTACTAGTTATACACCTGGGGCAGGAAAAACGTACACGATGGTTAAGAGAGCCATAGAGGATTATGACAATCCTAAAGTGGCTCTCATTAATGATGAGCATAGGGATATCGAAAAGTTACTAGATGATTATGGAATAGATGATATAGATATTGATGAGTATTCTATCAAAGAACTGTTGGCTGAGAAGCCAGATGTAGTCGTGCTTGATGAGATGGGAATGTATGGTTTCAATACGGATTATGCTTGTTATGTTTATCAAGATATAACCACACTCATTGATGCAGGAATAGATGTCTATACATCTGCTAACCTAAAAAGATTCGACGGCGCGAACAAGTATTTTGCAGAGATAACAGGTATTCGAGTAAAGAGAAGAATTCCAGATGATTATTTAGAGCAGGCTGAGAAGATAGTATTTGTGGACAGAGATCCTAAACTGATGGAGAAAGATTTTAAAGCTGGAAAATTGTTTACGCAGAAACACATGAAATCTAAAATAATGAAAAAGAATTTCAAACTAAAAACTTTGAACGCATACAGAGATGTGAGCAAGAAGTTTTTGGAAACATATAAAGGTAAACTAGAGATAGTGGAACGATAACTGAAGAAGTGGAGAAAAAAATGAATACAGATTCTGTTTTAAAAGAAAATGAATTAAACTTTGCTGAGATTTTCGATTATCCAGTTGAATACACTGGCGAGAGTAGAGAGAGCAAACTAAATAGAATCAGAGAGAAGATGGCTGAGAAGTCTGCAGATTATCTCATTCTCACAAAGCTAGACGACATCGCATGGACTACCAACTTGAGAGGAAGAGATGTGCCAGAGACTCCAGTCTTTTTTTCTTATATGATTATAGGAATGGACCAGGCGTACCTCTTCGTGAACAAAGAAGCTATAACTCATGCTATAGCAGATGCTCCAGAAATAGAGAGCATTTATGACATCAGAGATTACGATTGCTTTTTCGAAGATTTAAAAGATATTGCCGAAGGCAATGTATGGATAGACGAAAAGAATAAGGGTGAACCTCTCAGGGAAGATGAGGATGCCATTTATGAAAAGGTAATAGAGACTCTTAAGAGCCACAATCTTTGTCAAGAGATGAATCCTGTCACACATATGAAGACTATAAAGAATGCGACTGAGATTGAAGGAATGAAAAAGGCTCATGAGATGGAGTCAATTACACTTCAGAAATTGTTCGATTGGATTTTTGAGAATGTTGGAAAGATTCCAATGACAGAAGTTGGCATTTCTGAAAAGTTGGAAGAGTTAAGGCGTGAGTGGCCTACTTATATAGAACCAAGTTTTACGACTATAGTTGGTTATAAGGACCACGGGGCGATTATTCATTACCGCCCAGCGAAAGAAACTGATTATGAGGTGAAGCCTGAGGGAATGATGGTGATTGATGCCGGTGGCCAATATATGGAAGGCACGACTGATATGACTAGAACATTAATTCTGGGAGAGATATCAGACGAGATGAAACTTCATTATCGAGCAGTGAGAGAAGCGCAGAATGTCTTGAAAGATATTACATTTGATATAACGACGACTGGCAAGGAACTCGATGATATGGTTAGAGAACCAATAAAGGCTATCGGTCTAGATTATGCACACGGAACTGGTCATGGAGTAGGACATCTCCTGCACGTGCACGAGGATCCGGTAAGAATCAACCAGGGAAGACAGACTGAGAATGGAATTAAAGAGAATACTTATACATTTGAGCCAGGAGTTATCGTTTCAAACGAACCTGGAATTTACATAGAGGGTTCTCATGGCATAAGAATAGAAGATTTGATGCTTTGTGTAGAGCGAGAGGACGGACGACTGGGATTTGAGATGCTAACGAAGGTCCCATACCAGGATATATAATAACAGGCATACAAAAAGCCCCACCATTTGGTGGGGCATTACTTTCGGGGGACCTAGAGGGAATTTCACCCTCTAGGTTGAGTATGAAAAACTTAATACGTCATTATAGGGTATGACGTATACAAAACTATTAGCATCATATTGATGCTAATTAAATTATAGCAAAGAGATATTTTGATTGTCAACAATAAAAGTGCACTTTTTCGAAAAAAATGCAAAAAAGTACACTATTTTTAATAATTATTGTTCAAAACAAAGATAAATGAATTATGCCGTCTAATTCTCTTTAATTTTGGGCTAAAATGTAATACAATAGAAAAAGTGAAATGTTACTTTCATCAGGAGGAAACAGATGATATTTGATACAGATATAGGAATAGATTTAGGTACATCTAGTATCCTAATTTATATAAAAGGTAAGGGCGTTGTACTGAAAGAACCTTGCGTAGTTGCGATGGATCGTGACACTGACAAGATTATGGCAGTGGGCGAGGAAGCTCGTCTTATGATTGGACGTACACCGGGCAATCTAGTTGCAGTTAATCCACTTAGACAAGGTGTTATTTCGGATTACGCTATAACAGAGCAGATGCTTCGCTACTTTATTCAGAAGGCAGTAGGCAGACGTACTTACAGAAAGCCTAGAGTTTGCATTAGTATTCCTAGTGAGGCTACAGAAGTTGAGACTAAGGCAGTACAAGATGCGGCTTTCCAGGCTGGTGCCAGAGAAGTATTCGTGGTTGAAGCACCATTGGCGGCAGCCATAGGTTCTGGTATCGACATCAAGCAGCCATACGGCAATATGATTGTAGATATCGGCGGTGGTACAACTGACATAGCTATCATTTCTCTCGGAGGAATCGTGGAGAGTATGTCTTTGAAGATTGCCGGCGGTGACTTCGATGAAGCTATCGTTAAATATATGCGTAAGAAGCACAACTTGTTGATTGGAACTCGTACAGCCGAGGATATTAAAATCGGTATCGGAACTTGCTACAGTGATGCCGACTCGAATAAGATGGAGGTGCGTGGACGCAATCTTGTCACAGGACTTCCAAAGACTATCGAGGTCACATCGAAGGAGACAGAGGAAGCGCTCCGTGAGGTTTCGACTTCTATAGTAGAACAGGTACACGAAGTGTTGAAGGAGACTCCACCTGAACTTGCCGCAGACATTGCCGTTCGAGGCATAGTCATGACAGGCGGAGGATGCTTGCTGAATGGATTGGATCAGCTGATAGAGGCCAAGACTGGTATAAATACTATGACAGCTGAAGACCCTATGACTGCAGTGGCCATAGGAACTGGTCAGTATCTAGACATTCTAGATCAGATTGCTAAAGAAAAAATTGATTAATGTTAATAGCTGTCCCAAAAAGGGCAGCTATTATTTTGTACAATAATAAAGGGAACTAAATGAAAACTATCAGTGGTTATGTGGAAAGTATAATATATCGTAACGAGAGTACAGGGTACTCTGTTATTTCTGTGCTCAGCAGAGGTATCGAGACTGCATGCACTGGTGTGTTTGGATACATTAACGAAGGTGAGATGATTGAACTCGAGGGCGAGGAAGTAAATCACGAGATTTATGGAAAGCAAATCAAGATGACGTCGTATCGCATTATGCCTGCGACAGATTCAATCTCGATTATCAAGTACTTGAGTTCGGGCGCGATTAAAGGAATCGGTACCACGCTTGCGAAGCGTGTAGTGGATCATTTTGGCGAGGATACTTTCCAGATTATGGAAGAAGAGCCAGAGCGCCTCTCGGAGATTAAAGGTATCTCTATGCGTATGGCAATGGAGATAAGCGAGCAGGTTGAAGTGCAGCGTGAGATGCGCGAGGTTATGATATATCTTCAAAAGTTCAACATCTCACCGGCTATGAGTGTTAAGATTTATGAACTTTATGGTCCGAAAACTTACGATGTCATTCAGACGAATCCATATAGACTATCTGAGGACATAATGGGTATGAGTTTTATGCAGTCGGATGAGATTGCGCAGCAGATAGGAGTGGAAGTAGGCGCTTCGATTCGAATCAAGAGTGGAATGAAGTATGCCTTAACTCAAGCGTCGCAGAATGGACACACGTATCTGCCAAAGGAAGACCTTGTGGCGATGACGGTAAATATGCTTGGTCTTCGCGACCAATATATACAGGCGGATGGGACTTACAATATGGAACTCTTGGACCATTGTTTCACAGAGTCTGTTTTGGATAAAAAGTTAATAATAAAAGAAATAGATGGTCAGGAAGCTGTCTTTCTTCCACCTTTCTATAATACCGAGATGGCTATCGCCAATAAGTTGGAAGAACTGAACGTCTATGTACCTGAGAGCGACTTTGTTACAAAGGTAAAGATGGAAACCATCGAAGATATGAACAAGGTTGAGCTGGATGATACGCAGAAACTTGCCATAATGAACACCCAGAACTACGGTGTGTCAGTTATCACCGGTGGACCTGGTACAGGAAAAACTACTATTATAAATACGATAATTAAGATGTTCGAGAGCGACGGTTGTGAGGTGGCGCTGACTGCGCCAACAGGTCGTGCAGCAAAGAGAATGTCGGAAGCCACTGGCAAAGAGGCGATGACTATTCACAGAATGCTAGAAGTTCTCGACCAAGGTGGCGAGGAACTTCAAACTAAGTTTGCACACAATGAGTCAAATCCGCTGGAGGCAGATGTCGTAATCGTAGATGAGATGTCTATGGTGGATATATTCCTGTTTGATTCGCTATTGAAGGCGATGATTGCTGGCATGAGATTGGTCATTGTCGGAGACATCAACCAGCTTGCGAGCGTAGGGCCTGGAAATGTCTTGAAAGATATCATCGAATCTGACCAGTTTGCCGTTACGAGTTTGCAGACTGTTTATCGCCAGGAAGAGAAGAGCAGTATCGTGGCGAACGCCCACCGTATTAACGCGGGCGAGATGATTCCGTTCGAGAATGTGCAAGATGATTTCCTTTTCGTTGAGCGAAACAATATGGATCAGGCACTCGATGCGACTTTGAGACTTGTCGATAAGGTTGCGCAGCATGTGAATGCAAATCCGTTTGACGTGCAAGTGCTTGCGCCGATGAGAAAGGGACTCTTGGGAATCAACAATCTCAATATTGAACTCCAGAAAAAAATGAATCCTGCATCTAGGTCGAAGGAAGAGTGGAATATTCACGGTGTGAATTTCCGCGAGGGCGACAAGGTGATGCAGGTCAAGAATGACTATGAAACTATTTGGAACCAGAAGACAGATGATGGAAAACTCATCGATTCTGGCAAGGGCATCTTTAACGGTGACCTTGGAGTGATAACAAAAATAAATCGACACACCAATACTATGGAAGTGAAGTTCGATGATGATAGATACGTAATTTTCTTTGAGGAGGAGGCAGATAATCTTGAACTCGCATATGCGGTAACGATTCATAAGTCGCAGGGTAGTGAATATCCAGCGGTTATTATGCCACTTTTACAAAACATCCCGAACCTTATGACGAGGAACCTTCTCTACACGGGTGTCACGCGCGCAATGAATTGCGTATGTATAGTTGGAAGCCAGAACACTTTCCACAGTATGATTGCGAATGTCGATGAGCACAAGAGATATAGTGGGTTGAAAAATTTTATATGTTTAAAGGATTAATAAATGCCTTTTATCCTCCAGTCTGTATTGCCTGCGGCAATGTAATAGAAGAAACAGGACTTTGCAAAGAATGTAAGCGTAGTGTAAGGCTGGTAACAGGTGCGACTTGTACAAAGTGTGGCAAGACTCTTTTGACAGATGAAAAACTTCTCTGCAATGACTGTGCAAGGCGAATGCATTACTTCGAAAAGAATGTGATTCTCTTTGAGTATATGGGAGAAATGAAGGAGAGTATCTATCATTTTAAATATAAAAACGCAAGAGTCTATGCGGAGTACTTTGCAAGAGTGGCCAAGGCTCGTTACGGAAATCTTCTATATAAATGGAATATAGATACTATCGTGGCCGTGCCAATGTACAATAAAAAGGAAATCCATCGTGGATACAACCAAGCAGAAGAGTTTGCAGAGCAATTAGGGCAGCAGATGGGGATAAAAATCGATAAAGATTTCATTAAGAGATCAAAGGATACAGTTCCTATGAAGGAACTAAGCAGTGAAATGCGATATGAAAACTTAAAGAAAGTTTTCTCAGTAAACACAGAAAAGATTGGTTTACATAAAAATATGCTTTTGGTAGATGACATTTATACTACAGGGGCTACACTAGACGCTTGCGCTAGAGTTATGCTAAAAGCTGGTGTTAGAACAGTATATGGAATGTGTATTGCCGGAGGCAGGGACAATAAAAACTAAATAAATAGAAAAAAAGGGTTCTTGTTGACAGCATTTGGCATATATGCTATATTTATTGAGCGCGAAGGGGCTCTTTTTTTTTGCACTAAAATTTCCCCGAAGCGGACATTTTACGGAGGTGAAACTCATGAGAACAAAGATTACATTAGAGTGTACAGAATGCAAGCAGCGTAACTACGACACTACAAAGGATAAGACAGCTCATCCAGATAGAGTCGAGACTAAAAAGTACTGCAAATTCTGCAGAAAACACACATTACATAAGGAAACTAAGTAATTTAGTCCAAGGAGGTTTACTATGGCAAAAGCTAAGAAGGATGGCCGCATCAAGAAGTGGTGGACAGGCTTAAAATCTGAATTTGGTAAAATTATTTGGCTTAATAAAAGTACTGTTGCTAAACAGACAACCATCGTTATTGTTGTTACTTTAATCGTTGGTGTTATTATTGCGTTTATTGATTCAGGCGCACAGTTAGTATTGAATATTATTCGCGAGTTACACTTTTAGTAGATAGTTTGAGGTGCAAAGATGGCAGAAGGTAAATGGTACGTTGTTCACACCTATTCAGGTTATGAGAACAAGGTTAAAACAAATATAGAACAATCTATTGAAAATAGAAAAATGCAGGATCAGATCTTTGAAGTTTTGGTTCCTACGCAGCAAGTTGTTGAGTTGAAGAACAATGTGCGTAAGGTTTCAGAGAAGAAGATTTTCCCTGGATATGTTCTAGTCAATATGATTATGAATGACGACACATGGTATGTCGTTCGTAACACTCGTGGTGTTACAGGATTCGTGGGACCAGCGTCGAAGCCAGTTCCTCTCACAGATAGAGAGATGGCTACACTAGGGGTTAGAACTGCTGAGAAGATTGAGGCAGATTTCGCTGTGGGCGATATGGTTTCAGCTATTGGCGGAGTTTGGCAGGGAACTGCTGGCGAAGTTAAGCGAATCGACGAGAATAAACAGACAGTTACTATCACAGTAGACATGTTTGGTAGAGAGACACCTGTGGAACTCAGTTTCGCAGAAGTAAAGAAGATGTAAATCCCTTAAGGGTTTATATACATTGCCGAAGGCATTAGTGCCCGAGGCAAGGAATGTCACACAACGCATCGTGTGGCAGTGGGAGGGGTTCCCGATAATACCACATTTTTTAGGAGGTGCCGAATTATGGCAAAGAAAGTAGAAGGATACATTAAATTGCAGATCGAAGCTGGCAAAGCATCACCAGCACCACCAGTTGGTCCTGCTTTGGGTCAGTACGGATTAAACATCGCTCAGTTCACTAAGGACTTTAATGCGAGAACAGCTGATCAGCCAGGAATGATTATTCCTGTAGTTATCACTGTATATGCAGATCACAGTTTTAGTTTCATTACTAAGACACCACCTGCAGCAGTGCTTCTTAAGAAGGCAGCTAAGATTCCTAAGGGTGCAGGCAATTCACTCACAGAGACTGTTGGTACAGTTACTAGAGCAGATCTCGAGGAGATTGCAAACATCAAGATGAAGGATCTTAACGCAGCTAACATGGATTCAGCTTGTAGCATGCTTGCTGGTACAGCACGTAGCATGGGTATCAAAGTAGAAGAATAAGAATTGAGAAAAGTGGGAGGTATATCCGCTATTACCACTAGGAGGTTTAATTATGAAAAGAGGAAAGAAATATACAGATGCAGCTAAGAAGATTGACAGAGCTGTACAGTATGATGTTAACGAGGCGGTTTCTTTAGTAAAAGAAGGCGCTACTGCAAAATTTGATGAAACAATAGAATGTCACATCAGAACTGGTTGTGACGGACGTCACGCAGAGCAGCAGATTCGTGGTTCAGTCGTGTTACCAAACGGTACAGGAAAGGACATTAAGGTTTTGGTTTTCGCTAAGGGACCAAAGGCTGACGAAGCTACTGAGGCTGGCGCAGATTATGTAGGCGCAGACGAGATGGTACCAAAGATTCAGAACGACGGTTTTTCTGATTTCGACGCAGTTATCGCTACACCTGATATGATGGGCGTGGTTGGTAAACTCGGTCGTGTACTTGGACCAAGAGGTCTTATGCCTAACCCTAAGACTGGTACAGTTACAATGGACATTGCGAAAGCAGTTGAGGAAGCAAAGTCAGGTAAGATTGAGTACAGACTCGACAAGGCGAACATCGTTCACGTGCCTGTCGGCAAAGCTTCATTCACAGCTGAGCAGCTTGCTGAGAACTTCAACGCATTGATGGACGCACTCATTAAGGCTAAGCCAGCATCACTTAAGGGTACATACATGAAGTCAGTTACACTTACATCTACAATGGGACCTGGTGTCAGAGTGGATGCACAGAAACTGATGGAAAAGAGTGAATAGTAATTACATTTACTATATATTTGACAGATATTACCCTATATGGTAAGATTTGTCGCAGTGGTTAATACCAAATGCCGAAGACAGTAGGTGTCCCACGGGACGTAAACGAAAGTGCCTACCGAGGATTTAGTTTAGACACATTGTTTATGACTTTATACCTCTATGTCTTTGGGCATAGAGGTTTTTTATATATTGGCGCACAGCGCCAATCTCGAGCCTCGAGCATTAGGTTGAGACCAAAAAATAAATAAAGGAGGCAAATTAATGGCAAACGTAGAAGAAAAGCAACCTGTTATCGACGAAATTGCTGAGTTAGTGAAGGATGCTGCCACAGTCGTTTTAGTAGACTATCGTGGACTTACTGTTGCAGAAGATACAGATCTTCGTAGACAGTTGAGAGAAGCAGACGTTACTTACAGAGTTTACAAGAACTCAATGATTAACTTTGCTATCAAAGATACAGAGTTTGCAGATTTGACACAGCATTTAGCTGGACCAACTGCCATCGCTGTTTGTAAGGAAGATGCTACAGCAGCAGCTAGAATTCTAGCTAAGTTCGCAAAGGACGCTGAAGCACTTGAAATCAAAGGCGGTATTGTTGAAGGCGCATACTACGATGCAACAACTATTGGTGAGATTGCTAGCATCCCATCAAAGGACGAACTACTTTCAAAGTTCCTTGGATCTATCCAATCACCAATTACAGACTTCGCTCGTGTTCTTAAACAGATTGCTGATAAGGACGGCGAAGAGGATGCAGCTGAAGAGGCAGCACCAGCAGAAGAAGCAGCTGAAGAGGCACCTTCAGAGGAAGCATCTACTGAAGAGGAAGCTACTGAAGAAGAGGCTCCTGCTGAGGAAGAGGCTACTGAAGAGGAAGCACCTGCTGAAGAGGAAGCTACTGAAGAGGAAGCACCTGCTGAGGAGGAAGCTACTGAAGAGGAAGCACCTGCTGAAGAGGAAGCTACTGAAGAAGAGGCTCCTGCTGAGGAAGAAGCTGCAGAAGAAGCACCAGAAGAGGAAGCTGAAGAAGCTCCTGCAGATGATGCTGAATAGTAATTTAGAAATTAAGAAATTAGAATTTATTGGAGGATATTAAAATGACTACAGAAGAAATTATTGAAGTTATTAAAGGATTATCAGTTCTTGAGTTAAACGAATTGGTAAAAGCATGTGAGGAAGAGTTCGGCGTATCTGCAGCAGCAGGCGTTGTAGTACAGGGTGCAGCAGGCGGAGACGCTGGTGCAGCTGATAAGGATGAGTTCGACGTAGAGTTGACAGAAGTTGGTGATCAGAAGGTTAAGGTTATCAAGGCTGTTAAGGATGCTACAGGACTTGGTCTTAAGGAAGCTAAGGAAATCGTTGATGGTGCTCCTAAGGTTATCAAAGAGGGAGTTGCTAAGGACGAGGCTGAGGCTCTTAAGAAGAACATCGAAGAGGTTGGAGCTACTGTTACTCTTAAGTAATAGAGTCAAACCTATCACATTTAAGAATAAAACCACTACACAATTGTGTAGTGGTTTTTTATTGTTCTGTATCTATTGACAACAAACATACAATAATGGTAGAATTAAGTTCGCTATGCGTTAGCGCTTGGTTTCTTGCGCCTAAAAATGAGTGATATTGCCTATAAAATGGGCAAATTCTTAAGAAAATTAAGCGAAAAACGCAAACAACTAATTAAATTAATGCAAGGAGAAAATGTCAATGGAGAAAAACAGATTTAGTCCTGTGAAAGCAGGAAAAGGCATCAGAATGAGCTACTCCCGTCAGAAGGATGTGCTCGCGATACCTAACTTAATCGAAGTCCAGAAAGACTCCTATGAATGGTTCGTTAAGAAGGGCCTCAAGGAAGTCTTGGACGACATCTCACCTATCGAAGACTATGGTAAGAACTTGTCACTAGAGTTCTTGGAGCCAAGCCTTGATGAGGAAGGAATTAAGTATTCTATCCAGGAATGTAAGGATAGAGACGCTACTTATTCTGCACCATTAAAGGTTAAGGTACGTCTTCATAATAAGGAAACAGGTGAGTTTACAGAGCACGTAATCTTTATGGGTGATTTACCACTCATGACAGATACTGGTACATTCGTAATTAACGGTGCCGAGCGTGTTATCGTAAGTCAGTTAGTTCGTTCACCTGGTATCTATCCAGCAATGGATAAGGATAAGATAGGTAAAGAATTGTTCACAGCACAGGTTATTCCAAACCGTGGTGCTTGGTTAGAGTACGAGACAGATTCAAACGATATCTTCTATGTACGTGTAGACAGAACTAGAAAGGTACCTGTTACAGTTCTTATCAGAGCATTGGGCGTAGGTACAGATGAAGAAATTGCTGAATTGTTCGGCGAGGAAACAAAGATTACAGCAACACTTGAGAAGGACCCAAGTAAGAATTACGAGGAAGGTCTTCTTGAACTTTACAAGAAGCTCCGTCCAGGTGAGCCTTTGAATGTTGAGACTGCACAGAACCTCATAGAGGGAATGTTCTTTGAACCTCGTAGATATGATCTCGCAAGAGTTGGACGTTATAAGTTCAATGAGAAACTTGCTTACAAGGGTCGTATCGTAGGACATACTATTGCAGAGGATGTAATAGATGAAAATACTGGTGAAGTTCTTGCCAAGGCAGGAAAAGTAGCTACTAAGGAAATGGCAGAGGCTATTCAGAATGCTGCTGTAAGAAAAGTAGTTATTCAGACACCTACCAAGAACGAAGTAGTGTTCTCAAACATGATGGTAGACATCGAGCACTATGTGAAGTTCAACAAGAATGAGACACCTGAAGACTTTGGCGTTAACGAATGGGTTTACTATCCTAAGTTGATGGAACTCATGTCAGAGTACAGAAAGGGACCAGATCTTAAAGAAGCTATCAGAGCAAATATAAGTGAATTGATTCCAAAGCATATCACTAAGGAAGATATTCTTGCATCAATCAATTACACGATGAATGTAGAGTACGGCATCGGTAAGGTTGAGGATATCGACCACCTCGGAAACAGACGTATCCGTGCGGTTGGTGAGTTGTTGCAGAATCAGTACAGAATTGGTCTTTCGAGAATGGAGAGAGTGGTACGTGAGCGTATGACTACTCAGGATCTCGAAGGCGTATCTCCACAGACATTAATTAATATTAAGCCTGTAACAGCTGCAGTTAAGGAGTTCTTCGGAAGTTCGCAGTTGTCACAGTTCATGGATCAGAATAACCCACTCGGTGAGTTGACACATAAGAGACGTCTCTCAGCATTGGGACCTGGCGGACTTTCAAGAGACCGTGCCAGCTTCGAAGTGCGAGACGTTCACTACACACACTACGGTAGAATGTGTCCTATCGAGACACCTGAAGGACCAAATATCGGTTTGATCAACTCATTCGCTACATACGCTAGACTTAATGAGTATGGTTTCATCGAGGCTCCTTACAGAATAGTAGATAAGAAGAACCCTGAAAATCCACGTGTCACAGATGAGGTTGTTTATCTCACTGCTGACAAGGAGGACGAGTACCATGTGGCTCAAGCCAATGCTGAACTCGACGAGAAGGGTCACTTCGTAAGACATCATATATCAGGACGTTACCAAGAAGAGCAGAATACATTTAGAAGAAGCGAAATCGATTTGATGGACGTTTCACCTAAGATGGTATTCTCAGTTGCGACATCAATGATTCCTTTCTTACAGAACGACGATGCCAACCGTGCTCTTATGGGATCTAACATGCAGCGTCAGGCAGTTCCATTGATGACTACTGAGTCACCAATCGTAGGAACTGGTATGGAAGCAAAGACAGCTGAGGACTCAGGTGTCTGCGTGCTTGCTGAACATCCTGGTAAGGTTATCGACTCTACATCAGAGAAGATTGTCATCAAGAATGATGACAATAAAGAAGAGCAGACTTATATGCTCTCTAAGTTCGCAAGAAGTAACCAGTCAAACTGCTACAACCAGAGACCTATCGTAGACGTAGACGACCACGTAGAAGCTGGTGAAGTTATTGCCGATGGCGCATCGACATCTAACGGTGAGATGGCACTAGGCAAGAACCCGCTTATCGGTTTCATGACTTGGGAAGGTTACAACTACGAGGATGCGGTTCTAATCAGTGAGAGATTGGTTCAGGATGATGTTTACACATCTATTCATATAGAAGAATATGAGACAGAAGCTAGAGATACTAAGCTCGGACCTGAAGATATTTCTAACGATATCCCAGGTGTCGGCGATGAGGCTAGAAAGAACCTCGACGAGGATGGAATTATCCACATCGGTGCTGAGGTTAGAGCCGGCGATATCCTAGTTGGTAAGGTTACTCCTAAGGGAGAGACAGAACTTACACCAGAAGACAGATTGCTTCGTGCTATCTTTGCCGAGAAGGCTAGAGAGGTGAGAGATACATCTCTTAAGGTTCCTCACGGTGAGTCAGGTGTGGTAGTTGATGTCAAAGTATTCAAGAGAGAAAACGGTGATGAGTTGGCACCAGGTGTCAATGAGTCAGTTCGTGTATACGTAGCACAGAAGAGAAAGATTTCTGTTGGTGATAAGATGGCCGGTCGTCACGGTAACAAGGGTGTAGTTTCCCGCGTGCTTCCAGTTGAGGATATGCCATTCCTTCCTAACGGACGTCCACTCGACATCGTGCTCAACCCATTGGGTGTGCCATCACGTATGAATATCGGACAGGTCCTTGAGATTCACTTGAGTCTTGCAGCGCAAGTTCTCGGATTCAAGGTATCTACTCCAGTGTTCGATGGTGCTAAGGAGAATGACATCAAAGATACACTCATCTTGGCGAATGACTACGCCAATATGGAGTGGAAAGATTTCAAGAAGAAATACGACAAGATTTTGAATAAAGATGTAATGAAGTACTTGGGCGACCACTTAGACAACAGAGATAAGTGGAAAGGCGTTCACATCCAAGAGGATGGTAAAGTTCAGCTTCGCGACGGTAGAACAGGTGAGGAATTCGACAACAAGGTTACAATCGGTTTCATGCACTACTTGAAACTTCACCACTTGGTTGATGATAAGATTCACGCACGTTCTACAGGTCCTTACTCACTCGTTACTCAGCAGCCACTCGGTGGTAAAGCACAGTTCGGTGGTCAGAGATTTGGTGAGATGGAGGTTTGGGCTCTCGAGGCTTACGGCGCATCTTACACATTGCAGGAGATCTTAACAGTTAAGTCTGATGATATCAATGGACGTGTTAAGACTTACGAGGCTATTATCAAAGGAAAGAATATTCCACAGCCTGGTATTCCAGAATCATTCAAGGTACTTATCAAGGAACTTCAGTCACTTGCATTAGACATCAAGGTTCTTGATGAAGATGACAAGGAAGTTGAAATCAAAGAAAGTACTGAATATGAGAACGTATCATTTAACTCTATCTTGAACGAGCGTAACTACGGTCGAAAAGAGGGAGCAAGCGAAATGGAACAGGCTGGATTTACGACACAAGAAGTTAAATCAGATGGCATCAAAGACGTCGAGGCCGACGCCGAAGATGCACAGTAGAAGGGAGGAGAAAGATCATGGCGAAAATGGAAAATAATGAACAAATAGCATTTGATAAAATTAGAATTGGTCTTGCTTCACCTGAGAAAATCAGAGAGTGGTCACGCGGCGAAGTAACAAAGCCAGAGACTATCAACTACAGAACTCTCAAGCCTGAGAAGGACGGTTTGTTCTGTGAAAAGATTTTCGGACCTAGCAAAGACTACGAGTGTCACTGTGGAAAGTATAAGAAGATTAAAGATAAGGGTACTATCTGTGATCGATGTGGAGTTGAGATTACTAAGTCATCCGTTCGTAGAGAGCGTATGGGTAGTATTGAACTTTCAACACCTGTATCACACATTTGGTATTTCAAGGGTATTCCATCACGTATGGGACTCACTCTTGATATCTCACCAAAGTTGTTAGAGAAGGTACTTTACTTTGCTTCATACATCGTGCTTGATCCAAAGGATGCTCCACTGGATAAGAAGCAGATCCTCAACCAAACAGAGTATGCGAGTGCTGTAGAAGAGTATGGCGCAGACGCATTCGAAGTTGGAATGGGAGCTGAGGCTATCAAGAAGCTCTTAGAGGAAATTGATGTAGACAAAGAGACTAAGGCGCTCAAAAAAGAACTCGATAAAGCCACTGGACAGAAGAGAACTAAGCTCTTAAAGAGAGTGGAAGTATTCGAGGCATTTAAGAAGTCAGGTAACAAGCCTGAGTGGATGGTAATGGATGTTATTCCAGTTATTCCACCAGATTTGAGACCTATGGTTCAGTTGGACGGTGGTAGATTTGCCACATCTGACATGAACGACTTATATAGAAGAATTATAAACAGAAACAACCGTCTTAAGAACATGATTGAGAAGGGTTCACCTGACATCATCGTTCGTAACGAGAAGAGAATGCTTCAAGAAGCTGTCGATTCACTAATCGACAATGGACGTCGTGGACGTGCAGTGACTGGTCCTGGTAACAGACCACTTAAGTCACTCTCAGATATGCTTAAAGGTAAGCAGGGACGTTTCCGTCAGAACCTTCTTGGTAAGCGTGTGGACTACTCAGGACGTTCAGTTATCGTAGTAGGACCAGAACTTAAGATTTACCAGTGTGGTCTTCCTAAGGAAATGGCTATCGAGTTGTTCAAGCCTTTCGTTATGAAAGAACTCACAGCTAAGCCAGAAGATGGTGTGAGCGAGCCTATCGCAAACAACATCAAGGCAGCTAAGAAGATGGTTGATAAACTTGATGACAGAGTTTGGGACGTATTGGAGGATGTTATTAAAGAACACCCTGTAATGCTTAACCGTGCCCCTACACTTCATAGACTTGGTATCCAGGCATTCGAGCCTGTACTAGTAGAGGGTAAGGCTATCAAACTTCATCCATTGGTATGTACAGCCTTCAACGCCGATTTCGACGGTGACCAGATGGCTGTCCACCTTCCATTGTCGGCAGAGGCACAGGCTGAGTGTAGATTCTTGCTACTTTCACCTAACAACTTGCTCAAGCCTTCGGATGGTGCGCCAGTGGCAGTTCCTTCACAGGATATGATTCTTGGTCTTTACTACCTCACAATGGGTAGAATGATTGACCACTCAGAAGATGAGAAAATCAAGAAGAGTTTCTCACAGAGAGCAAAGGTTTATAAGAGCGTTGACGAAGTCATCGCAGCTATGGACAAGAAGAAGCTTAAACGTGATGAGATGATTCAGTTCTTGCTAGAAGGAAAGACATATATAGAAAAGAATCGTGAGACTGACGAGGACGTTGAGAAGAAAGAGGACGACAGAATTATCATCTGTACACCAATCGATGTTATTGGACCTTCATTCTCAGACGTTAACCAAGCTATCTTGGCATATGAGAACAAAGACATCACACTTCACCAGAAGATTAATGTCAGAAGAACTGTTCAGAATGCCGAGGGCAAGGAAGTTACAGGCATGATTAATACAACACTTGGTCGTCTGCTCTTCAACGAGGTTATTCCTCAGGATCTCGGATTCGTTGAGAGAAAGAAAGATGAGGATTATCTACAGTTAGAGGTAGATGAGACTATCACTAAGAAAACTATCAAGCCTATCCTTGAGAGAGTTATCAACATCCACGGTGCTACAAAGGCATCTGAAGTTTTGGATAACATCAAGGCTATGGGTTACAAATATTCAACTCAGTCAGGTATCACAGTATCTGTATCAGATATGACAGTTCCAGATGTTAAGGAACAGTTGATTGCTGAGACTGACGAGAGAGTTGAGCAGATTAACGCTTCAGCTAACGAAGGTTTCGTAGATGAAGAGAGTCGTTACGAAAACGTTGTCGCAGAGTGGAAGAAGACTGATGACATGCTTACTGATAAGTTGATGCACGGCTTGGACAAGTACAACAACATCAACATCATGGCTGTATCTGGTGCCCGTGGTTCACAGGAACAGATTAAGCAGCTTGCTGGTATGCGTGGTTTGATGGCTTACACATCAGGTAAGACTATCGAGCTTCCTATCAAGTCAAACTTCCGTGAAGGTCTAGACGTTTTGGAATACTTCATTTCAGCGCACGGTGCTCGTAAGGGTCTTTCAGATACAGCCCTACGTACAGCCGATTCAGGTTACTTGACTCGTCGTCTTGTAGACGTATCACAAGAGTTGATTATCCGCGAAGAGGATTGTTGCGACGGCAAGGACATTCCATATATGGAAGTTAGAGAATTGCCAGGCAAGAAGAAAGATAAGCCTCTCGAGAGTTTGGGAGAGCGTATAGTAGGACGTGTTGCAGCTGAAACTATCAAAGACAAGAAGGGTAACGTGATTGTTAAGAAGAATCACACTATCTACCCTCATAGAAGAGATAAGATTATTGCCGCAGGCATTGACTCCGTCAAGATAAGAACAGTTCTTACATGTAAATCTAAGACAGGTATCTGTGCTAAATGTTACGGAGCTAACATGGCGACTGGACAGAGAGTACAGGAAGGTGAGGCAGTCGGCATCATCGCCGCTCAGTCTATCGGTGAGCCTGGTACACAGCTTACAATGAGAACTTTCCATACTGGTGGTGTGGCCGGTGACGATATCACTCAAGGTCTTCCTCGTGTAGAGGAGCTCTTCGAGGCTAGAAAGCCTAAGGGACTCGCTATCCTCTCAGAGATTGATGGACGCGTTTCTATCAAGAGAGATGGAGAGAAGACTGAAGTAGTAGTTAACAACAAAGATACAGGCGAAAGCAAGACGTATCTCATCCCATATAGTTCAAAGATCGTTGAGGACGGCAACATCGATAGAAGAAAGATTGAGGCCGGATTCAGTTTGACAGAGGGTAACATTAACCCACACGATCTTTTGAGAATCAAGGGATTGCGCGCAGTGCAGGATTACATGATTACTGAGGTTCAGAAGGTTTACCGCGCACAGGGTGTTGATATCAACGATAAGCATATCGAGGTTATCGTACGCCAGATGCTCAAGAAGGTAACTATCGAGGATCCAGGTGATTCAAACTTCCTCACAGGTTCGCAGGTTGAAGTTCTCGAGTTTGAGGAGGTCAATGAGAAACTTAAGGCAGAAGGCAAGACACCAGCAACTGGTACACAGATTATGCTTGGTATCACAAAGGCTTCACTTGCCACAAACTCATTCCTTTCAGCAGCATCATTCCAGGAGACAACTCGTGTCCTCACAGATGCGGCTATCAAGGGAAGAATTGATCCACTCATCGGTATCAAGGAGAACGTGCTTATCGGTAAGTTGATTCCAGCCGGTACTGGTATGAAGCGTTACAACAACGTTCACATCAATACTGACGATATGCCAGAGGAGATTGAAATCCCAGAAGAGGCATTGGAAGCAGCTGAGGAAGCAGAAGCTACAGCAGAATAATATGGCTTCGCCAATACTGGCGAGCTTAAAAGACAGTTCGAAACCATCCTGTCTATAAACAAAACTACGGGAATTAATTACATAGACATCTCTTCGAGACCCTAGTGCTTTGAAGAGATGTCATAATGTATTAAGAGGAGATGCCGTGGTGCATCTCTTTTCTTATATCCTTTAGTTGATTGGTTAGTTACGAATCGTAATTAATAAAACTATTAGGAGAATTATTATGAATGAATTATTACTAATTGGATCTATTTTTATTATTTTTGGAGCAGAGTTACTGTTCTTTAAACTATTTGCTAAAAGTGGATTGTATGTGTTTACAGCTATCGCTACTATTGCGGCAAATATCGAAGTTTTGATTTTTATCAAAGCATTTGGAGTTGATATGACATTGGGAAATGTGTTGTTTGCAGCTACATTCTTGTGCACTGATATTATCAGTGAGGTGTATGGTAAGAGAGAAGCTAGAAAAGCCGTTACTATTGGTATCATCACAAACATTACTTTTGTAGTGTTTGCACAATGGTGGTTACTATATACAGCTACAAATCCGGAGACAATGACTGCTATGCATGCGGTCTTTGACCAAGTACCAAGAGTAATGATAGCCAGCCTTGTTGTATATATAGTTGTACAGTATATGGATGTATTCCTATATCACAAGTGGTGGACTTTGACTGATAAAAAGTTTGGCGATCACAAGAAATATTTGTGGTTCAGAAACAATGCATCAACACTTGTATCACAGTTTTTAAATACAGTATTGTTTAATGTATTTGCA
The DNA here is from genome assembly GCA_017406925.1 of Eubacterium sp. GTDB lineage: Bacteria > Bacillota > Clostridia > Lachnospirales > Lachnospiraceae > Eubacterium_G. The sequence continues at coordinate 29,733 of JAFQXO010000004.1, forward strand.
TTCTATGGAACTGTAGGAAAGAAAGAACTGTTAAGTTTTATATTTGTCGGTTACATTATTTTTGTGGCGACAAGTTTTGCGGATACACCATTTGTATATCTTGCCAGAAAGATTTCAGAAAAGGGCAAGTTTGTAATGGTTTCTGATGTAAACGCTAAGAATTAATTGTTAAGAAACCAACATTTTAGGGTATTTAATAATCATTTGTTTTTTGTTATAATATCTTTTAACTCTGAAACAATATTTATGACTATTAATTAAAAAGAGGAAGTAGAAATGGATAACACTCTAGAGATCAGATGGCACGGTCGTGGTGGCCAAGGTGCCAAAACAGCAGCATTATTATTAGCAGAAGTTGCGTTTAAAACTGGTAAGTATGGACAAGGCTTCCCAGAGTACGGCGCAGAGCGTATGGGAGCTCCTATTACAGCCTATGACAGGATTAGTGAGGAGCCTATTAGAGTGCATTCCAATATTTACGAACCAGAGTATGTAGTAGTGGTAGATGAGACTTTATTGGAATGCGTAGATGTTACTAAGGGTCTCAGAGAGGATGGAGCTATCCTTGTAAACACTGCTAAAGACGCAAAAGATATTACTCCATTACTAAATGGCTACAAAGGAAAAGTTTACACAGTGGATGCTAGAAACATTGCTATGCAAACACTTGGAAAGAATTTTCCAAACACACCTATGCTCGGAGCAATCGTTGCGATTACAGGTGTATTAGATGAGGATACTTTTATGAAAGAGATGGAAGGTTCATTCAGGCATAAGTTTGCCAAGAAACCTGAGGTTATCGAGGGCAATATGCGAGCACTCAAGATGGCTTTTGAGGAGGTGCAGTAATGGCAAAGACAGATATAAAGAAATTAGATACGAACGTAGCGTGGCAGGATGTCTCAAGAGGCAACAATGTAGTTGGCTCTGGTACTACACGCGAATTTATAACAGGTGACTGGACTAATATTTGTCCAGTTATAGATGAAGAAAAGTGCAAACAGTGTCTCTTATGTGTACCGGTTTGTCCGGACAGCTGTATCGAAGTTAAAGATAAGAAGAGACAGCCTATAGACAGAGATCACTGTAAAGGATGTGGCATCTGTATCAAGGCATGCCCATTCGATGCAATAAAGATGGAGGTGAAATAATGGCAGAGAAAGTATTCTTGTCAGGTAACGAAGCCGTCGCTATAGCGCTTCGCCAGATAAACCCTGACGTTTTCCCGGCATTTCCAATCACTCCATCGACAGAAGTTCCACAGTACTTTTCGAACTATGTGTCGAACGGTTTGGTGGATACTGAATTCATCACAGTGGAGAGTGAGCACAGCTCAATGAGTGCCGCAATGGGTGCTTCAGCAGCTGGCGCTAGAGCTTTGACTGCAACTTCATCAGCAGGTCTCGCATTTATGTGGGAAGTGTTAGGAGTGGCAGCATCTGCTAGAATGCCATTGGCGCTAGCAGCAGTTTGTAGAGCTCTAACGGGACCGCTCAACATCAACTGCGACCACTCAGATACGATGGGCGCTAGAGATTCAGGATGGATTCAACTTTACGCAGAAGATAACCAGGAAGCGTATGACAATATGCTCCAGGCATTTCTCATTGCTGAAAACGAAGATGTAATGCTTCCAGTAATGACATGTCAGGACGGTTTCATCACGTCACACGCTGTCAACAATATGGAAATCTTAGATGACAAAGTAGTGAAGAAGTTCGTGGGTGAGAGAGAGCCTAAAGATTATCTCCTAAACCCTGACGAGAACTTTGCAGTTGGACCATATGCTGTGTCTGACTATTATATGGAGTCTAGAAAGGCTCAGGCGCACGCGATGGAATGCGCAAAAGATGTCATCGAAAAGGTTGGCAAAGATTTCGAGAAAATCTCAGGCCGTAAGTATGGCTTGATTGAAACATATGAGATGGACGATGCAGATTATGCTATCGTCATCATCGGTTCAGCAGCAGGAACAGTAAAGCAGACTATAGATATGATGCGTGCTGACGGCGAGAAAGTAGGTCTTGTAAAGATTCGTGCTTTCAGACCATTCCCTGCCGAGAAAATTGCTGAAGCGCTCAAGGGAACTAAGGCAGTGGCTGTAATGGATCGAAGCGAGGCATTCTCCACAAACGGTGGACCTGTAGGAGCAGAGACTATGCAGGCTATGTTCCTTCACGGATGTGATGCAAAGGCTATCAACATTATGTATGGAATCGGCGGCCGTGATGTAAAGGTAGAAGATATCAAGGGTGTTTACGAAACATTGAAGGATATCGATGCCTCCGGCAATGTCGGTGAGACTTACCGTTACATGGGATTACGAGACAAGGAGGACAAATAAATGGCTTACAATTTCAGAGAGATAATGAACAAGCCGGAAAGATTTGCTCCGGGTCATAGAATGTGTGCAGGTTGCGGTGCAACTATATGCGTGCGAAACGTCCTTCGTGGACTAGAGGAAAATGATAAAGCAGTTATCGGATGTGCTACTGGATGTTTGAATGTTTCTTCATTCCAGTATCCATACGTGGCATGGGAAGATAGCTATATTCACAGTGCCTTCGAGAACGCTAGCTCGACTATGAGTGGTGTAGTAGGTGCCTATGAGGCAATGAAGCGTAAGGGTAAGATAGATGAGAAGTACAAGTTCATCGTATTTGGCGGTGACGGTGGAACTTATGACATCGGTATCCAGTCGCTTTCAGGTGCTATGGAACGTGGAACAGACTTTACTTATGTCTGTTATGACAATGGTGCATATATGAATACTGGTACACAGCGTTCATCAGCTACACCAATGTATGCTGATACGACGACTACACCAGTTGGTTCAGAGTGCGCAGGTAAAGAGCAGTATAGAAAAGATTTGTCAGCTATATTGGTGGCACACCACATTCCATATGTAGCGCAGACTACATTCTTTAATGGAATGAAGGATCTTCATAAGAAATCGAAGAGAGCTATATATACTGAAGGACCAGCGTTCTTAAATGTAATGGCACCATGTCCTACAGGATGGAAATATAAGACGGATGAGATAATGGAAATCTGTCGTCTTGCAGTGGAGACTAATTACTGGCCACTTTACGAAGTGGTAGATGGAAAGTACATCATAAATTATGAGCCTAAAGAAAGACTTCCAATCGAAGAGTTCTTAAAGACTCAAGGAAGATTTAAGCATTTGTTTAAACCTGAGAATGAGCACTTGATTGAACAGTTCCAGAAGGAAGTTGACCGCAGATGGGAAGATTTGCAGTTTGAAGCTAGCAGAGGACTGATGTAATGATATTTAGTTTTAATAAGAAAAAAGAAGAAGTAAAGAATTCATTGCGCACGCGCGCAGACGCAGGAGATATGTATGTGGCCGAGAAAGGCGACAGAGTGACTGTGAAACTGCTAAAAGGCGCATGGGAGAATGGCGAGGATGCTTTTAGATTCGCATTTACTGGAAAGGTAAAAGATACTGAAAATGGAAGTGAATTTAAAGGTAGATTTTGGTTCGGCTGGTTCTATACATTGGCTGCCATAGCCATCGTAGGACTTGTAATCTTAAGAATTATTCTTTCTATTAAGAATAACGAGATGACAGACCTCTGGATAGCAGTAGCTTGCTTCGTAGCACTTGTGATAGTGATCATAGTAGTGTTTAGAAGTTCCAGAAAGGCGAAAGAGATAATTAGCAACTACATAGAAAATGTAGATAAATAAAGAGAAGGTAGTAGTATGAAAAACAGAAAATGGATTATCATTGGAGTGGTTTTCTCAGCACTATATATTTTAATAATCTTGTCAATAGTTGTGCTTGGATTGTATTTGGGACAAATTAAACCAATAGTAGAAGGTTCCATTACGAATGAGAATTATAAGAGCGACCAGATTCCCGAACAATACGTTAAGATAATTAGAAACCAAATAGTTGACAATTGGGAAGATGAGATTAAGCCACATGAGAAGATAAGGATAAAAGATTATTATATCCGAGACGTGAATATCCTAGGACAATATGTTTGGGTTGTAGTTCACTATGATATTCCAGGCTTGAAATTTGAAGATGGTGAAGTGGCAGAAGAAATGGAATATTATAAATGTCATTTCAAGATAGACGGCTCAAAAATAAAAATAACTAGAGTAGGAGTGGGAGTTTTAAAACCTGGAGAAACATATTATCCAGATAATGGAGAGTCGACGGATGCATATCCATGGATAACAGACGATCCAACATAAACCCTATTCTAAGTTATAAATAGTCATATTGGTCGTATGAAGTGGTTTTTAGAATCCCAAACTATGCTGTTAGTGCATAGTTTGGGATTATTTATATAATAGGAAAGTTTTTTGTTAAGAATTATTTTATTGATATTGTTTTTTTAAGAAGGTAATATAAAACTAAGATGAAATAATATTGATAAAGATATTTGAGGGAAAATATATATGAAAAAAGCAACAGTAATGATAATAATTGTAATTATCGCATGCACAACAATGGGGTGTAAGGAAGAGTTATTTAAAATAGAACCAGCATTACATTTAGATGAAATGATAGTGCAAGATAAAGCGGATATGATTGTTGAAACCATAAGAAAACAAGAACCAGAAGGCGTAAAAAAATTGTTTTCTGAAAAGGTGATTAATACTGAAAAGAATTTTGACAAGCAAGTAGATGAGTATTTAAAAATTTTTAAAAAAGGCGTAATAAAATATTATTATGATGTCAGTGGACCAATAGGAAAAGAAAGGACATATGATAAAGATGATAACGAAATTTGGTTCGCTGACGCAGAGTTTGATTTTTTGGTTTATACAGGAAATGAAGTATACGAGTTGTCAGCAAAGTTGATAATGGTGGACGACAAGGATTATAGTAACGAAGGTTTACAGTATATTCATGTAAGAAAAGTGAAAAAGGTTGAAGAGAACATGGGTAGTTATTCTGCTGAAGAGTACTATTCCAAGGAAGATATAAAAGGTAACGGTATAATAATTAAATAGATCTACCTTTTAACGCAAAAAGATGAACAACAAAGAAATACAATGTTTTATTGATAAAACTTGGAGGGATGTATATGAAAAAAGTGATAGTAATCATTATGATTATTACTATATCATTTACAATGACCGGATGTATTGCGGTAGAAAAAATTAAAGAAAAATATGTAGAATATTATGAAGAAAAATATAATAGAAATCCTTGGACATATTACAATACTGAAGTTGCAAAGAATCGTATTGAAGAAATATTGAAATATATTAAAAGCAATAGCAATGAAGATATCAAATCATTATTTGCTAAAAAAGTAGTCAAAAAGGATAAAAATATTGATAAAGAAATTATAGAGTTTTTAGATTGTTTTAAAGGCGGAATAATAAAGCACTACTTTTCAGAGAAGGTTAATAAAAAAGAGAAAAAAGAAGAAGTTGATTTTAATACTTGGAGAGTAACATTTAAATATTCTTTTCTTGTCTTTACAAAAGACAGCATATATGAGTTATCAATAAAAGATGTGCAACAAGATGACAATTATCTAAATAATATTGGACTACAATATATTCATGTAAAAAAAGTAAAGAATTATAAAAACGATGACAATTATGAAGTTTATGACAAAACGGATATTAAGGGTAAAGGTATTATCATACAGTAAAATTTTATAGTTTATAAAAAGCATATAGAAAAATCACCTATACAATCAATGATTGTGTAGGTGATTTTTTGTGTGAAACACCGATAAAATAAGGTGTTGACAAGTATTAAGTCATTTCATATAATATTATGGCGTGTTTTTATAGGGCGGAGTGCGCCCATTTATAGGAAAATACGTAATTCTAATAAGGAGGTAAAACGAATGCCTACATTTAACCAGTTGGTAAGAAAAGGACGTAAGACATCTACTAAGAAGTCTACTGCACCTGCTCTTTTAAAGAACTACAACTCTTTAAATAAGCGTATGACTGACACGGCTTCTCCACAGAAGCGTGGTGTTTGTACTGCAGTAAAGACAGCGACTCCTAAGAAGCCTAATTCGGCACTTAGAAAGATTGCCAGAGTTCGTCTTTCAAATGGTATTGAGGTTACAAGCTATATTCCTGGCGAAGGTCATAACCTTCAGGAGCATAGTGTGGTTATGATTCGTGGTGGCAGAGTAAAAGACTTACCTGGTACTAGATATCATATCATCAGAGGAACACTCGATACTGCTGGTGTTGCTAACAGACGCCAGGCACGTTCGAAGTATGGTGCTAAGAAACCTAAATAAGGTTTAGTAACTAAGGTTGAATGAATTTGTTACGGTTATTAGAATTACTTACTATATAAAGTATGTCTATGACCGTCGGCAATGACACAACTAAGTGAGTACCTAAGATCTAATTAGAAAATTGATTAAGGAGGGAAGTATTATGCCACGTAAAGGACATACTCAAAAAAGAGAGGTATTAGCCGATCCTATGTACAACAGCATTATTGTTACTAAGTTGATTAACAATATCATGCTTGATGGCAAGAAGGGCGTTGCCCAGAAAATTGTTTATGGTGCATTTGATCGTGTGGCTCAGGAGACAGGAAAGGATGCTCTTGAGGTATTCGAATCAGCTATGAACAACGTAATGCCAGCATTGGAAGTCAAGGCTAGACGTATTGGCGGAGCCACATATCAGGTTCCTATCGAGGTTAGACCAGAGAGACGTCAGGCACTTGGACTTCGTTGGATCACATTCTTTGCTCGTGAGCGTTCAGAGCGCACGATGGAAGAGAGATTGGCTAACGAGATTATCGATGCATCTAATGAGACAGGCGCATCAGTTAAGAGACGTGAAGATATGCATAGAATGGCTGAAGCCAATAAGGCTTTCGCACACTACAGATTCTAAGCGTTTATTATGTAAGATACGTAAAGGTTTACATAAAATATTAAAACAAGGAGGAAAAACCTTTGGCTGGAAGAGAATATCCATTGGAGAGAACCAGAAATATAGGTATTATGGCGCATATCGATGCTGGTAAGACTACATTGACAGAGCGTATTCTATATTATACTGGTGTAAATTATAAAATTGGTGATACTCATGAAGGTACTGCTACTATGGACTGGATGGAACAAGAGCAGGAGAGAGGTATCACGATTACATCTGCGGCTACTACATGCCATTGGACTAAGCAGAAGGATAATAAACCAGCACCTGGCGAAGAAGAGCATCGTATTAATATCATCGATACACCTGGTCACGTGGACTTTACCGTAGAGGTGGAGCGTTCACTTCGTGTACTCGATGGTGCAGTAGGTGTCTTCTGTGCAAAGGGTGGCGTTGAGCCTCAGTCTGAAAACGTTTGGAGACAGGCTGACACATACAACGTACCACGTATGGCGTTCATCAATAAGATGGACATCCTAGGTGCAGACTTCTACAACGCAGTAGACCAGATTAGAGAGAGACTTGGCAAGAATGCCATAGTTACTCAGTTGCCTATCGGCAAAGAAGATGATTTCAAGGGAATCATCGACCTATTTGAGATGAAGGCTTACATCTACAATGACGACAAGGGTGAGGATATTAGTATCACTGATATCCCTGACGACATGAAGGATGAAGCTGCTTCATATAGAGATGAGTTACTCGAAAAGATTTGTGAGCTTGATGATGAGTTGATGATGCAGTATCTCGAGGGCGAGGAACCTGCAGAGGATGAACTCAAGAAGGTTCTAAGAACAGCTACTTGTGAGTGTACAGCAGTTCCAGTATGTTGTGGATCAGCGTACAAGAATAAGGGTGTTCAGAAACTCTTAGATGCAATTATCGAATTCATGCCAGCTCCAACAGACATCGCAGCTATCACAGGTGTTGATGATCAGGGTAACGAAGTTGAGAGACACGCATCAGATGATGAGCCATTCTCAGCTTTGGCATTTAAGATTATGGCTGACCCATTCGTTGGTAAGTTAGCGTTCTTCAGAGTTTACTCAGGAACTATGAACTCAGGTTCATATGTACTTAATGCCACAAAAGAAAAGAAGGAGAGAGTTGGTCGTATCCTTCAGATGCACGCAAATAGCCGTGAAGAGCTTGATAAAGTTTATGCCGGTGATATTGCGGCAGCAGTTGGTTTCAAACTCACAGGAACTGGTGACACTATTTGTGATGAGAAACATCCAGTTATCCTTGAGTCTATGGAATTCCCTGAGCCAGTTATTGAGCTCGCTATTGAGCCAAAGACTAAGGCAGGACAGGGTAAGATGGGTGAAGCTTTAGCAAAGCTTGCTGAAGAGGATCCTACATTTAAAGCACATACTAATGAAGAGACAGGTCAGACTATTATTGCCGGAATGGGCGAGCTTCACTTGGAGATTATCGTAGATAGACTTCTTCGTGAGTTCAAGGTAGAGGCTAACGTTGGTGCACCACAGGTTGCATACAAGGAGACATTCACTAAGGCAGTAGACGTAGATAGCAAGTATGCTAAGCAGTCTGGTGGTCGTGGACAATATGGACACTGTAAGGTTAAGTTTGAGCCTATGGATCCAAATGGCGAAGAGACATTTGAGTTCGAGTCTACAGTAGTTGGTGGTAATATTCCTAAGGAATACATCCCAGCAGTAGGCGAGGGTATCGAGGAAGCTGCACAGACAGGTATCGTAGCTGGATTCCCAGTACTCGGTGTAAAGGCTACAGTATACGATGGTTCATACCATGATGTCGATTCATCAGAGATGGCATTCCACATCGCCGGCTCTATGGCGTTCAAGGATGCTATGCAGAAGGGTGGAGCAGTATTGCTCGAACCTATCATGAGAGTCGAAGTAACTATGCCAGAGGAGTACATGGGTGACGTTATTGGTGATATCAATGGTCGTCGTGGACGAATCGAGAGCATGGATGATTTAGGCGGTGGTAAAATCGTTAGAGGATTCGTACCATTGGCTGAAATGTTTGGTTATTCGACAGACTTACGTTCCCGTACACAGGGCCGTGGTAACTACTCAATGTTCTTTGAGAAGTACGAGCAGGCACCTAAGTCAATACAGGAAAAAGTCGTTGCAGATCAGACAAAGTAAGGAACATATAAATAATAAAAATTGCTTGAAAATATCTACATTATAAAATATAATGATTATTAGTATTTTCAAAAGACAATAATAATTTGAATTCAGGAGGAATTAAAAATGTCAAAAGAAAAATTTGAGAGAACCAAACCGCATTGTAATATCGGTACAATTGGTCACGTAGACCACGGTAAAACAACTCTTACAGCAGCTATCACAAAGGTACTTTCACAGAGGGTATCAGGTAATGAGGCTACTGATTTTGAGAACATCGATAAGGCTCCAGAGGAGAGAGAAAGAGGTATTACTATCTCAACAGCTCACGTAGAGTATGAGACAGACAAGAGACACTATGCTCACGTTGACTGCCCAGGCCATGCTGACTATGTAAAGAACATGATCACTGGTGCTGCACAGATGGACGGTGCTATTCTTGTAGTTGCTGCTACAGATGGTGTTATGGCTCAGACTAAGGAGCACATCCTTCTTTCACGTCAGGTAGGTGTACCTAAGATCGTAGTATTCCTTAACAAGTGCGATATGGTAGACGATGACGAACTTATCGAGTTGGTAGAGATGGACGTTAACGAAATCCTTGAGGAGTATGGATTCGAAGGTTCACCTATCATCAAGGGATCAGCTCTTAAGGCTCTTGAGGAGCCAGACTCAGAGTGGGGCGACAAGATCATGGAACTTATGGATACAGTTGATGATTACTTCCCAGATCCACAGAGAGAGACAGATAAGCCATTCCTTATGCCAGTAGAGGACGTATTCACAATCACAGGTCGTGGTACAGTTGCTACAGGTAGAGTAGAGCGTGGTGTTCTTACAATCAACGATGAAGTTGAAATCGTAGGTATCAAGCCAGACGTACAGAAGACAGTAGTTACAGGTATTGAGATGTTCAGAAAGCTTCTTGATGACGCTCAGGCTGGTGACAACATTGGTGCTCTTCTTCGTGGTGTTGATAGAGAAGATATCGAAAGAGGACAGGTACTCGCAAAACCAGGTTCAGTTACATGTCATACAAAGTTCAAAGGACAGGTTTACGTATTGACTAAGGACGAGGGTGGACGTCACACTCCTTTCTTCAATAACTACAGACCTCAGTTCTACTTCAGAACTACTGACGTGACTGGTGTATGTAATCTTCCAGATGGCACAGAGATGTGCATGCCTGGCGATAACGTAGAGATCACAGTTGAGTTGATTCAGCCTATCGCTATGGAGCAGGGACTTGGATTCGCTATCCGTGAGGGTGGTAGAACAGTAGGTTCAGGAAAGGTTACTGAGATTATCGAATAATCGCGATGGCTTTGAGCCAAGCGCTATAAGTGATAATAAAAAACAGAGGAAACATTCGTGCTTGCACGAAATGGGACCTCTGTTTTTTGTTATATGTGGGCATTCGGCGAATGCCCGCGTGCTTCTTGACCGAAGGGCAAGAAGAAGCGCTTTGCCAATAATGCTGTAGCATATTGTTATTTTTCCTAGAAGTGATATAATTTCAAAGGATTATAAAATATACAAAAAAGCGAGGTTTTGTATGAATATTATCATTGTTGGATGTGGTAACGTAGGTGCCACACTTGCAGAACAATTAAGTCAAGAAAATCATTATGTTACTATGATCGAGAACGAAAGGGTTGAAGCCGCAGAGCAGTTGGCAGCTTCATATGACGTTATGGCGGTTATGGGAACTGGCGCTAGTACGACTGTCTTGAAAGAGGCAGGAGTAGAAAATGCAGATCTTGTTATTGCAGTAACAGGTCACGACGAACTGAACTTACTTGCGTGCGTTGTGGCAAAGAATGCTGGCGCAAAGGATACTATTGCTAGAGTTAGTAATCCAGAATATAGCAAAGAGATAGCGACTATTAAAAAGACTCTTGGTCTTTCTATGGTTATCAATCCACAGAGCATCACTGCTAAGGAAATGAGTGGATTGTTAAAGTATCCATCAGCTAAAAACTTTGACTCGTTTGTCAGAAGTCGAGTTGATATTGTTAGCTTTGCGTTGAAAGAAAAGAATCCTTTGATAGAAAGAAGCCTTAGAGAGTTAAGTGATATCCTCAAAGGAGATATCTTGATTCCTATCGTTGAGAGAGACGATCAGGTTATCATTCCTGATGGAAACTTTGAACTTTACGAGGGTGATATCGTTTCTGTTATGGGAAGTACCGAAAATATGGTAGAGTTCGTTGACAAGATGAAGATGCCTCGCGTAGCTGCTAGAGATGCTATGATTCTCGGCGGTGGTCGAACGACATATTACTTAGGAAAAGTTCTCATACAATTAGGTGTGAAGGTTAAAGTTATAGAGAAAGATAGGGATAGAGCAAATCTCCTATCAGAGTTATTGCCGAAGGCAACTGTAATTGAAGGCGATGCAACTGACAAGAACTTGTTATTGGAAGAAGGTATTGCTGACATGGATGCCATAGTGGCAACTACGAAGTATGACGAGGAAAATCTCATGCTTTCGTTCTATGCGAAGAAAGTTTCGAACGCTAAGGTTATCACGAAGATTCATCGTACATCTTATGATGAGGTTATCGACGATTTGGATCTCGATAGTGTGGTATACCCAAGACAACTTACTGCGGAAGTTATCTTGAAATATGTTCGTGCGAAGAACAACAGTGCAGACACTAAGATTGAGACTCTTTATAGATTGAACGACAATCAAGCTGAAGCGCTTGAGTTTGAGATTAACGAGGGATCGCCTTTGGCAGGAAAAGTTATCTCAGAGATTGACTTAAAGCCAGGCGTGATTATCGGTACAGTAAATCACAAAGGTTTACCAGAATTGGCCAAAGGCCATACAAAGATAGAGCAGGGTGATACGATTGTTATCATTACGACTCGCACAGGCATCACAGACATCAAGGATGCTATTCGTTAGGAGGAAGTAGATGAATTATCATATGGTAAGATACGTCTTGGGATGGGTCCTAAGATTTATGACAGTTTTCTTCTTGCTTCCAGCAATAGTTGGTGCTTATTATGGCGAGGTGAATGGCTTTGTATATCTAGGATGTTCGCTGGGATGTTTGATACTGAGTCTTATCGGTGGATGGAAGAAACCGGATTCAAGTAGAATATTTGCCAAGGAAGGTTTCGCGGCAGTTGCGCTTAGCTGGATTTTGATAAGTTTAGTTGGTGCGATTCCATTTGTAATCACTGGTGAGATTCCATCATACTTGAACGCTGTCTTTGAGACCATCTCAGGTTTCACGACTACGGGATCTAGTATCATCACAAACCTTAGAGTGATGTCACATTGCTCATTGTTCTGGCGTTCATTTACTCACTGGGTAGGTGGAATGGGAGTGCTTGTATTTATTATGGCAGTTCTTCCTCTGTCCGGCAGATCAAGTATGCATATGATGAAGGCGGAGAGCCCTGGCCCATCGGTTAATAAGTTGGTGCCTAAGGCAACGATGACGGCTCGCTACCTTTATGCGATATATTGTGGAATCACTATTTTAGAAATGATTCTCCTTATGATTACTGGTCTCACACCATTTGAGGCTTCAACACTTACATTTGGTACAGTTGGTACTGGTGGTTTCGGACTTTTGAGCACAAGTATTCAGAGTTACAATTTGGCAGCGCAAATCATAATAACTGTATTTATGATTATCTGTTCAATTAACTTTTCTGTTTATTACTTGCTTCTTATTAGGAAACCTAAGTTGGCTTTCTTTAATGAAGAAGTACGTTGGTTCCTTATAATGCTCATTGGCGCAGCCATCGTTATTACGATTAATATACACGGAACATATGAAAATATTTTCCTTGATTTCCACCATGCTATGTTTACGGTAGCGGCGACCGCATCCACGACGGGTTATGCGGTGGCAGATTTCAATGTATGGCCGGCGTTGTCTAAGATATTGATATTGCTGCTGATGATTGCGGGTGCATGCGCGGGCAGTACCGGTGGTGGATTTAAAATGTCGCGTATTTTGATATGCGTTAAGACGTTTAAGAATTCTATGTTTAAGTTTATTCATCCTAACAGCGTTAGAAGAATTAAGCTTAACAATAAGATAGTTGAAGGCACGGTTATCAAGCAGGTACTTGCATACCTTGCGGCTTATGTGGCTATTGCCGTGGCATCGATTATCCTTATCAGCTTCCAGGGAAGAAGTATAGATACAAATATCTCAGCCGTGTTGGCGACATTTAATAATATTGGACCTGGTCTCGACGGAGTAGGACCTACGGCATCGTTTGCTGACTACAATGCATTTTCAAAGATAGTTCTTATGTTTGATATGCTTGTTGGTCGTCTAGAGATATTCCCAATGCTCATTCTATTTATGCCAAGTGTTTGGGCATTCAAACGCAAAAAGAAGAAAGAATTTTAGGAGAGGCGAATGAAAATCTATTATTTCGACATCAAAGTTTTGAGAGATAGAAAACTCTTTGATCAGATGTTAAAGACTATTGACTCGAAGAAGAAGGAAGAAGTCAACAAGCAAAAGATTACAGCGGACAAACTCAGAATGCTCGCTGGAGGATTGCTTATCAACTTCGTGAGAAAAGAGTATGGCATTGATAATGAGATTGTCGTAGACAAATACGGCAAACCTGAGTTCAAGAAGAGTAAGGTTAAGTTTAACCTCTCACATTCAGGTAAGTTTGCTATCATTGCAGTCTCAGATAGAAATATCGGTATAGATATTCAGAAGATTAAAGAGGACAAGCATCGTGTGGCTGAGAGAAATTTCACTCCAGCAGAGTGTGATTACATCAATAAAGCTAGAACCGATGAAGCCAGATGCCAACGCTTCTCAGAAATATGGACAATGAAAGAAGCATATCTCAAAAATATTGGATTGGGACTTAGAAAGCCACTTAATTCATTTGAGATAGATATGAAGGATGGAAAGGCTAGAGTAAAAGGACTTAAAGAATACAACTTCATTCAGTTCAAGATGGATCAGATGTATATGGTTTCGATTTGCTCAGACAAACGAGACACAGAATATGAAGTGAAGGAAGTTACGATATAGGTTTTTTAGAAATCGAGTTTATATAAAAAAGGGGAGTAACCAATGAGAAAGAGCATTAAAAGATTAGTAGCACTAACAACGGCAATCGCTTTATGTTTCTCGGGCGTGACAGTATATAAAACGCAAAAAGTTGAAGCAGCTTCAAAAGCAAAAGTTTATGTTGATGGTACGCTCAATTATCGCATTTCACAGGAAATGTTAAAGTTAGTTAACAAGGCTAGAAAGAAGCGTGGCAAAAGAGCGTTGAAAATGGATAAAGGTTTGACTAAGGCAGCAGCCACTCGAGCAGTGGAACTTAGTATCTATGTAAGCGAGAAGCATAAGAGACCTAACGGAAAAGATAGAGCATCGCTCAATCATAGAATAGCATGGGAAAATACTTGTGAGGGTATAAATACTGCATATTACTATTCAGGTATGAGTAAGAAAAAGTTTGCCAAGAAATTGGCGAAGGAAACATTTGATTCTCTAATGAGTTCTCCACATCACAAAGAAGGTATATTGAAAGCGAATTTCAAGAGCATAGGAATAGGTGCATTTATAGGCAACAGTGGCGGAGATATTTATGTGGCACAAGAATTTAGCTCTTCACGTGCAAAGAAGAAATTCAAATCTAGTAAGGTTAAAAAAGTTGTAAAGAAAGTTTCTACCAAAACAAAGTACTTGGCGAAAAAGTATACAAAGGTAGATGGAATAGATGATTTCGTTATTACTAAAAGAGTAGGAGTAGGTAAAAAAATAAAAGCATATGTTGTGCACAAGAATCCATACGATAAGCAATTGAAAACACATCTGCATAACAAAACTTTTAAATTCAAATCAAGCAACAAAAAAATCGCGACAGTTAATTCAAAAGGTGTTATAAAAGGTATTAAGCCAGGGACAGTAACTATCACAATGAGAGTTAAAAAATGTTCTAAGATTAAATATACACTGAAAATAAAAGTTCTTAAGGATGCACCAGATAATTACTAAAATTATTTTATAAAGCATATAAAAAAACAGAGGTTAGTTTTTGAAAACTAACCTCTGTTTTTATTTGTAAAATCTTATAGGTCTGATGTACAGTTTGGACATTTTGTGGCTGTGATATCAATCTCAGATTTACAATGTGGACAAACTTTAGTAGTAGGATCTTCCTCTTTAGTTCTTCTAAGTTTGTTCATAGCCTTAACTATTAAGAAAATAACTAAAGCAATGATAATGAAATTGATTACAGCGGAGATAAATGTTCCATAAGACATCTTTGCTCCGTTTGGTAAATTAAGAACCCATTTGTCGAAATTGAGGCCTCCAGTAAAGATAGAAATGAGAGGCATAATAATGTTATCAACCAATGCATCAATGATACTCTTGAAAGCAGCACCGATGATAACGCCGACTGCTAAGTCCATAACATTGCCCTGTAGGGCAAACTCTTTAAATTCTTTTAACATATTTCCCTCCTTATGTTAGTTCCGTTTCCTGTATTCTAATTATACTTGAAAAAGAAAAATAAAAAAAGTTTAAAAAAGTTGTTGACAGATGTTGCAAGAGATGATAATATTCCTACAACAATTCATATAAAACATATATGCAATATATGAATTAAAACAAATTGACAAGGAGGAAAGTAAAAATGTCAAACATCAAAAAGAATGCAGCAGAGTTAATCGGAAACACACCATTAGTAGAAGTAAGTCACTTCTCAAAGGATGCAGGAATAGATGAGGCAAAAGTCATGGTGAAGCTGGAGTATTTAAACCCAGCTGGATCAGTTAAAGATAGAATCGCACTTTCAATGATTGAGGAGGCAGAGAAGTCAGGAGAGATTACTGAGGGAGCCACACTCATCGAACCTACATCTGGAAACACAGGAATCGGCATCGCAGCCATTGCGGCAGCAAAAGGGTACAAGGTGATAATTACACTTCCTGAGACGATGTCAGTAGAGAGAAGAAATATCATGAAAGCGTACGGCGCTGAACTTGTGTTAACAGATGGTGCTAAAGGAATGAAGGGTGCTATCGCAAAGGCAGAGGAGATTTACTCAAAAACTCCTAATTCAAAAGTTTTAGGACAGTTTGTAAATCCAGCAAATCCAAAGGCACACAGAGAGACCACAGGTCCTGAGATTTACAGAGATACAGATGGACAGGTTGATATCTTCGTTGCCGGTGTCGGCACAGGAGGAACTATCACTGGTGTTGGTGAGTATTTGAAATCAGAAAACCCAGATATTCAGGTAGTAGCAGTTGAGCCAGCTGACAGTCCAGTGCTTTCTAAGGGAGAGGCAGGACCTCACAAGATTCAAGGTATCGGTGCAGGATTTGTGCCAGAAACACTTAACACAGATGTATACGACGAAGTAATTCCAGTTGAGAATGACGATGCATTTGCAGCAGCAAAGAAGTTGTCAGCGACAGAGGGTATTTCAGTTGGTATCTCATCAGGAGCTGCACTACACGCAGCAACGGAACTAGCAAAGAGACCAGAGAACAGCGGAAAGAATATCGTAGTACTTTTACCAGACTCAGGAGACAGATATTATTCCACACCGCTATTCGAGTAAGGTTATCATTTATATAGAGAGGTAATAGAAATGAGCGAAAGAAATTATAGATTTGAAACAGTACAGATTCATGCGGGACAGGAAAACCCAGATCCTGCATCGGATTCAAGAGCAGTCCCTATTTACCAGACAGCAGCATATGTTTTTAAAAATTCAGAGCATGCTGCCGCAAGATTCGGACTAGCGGACGCAGGAAACATTTACGGAAGACTCACAAACTCTACACAGGGAGTATTGGAGGAGAGAATAGCTAAGCTTGAAGGCGGAGTGGCAGCACTTGCCCTGGCATCAGGATCGGCAGCTATCACATATACGATTCAGGCATTAGCGGGAGCAGGCGAGCACATCGTGGCTCAGAAGACTATCTATGGTGGTACTTCAAACCTTCTCGCACACACACTTCCTATCTATGGGATAGAGACATCATTGGTCGACGCCCATAACCTTGAGGAACTAGAGGGTGCGATACAGGAGAACACAAAGGCCATCTATCTTGAGACATTGGGAAACCCAAACAGTGACATTCCTGACATCGATGCGATTTCAGAGATTGCGCACAAGCACGGACTTCCAGTCGTAGTGGATAACACATTCGGTACACCATATATGATTAGACCTATTGAGCACGGTGCAGATATAGTTGTGCATTCTGCAACAAAGTTCATCGGTGGTCACGGAACTACACTTGGCGGAATTATTGTTGATAGCGGTAAGTTCGATTGGGCTGCCTCCGGCAATTATCCTGGAATATCAGAGCCTAACCCTAGTTATCACGGCGTTAAGTTTACTGAGGCGGCAGGCCCAGCAGCATTCGTTACATATATTAGAGCGATTTTGTTGAGAGATACAGGAGCTACTATTTCACCATTTAATGCATTCTTGTTATTGCAGGGAACTGAGACATTGTCTCTCAGACTTGACAGACACAACGAGAATACAGCAAAGGTTGTTGAATACTTAGCAAACCATCCACAGGTTGAGAAAGTAAACCATCCATCCCTCCCAGATCATCCAGATCATGAGTTGTATGAGAGATACTTCCCTAATGGTGGTGGTTCAATATTCACATTTGAGATAAAGGGTGGCCAGGAAGAGGCACACAAGTTTATAGATAACTTGCAGTTGTTCTCATTATTGGCGAACGTAGCCGATCTCAAATCGCTGGTAATTCATCCAGCCACAACTACACATTCTCAGGCGAGCGAGGAAGAGTTGGCAGATCAGAACATCAAGCCAAACACTATCAGATTATCAATCGGTACTGAGAATATTGATGATATCATCGAAGACTTAGATGAAGCGTTCAAGGCTATAAGCTAAGTACCCGCGATTATGATAAACCCGGCACTCATTTGTGCTGGGTTTATTTTGCAGTTAATGTACTATATTGATATAATAGTTACAATCAAAGAAAGAAGGCACATATGAAATTATCAAAGAAGGCTAGAATAGGAATAATGGCGCTGATTTATATTGAAGCGCATAAAGCAGAGGGTCATGTGGCTCTCGCCACAATAGCAGAAAAAGCGAATGTTTCGCAGCAGTATCTCGAACAAACCATCACTGGTTTAAGACGCGCGGATATCGTCACTGGTATCAAGGGTGCTCAGGGCGGATACGAGTTAAATCGCGATGCCAAGGATATCACTGTTGCTGATATTATAAAGGCGATAGAGGGCGACTACCATTTGGATGCTGAGAAGGCACCTAAGGGAAGCGTGGTCCCTGAGATAGCAGACGTAGTACAGGAGAGTGTAATAGAAAAGGCGAACAAGAGTCTGGATGAAGCCTTCGAGGGCGTGACTCTTGAGGAGTTGGTGAATGATTACAAGAAGCGTTCACTTGCAAACGAGCCAATGTATTACATCTAAGAAGAAATGCTAGAATTAAAAAACATAAAAAAAGAATATAAAACTGGCGATTTTGTTCAGACTGCATTAGATAATGTTAGTCTGAAGTTTAGAGATAGTGAATTCGTTGCGATTCTTGGACCAAGTGGTTCAGGTAAGACTACTATGCTCAACATTATCGGCGGCTTGGATAGATATGATAGTGGAGATCTTGTGATAAACGATATCTCCACTAAAAATTATAAGAGTAGAAATTGGGATTCATACAGAAACCATGCGGTAGGTTTCGTATTCCAAAACTACAATCTGATTTCTCATCAAAGTGTCCTTTCAAATGTCGAACTTGCACTTACTATTTCGGGCGTAAGCCGTAGTGAGAGAAAGAGACGTGCATTGGATGCACTCGAGCAAGTGGGACTCAAAGAACATGCAAAGAAAAAACCAAATCAATTGTCCGGAGGACAGATGCAGCGTGTGGCGATAGCCAGAGCGCTTATTAATGACCCGGAAATATTATTGGCGGATGAGCCAACAGGAGCTCTCGACTCTGCAACTAGTGTGCAGGTTATGGAACTCTTGAAAAAGGTGGCTAAGGATAGATTGGTTGTGATGGTTACACACAATCCAAATCTTGCAAATACATACTCTACTAGAATAGTTGAGTTGAAAGATGGAAGAGTGACTTCGGATAGTAACGCTCCGACCGAAGAAGAGATGCGCGCGGCAAGTGTTGTTGGCTTGATGAATGAGACAGGAACTAATGTATATGCATCGGAGAGTCCATCACGCCTCAAGGCTGACAAAAAAGGCAATATGGGAAAAGCCTCTATGGGATTTTTGACAGCGCTGGGCTTGAGTTTCAACAACTTGAAAACCAAGAAGGCTAGAACTATCCTCGTGGCTTTTGCAGGTTCGATTGGAATTATAGGTATCGCGCTTATTCTTTCATTGTCGAACGGAGTGAACACGTACATCAAAGGGATAGAGGAAGACACACTTTCCGAGTACCCTATTCAGATTGTGAAGAATCATGTGGACTTCTCGTCGATGTTGAAGGAGACTCGTGATGCCAGAGCAGAGCGCAAGCCAGGCGAAAAGGCAGTCGTCGAAGTCAAGACAGTGACTAATACTATCACCAACACGAGAAGCAATGACTTGAAGGCCCTTAAAAAGGAAATTGAGTCTAAGCACGATGAGTATTTTGAGTATGCCAAGGCAATAGAATATCTGTATAACGTTTCCCCGCTCATCTACAAGCAGAATAGCGGAAAGTGGAACCAGGTCAATCCTAATGAATCATTTAAGTCGATGGGATTTGATTCATCGTCCAGTACAATGATGAGTTCTTTCGGAATGTCGATGGATATGTTCTTTAAGATTCCTGATGATGAGAGACTATATAAGAATCAGTATGACGTGAAGGCTGGCCATTGGCCAAAGAATAAAAATGAACTTGTGCTAGTGCTAACTGAAAATGGAGCAGTATTAGATCAGGTTCTGTATACATTAGGTTTCAGAGATCCTGATGAATTCGATAAGGCGATGAAAGATTATATGAGTGGCAAGAAGGTTAAGATAGCTACTGATAAGCGCTCATATGATTACGATGATTTCATCGGTGTGTCTTTTAAACTTGTTAACAGCGCGGACTGTTACAAGTATGATAAGGAATATAAGGTTTGGACTTCGAAGAAGGACAACGACAAATATATGAAGAAGATAGTGAAGGCTAGTCCTGAAATAAAGATTGTTGGTGTGGTTCGACCAAAGAAGGATACCACAGCCACGATGCTTCAGTCAGGAATTGCTTACACGAGTGCGCTGGAAGACTATGTTATAGATGAGGCAGCCAAGTCGAAAATAGTTAAGGAGCAGTTGAAAAATCCTAAGATAAATGTTTTCACTGGAAAGAAGTTCAATTCCAAGAATAAGGGCTTTAACTTATCGAAGTTGTTTGCTTTGAATCCTGATGCCCTCAAGAACATCTTTGCGTTCGACGCAAGCAAGATGAATATGGACGGAATGGATTTATCTGATTTGAATTTTGGTACGGGAAGCATGATGGATCTGCTTAAAAATTCTGGAAAGAAAGTCACAGAGAAGCAACTTCAGAAGATGTTCAGTAAAATTTTGAAGAACTATTCCAAGTATGCAAAGAAGCATAAGATAGATACATTGGATGACTACGTCAATGACTATAGTTCATTCTTACTTTCAGATACTGCCGCAAAAATAATTAGTGATGGACTAAGTGAACAAGTTAAAAAAGGAAAAATTTCTATAGACACCAGCGCTATGGAAAAGATGGTTGGCAAAGTGATGTCGGGCTTCCAGGATTACTTAGTGAAGAAGCATTATACAGATATGTCTAAGATGTCTGAATACTTCTCTGAGTATATGGAAACAGATGAGGCATCACAGATTATTGGCGAAGCCATGGGCGATATGCTTTCGAGTGCGAAGTTCAATGTGAGTCAAAAAGATATGAGAAAACTCATGAACAAACTCAACAAGTCTTACAAGAAGTATGCCAAGAAGCACAAACTTGCGACTATGGAGTCAGTGATGAAGGGCTTCACAAAATACTTGAGTTCTAAGTCGGCGCAGAAGCAGATTACGAAGATTGTTGGCAAGATGGTTGATATGGACAAACTCCAAAAGACTATCGGTGATGAGTTCGGAAAGACACTCGGCAATCTGATTTCGTCAAAGCTGAAAGATGCGTTCAATATGGACACGAGCAAGTTCGCAGATATGATGAAGAAGGGAAGTACACAGAAGGACATCGAAGATTTGATGAAGTCGCTGATGGGAACTGAAATCGCATCATATGAACAGAATTTGCAGACGCTCGGTTATGCTGATAAGCGTGAACCGTACGAGATTAGGCTTTACCCTAAAGATTTTGTCAGCAAAGATAAACTGGCGGACCTTATTTCGGATTACAACGAAAGAATGAAGAAGGAAGGCAAGAAAGATAAGGTTATTTCTTATACTGATTTAGTGGGAACAATGATGAGTTCCGTTACAGATATCATAAATGCTATAAGTTATGTGCTCATTGCCTTTGTGGCAATATCGTTAATAGTTTCTTCTATTATGATTGGTGTAATTACGTATATTAGCGTGCTCGAGAGGAAGAAAGAGATTGGAGTCCTCAGGGCCATCGGTGCTTCGAAGCGTAATATCTCAAATGTATTTAACGCGGAGACATTTATTATTGGAGCGCTGGCTGGTGTGATTGGAATAGTGATTACGAACTTGCTTTTGATTCCAGGAAATATTCTGATCAAGCATTTAGCTAAGGGCACAGAGATTCGAGCAGCGTTACCGCTTGGCGCAGCAGCCATACTAATACTGCTGAGTATAATATTGACTTTGATAGGTGGAATTATTCCATCGAGAAAGGCTGCGAAGCAAGATCCGGTTGTGGCGTTGAGAAGTGAATAGAAAAAATATAAAAAGGATTGGATTCGAGGAATCCAATCCTTTTAAAATAAGAACAGTGTTTATTTATGCGAGAAAGTCGTAATTAGATTAACGATTGTATCAAACTCAGTCCTGTTCAACGAACTAAAGTAGGGAAGTAGTCTGTTGATGACAATCGGATATTTATTAGTAGTGTCAAAGAACTCGACAGGTGTAATCTCTAACTCTTCGCATATCTTGAAAAAGGCTTCCATAGAAGGAAGAATTCTTCCGTTTTCAATACTGTTAATATAACCGGTATGTTGTCCGACCTTAAGGCTTAAATCTCTAGCGCTGATACCGCTAGAACCTACAAGTGTAGATAACCGCTTCGCAAAATCGTTTCTATTCATAAACTCCCCCTTGCGTTATACTTTATCGTATTCTTATAAAAAACCTATGACTTTAAAAACGATATTTTGCCAAAATGTCGCTTTAAAAACGACAAAGGGTAAAATAAAAAGGATTGAATTCTTTTTTAAAATTCAATCCTTTTTATTGATAGCTTAATAATGCTATTTATTTTTGTCCGCTAGAGCTTCAATGATAAGCGCAATGTTATTGTACTCATCTTCAGAAAGCAAATCTAAAAAAGGAATTAATCTTCCAAGTCTTTCGGGATGCTTATTATCCAAATCGAAAAAGTCTACAGGAGTAATATCCAACTCTTCGCATATCTTGAAGAAGACTTCCATAGAAGGATATGCCCTACCATTTTCTATGCTATTTATATAACCAGAATTTTGTCCTATCTTTAAACTTAAATCTCTAGCACTAATTCCGTTAGCATTTATTAATTCAGTTAATCTCTTTGTAAATAAAACTTTATTCATATAAACCTCACCCCTATACTTTATAATATTCTCTTAAGAAAGGTATCGTAATGACTGCGATATATTCGTTGAAATAACGCAACCATTACGATACAATATTTTTTAGGAAATACGCTTAATAAGAGGTGGAAATATGAGTAGCACAAATCTATCTGCTAAAAAAAGAAAACGTATGTTGGAGTTTTTAGGTAAACTAAAAACACAGTTTTCTGAGGATAATAATCCAGAAGCGTCAGAGTCTAGTAATGATCAAAAGATAGATAGAGAAGAAGTCCTTAAAGCTATTAATGAAATAGAAAATGAACTCATAAGTAAAAAATATGGGCTGGTATGGGAAGAGCATGAGGAAGAAGTAGACCGCATGCTTGAAAATAACATACCAGTTTTTTCTGAAGTAAAAGATAAAGAAATTATAAATGATGCCGAGGATAATGATTATAACTTCTTAATAGAGGGAGATAATCTCCATAGTCTTAAATTGCTCGAAAAAACTCATAAAGGAAAGATAGACGTGATTTATATAGATCCACCATATAATACGGGAAACAAAGATTTTGTATACGATGATAAATATGTTGGAGAAGATGATTCATATAGACATAGTAAATGGATATCGTTTATAAATGAAAGATTAGGGACTGCACGTAGTCTGTTGAAAGAAGATGGGCTTATTTTTATCAGTATTAATGATTGCGAATTGTCTAGTGTAAAATTGTTATGCGATGGAATCATGGGGGAAAAGAATTATGTAGAGAACTTTATTTGGGTAAAAAATTCTGGAGGATCCTTATCCAAAACAACATTAACTAGGCATGAATATGTTTTGTGCTATGCAAAAAATATAGAAAAATCATATCGTAATAGCATTTACATGATGTTAAAACCTGGTTATAGAGAGATTACAAATCTAATTGAAAAAAGCAAAGATAATAAATGTTCTATTGAAGAGACAGAACAGATAATTAAAAAATACTATAAAAATAATCCTGACTTGAAGGGGATATCTTTATACAACAATATTGATGAGGAATATAGGTGCTTCAGGACGTTGCCTATCACTGCGCCAAATAATCAATTCTATGATGTTCTTCATCCGATAACAAAGAAGCCAGTAAAAGTTCCACCACGAGGATGGTCGTGGAGTAAAGAAACAATGGAAAAGAATATAAAGAATGGGAAAGTGTTGTTTGGAAAAGATGAATCATATGGTATCAGTCAAAAGTTATATTTAGAAGATGCAAAGTATGAACATAAAAGATCTACTTTTAATTGTGATCAAGCTGAAGGAAATAAAGATTTGAAAAACGTATTGAGCAAGAATAATGTTTTTGATAATCCTAAACCAGTATCATTGTTAAATTATATTCTTCAGAATGCAAACAAGAATTCAATTGTCCTTGATTTCTTCGCTGGATCAGGAACCACGGGGCAAGCTGTGCTTGAATTAAATAAAGAAGATGGTGGTAATCGTAAATTTATTCTCTGTACTAATAATGAAAACAATATTTGTGAGGATGTTACATATCAAAGAGTGAAGACTGTTATTACTGGGAAGCGTAAAGATGGATCAGAATATTCAGAAGGTATACCAGCAAATTTAAAATACTATAAAACAGATTTTGTTTCTAAAGATGCTGAATATGTAGAAGATGATTTGCTTAGGAGTACAAAAGAATTAATTCAATTAGAACATGGAATAGATATTGATAAGAGTGACTATTGTCTAGTGTTATCAGAAGAGGATGCCGATGGCCTAGAAAAAAAGATAGACGGTATGGAATCGTTAAAAGGGATATACATTGCAAATGATGTGCTTTTGACATCGAATCAAAAGGATATATTCAAGAATTACGAACAATACATAATTCCAGATTGCTTTTATGAAAAAGAAATTATAAATATCACATAAAGAAAATAAAAAATACATATACAAAATATTGCATTAGTAGGTGCCGAGGTTTATAATGTCGTCGGGTGTTACCTGAATGGTGGCGATTAGCCCTTCTTTCGATAATCAATCATAAGATTGAAAAGAAAGGAGGTGGTGCCTATGACGGATTTTGAATTGTTAATTGTGATATTAACAGTAATGCTAGTTGTTATGGACACAAAAAAGTAATCGCCAGTACCCTGACGATTACTTTTAAGTAAAAGTGTAAGGGCTAACCATAATGGTAGCACCTTTTGTATTTTCAAAATAACACATTACAAAATATTTTTCAATAGGATTATTAAAGAAAAAGGGACGAAAATGATTAAGGTAAAATTATTTGATTTTCAAAAAGAAGCAGTAGATAAATTGCTAGATTATGCTTTATCTCATGATACTAAGAATACTATTACTATGAAGGCCCCAACAGGGTCGGGAAAGACGGTTATGCTTATCGATTATATTGATAAGTTTATAAATCATGTTGGCAATGAGTATGCTTTTGTTTGGCTCTGTCCTGGCAAGGGCGATCTTGAAATGCAAAGTTATGAGAGTATGCTTAACATTGCGCCAGGTTTGAAATCAGGGGATTTATTCGACGCTTTGAACAATGGATTCGAAGAAGGAAGTACAACATTTATTAATTGGGAATTGATTACAAAAAAAGGTAATCGTGCTATTACAGATAGTGAAAAGAAAAATCTTTACGATAGAATAGATGAAGCAAAGCGAAACGGAATAAAATTTATAGTAATAATCGATGAAGAGCATAGTAATGACACGAAAAAAGCGAATGATATAATTAATTATTTTAACCCAGAGCATATTATCCGTGTAAGTGCTACGGCCAAAAAGAATCAAAAAACAGAATTCTTTGAGATTGATGAGCAAGATGTAATTAATAGTGGGCTTATAACCAAAGCTATATATGTTAATGAAGGAATAGAAGACGATACCGAAGTGGATGAAGATTATAAATTTTTATTGCCTCTGGCAGACGAGAAGCGAAAAGAAATGATTAACAGTTATAAAAAGTTAGGTGTAAATGTAAATCCTTTGGTGCTGATTCAATTTCCGAACGGAAAGCCCGAGTATATAGAAGCTGTAGAAAAGCAACTTGAAACAATGGACTATACATATAATAACGGAATGGTTTCGAAGTGGATGAGTGGTGCACACAAAGATTTACCAGATAACCTTACTGAAAACAATAGCACTAAAGCGTTCCTATTAATGAAGCAAGCTATATCAACTGGTTGGGATTGTCCTAGGGCGAAGATTTTGGTAAAACTTCGTGAAAACATGAGTGAACAATTTACAATTCAGACTATAGGTAGAATCAGACGTACCCCAGAGCGTAAACACTACGAAGATGAGGTGCTCGACTATTCATATGTTTATACCTTTGATGAAGAGTATAAAAATGGACTCATAGGAGAACTGGATAGGGCGTACGAACCAAGGAGGCTATTCTTAAAAGACAAGTGTAAAGAGATAACTCTAGAGAAAGAAAATCGCGATTTAGATTATGAAGGTCTAGGATCAAAGGAAGTGTGCGAAACTATCTTCGAATACTTAAAAGATAAATACAAGCTAACAGATGATTATAAAAAGAATGAAGAAATACTAGCTGGAAGAGGCTTCGTGTTTGGCGATGAAATAGACAAACAAATAGGCGCTGGAAAAGTAGCATTAACAGAAGATTTAGAAAAGGGAATAGAGCATAAAAATATTAAAGTGAGGATGGACACACATCTTCATGGAATCATGCGACTTCACAATGAAGACATACTTAAGCATATTCTTGGAATGTCTAACGAAGAAGTGAGAACTATATTATTACGCTTGTTTAGAAATGAGAAAAAGAAAAAGTTCAAAATACTTGCACTGAAAACAAAAGAGTACAATGCCTTTATCATAAATAATATTGATAAACTTAAAGAAGATTTTAGAGAAGTAGTAGCAAAAAAATATAGTCAGAAAAAATTGTTTACCCATATTCCAAATCCGAAAAAATCCACATTTAAAATTCCTGAAATGGATTTTTATAATTATGATGTTGGAGTGAAAGATGAAACTTTATATGAAAAAAATGTATATGAAGGATATACATCAGGCTTTGTTACGAGTAATGTAAGAAGTGGTCCGGAAATGCTGTTTGAAGAGTATTGCAACAATGATACTGATATTGAATGGTTTTATAAAAATGGAGATAAAGGGCAAAACTATTTTTCTATAGTTTATGTGGATGGTGTATATAATCAACACCTTTTCTACCCAGATTATTTAGTTAAGGATAAAGAGGATAATATCTGGATAATAGAAACTAAGGGTGGCGAAAAGAAAGGTGAAGATAAAAACATAGATAAACAAGCAAAGAATAAATTTAAAGCATTTAAAAATTACGCCAATAAGCATAATATAAAATGGGGTTTTGTCCGTGATAAGGATAACAAGTTATATATAAACAATACAGAGTATGAAGAAGATATGAATAGTGATAATTGGGAAAAAATAGAAAAACAACTGAAATAAAAATAATCGCCAGTAATACTGGCGATTATTTTTATTTCTTCATCCACCTGCCACTTGCTCCGCAAGGAAGGACAAGTCCGTTAGATGCTACAGGCAGTCCGACTTCATTGGCTTCAGCTACACCGCCGAACTTAGAAACAATGCAAGTATTAATCATATATGAAAGAACTGCAGGCTGTAGGCCGGTCGTGTATGAGTTGATGAGGAAGAAGAGTGCATCATCTTTCAATACTTCAGTAGTGAGTTCGATGAATTCGAATATGTTGTCCTCAATCTTCCAAATCTCACCTTTAGGGCCTCTGCCGTATGATGGCGGATCCATGATGATGGCATCATATTTGTTGCCACGCCTAATCTCGCGCTCGACGAATTTTTTACAATCATCGACTAGCCATCTTACAGGTCTGTCAGCCAAGTTAGAACTCTTAGCGTTTTCCTTGGCCCAGCCAACCATACCTTTCGATGCATCCACATGTGTGACATGCGCTCCAGCCTCTAATGCCGCTAGAGTAGCACCGCCTGTATATGCGAAAAGGTTTAAAACCTTGATCTCTCTATCAGGATTCTCAGCCTTTGCCTTCTTTATGATCTCGCTAAACCAATCCCAATTAGTCGCCTGTTCAGGGAATAAGCCCGTATGCTTAAAACTGAAAGGCTTCAAATTAAACGTAAGATTTTTATAATTTATAGTCCATGCCTCCGGCAAATCGTGGAATTCCCACTCGCCACCGCCTTTTTTGCTGCGATGATAGTGTCCGTTAGGGCGATACCACCTATTATCAGACTTTTCAGTGTCCCAAATCACCTGTGGGTCTGGTCTGACAAGGAAAAAATCCCCCCAGCGCTCCAACTTTTCGCCGCCAGAAGTGTCTAAAACCTCGTACTCTTTCCAATTATCTGCAATCCACATATATGTCTCCTATAATAATAGTTATTGCGAAAGCACTAATCGTGACTTCGTCAATGAAAATAGTAAAACTAATGCGAAAAAATGTCAAACTATCACATAAAAAAAGTGCTTGCATTTATATATTTTTTGTTATAAAATGGTTCTTGCTGTGGCATTGATAGCGTTGATACGTGAGGTTGCTACATTATATAAAGCTTACAATGTATGTATAATGTAGGTTTTTACGTGGAGCGAATGTCAAGTTATGAAACTGGCGACAAGTCACTGTACTACATAAGGTCCACCAGTAGAGTGGAAACACCGTGTGAGAGTTGCACATATTTATGACACACACGGACAGGTTGTACGGTCACCGCTTGTCGTGCTAAATAGTACGAAAAGGAGGCGACTTTTTTTATGGCACAGGCACAGAAAATGAGAATTACATTAAAGGCTTACGATCACAAGTTAGTAGATCAGTCAGCCGCTAAGATTGTTGAAACTGCTAAGAAGGCAGGATCAGATGTAAGTGGTCCAGTACCTCTTCCAACTAAGAAGGAAGTAGTTACTATTCTTAGAGCTGTACACAAGTACAAGGATTCTAGAGAGCAGTTTGAGCAGAGAACTCATAAGAGATTAATCGATATTATCTCACCTACTCCAAAGGCAGTAGATTCTTTATCAAGACTCGAGATGCCAGCAGGTGTTTATATCGATATTAAGATGAAATAATTCATCTAGAATGAACGCATTAGCGTTCCGCTGTAGAAATGGAGGTATTTTATAATGAATAAGGCTATTTTAGCTAAGAAAGTTGGAATGACTCAAGTATTCACTGATAGTGGTGAGTTAGTACCAGTAACTGTTCTTCAGGCAGGCCCATGTGTAGTAACACAGGTTAAGACTGTTGAGAACGATGGATACTCAGCACTTCAGGTTGGATTTGAGGACATCAGAGAAAAGTTAGTAAACAAACCTGAAAAGGGTGTGTTTGACAAGGCTGGAGTTTCTTGCAAGAGATATGTGAGAGAGCTCAAGTTAGAAGGAGAGTATGCAGTAGCTGATGAAATCAAGGCTGACATCTTCGAGGAAGGTGACAAAGTTGATTGTACTGCAATCGCAAAGGGAAAAGGTTTCCAGGGTGCGATTAAGAGACACGGACAGAGTAGAGGACCTATGACTCACGGTTCTAAGTACCACAGACATGCAGGTTCAAACGGTTCATGTTCATCTCCAGGTAGAGTATTCAAAGGAAAGAAGATGCCAGGTCACATGGGTGGCAATAAGGTTACTACTCAGAATCTTCAGATAGTGAAGGTTGATGCTGAGAAGAATTTAATCTTAGTAAAAGGTGCTGTACCGGGACCAAAGAAATCTTTAGTAACAATTAAAGAAACGGTTAAAGCCGGTAAGTAGTTTTTGAAAGGAGGACAGACAGATGGCAGAAGTATCTGTTTTAAATATGAAAGGAAGCGAAGTTGGCAAGATTAAGCTTAACGACGACATCTTTGGCGTAGAAATCAAAGAAAACCTCGTACACAAAGCAGTAGTTGCACAGCTCGCAAATAGCCGTCAGGGTACACAGAAGGCCAAGACACGTTCAGAAGTTCGTGGCGGTGGTAGAAAGCCTTGGAGACAGAAGGGAACTGGTCATGCTAGACAGGGTTCTATCAGATCTCCACAATGGACAGGCGGTGGAGTGGTATTTGCTCCAACACCAAGAGATTATTCACAGAAGATGAATAAGAAAGAAAAGAGAATCGCTCTTAAGTCAGCATTGACTTCAAGAGTTCAGGAAGGAAAGTTCATCGTAGTAGACGAAATCAAGTTCGACGCTCCTAAGACAAAGGACTTCGCAGAGATGATGTCAAACTTGAAGACTGAGAAGGCATTGGTTGTCTTGAACGACAATGATGTAAACACAGTTAAGTCAGCTAGCAACATTCCTACAGTAAAGACAGCAAACACTAGCACAATCAACGTATACGACATCTTGAAGTATGACACAGTGATCGTGACACAGGATGCTGTTAAGACTATCGAGGAGGTGTATGCATAATGGCAGATCTCAAATATTATGACGTTATACTTGAGCCTGTAATCACAGAGAAGAGTATGAACGCTATGGTTGATAAGAAATACACATTCTACGTACATACAGACGCTACAAAGGTTCAAATTAAAGATGCAGTTGAGAAGATGTTCGAAGGCACTAAGGTTGACAAGGTCAACACAATGAATCTTTCAGGAAAGAATCGTAGAAGAGGATACACAACAGGAAAGACAGCCGCTAAGAAAAAGGCTATCGTTCAGTTGGCAGAGGACAGCGCAGATATAGAAATCTTTGCTGGACTATAAGAATTAAGAACTATACGCACTAAAGCGTGATGACAAAAGATTGAAAGGAGAATTGAGATGGGAATTAAAACATTTAACCCATATACACCTTCTAGAAGAGCTATGACTCAGCTCGACAATGCAGAGATTACTAAGGACACTCCAGAGAAGGCACTTACAAAGTCTCTCAAGAAGACAGCTGGTCGTAACAATCAAGGTAAAATTACAGTTAGACACCACGGTGGTGGTTCTAGAAGAAAATACAGAGTAATCGACTTTAAGAGAAACAAAGAAGATATACCTGCAATCGTAAAGAGCATTGAGTACGATCCAAACCGTACAGCTAATATCGCACTTATCTGCTATGCAGACGGCGAGAAAGCATACATCCTTGCCCCAGAGGGATTGAAGGTAGGAGATAAGCTGATGAACGGCGCTAACGCCGAGGTTAAAGTAGGAAACTGCTTGCCACTCTCAGCTATTCCAATAGGTACTGAGATTCACAACATCGAGATGTACCCAGGTAAGGGCGGACAGCTCGTTCGTGCCGCTGGCAATACAGCTCAGTTGATGGCTAAGGAAGGTAAATATGCCACACTTAGACTTCCATCAGGTGAAATGAGAATGGTACCAGTTATCAGCCGTGCTACTATCGGTACAGTTGGTAACATCGAACACGGTCTTGTTAACATTGGTAAGGCAGGACGTAAACGTAACATGGGTATTAGACCTACCGTTCGTGGTTCTGTTATGAACCCTAATGATCACCCACACGGTGGTGGTGAAGGACGCGCACCTATCGGTCGTCCAGGACCATGTACACCATGGGGTAAACCAGCACTTGGTTTGAAGACTAGAAAGAAGAACAAGAAGTCAAACAACATGATTGTTAGAAGACGTGACGGAAGTAACATGAAGTAAGGAGGTAGGAACAATGGCTAGATCACTAAAAAAAGGTCCATTTGCGGATGAGAGTTTATTGAAGAAGATTGACGAGTTAAACGAAAAAGACGAGAAGTCAGTTGTTAAGACTTGGTCTAGACGCTCTACAATTTTCCCACAGATGGTTGGACACACTATAGCAGTCCATGATGGTAGAAAACATGTGCCTGTATACATTACAGAAGACATGGTTGGAAACAAACTTGGTGAGTTTGTTGCTACCAGACAGTTTAGAGGACACAACAAGAACGAAGGAAAAACAGAAGAGTAGAGTAACCAAGATTTGAAAGGAGGTCTCATCTATGGCTAAGGGACATAGAGCTCAGATAAAGAGAGAGAGAAATGCGAACAAAGATACTAGACCATCAGCTAAGTTATCTTACGCTAGAGTGTCTACACAGAAAGCTTGTTTCGTATTAGATGCCATCAGAGGCAAGGATGTAGAGACTGCTATTGGTATTCTCACATACAACCCAAGATATGCATCAAAATTAATTTTGAAGTTATTAAACTCAGCTATTGCAAATGCTGAAAACAATAACAATATGGATAGAAGTAAATTATACATTGCAGAGTGCTACGCAGGCGCAGCACCTACAATGAAGCGCATTAAACCACGAGCACAGGGTAGGGCTTACAGAATCTTAAAGAGAAACAGCCACATTACACTAGTGCTTGATGAAAGATAAGAGAGGAGGCAAAGCATGGGACAGAAAGTTAATCCACACGGCTTAAGAGTCGGAGTTATTAAAGATTGGGATTCAAAGTGGTATGCAGAGGCAGACTTTGCAGACAACCTAGTAGAAGACCATAAGATTAGAAAATATCTCAAGGACAGACTTTACAACACAGGTATCTCAAAGATTGAAATCGAGAGATCAACTGACAGAGTTAAAGTTAATGTTTACACAGCTAAGCCTGGACTCGTTATCGGTAAGGGTGGCGCAGAGATAGAGAAGATTAAAGCAGAAGTTCAGAAGATGACTGACAAGAAGTTGTTCATGGACGTAAAGGACGTTAAGAGACCTGATAAGGATGCACAGCTCGTTGCTGAGAACATTGCGCAGCAGCTTGAGAACCGTATCACATTCAGAAGAGCTATGAAGTCTTGTATGTCTAGAACAATGAAGGCAGGAGCTTTGGGAATCAAGGCATCATGTGCAGGTCGTTTAGGCGGAGCAGATATGGCTCGTACAGAGTATTACAGTGAGGGAACTATTCCTCTACAGACTCTTCGTGCAGATATCGATTATGGTTTCGCTGAGGCTGATACGACTTACGGTAAGGTAGGCGTAAAGGTTTGGATCTACAATGGTGAAATACTTCCTACAAAAGAAGGGAGTGATAAATAATGTTAATGCCAAAGAGAGTTAAACATAGAAAACAATTTCGTGGTTCTATGAGAGGTAAAGCTACATCAGGTAACAAGATTACTAATGGTACACACGGTATCGTAGCAATGGAACCATGCTGGATTAAGTCTAATCAGATCGAGGCAGCTCGTATCGCTATGACACGTTACGTGAAACGTGGTGGCCAGGTTTGGATCAAGATTTTCCCAGACAAGCCAGTTACAGCAACACCAGCCGAAACTCGAATGGGTAAAGGTAAAGGTACTGTTGAATACTGGGTGGCTGTAGTTAAACCAGGCCGTGTTCTTTTCGAAATCGGCGGTGTAACTGACGAAGAGGCCAAAGAAGCGTTGAGACTTGCTACACACAAGCTTCCACTTAAGTGTAGAATCGCATCGCGTGAAGAATTAGAAGGCGGTGATAACAGTGAAAATTAAGACATATGTAGAAGATTTGAAAGCAAAATCAGCTACAGAGCTTGAAGAAGAATTAGTAGCTGCTAAGAAGGAACTTTTCAATTTAAGATTCCAAAACGCAACAAACCAGTTAGATAACACAAGCAGAATCAAAGAAGTTCGCAAGAACATTGCCAGAATTCAGACTATTATAGTTGAGAAGGCAAACGCTGCGGAATAGTTTTTTGAAAGGAGATATTGTTGTGGATAGAAATTTAAGAAAGACACGTACAGGTAAAGTTACAAGCGACAAGATGGATAAGACTATCGTAGTTGCTATCGAGGATCATGTTAAGCATCCTTTGTATAACAAGATCATCAAGAGAACTTACAAACTTAAGGCTCACGATGAGGAAAACCAGTGCGGTATCGGAGATACAGTAAAAGTTATGGAGACAAGACCGCTATCTAAGGATAAGAGATGGAGACTTGTCGAGATTATTGAAAAGGCTAAATAAAGTCTTTGTTGGAATTAAGGAGGAAACAGCATGATTCAACAGGAAAGTAGACTTAACGTAGCTGATAATACAGGCGCTAAAGAATTGCTTACTATCAGAGTGTTGGGCGGATCTACTAGAAGATATGCTAATATCGGTGATATAGTTGTCGCTACTGTAAAGGATGCTACACCAGGTGGTGAAGTAAAGAAGGGCGACATTGTAAGAGCTGTAGTAGTTCGTACTGTTAAGGGTATGCGTCGTAAAGATGGTTCATACATCAAGTTCGACGAGAATGCCGCTGTAATACTAGGCGAAGATCTAGCACCTAGAGGAACTCGTATTTTTGGACCAGTTGCAAGAGAATTGAGAGATAAGCAGTTTATGCGAATCGTATCACTTGCACCTGAGGTATTATAGGAGGTGTTAGTATGTCAGCTATGAAAATAAAGAAGGGCGATACAGTTAAAGTAATCGCTGGAAAAGACAAAGGTAAAGAAGGTAAAGTTACCGCAGTTGACCCAAAGAACAACGCAGTTAAGGTTGAGGGCGTTAACATGCACACAAAGCATATGAAGCCAAACGCTGATAACCAGAACGGCGGAATTGTCTCACAGGAAGGACCTATCGATGCATCTAACGTTATGGTAGTTGTCAAGGGTGAAGTTACCAGAGTTGGATACAAAGTAGAAGACGGTAAGAAAGTTCGCATCGCCAAGAAGACTGGCGAAGTGCTTGATTAAGAAGGGAGGTCCATAAAGTGAGTAGACTTAAAGAAAATTATTTGAACGAAATCAGGGATGAAATGAAGAAGAAGTTCGAATACAAAAACGACATGGAAATCCCTAAGATTGAAAAAATAGTTGTCAACATGGCTGTTGGCGAAGCCAAGGAGAATGCCAAGGTTCTTGATTCTGCAGTAGCAGATCTTGAGACTATCACAGGTCAGAAGGCCGTGATCGCAAAGGCGAAGCATTCAGTAGCTAACTTCAAGTTGAGAGAAGGACAGCCTATCGGATGTAAAGTTACACTCAGAGGTGAGAAGATGTATGAGTTCTTAGACAGACTTGTAAACCTTGCACTCCCTCGTGTACGTGACTTTAGAGGAGTTAATCCAAACGCATTCGACGGAAGAGGAAACTATGCACTCGGTATCAAAGAGCAGATTATTTTCCCAGAGATCGAATACGATAAGGTTGACAAAGTTAGAGGTATGGACGTAATCATCGTTACTACAGCTAACACAGATGAAGAAGCTCGTGAATTATTGGCATTGTTTAATATGCCATTCGCAAATAATTAGGAGGTATATCCATGGCTAAAACTGCTATGAAACAAAAACAGCAAAAAAAGGCTAAGTTCTCTACACAGGAATACAATCGTTGTAGAATCTGTGGTCGTCCACATGCATACCTTAGAAAGTATGGTGTATGCAGAATTTGCTTCCGCGAATTAGCATATAAGGGACAGATACCAGGTGTGAAGAAAGCCAGCTGGTAAGAGAAAGATTTGAAGGAGGAAATAAACTATGACTATGAGTGATCCAATTGCAGATATGCTTACTCGAGTACGTAATGCAAATACTGCTAAACATGATACTGTAGATGTTCCTGCATCAAAGATGAAGATAGCTATTGCTGACATCCTTGAAAAAGAAGGATACATTACAGCTTATGAAGTTGTAGAAGAAGGAAACTTTAAGAATATCAGAATCACAATGAAGTATGGTAAAGATAAAGATGAGAAAGTTATCACAGGCTTGAAGAAGATTTCTAAGCCTGGACTTAGAGTGTACGCAGGTAAGGACGAGCTTCCAAAGGTTCTCGGCGGACTTGGCGTAGCCATCATCTCTACTAACAAAGGTGTGATTACAGATAGAGAAGCTAGAAAGCAAAATGTAGGTGGAGAAGTACTTGCATTTGTTTGGTAATTTAAAAGGAGGAACGGCGAAATGTCACGAATTGGAAAAATGCCTATCGCTATACCTGCAGACGTAACAGTAGATATAGCAGAAAATAATAAGGTGACTGTCAAAGGCCCAAAGGGTGAGCTCGTAAGAGTATTGCCGGAGGCAATGACGATTGAAAAAGACGGTGATAACATCGTTGTAACTAGACCAAACGACCTCAAGAAGAACCGTGCACTTCACGGACTTACAAGATCATTGATCAATAACATGGTTATTGGCGTGGTTGAGGGATACCAGAAGGTACTCGAGGTTAATGGCGTAGGTTACAGAGCACAGAAACAAGGTAAGAAACTAGTCCTTTCACTTGGATATTCACATCCTGTTGAGATGGAAGACCCAGAGGGTATCGAGACTGAAGTAGACGGACAGGATAAGATTATCGTAAAGGGAATTGATAAAGAGAAAGTCGGCCAGTATGCAGCTGAGATCCGTACTAAGAGATTGCCAGAGCCATATAAGGGCAAGGGTATCAAGTACGAGGATGAGCATATCAGACGTAAGGATGGTAAAGCTGGTAAGACTGCAGCAGCAGAATAATAAAGGAGTGTAGTTATGATTAAGAAAAGATCTAGAAGCGAAGTTCGCGCTAAGAAGCATAGAAGACTTCGTAACAAACTAGCAGGTACAACAGAGTGCCCACGTTTAACAGTTTTCAGAAGTAATAATCATGTATATGCTCAGATTATTGACGATTCAGTTGCTAAGACTCTCGTAGCCGCATCTACTAACGAAGAAGATGTTAAGAAGGCTGTTGAGAAGACTAACAACATCGACGCTGCAGCATATGTAGGCAAGGTTATTGCCGAGAGAGCAACAGCTAACGGTATCAAGGAAGTCGTATTCGACAGAAGCGGTTTCGTATACCAAGGTAAGGTTAAGGCATTAGCAGAAGCAGCTCGTGAAGCTGGTCTGGAATTTTAGTTGAGGAGGTAACACATGAGACGTGAATCAATTGACGCAAGTCAGTTAGAATTAGAAGAAACAGTAGTGTCAATCAAACGTGTTACTAAGGTAGTAAAGGGTGGACGTAATATGCGTTTCGCAGCTTTAGTAGTAGTTGGTGACAAAAACGGACACGTTGGTGCAGGCTTAGGTAAAGCAGCTGAAATTCCTGAGGCTATCCGCAAGGGTAAAGAGGATGCTATGAAGAGCCTTATCAATGTACCTATAGATGAGAACAAGAGTATTCCATATGATATTATTGGTAAGTTTGGCGGAGCCAATGTTCTTTTGAAGAAGGCTCCAGAAGGTACTGGTGTTATCGCCGGTGGTCCTGCACGTAGTGTAGTTGAGCTTGCCGGTATCAGTAATATTCGTACAAAGTCTTTAGGTTCAAACAACAAGCAGAACGTAGTTCTTGCTACAATTGAAGGATTGGCTGCATTGAAGACTCCAGAGGAAGTAGCCTCACTTCGCGGTAAAACTGTAGAAGAGATTTTAGGCTAAGGAGGTAGTAACAATGGCAGATAAGTTAAAAATTACTTTAGTTAAATCAACAATTGGAGCAGTTCCAAAGAATAAAAAGACTGTAGAAGCTTTAGGTTTAAATAAGCTTCACAAGACAGTTGAAATGCCTGACAATCCTGCAGTCAGAGGAATGATTCAGAAAGTTAGACATTTAGTAAAAGTAGAAGAAGTTTAAAGGGAGGTGCGACAATGGATTTATCGAATTTAAAGCCAGCAGAAGGCTCAAAGCATAGTGATAATTTCAGAAGAGGTCGTGGTCATGGTTCTGGAAACGGTAAGACAGCCGGAAAAGGACACAAGGGACAGAAAGCTCGTTCAGGAAGTCCTAGACCAGGATTCGAAGGTGGTCAGATGCCACTTTACAGACGTATCCCTAAGAGAGGATTTACTAACGTTAATACAAAGGATATCGTTGCTATTAACGTTTCAGCACTAGATAGATTTGATGACGGAGCTACAGTTGACGTAGCAGCACTATTGGAGGCAGGTGTTATCAAGAATGCTAGAGATGGAGTAAAGATCTTAGGCAACGGCGAGATTTCGAAAAAACTCACTGTAAAAGTTAACGCATTTAGCGAGACAGCTAAATCAAAGATTGAAGCCGCAGGCGGAAGTTGCGAGGTGATCTAATATGTTAGAAACCTTAAGAAAAGCAATTAAAATCAAAGAAATTAGAAAAAGATTGTATTATACATTCTTTATGATGGTTGTTGTAAGATTGGGATGTCAGATAGCTATCCCATTCTTGAACGGTGACATATTCAATCAGATTTTCAAACCACAAAGCGCCACAGGTGCTACAAAAGACGTTTTGAATTTCTTCAATATGTTCACAGGTGGTTCCATGGAAAAGATGTCAATATTCGCTTTGAACATCACACCATACATCACATCATCCATCATCATGCAGCTTCTTACTATCGCTATTCCTAAACTGGATGAAATCCAGAAAGATGGAGAAGAGGGTAGAAAGAAGATTGCAGAGATTACTAGATACCTAACAGTAGGTTTGGCTATTATTGAGTCAACTGCTATGTTGATTGGTTTCAACAACTCAGGTTATCTAATCCCAGATGGATTCAAAGCGATTCCAGCATGGGGAGTTATCGTACTCGGTGTACTAGCTATGACAGCTGGTTCAGCAGTACTTATGTGGATTGGTGAGCAGATCACTGAAAAGGGAATCGGAAACGGTATCTCTATCGTACTTACTATCAACATCATCCAGGGTATGCCAGCTACTATTGGAAACCTTTACACTCAGTACTGGAGTCCATATATCAAGGCTGTACAGTCTGGAAAGAAGACAACAGCATTTAACGAATCAATAGGTTTCGTATTATTGGCAACTGCAATTATCACAGCAGTTATCATCCTGTTAGTTTCGTTGGTAGTTATACTGCAAGGAGCGACAAGAAAGATTGGCGTTCAGATGTCGCAGAAGGTTCAAGGTCGTAGACAGGTTGGTGGACAGCAGTCAAGCATTCCACTTCGTGTCAATACCGCAGGTGTAATCCCTGTCATCTTCGCATCATCACTTATGCAGTTCCCAGTGGTTATTGCTACGTTCTTAAGCGGAGGTAAGACACCAGAATGGTCTAACTACCTCACACAGTCAAGCTGGTTGAAGGCACCATGGCATTACTCAATCGGATTTATAGTATATTTGTTACTTATCATATTCTTTGCATATTTCTACACATCAATCACATTCAACCCACGTGAGGTGGCGAAGAACTTGAATGATCGTGGTGGATTTATCCCAGGAATCAGAAGTGGTAAGCCAACAGTTGAGTATTTGACACACATTTTGAACTACATTATTTTGATCGGTGCTATTGGACTCTGTATCGTATCAATCATCCCTATCGCGGGTGGTAGTATCTCAGGTGTTCAGCTAGGATTTGGTGGCACATCAATCATCATTATCGTAGGTGTTATCCTTGAGACATTAGAGACTCTCAAGTCTATGGTATCAGAGCACAATTACAGCACAGTAAGAGGTATATTCTAGTTGCCCCTTGGGCAATTTATATGGAAACGGAAAGGAAAGAGGCTTTCTCTTTTCTTTCCACTTTTCATTGTTAAGAGGAGAGAAGAATGAAGATTATTATGTTAGGAGCTCCTGGTGCAGGAAAAGGCACACAGGCAAAGCGCATCGCAGCGAAGTATGGTATTCCACATATCTCGACAGGCGATATATTTAGAGCCAACATTAAGAATGGCACAGAACTTGGAAAGAAAGCTAAGACATACATGGACGAAGGAAAATTAGTTCCTGACGAATTAGTTGTAGACTTAGTTATAGATAGATTTAAAGAAGATGATTGTGCAAACGGTTACGTCCTTGATGGATTCCCACGCACTATCCCACAGGCAGAGGCGCTTGATAAGGCACTCGAAGCTATCGGCGAGAACATTGACTATGCTATCGACGTAGCAGTACCTGATGAGAACATCATCGTAAGAATGGGTGGAAGAAGAGCATGTGTTGATTGCGGAGCAACATATCACATGGATCATAGAGCACCTAAGGTTGACGGAGTATGTGATCACTGTGGTGGAAAGCTTATCATCAGAGATGACGATCAGCCAGAGACTGTTGAGAAGAGACTCGCAGTTTACCACGAGCAGACACAGCCACTCATCGACTATTACACAGACAAGAATATTTTGAAGACAGTAGATGGAACTCTAAAGATGGAGGATGTATTTACTGAGATAGTTGACATCCTGGGAGAATAATCATGGCAGTTACTATTAAGTCTGAGAGAGAAATCGCCCTAATGCGAGAAGCCGGAAAGATACTCGGCACCATTCACAATGATCTCGCAAAAGAAATAAAGGCAGGGATGTCCTCATACGAAATAGACAAAAAGTGTGAGGAGATGATAAGAAGTTATGGATGTATTCCATCGTTTCTAGATTATCAAGGTTATCCAGGGTCTGTATGTATTTCTATCAACGACGAGGTGGTTCACGGACTGCCTGAGAAAAATAAGATTGTCAAAGACGGCGATATAGTGAGTCTAGACATTGGAGTTATCCACGAGGGTTACCAGTCAGACGCAGCTAGAACGATTGCTATCGGAGAAGTCAGTGAAGAGGCACTTAAACTTATGGAAGTGACTAAGCAGAGTTTCTTTGAAGGAATCAAGTACGCTAAAGCAGGCAATCACTTATTTGATATATCTGGCGCTATCGGAGACTACGCTGAAAGTTTTGGATACGGCGTGGTAAGAGAATTGGTAGGACACGGTGTAGGAAGAGAACTGCACGAGGATCCACAGATTCCAAACTATAGACAGAACCGCAGAGGAATGAAACTGCAAAAGGGAATGACATTGGCTATAGAGCCAATGATCAATATTGGAAGACCGGATGTGAGATGGCTGGATGATGACTGGACAGTTGTGACAGACGACGGAACACTTTCAGCACATTATGAGAATACTATTCTTATCACAGACGGAGAACCAGAGATATTATCTCTCGTATTAGATTAGGAGGAAGATTAATTGTCAAAAGCAGATGTTATTGAAATCGAAGGAACAGTAGTAGAGAAATTACCTAATGCTATGTTCAAAGTGGAACTGGAGAATGGACATGAAGTTTTAGCACATATCAGTGGTAAACTTCGTATGCACTATATCAGAATTCTACCAGGGGACACAGTTACCATTGAGATGTCACCATACGATCTTTCTAAGGGAAGAATCGTTTGGAGAGATAAATAAAAAAGTGCTTGCATCTTGACATCCACGATGTTAAAATGTTAGTTGGACTTTTTTGTGAGAGGAGGAGTTACTAATGAAGGTAAGATCATCAGTAAAACCAATTTGCGAAAAATGCAAAGTCATCAAAAGAAAGGGTGTCGTAAGAGTAATCTGCGAAAATCCTAAGCACAAACAGCGTCAAGGATAGGCATATCAAGACACATTTTTAGAAGGGTGAATGATTTCGTATTGTTCACTTGTTTGTGCGTTTGTAGGAACTTTTTCCTACATTTAACTATGCGGCTGCAGCGATCCCATCTAGATCGCTATCAAATATTGTAGGCTATGCCTACAGGACTGAGGGCTTTTTATTGCTGAACCCTCGTCCAAAGAAACTTTAAACTGTGAATTTATGGGTGCGTACTACATTTCAGACGTGTTTTACGCGGGCTACGTTATTTATATATTCACGAAAGAATTTATGGAG
Source organism: Eubacterium sp. (assembly GCA_017406925.1). Classification (GTDB taxonomy): domain Bacteria; phylum Bacillota; class Clostridia; order Lachnospirales; family Lachnospiraceae; genus Eubacterium_G. The sequence continues at coordinate 71,016 of JAFQXO010000004.1, forward strand.
GTTATACACATGGCTCGTATTTCAGGTGTTGATTTACCAAGAGACAAGAGAGTTGAGATTGGACTCACATATATCTACGGAATCGGCGTTTCTAGCTCAAAGCGTATTTTGCAGGAAGCTGATGTAAATCCTGACACTCGTTGTAAGGATTTGACTGATGCCGAGGTTAAGAAGATAAGTGATGTAATCGAAACTAGTCAAATGGTGGAAGGTGATCTTCGTAGAGAGATTGCTATGAACATCAAGAGATTACAGGAGATTGGATGCTATAGAGGTATCCGTCATCGTAAGGGTCTTCCTGTGCGTGGACAGAATACTAAGAACAACTCACGTACTAGAAAGGGACCTAAGAGAACTGTAGCAAACAAGAAAAAGTAAAGTAGTACCCATAGGAGGTTAGTTTAAGTAATGGCTAAGAAAGTTACAAAGAAAGCTTCAAAGAAGCGTGTTAAGAAGAATGTCGGCCACGGCCAGGCACATATTCAGGCATCTTTCAATAACACTATCGTTACTTTGACAGATGCTGAAGGCAATGCTTTGTCATGGGCTAGCGCGGGTGGACTAGGATTTAGAGGTTCTAAGAAATCTACTCCTTACGCAGCGCAGATGGCAGCAGAGACTGCTACCCAGGCAGCATTAGTACATGGATTAAAGTCAGTTGACGTTATGGTTAAGGGACCAGGTTCAGGTAGAGAGGCAGCTATTCGTGCACTCGCTACTTGTGGATTACAGGTTACATCTATTAAGGATGTTACTCCAGTACCACACAATGGTTGTCGTCCACCAAAGCGTCGTAGAGTCTAATTAAGGAGGGAATAAGTTATGGCAGTAAATAGAGTTCCTGTTCTTAAAAGATGTAGATCACTTGGTTTGGATCCAACGTATTTAGGAATAGATAAGAAATCAAATAGAAATTTAAGAAGATCAAACAGAAAAATGAGCGAGTACGGTCTTCAGCTTAGAGAAAAGCAAAAGGCTAAGTTCATTTATGGAGTATTAGAGAAACCTTTTAGAAACTATTATCAAAAGGCACAGAAGAAACCAGGACAGACAGGTGAGAATCTAATGATTCTATTAGAGACTCGTCTCGACAACGTTATCTTCCGTATGGGACTTGCTCGTACTAGAAGAGAGGCTAGACAGATTGTTGGTCATAAGCACGTTTTGGTTAATGGTAAACAGGTTAACATTCCATCTTACCTAGTAAGCGCTGGAGATGTTATCGAAATCAAAGAAAAGTGCAAGGGTTCTCAGAGATACAAGGACATCATTGAGGTGACTGGTGGAAGAACTTTCCCAGCATGGTTGGAAGTAGACCAGGATAGTCTTAAGGGTGAAGTTAAAGAACTCCCTAAGAGAGATGATATTGATGTACCTGTAAATGAGATGCTTATTGTCGAGTTGTATTCTAAATAAAATCCACAATAAGCTAAAGCAATTCCCAAAAAGGAGGGGCTATAGTGTTTGATTTTAAGAAACCAAATATAACAATAGAAAAGTCAGATGATGGAAGATATGGAAAGTTTGTAGTTGAGCCACTAGAGAGAGGCTACGGAACTACATTAGGAAATGCGCTTAGACGTATTATGCTTTCATCACTGCCAGGAGCAGCTGTAAGTCAGATTCAGATAGACGGAGTTCTTCATGAGTTCAGTTCTATCCCTGGAGTTAAGGAAGATGTCACAGAGATCGTTCTTAACGTAAAGCAGCTAGAGATCGTAAACAAGAGTTCATCAGATGAGCAGAAGATTGCTCGTATCGATGTATCGGGTAAGAAAGTTGTAACAGCTAAGGATATCGAGGCTGATTCAGAAATCGAGATCTTAAATCCTGATTTGAAGATTGCTACACTAAGCAATAAGAATAGCAAGCTAAACATGGAATTAATCATCACAAAGGGCAGAGGATATGTAGGCGCTGACAAGTCTAAGTCAGACGACCAGCCTGTTGGTATGATCGCTGTTGATTCTATCTACACACCAGTAGAGAGAGTAAACATGACAGTTGAGAATACTCGTGTTGGTAACGTTACAGATATGGATAAGCTTACACTCGATGTGTACACTAACGGTACTATCGATACAGATGCAGCAGTAAGTCTTGCATCAAAAGTTCTCTGTGAACATTTGAAATTGTTCATCGACCTTAACGAGATTGCTCAGAACGCAGAAGTAATTGCTGAACCTGAGGATGAAGAGATCGATAAGGTATTGGAGATGAACATTGATGAGTTAGAATTATCAGTTCGTTCATACAATTGCTTGAAGAGAGCAGACATCAACACTGTTGAGGAGTTGGTTAACAAGACTTCAGAGGATATGATGAAGGTTAGAAACCTTGGTCGCAAGTCTCTCGAGGAAGTTCTCGCAAAGCTTGATGAACTTGGACTTGGCCTTAAGCCAAGTGATGAAAAGTAATAGGTTTTCCTATTAAACTATGGAGGTATTAAAATGGCAGGTTATAGAAAACTTGGAAGAACAGCAAGTCAAAGAAAGGCTTTGATTAGAGGTCAAGTTACCAGTCTTTTAAATAATGGCAAGATTGTCACTACAGAGAGCAGAGCTAAGGAAGTTAGCAAGGTTGCTGAGGGACTTATCGCACTCGCTGTAAAAGAGAGAGACAATTATGATGAAGTAACTGTTACATCAAAAGTTGCTCGCAAGGATAAAGATGGCAAGAGAATGAAGGACGTTGTCGATGGTAAAAAAGTTACAGTATTCGATGAAGTTGAAAAGACTATAAAGAAGGATCAGCCTTCCCGTCTTCATGCTAGACGCCAGATTAACAAAGTTCTTTATCCGGTCACTCAGAAGGGTGAAGTTAAGAGACAGGACAAGACAGTTGATTTGACAAACAAGCTTTTCGACGAGATTGCTCCTAAGTATGCAGACCGTGAAGGTGGCTACACTAGAATCGTTAAGATTGGCCAGCGTAAAGGTGATGCAGCTATGGAAGTATTATTAGAATTAGTTTAGTCACAAGAAACTATAAAGGAGAGGCTAGAGAAGCCTCTCCTTTTTATTTAAAAAGGAAAAGTTTCTATTAGAGGTAATGTCATGGGTATTATTTCAATTAAAAATTTAATACATGACTATGTAGATGCAGAGAGCAATAAAATGTTTCGTGCGGTCGATGACATATCAATCGACATAAACGCAGGAGACTTTATCGCTGTCATCGGCCGCAATGGCTCAGGCAAATCTTCACTTGCGAAGCATATCAATGTGCTTCTTATGCCAACTGAAGGTTCTGTTTGGGTGGATGAAATGGATACATCTGATAAGAAAAAGACATTCGATATAAGACAGGTTGCTGGAATGGTTTTCCAAAATCCAGATGACCAGATAGTTGCCACAGTAGTGGAGGAAGATGTCGCATTTGGACCGGAGAATCTATCTATCGAGAGAAATGAGATAGAAAAAAGAGTAGATCATTCACTTGAGACAGTTGAGATGATGGACTTCAAGTATCGCTCACCTTTGAAATTGTCCGGAGGACAAAAGCAGAGAGTGGCTATAGCAGGAATCATAGCGATGGGACCAAAGTGTATCGTTTTAGATGAACCGACATCTATGCTAGACCCTAGTGGAAGAACTGAGGTCTTAGAAACGATTAAGAAACTTAATGAAGCTGGCGTAACTATTATTCTCATAACTCATAACATGGACGAAGCAGCGCAGGCTGACAAAGTATTCGTGATGGATGAAGGAAAGATTGCGCTGCAAGGAAAGCCTCGTGAAGTGTTTGAAGAAGTTGAGCAACTGAAAAATTTTGGATTAGAGATTCCAGCTGTGACTGAGTTGGCATATGAGATGGGTATGAAAGGTATTCTCACAGTTGATGAGTTAGTGGAAAAGGTAAATGAGCAAAATAGAAATTAAGGACTTAAACTTCATATACAGTAAGGGAACGACTAGCGAGTTTCAGGCATTAGACAATGTCAATCTTGCAATCGATTCAAAAGAGTTTGTGGCAATCATTGGACACACAGGCTCTGGTAAGTCTACGCTCATTCAGCAGATAAATGGTTTGATAAAACCTGACAGTGGACAGGTTTTATATGATGGAAAAGACATCAATGAAAAAGGTTTTAACAGACGAGAGTTGAGAGGTAAGGTGGGATTGGTATTCCAGTATCCTGAATATCAACTATTTGAGGAGACAGTTTTGAAAGATGTCGCATTCGGACCGAAGAATAAAGGCTTGAGTGATGAAGATGCATTGGCTAAAGCCAAGGAAGCACTTGAGATGGTTGGCATTAAAGAGAAATATTTTGAGATGTCTCCGTTTGACTTGTCCGGAGGACAAAAGAGGCGTGTTGCGATAGCAGGAGTGCTTGCGATGGAGCCAGAAATATTGATTTTGGATGAGCCTACAGCGGGACTTGACCCAGAGGGAAGGGACCGCATCTTAGAGCGAGTAAACAAATTGCACGAGGATCACGGCATAGGTGTAGTGCTCGTTACACACAGTATGGATGATGTGGCAAAATATGCCGACAGAATCATCGTGATGAGTAAAGGTAAGATAGCAATGGAGGGGGCTACGCGTGACGTATTCTCCGATGTAGATAGATTAGAAGAGATTGGACTTGGTGTGCCGCAGATTAGTTACATTATGAAGAACTTGAAAGATGCGGGGCTTAATGTAGATACGACGGTCATCAGTCTCGAAGAGGCGAAGAGGAGCATTAAGGGAGTTTTGTAATGTCAGAAGTAACACTTGGGCAGTATTATCCTGGCAATTCCATAATTCACAGATTAGATCCAAGAGTGAAGCTTTTTGCGACGCTTGTATTTATAGTGCTCTTATTTATCACGAATAATATTTTTGGATTCGGACTACTGGCCATAGTACTGGCTGCAACAGTCATTGCCTCGGAGGTACCGTTCGTAAAACTCTTAAAAGGAATACGAGGCATACTATTTATTTTGATATTCAGTGCCATATTCAATCTGTTTTTGACAGACGGAATCATATTGGTGCATGTTGGTGTGTTTAAGATTACAGACCAAGGTATATATAGGGCGGTGTTCATCGCAGTGCGTTTGATTTTCCTTGTTATAGGAACATCGATAATGACGCTCACGACAACGCCTAATAATCTTGCGGATGGACTAGAGAAGGCTTTCAGTTTCTTGAAGGTCATCAAGTTTCCAGTTCACGAGATGGCGATGATGATGTCGCTTGCTTTGAGATTTATTCCGACTCTGATAGAGGAGACGGACAAGATTAAGAAGGCACAGATGGCAAGAGGAGCAGACTTCGAGAGTGGAAATATTTTCCGACGCGCAAAAAGTTTGATTCCGATTTTGATTCCACTTTTTATTTCATCTATCAAGCGTGCGGTTAATTTGGCGCAAGCCATGGAGGCTAGATGCTATAACGGTGGAAACAGAACGAAGCTTCATCCGTTGCAGTACAAGATGCGCGATGCAGTGGGATACATTTGTTGCTTTGCGCTGATTGCGGTAACGATAGGTTTGAACATTTCGATGGAACATTTGCGATTGTTACTTTTGACATTTATGTAGGAAGGTTGATATGAAGAGAGTAAGACTTATAGTTTCATACGACGGTACGAATTATTGTGGATGGCAAGTGCAGGATAACGAGACTACTGTGGCAGGTGTTATAAATGAGCATTTGTCAGAACTGCTCGGCGAGGAAATTAAAATTGCGGGCGCTAGCCGCACAGATTCTGGAGTGCATGCCCTCGGCAATGTTGCTGTTTTCGATACAGAAACTCAGATACCAGCAGAGAAGATATGCTTTGCGCTGAATCAAAGATTACCTGAGGACATTCGTATCCAGGAATCCGACGAGGTTTCAGCTGATTGGCATCCTAGATTTCAGGACAGCAAGAAAACGTATGAATATACGATAATAAATAGAAGATTTCCAGATCCTACGAAGAGGCTGTATGCTCACTGGGAATATGGTGAGTTGGATGCAGAGACAATGAAGGAAGCGGCCGAATATTTGGTAGGAGAGCACGATTTTGCATCGTTTTGCTCAGCAGGAGGCCAGCAAGAGACCACAATCCGTGAAATATACTCAATAAATGTTGAAAAAGAAGGGGATATTATCACGATTAGGGTGCAGGGAAATGGATTTTTGTACAATATGGTCAGAATCATTGCCGGTACGTTGATAGAGATTGGAAAAGGCACTTATGAGGCATCCAAAATGAAAGAAATACTGGATGCAAAGGACAGAAATGAGGCAGGACCAACCGCTAGAGCGAATGGACTAAAACTAGTCAAAATAGAGTACGAAAACGCCTAAAATACTTGATAAAAACGGCATAAAAACCGTTTGACATAGGGGAATAACTATACTATAATTATTCTCTGTGGCGTGTAAAAAGCCACATTCTATGTTCAGCCATAGCCCCGGCGTGGACATAGTACCGGACAAATATATTTTTAGATTATTTCAGGAGGAAATACCAATGAAAACATATATGGCAAGTCCAACAGATATCGACAGAAAATGGTATGTAGTTGACGCTACAGGTTATACATTGGGACGTTTGTCATCAGAAATCGCAAAGGTACTCAGAGGTAAGAATAAACCAACATTCACACCTCACGTAGATACAGGCGATTATGTGATTGTTACAAACGCCGAGAATATAAAAGTAACAGGTAAGAAGTTAGATCAGAAGATTTACTACCATCATTCAGAATATGTTGGCGGAATGAAAGAGACAGACCTCAAGACTATGCTTGAGAAGAAGCCTGAGAAGGTAATAGAACTCGCGGTTAAGGGCATGCTTCCAAAGGGACCTTTGGGAAGAGCAATGCGCAAGAAGTTATTCGTTTACGCAGGAGCTGAGCATCCACATGCTGCACAGCAACCTGAGGAATTGAAGTTTTAGTAACCGAGAGGAGGAAATAAAATGGCTACAGATAGATATTACGGAACAGGTAGAAGAAAGAGTAGTGTAGCAAGAGTCTACATGGCACCTGGTTCAGGAAAAATAACAATCAATAAAAAAGACATCGATGAGTACTTTGGCCTTGAGACACTTAAAGTGATCGTACGCCAGCCATTGGTAGCTGTAGAGCAGGATGGCAAGTTCGACATCGACGTAAAAGTTCATGGTGGTGGATACACAGGACAGGCTGGTGCCATCAGACATGGAATTGCCAGAGCATTAGTAGAGGCAGACGAGAAAGCATATAGACCAGTATTGAAGAAAGCCGGCTTCTTGACAAGAGATTCAAGAATGAAGGAAAGAAAGAAATACGGTCTCAAAGGCGCCAGAAGAGCACCACAGTTTTCGAAAAGATAATCATACTGCGATGGGCAGTACAGATAAAAAAAGAAACCCACTTGAGTTTACTCAAGAGTGGGTTTCTTTTTTTATCTGTATGTTTCAACCATCATTGGATGGTTGAAACGAGCGAGAAACAATGAGCGAAGCGAATGGTTTCGAGCTACCCATCGCAGTATGCTGGGCAGTGTGAGAGAATCCGCTCGCGAATGCGAGCGATTCGAGCTTCGCCCATCGCAGTATGATTTTAAATGCAACATAATAATATGTTGCATTTAAAAGTGATATATGTATAATATAGAAAAGGAGCCATCATTGACAGTATCACGATATAGTGATAATATAAAAAAGGGAGGAGTATGAAAGATGCCAGTAATATCTAGATTTGATGGAATAGTAATTAGAATATATTTTTCACAATCTGAACATGATCCAGCACACATTCACGTAAAATTTGCAGAATATTCTGCGGTTATAGGAATTGAAAATAATACAATACTCGAAGGATATTTACCTAATAGAGAATTGAAAAAAGTGAAAGAGTGGGTGCTTGTTCACGAAGAAGAATTATTAGATATTTGGAATACACAGAATTTTAGAAAAATAGAGCCATTGTATTAGGAGGTCATTATGTTTCATAAAGTTAATAATGTTGAGACGTTAAATGATAATGTCTTGAGTGTGAAGTTTGCTGAAGGCATCACCAAGACATATGATTTAAAACCAATTATGAAAAAATGGAAACAATTTTCTGTTCTTAAAGAGGATACGGATTTATATGAGAGTGTTGAAGTTGACCAGGGCGGATATGGAATATATTGGAATGATGAACTTGATTTATCATGCAATGAGTTGTTTGACAATGGGAAAGTAGTAAAAACACAATTTGATGGTTTGCTATCATTTGGCGATGCCACCTTGCTATGGGGACTGAACGAAAGTACATTGCGAAAAGCAATAGCATACGGAAAATTCTTAAAAGGAATCGATGTGTGTAAGTTTGGTAAACAATGGGTGGTAACTATGGAAGCAATGCAAAGAGAATATGGAAAGCGAAAAATATAAAATTCGCAAATATTATAATTACATATATTGTAAAACATCAGATATTATTCTATAATAAGATAGTTAATAATTTAACAAACACTTAATTATATTAAAGAGCAAACTAACAAAAGAGGGAACAAACATGAAGAATTATTTTGACTTAAAAGATCAAGTGGCAATTGTAACAGGATGTTCAACGGGACTTGGAGTGCAGATGGCAAAGGCTTTGGCCAACCAAGGTTGTAACATTGTTGCTATTGCAAGAAGAGAAGAATTAGTACAAGAAGTTGCAAAAGAAATAGCTGATGAGTTTGGAGTAGAAACATTGGCTATCAAGTGCGATATCACAAAGTTGGAAGATATTAATAATGTGGTAGATAAAACACTTGAGAAATTTGGGAAGATTGATATTTTAATAAACAATGCGGGCACTGGAGCAGTTGGACCAGCAGAAGACGTGACAGATGAAGAGTTCGAGTGGGAACTCAATGTCGATTTGACTGGCGCCTTCAAGATGGCTAGAGAAGTAGCAAAGAAAGCTATGCTTCCAGCAAAGTACGGAAGAATAATTAATATTTCTTCTATGTATGGTTTGGTTGGAAACAAAATGGCAGCTGCTTCTCCATATCACGCAGCAAAGGGTGGATTAGTTAACTTGACTAGAGCTTTAGCTGCTGAGTGGTCAAACAGAAATGTCACAGTTAACTGCATTTGTCCTGGATATTTTCTGGACAGACCTTACGAGACACACGTTGGAGACTCCAGAGTTCAAAGAATACGCTGAGGGTACTATCCCTACAGAGCGTTATGGAGAAGAAGGTGAGTTGGACACAGCTACAGTGTTCTTAGCATCCAAGCATTCTTCATATGTAACAGGAATTATGCTGCCAGTGGATGGCGGATATACTTGTGTCTAATTACGAATTAGAGAGTTATCAATTTTCACATACAGACAGGAGGAAGGCCGGATGGAAAAATTGACGCTTGAACAGTTTGAAAAGGCTAGTAAAGTGGTGGAAAAAGTAACAAAGAAAACTAGTCTTATTTTCAGTGATTATTATAGTGAACTCACCGGTAACCAAGTTTATTTGAAACCTGAAAACATACAGTTTACAGGTGCCTACAAGGTGAGAGGTGCGTACTACAAAATAAGCACGCTGACAGATGAGGAGCGTGAAAAAGGTTTCATTACGGCCTCCGCTGGTAATCATGCTCAGGGTGTAGCTTACGCTGCCCAAAAGTATGGTGTAAAGGCTACTGTTGTCATGCCAAACATAACCCCGCTGATGAAAGTAGAGCGAACTAAAAACTATGGCGCAGAAGTGATTTTGCATGGCGATGTATATGATGAATCGTGTGAATATGCCATGAAACTTGCTGAGGAAAAGGGCTACACATTTATTCATCCTTTTGACGATTTAGATGTTGTAGCGGGACAAGGAACTATTGCAATGGAAGTCATCAAAGAGCTTCCCACAATAGATATCATTTTGGTTCCAATTGGCGGAGGAGGATTGATTGCTGGTGTAGGAACATTAGCCAAACTTTTAAACCCTAGAGTGAAAGTTATAGGGGTTGAGCCTGCCAAAGCTGCGTGTATGAAAACATCGATTGATGCTGGTAAAGTAGTTACACTTCCAAGTGCAAATACTATAGCAGATGGTACAGCGGTGATGACGCCGGGAGAAAAAATTTTCCCTTATGCAAAGAAGTGTATTGATGATATCATCACCATAGAAGATGAAGAACTGATAGAAGTATTCTTAGATATGGTAGAGAACCATAAACTGATAGCGGAAAATTCCGGACTCCTTACAGTGGCAGCTCTAAATCATTTGGATTGCAAGGACAAAAAAGTTGTTTCAATTCTTAGTGGAGGAAACATGGATGTAATAACCATGTCTTCCATTTTGCAACATGGATTAATCCAAAGAGGTAGAGTTTTTACCGTGTCAGTGTTGCTTCCAGATAAGCCGGGTGAATTAGTGAAAGTGGCTACAAAGATTGCGGACACAAAAGGAAATGTCATCAAACTAGAGCATAATCAGTTTGTTTCAGTTAATAGAAATGCAGCAGTGGAATTGAAACTTACTCTTGAATGTTTTGGGCACGAACATAAAAAAGAAATATTAAAAGAATTGGTAGATGCAGGATATAATGCAAAAGAAGATGCGCCAAATCTATAGGAAAAAGTATTTATTGAAAAAGGCTCTCAATTTTGAGAGCCTTTTTCAATGTCCGCAAACTTTGATATCATTATGAATATACTATAGAATATTACTTTATTATCTAGTATAATATACAAGGTTCTATATGTTTAAAAATAGGTAAAAAAGAGGCATTTAATATGAAAAAAGTAATTAGTAAAATATTAATCGCCGTAATGGTACTTACAATGGTAGGAGTTTACCAATCACAGGTAGACACTACTGTTACTTCGTATGCAGACGAAGGAGAGACTACAACAGTAGCTGAGGAGACCACAACACAGGCTCCTGAAGAAACAACAACAGTACCAGAGACGACTACGAAACCTGCAAAAATAACTCCAGCAAAGGTTACAAAACTAAAAGCGTCAAACATTAAGAACACATCAGTTAAACTCAGCTGGAAGAAATCAAAGAACGCTACAAAGTATCTTGTTTACTGTTCAAAAGAAAAGAAGAATGGCAAGATGACAAAGTATTCAAAGATTGATTCGACTACAAAGACATCAGTTATCGATGTTGATCTTAAGCAAGGTACATTCTATAAGTACAAAGTAGTAGCTTATAGAGTTGCGGATGGCTATACCACAAAGAGTGCTGGTGTAGTTGTGAAAGTACTCACAAAACTCGACAATGTTAAGTCTTTCAAAGCAACTGCAAAGAGTAGTAGTGTTAAACTTTCTTGGAAGAAGAATGCAAAGGCATCAAAGTACTACATTTATAAAGCAAACGAAAGCGGAAATTCATATGGTGCTTTTAAGAAGATAAAAACTGTATCTAAAAAGAAAGCAACTTGTACTGTTAGCAAACTTACATCAGGAAAGTCATATAAGTTTAAGATAGTTGTTTATAGAAAGAAGTCAGGCGTAAAAGCGCTAAGTTCAGGAAAGACAACTACAGCTATGACAACTCTTTCTGCGCCAAGCAATGTAAGAACAAAAGAAGGCGGAAAGCAGATTACTATCAAGTGGAACAAAGTTAAGAGTGCTGACAAGTATGAAGTTTATAGAGGTAACAAGAAGTTAAAGACTACAACAGGCACTTCATATACAAAGAAGGGCTTGAAGATTAAGCATACATATACATTCAAAATTAGAGCAGTCAGAAAGTATAAGGGCAAGACTTATAGAAGTCCTTTCACAACTGTTAAGGCAGCGACTACAACAGGTATGAAAGGTACTTGGATAGAAGTATCTATCAAGACTCAGACCATGAGAATGTATGTTAAGAACAAACTTTACTGCAAGACTGCTGTCGTTACAGGAAACGTTGGCGACAGACACACTTCTAAGGGAGTGCACCATGTATTGCAGAAGAATCATCCAAGAAGACTTCAAGGTTCATATCATGGACAGAAGTGGGATGTAACAGTTAATTACTGGCTTGGCTTCACAAGTGATGGCCAGGGTATCCATGACAGTACATGGCGTTCAGCTTACGGTGGAAATATTTATAAGCATGACGGATCACACGGTTGTGTTAATACACCACTTGGTAAGATGAGAAAAATATACAAGAAGGCATACGTTGGAATGCCAGTGGTGGTTTATTAAATGAAAATTGCGATTATGACGGACACCAATAGTGGAATGTCCGTCAATGAGGGAAAAGAAAACGGCATATTTGTTATTCCTATGCCTGTAATTGTGAACGACAAGGAGTATATGGAAGGCGAAGACATCACTCATGCAGAACTCTACAGAGAATTGATTTCTGGTTCTGATGTTAAAACTTCTCTACCATCTCCAGCTCACGTTATGGATATGTGGGATGAACTTCTGGAAGATCATGACAGCGTGGTGTATATTCCGATGTCGAGTGCACTTTCTAGTTCAGTTTCTGTTTCGCGCCAGTTCGCGGAGGAGTACGACGGAAAGGTTCAGGTGGTGGATAACCATCGTATCTCGGTTACATTGAAGGACAGCGTTTTCGATGCAAAGAAGATGGCTGACGAAGGTATGGATGCAGTGGCAATAAAAGAAAAGCTCGAAGAGGAAGCGTTCAACCAGAGTATATATATCACAGTAAATACATTGAGCCATCTAGTTAAAAGTGGTCGTGTTACGGCTGCTGGCGCAATGATTGCTACCGCAATAAACATTAAACCAGTACTCACGATTCAGGGCGAAAAACTAGATGCGTTTGCAAAGGTTAGAGGAATGAAATCTGCTGAGACAAAGATGATTGAAAGTCTCAAGAATGATTTGCTAACTAGATTCAAAGACTATCCAAAGGAAAACCTAAGACTTCACACAGCTGGAACACTCCAGGCAGAAGAGGAAGCAGAAGCATGGCTCACAAAGGTGAAAGATGCGTTCCCAGGATATGAAGTGGACTACGATCCACTATCTTGCAGCATCGCTTGTCACGTAAGTGTAGACACAAAGGGAATCGGCGTTTCAGTAATCAAAAAGTAAAATAATTATGTAAACTGGTTTACATAATTGCATAAAAAACAGGGGAGTTGAAACCCTTGTTTTTTTGTGAAAAAACTATAAATGTCAATACTTGAAATATAATAATTATCGTATATCATAAATAGGGAAATGAGTATGATTTAAAATAGGGAGGAATCAATGAAGCTTAAAATTGTTTCAGACACAAGTTCAAATTTGTTTGAACTTGAAGAAAAAAGTGAACAGGTCGAGTACGCCTCAGTGCCATTCACTATAAATTTGGATGGAAGGGACTACAAGGACACACCGCTCCTTAATATGGAAAAGTATGCCAAGGCAATGAGCGAGTGCCAGGAAAAGAGTAGTACAGCTTGCCCATCTCCAGAAGAGTGGATTAAAGCATGTGGCGACGCCAATAATATAATAATGGTTACGATTTCATCTAGCCTTTCGGGAAGTTACAATAGCGCTCTGAGTGCAAGAACAATGATGCTAGAAGATCATCCTGGAAAGCGAATCGAAATCATAGATACATTGACGGCTGGACCAGAAGTCACGCTGATTGTAAGGAAGATACAAAGACTGGCTGAGAAGTACGATGATCTCGACACTATTATTGAAAAAACAAAAGCATATATGAAGACCACACATGTCCTTTTTGCACTGACATCATTTAACAACTTCATCAGAAATGGTCGTATGCCAAAAGTTGCAGGAATGATGGCTACCAAATTTAAACTTACTGGAATTGGTATAGGTAGTGAAGAGGGGACCATTGATGTCAAAGGTGTGGTACGCGGAAACAAGAAAGTACTAAACGCCTTGATAGAGGATATAAAGAATAGAAAAGAAAACTGTAAGTCCATAATCATAGCGCATTTCAAAAACGAGGAACTCGCCAATAAACTAAAAGAAATGATAAACGAATTGTGGCAAGACATCGAAGTGACAGTAATGCAAAACCTAGCACTGTGTAGTTACTATGCTGAAGAAGGTGGCGTATTAGTCGGATTCTAATAATTGTGGTACAATATACCAAGCAAATCTAGGAGGAAAAACGATGGAACCAATCAAAGCGGGAAAAGTAAGAGAGATATACGATAATGGCGACAGCCTTATAATGGTAGCGACAGATCGCATCAGCTGTTTTGATGTGATACTTCACAACAACATTTCGAAAAAAGGAGCTGTGCTCACACAGATGAGTAAGTTCTGGTTTGATATGACAGAGGACATCATCCCTAATCATATGATTTCAGTGGATGTTAATGATATGCCTGAATTCTTCAGACAGGAGAAGTTCGACGGCAATAGCATGATGTGTCAAAAGTTGGAGATGCTTCCAATCGAGTGTATCGTTCGCGGTTACATTACAGGAAGTGGCTGGGCTAGTTATCAGGAAAACGGGACAGTTTGTGGTATCAAACTTCCAGAAGGACTCCAGGAGTCAGATAAGCTTCCTGAACCTATTTATACTCCATCTACCAAGGCTGAGATTGGCGACCATGATGAGAATATTTCATTCGAGCAAAGCGTGGAGGTTCTCGAGAAGGCTTACCCTGGAAAGGGTGCTGAGTATGCCGAGAAGCTCAAGGACTATACCATTGCGCTTTACAAGAAGTGTGCCGATTACGCATACGAGCGTGGCATCATCATAGCGGATACGAAGTTTGAGTTCGGTCTGGATGCCGAGGGCAATATTGTTTTAGGCGATGAGATGCTTACACCGGACAGCTCAAGATTCTGGCCACTTGAAGGTTACACACCAGGAAAGACTCAGCCATCATTCGATAAGCAGATAGCTAGAGATTGGCTGAAAGCCAACCCAGATAGCAACTGGACACTTCCAGCGGATATAGAAAAGAAGACTATCGATAAATACCTAGAAGGTTATAAACTAATCACAGGTGAAGAACTTAAATAATAAAAAAAGAACTACTTTGAAATCAATCAAAGTAGTTCTTTTTATTTATAGTTTATTCATCCATCGCCTTGGCAAGGGTGACAATCAAATCAACTGCATTTTCTTCTGAAATATTTGACGTGTCTATACATAAATCATAGTTTGCGGCATCGCCCCATTCTTGATCTGTGTAGTAGTGGTAGTATGCTTTACGACCCTTATCTTTCTTGTGAATACTTCTGTCGATATCTATATCTTCAGGTTCGCCATATCTCTCAATGATGCGAGCCTTGCGATGTTCTAAGTCAGCATGGATGAAAACTCGAAGCGTCTTGATATCAGTTTCCTTCATAAAGTAATCAGCACAACGTCCGACGATTACGCAAGGACCTTCTTTTGCCTTGTCCTCGATAAAGTTGCGTTGCATTTTGAAAATCGCATCTTGTGCACTGTCGTAGTAATTGTTTCCATACATATTGCCAGCAAACCATCTGTCGAAAGTAGAAGTATGCTCGCCTTGCTTTTCTACAAAGTCCTCAGCGAATCCACTCTTTGCAGCAACTTCATCTACGATTTCCTTGTCAAAAAATGGAACACCCAATTTCTCAGCTACCGCCTTCGCAATTGAATGTCCTCCGCTACCAAATTCCCTGCTAAAAGTTATAACTGGATACATAAAACCTCCTATAATCCGTTCGATTCCTTCTATATAAATTATATATTTTCGCCAATTTCATTTCAAGAAAAAACGCTTTTTGTGTTACAATATTACTATACAAGGAGGCGTCATGAAGATTGCAGTATGTCAATTAGACATTAAGTACGAAGACAAAGAATACAATTTGGCGAGTGCAAAAGAGTATGTGGCTGAAGCCAAAGAGCGCGGAGCCGACATGATTCTCTTCCCTGAGATGAGCTTCACAGGTTTTTCTATGAACACGGACCTCACGGGAGAGGATGACGACTACACATACGATCTCATTGGCGAATGGGCATCCCAGATGGACATCGCCATCGGATTCGGCTGGGTTCTCTACAAAGAAAACTCAGAGAATCATTATAGTGTCTTCGACAATGAAGGAAACCTCCTTGGAGATTATACTAAGATTCACCTGTTTGAGGATGCGAAAGAAGATGAGCACTTTGAACCTGGAGACGAGATAGTAGCGTTTGACTATATGGGATTAAATATAGGACTCAGCATCTGCTATGACTTGAGGTTCGATGACACCTATGATGAGTTGGCAGGAGCAGACGTGATACTTGTTCCAGCGAATTGGCCGGAGGCGAGACGAGACGACTACAGAGATTTGCTCATCGAGAGAGCAAAGCAATATGAATGCTATATGATAGGAATCAATTGTTGTGGCGATCAGGAAGAGCATTACACGGGTGATAGCGCAGTGGTAACTCCTGAGGGAGAAGTGCTGTTCGAAGTATATGATGAAGAATCATTAGAGATTGTAGAAATATAAAGGAGGTACGGACCAATGGGAACAGAACCAAGTGAGAAAGATATCGATGCTATCGTAGCGATGTTAGATGGCAAGACTGAAGACGGTGTAGGCCGTATCAAAGTGAAGACATCTGCAGGAGTTATGGAAGGTGAGATGGCAACGATTAGCCATCACGGCAGATGCGATATAGGTAGTCCTTTCTGCGAGGGCACAGCCGACATCGATGAAGGAGAGCCAGATAACGAGTAATGTATTACACATATATTTTACGATGCAAAGATAAAACATTGTACACAGGCATCACGACCGATCTTGAAAGGCGCTTAGCCGAACACAAGGGTGAATCCCTTGGCGGAGCCAAATATACGAGAGGTCGTGGTGCTGTTATGTTTGAGGCTGTTTGGTCGAGTGCTGATAGGGTGCTTGCCAGCAAACTCGAGTTTCAGATTAAGAAGTTGCCGAAGGCAATGAAAGAGGAACTGATAACAAAAAACAATCTTAAGGAATTGTTGGGAGAGAAAGTCGACACTAAGAAGTATCGCAGACAGAGAAAACTTTTAGAGAAACTATAGATGATTAGAAATGTATTAATAGATTTAGATGATACAATTTTAGATTTTAAAAAGTGCGAGGCGACGGCTCTGGCTGAATCTTTTGTACAGTTAGGAGTGGAGCCGACAGATGAGTTGATTAAACGATACAGTGAAATCAACGAAATGATGTGGAAAAGGCTTGAGCGCAAAGAAGTTACTAGAGAGGAAGTCTTGACGGGAAGGTTTGCTATCCTAATCGAAGAGAAGGGGATGGATGTAGACCCAAATAAGATTCGCACAATCTATGAAGATATCTTGTCTAGGCAGGCGTTTAAGAAGCCGGGAGCAGATGAATTGCTAGAACGACTAAAAGATGAGTATGATCTCTATCTGGTTTCTAACGGAACAGCTTCTGTTCAGCATGGAAGAATAGATGAAGCAAACATAGAGCGCTTTTTCAAAAAGATGTTTATCTCGCAGGAGGTTGGATACAACAAACCAGACAAGAGATTCTTCGATATTGCGTTCTCGCAGATAGGAGATATCAACTTAGATGAGACAGTTATCATTGGCGATAGCCTATCATCAGATATACAGGGCGGAATCAACGCTGGAATACATACAGTATGGTTCAATGATATGGATTATGAGCCATCAGACTTAATAAAACCAGAAATCACAATAAAAACGCTTGAGAGTGTTGACGAAGTCATCAAAAATTTATAAAATCAATATGCTGTTTAAAAAGTTCATATTTGTAATTAGAAGCTACAAATAAAAAACGCGAAACGAACTAATTAAACAGTTTCAAGAGAAAACGAAAGGAGGTATAAAGTCATGACAGAGAAAAACTACGATGCAGAGATTGAAGAGAAAGTAGAAGACGTGGCTGAGGTAGTCCCTACAAAGGAAGATTACGAAGCCGAACTAAAACGCATCATCAAGTCGGATGCGCCATCTGTCGTAAAGCGTGAACAAATCGAGGACTACCACGATAACGATATCGCAGCAGTTCTAGAAGATTTGGATATTTCTGAGCGCCAAAGTCTTTATAAACTCCTTGGTTTAGATAGAATTTCAGATGTATTTGAGTATCTGGATGATCCGGAAGAGTTCTTCGAGGAGTTGGAGCCAGAGTTGGCGGCTGACATCTTGGAAAAGATGGAACCTGACGCTGCTGTTGACATCCTTGACGAATTGGAGGAGGAGAAGAGTGAGCGACTCGTTGAGTTGATGGAAGACGAGGCGAGAGAAGACATCGATTTGATCCAGTCTTACGACGAGGATGAGATCGGTTCTAAGATGACGACGAATTTCGTAACAGTCACTCTAGATCTTTCTATCAAAGAAGCGATGAAAACGCTTGTCGCCCAAGCGGCCGACAATGACAATATAACAACCATCTATGTTTTAGATGAGGAAGGAAAGTTCTACGGAGCTATCGACCTTCCAGATCTTATTATTGCTAGAAGCAATGATGAGTTAGAGACATTAGTTACTACATCATACCCATACGTTTACGCGAACGAGACTGTCGATGAGTGTATTGAGGACTTGAAGGACTATCAAGAGGATTCGATTCCAGTGTTAGATCACGACAAGCACATCCTCGGTGTTATCACATCTCAGGACTTGGTAGAAGTAGTAGACGAAGAGATGGGTGAAGACTACGCGAAGTTCGCCGGCTTGGCTGACGAGGAGGATTTGAATGAACCTCTCGGCCAAAGTTTGAAGAAGCGCGTGCCTTGGCTAGTGACATTATTATTCTTAGGATTGATTGTTGCATCTGTAACAGGAATGTTCGAACATGTAATTCACGGACTAACTGTTATAGTATTCTTCCAATCAGTTATCCTTGGTATGTCGGGAAATGTCGGAACACAGACATTGGGTGTGACCATCAGAGTTCTTATGGATGAGGAACTCACTTTTGGTCAGCAGATGAAGTTCGTTTTGAAAGAGATTCGCGTCGGATTCTTTAACGGACTTATCGTCGGTGCTATCGCAATGTTAGTGACAGGTGCATACATTCACTTCATAAAGGGCAGAGTGGTAGCAGAGGCGTTTGCTATCTCAGGCTGTATAAGTGGAGCCCTTTGGGTGGCAATGATTATTTCAAGTTTTGTCGGCGCAATAGTACCTATTATATTTAGCAAGATTAAAGTAGACCCTGCAGTGGCATCAGGTCCATTGATTTCAACTATCAATGACTTGGTAGCGGTAGTTACTTACTACTCACTCTGCGGTGTGCTACTAGTAAATTTGATTCACTAAATGAGCGAAGAAGTAAAAAATCCACTCGGCACTGAGCCGATTGGCAGATTGATTTTAAAATTTGCGGTACCCAGCATTATCTCAATGCTCGTGGTATCGCTCTATAATATCGTAGACCAGCTCTTCATTGGAAGAACAGTCGGCCCTTTGGGAAATGCCGCTACGAATATCTCGTTCCCATTAACCACCATCTGTGTGGCCACTGCCCTTGTCTTTGGCATCGGTGGTGCTTCAGGTTTCAACCTGAATATGGGTGCGGGCAATAAAGAGAAAGCGATGTACTTTGCAGGCAACGCAATTACGATGATGTTATCAGTCGGTGCGATTGTCACGATAGTGGCATCGATTTTTTTGAGCCCAATGCTTTCATTCTTCGGAGCGACTGACAAGGTTCTACCATACGCAGTGGAGTATGTGAGAATCATTGCGTTAGGCTTTCCGTTTGTAATTACTTCAGCTGGTGGAGCACATTTGGTAAGAGGAGATGGCAGTCCTAACTTTTCGATGGCTTGTAATATCACTGGAGCCATAATCAATGTTATCTTAGATTACATTTTAGTTATTGTTCTCGGGATGGGTATGTCTGGTGCGGCTATCGCCACAATAACTGGACAGATTGTTGGATTTATAATGGTTGTTTGGTACTTGAAACATTTCAAGGCCGGCAAGTTGAAACTCGACCATTTCAAACCTAGATTTGCAATCGTTAGACGTACAGCTCATCTTGGTCTTGCGCAGTGCATCAATCAGCTTGCGATGACGGTAGTGCAGATTGCACTCAATAAGTCTCTAGCCTACTATGGAGCTTTGTCTGTTTATGGCGCAGAGATTCCGTTAGCTTGTTCAGGAATTATTATGAAAGTTGGACAAGTTTATTTCTCATTCTGCATAGGTATATCTCAAGGTATGCAACCTATCGCATCATTTAATCGCGGTGCTGGAAAGAACGCACGCGTTAAGAAAACATATATCATTGCGGCTTGCGCCGCAGTAGCTATTTCTATAGTAGCATTTACATTGTTTCAATTATTCCCTAGAGAGATCATCGGTCTCTTTGGAAAGGGTAGCCCTGAATACTTTAAGTATGCGGAGCAATTCTTTAGAATATTCTTATTTATGACGTTTGCCGTAGGCATCCAACCTATCACATCTACATTCTGTACAGCGATAGGGGAGCCTAATAAGGGAGCGTTCCTTTCACTAACTAGACAGATTATTTTCTTTTTACCATTGATCTTAGTTTTGCCTGTCATTTTTACAAAACTAGGCCTCCCTGGCATCGATGGTATCATGTTTGCTGCCCCAATCGCCGATTCTATCGCGGTTGCGGTATGTCTAATCATGGTTTATAGAGTCTTCAAAACAACTCTTTCCACTTAATTTTCTTAAGTTTTTCAAAAAAACTCCACTTTTTTCGAAAAAAGACTGTACAAAACGGAACATATTGTGCTATAATGCACTATGAAAACACAAGATATTGTGGTTTGGGACGGAAAAACAGTCTTAAATGAGCCTTTTTATAGGTTTTTTGGAAGAGAAGGAGAAAGGACATGGAGTTAAAATCACAAAGAGTAATAAAAAGAAATGGCGAAGAAGTAGCATTTGATGTCAATAAGATACTCGAAGCTATTCGCAAAGCCAATAATGAAATCGAGCCAGTATATAAGATGAACGAAGCTCAGATTACTGCAGTAGGTGATTTGGTTACAGAGCAGATCTTGAAATCTAATCACGCAGTAGCCGTTGAAGATATCCAGGATATGGTAGAGCGTGGCATCATGGAGATGCGTGGATATGAAGTAGCTCAGAAGTACGTTCGTTATAGATATACTAGAGAGTTGGCTCGTAAAGCAAACACAACCGACGAGAATATCTTCTCACTCATTAATCAGAGCAACGAGGAAGCGAAGCAGGAGAATTCTAACAAGAACCCTACTATCAATTCTACACAGCGTGACTACATGGCAGGTGAGGTTAGTAAGGATTTGACTCGTCGTATTCTTTTGCCTGAGGAAGTTATCCAGGCACACGAGCAGGGTATTATTCATTTCCACGATTCAGATTACTTTGCACAGAAAGAGCACAACTGTGATCTTATCAATCTAGAAGATATGCTTCAGAATGGAACATGTATCTCAGAGACTAAGATTGATACACCACACAGTTTCTATACAGCATGTAACGTTACCACACAGATTGTGGCACAGGTTGCTTCGAACCAGTACGGTGGACAGTCATTCTCATTGGCGCACCTCGCGCCATTCGTACAGACTTCACGTGAGAAAATCATGAAGGAAGTTTTGGCGGAGAGTGAAGTGACAGGCATCAAGTACACAGACGAGCAGGTTGAGCAGATTACTCACAAGAGATTGATGGATGAGATTAACCGTGGTATCCAGACTATCCAGTACCAGCTCATCACATTGATGACTTGTAATGGCCAGGCTCCATTTGTAACGATGTTTATGTACTTGGACGAAGTTCCAGAAGGACAGACTCGTGACGACCTTGCACTTCTTATAGAAGAAGTTTTGAAGCAGCGTATGAAGGGCGTTAAAAATGAGAAGGGCGTTTGGATTACTCCAGCATTCCCTAAACTCATCTATGTCCTCGATGAGGACAATGTAACTCCAGATTCTAAATACTGGAGTCTCACAGAGCTTGCTGCTAAATGTACAGCTAAGAGAATGGTTCCTGACTACATCTCAGCTAAGGTTATGAAAGAGATGAAGCAGGGTGAAGTATATACATGTATGGGTTGTAGATCATTCCTCACAGTTGAGGATTCACAGCGCAACCCAGATGGCACACACAAGTTCTATGGAAGATTTAACCAGGGTGTTGTAACTATCAACTTAGTTGACGTTGCTTGCTCCGCAAAGGGAGACGAGGATTTGTTCTGGAAGATCTTGGATGAGAGACTTGAGTTGTGTCACAGAGCACTTAGATGTAGACACGAGAGACTTCTCGGAACTCCATCTGATGTGGCTCCTATCTTATGGCAATATGGTGCTCTCGCTAGACTTAAGAAAGGCGAGACTATAGATAAATTGTTATTCGGTGGATATTCGACTATCTCACTCGGTTACGCAGGACTTTACGAGATGTGTGTACGCATGACAGGCAAGACTCACACAGACCCAGAAGCTAGTAAGTTCGCAATGGCTGTTATGCAGAGACTCAACGACAAGTGTCAAGAGTGGAAGAAGGCTGAGAACATCAGTTACTCCGTATATGGCACGCCAATGGAGTCTACTACATACAAGTTCGCTAAATGCTTGCAGAAGAGATTTGGAATCATCAAGGGTGTAACAGACAAGAACTATATCACTAACAGCTATCACGTACACGTGACAGAAGAAATCAACGCGTTTGATAAGCTCAAGTTCGAGTCAGACTTCCAGAAGTTGTCACCTGGCGGAGCTATCAGTTACGTAGAGGTTCCAAACCTTCAGGACAATATCGAAGCGGTTATCGAAGTTATGAAATTCATCTACGACAACATCATGTACGCAGAGCTCAACACTAAGTCAGATTACTGCGAGTGCTGTGGATATGACGGAGAAATCTCTATCGTCGAAGATGAAACG
The DNA here is from genome assembly GCA_017406925.1 of Eubacterium sp. Lineage (GTDB taxonomy): Bacteria > Bacillota > Clostridia > Lachnospirales > Lachnospiraceae > Eubacterium_G. The sequence continues at coordinate 93,705 of JAFQXO010000004.1, forward strand.
GGAAAACTCCTTTGGGAATGCCCAAGCTGTGGAAACAGAAACCAGGATAAGATGAGCGTGGCTAGACGTACTTGCGGTTACATCGGAACTCAGTTCTGGAATCAGGGTAGAACACAGGAGATTAAAGACAGAGTGCTCCACCTATAAAAGCACTTGTCATCTGAAAGCGTTATCGCGAGGGGAAAATCGATGCCCTTAATGTCAGTGGGGCGTTTCTAAGATGATCCTTTCAGTAGATAAAAACAAAGAACGGCTCCAGGTACGAGTAGTATTTGGAGTTGTTCTTTTTTTGTGAAAGTAGAAAATCATATTGGCACAAAAATGAGTACCCAAATAAAAATGAATCACTTGAAAGAACGATAAACTATGTTATCTTTAAGATAGTAAACGGAACGGAAAAATTTAATATGGGAGGTTAAAATATCCCCATAGATGTAAGTTTAAAAAAAATATAGTAAAAGAAGGAAACTATTACTGCATAATAGACAAGAGCGATGATTATTCAGAGGATATTAAGATGTTTTATTATGATGTAAGCAATCATGTATTATATTTATTAGCCATGACTACTTAATCTTTCTGCGGAATGAAAAAGGTAAGTAAATATTTTTCTACTTATAATTTTTTTGCGAAGGTGATTTAAAATGAAAAAAATAGTATTTATGCTCATGATTTGTGTATTGTTGAGTGGATGTTCTCTTAAAAAAACTTATGAGACAACTGATATAAAAAAATATGGGCAATATAAAGGTCAGTTTGTGAGCGATGGAATAGTATTAATGCCTAAAACATTAAAAGATATACAAGAAGTTATATATTATAAGTATATAAGCAAGAGGGACCCTTTATATGATTCGCACTATATAAGACTAAAATGTAGATACGATGAAGACAAATTCAAAAAAATATTAACCCACATATCCACTTATAAAAATGAGTATGGCGAAGTGAGTGAAAACACTTCAGAGTTTAATAAACTTGCTTATATTTGGAACTATGATATAAAAGTTTCAAATACTTATGAATTTGTATTTGTAGATAAAGCAAAAAGAGAGATGGAATATGTTTTTGTTCAATACCCGGTTGTATTTGAAAAAGAAAAATATATGAAAAGAATAAATGAAATTTACGATGAATATATGGATGATTAATATTATGTGATTATTTATATTTTTGAGATTGTTTCATACAATCAAGGTTGTCAACTTTGGCAATGTATTATTCTGCACATTCAAGATCACGTCATGATGTAGAGTTAAAAGAAGTGATAAAAAATTCAGAATATTCACATGTCGAAGTATGTATGCTAAATAAAAAGGGGAAATATTATGACTAAAGATGATAAAAGAGTTCTGTTAATAGTAATAATAGTGGTTAGTATTATAGGCATTCTTGTGATAGGCTTTCTTTTAAACGCGAACAATATAAAAAAGACAACAAAAAAATGTTTAGAAAGAAAAAAAGTACTGCAAAATGATCCAAATATATCAGAGCAAGCGTGCAAAGATATTTTAAATTATTACTATCATAGCGATGAAGTGCCAAAAGCAAAAATTTATAAAGAAGATATAAATTTCATTGATCCGTTCAGAGAATATATAGATATTTCGTTGTGGTATGAAGACACGGAGCGCGATCAATATGTTGATTATAGAGTTTATTACACTTTTAAGAACATGAGATTATATATTGATAGAGTTCAATTTTTTAATGAAGAAGGAGAGGCCATTGAACCATCTGAATGGTATAATTATTGATTATATTTTGCAATAAATTTGCGGAACAATATTTTTTTAAAGCATGCCAACAATAATTAGAAATTAAAGACCTTAAAGAGGAAGCTGTTGTGAAGAAAAAACGAATTTTAATGATGATTCTAGTATCTATTGCATTGATTCTTATTTTAGCGTTTGTAACATACAAATATATTATTTCAAAACAATTAGAAGAGACAATATCAGATGTTGCTTTTGGGAAAAAAACTCAATACATATCCAAAAAAGAATCGCAAAAAATAGTTGATGCTATTAATGATGGCAATGGAAATATACACGTTGAAAAAGTAGAATATAGTTATTATAAACGCTTTGGAACCCTTAAAAATATGGTTGATATAAGTGTTTTCTATAATAGCAAGGAGGAAATATTTAAAGATGGTGATGCTGTGCATTTTAGGGTCTATTATAAAATAAAAGATGGACATGCTTATATTAATAAAGTTGAACAACATATTTCTCCAAATGATTAGCATCTGAAAAAATAATTAACATTTTTGAAATAACACATTCTGTTTAAAAAGATTCATAAACGACAACCCAGTGCGTATGCGCTGGGCTGTTCTATTTTTATGCAAGAGAAAAGACATGCAGCGCATGCCTTTTCCTTGTAATGATAATTGCTGGTGCTGTTTTATTAGGACCAGTAGGTGCAGTGGCTGGAATTGGTGGAAAGAAACACAAATCTTATACATGGAGATGTAAAGAATGTGGATATACAAAAACATATGTTGATTAGAAGCAAAAAAAAGAGCCCTTAAGGGCTCTTTTTTTTGTGTTCTAAACGGAACTTGGGGAAATTATAGATTAATAGCAGGGATGAAGAGGAGTATTTATGCGATAGAGTTGTGGCTTATCAAGAGTATGGAGTCGATAGTATTCTAACTATTCTGTTTTAAGGGTTAGAGCCGTTTAATTATAACTTTTTTGGTTGTATTTTAAAGCATTATTAGTATGGAGTCGATAGTAATTCAATTATTTATGTCAAAACAGGCATAATACCAAGAGTATAGAGTCGATAGTAATTTAGATTAACAATCTGAAAGCGTTATCGCGAGGGGAA
>JAFQXO010000005.1 GCA_017406925.1 Eubacterium sp.
GGATGCTTTTATTTCTATCAATATATTTGGAGATAATATAGAGCATGAATAGGCTAAAATATGTAGTTTTATTTAGTTTCATATTTGTGGGAATATTTGCATTGTCGATGCGCGCAGACGCATCGACAAGAAATGTAAAAATATCGTCTGTAAAGATGGTGAAGGCTGGTGTCAAGATCAAGTGGAAGAATTCCAAGAAGGTCAAAGGATACCAGATTTTCAGGAGCGTTGACGGTTCGAAGTTCAAGGCTTACGATTATACGAAAAAGAAATATTATACAGACAAATATACTGATACGGGAACTAAGGTTAAGTACAAGGTTAGATCCTACACTAAGAAGAATGGCAAGAAAAAGTATCAGAAGAAGAGCAAGGCGTCGGAGGCGTTTACTGCGTTACCACATGCACCTGCCTACTTGACTGTGAATCGCAGCGATCAGAAGAATCTCCTCAACTGGGAAGATATCGACGAGGTATCGCTCTATGTCATTTATCGAAAGGTAAACGATGGACCATATGAGTACTTGGACTTAGTGAAGAACGACGAGTATTCTTACATCGATGCTGATGTTGTGCCGGACTCGACTTACAAATATAAAGTTCAAACGGTCGAGGTTGTCGACGGGGAAGTTTATACTAGCGTGATAGCTGGAGAGGCTGTTGCCGTAGGCAAGAAAGGTATCGACGTTTCATATCACAATGGAAAAATCAACTGGAAGAAAGTGAAGAAGGCTGGTGTGTCTTTTGCGATGATCCGATTGGGTCATGGCAAGTATGGATGTACTGAGGATGTTATGCTTGCTCGCAATTATAAGGAAGCGAAGAAGGCTGGCATCAAAGTCGGTTTCTATTTCTACAGTTATGCCAAAACTGTCAAGGCTGCAAAGAAGGAAGCGAAGTTCACTGCGAAGCTTTTGAAGAAGTATCCAGCGATGGACCTTCCTATAGCGTTTGACTACGAGGAGCCTGGCAGAAATAGATCTAAATATAAGAGTGCGAATACGAAGATTATTAAGGCATATTGTAACTACCTTGAGAAGCGCAATTATGACACGATGGTTTATTCGTATCTCGACTTTTTCAAGAATGCGACTTACTATAAGAAGATTTCCAAATACGGAATCTGGCTTGCGAACTGGACTTTCACATCTAAGAAATTTAGTAACTGTGGAATTCCGAATGTTCAGATGTGGCAGTACTCTGACAGAGGAAAGATTAAAGGCATCAGTGGCAGAACAGATTTGAATATTATGATTAGAAGATAGGTGAAGAATGAAGAGTTTTAAAACTTTAGCATTAGGATTATTAATAATTGCTGGAATCGTGTTTGTGATGACGCGCGCTGACGCCGCGTCAACAAAGGCGAAGATTAGTTCTGCAAAAAATACTAAGGCCGGAATCACATTAAAGATAAAGTGCAGTTCAAAGAAGGTTACAGGCTACCAAGTATTTAGAAGTGAAGCTGGTAAAAAGTACGAGGCGTTTGACTACACATTGGAAAAGGAATACGTGGATGATACGGCCGACACTGGCGTGACTTATCGCTACAAGGTTCGCGCATATAAGGTTAAGGCTACGGGCAAGGTTAAGTATTACAAGAAATCTGCAGCCACGAAGAAGATTGTGGCTTCGCCAATAGCACCATCTAGTGTCTATCAGCAAAAGACTAACGGAACTATTAAAGTTACGTGGACAGGTGTAGACACTGCGTCTGGTTATAGAGTTTACGGATCAACAAATAAAAAGAATTATACAGAGATTGCCGTTGTAGGTAAGACATCTTTTACTGATACAGACATTGCCACAGGCACAACTTATACATATAAAATAAAGACGTTTGAGACTATTAATAAGGAAGAATATAAGAGTGCATACTCGGCTGTGTCGATAGACTATAGCAAATATCACAAGCACAAGATTAATATCGATACGACGTTGCTTCATCCAAAATTGCAGAAGAAACTTAAGACTGCGCTCAACAACTGCAAGAAGAATGGCTATTTCCTTATCATCACTGAGGGGTATAGAACGAAGAAGCGTCAGGATTATCTCTACTCGCTCGGTCGTACTCGAAAAGGAAATATCGTGACTTATGCCAAGGGCAAGAGTTACTCTTCGCAGCACCAGTGGGGTATCGCTTTTGATATCGCGATAAATGGACCTGCGAAGGATCAATATAACAATGCTAAGTTGAAGGCTGTGTCGAAGATTATCAAGAAAGTTGGCCTCGGTTGGGGCGGAGACTGGAAGGGTCTATATGACACACCACATTATTATCTTAAAGATTGGGGCGACACGCCTAAACTACTTAAGAAAAAATACAAGACGCCAGCTAATTTCAAGAAGACTTGGAAGTAGAAAATGTGCTATGTGCCGTTAGAATTGACATTGACGGGTGCATATTGTAAAATATGAAACGTCGCAAATGCGACTATGTGCATGTAGCTCAGCTGGATAGAGCGTCTGGCTACGGACCAGAAGGTCGAGGGTTCGAATCCTTTCATGCACGCTAGGGACGATTTATATCGTCCCTTTTAATATATAAGAAATTACTTATTTATGGTATAATTACCGACAAATGTGACCTTTTAAGGGGATATTATGGACGAGTTGACGCTCATCGCACCGTGCCATTTTGCGCTCGAGGCGATGCTCAAGAGAGAAATTACAGATTTAGGCTACGAGATTGTGCGCGTAGAGGATGGACGAGTGACATTCAAAGGTGATGTCGCGGCTATCGCCCGCGCCAATGTTTTCTTGCGCACCGCAGAGAGAGTGATGATTCAGGTGGGAAGATTTAAGGCGACAACTTATGATGAACTCTTCGAAAACATAAAGGCACTCGATTGGGATTACTATATACCTAAAGATGGAAAGTTTTGGGTGAAGAAGGCTAGTTCTGTGAAGAGTAAACTTTTCAGCCCATCAGATATACAAAGCATCGCAAAGAAAGCGATGGTTGAGAAACTGAAGAACAAATATCTCCTAGATTGGTTTGAAGAGTCGGGAGATGAGTATCCAGTTAGAATTTTTATCAATAAAGATGAAGTGGTAGTAGCACTTGATACTTCGGGTGAGTCGCTGCACAAGAGAGGATATAGAAAGCACACTGCTAAAGCTCCTATTTCGGAGACATTGGCGGCGGCATTGATAATGCTGACGCCATGGAAAGCGGATAGAATATTGGTGGATCCATTCTGCGGATGTGGAACGATTCCTATAGAGGCTGCGTTGATGGCGGCGAACATTGCCCCTGGCATGAATAGGGAGTTCACAGCGGAGAAGTGGACGAACTTTATCGATAAGAAGGTGTGGTATGATGCAGTCGATGAGGCAACCGAGCAAATCAATATGGATGTGGAGACGGACATTCAAGGCTATGACATCGACGATGAGATGATTGAGTTTGCGAGAAAGAATGCGGAACTTGCGGGAGTGGAAGATTTGATTCATTTCCAAAAGAGAGATATGGCTGACCTCAGCCATCCTAAGAAGTATGGATTTATAATTACGAATCCACCTTACGGCGAGAGGCTCGAAGAAATCGAAGCTCTAAAGCCTATGTATGAGAAACTTGGTGAGCGCTACAATGCGCTTGACTCGTGGTCAATGTACGTGATCACATCATACGAAAACGCGGAGCGAGACATTGGAAAGAAAGCGACTAAGAATCGTAAAATATATAATGGTATGATTAAAACTTATTACTACCAGTTTATGGGACCAAAGCCACCGAAGAGGACGAGAGATGAGTAGAAGATTTGGCACCGCCATAGTCGGTGCAGTGGTTGTGATTTTGATAGTTCTCATTGTGACGCTTCTTGCGAGACAGAGCGTGCAAAAAGACTTCGACAAGACAAGCAAAGACCAGTCGTGGGATGTAGTGATGTCGAAGAATATCAATCAGAAAACCATCAAGCTAAAAGTGGATAACAGATGGATAACGCCAACTGATGGGAATATCTTTATGAGTGAGAAGATGGAGCTCATGATTCCAATCAGTGTTATTTCTGATGCTTTCAATTGCGCTTCAAATTTCTACGACAATACTAAACTCGTCATTCAGAAGGGCGAAACCGAAATGACAATGAACTTGAACGAAGCCATAGTCGATGTGAATGGAACAGAGTACAAGACTAAAGAGCCGCTCACAAAGAAAAAGGGAGTGGTTTACATAACTGCTAGTGTATTTTCGAAGCATTTGGGCTATAAGTATAAGTTCGATGGTGAAACGAATACAGCTATTATGTCTGACACGGCGAAGACTTCAGCCTTGCCAGATAGTTACAGTTATATAGAAGCAGAAAAGAAACCTACGGTTAAGAACCAAGGAAATCGTGGAACTTGTTGGGCGTTTGCGACGATGACTGCGCTTGAGTCGACATTGCTCCCAGAGGAGCATTACAACTTTTCTGTGAATCATCTCGTGAATTACTATAAGGACATTTCTCATATCGAGAGTGGTGGCGTCTACGAAATGTCGATGGCTTATCTGATGGGATGGAAAGGTCCAGTGCTCGACAAGGATGACCCTTATACGGGAAATAAGAGTCCGAAAAATCTGAAGCCGGTGAAGCACGTGCAAGGCGCGAAGATTCTTGAGAAACAGGACCGCGAGACTATAAAGGAACTAGTCTTCAAGTACGGTGGAGTCGAGAGTTCGATGTATATGGACATGGACGCGATTAACAATGAGTCGCCTTACTACAGACCTTCGACATACGGCTATTGCTACACGGGCAAGTCGAAGCCTAATCATGATGTCGTTGTCATTGGTTGGGACGACCACTATCCAAAAGAGAATTTCCAGAGTTCTAGCGTTAAGAAGGACGGCGCTTATCTCTGCCAGAACAGTTGGGGCGATGCCTTCGGCAATAAAGGAACATTCTATGTTTCGTATGAGGACAAGCGACTCGGTGAAGTATGCGTATGCTACACGGATATAGAAAACACAGATAACTACGATAATCTTTATCAGTGTGATCAGTTCGGTTGGACTGGAACAATGGGATTTGACTCAAGTGACACAGTTTACTATTCGAATATCTATAAGGCGAATGGAAATGAAAACTTAAAATCAGTCGGATTATATGCGGTGGCTAAGAATTTAGATTATGAAGTGTTCATATGTGATGATTATAAAAATGTACAGAATTTGAGTGAGAGATCTCACGTAGCATCGAAAGGAACATTTGATGAGAAGGGTTACTACACACTGAAACTCGACAAAGACTATAACCTGAAGAAGAATTCGAAATTTGCAATCATAGTAAAGATTACTAAAGAGAAGCGAGAGCAGACGGATAAACTAATCCCCGTTGAGTTGCAGGCAAAAGATATGAAAGTGAAAGTCGACCTCTCAGATGGTGAGGGCTACATCAGCTCTGATGGATTTACTTGGAACTCAGCCGAAAAACTGAAATGTAATCTCTGCGTGAAAGCATACACAGATAGAAAGTAGGAAGATATGAAGAAGATTATTTTTGCCACGACGAACCCTGGCAAAGCTAGAGAAGTAAAAATGATGATGAAAGATTTCGATGTGGAACTTACCACATTGAAGGATGAAGGTATAGATGTCGACATCGAGGAGACAGGAACGACGTTCGAGGAGAACTCTATCATCAAGGCAAAGACTATTTGCGAGATGACTGGCGAGATTGCCTTGGCAGATGATTCCGGATTGGAAGTAGACTATCTCGACAAGGCACCAGGTGTCTACTCATCGAGATTCCTTGGCGAGGACACGCCATACGAGGAAAAGAATGACTACATCATTGAGAAACTTGCGGATGCCGAGGGCAATGAAAGAAGTGCGAGGTTCGTTTGTTCGATGGCACTAGTATTTCCGGACGGTTCGGTTGAAACTTGTAGCGGAACTATCGAGGGTGTGATAGGTTATGAACAGAAGGGAACTAATGGTTTCGGTTATGATCCTATCGTCTATGTGCCAGAATATGGAATGACGACAGGCGAGATGGATCCAGAGTTGAAGAATAGTATCAGCCATCGTGGAAAAGCTTTAGAACAGATGAAAGAGATTTTGAAGAGGAAGCTGTAATGAAAATCCTTATTTTCAGTGATTCGCATGGCAGGATGGAGAACATCCGCGATGTGCTAATTCGTTCTGGAAAAGTGGATATGGTTATACATCTAGGCGATATCGAGAGACAAGAAGATACGCTAGAGAATATGTGTGAGTGCCCTGTGATTATTGTGCGAGGCAATTGTGACTTCGCATCAGACAAAGATGTTCTGAGAACAATGACATTGGGTAACCACAAGGCATTTATCACTCATGGACACCATTATTCGGTGAAATATGGACTTGAAAGAATATATTTTGCAGCAAGAGAACAAGAGTGTGATATAGTAATGTTTGGACATACTCACGTTCCGATGATACAATATGACGAGGGGATAACATATATAAATCCAGGCAGTATTGAACTTCCTGTGGCAGGTTATAAACCAAGCTATATACTGATGGAAATGGACTCTGAAGGAGAGGCTCATTTCACGCTCAACTACCTTTAAATAAAGGAAAAAATAGTTGACATCAACACTCCATTTTTATATAATTGTCTTTGCGCTGTGATTTTTCACAGGCTAAAAGTATATATAACCGGGGTGTGGCTCAGCTTGGCTAGAGCGCCTGATTTGGGATCAGGAGGCCGCAGGTTCGAATCCTGTCACCCCGACGTTTGCGGGTGTAGTTCAGTGGTAGAACACCAGCCTTCCAAGCTGGATATGTGGGTTCGATTCCCATCACCCGCTTTTATCAAATCACTATCCGCTTACGTGTTTCCGTAGCTCAGCTGGATAGAGCAACGGCCTTCTAAGCCGTAGGTCGGGGGTTCGAATCCCTCCGGGAACGTTTCTGGTAATCCAGATTTTATGGTGGCTATAGCACAGTTGGTTAGCGCGCCAGATTGTGGATCTGGAGGTCGAGGGTTCGAATCCCTCTAGCCACCTTGGGGTATCGCCAAGTGGTAAGGCAACGGCCTTTGACGCCGCCATTCGCTGGTTCGAATCCAGCTACCCCAGTTGGGGAAACCCATTAAATATTACGGGCCACTAGCTCAGTTGGTAGAGCACTTGACTTTTAATCAAGTTGTCGGGAGTTCGATTCTCCCGTGGCTCATTGAGAAATAAAGCCTTAGGGCTTTATTTTTTTGCATTATTTCAACATTTTTAGAGCACTATTTTTTGTTAAATTATGGTTCAGTGAAAACATGCACTTTTTGTATTACAGAAAAACATATGATAAAATTATTTGAACGTAAAAATAGTGGGTAAATTGCCACATTGTATGAAACAAAAAGTGAATGGAGGGGGAATAATATGAGGTTTAAAACACTAGTATTAATGGTGATTATACTATTTGCCAGTTTGATTGTACCAAGTATGAACATCAGCGCTGATGACAATACGCTTACAATTTATTTAGGTGATAGTACAACTGCAGGACATCACAAAGCTATTCTGCTTGGAGATGTCAGTGAACCATTATCATTTAAATTAAAAGATGGAACGGTAAAAAGCAGTTCCTTTTCAAGCACAAATACAAATTCTTTTGTTATAAAAAAAGAAAATGGAAAAGATGTTATTTCTGCTTTGAAGGAAGGAACGGGTTATGTAGAATTGACTGTTCAAACAACAAATAACAAAACATATAAAGAAAAGTTGTTTGTGTCAGTTTATAAGGGAGTCACAACTTGTATTGGAATTACCAAGAGCACAATTGATGCATATCGAGGCGCTTCAAGTAATGCTAATGTGGAGAATGAGGACGCAAAAGGAAAAATAACAAAAGGAACAAGCCTAGATGTGATAGCAAGTTGCGATGATTTTTACTTGATCAGGACTCGAAATGGAAGAGTTTTTGATGATGATAAAAACACAGGTTTTGTTAAAAAAGGAGATATTGAAATTCCTATTTCTGCACTTGTATTAAACAAAACGAATTTAACAATGGGCATAGAAGACGAAGCAAAGCTTACCGTTAACATTTTGCCTACTATAACTACAGAAAATAAGAAAGTAACGTGGTCGACCAATAATAAAAATGTGATTGCTGTATATTCAGATGGTATCATTTATGCTAAAAAGAGCGGAGAGGCCATAGTATATGCCAAAAGTGGAAGTAAAACTGCAGAATGTAAGGTAAAAGTTACAACTAATAGTGGTAATTCAGAAATAGAATTCAATTCAAAAGGAAAGCAACTTAAATCAGTACCAGGACTGAAATATAGATATAACTTCATTAATAATGAAAAAGCGTTTGGAAGAAAATATCATTTAAGTTCAAATTTAAAGAAAAAGCTAGCAAAAAAATTAGTGGCCGCTGGTTATTTTAAATCATATAAAAAGGCTCATTCAAAAATATCTAGTATGCTTTCAACAAGATGGTGTGGATCATGTTACGGTATGGCCATAACTACAGCTCTCAATAAAAAGAAACAGATAAATGTTAGAAAGTATACTAAAAGTTATGGAAAAGGTCATCAAATAAACAGGGTTGCAAATCCTAAATACAATAATAAAGTTGCGGATATTATAAATTATTATCATGCATCCCAACTTGGTTACAATAAAAGAGCAGTATTTTATTATAACGATGATAAAAATGGATTAAAGATGCTTGTTAGAAATGCAAAAAAAGGCTATGTACAAAGCTTTGGTTTCTATATGTGGAAGAATAAAAATCACACTAATCCAATGGGGCATAGAATATTACTTCTTAAATATTCTAAAAAGAAAAGTAGTAAAAAATGGTATGCTATTAAGTGTTATGATAACTCGTATTCAAGAAAGAACAGGTATATTTATGTTAGCAAAAAATATAAAAATATAAGGGTTGATGGTTGGTCGAAACACTACACAATATATGGCTTTGATACCAACACTGACTTTAGTGTTTATAACAAAATTAAGATTAAGTAATAAGGAGCGATTGTCATATGATTACAAATATATATATTAAAAGAACCATATGTTTCTTAATATCATTTTTAATGGTATTAACAATTAATTTTGGAATAAAAAATGATACATATGCTGAAGAGTTTGAAAAAGTTGAAATCACTTTGAATTTGGATGTACCTGTTACAATAACAAATGCAGAAGGTGAAACTATCATTGTAGACAGCGAAGGAAAGATAAGTGGAACAATGGAGATTTTGAAAGAGAAATACGAAATGGAGACTCCGAATGTTTACAAAGTTCTTTTGGTTCGAAGCAGCGATAGTTATGTGTTGGATAGGAAAAGTAAAGGATATAACCATTTAGTTATAGATTACATTAACAAAAAAGATAGTATGGTGATTGTAGACACCAATGATTCATGCCATGCAGAAATCAATATGTCAAAAAAAGAATTATCATTATCTGGTAAAAAACAACAATATTTTATTTCACTATGTATGGGGGAAGCGTTAGGTGGTTATGAATTAGATGGTACATTATATAAACCTATCACTTTGAAAAATGAGCAGAATCAAATGATTGTTAATGGAGCTCAAGGTAAAACGAAAATTACAGTAATATCGGCAGATGATAAAGATACATTAGATGGATTATATTATCTGTTTGGTGATAAAACAGTTATGGGCTACAATGAATCTGGAGCGTTTATTAAAAATGCTGCCAAATTAGAAACAAAAGAAGCAAAAAAACCTAAATGCTTGTATGTTCGCCCTGTAAATAAGAATAAAAACATGTTTTTAACTTGGACTAAAGTTAAAAAGGCACGCAGCTACATTGTATATAAGCGAGATAATAGTTCAGGTAAATATAAAAAAGTTGCGATCAGAAATGGAAAAGGGACAAACTACTATGTTACTGAAATAAAGGATGATAATGTATATGCTTATAAGGTTCTGGCAAAAACTAAGAAGAATGGAAAAGGAAAAAAGATTAGAAAGCGTAGCTATGGAGTAAAGGCAGTGTCATTGACTAATAAATGCGGAAATGCGCAATCAGTAGTTGTTGATAAGAAATCGCTTTCAATAAAAAGAGGTAGACGTAAAACTCTAAAAGCTAAAATCATACAAACTGAAAAACCTTTATTAGATAAAAAAATACGTTGGTATTCATCAAATAAGAAAATCGCAAAAATAAACAAAAAAACTGGAAAAGTTTTGGCTGTTAAAAAGGGAAGTTGTAAAATTTGGGCTAAAGCTCATAATGGAAAAAACAGTAAAAAGATTGTAGTAAAGGTTAAGTAGGGAGAAAAAGGAATAAAGCCTATAAGCGTTTGGTCACTTATAGGCTTTATTTTTGCAATAAAATGGTGTTTATGATAACGTAGAGATGTTATTTTTGACAACTGAATAATATGGGAGGTAGAAGTATGAAAAACTTAATTAAAGCAATTTGTATTGCGATTATTATTAGTATGTTTTTTAGTGTTTTCACATATGCTTCAACAAAAAGCACTACACCAATGAATCCATGGAGATACGCGAAAAAAACTGCGAATTATCAGGTGAATTCTACATCTGATAAGTATAAATCTATTTGGGCAGGCGCAACATCAAATTGGACAAATAAGGGTTTCAAATGGACAAAAAAGAGTTCATCAAAAACTAAACTATCATTGTATAGTGATAGTAGCGCAAATGGATTAAAATCATCAGGTAAGTGTGTCACTAGCTATCGTTACAGTGACGGTCACATTAATAGTAATAAAGTGTGGTTAAATAGAGCGGCGTTGGACAAATATAATTATACTAAGGCCGAAAGGATTCATGTTGCAGAGCATGAATTGGGACATGCATTAGGATTGGCACATAATAATGTCGGCAGTGTTTCGGTAATGAACCCAAATAACAGAGTATACGGCATTAAGTCATGTGATGTAAAGGGAATGAACAAAAGATACTCAACAAGCATTAGCAATAATAAGGTTAAAGGCGATGATGATATAACAGTGGTATCGTATTTGCCTATTATCCTTAGAAGCATAGAAAATGTTAATGTGAAATATAAATCGAACAAGATTTATCTAAAGGGAAATGCAAAGCAATGTAATTATGTTGTTGTAAAGTATAATGGTGTTAAAAAGATTGCAAAAACAAAATCTGCAAAATTCAAAATCACATTGAAATATACTAAGAATAAAGATATAAAGATGTATGGCACAAATGCAAAAAAAGAAAGAATTAGTAGTATTAGGGTTATCGAGAAAAGCAAATATGTAACTGATAAACTCAGATATACAAAAATAAAGAGAACTAAAAAAGGTATAACCTATACTTTGCAGACAGAAAAGAAGTCTAGAATAACAGTTTTGTATAAAGGCAAAGTAATAAAAAAATGCAGATCAAAAAAGAATACAAAAACAGTATTTATAAAAAACGCTTTATTGAAAAATAAAAAAGGTAAACTTACGTTTGTTCAAAAAGTGAAGAATAAAAGAAGAAGTAAATGTAAGCTTCCAATACTAAAAGTTGGGCAAGCGCAAGTAGTTAGTTATTAATTAAGAAGAACATTCAAAAATAACAAAACAATATAATATTAAAGACTATCTATAATTCATAGATAGTCTTTTTTGTTATTTTTCATTTCTTTAATCAAATAAAAGGATATCAAAAGAAATAATACAAAAATAAAAACTAATACACATTTCGCGTCTAATGTGTTAGAATATCATTTGACGCGGATGTGGCGGAACTGGCAGACGCGCTAGATTTAGGTTCTAGTGGGAGACCGTGCAGGTTCGATTCCTGTCATCCGCACTAAAAAAGAGGGCAGAGCCCTCTTTTTTATTTTACCCTACTTAGGTAACTATTATGATATCTTTTATCTTTCGTGACATTCTCACCAAACCAATCTGGTGGGACGAAACTATCAGCATCATCTAATGATTCAAATTCCACTTCCACGAGTAGCATACCATCAAACTTATCTTCAAAGATATCCAGTTCAGCGGTATGTCCATCTTCTAAAGGAATGAAATATCTCGTCTTAGTGATGATATTCCCATCAGCCTTTTCCAATAAATGTTTATAGCTTTTCTCATCTAGTGGGAGACTAACTTCATTGTGGGCGAAGCCCGCACCGTTCTTATATGTCAGGATATATTGGTCATCTTCCTGCCTTATGCGAACGACAGGAGCAGTGCCAAGATAAGCCTGCTCAATCTTGTGATGCTCATACGAATCAAGATTGCTCGGCAACTCCTTTGGTAAATACTTAAATTCTATTTCTACACCTTTCATTTTGTGCCTCCCAATTTATTTATATTTTAAAATTTTATTCATACTCTTGCAACATTTAAATGATATGTTATATGCTGTCGGCGGGTATAAACTGCCAGGAAAGAGGTTATTATGAAGAAAGTATTTGCATTTTTAGCAGATGGATTAGAAGAAGTGGAAGCGTTGATGGTAATCGACCTTCTAAGACGCACGAAACAGCTCGATGTAGTGATGGTTTCCATAAAGGACGATCTGCTAGTTGAGGGTTCGCACGGTATTAAGATTATGGCTGACGCCAATATCAATGATATCGATTTTGCATCTGGCGATGCAATATTCTTGCCGGGAGGCATACCAGGAACACCTAATCTAGCTGCATGTCAGACATTGACAAATCAGATTTTGAAATATAACGAGGAAGGTAAGTTAATCGCAGCTATTTGCGCAGCACCTAGCATATTGAGTGATTTGGGGCTTTTGAAGGACAAAAACGCCACTTCTTACCCATCATTTGAGGAGCAAATGGACTGCAAATCATACGGTGGAAAAGTGGTACGAGATGGCAATATTATCACGGGAAGAGGACTTGGCGTAGCCATCGAGGAAGGACTAGAGATTATCAGCTATTTGATTGACGAAAATACGGCCAAAACAGTCGCAAATGCTATCTGTTTTGAGGGGTAAATCAAGTGACTTTAGGGCCATTTTATGGTATAATTCTAGTTCGTGCCGACGTTTTTAGGCACATATTAAATTTAGTTAATAATAGGCGAAATCGCCTATGAAATAAGGAGGACAAAATGAGTGTAAAGGTAGAAAAAGGAGAGAAAAACACAGCGAAGTTGATTATCGAAGTTCCTGCAGAGGAATTTGAGGCAGCTATCAAGCGTGCTTATGAAAAGAATAAAGATAAGTTTCAGGTAGACGGCTTTAGAAAGGGCAAAGTTCCCTATGACGCTGTTGAAAAGATGTATGGTCCATCTGTATTCTTCGAGGATGCAGCAAATGATTGTATTCAGAAGACATATCCAGATGCAGCAAAGGAAACTGAACTTGAGATTGTTTCAATGCCTGAGATCAATGTAACGAAGATTGCCAAGGGAGATTCATTGGTATACGAGGCTACAGTAGCCCTCAAGCCAGATGTTAAACTTGGAAAGTACAAAGGAATCAAGGTTGATAAGGTAGAAATTGAGGTTACTGACGACGAAGTGGACGCTGAACTTGACAAGGTCAAAGAGCAGAACGCTAGACTCGTTGCTAAGGAAGGCGAGCCAGTAGCTGATGGAGATACAGTTACTATCGATTTCGAGGGATTTGTCGATGACAAGCCATTCGAAGGCGGTAAAGGTGAGGATTATCCACTCGTTATCGGTTCACACTCATTTATCGATACATTTGAGGAACAGCTTATTGGAAAGAATGCTGGCGACGACGTAGAAGTTAATGTCACATTCCCAGAGCAGTACCAGGCAGAAGAGCTTCAGGGAAAACCTGCACTCTTCAAGGTTAAGGTTAAAGAAATCAAGGTTAAGGAATATCCAGAAATCGACGATGATTTCGCACAGGATGTTTCAGAGTTTGACACATTAGATGAATACAAGGAAGACATCAAGAAGAACCTTACAGAGCAGAAGGAAAAGAACGCTGAGGCTGAAAAGGAAGGAAAAATCATCGAGGCTATCGTAGAGGATGCTAAGATGGATGTTCCAGAGCAGATGATTAACACTGCAGCAGACCAGATGGTTCAGGAGTTTGCACAGCAGATTCAGATGCAGGGCATTTCATTCGATCAGTATATGCAGATGACTGGCAGCTCACCAGAGGCTATGAGAGATCAGGTTAAGCCACAAGCTGAGAACAGAGTTAAGTCATCATTGGTTCTCGAGGCTATCGTTGATGCTGAAAACATCGAGGCTTCTGATGAGGACGTAGAGGAAGAACTTAAGAAGATGGCTGATCAGTATCAGATGGAACTTGACAAGGTCAAGGAAATGATTGGTGATCAGACTGAGAACCTCAAGCGTGACATCACTATGCAGAAGGCTGTTAAGTTCGTTGTAGACGAATCAAAATAAGGAGGCAATATGGCACTAGTACCTTATGTTATCGAGCAGAACTCTCGCGGAGAGCGCTCATATGATATTTATTCAAGATTATTAAAAGATAGAATCATCTTTGTTGGCGAGCAGATTGACGATGCAGTGGCAAGTACAGTTGTTGCTCAGTTACTGTTCCTAGAGTCTGAGGACCCAACTAAAGATATTCATATGTATATCAACACCCCAGGTGGTTCAGTTACTGCTGGTATGGCTATCTACGATACTATGAATTACATCAAGTGTGATGTATCAACTACATGTATCGGTATGGCTGCTAGTATGGGAGCATTCCTTTTATCTAGTGGTGCCAAAGGCAAGAGATACGCACTTCCAAATGCAGAAGTGATGATTCATCAGCCGCTTGGCGGTGCCGAAGGCCAAGCCACAGAGATTCAGATTGCGGCTGAGCATATCTTGAATACAAAGAAAAAGATTAATGAGATTTTGGCCGACAATACAGGCCAAGATATGGCTGTTATCGAAGAAGATACAGACAGAGATAATTGGATGACTGCGGATGAAGCTAAGAAGTATGGCTTAGTGGACGAAGTTATCGCAGAGAGAAAGTAGAGTATTATTTATGTCAAGAAAAGACGAAATGTTGCGTTGCTCGTTCTGTGGAACACCAGAAACGCAGGTTAAAAAGTTGATAGCAGGTCCTGACGGACAGTTCATCTGTGATAAGTGCGTGGAGTTGTGTGCAGAGATCATAGAGGAAGAACTCTATCAGAAACCTAAGAGTGCAGAGCAGGTTGAAGAAATCAATTTGCTAAAGCCTAAAGAAATCAAAGCATTTCTAGATGAGTATGTCATCGGACAAGATGAGGCTAAGAAGGTACTCTCAGTGGCTGTTTACAATCACTACAAGAGAGTTTTGGCAGACAAAGATTTGGATGTCGAACTTCAGAAGTCTAACATCTTGCTTTTGGGACCTACGGGTTCTGGAAAGACTTATCTCGCACAGACATTGGCTAAGGTTTTGAATGTGCCATTCGCTATCGCGGATGCCACAACGCTCACTGAAGCCGGTTATGTAGGTGAGGACGTTGAGAATATTCTTTTGAAGATTATTCAGGCGGCTGACTACGATATTGAGAGAGCAGAGCACGGCATCATTTATATCGACGAGATTGACAAAATTACAAAGAAGTCTGAGAACGTATCTATTACGCGTGATGTGTCAGGCGAGGGTGTGCAGCAGGCGTTGTTGAAAGTTTTAGAAGGTACGGTTGCATCAGTTCCACCTCAGGGCGGAAGAAAGCATCCACACCAGGAACTTATCCCTATTGACACTACGAACATTTTGTTCATCTGCGGTGGAGCGTTTGCAGGATTAGATAAGATTATAGAGAGAAGACTAGACCAGTCATCTATTGGATTTGGTTCAGAACTTTCAGAAAAGACTGACAAGGTAGTAGACGAATTATTCAAGCAGGTTATGCCAGAAGATCTTACAAAGTTCGGACTCATTCCTGAGTTTATCGGACGTGTGCCAGTGATGGTTGCGCTTGATACTCTTGATGAGGAAGCGTTAAAGAAGATTCTTACACAACCTAAGAATGCACTAACCAAGCAGTATGAGAAGTTGTTTGAACTTGACGGAGTCAAACTCAACTTTACTGACGGAGCTATAGATGCCATCTCAAAGAAAGCAGTTGAGCAGAAGACTGGTGCTAGAGGCTTGAGATCTATTATGGAAGACTCAGTGATGGACACAATGTACGAGACACCATCAGACGAAAGTATTATTGAGTGTACTATAAACGAGGATGTGATTAACGGACTTGACGAACCAGAACTTAAATACGCATCCAAAGTGAAAAAGAAACCAGAGAATAAAAAGAAGACGAAAAAGTCTGCTTAAAGGAGAAATATGTCAGATAAATATTATTCAATCCCAGTTATTCCACTAAGAGGATTGGCAATATTGCCAGGGACTACGGTACATTTTGACATTAGTAGAGAATCATCTATCAAGGCTGCTGAGACAGCATTGTTACATGGTCAAAAACTTTTTGTGGTAGCACAGAAAAACCCGGTGGAAGAGACACCGGGTTTTGACTCCATATATAAAATTGGTACGGTAGTAAATATCAAACAAATGAATAAGTTGCCAGATAACGTGGTAAGAGTTTTAGTTGAAGCTCAGGAGAAGGCTGAGATTATCTCTTTCGACGAGCGTGGTGGATACTTTGAAGGTGAGATTGTGGCTAGAGAGTCTAGGGTTGAGCCACTCACACCTAATCAGGACCAAGCATTTCTTCGTGAATTAAAGGAAGTGCTTAAGAAGTTTGACCAAAATGCTACAGATATTTCAATCAATGGTCTCGAGACACTTCTTGAGATTGATAACTTAAATGAACTTATGGCTCAGACGCTTCTTCGCGTGAAGGTAGATTATAAGTTGAAGCAGGATTTCTTGGAGAATGATGATCCTGTTGAGCAGTTTGCCATCATCGTTGCCTTCTTGGAGGCAGAGCAGGAGATAGGCGAGATTAGAACTGAAATTGTAGACAAGGTTAAGCATCGTCTCGACAAGGCACAGAGAGAGCATATATTGCGTGAGCAGATGCAAGTTATCCGCGAGGAACTCGGTGACGACTATCTCTCAGATGCTGAGGAGATTGAAAAGCAAATCAAAGAATTGGATGCTCCAGATGAAGTAATCGAAAAGATGAACAAGGAGCTTTCTAGATATAAGCAGTTTGGTGGCGGTTCTGTCGAGGGAAATGTAATTCGTACATACCTCGATACTATGCTTGAGATGCCTTGGGGCAAGACAACAGAAGAGAACCCAGACCTCGACAATGCCAAGAAGATTCTCGATAGGGATCACTATGGATTGGAGAAAGTTAAGGAGCGAGTTCTCGAGTTTTTGGCTGTGAGAAATCTCACAAAGAGTAAAGGGAACAGCCCTATTATTTGCTTGATTGGACCTCCGGGAACAGGTAAGACTTCTATTGCACATTCAGTTGCAGAGGCATTGAATAAGAAGTACTTGCGTATCAGCCTCGGTGGTGTGGACGATGAGTCAGAGATTCGCGGACACAGAAAAACTTACGTGGGAGCGATGCCAGGTCGTATCGCCACTGGTTTGAAACATGTTCAGAGTTCTAATCCACTCATCCTTTTCGATGAGGTTGATAAGCTTGGTCGCAGTATGCACGGTGACCCAGCATCAGCGCTATTGGAAGTTATGGATTCAGAACAGAACTCACACTTTAGAGATAACTATTTGGAAGTTCCATTTGACCTTTCAAATGTTTTGTTCATTGCGACAGCAAACAATATAGAAACGATTCCAGAACCTTTACTAGACCGTATGGAAGTGATTCAAATAGAGGGCTACACTGCCAATGAAAAGTTCCATATCGCAAAGGATCATCTCTTGAAGAAAGAGTATGAGAAGAATGGAATTCCTAAGAGTCAGCTTGAGATTACTGATGGAGGTATCAATGCTATCATCGAGTATTACACTAAAGAGTCTGGCGTACGCCAATTGGATCGCGAGATTGCAAAAGTTTGCCGCAAGGCAGCAAGAAGCATCTCTACGAGCAAGACTAAGAAACTCAAAGTGACAGAGAAGAATATAACTAAATATCTCGGACGCAAGCTCTACGAGACAGAGACTGCGAATGAGAAGGATGATATAGGTATCGTTAGAGGCCTTGCGTGGACACCAGTTGGTGGAACCACACTTCAGGTAGAGGTTAACTCTATGCCAGGTAAGGGCAAGTTGAAGATTACAGGTCAGCTTGGCGATGTTATGAAAGAGTCAGCAGATATCGCGCTCAGTTATGCTAGAAGCGTGGGTGAGAAGTACGGCGTGCAGGAGAGTTTCTTCTCGGAGAAGGACATCCACATTCACGTGCCAGAGGGAGCAGTGCCGAAAGATGGCCCATCAGCGGGTATCACAATGGCTACGGCTATTATTTCTGCGGCTTCAAATATTCCAGTCAACTGCAAGGTGGCAATGACAGGTGAGATAAACCTTCGCGGAAGCGTAATGCCTATCGGTGGTATCAAAGAGAAGTTGCTTGCAGCAAAGAATGCTGGAATCAAGACAGTTCTCGTACCATTCAAGAATAAGCCTGAGGTTTCTGAACTTTCAAAAGAAATCACAGATGATATCGAGATTAAGTACGTGAAGAATATGAATCAAGTACTAAAGACTGCATTGTCTCAAAAATAGAGGTCGGATATGGTTGTTAAAAGCGTAAGACTAGATAAAGTTTGTGGTGTGACGAGTAATTTGCCGACGAATACATTGCCAGAAGTGGCGTTCGCAGGAAAGTCGAACGTCGGCAAGTCATCTCTTATAAACGCGCTTGTGAACCGCAAGTCGCTTGCTAGAACTTCATCTCAACCAGGAAAGACGCAGACGATTAATTTTTACAACATAAACGGAAATATGTTTTTTGTCGATCTGCCTGGTTATGGCTACGCCAAAGTATCTGTAAAAGAAAAAGAAAAGTGGGGTCAGATGATAGAGAATTATCTGAACACTTCAATGAGCTTGAAGGCAGTTTTTCTTTTGATAGATATCAGGCACGAGCCATCGAAGAATGACGTTGATATGTATCAGTGGATTCTTGCGAATGGCTTTGAGCCAATAATCATTGCGACGAAACTGGACAAGATTAAACGCAGTCAGATAGATAAGAATATCAAGATTATTAAAGATACACTTAATGTAGTGGAGGGAACGGAAGTTATTCCATTCTCTGCAACTACTAAGGACGGAAAAGATAAAATACTTAAGACGATAGGTGCTATTGTGAAACAATAGCCTAGTCGTTATTCTTTGTTTTTATTACTTGGAGGAACTATGGCTCTAGAAGCTAGTACACTTTACAAGTTAATAATTATGCATATGTTGGAGAAGGTGGATTTTCCTCTCACAAACTCTCAGATTACACAGTTCTTTTTGGAGAATGAGTACACCAATTATTTTAATGTGCAAAAAGCGTTGAACGAGTTGATAGAAGATAATTTTGTTTTCGCAAATGTAAATCAAAACACTTCTTACTATCACCTTACAGCTGAGGGACGCGAGAGTAGAAGTTTCTTCGACAATAAGATTCCAAATGCTATTGTCGACGAAGTCGACATGTACTTGTTCGAGAATAAATATGAACTGCGAAGCGAAGCGGGAAAGATTTCCGATTATTACAGGACATCTTCAGGTGACTATATGGTTCACTGTCAGATCAAAGAGGGCGACAGCACGCTAATTGAGTTGAACGTCGCAGCACCTGACAAAGATACTGCATCTCGCATGTGTATGGCATGGGACTCGGGCGAAACTAGCCAGGATATATATCAGTTTATAATTGATAATTTGATAAAATAAAATTGCGATTATGCTATTGATGAAAAGAAGGTGAATGGTCACCTTCTTTTTTGTATAGATTTTTGTGACGAGGCAGAAAGATGGGCATTTATTGACAGTAAAATTACTAACATTTATACTACGAGTAAGGGGATATTGAACGATTTTTATAACTTAATTGCTATTTACGAAAGGAGCTTAATATGAAAACGGCAAAAAAATTAATACCTTATTTAATGACGCTAATTATGATTGTTAGTATGGTTAATTTTGTTTCGATTAACCAAGTCTCTGGTGCAGAAGTAGGGATGGTACCAGAAATAACTAATATTAAAACAACAGAGACTAGCGAAAATATATTTAGAGTGGAGTTTGATGCATATGATGATGGTAGTATAACAGAATCGCAAATACACTCTTTTATGAATTTTTATGATCCTGAATGGGATGGTAGTCCTGAATTTTATGGGGATGAACAGTACAGAAATTATATTGTAAGCGTTACATCATTAACCACTAGATCATTTGAGTCTGTTTGTAGCGTTGATTATATTGAAACCATAAACGGAGTAAATAAATATCATATAACATATGATAATATTAATTTTAATAATATGTCTGGTGGAATGCGTGGTAAGGTTGCTTTTGAAATCTATATGTATGATGAAGCAGATTTTTATGTAAAATCAAACAAGCTTTATACAGGTTATATGAATGTTAAGGGCGCTAATATAATAACTCGTGAGACAAATAAAACATACGCTGCTGAAGACTTTCTTGGAGATTATTATTCAAGAATATATCAAGGTTTGGACGGTTGGAAAGTTGAGATAACAAATAAAAATATTCTTGAATATAATAGTGCGAATGAAACATTCACTCCAAAAAAAACTGGACAAACGCGTTTGATGATAATAAACAACAAAAATGGAGATATTGTCAATTTAATAGTCAGTGTTGAAGAAGGTAATAACTTATTATCTCTAAACGATCTAACATATAGTTTTTCAAATAGTAATAGCGGATTTGGATATAGCTTAGATTATAGAATTCCATTAAGTAGCTATCAAATGATTTATGGAAATACTACATTAGCGAAAAAGTATTATGCTTGGTATGACGATGAATGGGGTGGAAACTGCTTTGGTATGTCATCAACATCAGGAATGTTTAACGTGGCAGATTCTGGAATTAAACTATCTAATTTCAATTCCACCGCTAGCAGAGTTTCTGATTTAGGGGCAAAGAATACTGGAAATTTGGGGTACAATCTGACAGCATTTATTGAAGCAATGCAAGTTTCACAATATTCTCAAAAGATTCAGTCGACCTTAAACAATACAGAAAATAAATTGTCGAATTTAAGTGCTGCTGTTAAGAGTGTAGAAACAAGTGGCAAACCTGTTATAGTTGCTGTTTTTGGAAATGAAGGTGGCCATGCACTATTAGGGTATAAAGTTGAAAAAATAAGTGATACAACAAGTTATCTACATGTATATGATTGTAACTATCCATCTACAAATCGCTATATTAAGTTAACTACTAACTCTGCTGGAAATGTGACTGGTTGGTACTATTACTTGAATGATACTTACAATTGGGGTTCATCTTATAGTGGTAGCGGTATCTGTTACGTTCCTTATGACACTTATCATTATATGTGGGCGAATAGAGGAAAGATCACTTCATCGAATGTTTTGAATACAAACTCTGATTCAGTTAATATTTATGACTACAACAGCAAGTTAGTTGCAAGTGTTCAAGATGGAAAACTCACAAGTAGTTCTAATGACATCGTTTTAGTAAAAGATATGGGAGTTACAGTTGAAGGAAAAACTCCACAGAGCGACGGCACAAAGATAATGATGCCTACTGATCTTTATACAATAGAGAATAAGGATTCAAGTATTAGTAAATTTGAAGCAACAATGGTTAATTCTGACCGTGCTGCAACTGTTGGCACAAACTCAGATAAAGTAACGTTTGCAGTAGATGACGATGAAGAATTGAACGATGTCTTGATTAACTCTGACAAGGGTGAAAAATACGAAGTATCACTTGAGTCGTCTGATGCCAAGGATATCGGTTTGGTAGAAGTAGATGGTATTGGTGAAGGCAAGAAGGTTAGCGTAACTCAGGAGAGAGGAAATGTTTCAATCAATAACTGCACAGGCGCTACC
>JAFQXO010000002.1 GCA_017406925.1 Eubacterium sp.
AATTCTTCTCTCTTTTCAAAGAACTCTTTATGCTCTCTATTTTGTTTTTCTTTTTCTTCTTTAGTCTCTTCGATTTCTTTATTGAGAGTTTCAATAAGAGCTTTTGACTTTTCAACTTCCTCTGTGAAGTTTTTAATAGCATCTTCTCTAGCAGCAATTTCATCAGTGTTTTCGTTTGCGTTAGTCTCAACACCTTTCAGTTCGTTTGTGAGAGATTCAACAGCCTCAATAGAAATGTTAATCTTTTCCATGATAAACTGATACTTCTGCTTAACGTTAGCAATCTCAATATTAATCTCATCAAGCGCAGCTTTCTTAGATGTTAGATCAGTCTGCATCTTTTCAAGTTCTTCATTTTTAGCCTTGATGCCAGAAGTAAGTTCTGTATCTCTAGTTTCTTGACTTGATAATTTAGCACTTAATTCCTCAGCATCCTTCTTGATGTCGCTAATTTCAGATTCAATATTGTCATTCTCTTTATTTACATCAGCATACTCTGTAACAAGATTTTCCTTATCCTGTGTAGCCTGTTTAAGATTAATTTCTAATGTGTTCTTTGTAAGTTGTTGCTCTTGAAGTGATTCATTGACCTTGTCAATCTCTTCAGACACAGCGTTGATCTCACCACGTGTCGCTGCCTGCTCTTTCTCGATATCATTCTTTTCATCTTCGAGTTTTGCAATCTTATCTTCAAGTTCTTCAATCTCTCGACGACGTCCCAAAAGGTTGCTGGCATTTTTAAATGTACCACCAGAGATAGATCCGCCGACATTTAGATACTCACCTTCGAGCGTAACGATTCTTACTTTGTAATCAAATTTCTTTTCGATCGCAATAGCATGGTCGATAGTATCGACAACCATTACTCGACCAAGCAAATATTTTGCAACACCTTCATATTCACCCTTAACATCCACAAGATCGCTGGCTACGCCAATGGCACCAATTTCATTCAGCGCTTTAGGCTCATTAAAATTGTCCTTATTCTTCATTGTGTTAAGAGGAAGAAATGTAGCACGGCCTAATTTATTTTGTTTAAGATGTGCAATAGTCTCTTTAGCAGTCTGTTCAGAATCTGTTACAACGTTTTGAATATTTCCACCAAGTGCAGTTTCGATAGCTGTCTCATACTTTTTATCAACCTGAATGATGTCTGCGACAACGCCGACGATACCTTTCTTGGATTCTTTCAATTCCATAACGCGCTTAACACTAGAGCCGTAACCTTCATATCTCTCAGTTAAGTTTCTAAGAGTTTCTAAATTAGACTTTGCTTTAGTATTCTTCGCTCTATTGTTATTCCACTTCTCAGTCAAGTTGTTATTCTTGATTCTGAGTTCCTTTAATTTTTCTGTATAATCATCAAGAGATTTTGTGACAGTTTCGATGTCCTTGTTGATTTCAATCAACTGTCCTTCAAACTGCGCGATGGCATTTTCCTTGCCCTCTTTCTTGCTCTGGAACTCAACCAACTTCTGGTCAATTTGAGACTTTCTGATATTAATCTGTTCTAGCTTAGTGTCAAACTTTTCAATCTCAGTCTTTATAGACGCCTTAGAATTCATAATCTCAAGCGCTTCATTTCTATTATCTGAAATTTCAGTCTCAAGTTCCTGAATCTTCCAATTCAAGTTGTTAATCTCTTCATTTGCATCGCTCTGCTTTGCAATGACTTCGTTTAACTTGACTTCATTGTCATACTTTTCCTGTTCAGATTCAGCAAGTTCCTTATTACGAGCTTCAATCTCGCTCTTAACAGAATCTATTCTCTGATTGATAAATGACTCATTACTTTTTGCTGAGTTAATTTGCTCTTTAATAACATTGATTTGTCCTTCAAACTTCTCAATGTTAAGAGTGGTCTCATTCAAAGTAACTGTTTTATCTTCAATCGACTTATTTAGATTTTCAATAAGTTCTTCTAATTTTGTATAGTCATGCTTAATCTTTTCAAACTCTTCATTAGCGTTTGAAAAGTCATTGTTTGCAATCTCAAGCTTAGATGTGATATCTGAAATCTTATTCTTGATTTCATCCATCTCAATCAAGAACATATTCACATCATTCTGTTTTAAATTATCTTTTAATACTAAATATCTTTTGGCCTTCTCAGCCTGCTTCTCGAGTGGTCCAACCTGACGTTCAAGTTCTGACAAAATATCAGTCACACGAACAAGGTTCTGATTCTGGTCATTTAACTTCTTGATGGCTTCATCTTTTCTAGTCTTATACTTAACAATACCAGCTGCTTCATCAAACAACTCACGTCTATCTTCTGGTTTTGTACTTAGAATCTTATCAATTTGGCCCTGGCCAATAATAGAATATCCCTCTTTACCAATACCTGTATCGAAGAATAATTCATGAACGTCTTTCAAACGAACTTGAGTACCGTTAATCATATATTCAGACTCGCCTGATCTAAACAATCTACGAGATACAGTTACCTCGTTATAATCAATATTTAACTGATGATCTGAGTTGTCAAAAGTAATAGCAACATATGCGTAGCCCATTGGTTTTCTGTTTTCAGTTCCAGAGAAGATTACATCTTCCATCTTCGAACTACGAAGTTGCTTAACTTTCTGTGAACCCAGCACCCATCTTACTGCATCCGCAATATTACTTTTACCAGAACCATTAGGTCCTACAATTCCAGTAATTCCGTTATGAAATTCTAAGTTAATCTTATTGGCAAAAGATTTAAATCCGTTGATTTCAATGTTCTTTAAATACATTATTTTTCCTCTAACCCTCTATGTCTTTCAAGGCGTTAAATGCTGCTTTCTGTTCGGCAGCCTTTTTATTTGGGCCAACGCCAGTGCCCACCGTCTTTCCATCGATTATAGCAGCAACTGTAAATGTCTTGTCATGATCAGGTCCTTTCTCATCTATAATCTTATATTCAAGTTCTCCTCGCTTAGTTTTTTCAACTCGTTCCTGCAAAATCGATTTGCTATCATTGAACAATCTCTTATGTTCAATATCATTCATAGCAAATTTCATTATGAACTCTTCAGCTTTTTCATATCCGCCATCCAAAAAGATAGCCGCTATTAGAGCCTCGAATGCATCCGAAATAATCGAATCGCGATTTCTACCACCTGAAGATTCCTCTCCCTTTCCTAAATAAAGAAAGTCAGGAAGCTTAACATCTCTTGCATCGCTTGCAAGTGTAGGTTCACATACAAGACTTGCTCTAAATTTCGTCATCTCACCTTCGTTCATATCCGGATAACTCTGATAAATAAATTTGCTGCTTACTACCTCTAAAACAGCATCACCTAAATACTCTAGTCTTTCATTGTCGAAGACATCCTTAGATGGATTTTCGTTAACGTATGAAGTATGAGTGAGCGCATTTACCAATAACTCTTTGTTATTAAAGGAATATTCAATTATACTTTCTAGTTCTTCTATATTCGTATTCATAAATAACCTTTACATAGATTTAAGCCCATAGCGGGCTTAAAATCTTAAAGAGCCTTTTTTATTTTTTCGTAAGCGTCTTGGACAGTGACAATATCCTGTGCATCATCTGTAGAAACTTTAATGCCAAATTCATCTTCAATGCTCATGATAATCTCGAGTACATCAAGTGAATCAGCTCCCAAGTCATCTACAAACTTACTGTCTGCCGTAATAGTGCTTGGATCTAACTCAAGTACATCTGCAATTGCTTTAATCAATCTTTCGAGTTCCATAGTTTCCTCCTAATCGTTGAGATTCAATCTTTCCTTAATTTTATTATTCAAATCCAGTTCATTATAATCTATACACTGGAAGATAGAATTCTTTATTTCTACTGCTTTGGAATTACCATGTGTCTTCATAAGTAGTCCTTTGAGTCCCAAAAGCGGAGCTCCACCATATTCCTTTATATCAAAAGCCTTCATACTCTTCTTAAACTGTTTTTTGATTAGAAGTGCACCAATCTTTGTTTTCAAGTTAGTTTTCAGCGTGTCAATAACAGTATTAAGAATCATAGCGCCAACACCTTCGTAAGTCTTTAGGATGGCATTGCCAACAAATGCATCGCACACAGCAATATCAACCTTTCCCTCAGGGATGTCTCTGGCTTCTATGTTTCCAACGAAATTGATTCCTTTTGCCTCTTTGAACATAGGAAATGCTTCTTTAGTAAGTGCGTTTCCTTTTTCTTCTTCAGTTCCTACAGAAACTAATCCTACTTTAGGATTTTCAAAGCCTAATATATTTTCCATATAGACCGTTCCTATCTGAGCGAACTGTAACAACATCGACGCTCTGACATCAACATTGGCACCGGCATCTAATAGTAATACTGGTTTTTTCTTTGCCGTAGGCAATAATGGTGCAAACGGAGGTCTCTGTACTCCCTTGAGACGTCCAATCACTAAGTGACCACCCACTAAAACGGCACCTGAACTACCTGCCGAAACCATACCATCTGCCTCGCCATGTCTAACCGCATACAAACATTTTACAAGCGATGACTCAGTCTTTTCTCTAATAGCTGTCACTGGTGGTTCAGCCATATCAATTACATCAGGTGCATCAATTATTTCATACAAGTCTGAGTACTTTTCTATATCACCGTATTTTTTTAATTCGTCCTCAATAAGTTTAGTCTGACCGACTAATTTTATAAAAACATTATCTTTTTCGCGTAATGCTTCGACAGCTCCTTTGACTGGTTCTTCAGGTGCATAATCACCACCCATACAATCAAGAGCTACTACTGTTTTAGCCATAAAAAACCTCCCAGACATTCCAATATATTTTACTAAAAAAACCCTTTAAATTCAAGGCAAACAAGGGTATTGAAGGCAATAAAATAAGACCAAGAATCAAATCCATGGTCTTACTTTATTTTCATATTTTTCAATATTAATCTGCAACTGAAATAATTTCTTTTTTATTATAACTACCGCATGACTTGCATACTCTATGCGGCATCATTAATGCTCCACACTTACTACATTTTACCAATGTAGGAGCAGTCATTTTCCAGTTTGCTCTTCTGCGGTCTCTTCTTCCTTTTGAAGACTTATTCTTAGGACAAATTGACATGGAATACACCTCCCTTTTCCTTAATCATCTTGAGATTCATTATATAATTCTAATAATTTTGCCATTCTAGGATCTCGTGGTTCGTTTTCACAGTCACAAGGTCCATCGTTGAGATTCTTGCCACACTCTTCACAAATGCCTTTGCAATCTTCCTTGCAGAGAAATTTCATTGGAAAGTCTGCTAAAATCTCGTTTTTAATGAGAACATCTGTATTCAAAACATTATCTTCGATAAACACTAATTCATCCGGAGTCTGTTTTTGAATCTCTTCAATCTTCTCAAGTTGAATATCTTTCTTAAAGGATACTTCTGAAGTGTAGTCAATTTCATCAAGACATCTATCACACGGAACCAACAAAGTAACTGTACCACTTAATACACAAGATATTATGTGATGACCTATATTGGTCAGTGTCAAATGTATGTTTGATTCTTTAACTTTGTACTCTTGACGCCCATTTTTAAGCGTTTCTGCTTCAAACGAAATATCTCTATCAAGAGCTGAATCTTCTTTTTCTACTAGTTCTTTTAAATCAATTAACATAGCTTTACCCTTTAAAAGACACTAGAACATTATACATATACCCTTGTCCTTTGTCAAACACTTAACTTATAAGCGCTACAGTCTCTCTTGCAATGGCCAATTCTTCATTTGTTGGAATTACAAACACTTTAATAGGCGAATTTTCAGTCGAAATCATCATCTCCTCACCTCTTACATTATTGTGGTCATAATTTAGTTCAATACCGAGATATTTTAATCTGTCGCACACTTTCTGTCTAACTAAAGGAGTGTTTTCACCTATTCCAGCAGTAAATACAATATCATCTACTCCACCTAGAATAGCAACATAAGCACCAATGAAGCGAACAATTTGAGTCACATAAACATCAATGGCAGTCATTGCAGCCTCGCTTCCTTCGCTGATAGCTTTAGTAATATCTCTAAAATCGCTTGAAATTCCGGAAAGACCGTATACTCCAGATTCTTTGTTTAAAATGTTTGTGACTTCGCAAACATTAATATTTTCTTTCTTAGCGATTACTTCTAAGATGCCAGGATCTATATCACCTGATCTAGTGCCCATGGCAATACCAGCTAAAGGCGTCAGTCCCATTGAAGTGTCTATACTTTCACCATCTTTAACAGCACAAATACTTGCGCCATTACCAAGATGACAAACAATAGTTTTCAATTCTTCATATGGCTTATTCATTATTTCAGCAACACGTTTCGAAACAAAACTGTGTGATGTACCATGGAAACCATATCTTCTAATTTTGTAATTTCTATAATACTTGTAAGGAATCGCGTACAAATATGCACTCTCAGGCATCGTGTGATGGAATGCAGTATCAAAAACTGCAACATTTGGAGTGTCTGGCATATATTCTAAGCACGATTTAATACCAACTATATTTGCTGGATTGTGTAAAGGTGCTAACGGTACACACTCTTCAATTTTTGCAATAACATTGTCATCGATAATCACTGATTCTGTAAAATCTTCTCCACCGTGAACTATTCTATGTCCTACCGCAGATATCTCTGACATATCAGAAATCACACCATTATCAGGATCTGTCAGTGCAGAAATTAATGTTGACATTGCCTCGCTGTGCGTAGGCATATCTACTTCTTTGGTATATGAATCACCGTTGGATGGTTTGAATGTGAAACTACCATCGATACCGATACGTTCACAAAGGCCTTTTGCCTCAACAGATTCATCTTCAGAATTTATAAGTTGAAATTTCAGCGATGAACTACCGCAATTAATTACTAATATTTTCATATCATCCTCACTGTTCTTGTGCTTGAACTGCAGTAATCGCAACAACACCGACAATATCCGTCGCACTACATCCACGTGACAAATCGTTGATTGGTTTCGCAATTCCTTGACATAGCGGGCCGTACGCTTGCGCTTGACCCAATCTCTCTAACAATTTATAACCAGCATTTCCCGCATCAAGGTCTGGGAAAATAAGCACATTCGCTTTTCCTTCAATCTTGCTTTTAGGTGCCTTCATCTTTGCAATTTCAGGTACTACAGCTGCGTCAGTTTGAAGTTCTCCATCAATCAAATATTGTGGATATTCTTTTTGTGCGATTTTAGTAGCTTCTGTAACCTTTTCTACGTCTGGATGTGCTGCAGAACCATGAGATGAATGTGAAAGCATAGCCACTTTCGCTTTCTCACCAACCAAGTACTCAAAAGACTTTGCACTGCTTGCAGCAATGTCCGCCAACTGAGTTGGGTTAGGGTTTTGGTTTAATCCACAATCACCCATAACAAACACACCGTCTGCACCTAGTTCTTTGTTAGGAACACAAATCACAAAGAATGCAGATACCAGTTTACTTCCCGGTTTCGTCTTAATAATCTGCAATGAAGGTCTAAGTGTATTGGCAGATGAGTGACAAGCACCTGACACCACTCCGTCTGCATCGCCACAAACGACCATCATACAAGCAAAATACATATAATCACTCACAAGCAAAGCATATGCCTGTGTTTTAGTCATACCTTTTGCTTTTCTAATCTTATATAACTTATCTGTATACTTTTTGGTTTTCTCGTATTCTCTTGGATTAATGATAGTTATGCCATCTAAATCATTTCCATTAGAATGTTCCTCTACCATCTCATCAGTCGCAAGTATGATTACATCAGCAAAGTCTTCTTTAACAATCTGACTTGCAGCATCATAAACACGGCTATCCATGCCTTCCGGCAATACGATAGTTTTCCTGTTTGTTTTTGCTTTTTCTTTTAATGAATTAATAAAGTCCATATAAATCCCTTTCAATTAAGTAATCACTTTAACACTTATTATAAAACATCTACTACCTTAAAACAATGTAACATTATTTGAAAAGTAACTATACAAATGATAAAATGATGGACAGAATTATTATTAATTATTAAGGTGAATGTATGGTTAATGTGGGCGTGATAGCGGAATTTAATCCGTTTCACAATGGACACAAATACATATTAGATAAAGCTAGAGAAGTTACACATGCAGACAATGTTGTTGTGGTTATGAGCGGCAACTATGTTCAGCGTGGAATTCCAGCTATATTTGACAAGTCATATCGTGCTGGTGCTGCTCTTTTAAACGGAGCGGATGCTGTTTTTGAACTACCATCTTACTTCTCTTTAACATCAGCTGAAACTTATGCCAGAGCAAATATCAAATATCTCGACAGTTTTGGTTGTATTGATTATGTTTGCTTTGGTTGTGAGACTGATAATATTAAGATTCTACCAATGCTGGCAAATATTCTTTACGATGAACCTACAGAATACAAATGTAATTTAAAGAAAAAATTACACGATGGTTTATCGTTCCCAAAGGCTAGATCACTCGCACTTCAAGAATACTGTGAAGATAATAATTTGCTAAGCAAATACGAAGTTAAAGTTACACTTGCTTCACCTAACAATATTCTTGCTATTGAATATTTGAAGGCAATAAAGTATTTTAATTCTTCGATGAAGCCTCTTGCTATTAAGCGTGTTGATTCCAATCACTCTCAAGAGATTCATATTAACATTGCCTCGGCAAGTTCTCTTAGAAAAGAAATTCTCAATAATTACAGTATTGATAAATATATTCCATATAATGTCAGCCACACTTATCGTACTGCTAAACCAATAACAATCAATGACTATGAACTATTGATAGGTTCGGCTCTTACTAATAAAAGTAAGTTTTCTGATATATATGGAATAAATAAAGATATGTCCAATCGTATCTACAAACTTAAACACGATTATAATGACCAGAAAGATTTCTATGAAAAAATGCAGTCAAAGAATTATACTTACGCTACTATTTCAAGAAATATTTTAAATATTTTACTTGATTACAAAAAGGAAGATGTTAAGAGCATTATTAATGATGGATATATCAAGTATGCTAGGCTACTCGGTGTGAAACCTGCATCCAGTATCCTTACTGAGATTTCTAATAATTCTAGCATTCCAATAGTTGACAAACTATCTAAATACTATGTGAATTGTCCTGCTGACCAAAAGAAAATGTTAGCTAAGACAATTAAAGCTGATCACTTATATCGATTAGTATATATGACTAAATATAAAGAATTTAGGTTAAATGAATTCGAAAGACAAATCATAAAAGTTTAAGGCATTAAAAAAACTATTTTTGAAAGTCGCAAATGACAAATCAAAAATAGTTTTTTTATTTTGTATATAAATCTGTTTAGTTCTTAAAACTGTGAATAGGTGCTGGTATTCTTCCTTCTCTATTGACGAAGTCATCACACGCAAACTGGTTGACTGGCATTATAGGTGCATGTCCCAAAAGTCCACCAAACTCAGCAGTGTCTCCAACGCTCTTACCGATTACAGGAATCAATCTTACAGCCGTTGTTTTTTGATTCACCATTCCTATCGCTGCCTCATCGGCAATGATTCCTGAAATAGTCGTAGGTTTAGTATCACCCGGAATGGCGATCATATCCAAACCAACTGAACATACGCAAGTCATCGCTTCAAGCTTTTCAATAGACAAAGCCTTGGCATCTACTGCGTCAATCATACCCTGGTCTTCGCTCACCGGAATAAAGGCGCCACTCAAGCCACCGATATAAGACGAAGCCATAACTCCACCTTTCTTCACCTGGTCATTCAAAAGAGCAAGCGCTGCGGTTGTACCTGGTGCTCCAGCATATTCAACACCAATCTCGCGCAAAATGTCTGCAACACTGTCACCGACTGCAGGTGTAGGTGCGAGCGAAAGATCAATAATTCCGAATGGAACATCCAATCTCTTTGATGCTTCCTCAGCAACCAATCCACCAACTCTAGTTACCTTAAAAGATGTCTTCTTTATAGTATCGCAGAGAACCTCGAAGTTTTCGCCACGACATTTCTTAATAGCATGGCGCACAACGCCTGGACCTGAAACACCGACATTAATAATAGCGTCTGCTTCAGTAACTCCGTGAAAAGCTCCAGCCATAAATGGATTATCATCTGGTGCATTACAAAATACAACTAGTTTGGCGCAGCCAATAGAATCGTTTTCTTTAGTAAGCTCTGCAGTTTCTTTTATTACTTCACCCATCAAGCGAACTGCGTCCATATCAATTCCAGTCTTTGTGGAACCAACATTTACAGAACTGCAAACTCTCTCTGTCTGCGACAATGCTTGTGGAATCGACTTGATAAGATTCTCTTC
This sequence comes from Eubacterium sp., assembly GCA_017406925.1. Taxonomy (GTDB): domain Bacteria; phylum Bacillota; class Clostridia; order Lachnospirales; family Lachnospiraceae; genus Eubacterium_G. The sequence goes on from JAFQXO010000002.1 coordinate 10,271, forward strand.
AGCAGGAGTCATTCCTTTGTTAACAAGCGCTGAATAACCACCAATAAAGTTCACTCCAACTTCGTTTGCAGCTTTATCTAAAGTCTTTGCAATCGTCACAAAATCCTCAGGCGTCTCACAAGCACTGGCACCAATTAAAGCAATTGGTGTAACCGATATACGCTTATTGACAATAGGAATCCCAAAGTCTTTCGCGATATCATCACCTGTTTCAACCAATTTATCAGCATACTTAGTGATTTTAGAATATATATTTTTATTTAACTCTTCTAAATTATCAGAAACACAATCTAGCAAACTAATACCCATAGTAATAGTTCTAACATCTAGATTGTATTGCTCAATCATTTTATTTGTCTCTAATACTTCTGTTTTGTTAATCATCGCATCCTCCGATTAAATTCTGTGCATGCTGTTGAAAATATCCTCATGCTGAATCTTTATATCTACGCCAATTTCTTTGCCGATGGCATCAAGACCGTCAGCAAGTTCACCGGAAGATTTCTTCCCATTCGAAATATCAACTATCATCATCATGTTGAAAAATTCATCAACGATAGTCTGTGATATATCAAGAATATTTACATTTTGCTCTGAAAGGTAAGTGCATACTTTCGCAATAATTCCGACTGTATCTTTACCTACAACTGTAATTACACTTTTTTCCATAATGTCCTCCACTATATTTTTATTTTACAAGACACTTCTTCTCTCTTAGTTACTTTTATAGAAAAATCATCAGCGCTGAAATCAACTTCACTCGAATTAATTTCTGCTCTAACTGATTCATATGCCAATTCAGGTAAATTGTTCTCTTTGCTCAAATGACACAATACTATGTGTTCTAGATCATCATGGGCCAGTTCACTTATTAGTTTTCCACAATCTTCATTGGACAAATGTCCACGCTTACCCCAAACCCTCGTTTTCAAATGATAAGGATATGGTCCCGTCTCAAGCATTCTTAAATCATGATTCGATTCCACAAACAAAGCATTTAAGCCTTGAAGATTATCTACAATCTCTTCGGTATACATGCCAAGATCTGTGACGATTGCACAGCTCTTATCATCAGAATCAAATCTATAACAAACAGAATCAACTGCATCGTGACTCGTTGAAATTGGAAGAATCTCGATATCTTCGATTTCAAAACTGGTAAAAGGCGTTATTTCATTGAACTGTTCGTCATTCACGTCGCCTACCGTAGATGAGTCCTTGATACATTCGATTGTATCGTGTGTTGAATATATAGGAGTGTTATAACATCTAGCAAATACTCCCACACCTTTAATATGATCTGTATGCTCATGCGTTACTAGTATAGCATCAATATCGTTTGGGTTTACACCCAATATTTCGAGGCCTTCTAGCACTTTCTTTTTGCTAATACCTATATCGACTAGAATATGAGCCTTTTCAGACATTACTAATATGCAATTTCCATGACTCCCACTACTAATCGATGCGATTTCCATAAATTACCTCTTGTTAATTCTAAAAGATTTTATTTTCATTTTCAAGAATTGCGTAAAAAAAGGGAACATTGTTTAAATGCTCCCTTTAAAATGCTTAATTTATATTACTGAAGATCAACAGATGCTGTTTCGTCGTCATCGTCTTCTGGAGCACTAGTAGCTGACTGCTCTGCCATTACGGCTGCAACTGCTTCTTGCTGCCCACCAAGTTCCTTACGACTTTCAACGACTACGTTGAGAGAACTGTTGAGTGATGTCATCATCTCTGTCTGTGCAGAATCAAAACTAGCCATTCCTGTTGAAAGAATGCTCTGTACATTAGAAAGAATATCATCTGTATACTGCATAGCACGATTTCTAAGATCGTTAGCCTCAGCATTGGCTGTGTCAACAGTAGTCTGTGCTTCCTGCTGAGCCTGCTCAATAATAGAATTTGCTTCAGCATATGCCTTCTGCATGATTTCGTGCTCACTAACTAACTGATTGATATGAGCAGTTGCTTCTGAAATCATCTGCTCTGATCTCTCCTTAGCATCATTGATGATAGCATCTTTATTTGCGATAATCTTCTGATACTTTTTGATCTCTTCTGGAGTTCTAAGTCTAAGTTCAGCCAAAAGTTCATCAATATCATCCTTGTTTACGATGATCTTTGTAGTAGATAATGGCTGGAACTTACAATTATCTATATATTCCTCAATCTCTGTAATAATCTGTTCAATCTTACTCATCTTCGTTCTCCTTTAATCCAATAATATAATTAGTTACCTGTTCTAATACAGGTTCCGGTACAAACCTACTTATATCCCCTCCATGATATGCAACTTCCTTAACCGTACTCGAGTTAAGATATGCATACTCTAATCTAGTTGTCAAGAATATAGTTTCCAAAGAAGAATCTAAAACCATATTCGTCTGTGACATCTGAAGTTCGTACTCAAAATCTGTGACCGCTCTCAACCCCCTAATAATGACATTTGCTTCGACTTCATTGGCAAAATCAACCAACAATCCTTCGAAAGACATGACCTTAACATTAGGAATGTCAGCCACAACCTCGTTTAACATTTTAACACGATTATCGACACTAAACAAGGGAGATTTGGAATTGTTGCTTAGCACACCAACTATCAATTCGTCAACTATTTTAGCGGAACGTTTGATAATATCTAAGTGTCCGTTTGTAACAGGATCAAAACTTCCTGGATAAATTGCTCTAGTCATCTTTTCCCTCTCTTTTACTTATAAAAACATGCTTATTCGTCTTATACGCCTTTACTCTTTCGATTTTAAAACCGAGATTACCAACGTAATCAAACGATGTTTCAAGCGATGCCTCAACGATAATAATCGTATCTTTGTTAATTATACTTAAATTTGATAATTGTTCAAGAACCTTCTGTTCGTAATGCTTGTTATACGGCGGATCCATATAAATAATATCAAATACAAGTCCTCTATCCTCTAACTGATGGAGTGCTTTCTTAACTGCAATCCCCATCACTGTAGCTTTTTCTTTAAGTTTTGTGAAGGTAAGGTTATCTTCAATGCACTCGACACACTTCTTGTTATTCTCGACAAAATATGCTTCGCTAGCACCTCGACTTAATGCCTCTATACCAATGCCACCACTTCCACTAAACAAATCCAGAAATGTAGTTCCATAAATTTCATTTTGAAGCATATTAAAAAGTGTTTCTTTTATTCTGTCGGTCGTCGGTCTAGTCCCATCGCCCTCAACAGTTTTCAAAGGGAGTCGTCGTGCCTCACCGGCAATAACTCTCATAACAATCTCCTAAAATCACAAAAAGCAGACATAACGCCTGCTTTTCGTGTTTATATAATCTAATCGATTATTCCTCAGATGCTTCGTCTGAAGTTTCCTCTTCTGTTTCTTCTGCTGGCGCATCTTCCTCAGGCTTAGCTTCTTCCTCTGCAGGAGTTTCTTCAGCCTCATCTTCAGTTGGAGTTTCTTCAGTCTCTTCGATAGGAGTATCTTCTGTCTCCTCAACTGGAGTTTCTTCAGTTTCCTCAATCGGAGTCTCCTGAGTTTCTTCAACTGGAGTTTCAGCTACTTCTTCAGGAGTTTCAACAGGAGTTTCTTCTACAACTTCCTCAGCCTCCTCTGTAGCTGTTTCAGCCTGTGCGACCTCTTTTTCAGCCTTTTTCTTAGCCTTAAGTTCTTCCATGCGCGCCTTCTCTTCAGCTTCTTCCTCAGGTGTGAGTTCTGGCTGAAGCACTTTCATGCTAAGACTAATTCTCTTTTCAGGTTCGTTGAATTCAACAATCTTTGCTTCAACTTCCTGGCCAACTTTCAAAATATCTGATGGCTTCTCTACATGCTTTCTAGAAATCTGTGAAACATGTAGTAATGCATCAACGCCTGGCTCAATCTCAATAAATGCACCAAAGTCAGTCATACGTGCAACAGTACCTGTAACGATAGTGTCTACTGCAAACTTCTCTTCTGCATTAATCCAAGGATTAGTGTCCTCAAACTTAAGACTAAGCGCAACCTTATCATCCTTAATATCTTTGATAAAAGCTGTTACTTCATCGCCTGCTTTGAAATGCTTGCGAGGATTTCCAATGCGTCCCCATGACATCTCAGAAATATGAAGTAATCCATCTGCTCCTCCGATGTCAACAAAAGCACCAAAGTCTACAACGCTCTTTACTGTACCAGTAATAGACTGTCCAACTTCTATCTTCTCAAACAGTGCTTTTCTAGCCTCTTCTTTTTCAGCTGCTAGTAACACTTTTCTATCGCCGATGACGCGTCTCTTTCTTGGATTGTACTCCGTGAGCTTAAACTCAATTTCAGTATCAAGGTATTTGTTAAGATCTCTCTCAAATACATCTGAAACCAAGCTCGCTGGAATGAAAACTCTAGCGCCTTCGACATCAACACCCAAACCACCTTTTAAAATCTGTACAACTGGTGCTTTGAGAACTTCTTCATTTTTAAAAGCTTCTTCGAGTCTCTTGTTTGCCTTCTCTGCAGCAAGTCTCTTGTATGAAAGAGCAACCTGACCTTCGCCATCGTTGACTCTAACGACTTTTACTGTCAGTTCATCGCCTACTGAAATTACAGTTGTCAGATCTACAGGTGTGTTGGAATACTCATCAGCAGTAAGAATACCGTCAGACTTGTAACCAATGTTAAGTACTGCGAATTCTGGCTTTACACTGATGACCTTGCCGTCTAAAACCTCTCCATTGTGGATAGTTTTAAATGACTCATCCAGCATTTGTTCAAATTCGTTATTCATTTCTGACATTCAGTATGAACCTCCTCAATAATATTGTTCGGGGTGGAAGCCCCTGCTGTGATACCGATGAAATCATACTTTTTAATCTCATCTAAGTCCAAATCTCTCACCGTCTGTATATAATATGTGTGTTCGCATTCTGCTTTACAAATATCATATAATTTCTGTGTATTTGAACTATTTTTGCCGCCAACAACAATCATTGCGTCAACTTTTGAAGCTAATTCTTTCGCTTCAACTTGACGCTCATTTGTGGCGTTGCAAATAGTATTCACAACATTACTATCATAACCTTTTTGGGTTATATTTTCAACAAGATAATTGAATTTATCTTGGTTAAATGTGGTCTGAGAGACGATGCAAACAGGAGTTTCTTTATCAATAGTTAAACCCTCTACATCTGTTTCATCATTAACAACATACGCATCGCCGTTAACCCATCCTTTTATACCCTCTACCTCAGGGTGATGTTCACTTCCGATAATGATAATAGTTTTCCCTTCTTCACTCTCTTTTTGAACAATCTCATGAATTTTCTTCACAAAAGGACATGTTGCATCTACGATATTACAGTTTTTCGCATCCAAAGAGTCATAGATACTTTTAGCAACACCGTGTGATCTTATCACTACAGTGCAATCCGACAAATCATTTAATTCGTTTTCATCAAAGTCGATAGCTTTAACGCCCTTAGTTTCCAAGTCCGCTACAACTTCCTCATTATGAATAATAGGTCCGTATGTATATATAGTTTTTTCTGAATCGTTTGCTTCATCGTAAACCATATCAACTGCTTTTTTTACTCCGAAACAAAACCCTGCTTTTTTAGCAACTTCAATCTTCATTTTACTTAACTAACCCTTTAATTGTCTCGACTACTTCTTCAATACACATATCAGACGAATCGACTAGTTTCGCATCATCAGCCTGCTTCAATGGAGATACTTCTCTATTCATATCTCTGTAGTCTCTATCTGCGATATCTTTTTCAATCTCTTTCAAATCACAATCAATTCCTTTTTCAACAAGCTCGTCATATCTTCTCTTGGCTCTCGTTTCAACGCTAGCCGTTAGATAGACTTTCAAATCAGCATTAGGAAGAACTACAGTTCCAATGTCTCTTCCATCCATAACAACATTATTCTTAGAAGCAAATTCTTTCTGTAATGCAACTAAAATCTCACGAACTTCTGGGTATACCGCAATAACTGAAGTCATATTTCCTACTTCTTCTTTTCTGATATCTTCGCTTACATCTTCACCATTCAAGAATACTTTTTGCGTTCCATTTTCATATCCAAGTGAAACTTCAACTTCGTTGCATTTTTTAACTACCTTCTCTTCATCTGATTGGTCTATTCCTTCACGAAGACATGCAAGAGCCAATGTTCTATACATTGCTCCTGTGTCTACATAAATAAACCCAAGTTCCTTGGCAACAATCTTTGCTATCGTACTTTTTCCTGCTCCTGCAGGTCCATCAATTGCTATGTTATACATTCATATCCTCCTAAATGCTTATTCCAGCTAAATAACCAGTACTCCACGCTATCTGTAAATTAAAACCTCCAGTTAATGCGTCGAGATCTAGCACCTCGCCAGCAAAACTGATATTTGGATGTAATTTAGATTGCATAGTTTTTGGATTAATATTCGATACATCTATTCCGCCCTTAGTGATAATCGCTTCGTCAAATCCGCGAAGATTAACTATCTCTAATTCAAAATGTTTTAGGCATTTAACAAGATGTTCTCTCTCAATTTTTGTCACCTCATTAACCTTTTTGTAAGGATTAATCCCTGACTTTTCTATGATAATAGGTATCAATTTATTTGGCAACAATTTTGATAATGAATTGTTGAAATTCTTATTTTTAAACTCATCAAAATCTCTCAATATCCTTGCGTCAAGTTTTTCGTCGCTTAACGCTGGCTTTAAATCGATAACTGCTTTATAACGATGCCCTTCCATTTTATCTGCAATATATGAGCTGGCGCTCAATACCAACGGGCCACTAATACCAAAATGTGTAAATAACATTTCACCTTGGTCAAAATATAATTGCTTATTATTTTCATCTAATATAGCAAGCGATACATTCTTGAGTGACAACCCTTGCAATTGTTTGCAACAATCATCATCTATCTCCATAGGAACTAATGATGGATATGTATCTAAGACTTCATGCCCTAAACAATTCGCAAATTTGTAACCATCTCCAGTCGAACCAGTACTTCTATAAGATATGCCACCAGTTGCAATAATACATCTATCACAACTATGCTCATTGCCGAAGGCATCTGTAAGAATAACTTGAGAGTTCTCATCATCAATAGTTTTTATTTCGCAATCCAACACAACCTTGACTTTCAAATCATCTAGCATATTTTTTAGCGCCTTAATTACATCTGTCGAATGATCGCTCTTCGGAAATACTCTATTTCCTCGTTCAACCTTCGTTGGAATTCCAGCATTCTCAATCATCTCGACTACACCATATGAATCGAGTGCATTGTATGCGCTATAAAGAAACTTCGAATTCTTCATCACGTTTTCCATATGAGTATTTATGTCTGAAGCGTTGGTGATATTGCATCGACCTTTTCCCGTGATAAAAAGTTTCTTACCTAATTTTTCATTTTTTTCGAACAGTGTAACGGTATGTCCGTTTGTGGCTGCGCCAATGGCTGCCATCATTCCTGCCGCTCCACCGCCAATAACAAATACATTCATAACTAAAAACAGAGGGCAGTTAATCTGCCCTCTTTACTATACTGGATATGCTCCGTTTTCTTTATCTGCTACTTTTGGATCAACTTTGGTCTGTTGAGCTTCTCTATACTCAAAATAATCTTTTGCAACTTGAGGGAATAATGCATAAGTGAGAACATCTTCGTCTTGTTGTTTCCACTGTTTAATTTCTTCCTCATATTTAGCCAAAGATGGCTCAAGCAAATCTGCAGGTCTGCAAGCGATAGGATCTTCATCTCCGATTGCTTTCTTCTGAACCTCAGGGTTAAATGGCTTAACCGTCTGTCCATACTTACCGGCGAGCAAATCCTTGGCTTGCTGATTAATCATCTTATATCTTTCACCCGTAACCACATTGAGAACCGCTTGAGTTCCGACAATCTGACTAGAAGGTGTAACTAATGGTGGCTCACCAAAGTCTTTACGTACTCTTGGTACTTCTTCTAGCACTTCCTCAAACTTCTCAGAAGCACCCATCTCATCAAGTTGAGAAACAAGGTTGGAAAGCATTCCACCTGGTACTTGATAGAGAAGTGTATTTATATTAACACCCATAACCTTAGGGCTTAACAATCCATTTTCTAAACATTCTTCACGATATGGTTTAAAGTAATCCGCTATCTTCTTAAGGACTTTCATATCAAGACCGGTATCGTAAGGTGTTCCCTTGAACGTTTCAACCATTACTTCTGTTGGTGGCTGAGATGTTCCCATTGAAAGTGGAGATATCGCTGTGTCAATGATGTCGCATCCTGCTTCCACTGCCTTCAAATATGTCATCTGAGCAACACCAGATGTGCAGTGTGTATGAATATCTATAGGAATATCAGTTCCCTCTCTCAATGCCTGAACTAATTCAGTAGCTTCATATGGTATGAGAAGACCTGCCATGTCTTTGATACATAACGAATCTGCTCCCATATCCTCTATGCGCTTAGCAGTGTCCTTCCAATAATCTAGCGTATAAGCGTCACCTAATGTATAAGAAAGTGCTATCTGCGCATGTCCGCCTTCTTTTTTTGTAGCCTTAACTGAAGTCTCAAGGTTTCGAAGATCATTCAAGCAATCAAAAATTCTAACAATATCGATGCCGTTGGCAACGGATTTTTGTGCAAAATATTCCACCACATCATCAGAGTAATGATTGTATCCCAAAATGTTCTGACCTCTGAATAACATTTGTAACTTTGTATTTTTAAAACCGTCACGTAGTTTTCTAAGTCTATCCCATGGATCTTCTTTTAAAAATCTAAGAGCTGCATCAAATGTGGCGCCACCCCAACACTCTACAGCGTGATATCCTACCTGATCCATAACATCAACGATAGGCAACATCTCCTCTGTAGGCATTCTTGTTGCGATAAGCGATTGATGAGCATCTCTTAATGATGTCTCAACAATTTTAATTGGTTTCTTTTCAGCCATTTCATATCCTCCAAAAATTAAATACCGAATATAGCCATAAATGTACCAGCAGCAACAGCTGTACCGATAACTCCAGCTACATTAGGTCCCATAGCATGCATAAGCAAATAGTTTGATGGGTCCGCTTCTGAACCAACTTTTTGTGACACTCTCGCCGCCATAGGCACCGCAGAGACACCAGCAGATCCGATAAGCGGATTTACTTTGCCTCGTGTAACGAGGCACAAAATCTTACCAAATAATATTCCGGCAGCTGTTCCGAATGCGAACGCAACTAAACCTAAAATTACAATCTTGATAGTGTTCATATTCAAGAATGCACTCGCACTAGTTGTCGCACCAACAGATGTGCCAAGCAAAATTACTACTATATACATAAGCGCGTTAGATGCAGTATCCTGCAACTGTTTAACAACGCCTGATTCTCTAAACAAGTTTCCAAGCATAAGCATACCAACCAATGGTGCTGTTGTAGGAAGAATTAGACATACAATTATTGCAACAATGATAGGGAACAAAATCTTTTCCAATTTCGAAACTGGTCTTAATTGTTCCATCTTGATGGCACGCTCTTTCTTTGTGGTCAACAACTTCATTATAGGAGGCTGAATTATAGGCACGAGCGACATATACGAATACGCCGCAACGGCTATAGCACCTAATAGTGAGGTTTGACCTAACTTACCTGCAAGGAAAATAGATGTAGGACCGTCAGCTCCACCGATAATCGAAATCGACGCTGCAGCCTTTCCTCCGAATCCCATAAAGATGGCAAGGAAATATGCCGAATATATACCAAACTGTGCTGCCGCTCCCAGTAAAAAGCTTTTCGGATTGGCAATCAACGGGCCAAAGTCTGTCATAGCTCCTACTCCGAGGAAAATCAGTGATGGTAATAAACTCCACTCATCTAGTTTAAAGAAATAGTAAAGAAGTCCACCTGCCGAATCTCCTACTGGTGCTTTAATAATATCTGGATAGATATTTACTAAAAGCATACCAAATGCAATAGGAATCAAGAGCAATGGCTCATATCCCTTTCTGATAGCAAGATATAAAAATATACATGCTACCACAATCATGATGTAGTTACCTACGCTCAAGTTAAGGAATGCAGTTTGATTAACTAAATTGTTTAAAGTTTCTGCAAAATTCATAGTACCCTCCGACAGAACTAATTAGTTCATTGTCGCTAAAACTGCTCCTGCTTCGAACTCATCTCCGATTTTCACATCTATGCTAGCAATAGTTCCATCCTGCTGTGCTACTGCTGAGTTTTCCATCTTCATAGCTTCGAAAACAAGAACTGTATCTCCTTTTTTCACTTCATCACCAACTTCAGCAGGAATAGTTAATACTTTTCCTGGCATAGGAGCCTTAAGTTGAACGCTTCCAGCGTTACCACTTTTAGCCTGCTTTGCTGCTGGCGCAGTTGGTGTTGGTGTGGCTGAAGGGGCCGGTGTAGATGTAGCACCTTTTTCTTCAACAGTCACATCATATGAATTTCCGTTTACTGTGATTGTATAATTTTTCATTTCTTCTTCCTCCTATTGTCTAGAAATGTAATTATCTTTTTCGAATCGATCTAACAACAAAACTATCTGTCGCAACATTTTCACTTGCTGCAATCGCTGCGGAGATTACTGCAACTAGTTCGCTGTCATCTGTATCTTTAGTTTTATCTTTTTTCTTATTTCGGTGTTCTTTATCTTTCTTTTCTTTAATAAAATTAGTAGTTTTTTTCTTTTTACCAAATTTGTCTTTAAATACTGGAATTAGATTAAAGGAACTAATAATCAACGATATGAAAATCAAAACAACAAATACCGTTCCCATACCGAGTACCGTATTAGAAGCAGCTGATTGTAATTTTTCGTTTGTACTGTAAACCGGTTCGAACGACAAATCATAAAGCGTTAGTTTGTTTTTGTTCTCTGCGTCGTAAAAGTATGTTGCTGTCGCAACAATATTTCTGTTTTTTCCAACAAACTCTTGCTTCGCAACAATCTCACCGTTTGCTACTGAGAACTTAACCGGACCTTTTACACCTATAATTTGCCCTGCTGTTTCCCTATTCTCTTTCCATGACTGAAGAGCTTTGTCTTTCACGTCTTCTCTTATCGCAATCTTTCTTGGATCAAAGTTTCCATTTTGGACTACTTTTATCTGTTGCATCACGGCATTGCTGAAAGCTCTTTGAACTTGAGTCTTATCATATGAAGTTTTTTTGTTTAATGAGCATCCCGCTAGCAAAAATGCTAACGCCAATAGAATGCATGATAACTTAATAAACTTCTTCATTCTGCCTCCTACTTAGTACCGTGTTTCTTCTCGAATGTTCCTTCATATTTTGAATAAAGCATCTCAAACGCGCCGATAATATACTTTCTAGTATCTACAGGATTTATGATAGTATCAACGTATCCTCTAGAAGCTGCTTTCTCTATATTAGCTTGCAAAGCATTGTATTCAGCAGTAATTTGAGATACATCTTCTCCCTTGGCAATTTCATCAGCGTACATAATTTTTACAGCCTTGTCTGCATCCATCATGCTTACGCTCGCGTTTGGCCATGCATAAACAATGTCCGCACCCAAACTCTTTGAATTCATAACTATACCTGCCGTGCCAACAGCTTTACCTGTAATTACGTTCACCTTTGGCACTGTGGCATTCGCCAATGAGTAAACAAGTTTTGAAACAGAATCCATAGAATAGCTTTCTGTAGTTTCTGATTCTTCAAAACCTTCTATATCTGTCAATGTAAGAATTGGTATTTCAAACGCATCACATAGTTTCACAAAATCTGCAGCTTTCTTAAATCCATTAGCGCAAACTTTATCTTTATTATTGGCGAAGACGCCAACTGTAGCTCCATTTAACTTAATGAAACCTGTAAACATACATGGTGCGTAATCTTTCTTCATTTCAATAAGGAAACCGTCATCAGCAATAACCTTCAAAGCTTCGCTTGGCGCACTTCCTTCAATTCCCTCTGAAGCACGATTTAAATCATCTTGACTTTCATAATCCATGGCTTCGTCATCATTATTTGAAGGAAGAATTGAGATAATGTCTCTAGCCTTTGCCATGAGATCATCATCTGAAGCGACAATATCAACATTGCCATGTTTTGATTGATACTCAGACGATGCTGTGTCTAATGTTTTGTTCCCGTCAATGGTATTTGGTGAATTAACAAATAACTTTGCGTCTTCAGATTCCATAAGAACAATATCTGATAGTTTAGCAATTACTGATAAGCCACCACCACATTGTCCATATATAACAGAAATCTGTGGTATAACGCCTGACACCATTGCCTGGCTTTGAAAGATTTTGCCGAAGGCATCAAGTCCATCCACAGATTCTTGAAGTCTAAGACCAACACTATCAATGATACCGATAACTGGTGCGCCCATTTTGAGAGCCATCTCATAAATGTTGACAATCTTTTTTGCGTGCATCTCACCGATTGATCCGCCTAGGACTGATGCATCCTGACTGTAAACATAAACTAACGAGCCATTGATAAGCCCGTAACCAGTAATAACACCATCTGATGGTGTGTCTATTTCTTTAATATTAAATTCTGTACTTCTAGCTGTAACGGCCGCACCTAACTCAACGAAACTGTTATCATCGAGTAGTTTCTCAACCCTTTCTCTAGCTGCATTTGTAGTACTCATAGATTCTCCTCCAAACGTAATCTAAACAGCAAAAAATCCAACTTTTGCCATTTATATATTAAATCTAATTCCGTCAAATATCAATAGGAAAAAATGAACAAAAATCGGATTTGTTTTCGCAATTCTTTATGCAGTTTTTATCTTCTTTTCTAGCGCTTTATTGTTGATTGGTTCAAAATCGTCGTCTTCAAAGAACACCTTATGCCATACAAGGAAAACATATACTGTCCATATCTTTCTGCTATTGTCTCGTTTTCCAGCGCGATGCTGTTCCATCAGTTTAACTAACTGTTCTGTATCAAAGTACTGATCAGCCACTTTTGAAGTCAACATCTTGAACACTTTTTTATAATACTTATCTTCTTTAAGCCATACTCTTATAGGAACTGGGAATCCCAGTTTTTTCTTATTCGCAGTCTTTTCAGGAATATGTCTTTTAGCTGCAATTCTGAATGCTCTCTTTGTAGTATTTTCATTTACTCTAAACTCTAACGGAAGATGTTTAGCGTAATTAAATACTTTAATATCAACAAAAGGCACTCTAGACTCTAGACAATGAGCCATGCTCATCTTATCAGCCTTAAGAAGTATATCTCCTTGAAGCCAGAAGTTGGCATCAATATATTGCATCTTCGCAACATCATCCAATCCCTGAGCTTTCTTATATGTCGTAGAAACTATCTCTTCAGGAGTAATGTGTGTCAAATCACTTTTCAAAAGTTTTTCTCTTTCCTTAACCGAGAACATATTGGCGTTGCCAATAAACCTTTCCTCGACAGTCTTGCTTCCTCTAATTAAGTAATTCATTCCTTTAACCTTTGGCATTGCCTTGGCAATACCAGCGATACCTTTTCGAATGAATTTAGGAAGAACTTTCTGATATGTCTTTAAAGAATATGGTTCATGATAAATATTGTATCCTCCGAAAAATTCGTCAGCTCCCTCACCGGAAAGCACAACCTTTATCTGATCAGATGCAACCTCGTCTACAAAATATAGCGCAATACATGATGGGTCAGCCAAAGGCTCGTCCATATAGTACATAACAGTCTCTATTGAATCAAAATATTCATCACTGTCTATATTCTTGCTAAAGTTTTTCTTGTTCAGTTCTTCCACCAAACCTTCAGCATATCTTATCTCGTTGTATTTACTCTGTTTATCTAAAAATCCAACAGTGAAAGTTTTTTCGCCTGGGAATTCCGATACTACGTAACTAGAATCAACTCCACTAGATAGCAAACTGCCAACTTCCACATCGGCAATCATATGTGCATTTACTGTCTCGTTAACCACGTCCTCAATCTCACTTACAGTCTTCTTTAAATTTCCATGTCTTTCTGGTTCAGGCAAAGGATCAAAATATCTTTCAATAGTTAACATTCCATTTTCATATGTCATATAGTGGCCTGCGGTCAATTTAAATACACCTTTGAAAAATGTCTCTGACAAAACTGAGTATTGAAAACTCATATATTGTTCAAGGGCATGTTCGTTAACTTCCTTCTTGAAACCAGGGTATTTTAGAATTGATTTAATCTCAGATGCAAATACTAAATTTCCATCTACCTGTGCATAATAAAAAGGCTTGATACCAAAATGGTCTCTCGCCCCGAACAATTTACCGACGCGCGAATCCCAAATTACAAATGAAAACATACCACGAAGCTTCTTTAAGATGTCAGTTCCGTATTCTTCGTAACCGTGGATCAAACACTCGGTGTCAGAGTCATTGTCGAAGACATGACCCTGCGCAATAAGTTGTCTTCTAAGTTCAAGATGATTATAAATCTCGCCATTAAAAACAATGGCAATATCACCTGTCTCGTTATACATAGGCTGTGCGCCGTGGTCAAGGTCAATAATACTGAGTCGTCTATGTCCCAATGCAACGCCATCATCGATATACATTCCCTCATCATCTGGTCCACGATGAGCGATGGCATTTAACATCGATTTTATAACTTCTTTATCCGATTCAGTTTTACCTACAAATCCACAAATTCCACACATAGTATTTTCTTATAGAACGGCCTTCACTTCATCGTCAGCCATTACTTCACTAATCAACGTTCTCTCATCCATTGGATGCTTTACGCCATTAATTTCTTGATAATCTTCGTGACCTTTTCCTGCAAGAACAATTACGTCACCATCTTTAGCATTTAGAATAGCATATTTAATAGCTTCTTTTCTGTCAGGAACTGTAACATATTCCCCGTCTGCTTTTTCAACACCTACAACAATATCATCTATGATATCCATAGGATTTTCGTAACGAGGATTGTCGGAGGTGACAATCGTTAGATCAGATAACTTAGATGATACTTCACCCATATTGTATCTACGATCTTTTGATCTATTACCACCACATCCAAATATTGTCACTAATCTCTTAGGTTCATATTTTTTCAATGTATTTAGTAACGTCTCTAAACTCATTGCATTGTGCGCATAGTCAATCATAAATGCAAATTTATCAGAAACATTTATAAACTCCACGCGTCCTTTTACAAATATATTAATTATAGCCTGCTCAATCTTATCGGTATCATCAGTAAAGTGTGAGCAAATGGCAATTGCACATAGACTGTTATATACACTAAACTCACCTGGAATATTTAGTTCCACAGGCATTTCTAGTTTTCCTTTCAAGTCATATTTCACACAGAGTTTTCCTGGCTTCTGGAAGAACTCAATGTTGGTAGCTGTGAAATCATACTTACCCTTAATACCATATGTTTCGATATCACAAGTATGGTCAGCAAGTATATGTCCTAGATGTTCAGCATCCATATTTATAATGCCGTGTTTACACTGTCTGAACAATTTAGATTTGCACTCCATATAGTCCTCAAAATCTTTATGTTCGTTTGGTCCTATATGATCAGGCTCAATATTCGTAAAAATGCCGTAGTCAAACTTAAAACCTGAAGTTCTATCAAGCATCAATCCTTGAGAAGATACTTCCATTATCACGCATTTACAACCGGCATCTACCATTTTTCTAAAATACTCTTGAATGAGATATGATTCTGGGGTTGTATTCTCTGCCTTATAAACTTCATCACCGATAATGGTCTCAATAGTTCCAATAAGACCTGTCTTGATGCCAACGTTTTCTAAAACAGACTTAACCATATAAGTCGTTGTCGTCTTACCCTTCGTTCCAGTAATACCAATAGTTACTAGTTCTTTTGCTGGGTCTTTAAAATAGTTTGCAGACATACACGCTAATGCATATCTAGTATTATCTACTTTTATAACTGTGACATCTTCTGGAACAGTGACATCATCTTGTACGATGATTGCATGTGCGCCATCCTGTGCCACTTCACTTGCAAAATCATGGCCATCAAAACCAGCGCCTTTGATACACACAAAGACATCGCCAGTCTCAATTTTACGAGAATCATACTTCAAAGCCGCAATTTCACATTCATCGCTACCCTGAACTACGTCGTAATCAAATTTTGTAAGTAATTCTTTTAAAATCATTATTAATCCTCAAACTCACCTTCGAACTGTACTTCGCAAGGACCTGTCATATAAATAACATTCGCGTTTCTATCATACTCAATATAAAGTGTTCCACCAATTAGTTCCACATAGACATCGCTTCCTGTAAGTCCATTCAATGCGCAGGCAACAACACTGGCTGTCGCACCTGTTCCACACGCCATAGTCTCTCCGGAGCCTCT
Source organism: Eubacterium sp. (assembly GCA_017406925.1). GTDB lineage: Bacteria > Bacillota > Clostridia > Lachnospirales > Lachnospiraceae > Eubacterium_G. The sequence continues at coordinate 26,588 of JAFQXO010000002.1, forward strand.
CTCCCATACGCGCATCTTGATATGTTGTTTGTCAACTATCTCAATGAACTCAGTGTTTACTCGGTCAGGAAACATCTCGTGATGTTCAAACATTGGTCCAAGCTTTTCTATATTTATCTTGCTTACATCCTTAGTGAATGTTACACAATGTGGATTACCAACCGAAAGACATGTGATATTGTGACGTTTACCAGCTATTCTCAAAACATCGCCAACAATATATTTTTTATCTGACTTAACAGGAATCTTTTCAGGCTCAAGAATAGGCTCGCCCATATTTACGCGAACACTCTTAACTTTATCGCCCTCGACATTCAAATCGAGTTCTTTAATACCAGATAATGTCTCGACTGTGATATGTGTCTTGTTAGTCATTTTATTGTCGTAGACATACTTACCGACACAACGAATTCCGTTACCACACATCATAGCCTCTGAACCATCAGCGTTATATATGTTCATTTTGAAATCCGCGATATCAGATGGATTGATAATTACCAAACCGTCTGATCCAATTCCAAAATGTCTATCACTAACTTTTATAGATAGGGCGTTCGGATCCTTTATGTCATACACGAAACCGTTAATATAAACATAATCATTTCCGCATCCCTGCATCTTTGTAAATTTCATAGTTGCTCCTTAATCGTTGGACTTGAGGGTTACTTCTTCCTCAGCCTCATTCTTAAACTCATCAATCATTTCAGGATTGAATGTTGGAAGTGTATCTGCGTTTTGTACACCAAATCTTCTGAGGAACTCTTCGGTAGTTCCAAACAAAAGTGGTCTACCTGGTGCTTCGAGCCTTCCAAGTTCGCAGACAAGTTCATATTCCATAAGCTTATTGACTGCAAAGTCACACTTTACACCTCTGATTCTTTCAATATCAGATTTTGTGACAGGCTGCTTGTAAGCAATGATAGACAATGTCTCCATAAGGACATCTGTCAAAACCTGTCTCTTAGGCTGCTTCGCAACTTTAATCAAGGCCTCATAAGTCTCTGGCTTTGTACACATCTGATATGAATCTTCTAACTCAATAATCTTAAGTCCACATGAATCTTTTTTGTAATCTTCCTGAATCTCTTTTACAAGTTTTCTAACTTCAGTTGATTTGATTTCAAGTGCTTTTGCAATCTTTGCTACTTCAACAGATTCACCCATTGTAAACAAGATTGATTCAATTTGTGCTTTTAATGCATCTTTGTTATCCATGATTTTCCCTCTATTCTATAGAATCAATATAAATCTCATCAAAAGTATCTTCTTGATGAACTTCTATCTGTCCCAACTTAATTAGTTCTAACACAGCCAAGAAAGAAACTATAACTTCCATCTTGGATGATGACTCTTCGAGCAAGTTTCTAAAACTACATCTCTTTTGTTTCTTTACAGTATCGGCAACATAATCGATTTTTTCAGGAAGACTGACTTCCTCCATCTCAATCTTACCGAAACCTGCACGCTGTGTGTCAATCTTATCAACCTGACGTTTCAAAACCATTTGGAATATTTCATTAAGTTTTGTCAGGTCAACATCCTTCAGCAGTTTATCTAAATCTACAGGAGGAACATATTTTTTAACCTCCTTAGGAATAGTCTCATCTTTGTACATAGACTTACCGGCGTATACTTGCATATCACGAAGTTCTGTTGCAGCATACTTATACATTTTGTATTCGATAAGTTTCTGCACAAGTTCTTCTCTAGGATCAATTTCCTCGCCATCCTCATTAACTTCCTTAGGAAGTAACATTCTACTCTTGATATCAATCAACTGAGCAGCCATCACGAGAAATTCACTTGCGAGATTTAAATCTTCCTTCGACATCGCGTTAACATATTCGAGATACTGATCAGTAATCTCTACTATCGGAATGTCATAGATGTCAACTTTATTCTTTTCGATTAGGTGAAGTAACAAGTCGAGTGGTCCCTCGAAAACTTGAAGCTTAAATTCTAAATCCATAGTTATCCTTATTTCTTCTTTTTCTTTTTGACATGTTTTGTAGTGTATGCAGGTATGTTTTCCTGTGCATACTTAAATGGAGATGTCTTCGACAATACATGTGTATCTGAATTTTGTTGGTAAACTTGAATAGCATCTCCAACTTGAAGTCCAGGTCTAATAATACGAAGCGTCGTATCATCCACATATGCTGTACTTACTTTCTCATCATTTATATATACCTTACTGTACTCAGTAAAGTTTCTTCCATAAATATATACATTTTTCTCAGCATCATTCAATGGCACTACAGCGGTAATCGAAACCGGATGAATGCCAAATTGCATATTTGTAGGAGTATATGGAACCTTTCCATCGCTTGCTAAATGATCGCCATAGAGTTGATCATATGACAACGCTTTTAATCCCTTCAAATATTTTGACTCAGGCAATTTGTCTTTATTTACTTGAGTGTATCTATTGATCTTACCAGCTGTCATTCTCAAAGGTTTTAATATCTTTGACTCCATCTGGTAAGCTTCAACATCTTCATTTTTATACTTAGTCTTAAAATTAGACCAAATCACATACTCTGTCTGATAAATATTTTTGTTATCCAAATCTTCTGCCGTAATTCCCAAAGTAGGCAAATGATCGCCATAAATTACGACAATAGTTTTCTCTTTACGTTTCGCAAGTTTATCAGTAAGTTGTTTGATGAAATCATCCATCTCATACACTTGCCATGCATAGTACTCAAACTGATTCTTCATTTCTTCATCTCGAAGACCAGAAATCGCTACTGGATAATTGTATCTATTAGTATCTGGATAACTACCGTGTCCCTGAACTGAAATCGTATAAATCAAATCTTGTTGAACAGTACTGTCCATCATATCTAATATTTCATGTGTAAGACAATAATCCTTCGCCCAACCCATAGGTGTGTACGTAGGATGCTTAATATTTTCTATACTTTGGAATATATCAAAGCCAAGATTAGCATATACTTCATTTCTACTATAGAAAGTTGCAGTATTGTCGTGAACGACAGATGGCTTATATTTATAATTCTTTAGATTAAACGCAATACTCTCGCAAGAAGTATCAGTTAACTTAGTCTTGAAAGGATATTCACCAGGACCGAAATCATCTAGATTCATTCCTGTTATAACCTCGAACTCAGTATTGACTGTTCCCGCACCGACAATTGGAACATTAAAGAATCCCGAAGGATACTTTTGTTTCATCTTGGTGAAATTAGGGCATGGATCTTTTGAAAACTTCACACCCTTCATATGTTTCAAGTCAAAGAATGACTCCAATTGCACAAATATAATATTTGGTTTCTTCTCAACTTTCTTTTTAGATGATTTTCCGGTGAGAATTTTTTTGATAGTCTCTTCAGAATAATCACTAGGCCTTCTAATACCTGTATTGACTAAGCTGTTAGAAAAACAATATACAAATCCGTAATCAGTGTAACACTGACGTAGATTACCAAAATGTTGTGGAATTACTTTCGAGGCAAGTCCCAGCTGAAGTGCTAAGAAAGTTATAATGACAATAATCACTATTCCGATAAGGTTTCTCACATACTGAATCTTATGATTTACCTTAGGTGCTTTGATAAACAAAATAATGAGACCAACTATTAACAAAACAATTCCAATAATGCACAAAACGACTTGCCAAACTTCGAAATACTTGTTCATAACCTGCAAGGCGCTATCGATAAGCATTAAGTCAACTGCTGTAAAAGGTGTTACTCGATTAACCATCAAAACGCAATTCGAAATACCAAAAATAATCCAGATTGCACCTATGAGACAGAAACCAAACAGTCTTCGTCTCATCAAAAGGGTAATGGACATTGTCATCAAAACAATTAAAGCATTGCATATAAAAACATATGGCGTAGAAATGAGAAATGCAATCGCGCCAATCAATGATGTTCTAGCCATAATTTCGATGATCAAAGTAATCAGCACGGCTACGCCAATATACATAAGAATAATATGTTTATTGTACGCATTGCTGAAGAACTCTTTTAGTGTTTTAAATTTGCTGGCCGTTTCTTTACGAAACGTTTTAAATTTGCCCATTTTTTACACCTCAAATAAAGTGAATTCGCAAAAATCCACCTTAATATACTACCACAAAATGCTTTATTTAAAAAGTAAAACAAGTGTGTTATACTAATTAAAATAATTTGAAAGGAGGTCGATTATGGGCAGTACATTTTTTAGGAAATTACCTACTCCTAAAGAGGTTAAAGAAGAATTTCCAATTCCCGAGAAAATCGCAAAGAAAAAGGCTGAAAACGATGAGACTATTAAAAAAATATTCACAGGGGAAGATAATCGATTTTGCGTGATAGTCGGCCCTTGTTCCGCAGACAACTTAGATGCGGTGTTAGACTACACTGAAAGACTCGCTAGAGTTCAAGAAGAAATCAAAGATAAAGTATTTATCATTCCAAGAATATATACCAACAAGCCACGTACAACAGGCAAAGGTTATAAAGGAATGTTGCATCAACCGGACCCAGAAAAGAAACCAGATTTATACAAAGGTCTACTCTCTATCAGAGAGATGTTTGTTTCAGTCATGGACAGAACTGGTTTTCCTATCGCTGATGAAATGCTTTATCCAGAAAATACTAGATATTTTACTGATTGCCTCTCATATGTTGCAATTGGCGCGAGATCGGTTGAGGATCAACAACACAGACTCACAGCATCAGGACTTAACATACCTGTCGGAATGAAGAATCCAACTAGTGGAGATTGGTCAGTTATGCTCAATTCAATTGAAGCAGCTCAAAGTAAGCACCACTTCTTGTTCCGTGGTTGGGAAGTTGAAACTACAGGAAATCCATTGGCTCATGCCATCTTAAGAGGATACGTCAATAAACATGGACAAGCCATTCCAAACTATCACTATGAAGATATTTTAAATCTTCATTACAGATATGCTAAGGGCGATTACTTGAATCCAAGTATTATTATTGACTGTAATCACTCAAACTCTAACAAACAGTATAAAGAACAGATTCGTATAGCAAAAGAAGTTATGCACAACCGTAATATTTCTGATGATATGAAAAAATTTGTTAGAGGATTGATGATTGAGAGTTATATTGAAGAAGGTCGTCAAAATGTTGATGAGCATGTATACGGCAAGTCAATCACTGATCCATGTCTAGGATGGGATGACACAGACTATCTACTCAAAAAGATTGCTGACGAAGTATAAAAAATAAATATACTTAACATGATAAAACCGGTTGGAGCTGTTACCCTCCAACCGGTTTTATTTAAGGAATCTATGAAAAAACTTCTGTATTGCGAAAATTATGCTTTAGGATGTGCTTTTCTATACACTTCCTTCACTCTTTGATTTCCAGCATTCATATAAATCTGTGTTGTGGAAATGTCTGAGTGTCCGAGCATCTGCTGAACTGCTTTAAGATCAGCTCCATTCTCAACTAAGTGTGCCGCAAATGAATGTCTCAATGTGTGTGGCGTCAACTCAGATTGAATGCCTGCTTTCTTTCCGTATGACTTAATCAACTTCCAGAAGCCCTGTCTGCTCATTTTGTTTCCGGAGCAATTTGGAAATAAAACTTTACTATCCGTGTTTACTCCTAACAATTCTGCTCTTCCTTTTGAAATGTAGCTCATCAATGCTTTCTTCGCTTCACTTCCAAAAGGAATCACTCGATCTTGCTTTCTAGTATGACACTCGATGTACTCGAGTTTTATGTTAACATCATCTATTGATATTGAGATAAGTTCGCTAACTCTCATACCAGTTGCATATAATAATTCAAGCATTGCCTTGTCTCTTAACTCTTTTGGAGAATCAGATGCTGGTTGCTTAAGCAATGCATCTATTTCTTTTAGAGATAAAATCTCAGGCGCTTTCTTTTCAATCTTTGGTGCCTTAAGCTTAGTTGTTGGATTTACATCGACCAAACCAATCGATTCTAAATATCCAAAGAATGCTTTTGAAGACGCAATGCTTCTAGACACAGTACTAGGTGCACGACCTAGTTTATTAAGGTGCTTGATATATTTATCAAGATCCTTCTTCTTAACATAACTTAGCTGAACTCTCTTTGTGATTTCCAAATATTCGAGCAAGCCTCTTATGTCTCTCTTATAACTTATTTCTGTGTTGCTAGAAGTTGACTTCTCTTTATGCAATTGTGCAATAAATTCATCAATAACTTCCTGCATATTTTCCTCGCGCTCTTTTTACAGAGTGTGTCTATTATATAGGTTTTAATTTATAAAATCAAATAAAAAAACACCCAAAAACTCGGCTGATTTTTGGGGTTACATAACAATTGCACAACATATTCTACTTTACATAAAATCTGCACAATATCTTGTGATTTTTCTTCAAAAAAATTTTTTTAAATATTTTTTATTTTTTTCGAGTAATAGGTCATAATTGCAGCTATTGTCTTCGCATCATTGATTTCATTGTTTTGAATCATCTCAACAAGTTCGTCCAATGAATACATTTCAATTTCAATGTCCTCATCTTCATCTAAGTTTTGCTCAGATTTTTCTAAGTTCTTCGCAACATAGATATCGATTGTTTCACCTGAGTAAGCGATAGCAGGAATGATCGTCTGTAAGAATTCAATGTTATCAGATTTATAACCAGTCTCTTCTTCCAATTCTCTTCTTGCGCATTCTATAGTTGGTTCATCTTTACCATCCTTGCCTCCAGCAGGAATCTCTAGCGCAAATTTATCGACAGCATTTCTCCACTGGCGTGTCATAAGAATCTTACCGTCATCCATAACAGGAATAACGGCCGCAGCACCATTATGAATTAAATAGTCCCACTCTACTTGATTACCGTCAGGCGTAATGACATCATCTCTGCACATATCGATAATGGCACCTTTATGTACGACTGTTCTTTTTATCCTCTTGAACTTTTTCATCTCTTTCCTCTTCTATAACTTCTTACACTTATCGTTGCAAGCTTGTGTAGCCTTTCTGATGGCTTCGCCAAAATCATTTTCCTCAAGCGCGTGCACTCCCTCAATTGTTGTACCACCTGGCGAGCATACTCGCTCTTTCAAAACTTGAGGATCTTCACCCGTCTCCATAAGAAGTTTCGCCGATCCAAATACTGTCTGACTGACAAAATCAATGGCATCTTGCTTGTCCATGCCTAGTTCTTCACAACTCTTTGCCAGTTCGTCTATAAACATGAAAACATATGCAGGTGAACTACCACTTGCGCACACTACTGCATCCATTAAACTCTCATCAACTTTTTTGAATTTTCCGATAGATTCAAAAATACTGTTAATCACGTCAATCTCTTCATCTGTCATTTTTGTTTCATCGTAACAAATACCAGTCATACCAGCATTTACTAACGCAGGCGTGTTAGGCATTGTTCTTACAACGCGACCTTTCGTAGTCATATTAGAAACGTTTTCAACAGTCTTGCCTGGGGCAAGTGAAATAATTATATGGTCATCTCTGAAATGGTCTGCAACCGGTTCTATAACCTCATTGTAAACTTGAGGCTTGATAGCTAACACAACAACCTTACAGTCATCTAATAACTCCGCGTTTGATGATGCATACGCAATCCCAAACTCAGAAGCCACTTCCTCGAGTCTTTCTGTGTTTGAATCGAATATAATAAAGTCATCTTTAGAATACTTTTGGGAGCAACCTTTAAGCAAAGCGTATCCCATATTCCCCATTCCAATAAATCCAATCTTTTTCATGTCAAAAATCCTTTCCTATATCTTAATGAATTATAGCATATTCTCAATATTTTTTCGTTTATTTATCTGACAATAAAAGGGAAACATGAAAACATGTTTCCCTTATGTAGATTAATCTATTTAGCATAATCAACAACTCGTGATTCCCTGACTACGTTAACGGCAATCTGTCCAGGATACTGTAGCTCGGCTTCGATTTGCTTAGCAATCTCTTTAGCCATAATTACCATATCTGCATCAGATACCTTATCAGGAATAACCATTACACGAACCTCTCTACCTGCTTGAATAGCAAAAGATGATTCCACGCCTTCAAATGAATTTGTGATTTCCTCTAACTGTTTCAACCTATTAGTATAAGCCTCTAATGTCTCTCTACGAGCACCAGGTCTAGCTGCTGAAATAGCATCTGCCGCCTGTACGAGGCAAGCAATCAATGATTCAGGCTCTACGTCACCGTGGTGTGATTCAACTGAGTTGATAACAACAGCTGATTCTTTATACTTTTTACAAAGTTCTACACCGAGCTGTACGTGAGTACCTTCACGCTCATGATCGACTGCTTTTCCAATATCGTGAAGTAATCCTGCTCTCTTAGCCATTCTAACATCAAGACCTAACTCTGATGCCATAAGACCTGAGAGATGTGCTACTTCAATTGAATGTTTCAAGGCGTTCTGTCCGTAACTTGTTCTAAACTTCATCTTACCGAGAAGCTTAATGAGTTCAGGATGAATGCCGTGCACTCCAACTTCTAATGTAGCTGCTTCACCTTCCTCGCGGATAATGGTCTGAACTTCTTTCTTAGCCTTATTGACCATTTCTTCGATACGAGTAGGTTGAATACGTCCATCAGCTATAAGCTTTTCAAGGGCGATTCTAGCAACTTCCCTTCTAATAGGATCAAATCCAGATAAAACTACTGCTTCAGGTGTGTCGTCGATAATCAAGTCAACGCCTGTGAGTGACTCAAGAGCCTTAATATTACGACCCTCACGTCCAATAATTCTACCTTTCATGTCTTCATTAGGTAATGATACAACCGAGATAGTAGATTCTGAGACCTGATCTGTGGCACACTTCTGAATAGCATTTGCAATAATGTCTTTTGCTTTCTTGTCTGCCTCTTCCTTAGCCTTAGCCTCTAACTCTTTTATTAACTTTGCTGTATCAATCTTAATTTCTTCTTCTACAGTGCTTAATAATTGTTCTTTTGCTTGTTCGGAGGTCAATCCAGAGATTCGTTCGAGTTCCTGTCTTCGCTGCTCACTTAGTTTATCTACTTTAGCCTGTTTCTCGGAAAGTTCTTCTTCTCGAGCTTTAAGGCTACGCTCCTTCTTATCAATAGAAGACTGTTTCTTATCTACAGCTTCTTCCTTGTTAAGAACTCTCTTTTCGTACTTTTGTATCTCCGCTCTACGCTCTTTGACTTCCTTGTCGAGCTCATTCTTAGTTTTAAGGTTATCTTCCTTTGCCTCTAAGAGGAGTTCTTTCTTCTGAGCTTCCGCATCTTTGATGGCTTCATCGATAATCTCTCGAGCTTTGCCCTCAGCTGAGCCAATCTTCTTTTCAACAGTAGATTTTCTCACTGCGATAGCTACAAAAGCAGAAATCAGTGCTGCTACAACGGCAACTACAATACATACGATAATTGCAGTACTGTTCACAGGAGCACCTCCTTATTAAATTTTCGTTATATTTGCATATAACCTTAATAATTATACTTTTAATAAAAAGTTATGTCAAGCAACCCAAAATGAGCAAAATAGTCGCAATATGAGGTATTTATTAGTCTTCTGGGAGATAATCTCGCATAACTTCTTTTATATCACCATATGAAAAACCCTTAGATACAAGATATGAATAAAACTTCTGTACATCTTTTTTATCTGTTAAATCATATCTTCTAAGTCTCTTCTCAATATATTTACAAAGTGCAACCTGATCTGAAAAATCGCTCTCCTCAAAGGCCAGTCCTATAAGTTCTCTAGAAACACCTTTTTGATATAATTCTTGAATAATCTGCTTCTTGCTGCGTGTCTCTTTACGATAATCAATGTACATCTCTGCGTATCTCTTATCGTTCACCAAATCCAAATCTTTTAAGAACTTTATGACTTCGTCAATGATATCTGAAGGATATAAACCCTTTTCTAACTTTTCGCGAATATACTTTTCAGTTTTATAAGAGTTATCTAGCATATATAGCGCGCGTTCCTTACCGCGATTATATAGTACTTCATATATCTTATTATACGTATCTTCGCTTATATCATAGCCCTTAGCGATATTGTTTTTAGAAATTTCGCCTTTGTATAAAACAAAGGCGAATGAATCATCAATATATACTTTTACTCGTGAACCAAAAGGTTCTAAGTTAGTTACTGTCATCTTACTCCTCTACTGGTGCAATCAAATCGTCGTCTGAATCTTTCTGATCTTTAGCATCATCAGTCGCTGCCTCTTCCTCATCGCCAAGATAGAAGTTGCGAACCTGCTTTTCAACTTCTTCCATAACTTCTGGGTGCTCTATGAGGAATGTCTTTGCAGTCTCACGTCCTTGGCCTATCTTCTCGTCGTTAAACGCATACCATGAGCCACTCTTGTTGATTACTCCACAGTTAGCAGCCAAATCAAGAAGATCACCTTCCTTGGAAATACCTTTTCCAAAGATAATATCAAACTCTGCTTCTTTGAACGGAGGCGCTATCTTATTCTTAACGACCTTAACTCTAGCTCTGTTTCCAATCATCTCTCCTTGGTTCTTGAGATTCTCTATACGTCTAACATCTAATCTAACTGATGCATAGAACTTTAACGCTCTACCACCTGTAGTTGTTTCTGGATTACCGAACATAACGCCAATCTTTTCACGAAGCTGGTTGATAAATATAACTGTACATCCAGTTTTATTCATAAAACCTGCAAGCTTACGCATAGCCTGTGACATCAATCTAGCATGTTGACCCATATGCGAATCACCCATGTCCCCGTCAATCTCTGACTTAGGAACGAGTGCTGCAACCGAATCGACAACAATAATATCAACAGCTCCTGATCTAACCATAGTCTCAGTGATTTCCAAAGCCTGCTCACCATAATCTGGCTGAGAAATATATAGATTATCAACATCCACACCTATGGCTCTAGCGTATACTGGATCTAGTGCATGCTCAGCGTCGATAAAGCCTGCAACGCCTCCCTGCTTTTGAACCTCAGCAATCATATGCAATGCAACAGTCGTCTTACCACTAGACTCTGGTCCATATATCTCGATGATACGTCCCTTAGGAATACCACCCTGACCAAGTGCCAAGTCCAAACTTAGTGATCCTGTAGGATAAGTCTCAACCTTCATCTCATACGCTGGGTCTCCTAATTTCATAATGGAGCCCTTACCATGAGCCTTTTCAATCTGCGAAATCGCAGCGTCTAATGCTTTTACTTTCTCTTCTTTATTCATAGTTTATTCCTTTCCTTAAATCGAACTTATGTTCGCCCTGTAATTATAATATACAAAAAGTGTATGAATGTCAACCGATAAATCCGTTTTTGTCCAAATAAAATTATACAATGCACTCAAACAATATGCAACATTTAAAATGCGAGGCACAAAACCTCGCATTTTACTTTGTATTATTTAATTCTACTTTTCTAATGTCGCTATCTTCGTACATACAGCCAAGATATGAGTCGCCTCTTTTAGTTCCTCGGCTGTCACGTATGTTGGAGCAATCCGAATATTAGAATCGTCCGGATCATTGCCATATGGATATGTGGCACCAGCACCAGTTAAAACTAACCCTGCTTCCTTACACATATTTACTACTTTCTTGGCGCAGCCATTCTCAACGTTAAGTGAAATGAAATATCCACCGTTAGGCTTCGTCCATGTAGCTATCTCACACGGAGCAAGTTCTTCTTCCAACACATTTAATACTGTCTCAAACTTAGCGCGAATCAACTCGCCGTGTTTTTGCATATGAGACTTCAAGCCACCAAAGTCCTTGAAGAACCATGCATGTCTAAGCTGATTAATCTTGTCGTGACCGATAGTCTGAACTTGCATCATCTTTATAATGTAATCTTTGTTTTCTTTAGAAGTTCCTAGCGCTGCTATTCCAGCTCCTGGGAAAGTAATCTTAGATGTCGAACAAAACTCATACACCAAATTAGGATTTCCTGCTTTCTCACACTCATCTAAAATACTTAATATCTCATCTTGTGAATCTGCTTCATCGTATAAGTGATGTATAGCATATGCGTTATCCCAATATATTCTAAAGTCATTTGCCTTTGGTCTAAGGTTTGCAAATCTTTTAACAACCTCGTCCGAATAACTTGTTCCTGTAGGATTTGAATACTTAGGAACACACCAGATACCCTTAATAGAATCGTCGTTGGCTACTAATTCCTCAACCATATCCATATCAGGACCATTCTCATCCATAGGAATATTGATCATCTCAAAACCAAAATGCTCAGTAATCTTAAAATGTCTATCATATCCTGGAACTGGACATAGCCATTTAACAGTATCCAACTTACACCAAGGTGTTGAACCGTTAACTCCGTGAGTATATGCCCTAGCAATGTTATCGTGCATAATGTTCAAACTAGCATTTCCAAAAACAATAACATTATTAGGATCTGTATTCATCATGTCGGCCATCAGTTTCTTTGCCTCTGGCACACCATCTAGCACGCCATAGTTTCTGCAATCAACTCCGTCGACAGATGTTATATCACTGCTCGAATTAATCACATCTAGCATTGGCATAGAAAGTTCTAACTGGTCTGCGCCAGGCTTTCCTCTTGCCATGTTAAGAGTGATATTCTCCTCACAAATACCTTGATACTCTCGTTTTAAGTTTTCAAGTTCTGCATTAAGTTCTTCCGAACTCATACTTTTATATGACATATATCCTCCACTACTGTTTAAGTACTTCTTTATTCTTTGCCACGTACTCAATCATTGAAATCACTGTTAGCGCCAGTGAAATCCAAATCAAAGCCCAAGTGATGTAAATGAACACTGGATGATTGATATCCAATAGCACAAAAATAATCATAAACATCGAAAAAGCTGTCTTGAACTTTCCTGACCATCCTGCAGCGAGTACTAATCCTTGCTCAGCCGCAATAATTCTAAAGCCACTGATGAAAATCTCACGCGCAACGATGATGATAACCACCCACGCTGGAATCAGCACATTAAAAGGTGTCTTACCATCTGCTCCGACAAGTGGCGTACACATACAAATCATTGCGGAGCACACCAAAAGCTTGTCCGCCAATGGGTCTGCAAATTTACCAAAGTTTGTAACTAAGTTTCTTCTTCTCGCAATCTGCCCATCGAAAAAGTCAGTGAGCGATGCGATAATGAATATGCCCAGGGCAATGTAATTGTGATACGGAATAGTTGGGATCAATAAAATCGCAACAAAAATCGGTATCAAAATTACTCGAATAATTGTAAGTTTGTTTGCTAAGTTCATAAATTCCTCCTAATCAACTGGTTTGCCGATTAAATCATACTCATTAGTTCCAGTGACTTTCACATTGACGAAGTCACCAGTCATCAATTCTCTGTCAGTAACAACAAATATATTGCTATCCACTCCCGGAGCATCCATATATGTTCTAGCAATATATGCATTCTCCTGTGGAATTTTTCCTTCTATTATAGATGTGAATTCTTTACCAATATAATCCTCAGCGCGCTCAAAAACGATATTCTGCTGAAGTGTCATCAATTCGTCACGCCTAGTTTCCTTTATGACTTCGTCAATCTGATTAGACATCCTTGCAGCTGGCGTTCCTTCTTCTGCTGAATAAGTGAACACTCCAAGCCTCTCGAATTTCATTTCAGAAACGAAATCTTTTAAGATTTGATGGTCTTCTTCGGTCTCACCTGGGAAACCTGTAATCAGTGTGGTTCGGATGACTATATCTGGAATCTTATTTCGTAATTGGGAAATCTTCTCGCGTATCTCGTCTCCAGTCGTCTGTCGTCCCATCGCTTTTAAAATATCATTGCTCGCATGCTGAATCGGAATATCTATATAATGGCAAACCTTTTCATTGGTAGCCATCTCCTCTATCAACTCGTCATAAACATCTTCTGGATAACAGTAAAGAATTCTTATCCACTCAATACCACTGATGTTTGAAATCTCACGAATCAACTTATGGAGTGATTTCTCACCATATAAATCCGTGCCATACATAGTAGTTTCTTGAGCGACAAGAATAATTTCCTTTATTCCTTGCTCCGCAATAAGCTTAGCTTCTCTAACTAAATCTTCCATAGGAACAGATCTAAAATCTCCTCTGACATATGGAATGATGCAATATGTGCAATGCTTCTCGCATCCCTCTGCAATTTTGAGATAACTGTAGCTATTATAAGGTGTGATATTTCTTGGCGATTTTGTTCCTGCCAAAAAGCCCACATCCTTCATGCAAGTAATATGCGACTTTTCATCAAAAAACTCATCGATTGCTTTAACTATATCCTCAAAGGCAGATGTTCCAATACAAATATCAATCTCTGGAATCTCCTCAGGGATTTCTTCATAGTAGCGTTCAGCCAAGCAACCGCAAAGCACTAATGCCTTACAAGCTCCTTCTGTCTTATACTGTGCCATCTCAAAAATAGTGTTAATACTCTCTTCTTTGGCATCATGTATAAAGCAACAACTATTGATAATAATCACATCAGCCTCGGACTCATTGTCAGTAAACTCGTAACCAGCCTCATGCATAAGTCCCACGATGTGTTCAGAATCAACTAAATTCTTATCACAGCCTAGCGAAACTAAAAATACTTTCATTTACTCGTCAACGATGTCTTCACCGATAATCTTGAGCTCACCGTCATAAAGTTCCTCAACTGCTGTTGAGAGAGCCTTTTCCTTAGGTTCAGCCTTTACCATTGGCGTACGGCCATCCACTATCTGTCTAGCTCTCTTTGAAGTAGCCATAACGATAGAGTATCTGCTCTGTACAATAGGTGTATCGCCTTCCTTTACGTCCTTATTCGCAATGTCCATTAAGTCTGTGTATGATGGATGTAACATTTAATTCTCCTCCTGAAATTTCTTTATATCATTAGTAATCTCTTCGACCTTAATGCCTTCCGGCAATGAGACCTCCAAGCCTTCTACTACTTTGTTGACGTCTGCGGCGCATACGTCAATGTCATCATTGATTATGAAATAATCATAATACTGCATAGCATCAATCTCCATGACAGACTTCTCAAGTCGATTCTTGATAACTTCATCTGACTCAGTTTGTCTGCCAGTAAGTCTCTCATGCAATACTGCCGCTGATGGCGGAAGCAAAAATACCATTATAGTATCTGGCATCTTTTCCTTCACCTGCTTAGCACCTTCTGACTCAATCTCAAGAATGACATTGTAGCCAGCCTCAAGTTGTTCTTCGACATACTTGCGTGGTGTGCCATAATAATTGCCAACGTAGTTTGCATACTCTAAAAGTTCATCGTCGGCAATCATCTTTTTAAATGTATCCTGATCCACGAAGAAATAATGTTTACCGTGAGATTCATTCTCGCGGGGATCTCTCGTCGTGGCGGAAACCGAAATTTTGTAATTGTCGTATTTTTCAAGCAACGTCTCGACAGTCTTGCCCTTGCCAACTCCCGAGAAACCTGAAATCACTAAAAGTTTTCCTCTAGCCATAACAACCTACTCTATGTTTTGAATCTGCTCGCGCACTTTCTCGATGCTAGTCTTCAACTCAATAGCACATTCAGCGATTTCCGCATCTGTTGTCTTCGACAATGTTGTATTAGCTTCGCGGTTAAGCTCCTGCGCAATAAAATCGAGTTTTCTACCAATAGCACCATCCAAATCAAATGTATCTTTCATAGCCTTCACGTGACTGTGAAGTCTAACTATTTCTTCGTCCACACTAATCTTGTCAGCAAACATTACAATTTCCTGAGCGATGCGAGCATCGTCAATGTCTGCGTCATCCAAAAGTTCGTGAACTCTCTCGTCTATTTTTTCTCTGTACTCGTCGACAATCCTTGGACTTCTCTCCTCAACAAAACAAACATGCTTTTCAATCTCATCGAGTTTTTCAAGAATGTCATTCTTAAGTCTTTCGCCCTCTGCGATGCGTGAATCTGTAAGCGTTGATGCAGCCTCGTCGATAGCCTTCAAGACTAATGACTTAACCACTTCCTCGTCATCATCTGCGCTCTCAATAGTTACGACATCAGGGCTTCTCATAATGTAGCTTGTTTTAACATCATTTTCTATATCGAGTTCTTTGCTAATCTGACCAAAGCACTCATAGTACTCTTTTGCTAAAACAGGGTTGTAACGAACATTCTCGTCACCTACACCAAGGTTTTCATACGAAATATATACATCTACCTTTCCACGTTCAACAAAACGCTTCATTTCATTTCTGATATCAGCGTCTAGGTAGTTCAATTTTCTAGGAATTCTAAGACCTAATTCTAGATATCTGTGATTGACAGATTTAATCTCAACAGAGACTTTGCGATCGCCTTCTGATACTTCAGTTCTGCCAAACCCAGTCATGCTCTTAATCATAAAAATTCACCTATTTTCTCCCATAAATATTCACTTTATTATAGTGCAAAACGGCATATATCGTCAAGTTGACTAAATGCCCAAATACTTATAAAATTATGAAGAAAAGCGACGTTTTGGAGGACATAAATGGCATTTGACGGAAGTGCTGTGGCAGCTTTAGTTCATGAGTTTAATGAGAAGCTTTTACAGGGTCGAATAACCAAAATTCAACAGACAGAAAAAGACGAATTAACCATCACGATTAAAACTTATGATGGTCAATTTTTGTTGCAAATTTCTAGTAATGCATCACTTCCACTAATATATTTAACAGACATCAAAAAACCTGCCCCACTTGTGGCCCCAAACTTTTGTATGCTATTGAGAAAACATATTAACTCTGGTTTTATCGAGGAGATATCTCAACCATCTCTAGAACGCGTAATTGACTTTAAGATTCGCCATTTAGATGACTTGGGTGATGTATGTTACAAACACTTAATCGTTGAGTTGATGGGTAAGCATTCCAATATCATCTTTACTGACGATAAAGGAATGATCCTAGACTCTATCAAACATATTAATGCAGTTATGAGTTCAGTTCGCCAGGTTATGCCTGGAAAAGAATATTTCATTCCTGATTCACTCACCAAGTTGAATCCACTAGATGCAACTCGAGATGATTTCTTTAAAAATGTCTTCTCCAAGCCTATGGAACTTGCCAAGGCAATATACTCAACATATGCAGGTATCAGTCCAATTGTGGCCGAGGAGATTTGCTACGAGGCCAACATTGATTCATCTACTAGTGCTTCCGCTTTTGTGGAAGGCGATCAAAACCTTGTTTGGATGAAGTTTTACCAATGGATGAATCATATCAAGAACGGCGAATTTAATCCTGTTATGTATGAGAAGGACGATCTTCCTTCTGACTTTAGCGCAAATACTTTAGAATGTTATAAAGATATGGACGAAGTCCAATATAATTCGATGAGCGAACTTATTTATGACTTCTATAGAAAGCGTGACGTTTCAAATCGTATGCGTCAAAAATCAGCAGATTTAAAAAAGATTATTAATACTTGCCTAGAGCGTGAGAATAAGAAATATAATATTCAACTTAAGCAGTTAAAAGATACCGAGAAGAAAGATAAGTTCAAGGTATATGGTGATATTCTAACTACTTATGGTTATGAAATCGAACAGGGAACTAAAGAATATAAAACTACCAATTTCTATAACGGTGAGGAGATTACTATTCCGCTTGATACTTCTATCACTCCTATTGAGAATGCCAAAAAGTATTTCAACAAATATGCGAAGATGAAAAGAACATATGAAGCTCTTATAGATATAACCAAAGAAACCAAGGCTTCTATAGACTATTTAGAGTCAATAAGCGTGGCTTTAGATATGTCAGAAACTGTAGATGATATTTCTGCAATTAATTCCGAGCTACAACAGACTGGTTTTATCAAGAAGCATGTCAACAAAAAGAAAAAGGCATCAGAAAAAAGTAAACCTTTGCACTTCGTCTCCTCTGACGGGCTTGATATGTTTGTCGGTAAGAATAATATTCAAAACGAAGAGCTCACATTCAAAGTTGCAAATGGTTCTGACTGGTGGTTCCATGCCAAGGAAATCCCTGGTTCTCATGTAATCGTTAGAGCTAACAACCAAGAACTACCCGATGCAACTTTCGAGGAAGCTGCTAGATTGGCCGCTCACTTTTCAAAAGGCTCAAACCAGAACAAAGTTGAGATTGACTACGTCAAAAAGAAAGAGGTAAAAAAAGTGCCCGGCGCAATGCCAGGCTTTGTAATATATCATACTAACTATTCAATGACTGTGAGTCCTGATATCTCAGGAATAAAAGAAATCGAAGATTAAAAAACTCCGGAGGATAAACCTTCCGGAGTTTTTATTATGCTAATTCGTCATACAAGTCTTCATACTGTTTCGCTGAAGCCTTCCACGAATAGTCTTGCTTCATTGCCCTGGCAACCATCAAATTCCAATTCTTTTTATTCTGATAGTAAATCGTTTCAGCATATCTGATAGTTCCCATCATCTCATGTGCGTTGTAATTGGCAAATGAGAATCCTGTTCCAGTATTTTCAAACTCATTGTATGGAATAACCGTATCTTTCAGGCCACCAGTCTCTCTGACGATAGGAAGTGTTCCATATCTGAGACTCATCAATTGGCTCAAGCCACAAGGTTCGAACAACGATGGCATAAGGAATGCATCGCACGCTGCATAAATCTTGTGAGAGAGCGCGTCGTCATAACAAATGTTAGCCGAGAAGTCCTTCTCATACTTCCAATCGAAATGGCGGAACATATTTTCATAACGCTCCTCGCCTGTTCCCAAAACAACAAACTGTACATTATCGTGACAAAGTTCATCGAGGACGCAAGCAACCAAATCGAGACCCTTCTGATCAGTAAGTCTTCCAACCATACCAATCATCATCTTGTTCTCATCCTCTGTAAGTCCCAACTCTCTTTGAAGAGCTAGTTTGTTTTTAGCCTTCTCTTTTCTAAAGTTTAAAGTATTAAAGTTGTATGGAATCATTTCGTCTTTAGACGGATTATAGATATTGTAATCTATTCCATTGACGATACCTACCAAGTCTCCACTTCTCGCACTCATTAGTCCATCAAGACCTTCGCCGTAGAATGGAGTTTTAATCTCTTCGGCATATGTTTTGCTGACAGTTGTAATCTTGTCTGCATATACGATTCCACCCTTAAGAATATTGGCATCATCGTAATCGCGAAGCTTATCTGTTGTGAAATAGTATTCAGAAAGACCTGCGATATCCTTGATAGTAGGAACATCCCAAACACCTTGGAACTTCAAGTTATGAATAGTCATTATCGACTTTATTCCACGATAAAACTCGCCATATGCAAAACTATCTTTCAAGTAAACTGGAATAAGCCCCGTCTGCCAATCGTGGCAATGAATGATATCTGGTTTGAAATCTAATATAGGCAACGCTGACAAAACTGCCCTAGAAAAGAACGCAAACTTTTCAATATCATATCTTACATTGCTGTAAGGCATTGGTCCACCAAAATAATATTCGTTATCAATGAAATAATAAGTTACTCCTTGATACTTCATTTCAAGCAAACCAACATATTGGCGACGCCAATTCAAATCCATATAAAAATGATTGACATATGTCATCTTCTTTTTCCACTTTTCATCAATGCACATATAGTTAGGAACGATAACTCTAACGTCGCATTCCTTTGAATTGAAGAACTTAGGCAATGTGCCTACTACGTCTGCCAATCCTCCTGTCTTGATAAATGGAACACATTCAGATGCCGCGAATAAAATCTTTTTCATAATGCCTCCAACTAGTCTATATCAACTAACATTGTTTCCTTATCTGCTAACTGAATCTCATAACCGTCTTTTAACTCATAGTATACTTTTGGTCTAAGTGCGGTACCGTTAACTTTTGTACCATTTGTAGAATCGTAATCTGCGATTCTATACTTGCCATCTTTAAATGAGATAACCACATGTACCTTTGAAATGTACGACTGGCCAATCTCGATATTGGCATTCTCTCTACCGATAGTAAATGGCGTTTTCTTAATAGGATACTTCTCATCATTGTAGATGATGACAGCTTCCTTGGCGTCCTCAGCCACTGCTGTAGAAACTTGCTTTGTCGCAGTCTTTCTAGCACCCTTCTTTTTCTTAACCTCAAGATTTAACTCAGTGAATGGATTTACAACGATTCCTGCTACATTTGAGCATTCCTCGATATACGCATAAATCTCACCACAGTTAACTCTGATAAATGAGAATGTATCTAAGTAATCCTCTGGAATCTGCGAGAATGTTGTAAACACTGGTAGCAATCTAGTCTTACCGCCATCCTTTACGATGTCAGGACGAAGATCAAGATTTACCAATGTCTCATCTTTCATATCTGCTCTCTTGATTCCCAGACGACCAGGTACCAAAACCTCAGCCTTCTGCAAGAGAACTACGATATCTTTCTTAGTGATTCGCTTTTCAGGATTCTTGTTGTATCTTTTAATCAAATCCTCAATATCAGCGATTAAATCAATGTTGTAATTGTCAGCCATAAAAAAACTCCTTTACTTGTTTTTAAATATTATACTATATATTGCATCTTTATGCTTTTATTTTTTGTTTACGCGCATCGGCGGAATCTTTCAGTTCTGTGGCATTCGCCAATGCTGCTTCTGAATCATCTGAAGAGCCTGAGATTCTAACCAATTCTTCGATGGACTTATCTCTATCCAACTTTTCAACTTGTGTATATGTGGATGAATCATCTGCACTCTTTGTGATAGCGTAGTGGCTGTCAGCCATTGCTGCTATCTGTGCAAGATGAGAAATGCATATAACTTGATGATTCTTGGCAATCTTCGCCATCTTATCTGCTACCATCTGCGCAGTCTTTCCGCTGATACCAGCGTCAATCTCATCAAATATTAAAGTCTCGATTTCATCCTCGCTCGCAAGAATAGATTTGATGGCTAGCATTATTCTCGAAAGTTCACCACCTGACGCAACTTTCGCCAATGGTTTTATTGGCTCGCCAGGGTTTGTAGAAATCATAAACTCCACTTCGTCGATTCCGTTTGAAGAATAGTCTTTTTTCTCAAAAGCAATTTCAAACTCAACCGATAGGAAATTTAAATCATTCAGTGCTTGGACGATTTCCTTTTCAAGTTTCTTCGCTGCTTTTTTTCTAGCCTTAGATAATTTCTCTGACTTTGTTTTGAGAGTCACCTCACACTCAGCCAGTTCTTTATTGAGTTCTTCTATCTGAGCGTCATGATTTTCTAGTCGATCTACTAACTCTTGTTTTTCATCTTTGTATGCGAGAATCTGATCAATTGTTTGACCATACTTAACTTTCAACTTGTTAATCAAATCAAGTCTCGACTCAACCTCACTGATATGTTGTGGATCAAAATCCAAAGTCGAGTTATATTCAGATATATCACCGCAAAGTTGTCTATTCAATGAATCAATATCATACAACGTCTGTTTAAACTGACTTACCTTCTCATCGTCATCTGGAAGCGAATTGATAGCACTTATAGCATGGTCTATCCTTGCCCCTGCACCCGAATCAGAAAGATCGTTGTAGACTTCTGATAATGTTGAAACTGTCTGTTCACTAGATGCCATCTTTTTAAATTGAGTTTCAAGTTCTTCATCTTCGCCTTTCTGCAAGTTGTCAGCTTCAATCTCATTAATTTCAAACTTTGCAAACTCTAGTTCTCTGGCTCTTGAGCCATCATCCATTTCCATCTTTTCAAGCATATCTTTTATACTGCGATAGCGCTTGAAAATCTCGGCAACTTCATCTCTAAGACTATCATTCTCAGATGAAAACTTATCTAAAATTTTAATATGATTGTTTGAATATAGTAATGACTGGTGATCATGTTGGCCGTGAAGGTCAACCAAAAGTTCCATCACGGCTTTTAGAGTCTTCAAGTTGACAGATTCACCATTAATCTTTGCAACGCTTCTCTGCTCTGAAATCTTTCTGGTGACAATCACTTGTCCCTCGTCTTCCATATAGACATCCATATCTTTAAGGCGACTTGCAATGTCTTTTGAAACGCTAAAAGATAATTCCACAAGAGAGTAATCGCTACCTGTCCTTATATACTCTTTCGATGCTTTCTGTCCTAAGGCCAAGTTCACCGAACCAAGAACTAAAGACTTACCAGCACCAGTTTCTCCAGTCAATACGATAAGGCCATTTGTAAAATCGACATCGACTTCTTCAATCAGAGCTAAATTTTTAACATGTAAATTTGTAAGCATAATCCTCCTTTTAGGTTGCTTTCCAATCTAGCCGATTAGCCCTTCCAAGTACCCTTTCACTTCATTGCTCAAATCAGCGTGCTTGATAGCGCAAAACAACGTATCATCACCCGCTATGCATCCCACTATTTCCTCGTGATTGATAGCATCGATGGCTGCGCCAACAGCCATAGCCATTCCAGACACTGTTTTAATCACAAGAAGATTGCCCGCTGTATCGATAGATAAAATACCATCGTTTAATACGCGCATATATTTACTATTAATGGTCGACATATTGCCGGTAGGCACAGCGTATTTTTGTTTAGAACCATCTGCAGGAATTTTAATCAGGTTTAAATCTCTGATATCTCGAGATACCGTAGCCTGCGTTACTTGAAAACCTGCATCCACAAGTCGGCTTGCAAGTTCCTGTTGAGTATCGATATTGTAATTTGAAATCAACTCAATAATCTTTCTCTGTCTGTTAGTTTTCATACACTCTCCTACTTCAATTTGTTTCGCACACTTTGAAGGAAGCTGACTTCGTCAATCTTAATAATCTTTGTAGCTTCCTCGGCTGTCGAAACTTTTATTTTGTCACCTGGCTGAAGTTCAATCTTTCCGTTACCGTCGAAGGCAAGCACACGAGGTTCCTCATCATTTTTACGAGTCTGTCCAACCACAATTTCAATCTCGTCATTCTGAGTAAAAATCAAACTTCTACTACCTGCCGAATGGTTACATATAGGTGTTAAAATAATCAGGTGTGAATCAGGTCTAGCTAGAGGACCTCCGGCAGATATGTTATAACCTGTCGATCCTGTTGGTGTAGCAAGCAAAATACCATCCGAACGATAGTTACCAAGTAGTTCTCCATTTACATATACATCGAAATTGACAACTGAAATCTCAGCACCACGATGAATAACAACATCATTAAGTACACTTGCGCGTTCAATAATTTTTCCATCACGCTCAAGTGTTGCCTTTAGCATCATTCTAGATTCAACTTCAAACTCATCGTCTACCAACTTTTTGAGTTCCTCTTCCATATGCTCCGTAGTAATCTCTGTCAAGAAACCAAGGTTACCCTTGTTGAGACCAACAAAGTTGACATCTAGATTTTTTAATTCACGAGCAATGTGAAGCAATGTTCCGTCACCGCCGATTCCAATCACACACTCACACGAATTAGGAATGTCTGATGGATCAATGTAGCAAAAACTCTCTGAGTCTTTATCAACATTGTCGAGTACGACACACTCAGCTCCATAGCTCTCTAATATTTTTCTCACTTCCTGAGCGACTTCACCGCGCTCATCTCTCAATTTGTTAGTAATGATACAAAAATTTTTCATAATATCACCTTCACTTATCTAATTCTTGATGCGATGCTTCTACTGTCTTTTCCACATCAATGTCTATTTCCAAATCCTCTGGATTATTTGCTAAATATAAAAGATATTCGATGTTCCCTTCAGGTCCTTTCACTGGTGAGTAATCAAGTCCTAAGATTTTTAATCCTATGCCTTCGGCAAAACTGATTACATTTTCTATGACCTGCTTGTGAACATTGCTGTCTCTGACAACGCCTTTTTTACCGACATTTTCTTTGCCAGCCTCAAACTGAGGCTTTATCAAGCATACGATTCTGCCGTTCTCTGAAAGTAATGCTTTTACTGGTTCTAGTATTTTCGAAAGAGAAATAAATGACACATCGATTGATGCAAACTCAATTTCATCATCCACATCATCTTTCGTGAGATATCTAGCATTTGTCTGATCCATCACTGTTACTCTGTCGTCAGTCACAAGTTTCCAGGCTAGTTGTCCTCTTCCAACATCCACTGAATAAACTTTGCTAGCGCCGTTTTGAAGCATGCAGTCTGTGAATCCTCCTGTGGATGCTCCTACATCCATGCAAACTTTGCCATCCACATCAACACCAAAGCATTCCATCGCCTTTTCGAGTTTGAGGCCTCCCCTGGATACATATTTCAGAGTCTTTCCTCTAACCTCGATATTCACTTCTTCATCAAACTGCGACCCTGCCTTGTCCTCTTTGACATCGTCTACATAAACGATCCCGCTCATAATAATGGCTTTCGCTTTTTCCCTAGACGGAGCCAAGTCACGTTCGACTAGCAAAATATCTAATCTCTTTTTCATAAAATACTCTTCACTCTATCCACAACACTTTCTGCACTGATTCCGAGATAGTCGCGAAGTTCATTTACAGAACCCTGTTGTACAAACTCATCCTCGATAGCCATCACATGAATGTTAACTTTTTCATCTGACTCCTCAGCGAACACTTCGATGCTCTCGCCGTATCCACCTTTCTTGATGCCCTCTTCGAGGACAATGATATGATCATACTTTTTAAACAGTTTTCCAATCAACTTCTCATCTATAGGTTTAATAAATCTAGCATTCACAAGCGTAGCATCTATATTATCTTCTGCCAGAAGTTTTGTGGCACGCTCTGCTTCTTCATAAATATTGCCTACGGCAATAATACAAATATCGTCGCCCTTCTTAGTGATGTAG
The DNA here is from genome assembly GCA_017406925.1 of Eubacterium sp. GTDB lineage: Bacteria > Bacillota > Clostridia > Lachnospirales > Lachnospiraceae > Eubacterium_G. The sequence continues at coordinate 51,259 of JAFQXO010000002.1, forward strand.
CTCTTACCCAATGAAAAATCAGGTGTTTCGTTCGTGTGGTAAGCCTTTCCTCTCGCATATCTAACTGCGATAGGTCCATCGAAATCTTTCGCAAAATCTATGGCAGCTTTTAGCTCTGTATCGCTGTTAGGTGCGATAATCGTCATATTAGGCATAGCCGACAAGAACGATATGTCAAACAGTCCTTGATGTGTCTCGCCATCTTTTCCAACTATACCAGCACGATCGACCATAAACTTAACAGGCAAATTTTGCAAACAAACATCGTGCAAAATCTGATCATACGCTCTCTGATAGAACGATGAATAAATAGACACAAACGGTTTCTTGCCCTCGCAAGCCAATCCTGCAGCAAAAGTCACTGCATGTTCTTCTGCAATTCCTACATCAAAAAATCTATCTGGATAGTTTTTCGCAAAGTTCGTGAGGCCAGTTCCATCTGGCATAGCAGCTGTAATAGCAACTATATCTTCATCGTGAGCTGCTAGCTCAACAATCTTCTCTGAGAACACATCTGTATATGATGGCTCGCCATTTGATGAAACCTGAACTCCTTTTCTATAGTTGAAAGGTCCCACACCATGATAAAGTTCTGGCTTTTTCATCGCTGGAACATATCCGTGTCCCTTTTTAGTTTTTACGTGAATTAAAATCGGATGGTTAATCTTATACGCAGCATTTAAGATCTTTGTCATCTGTTTTATATTGTGACCATCTACCGGACCGATATATGTAATTCCCAAGTCATCAAAGAAACCGTTTCCAGGAATAAGGATATTTTTCATGTTATCCTTTGTTCTTTTCAGTTTCTTCGCCAAGCGACTACCAATGCGAGGAATCTTTTCTAATGATTGTTCCAAGTCTTCTTTGAAATCATTATATCCAGTACCGATACGGAAGTTGTTTAAGTACTTGCTCATACCTCCGACATTCTTCGAAATGGACATTGTATTGTCATTTAAGATAATCACGAAATTTCTCTTCAGTGATTCGACATTATTTAAAGCCTCAAGAGCCATGCCACCGGTCAACGCTCCATCACCAATGACTGCAACAATTTTCTCATCACTACCATTCAATTTGGCGGCTTGCGCCATACCAAGTGCTGCCGAAATTGATGTTGAACTGTGTCCAGTATCAAAACTATCTGTCTCGCTCTCATGCCTTTTAGGAAAACCTGAAAGACCTCCCATTTCTCTTAATGAATCGAACTCTTTCTTTCGACCAGTCAAAATCTTATGTGCATAACTCTGATGACCGACATCCCAAATGATCTTATCTTTAGGCAAATCCATCTGCGAGTGCAATGCAATAGTTAAATCTACAGCACCCAAACTAGACGCAAGATGTCCTCCCGTCTGCGCCACAGATTTCACAATGAACCTTCTCATCTCTTTCGACAATTCATTGTAAAGAGATGGGTCGATTTTCTTTATGTCGTTTTCCTTTTCGATTACATCAAGTAAATTGCTCATAACTTATTTATCTCTATTAATTAACCAAGTAATTAGTTCCTTTAAGAATGTTTTATCTCCCGGTAGTTCGTCGAGCATATCCATCGCTTCGTTCGATAAACTCTCAACTTTCTTTTTACACTCATCAACACCATAAAGTGTCACATATGTAGTCTTCTCATTTTTCTCATCACTCAAAACCGGCTTGCCAAGTTTTTCTTCATTTCCAACAACATCCAAAATATCATCTTGAATTTGGAAAGCCATGCCGATGTTCTCGGCAATCTTTTCAACCTTTGTGACATCTATATCCTTGGCTCCGCCAAGCAATGCTCCTGCCATCATCGACGCTTCAATCAATGCTGCAGTTTTATTTTTATGAATAAACTTTAAAGTTTCCTCACTTATAGGCTTACCCTCATTTTTGACATCTACTACCTGTCCGCCAATCATACCATTCATTCCAGCTTTCTCTGAAATGATAAGCATAGCCTTAACTGTCTCTGGTTTTTCTTCCATTGCGGTAGCATACGCCATCAATGTAAAGGCATAATTCAAAAGTGCATCGCCAGTCAAGATACCAATATCTTCGCCGAACATCGCGTGCGTAGTCTTCTGACCTCTGCGGTACTCATCATCATCCATAGCTGGCAGATCATCGTGCACAAGTGAGTATGTATGAATCATCTCCATGGCAACCATAAACACAGGAACTACTTCATCCTCTGGCTCGCCAAAAAGTTTGCAAGTCTCCGCCATAAGGATAGGGCGAATTCTCTTGCCGCCAGCCTTCACACTGTAATTCATCGCCTTGAATAGTTCGGCTTGTTCGCCTTCTTCTTCAGGGCAAAACTGGTCAATATAGGAATCTACACTCTTAATTTTTCCTTCAAGTAATTGTTCAAAATTACTCATCGCTAGACTCCTCATCTAAAGTCTTAATTTTCTTTTCTATAGTATCAATCTGCTCGTTAGAATCTTTCACTAGTTTGAGCCCTTTTTGATATAGTTCAAATGACTCGTCTAATGAAACTTCTTCAGATTGCATCTTTTCTACAATCTCGTCCAATTCTTTGAAGTTATCTTCAATCTTCTTTGCCATATCTTTCTCCTTTTTCTGTTCCCTTAACTTCGGCATCTATCTTTCCATCTCGTATGATCAGCGAAAGATTGTCTCCACCTTTAACATCATCTACGGACATTACTGACTCGCCATCTTTTGAAATGTGAGCGTATCCTCCACTGATTTTCATAAGAGGTGATAACCCGTTAAGTTTTTCTGACAAAATTTCTAATGTATGTTTCCTGTCTCTTAACTTTTCATTAACTAAGTCAGACAGTCTCAATATTTCTAAATGATGTTTATGGGCTGTTAGTTTTTCGTTGATTATTCTTCTTAGAACATCCTCCACATCAGCAAGGTATTGCTTCTTCCCTGTCAACTGTGCCGATGGACTAACTGCGGATAGTCTTGCCTCATACTCTCTCAAACTTCGTCTCATATCGGAAATCTTATAGAGTACTTTATCTTGCAATGAAACTTTATATGACTCTAATGTGCGTTGAAACTCTGCGTAATCAAAAACCGCTAATTCAGCCGCCGCTGATGGAGTCGATGCAACTACATCAGCCACATAATCTGCAATTGTATGGTCAGATTCGTGACCTACTGCTGAAATAACTGGTATAGAACAATCAAAGATGGCTTGCGCCACAATTTCTTCATTAAAGGCCCATAAATCTTCGATAGAGCCACCGCCTCGACCAACGATAATAACATCTACAACAAACTGTTCGAAGTGATGAATACCATTAACAATACTCTCAGCTGCACCTTTACCTTGTACCTGACATGGATGTAGGTAAAGTTGTACATACGGATTTCGCCTAGATGATATTCTCATAATATCTTGAATGGCTGCTCCAGTCTCTGCGGTACATATACCAATGCGCGTTGCATACTTAGGGATGTCTCTCTTGTACATTTCCTCAAACATTCCGCGCTCTTGTAATTCTTTCTTAAGTGCCTCATATTTTTGATAGAGTGCACCCGAGCCTTCAAGTTCAATACTTTTAGCATAAAGTTGGTATGCGCCAGTCTTTTCATAGACTTCAATCTTTCCAGTAATGATAACGTTTTGGCCCTCTTCCATTTCAAAAGCCAAACCACCACGCGCACTTCTAAACATAACGCAGTTAAGCACACCACTTTTGTCTTTTATCGAAAAATAAATATGCCCCGAACTGTGATACTTGCAATTACTAACTTCACCCTTGACTAGGATGTTAGTAAGCATAAAGTCCTGGGCAAACATGTTTTTAATATATTTATTTACTTGTTCAACTGTGTAAACCGATTCCATTTAAACTCCTAACAAAATTTTGCTAAGATTCCATTTACGAATTTGCCTGATTTCTCATCTGAGTAAGTCTTTGCGAGTTCAACTGCCTCATTGACAGCAACCTTTGTCGGTACATCTTCATCAGCCTCTATCTCGTAAATAGCTAATCTGATAATAGCCAAATCAACTTTGTTCATTCTTGTAGTCTTCCAATCGATAGCTACTTTGTTAATCTTTTCGTCTATCTCAGGCGTCATCTCTCTAACTTTGGCTACTCTGTTTTCAATGTACTCTCGATCAGAAGCCGAACAGTTCGTTTCCTTAAAGAAACTGTCATATTGCTCTGGCAAATCTGTCTCATTATAGAACTCACTCTGATATAAAAGTTTAAATGTGTTTTCTCGGAGTGACCGTCTATTCATTTACCCTCCATAATTATGCATAAAATGCATAAAAAGTACGATATTTTAATGTCAAAAAGGGTGTCTGCATAGACACCCTAAAAGTTTAATATTACTTAGCAGGTTCCTCAGCAACACTCGCTATGTTTACATTTACGTTAGCCACGTTCATGCCTGTCATATTCTGAATGTTTACTCTAACCTTATCCTGAATCTTTTTGGATACATCCATAATATTAGTATTCATCTCAATGATGACTGACAAGTCAACCATCACATCGTTATCGTCGACTGTTACTCTAACACCTCTGGATAACTTCTTCATTCCGAGAAGAACTAACATTTCTTGAGTAATATTGCCTGCCATGGAGACAACTCCTTTGACATCTGTAGCCGCATAAGCTGCGATTACTGGCAACACTCCCTCGGCTATTCTTACTGATCCATTCTCAGAACTATCGCTAATGCCGTATGTGTTGTTCTGATTATCCATAGTAACACCTCCTAGTGTGCATATCTTTTATAATTATAGCAAAACACCCCTTTATTTACAACAATATAAGGGGTCTATCATCTCTCAAATATGCTAAAAATTGGCTTGGCATACGCCAAGCCAATAATTACATTATCTAACATTTTTTAGGCTATCAAAATTGCATCCGCAACAGCATTTACAATCCATGCCACACTGCAATGATTTGCCCTTTCTTTTGCTTCTAACCATGTGAACGATGATAAGGGCAACTATTGCCACTAATACAATCAAAACAATAGCTGTTCCTAATATTGTACTCATATCAAATCTCCTTTCACAATCATTTGTTATAGGTCACTTCCCTCATACTTATTCTTGCGGAAAAGCATATATACGAGGAATGCTAACAGGATTATTGCAACAATAAATCCTACAATATTTATCGATCCAGTGACAGCCAGTCCTATCTGGAAAACTATAAGCGAAATAATGTAAGCAAATATACACTGATATGCGATGGCAAATCCAAACCATTTCCAGTTATTCATCTCACGCTTTATAGCACCCATAGCCGCAAAACATGGTGCACACAGAAGGTTGAAAATGAGGAATGAATAACCCGCAAGTTTTGTTAATCCTTCGAAGTCTAGAATACCAAAAACTCCTACAACTTCTTCTTTTGCAACTAGTCCCATAATTGTAGCTACTGTTGCAGTTCCATTTCCAAATCCGAGAGGTGCAAAAATAATTTTTACAGCATCACCAAATCGGCCAATAACACTGTCAGCAAGTTCCATATCTAAACTGAATCCAAAATGTCCATTTATCCAACCGAAAACTGTTCCAAGCCAAATCAGTATAGAAGCTAGCAAGATGATGGTTCCAGCTTTTTTGATGAAAGACCATCCGCGCTCCCACATACTTCTCAACACTGATCCAACCGTAGGGAGATGATACTCTGGTAACTCAATCACAAACGGAGCTGGGTCTCCAGCAAATATCTTCGTTTTTTTCAAAATAATACCTGATATTACAATTGCTGCAACGCCAAGGAAATATGCACTTGGTGCAACCCATCCAGCGTTATTGAACAATGCTGCCGCAATTAATGCAATAATTGGAAGCTTTGCTCCACATGGAATAAAAGTCGTTGTCATTATGGTCATCTTTCGATCTCTATCACTTTCAATTGTTCTTGAAGCCATAACACCTGGTATTCCACATCCAGAGCCTATCAACATTGGAATAAACGATTTACCAGATAAACCAAATTTCCTGAATATTCTATCCATTATGAACGCAACTCTGGCCATATATCCGCACCCCTCTAGGAATGCGAGGAATAGGAATAATACAAACATCTGTGGTAAGAATCCTAGAACGGCTCCTACACCTGCAACAATACCATCTAAGATAAGTGCTTTAAGCCAATCCGCACAATGGATGGCATCTAATCCTTTTTCAACAACTACTGGAACACCTTCAATCCAAATGCCTCCTTTTGTTTCATGTGGATCTGGTGTTACAAACTCACCCTCCTCATCTAAAGCATGAGTTTTGGTTAATGTTCCCGTTACATCATAATGATGTTCTTCAAGTTCAGGTGCATATGCACCATAGTTTTCCTCAAAACCACCAAAGTCTTTTTCGTCTACTGTTTCTTGCAATGCTTCAACAGCATTTTGGTTTACATTCTTATCAAGCGAAGCTTTATTAAGAACATCATTCAAATCCTTTGTAAAAACATCTTTCGATGCCCAAGTATCTACACTTTGTTCATATGTAGCACGTCCTTTTCCAAAAAGGAAAAATCCATCGCCAAACAATTGCTCATTAGCCCAGTCAGTTGCCCAACTACCAACAGTAGTTACCGAGACATAGTATACAATAATCATAATTATCGCGAATATTGGCAAAGCCAAAAATCTATTTGTTACAACCTTATCGATTTTATCTGAAGTCGAAAGTTTCTTTTCGGCTCTCTCGATATAGCAACTCTTTATGACATTCGTAATATAGTTGTATCTTGCATTGGTAATAACTGACTCGATATCATCATCATATTTCTTTTCGATAGCTTCTACTTCCGCGCTTACATCTGGAATATTCTTCAAGTTCTCACTAATATTCTTATCGTTCTCAAGAACTTTTATTGCGAAAAATCTCTTCATACCTTCATCAATATCTGAATCAAGTTGAGATTCAACTTTCGCAATAGCAGCTTCAATATCTTCTCCAAGATTTATATTTTTTTGTTTTGTTTTAGACTTAGCGAGTTCAACAGCCTTAGCCGCAAGTTTTTTCACACCCTTACCCTTAAGAGCAGAAATCTCAACCGCCTCGCATCCTATAGCATCTCCTAGAGCTTTATACTCAAGTTTAATATTTCTTTTTTTCAACACATCGGCCATATTGACAGCCATGATAACTGGAATACCTAACTCAACCAACTGTGTTGACAAATATAGATTACGCTCCAAATTGGTACCATCGATAATATTGATGATGGCATCCGGTGTTTCATTGATCAAGAAATTTCTAGCCACTACTTCCTCAATAGTATATGGTGACAAAGAGTATATTCCCGGAAGATCAACTAATCTTACATCTTTATGACCTTTAAGTTTTCCCTCTTTCTTTTCCACTGTTACACCTGGCCAGTTTCCAACAAATTGGTTGGCTCCTGTCAATGCGTTAAACAGAGTTGTTTTTCCACTGTTCGGATTTCCTGCTAAAGCAATTCTAATTGACATTTATTTTCTCCTATTCCCTTTACTGATTTTTTCCAAAAAATAAAGTTGCAGAAGCAACTATTATTTTACTTCAATGCTTGCAGCATCTTCTTTTCTTATTGATAATTCATAACCTCTAACAGTTACTTCTATTGGGTCCCCCAATGGTGCTACTTTTCTCACGTGAATATTTACACCTTTTGTGATACCCATGTCCATAATTCTTCTTTTCACTGGTCCTTCACCGTGAATTTTAACAGCAGTCGCATCAGCGCCTACCGCAACATCTCTTAATGTTTTCATGTGCAAACTCCTCTCCTTGCAAATTAAACCATAATAAGATTTGCCATATCCGCACCAATAGCAACACGAGAATTTTTGACATTCACTATTACATTCCCGCCTTGCTTTGCAACTACAGATACCTGACTACCAGTAACAAATCCTAAACTTTCTAAGAATTTTTTTGTCTCTGGTTTACCATCTACTTTTACAATTGTATTTTCTTTTCCTTGTTCTGCTAAAGCTAGTGGCATCATTATTTCCTCCACAAAAATATTATATGCATATAGTTAGTTATCTCTAACTTCACAGTTAGTATAGACTAACTCCTGGTGTTTGTCAACACTTTTTGACAATTATTTATCAGCGTTATATAATCCTTTAGTTGTTTGAATAGCACCATTCATTGTGCTATAATTTTTTTGAACTATAATAATAGGAAGTAATATTATGAAAAGTAATGAATCTTCTGAAGATTATCTAGAAACTATACTTATTTTGAGCGAACGACAGGAACATGTGCGTTCCGTTGATATAGCGAATGAAATGGGCTTTAAAAAGCCTAGCGTTAGCGTTGCAATGAAAAACTTGCGAAACAATGGACACATCACTGTTGACGAAGACGGCTTTATCACTCTCACTGAGAAAGGTACTGCTATCGCTCGTCGAACATACGAGAGACACCAGTTCTTTACCGACTATCTCATCAAGATTGGTGTAGATCCAACCGTTGCCGCTGACGATGCATGTCGTCTAGAGCATGTTATTAGCGAAGAGAGTTTTGATGCTTTAAAGAAGCATTTAAAATAAAGGAGAGAAGATGAAATTTAAAAAACTTTTAACTGGAGTTATCTCTATAGTAGTTATCACGGCGATCATTGCCACAGGCACTATTCTCGTGAGCAATGCTGCAGTAGGTACTCTCACCACTATCAAGTCTATCAAACTGAATAAGACTTCGGCCAGTTTGTACTTGAATAAAAAGATGGCTCTTAAAGCTACGGTGAAGTATAACTCTGGTTCTAACATGAAAGAAGGCTATGCTTGGTCTTCAAAAAACAAAGCCATCGCTACTGTTTCAAACAGCGGTGTGGTTACTGGAAAAAGAGTTGGTGCTACTTACATTATTTGTTCTAGTGCCTCCGGCAATGTGAAAGCAAGATGTAAAGTGACAGTTCGCCTTCCATATAATAAGGTGAAGTCCATTACATTTACACAGTCAGTATATAGACTTAACAGAAAAGATAAGCGTTCACTTAGTCCGATAGTGAGATACTCTTCTACTAAGCATAAGTCAAACGAACCTATTGCTTGGAAGTCATCTAACAAAAATGTTGCGACTGTAAAGAAAGGCGTAGTTAAGGGTAAAAAGAATGGTTCTTGTTACATCACTGCTGTCGCCAAATTCACAGGTACGACAAAACGTGTAAAAGTTACTGTTGCAAATACTAAGTACATTGCCTTTACTTTTGATGATGGACCTGGCGATTACACTGACAAATTGCTCGGCAAGTTAAAGCAATACAATGCTAAGGCTACATTCTTCGTACTTGGTAATCTTTGCAATACATACAAGAAACAACTCAAGCGTGAAAATGCATATGGAATGGAGATTGGTTCTCATTCATATTCACACCAGAACTTAAAGAAATTATCTGGTTCTGCTGTTAAGAAAGATTTGTCGAAAACACGTGCGGCTATCAAAAAGCAAATAGGTAGATATCCAACAGTATTTAGACCACCTTACGGAAATTATAATAAAAAGGTTTCTAAATATGCATATGCGCCAATGATTTATTGGTCAGTGGATACTCTAGACTGGAAATATAGAAACGCTAATACTGTTAAGAGAAGCATCTTAAAACAGGCTGGCAAATGGGAGATTGTTCTTCTTCATGATATCCACAAAACATCTGTCAACGGATTCATTAAAGCTCTTCCAGTATTAAAGAAACGTGGTTACGAACTTGTAACTGTTCATGAGCTCTACAAGATTTATGGAGCAAAACTTAAGAATGGTAAGATGTACTACGGTCCAGTTCATGACCAAACAAGATAATTAAAATATTAAATCCCGGAGAGAAATCTCCGGGATTTTTTTATTTGTGATATGGTTCATTATTATTTATACGAAATGCTCTATATATCTGTTCTAGCAAAATCACTCTCATCAACTGATGTGGAAATGTCATCTTCGAAAAACTCAAGTGTTCATTTGCTCTATCACTCACACTCTTGTGCAGTCCTATGGATCCACCAATGACAAACGCTATATGACTCTTGCCTTTGACAGTAATACTTGATAATTCTTTTGCAAAAGCAACGGAATCCATCTGTTTTCCTTCAATCTCTAGCGAAAACACATAAGCATCCTTTGGAATCTTAGCCAATATACGTTCTGCTTCTTTTTCTTTCACCAAATCGAGTTCAACTTCTGATGCATTTTCTTTCGTCTGCTCATCAGGCACTTCTATAATATAGAATTTGCAGTATTTCGACAAACGCTTGGAGTACTCTTCAATCGCATCTTTTAAGTACTTTTCCTTTATTTTGCCGACTGTAATTATAGATATATTCATATATTTGTTATATAATATTTTTAGGTTTTTTTAAAGGGGAAATAATATGTCAGACGAAATCAAAAATTATGACTCAGAAGAGCATTATATAAATCCAGAAAGCAATGAGGCTAAACTTTCAGAGTTTGAATCAACAGATACTCCTACGTATACTAAACTTTCTGATAAGTATTCAGATGTAAGATCATCTGCAGCGACAATGTTGTTGTTAGGTATCATAGGCTGTATTGTTATGACACTTATCTGGACTAACATTATTAGGTTGCCATTTAGCGCAACTACAGCATGGTTGTTCTATTCTATTCTCACTGGTATCTTTGTTATATTTGTGGTTGCTGGTATCGTTTCGTATATGCATGCAAAACAGGTGAAAATAGATGCCTCTGAGGAAGATAAGCTTATTGCGGATGCAAAAGTGTGGGCTAAGAATAATCTTTCAAAAGAGAATATAGATTTAGGTTTAGATACATCTCAACCTTTTGAAGTATTGTACTTCGAACGAGAAGCTAAAATCCGAAAAGCTATTATGACAGAATTTGTTACTATGGATGAAGGTTTGGCTGCACTTCTCTCTGAAGAAATATATCAAAGCATATATGAAGATTAAAATATAAAAAGAACTCTGATTTTTGTCAGAGTTCTTTTTTATTGCTAATTTATAGACGGAAGATCATTTACATATTCTTTAAATGCTTTCCAATCTCCACTTTTATATATTGATGTATCCGCATTATCTTTGTTCTCAACATATCCTTCTATAAGATAAACATCAATGCCAAGTTCTGCGGCACACATATCTTCTTTAACATCATTGCCAACCATAAGGCAATCACCTGGATCTTTATCAAGCACTCTCATTAAGTGTTCATAGTATTTCAGGTTTGGTTTTGCATAACATGAATTTTCGTAACCTGTTATAAGTGCAAAATCATCAGGATTACAACCTGACCACTCAATTCTTTCTCGCTGTGCAATATCCGGTAACACCGGTGTCGATGCTGCTACAACCTGATAGCCTTTATCTTTTAAAATCTTTACACAGTCGCTCACATCTTGCTCTGGTGCTCCGAGATATCTTATCATTCCATAATCAGTCTTATAAAAATCCATCAACAACTTTTCAAAAGATTGTCTGATATTTTTATCACCTTTGCCATCTTTATAGTATGCATCCTCAAAAGCTGTCCAGAAAACTTCTTCATTGGTATACATACCATCATTTTCAAGCATTGCACCAAGTCCTCTGTAAACGCACTTGATAATCTTATCAGCATCATATCCTTCAGTCTCAAGGCGATTTTTGAGAAGCATCATGTAGTTGTCTAAGTATTCTTTCATCGTGATTGGAAACATTGTTCCATCGATGTCAATTAAAACTGTGTTCATATATTATTCGTCCCAGTTATGATAAACCTTCTGGACGTCCTCGTCCTCATCTAATTTGTCTAAAATAATATTTAAATTCTTAATATCAGCTTCATCTGTTAGTTCGACATAGTTTTGTGGAATCATTGTCACTTCAGCTTCAGCCATCTTAACTCCAGCTTTTTCCAAAGCCTCACGAACATTTGAGAAGTCATTTGGTGCAGTCACCACTTCGTAACTGTCATCTTCCTCAATAAAATCTTCAGCACCTGCATCGAGTGCATTCATCATAAGTTCATCTGAGTCCATATCACACTCTTCCTTTGAGATGAGAATCTGACCTTTCTCATCAAACATGAATGACACACAACCTGGCGTTCCGACATTGCCTTCACCTTTGGTGAAGCAACTCTTAACATTCGCTGCTGTTCTATTTTTATTATCAGTCAAAGCATCCACTATAATAGCCACGCCACTTGGTCCATAGCCCTCGTATCTAGCCGGCTCCCAGTTAACAGCATCAGCATTGCCGGCTGCTCTCTTGATACCACGCTCGATAGTATCGTTAGGCATATTGTTGGCCTTTGCCTTTGCAATGACGTCTCGAAGCTTGCTATTTGTGTTTGGATCTGCTCCGCCATCTTTAACTGCTACCGCAATCTCCTTACCGATAATGGTAAACATCTTGCCCTTGGCAGCATCATTCTTTTCCTTTTTGTGTTTAATATTCGAAAACTTACTATGTCCTGACATTAGTCCACTCCTCTATTCTTCTATATACTTTCTAGGAACTCGTTTTCCGATGTCGCACACGACCTCGTAATTGATAGTTCCTGTAAGATTTGCAATCTCATCTGCTGTGATTTCTTCATCACCGTCTTTACCTATAAGTGTAACCTCATCGCCGACTTTGACATCCATTCCAGTTACATCGACCATAAACTGATCCATGCAAACGCGACCCAAGATTTTACATCTCTTGCCAGCGATTAGAACATCGCCCTTGTTACTCAAAAGTCTAGGATATCCATCACCATAACCAACTGGAACAGTCGCTATAGTCATTGGCTTGTCAGCCACAAATGTATGTCCATAGCTTACGCCAGTGCCTTCGGCAATATCTTTCACAAACACCACATGGCTCTTCCAACTAAGCGCTGGTTTTAAGTAATCACCAGTCACCTCATCCGATGGATTGAGTCCATACATCGAAATACCTGCTCTTGCTAAATCCATCGATGCCTGAGGCAATTCCATAATCGCCGCCGAGTTCGCACACTGATGAAGTGGAATCTCCACTCCAACACCTGCGAGTCTATCTATAAATTCTTTAAATGTCTCCAACTGTTTTTCAGCAACAGTTTTATCAACATAATCTGCTTTTGCAAAGTGTGTGAAAATAGATTCTATTTTTATATTGTCTAACTCAGAAATCTTTTTGATAGTATCAATTGATTTATCAGTAGTATCAAAGCCTATTCGAGACATTCCTGTGTCGACAGCAATATTGATTTTTGCATCCTTACCTACTGCCTTAGCACTTCTAGATAACGCTTCCGCCATCTCATATGCGAAAATACAAGGAATAAAATCATTCGCGACAACGCCTTCGTAACAAGACTCATGTTCATTTCCCAATATATAAATCGGAAGATCAATGTTGTTCTCACGAAGTTCTACCGCTTCAGCATATGTTGCAACCGCAAAACCAGCACACTGATCTGCAATAGCCTTACCAACCTCAACTGCTCCGTGACCATAGGCGTCAGTTTTAATAACACCAATAATCTTGGAACCATCAGAGAGTTTACTCTGAAGTGCTGAAACATTATCTTTGATGTTTTTTAAATTGATTTCTGCATAAGTTCTGAAATATTTATCAGGATTCATACCAGCCTCCAAAATCATACTAAATATATTCTAAAATATATTAGCAAGTTCCTCAATCATATCTGTGGCCATCATAGAAGCCTCTGAATATCTCTCGGCGCAGATATCACCAGCAAGACCATGAACATAAGGTCCTAAGACACTTGCCTCCTTAACATCAACGCCGATTGCAAGAAGTCCAGTCAAAATGCCCGAAAGTACATCTCCACTTCCAGCCGTAGCCATTCCGCTATTTCCAGTCATATTTACAAATGTATCATCCTCAGTCGCGATAATAGTTCTCGCGTCCTTCAAAACAACATTTGCACGTGTCTTATAGTTAAAGTCCCTTGCAACCTTTATTAAATCATCTTGAATCTCATCTACTTTCTTTGCAAGCAGTCTGCCCATCTCTCCAAGATGCGGAGTTACGATAGCTTTTTTGTGTAGTTTCTTTTTAACGGCCGTATGCTCCGCAATACTATTTAATCCGTCAGCATCTATCACGCAAGGTTTCTTCGATTCGAGAACCGCTTCAACCATAGCCTTCTGAACGTCGCCAACTCCAAGTCCAGGGCCCACGCAAATCACGTCTGCCCAGTTAATGCTAGCCTCCAAAGACTTTTCATCAAATTGATTAATATCAAATGTATTGAGCACTGCCTCAGGGACAGTCTTCTGAATTATCTCTCTATTTTCTACAGCTGTGAATACTCTCACAAGTCCTGCACCTGTTCTGTATGCTGCCTTCGCACACATAGTTGCAGCACCAGCCATATCTCTTGCTCCGGCAATAACTAATACTTTTCCAAACGTTCCTTTATTTGAATAGTTAGGTCTACTTGGAATCAAATCTAATTCTTCAAAATCAACTGCGTGTAGCAAATCACCTGCCGACTCAAATACTTTTTCAGGATATCCAATATCAGCTACAACTACATCACCGCAGTAATCTGCTCCAGGATATAATGCAGTGCCAATCTTGTGTGCACCAAATGTTACTGTATAATCTGCACGCACAGCCTTACCCATCACTTTACCTGTATCTGCATCTATTCCAGATGCAATATCTACTGAGTAAGTAGTTACTTCACTTGCATTGATGAGTCCAATAATTTCAGCATACTTTCCTTCAACATTCTTTGAAAGTCCTACTCCAAATATCGCATCAATCACAATATCGACATCAGTCAAAGCATCTGCCAAAACCACTCTATTGGTAAGTCCCTTAGAAGGCTGATTGATAAATGGTACTCCCATCTTTTCAAGCATCTTCAACTGAGTTTTATATTCTTCAGTTCCTTTGGAACTCTGAGCAAGTGCACAAACCTTGACGTTAAAACCGTTTAAATGAAGCATTCTGGCGATAGCCAATCCGTCTGCTCCATTATTGCCGCAGCCTGCGGCAACGAGGACTGTGTCACTCTCAGCTGTATCCATAACAAAATCTGCAACTGACAAGGCAGCACGCTCCATCAATACTAGAGATGGAATGCCAAACTTAGTCATTGCACATTCATCTATTTTCTTGAATCCTGTTCCTGTAACTATATTTTCCATAATTATTCCTCGTTCTTTTGCTGTTTCTGATTTTCAAACAGTCTATATGTCAATTTCATTAAACTCTCTGACAAGTGAACGTTTTCCACGATAATATCGTCTGAAAAACTTAGATCTGTGTGAGCAAAGTTCCAGAAAGCCTTAACTCCACAATCGATTAACTTTTCTGCAATCTCAGTCGCAGGCTCCTTTGGAAGCGTCAACGCCACAATCTCGACTTTGTTTTCCTTGACGAAGTCATAGAGAGTTTCAATATCTCTCACCTCAGCGTCGCCAACTTTCATTCCAACTAGCGCTGGATTCTGATCAAAAAGCGCAACAATATCAAAACCACGGTTCTTAAAGTTTCCGTAGTTTGCAATCGCTCTTCCAAGGTTTCCAGCACCTACAATCACCATGCTGTGATTCGTGTCTAGGCCCAAAAGCTTACCAATCTCCTCATACAGAGACTGCACATTATAACCGTAACCTTGCTGACCAAAGCCACCAAAGTTATTAAAATCCTGTCTAATCTGAGACGCTGTAACATGCATCAGTCTACTAAGTTCCTCCGAGGAAACTCTCTCAACATTCTGCTGTCTTAATTCATCTAAATATCTGTAATATCTTGGTAATCTAGAGATTACTGCATCAGAAATTTTGTTCATAATATCTCCTAAAATAGTTTTTCTACCGCCCATAATTATAGAAAATATTACAAAGATTGTCAAATTTTAGACAAAGTGCAAATGTGCCAAATTTCCTTTATTTATCGCATTTTTTTGTATTCTATTGCTCCTCTTACATTGCAATTTGACTCTAAATAAATTAAAATAGTACTATCTTATTTTTAGGGAGAAATTTATGGATAATAAAAAAATAGTTGTTGCCCTAGGCAGAAATGCATTTAGTGATGTTTTCCCAGAGCAGCAAAAGCGTGTTAAGAAGGCAGCAAAGGCTATCGCTGACCTTGTAGAGGCTAAATATGATGTGGTTATCACACACTCTAATGGTCCTCAGGTTGGTATGATTCAGACAGCGATGACAGAGTTTTCAAGACTTGACCCTAACCACACTGTTGCCCCTATGTCTATATGTGGAGCAATGAGCCAGGGATATATCGGATATGACCTTCAGAACGCTATACGTACAGAATTACTAGGACGTGGCATTTACAAACCTGTAAGTACTGTAATCACACAGGTTCGTGTCGATCCTTTTGATAAGGCCTTCAATGAGCCATCAAAACTTATCGGTCGTCTTATGACTAAGGAAGAGGCTGATAAGGAAAAAGAAAAAGGAAACTATGTTGAATACCAAGAATCTGATGAAGGATACAGACGTATCATTGCCGCTCCAAAGCCAGTCGATATTTATGAGATAGATGCTGTTAAGACTTTATCTGATGCTCATCAAGTAGTTATTGCAGCAGGTGGCGGTGGCATCCCAGTTTTAGAACAGAGTACTGAACTAAAAGGTGCTTCTGCTGTTATCGAGAAAGATTACACAGCAGCTAAACTTGCTGATATGTTAGATGCTTCTACTCTTATGATTCTTACTAGTTCAGAGAACCTTACTATCGAAAAAGATGGTAAGACTGAAGATATCAAAGACATTTCAGCCAAAGATGCAGACGAGTTGATATCACATGGATACTTTGACCCTATCACTACACTTCCTAAAATTGATGCTTCAGTTTCATTTGTCGAAGCAAAGGAAGGACGCACAGCTATCATTGCTAATCTTGAAAATGCTAAGGCTGCGTTAGATGGTAAGTGTGGAACAAGAATTAGTTAAATTAGTTCATATAAAAAACGGCTACGGTAATAATCCGTAGCCGTTTTTATTAATAAATATTATTATTCATTATCAAGAGTGTTCTTAATAGCCTTTATGAAATCCTCTGTATTTAACTTTTTCTTATTCTCCAAAGTTGAGATTAAGTAAAGATCTCCTGTCATCTCGCCATTCTCGATAGTCTTAATACAAGCCCTCTCAAGTTTATCAGCGAAATCACAGAGTTCAGGAATATCATCGAGACTACCTCTTTTTCTCATAGCGCCCGTCCAAGCAAAAATAGTTGCGATAGGGTTTGTAGATGTCTCTTCACCCTTCAAGTGCTTGTAATAATGACGCTGTACTGTTCCGTGTGCTGCCTCATACTCATAGTTTCCATCTGGTGACACAAGAACTGAAGTCATCATTGAAAGTGAACCGTATGCTGTCGCAACCATGTCTGACATAACGTCTCCATCATAGTTCTTACATGCCCAGATATATCCACCTTCTGAACGAACTACTCTTGCCACTGCATCATCGATTAATGTGTAGAAGTATTCAATTCCAGTCTCATCAAACTTAGTTTTATATTCTGCATCAAATACATCCTGGAAAATATCTTTGAATGTATGGTCGTACTTTTTAGAAATTGTATCCTTTGTCGCAAACCATAAATCTTGTTTTGTCTCTAATGCATAGTTGAAACAACTCTTAGCAAAGTTTGCAATAGACTCTTCTGTGTTGTGCATGCCCTGAATAATTCCAGCGCCTGTGAAATCGTGAATAGTCTCACGAGTTTCATTGCCGGAGGCATCAGTATATACTAACTCAGCCTTTCCCTCGCCAGGGATCTTCATTTCAACTCCCTTGTAAACATCGCCGTATGCGTGACGTGCAATAGTGATAGGCTTTGTCCAGTTTGAAACATAAGGCTCGATACCTTTCACCAAGATAGGTGCACGGAATACTGTACCGTCCAAAATCGCACGGATTGTTCCGTTAGGGCTAAGCCACATTTTCTTTAAATCATACTCATCCATACGAGCAGCGTTTGGTGTGATAGTCGCGCACTTAACAGCTACGCCATATTTCTTAGTCGCTTCTGCTGAGTCCACAGTCACCTGATCGTCAGTCTCATTTCTGTACTCAAGTCCTAAGTCATAATATTCAGTCTTCAAATCCACATAAGGCAGAATCAATTCGTCTTTAATCATCTGCCAGAGGATACGTGTCATTTCATCTCCGTCCATCTCCACAATCGGAGTGGTCATTTGAATCTTTTCCATATTCCCTCCTTATTTCACCACGAAGTTGATGATTCTTCCTGGTACATAAATTTCTTTCACGATGCCTTCAGCCTTGTCTCCCAAAGCCTTCTTGCCTTCGGCAATGGCATCGTCTTTCGAAATGTCAGCAGCTACATCAATAACAACTTTTGTCTTGCCATTAATCTGAACTGGAATCTGAACAGTATCTTCCTTCATAAGATTTGGGTCAGCTACTGGCCACTCGTTATTTTCAAATACACTTCCTTCATTGCCTAGCATCTGCCATATTTCCTCAGTGATATGAGGTGCAAATGGAGCAAGAAGCGTATTGAATGTCTGGATTGTTTCTTTATCAACACCACCTGACTTCTTTGCTATATCATTTAAAGTATTGTTGAATTCCATGAAACCTGAAATAACTGTGTTCAAGCTGAAGTCTTCTAATCTCTTTGTAATAGTGTCAATCAACTGATGGCGTACTCTTATTATTTCATCTGTAGCTTCCACATCGGCCTCGATAGAGTCAACTGCAAGCTTCCAGTATTTAGTGATAAATCTGTACACGCCTTCGATGCCTCGCTCGTCCCACTCTGAATCTAATTCAGGTGGTCCTACAAACATCTCGTAAATTCTTAATGAATCGCAACCATAGTCATTGACGAGGTCATCAGGAGAAACAACGTTACCCTTCGACTTACTCATCTTCGCACCATTCTTTCCGGTAATCATACCTTGGTTGAACAACTGCGTGAATGGCTCTTCAAAACCAACTACGCCGATGTCATATAAGAATTTTGTATAGAATCTAGAATAAAGAAGATGAAGAACCGCATGTTCTACACCACCGATATACATATCGACTGGGAGATACTTGTCAGCCTTCTCTCTCGACACTAGTTCGTTCTCGTTTTTATTGTCCACATATCTCAAGAAATACCATGATGATCCGGCCCACTGAGGCATTGTGTTAGTCTCACGCTTAGCTGGTTTGCCACAGCAAGGACATGTAGTGTTCACCCACTCGTCGATAGCCGCAAGCGGTGACTCGCCTGTACCTGTTGGCTCATATGATTCAACATCAGGAAGTTCTAATGGAAGCTCTTCCTCTGGAACTGCCACTGGTCCACAATCTGGACAGTGAATGATAGGGATTGGCTCACCCCAATATCTCTGGCGTGAGAATACCCAGTCGCGAAGTTTATAATTAACTGTCGCTTTACCGAGTCCTGCTTCCTCGATCATATGAGGAGCTTTTTCCTTTAATTCGCCGGATTCCATACCATTCCAATCACCGGAATTGATCATCACTCCAGCGGCTTCTGTATAAGCCTCCTCCATGTTTTCTATTTCTACACCATCCTTCGCAATAACCTGGATGATAGGAATATCAAATTTCTTAGCAAACTCGAAGTCGCGATCGTCGTGTGCAGGTACACACATGATTGCACCTGTACCGTAGTCAGCCAAAACATAGTCTGAAAGCCAGATAGGAACTTTTGCGTTGTTAAGTGGGTTGATAGCGTAAGCGCCTGTGAATACACCAGTCTTTTCCTTGGCCTGAAGTCTATCAACTGATGACTTGTTTGCAGCCATCTGTATGTATTCATCTACCTCTGCCTTTTTATCGTCTGTTACAATCTTACTTGCAAGTTCATGCTCAGGTGCAAGTACCATAAAAGTTGCACCGTAAAGCGTATCTGGACGAGTCGTGTAAACTGTAATCTTCTCGCTTCCGTCTTCAAGTTCAAAATCAACCTCTGCACCATAAGATTTTCCAATCCAGTCAGTCTGCATCTTCTTAACCTTTTCAGGCCAATCTAGTTGGTCGAGATCTTTTAACAATCTATCAGCATATGCTGTAATCTTTAGCATCCACTGATTCAAATTCTTTTTAGTAACTTCTGCTCCGCAACGCTCGCAACATCCATCTACTACTTCCTCATTGGCAAGGCCAGTCTTACATGATGGACACCAGTTGATAGGCATCTCCTTTTGGTATGCGAGACCTTCCTTAAACATCTTTACGAAAATCCATTGAGTCCACTTATAGTAATCTGGATCTGTAGTGTTAACTTCCATATCCCAATCATACAAAGCTGCAATCTGCTTGATCTGAGATTTGATACTTGCGATGTTGTCAGCTGTAGATTTCGCTGGATGAGTTTTCATCTTGATAGCATAGTTCTCTGCTGGCAAGCCAAACGCATCCCATCCCATTGGATGAATGATATGGTATCCGTGAAGCATTTTATATCTACTCCAAACATCACTGATTACATAGCCTCTCCAGTGTCCCACATGAAGTCCTGATCCTGATGGATATGGGAACATGTCTAGACAATAATACTTAGGCTTCGACCAATCAGTGTTGATTGGATTAGTATCCCACTCTTTTCTCCATTTCTTTTCGATTTCCTTATGATTATAAGGTGTTGCCATTTCGTTACCTCCTAGGAGTTTATAGACCTGCTTCTTGCTCTGCAGTCTCAACCTCTTTGTGTTTCTTTTTCTTCTTGTGTTTTTTCTTTATGATAAAGTATCTAATACTTGTTGTTATCCTTCTTGTTGTCGGTTTTACAGTAGTTGTATCTTTTGGTGGTTTAATCTTAATCTTACACCACACTTGGCAGGAGCCAATGTTGCCATCCTTATCAATCGCTTTAATGTTAACCGGAACATAACCTTCTTCTAAATCATGTCTTCCAACTGTCGAAACCTTTATCTTTGCATCAGTCTCATTACAAACTACATACTTCTTAACTTTCTTTTCGATCTTTTTGACATTTTCTTCAGTGTTCAACACTCTAAAATCGAAAGACTCTTCTGTAATCGTAAATCTCTGTTTCTTGCAACGTACAATCGGTGGTAATGTATCAATCACTTTAAATACTTGGTCTATCTCAAGTTTCTTTCCCGATTTGGTCATTCCCGTATAAGTCACCACATAAGAACCTTTTTTCTTAGTGTTGAACTTATCGTATTTCAGCGTGCTTGTGATGTCATTTCCATCATCATCAAGTGCAATTAGGTTTTTAAGATAATCAAGTATAGTATCTTTCTCAACTGTTACAGTCTCATCACCCTGTACGACAGTACCCTTTTTCATTTTTTTATAAGGGTTTTGTTTTTCAGGATCTGTTGGATCCCAACCACAGTTTGAACCTCTGGCTACTTTATCAGTATCAACCTTTCCAATCTCATCATTAAACGAGCCCTTAACCACTTCAACTATCTCTGCATTTCCACAATGTTTGCTAACCCAGTATGCATCCGCCGCAAGTAGTGTTATATTGGCGCCAGTCGATCGCGACGCGCCAATGCTGTCGTAAGACTCATCTAACAGATAACTGTTTCCGTGATATGAGTAGTCAGCACTCTGTATAAAACTGTTTTTGCCAAAATGTGTGTTGTACTTGTGCCAACGGCCATTTCTTACCCACTTGTATGACTTTGATGTGATGTACTTACCAGGCTTAATGTCCGAAGCCACTGAACATGAAAATGTCTTGACTAACTGCTTATCGTTAATATCCGATGTATATTTGTAAATCTGCATGCGCTGCTTAGTCTTATTTACTTTCAATAAGTACTTAAGAGCATCTTTAGACTTAGTGGTCTCTTCTATCGAATTTTTAACTCCGCTAGTCTGATCTGCTTCATGCTGTACTCTACTATAGATAAACATTAAGACGCCAAAAATAATACCGGCTACAAGCACGATTTCACCGATAGTTATTAGTATTTCTCTCGTCTTCGGTTTTATCTGTAGCTTTCTAAACATACCGTGATATTATACACTATTTCACCCCATAAATAAAGCCATCCAACAGTGTGGATGGCTTTAGATTATATGTTTTTCACGCTATTCTTTTTTCTTTTTACGAATGTCATTATCATAAAGCATATAACTGAAATCGCTGCTCCTGCACCAATAATTGTCGCAATAATTGCTGGATTTGCATTAGATATATTTTTAAGAACAAATCCATCCTCATTCATCGCAAGACTAAAGATATAAACGAACGCTGCAACTATCGAAGCCCCAAAGACAACAACAGATGTCAAAATAATTGATACTGTTTCAGATTTAGGTCTTACCTTTAATGTCTCACTCTTGAAATCAAGACTGTTTGATAATAAAGCAATCATATAAACTGTAATAATAGTTTCTGGAATCATATATCCAGCATTGTATACAAGCGAATATACTGCAGCCTTTGCATCAGGTATTAAGAGTCCAGCCCAAACTGTACATCCTGAAATAAAATGGCATACAAATCTTATCACACACAAAATTAACGTTCCAAAAATAAGTACCACATTCTGATTCTTTCTCTTTGAAAACAATCCTAAAAATCCCAATAAAGTAAATGGGACGATGTAGTCAAGAAGAACAATTGCCACTCCTGCTTGGATAGATGTAGCATAACTCAAATTATTTAAACCTGAGATAATCTGAAGTATCGCGTATACAAAACCTGTTGCAAGTCCCATTCTAAAACCATGTCGATATCCTGCAATCATAATAGGCACCATACTAGCGATAGTCACTGTTCCACCCATAGGCATATGCAGTATAGGCAGTATACTAAGCACAAATGCTATCGCAATAAGAATTGCACACTCTACCAAACTAACAGTTTTAAATTTCATAATAAAAGATCCTCCTTTGATGTTACATCGCCAGAGAACCTGTATGCATGCGCAATAATCTTACGCATAATATACGCTTCCTTACGTCGGTACTAACCGAATCAAGTTATGAGGGATGAGATAAAAATCTCTCTCAGCCTAGGCACCCCTAGCGATATTATTAAATTAGTTAAAACTTAGGAATAGCTTCCGTCCAGTCTTCAACGTAGATATCAGCTTCTTCCTTAATTTTGTCTTGGTTGTACTCACACGTCTTTTCGTAAATTCCAAGAGTATTAAGTCCAGCCTTATTCCCACCAATTATAGCATATAGTGAATCTTCAAACAACCACGTATTTTCAGCTGTAGTTCCAAGTGACTTGAGACATAAATCAAATATTTTTGTATCACCTTTTCCACTTCCAGCCTCTGTAGTAGTGATAATGTCTTTGAAGTAATCGCTTATGCCTATATGGTTTAGAGCCGCCTCTACCAAAGGTCTATCTGTAGATGTACAGATAATCATTGGGATGCCAGCGGCCTGGGCCTTGCCGAGAAACTCGATGGCACCAGGCTTGGCTTCCACTTTCGACTCATAAAATTTAATCATTATGCTATTTAGACCAGTAATAACTTTTTCTTCTGTGATATCAAAGTCAAACTTTTCTTTTAAATAATGCACTGTCTGTTGCAGTGTAAGTTCGAAAAAGTCAGCGACTGTCTCCTTGTCAGCTGGCAAGCCGACATGAGTGAGAAAGATTTTAATTGTATCTTTCCAAGCCCACATAGAATCTGCTATTGTACCGTCTAAATCAAAAATATATCCTGTCAATGTTTAGTCTTCTTTCTTGTTCGCTTCTATCTGAGCTGCCTGAACGTCACCAGGTGCCTGCTCATATTTAGAAACTACGTATTCGAATTCGCCTGCTCCACCAGTGATAGAACGAAGTGATGTTGAGTAACCGTAAAGTTCGAGAACTGGAACTTCAGCCTCAATCAACTGCTTTCCACCATCGATTGGAGTCATATTGGACACACGTCCACGACGCTTGTTGAGATCTCCCATTACATCACCTGAAGAATCATCAGGAGTTGTAACCTTGAGTTCTGCAATAGGCTCTAGCAATACTGGATTTGCTTCCATAAAGCCTTTCTTAAATGCAAGTGTCGCTGCAGTCTTAAATGCCATCTCGGATGAATCAACTGGATGGTATGATCCGTCGATCAATGTACACTTAATGCCCACTACTGGATAACCTGCCATAGGTCCTGCCTTAACACATTCCTGAATACCCTTCTCAACAGCTGGGAAGTAATTCTTAGGAACGGCACCACCAACGACTCTCTCTTCAAACTCGTAAGCTGTTGAGAGATCGCCTGAAGGCTCGAATTCCATGATAACGTCACCGTACTGACCATGTCCGCCAGACTGCTTCTTGTGCTTTCCTTGTACTTGAGATTTACTGCGAATAGTCTCGCGGAAAGCAATACGAGGTTTCTCCAAATTAATCTCAACTTTGTATCTGTCTTTAAGCTTAGAAGCCATAACTTCTATCTGCTGATCACCGATACCATATAGTAATGTCTGATGATTCTCATCATCCACTACAAACTTAAATGTCAAATCTTCAATTGCCAGCTTAGTCAAGCCCTGAGCTATCTTATCCTCATCGCCCTTCTTAGCTGCTGTATATGCCATGTATGTGTATGGCTTAGACATAGTTGTTGGATGATACTCGATAGGCCACTTTCTTGTTGATAGAGTGTCACCTGTACGAGTGCTATCAAGTTTTCCGATAGCTCCGATGTCGCCTGACTGAAGTTCAGGAACTTCGATAACATCCTTGCCTCGCATAACATACAATTTGTTCAACTTTTCTTCTACATCCTTGTTGGCATTGAATACAGTGTCGCCTGCCTTTAACACGCCCGTGCGAACCTTAACCAATGAATACTTACCAACGAATGGATCCATAATAGTTTTGAAGACATACGCTGATACATCCTTAGATGAATCAAAGTCAGCTACCACTTCTTCACCAGTGTCCACGTTCGTAGCCTTCTTCAAAACCTTACATTTGTCAGCTGATGGGAAATACTTTTCAAACGCCTGAAGCATTGAATTAACACCCTGGCATGTAACGCCCGAACCGAGCATTACTGGAACGATTTCACAGTCGATTACATTCTCTCTGAGAGCTGTAGAAATCTCTTCTGGAGTGAACTCTTCACCTGCGAAATACTTCTCCATTAAATCTTCGTCAGACTCAGCAACCGCTTCCATCAAAGCGTCACGGCAAGGTTCCAAATCATCCTGTATAGAATCCGGAATATCTCTTTCCGTATAGTTACCCTGATCATCTGTGAACTGACGTCCGCCCATCTTAACTACGTTCACATATCCTGTGAGTTTCTCATCTTCGATAATAGGTAGATGGAAAGGAGCAATCTTCTTTCCAAATTTATCTTTCAATTCCTGAACGATCTCCATATACTTTGCATTAGGATCGTCCATATTAGTAACAAAGAAAAATCTTGGGATATCTCTTCTCTCGCAAATCTCCCACGCTTTAATTGTTCCAACTTCCACTCCGGCCTTTGCGTTAACAACGATAACTGCAGCGTCAGCTACACTCATTGCGTCCTCAGCCTGTCCTACAAAGTCGAAATAGCCAGGAGCATCAAGAATATTAATCTTGAGTCCTTCCCACTCAACTGGTACGACAGCTGCGCTAATGGAAAACTGTCTAGAGATTTCCTCTTTGTCGAAGTCACTGATTGTATTACCATCAGTTACATTTCCCATTCGAGAAATAGCACCTGTGGCGAACGCCAATGCTTCTGCCAAAGTGGTCTTGCCGGCCCCTCCGTGCCCTAAAAATACAACATTTCTAATGTCAGATGTCTTATAAACATTCATAGTTGTGTCCTCCTATATTTATTTTTGCATCCGAATACTGCTAGTTAAAATTATACCTTTATTTGAGGCGCCTTGCAATTGAAAACCTACGATAATTGCTTGAAATCTTACTTTTTTCTTTACTTTTTACTTTAAAGTGCTAAACTACCCCTATGAGAAATTTAACATTCGGTTTCGTGGGTATCGGACTCATTGGCGGCTCCGTCGCCAAATCCATTAGACGCACGATGCCAAACAGTAAAATAATTGTATACAATCGAAGCGATGAGTCATGCGAAGCAGCTATCTTAGATGGCACAGCCAATGCAGCTACAGATTCAGTTAATGACATTTTTGACGAATGTGATTACATATTCCTCTGTACTCCAGTCGAGCAAAATACCAAGTACCTTCCTGTGCTGAAAAAAATCATCAAAAATGATTGCATTATCACAGATGTCGGAAGCGTGAAGACTAATATTCACGAAGAGGTTAAGAAGGCTGGTTTAGAGGAAAACTTTATTGGTGGTCATCCTATGGCTGGTTCTGAAAAGACAGGTTACGAGAACTCAACTGATCGTCTCTTGGAGAATGCTTACTACGCTATTACTCCTACTGACAAGACTCCACAAGATAAAGTTGATGAGTTCACAGAGATTATTAAGACTATCGGAGCTATTCCGATAAACATTTCATACGAGGAACACGACAAAGTCGTTGCCACTATCAGTCATTTGCCACATTTGGTTGCTTCAAGTCTTGTAAATCTTGTCAAAGACAATGATTCCGAAGAAGAATATATGAAGACAATGGCTGCAGGCGGATTCAAAGATATCACACGAATCGCTTCCTCTTCTCCTGATATGTGGGAGCAGATTTGTATGACAAATAATACAAACATCTCTATGATGCTCGAAAAATATATAAATAGCCTTTCTAAGATAAAAGATGGGTTGGATAAACATAAAGAAGGCGCCGTATATGACTTGATTTCAAAGAGCAAGGACTACAGAGATAATATCGACAATCGTAACAACGGTATGATTGATAAGAGCTACAGAATTTACTGCGACATTGTCGATGAATCTGGTGCTATAGCAACTATTGCTACTACTCTTGCCACTAACGGAATCAGTCTTAAGAATATTGGAATCGTTCACAATAGAGAGTTCGAGGAAGGTGTCTTGAGAATATCGTTTTACGATGAAGAGGCTGCAGATAAAGCCGCTGAACTTCTCGAAAAACACAATTATAATATTTATAAGAGATCATAAAAATAAGAGACTTGCAGTTGCAAGTCTCTTTTTAAATTAACTTTAACCAGTAATCTTATCTAAAATATTAAAATACTTTTCAAAAGTTTTCTTCGTACAAGACGGATCTTTAATAATCACATCGTCTACCACTAAACCAATCAAAGCAAAACTCATCGCCACTCTATGATCTTCATATGTCTCAATCATTCCACCATTTAGTTCACCTGGTGTGATTTCAACATCTGTTTGACCATCGTGTTCTATAATCTCAACATTACACCCTATCTTTCTAAGCTCATTGGCCATAGCCTGAACTCTATCCGACTCTTGCTTTCTAGCATGGCCAATATTTCTAATAGTAGTCTTAGATTTCGCAAATGCCGCGACTACTGCCATCGTCAAAGCTTGGTCGGAAAAATCACTCATATCTATATCGATTCCATCATAGCCATCCAACTCGGTCGCATTGACTTCAAGACCTTCTGGTGTATCGTACATTTTCGCACCAAGTCTCTCAAGAAGATATATAAATTTGATATCACCTTGCATTGAATCGAGATGAATTCGATTTACTCGAGTCTTAACACCGAGAATCACTGCCATAGCATAGAAATAGCATGCCGATGACATGTCTGGTTCAACTTTGTACTGTTCCTTTGAGAACTCTTGCTTTTCAATTCTATAAGTCGCAGTCTCGTCAAAATCCTCCTCGCCTTGGAATTGAATTCCAAACTGATGAATCATATGTAGAGTAATCTTAATAAATGAACCTCTGATTCTCTTTCCAGTAAGTTGAAGTTTTATACCGCTAATAGCGCCAGCCATTAACAGTGCACTCGCATACTGAGTTGAGGTAGTAGTATCTATAGACAAATCAATATTTGAAAGACCTTCAGACGCCATCTTGAACGGAAAATGGCCTTCCTCTTCCAAGTATGTAATTTCGACTCCCTGTTCCTCCAATACATCCAAAAAGTCCTTCATTGGGCGTTTTTTCATCTGCTCAGAGGAGTTTAGAGTATAGTTTCCGCCAACTACCGCAAGAAAAGCTGTCATAAATCTAGCTGTAGTCCCTGCAGACCTCACATTGATAGTCGACTCTCTATTTGGAATGCGTCCGTTCTCTCCGCGAACAGAAACTCTATGTTCCTCTTCGTCTACGCATATCTCGAAACCTAATTCTTTGAGACACTCTATCATTGCGATGGAATCATCGCAAAATATTAAATCTTCTATCTCGCACACGCCATTCGACATAGCTGCCAAAAGAAGCGCGCGGTTTGTGATACTCTTGGATCCTGGTACCGAAACGCATATATCTTCTGCGTTTTCTATTTTCTTTACTCTGTACTCATCCATTTTTGAAACCTCTTACGATTATCTTATAAACATAGCGTCACCGAAGCTGAAAAATCTATATCTCTCTTTTACTGCCTCTTCGTACGCTTTTAAAATGTTTTCTCTTCCTGCCAACGCAGAAACCAACATTAATAACGTTGACTCTGGTAGATGGAAGTTAGTTATCAGTGCATCTATCGCCTTAAACTTATATCCTGGATAGATAAATATCTGTGTCCAGCCGGAGCCGGCATGGACAATGCCATCATCATCCGTCACTGTCTCTAAAGTTCTAGTGCTTGTAGTTCCAACCGATATTACTCGACCACCATTTTTCTTAGTCTCATTTATTATTTCAGCATCTTTCTCATCCACCATATAAAATTCTGAATGCATATGATGGTCTAAGACATTATCGACTTTGACTGGCCTGAAAGTTCCAAGTCCAACATGAAGTGTCACATGAGCAATGCGTACTCCTTTACTTTTTAAAGCATCCAACAACTCTTCAGTGAAATGAAGACCTGCCGTCGGAGCTGCAGCCGAACCGTCATACTTCGCATATACTGTCTGGTAACGATTCTTATCCTTTAACTTATGAGTAATATAAGGTGGAAGTGGCATCTCACCTAACTGGTCTAACACTTCTTCAAAAATGCCATCATAAGAAAACTTAATTAGCCTGTTTCCTTCTTCAACGACATCAATTATCTCACCCTTTAGTAGTCCATCACCAAAATCAACTACTGTTCCTGGTCTACACTTCTTTCCTGGCTTTACTAGGCACTCCCAAACATCGTTTTCCTTTCTCTTTAAGAGAAGAATCTCGATATTCGCATCTGTACCTATCTTCTTTCCGTAAAGTCTCGCCGGAATTACTTTTGTATCATTGATAACCAGGCAGTCCTCTGGTTCAATCATATCAACGATATCTTTGAATATATGGTTTTCAACTTCGCCAGATTCTTTATCCACCACCATCAGTCTAGAACTGCTTCGATCCTCAAGAGGATCTTGCGCAATTAGTTCTTCAGGCAGTTCATAAAAATAATCCTTAACTAATAATTCGCTCATTAGTCTCTCAACTTAATGTTCATTTCTTCAAGTGCTTTCAAAATCTTATCCATCACTTCTGACACATCCTTATCCTCAAGTGTTCTGTCATCTGCTCTGAATGTAATTGAGTAAGCAACTGATTTGTATCCCTCTTCAATCTGGTCACCTTCATAGATGTCGAAGAGTTTGTAACTCTCTAGTAGTTCACCACCATTATTGTCGAAGACATCCTCAATTTCACCAACCATGATGTCCTTAGGGACAACCATAGAAATATCTCTAGAAACCGCTGGGAACTTCGCAACGTTCTTATACTTAATATCGAAGTTCGATTTTTCATAGAGATATGGCATATCGATAACTGCAACATAAGCGCGAGTTTTCAAATCATAATTGTCCGCGACAGTAGGATGAACCTCGCCTAGATAACCGATAGTCTCGCCATCATAAAGAATGTCGGCCTGGCGTCCTGGATGAAGGAATGGTTTAAGATTCTCAGTACTATAAATAATCTTATCCTTCATTCCTACTGCATCTAGTAGTTCCTCCACTACACCTTTCATTGTGAAGAAATCTCCGTCTCCATAAAATCCAAATGTGAGCTGGTTACGCTCGTCTGGAAGTTCTGTAAGTGGTAATGCTTTAGGAATGTATACATTGCCCATCTCGAAGAGACGCACATTTTCATTCTTGTGATTATTGTTGGTCGCAAGTGATGTGAGAATTCCATCAAGCGGTGTAGTTCTCATTACACAGAAATCTTCACCTAGTGGATTTGATATCTCAATAGACTCACGAAGTTTGCTATCCTCAGGAAGAAGCAACTTATCATAAACTTTACGACTCTCAAATGAATATGCATATCCTTGTGAGAAACCACAATAAAGTGCCACATCTCTTGCGATGCCATCAATTAGTAACTTCTTAGAAAGTTTGCCAGTTGTAGCCTCGCCAGAAGGAAGCGTTGTTGGGATATTGTCATATCCATAGAATCTAGTAATCTCCTCAGCGATATCACACATACCTATCAAATCCTTACGGAAAGTAGGAACTGTAATAATCTTCGTCTTAGAATCATACTCAAGTTCAAGTGCTGGGAAATAACTTACCATCTCCTCCTCAGACAACTCGAAACCAATCAATTTATTTACATAGTCTGGATCAAACTCAATCTCTCTAGGTTCAACCTTGTTTGGATAAACATCTACCATTCCATCTACTACTTCGCCTGCACCAAGCATTTCAATAAGTTGACACGCTCTATTAATAGCAGCCTCAGCATTATTTGGATCAAGTCCTTTCTCAAACTTGTTAGAAGCATCTGTTCTAAGACCCAATCTCTTTGATGAGCGACGAATGTTAGTTCCATCGAAATTCGCTGCTTCGAAAAGAACTTCTGTTACGTCATCAGTAATCATTGAGTTTTCACCACCCATAATTCCACCGATACCAACAGGTTTTTCTCCGTCACAAATCATGCACATCTCTGAATCTAGTTCGTGCTCTTCACCGTCAAGTGTAGTGAACTTCTCACCATCCTTAGCACGACGAACAATAATCTCATTCTTCGCAATAGTGCTCAAATCATAAGCGTGCATAGGCTGACCGTATTCTTCCATCACGTAGTTTGTGATATCTACGAGATTGTTGATAGGTCTGATGCCGCAAGCGGCAAGTCTATGACGCATCCATTTTGGTGATGGTCCAATCTTAACATTCTTTACTACACGAGCGCAGAATCTGTTACAAAGATCTTCATCCTCGATAGTAACCTTAATATCTTTTTCAACGTCGCCACCTTGTTTTGCCGAAGGCACCTCTGGAGCCTTGAAAGGCTTCTTAAATGTTGCGGCTGCCTCTCTAGCAATTCCGATAACGCTGTAACAATCAACTCTGTTTGAAGTAATCTCGTACTCAAATACAGAATCATCCAGGCCTAAAGCCTTCACAGCATCGTCTCCAGCCTTCACCTCGTCAACGAAAACATAAAGTCCATCGTCTGGTGCTTCTGGGTAGAATTCTTTTGTCGAACCGAGTTCATCGATTCCACACATCATACCGAAAGATTCAACTCCTCTGAGTTTGCCCTTCTTAATCTTGATGCCACCATCAACTAAACCTTCTCCGTGTGCTCCCGCAATTCTTCCGCCATGGAGAACTACAGGCACAAAATCGCCTTCTTTCATATTGGTAGCACCTGTAACTATCTGAATAGTTTCAGTTCCAATATCAACCTGACACACCACAAGTTTGTCAGCGTCAGGGTGCTTTTCAATATTTAAAATGTGACCAACTACAATCTTCTCTAAATCCTTATCAAGTTTTTTGTAGCCTTCACACTTCGTGCCAGACAAAGTCATGGCATCCATGTATTCCTGATCAGTACATTCGAGTTCAGGAACATATTCTTTAATCCATTTTAATGTTGTATTCATCTATATTCCCTCCTTCTTAAAACTGACTCAAGAAACGATCGTCGTTCTCGTAAAGTAATCTCATGTCATCTATTTCATATTTCAGAAGCGCGATACGTTCAAGTCCCACACCAAAAGCGAATCCCTGATATTTTTCAGGATCAATTCCACTCATCTCTAGAACGTGTGGGTGAACCATTCCACATCCTAATATCTCTATCCAACCTTCTCCTTTGCAGAAACGGCAACCCTTGCCACCGCACTTAAAGCATGATACGTCCATCTCAGCACTTGGTTCCGTAAATGGGAAGTGGTGAGGTCTGAACTTAATCTGCGTATCCTCACCAAATAGTTCCTTGGCGAATTCCGCCAATGTTCCCTTAAGGTCAGCAAAGTTGATATTTTTATCAATCGCAAGTCCCTCTACTTGATGGAATGAAGGTGAATGTGTTGCATCAACTGCATCAGAGCGGAACACTCTACCTGGAGAGATGATTCTGATAGGTGGCTGAGTCTTTTCCATTACTCTAGCCTGAACAGATGATGTCTGTGTGCGGAGCACAATGTTTCTATCTATATAGAAAGTATCCTGCTCATCCTTTGCTGGATGGTCCTCAGGAATGTTTAGTGCCTCAAAATTGTAGTAGTCATACTCAATCTCAGGGCCTTCAACTACCTCGTATCCCATACCAGTAAAAATACGATACAGTTCATCAAGCGCCAATGTATTTGGATGCTTGTGGCCAATCTTGTTCTTCTTTGCTGGAAGAGTTACATCAATAACCTCAGCCTTCATTTTCTCCTCACGGAACTTCGCCTCAAGATTAGACTTCATCTCTTCTAACTTTTCTTCAATATTACTTCTGGTTTCATTAACCATCTGACCAACTTTTGGTCTTTCCTCGGCAGCTACATCTTTCATGCCTTTAAGCACTTCAGTTAGTTTTCCTTTCTTTCCGAGGACATCGACTTTTACTTTGTAAAGTTCATCGAGCTCTTTAACTGACTCGATTCTCTTCAAAGCATCGTCATGAATTTGCTTTAGTTTTTCTTGCATATTAATCTCCTTTAATTAAAAAATCCCTTAACAGGAAAAACCTGTTAAGGGACGAATAATTCCGCGGTACCACCCTCGTTTTCATATAAATATATGAACACTTAATTCTGCTAACGTGCAGTATACGTCATTCATTACTATCTTCGTGAATGCAGCTCGCGTGGGAATTTCAACTTTCATCTGAACCTGGAGAACTTTCCAGCCTCGAGTTCTCTTCTCTAGTCAGGAAGATGAACGTCTACTATGCACGGTCATAGCCTTTTTCCATATCGTTAAGATTCTAACATAGGTATTTTTTACTGTCAATTGTTATGATTTTCCAAAAATGATATACTTTTTGTGTGAGATTTTATTTTTTGGGAGTAAATTTTGAAAGCATTTAATAGTGTAAAAAAGTGGATTATTGAATACAAAGACCAAATCGCGAGAGACCGTGTTGGCATATACTCAGGCCAGGCCTCTTTCTTTATTGTATTGTCAATTTTCCCATTTATTTTACTTTTAATAAGCATCGTTAGTGCTACTCCTGTAACAAAGATAACTATTCTACACTTCATCGACAACTATATTCCTGCAATCTTGAAATCAACTATTTCTTCTATAGTAAATGATTTATATGCCGCTAGACACGCAGCTGCCATTACTATTACAGCTATTTTGGCATTGTGGTCTGCATCTAAAGGTATTATGTCTATTATGCAGGGTCTATATAAGATAAACAATGTAAACCAAAAAATTAATTACTTTTTTAATAGATTCTTATCACTAGTTTACACATTTTTCTTTGTGCTAGTTATTGCAACAACAATGGTTCTTGCCGTGTTCGGCAATATGCTATTCAAATTAATAGCAAACAACTTTCCAAATATCAGAAATCTATCAGTTTATAAATCATCATTTAGATATCTATTGTTATTTATCATTCTTACGATATTCTTTATGCTGTTTTTCAGATTTGGAAATCTCAAACATTCAAAGTTCAAGTATGTTTGGCCTGGAGCATTGTTCACAACAGCAGGTTGGATGATATTCTCTTGGTTATTCGGACTATATGTTACACATTCAAAATCATTAAACATATTCTATGGTTCGATGTCTACTTTTATCATCTTAATGCTTTGGATATACGCTTGTATCGCGATACTTTTCCTTGGCGAAGAATTGAATGTCAAAATCTATCCACACAAACGAGTCGGAAATTACATTTCTAAAAATAAATAAACATAAGAAAAGAACGAACAATCTAATGTCCGTTCTTTTTTTATAACCGTACTGCCAGTCTGCGATTTGATCCTAGCTTTCGCCAGGTGGGTTTCCGCATCTAAAGTTTAGCCTTCCACTGACATGAGGCTTGGCTGCTCTTTAGAGATGTAAGAATCCCTTTTCATCAATGTAGGTTCAAATGTTACAGTCTATAACAGCCGGCCAAAGTTATTAACTTTGTACCTTTATTATATAACTAAAGCCCCAATAGTTCAATCATACTATCGGGGCTCATCACATTTTTATTTTATCTTTTTAATGTTACTCCATGGACCATAAAAATATTTTTTATCTACCTTTTTATATCCACGTACTTTTATATACATCTTTCCTGGAGTTTTGAAATACCAAGATTTGATAGTAAAACTTGTTTTTGTACTTTTTCTTGTTTTTTCTTCAGCAGTCCAACCATTCTTAAGGTCTTTCTTACTAGAGTCGAAATGTATTTGATAACCTGTTATGTTTTTGACCTTAGATAGTTTAAGTTTAACTTTGTTCGTTCTTTTTTTCTTGCCTTTTTTCTTTTTGTATATTCTTTTCGCTGATTTAAGTTTAACTTTTCCAATATTAATCTCTAATTCATCTAAATGCTCATTCTTGCTTCCATACAATTTTTGATTACAGTATGGGCAATATGGGACATTCTTGCCATTCACCTTCTTGTATATGCAATAAGACTTGTTTGGTATAGGATATTTTTTTGTGAATGAAGATGTTTTAAACTCTGGATTTTTAAAGTGGTCTTCATTATACTCTTGCATATCCGAATCACTCTTCAAAAAGTAATCATGAATGCTTTGTTTATCAGTACCATCGTCGTCCCAAGTAACATCGATATTATAGAAAGTCTTTCCTCCATCTAATGAAACAATATTCCATGCATGCGTATTACTTCCAAGCATCCTTACAGGAATGCCAACTTCTCTACAAAAGGCATACATAATATGCGAGTATCCCTGGCATATTACTCTTTTATTCTTAATGGCACCATATGCACTTGCTGAGTATCTGTACTTCTCTATTTGATAAAAATTGGAATCCTTACTATGATCTGCCGCCTCATAGTCATACTTAACAAGTTTGCAAATATAGTCATGGATAGTTTTCACTTTTTGCAAAGGTGTTTTTTTATTGCCATATAACCCAAGTTTATTACATGTGTCACTAATATATTTTTCTACATATTGTTGCTGTTCGTGATTAGTCACATGTCTAGAATTCAATATAGTAAATTTAACTGATGGAACAATCCACTTCCCATCCACATAGTCAGAATAATTTGGATCGGCATTTTTCTCCCAAAAAAATGCATCATTTTTTAGATAGTCGCCTTGATAATTGGCTACTGCATAATCTTCAGAAACTGCATCGTCTAGTAATCCCTGGAAAAGACTCCACATCTTATCCCAATCCTCATTTGCAGCTGCATTATTAATATCATCCCCAACATACTCTACAGAAAAAGTTTCATCTCTATCGCACATACGATCTCTCAAAAATTCAATCATTTTCTGTTTAGAATTAAT
This sequence comes from Eubacterium sp., assembly GCA_017406925.1. Classification (GTDB taxonomy): domain Bacteria; phylum Bacillota; class Clostridia; order Lachnospirales; family Lachnospiraceae; genus Eubacterium_G. The sequence goes on from JAFQXO010000002.1 coordinate 86,785, forward strand.
GGTTGGAATCTCATCTGCGTAAACAACAGAAAAACTACCAATAACAAAGCTACAAACTATTATTATTGGTAGTATTCTTTTCATAACGTTTTTAACATAAAATTTATTCATATTACACACCATCCACCCTATTTTGAATATAGCATACTGTGTAACTTAAATGCAATTATGTTTTATAGTATAGGTCCTGCCTCTACTAGAACTTTACCTGCTTCGTTAGTTGTATACTTAACAAAGTTCTTGTTAAATCTTGAAGCAAGGTCTTTAGCTTTCTCGTCCCATACAGTTGGATCTTCGTATGTATCTCTTGGGTCAAGGATGTTTGTGTCCACACCATTAAGTTCTGTTGGAACTTCAAAGTTGAAAATTGGAATCTGCTTTGTAGGAGCATTATTGATATCTCCATTCAAGATAGCGTCAATGATTCCACGAGTATCCTGGATTGAGATTCTCTTTCCGCTTCCATTCCATCCTGTGTTCACAAGATATGCTTTGGCTCCACTAGCCTGCATTCTCTTAACTAACTCTTCAGCATACTTTGTAGGATGTAATTCTAGAAATGCCTGTCCGAAGCAAGCTGAGAAAGTTGGCGTAGGCTCTGTGATTCCACGCTCTGTTCCAGCGAGCTTTGCAGTAAATCCTGAAAGGAAGTAATACTGTGTCTGCTCTGGTGTAAGTATAGATACTGGAGGTAATACTCCAAATGCGTCAGCTGAAAGGAAGATAACGTCCTTTGCCGCAGGCGCTGTTGATACAGGGCGTACAATCTTCTCGATGTGGTCAATTGGATATGACACACGAGTATTCTCTGTAACGCTCTTATCATCGAAATCTATTTTTCCATCTGCATCTACTGTTACATTTTCAAGTAGAGCATTTCTCTTAATAGCATTGTAAATATCTGGCTCTGACTCTTTGTCTAGGTTGATAACCTTTGCGTAGCATCCACCCTCAAAGTTGAATACTCCTTTGTCATCCCAACCATGCTCATCATCACCGATAAGTAATCTCTTAGGATCAGTAGAAAGTGTAGTCTTTCCTGTACCTGATAGTCCGAAGAAGATTGCTGTGTTCTCACCGTTCATATCTGTATTTGCTGAACAGTGCATTGAAGCAATACCTTTAAGTGGAAGGTAATAGTTCATCATTGAGAACATACCCTTCTTCATCTCTCCACCATACCAAGTGTTAAGAATAACCTGCTCACGGCTAGTTACGTTAAACAATACAGCTGTCTCTGAGTTAAGACCTAACTCCTCGTAGTTCTCAACTTTTGCCTTTGAAGCTGTGTAAACCATAAAGTCTGGCTCAAAGTTTTCCAACTCTTCAGCTGATGGTTTGATAAACATATTTGTTACGAAGTGTGCCTGCCAAGCTACCTCCATAATAAATCTAACTGCCATTCTTGTATCTTCATTGGCCCCACAGAAAGCATCAACAACATAAAGTTTTTTGTCAGATAACTCATCTAATGCAATCTTCTTGCATGCTTCCCATGTCTCTTCTGATGCAGGATGGTTGTCATTTGGGTACTCTTCTGAATCCCACCAAACTGTTCCCTTAGAATTCTCGTCCATGACGATGAATTTATCCTTAGGCGAACGGCCAGTGTAAATACCTGTCATAACATTTACTGCATCTAGCTCTGTTAGCTGTCCTTTATCATAACCCTCTAAAGTAGGGTCCATTTCATCTTCAAATAACTGCTCATATGATGGATTATGGATAATCTCTGTAATTCCATTAATTCCATACTTTGTCAAATCAATATTAGCCATTTTTCCCTCCTATTTTCCTCTAAAACAGTGAATTTTCTTAAAAACTCACATCGAACGACATTATACCAAAATATAGGGGTTTCTTCAACTAACTTAGGCAATTAACAAAGGCTACTTAATATAATTAAGTAGCCTTTAATTTGCTTATTTTCAGCATAAATATCGCTTTATATCGGTTATTCGATTAAATTAGTCTGTCTTGTCAGCAAAGTTGTCTTTTGCCTTATAAATCGTGTCTGCTGGCACCACTCCTCGAACACTAGATAAAGGATAAATATTAGTATTTCTTCCTACTACAGTTCCTGGATTTAGTACCGAATTACAACCTACTTCCACATAATCACCAATCATAGCGCCGAACTTCTTCAGTCCTGTCTCAATGTTTTCGCCATTATCCTTTACAACTACCAATGTCTTGTCTGATTTTACATTAGAAGTGATTGATCCTGCACCCATATGTGAGTGAGTTCCCAAGATACTGTCGCCGACATAATTGTAATGTGGAACTTGTACCGTATTAAACAAAACAACGTTTTTGAGTTCTGTGGAGTTTCCAACTACACAGTTCTTTCCAACGATAACTTTTCCACGAATAAACGCTCCCGGTCTAACCTCTGTACCCGCATCAATTATAAGTGGGCCAGTCAAAGTTGCCGTATCAGCAATTTTCACACTTTTATGAATCCACACATCGTCTGATGGGTGGTCATATTCTGCCTCTGGCAATGTCATACCGAGTTTTAACACGAAATCACCAATCTCAGGAAGCACTTCCCAAGGGTAATCCTTGCCTTCAAAAAGTTCCTTCGCAATCGTTTCATTTAAATCGTATAACTGACTAATTTTATAAATCATAACTTACTCCACTGTAACTGATTTTGCCAAGTTTCTTGGCTTGTCCACATTAAGTCCTTTAAGAACTGTAGTATAGTACGCTAATAGTTGTAACGGAATAACTGTAACCATTGGCATCAATATATCGTCAAGGGCAGGAACCGTAATCAACTCATCATTGATGCCTTCGGCAAATTCCTCTCCCTCTTTCGCAACTGTTATAGTAAACGCTCCACGAGATTTCACTTCCTCAATGTTTGAAACTGTCTTTTCGAGAAGTGCGTTTTGTGTAGCCACACTGATAACTGGTAATCCCTTTTCTACAAGCGATATAGTTCCGTGTTTCAACTCACCCGCAGCATAGCTTTCTGAATGAATATATGAAATCTCCTTGAGTTTCAATGAACCTTCCATACTCAATGCATAGTCAAGTCCACGTCCAATATATAGAAGACTGTGAGCAGTCACTAGTTTACTTGCGACATACTTACACTTCTCCTCACACTCCATTGCCTTATCAATGGCATCTGGAATAGTTGTCAGTTCTTCAGTAAGTCTCTTACACTCTTCCTCGTCGATGATACCTTTGGCGTAAGCCATCTCAAACGCGAGCAGATACATCACTGACATTTGAACTGAAAATGCTTTAGTCGATGCAACTGAGATTTCAGGTCCCGCATGAGTATAGAGAACCATATCTGCCTCACGGGCAATCGATGAACCCTTAACATTTACGATAGCAAGCACTTTACTTCCCATATCGTGTGCGAGATGAAGAGCTGCCTTCGTATCCGCTGTCTCACCAGACTGTGAAATAACAATCATCAAATCATCTGGTGTCAAAATTGGGTTTCTATATCTAAACTCAGATGCGATATCCACCGTCACTTCAGTTCTCGCAAGTTTCTCAATTACATACTTGCCGACAACTCCCGCGTGCATCGCCGTGCCGCAGGCAACGATAAATATCTTTCTGTAATTTTTCAAGTCTTCTAAATCAATACCACACTCTGAAAGATCTGGCATTCCATTAACTATTCTAGGTGTGATAGTTGTATTAACCGCATTTGGCTGCTCGTGAATCTCCTTGAGCATAAAGTGCTCATATCCGCCCTTCTCAGCAGCATCCATATCGAGATCCGAAACAATAACCTCTTTCTCGATATTAGTCTTATGAATATCGCAAAATTCCACTCTGTCAGAATGAATAGTTGCGATTTCATTTTCCTCAAGCAGATAATGCTTCTTAGTATACTGAAGGATAGCTGGAACATCAGATGCGATGAAGTTTTCGTCATCACCAACTCCAATGATAAGTGGGCTATCTTTTCTCACTGCAAAAATTCTATCTGGGAAATCTTTGAAAATAATTCCAAGTGCGTATGCTCCACGCACATCACCCAATACTTTTATGATGGCATCAACCGGATCGCCCTCATAGTAATAGTCGAGAAGTTTCGCAACTGTCTCAGTATCAGTCTCACTCTCAAAAGTATATCCCTTGCTTGTAAGGAACTTCTTTAAATCTTTATAGTTCTCGATAATTCCATTGTGAACAATCGATACACGCTTTCCACTGTGTGGGTGTGAATTGATATCTGATGGTTCACCATGTGTAGCCCATCTGGTGTGGCCTATGCCACAATGACCTTCTGGATAGTGATCAGTCTTTAACTTCTCGCTCAAATTCTTGAGTTCGCCCTTAGCTTTTTGCACCTCAATCTCACCGTTCTCAAAAACGGCGATTCCAGCAGAGTCGTATCCTCTGTATTCCAGTTTAGATAGCGATGAAATTAATACATCCGTACAATCTCTCTCACCTATATAACCAACTATTCCACACATTATTTCTTACCTCTTTCATAGAATTGTGCTACATGTCTATAATACTGAGTCATCTGTGCAGTATTGTTAATACCCATCACAGCGCTCGTTCTATTTCTTATAAACTCATTCATTGTCTTCATATATTCATCTGCTGAGAGTTCTCCCTCTGCAACTTTTTCAAGACCCATCTCCCAGTTTGCCGTAAGTTCAGGATTCAGCAATGATTTGATAGAGCCATGAACAACCCCGTAAATCATCTCACCTAACTGAGTAGGTTTCACCACCTGAGTCTTCTTATTTAATTGAATATATTTGATATTCGTAAGTTTCTTTATAATCTCTGCTCTAGTAGCAGATGTTCCGATTCCAGAGCCCTTAATCTGTGCTCTCAAATCCTCATCCTCTATCAACTGACCTGCATTCTCCATCGCAAGAATCAGCGAACCGGATGTATATCTCTTAGGCGGTGTCGTCTCGCCTTCTTTTATCGTAAATCCGCTAACCGAAAGCACGTCGCCCTTAGAGATATTATACAATACTTCAAAGAATTTCTCATCATAGCTTTCCTCGTCGTTATCCTTTGCGCCCTTCTTCTTTGGCACGCCTGTAATTTCCATATATCCCTTTTGAACAAGCACTTTAAAATTCGCGTTGAACTGCTCTTTAGTCTCGTTTGTCTTTTCATTGCCTTCGGCAATATCAGTAAATGTTCCAGGCATAGTTCCCACGAGGGCTGCTTTTTTATAAATAGCAGGTGGGTAAAATATACTCAAGAATCTTCTGACGATAACCTGATAAACCTTCTGATTAATCTCACTCTGGCGAGCCAATGCTCCGAGCCCCTGACCTGTAGGGATGATAGCGTAGTGATCTGTTACTTTCTTATCATCTACATACTTAGTCTTTTCAAGACCTGAGTATGACTTCTGATTCATAATGGTTTTCGCAAAATCAGCGCATGGGCCATAACTCATCAGACCTTTTATATTCTTATCTATCACCTTCGCTACTGCAGTTGTTAATACTCTAGCATCTGTTCTAGGATATGTGCAAAGTTTAGCCTCGTATAAATCTTGAACGCACTTCAATGTGTCCGATGGACTAATCTTAAACATCTTTGAGCAGTCATTCTGCAGTTCAGCCAAGTTGTAAAGCAAAGGTGGTTGCTTCTTTTCATCTTTAATAGAAATAGACTTCACAGTCATCTCAAGTGGCTGATTAGTTTCCAATCCATTTATAAGTGCCTGCGCTGAAGCTTTTTCTTTAAATCCATTTTCTTTATAGAGGAGTGGTGATTCAAAGAAGTTTGAACCCTTCTTCGCCTTCCACTCAAAGTTAACTTCGCTATCAGAAATATTGGCGCCAGCCATCACTCTATAGAACGGTGTTTTTATGAAATTTCTAATCTCGTTTTCTCGCTGACAGATCATCCCGAGAACGCAAGTCATTACACGACCTACATTAATAGATTTCCAATCAGACTTTAGGAAGTTTTGGATAGAGCGACCGTACTTCAAAGTTAGAAGTCTTGAGAAATTGATTCCCATCAAATAATCTTCCTTCGCTCTTAAGTATGCCGAATCTGAAAGATTATTGTATTCGCTGATGTCCTTCGCCTCTTTAATACCGCGAAGAATCTCTTCTTCAGTCTGTGAATCAATCCAAACACGCTTCTGTTCAGTATCTTTCACGCCAGCTTCCTGGGCAACAAGTCTATAGATATACTCACCCTCTCTTCCAGAGTCAGTACAAACATAAATCGTGTCGACATCATCTCTAGTGAGAAGAGTCTTCACGATTCCAAACTGTTTCTTTACGCCAGGGATAATTTCATACTTCCACGCATCTTCTGGGATGAATGGCAAGTCTGCGAGATTCCACTTCTTGTACTTCTCATCGTAAGCATCTGGATAACTCATTGTTACCAAATGTCCAACACACCATGTGATAATTACATCATCACTCTCGATATATCCGTCGCGCTTTTTTGTATTTAGTTTTAATGCTTTCGCAAACTCAGTTGCCACACTGGGTTTCTCTGCAATAAATACTTTCATTAATTAATCTCGTCTAACGTTCTATTGTAACTGCCGAGGAAATGCTCGATGAAATAATCCACTTCTTCCATCTGCATATCGTCGATAATCTTTTTCAGACTATCCTTGGCATTCTTAAAATCATTATTTCCCATATCTTCTTCCTGCAAACATTTGATGTATGCGGAAAGTTTGTCGGCCGCCTTTACATACTTGTAATCGCCTTCCATATCTTCCTCAAACAAATCCTCATAGTGAGGTTTCATTTCCTCTGGAAGTTCATTCAAAAGTTGCCTTGCGGCAATCTCTTCAACCTTCTTATATGAGTCGCGAATTTCAGGCGCATAATATTTGATAGGCGTTGGCATATCACCAGTAATAATCTCAGGAGTGTCATGATACATTCCCAAAACTGCGATGTGCTTTTCGTCTAAGTCTTTACCAAAATATGTATTGCCAATCACTGCTAGCGCATGTGCTATAAAAGCCACCTCTAGACTGTGCTCCGCAATATTTTCTTTGTTTGCATTTCGCATAAGTCCCCATCTATTGATGTGCTTCATGCGGGCTAGCATTCCAAAAAAATTATTCATAATTACTCACTCAAAATCTTTTCCACTATATCTTTCATGCCATTAACTTCCACTACATCTTTATGAATGATGTCAGCGTTTCTTATTTCCTCGATGGCTTTTGGTATCTTAATATTTCCTATACGTGATAGTTCATCTACGAGTTCAAAATCACCCTTGGCATCGTATGCTGGATCAATAGCATTCATCACGCTTCTAGTAAACTTGAATGGACTAGCTGTCGAAGCGATAACTGTAACATTATCTGAAGGCACATCTGACTTAAACTTCTCAAACACGCGTCTTCCAACAGCAGTATGCGTATCCATAATATAACCTGTCTCTTCATAAAGTCTCTTTATGGCATCTGCAGTCTCTTCCTCTGTTGCAAAATTGCCATAGAAATCTTTTAGTTGTTCTCTCATCTCTGGAGTGATTTCATATTTTCCACCACTTGTGAGCTGATCCATAAATGCTTTGTTTGCCTCGGCATCCTCACCAGCAATCTTATAAATCAATCTCTCAAGGTTTGAAGAAATCAAAATGTCCATCGATGGTGATGATGTGAGAATAAACTCACGATTTCTGTCATATTCTCCACTCGCGAAGAAATCAAACAAAACTTTATTTTCATTTGATGCACAAACCAATTTGTCGATTGGGGCTCCAATACACTTCGCATAGTAAGCCGCCAAAATATTTCCAAAGTTTCCAGTAGGAACTACCACATTAATCTTTTCGCCTTCTCCTACCTTGCCTGCGGCAACAAGTTTAGCATACGCATAAACATAATATGCCACCTGAGGTATAAGACGTCCGATGTTAATAGAGTTCGCAGACGAGAACTGATACCCCTTATCTGCAAGTTCTTTAGCAAGTTCCTTATCGCCGAAAATATTTTTAACACCCGTCTGCGCTTCGTCAAAGTTTCCTTCTATCGCCACAACATGAGTGTTATCTCCCTTTTGAGTTACCATCTGGCGCTCCTGAATAGGACTAACGCCGCCGTGCGGATAAAATACAATTATGTGAGTACCTTCCACTCCTGCAAAACCTGCGAGCGCAGCCTTACCTGTATCACCTGAAGTAGCAGTGAGAATAACAATATCGTTAGTAACTCCATTTTTCTTCGCTGAAGTTGTGAGTAAATGTGGCAAAATTTGAAGAGCCATATCCTTGAACGCAATAGTTGGTCCATGGAACAACTCTAAGAAATACGCCCCCTCAACTTCTGCAAGAGGCGCAATCTCTTCTGTGTCAAACTTCTCATCATACGCACGCTCGATACATGACTTCAACTCTTCTTCAGTAAAATCAGTAAAGAACAACTTCATAACTTCGTATGCGAGTTCTTGATATGTCATTTTTGACAACTCATCCATCGTCTTATCAAGACAAGGCATCTTCATAGGAACGAATAGTCCTCCATCGTCAGCCAATCCCTTAAGTATAGCTTCAGACGCAGTAATACCCGCACCATCACTTCTAGTACTCTTAAATAATATCTCTTCCATTTTTCTCTCTTCTATTCTTTATTGTGTTTGTATGTAATTCACAAGTCCGCCTGCAGCGATAATCTTCTGCATAAAATCTGGGAACGCCTGTCCCAAATATTTGCGATCCTTGGTGTGGTTGTAAATCATTCCCTCATCAAAATCAACTTCCACATCATCTCCAGGACTGATGTCGTTTGCAGCCTCTGCACACTCGATGATTGGCAAGCCAATGTTAATGGCATTTCTATAAAAGATTCTCGCAAATGTGTCTGCAATAACGCAACTTACTCCTGATGCCTTGATGGCAATAGGTGCATGCTCTCTTGAAGAACCACATCCGAAGTTTTTATTTGCCACTATAATGTCTCCGTCAGAAACATTATCAGAAAACTCTTCATCGATGTCTTCCATACAATGCTTTGCTAATTCGTCTGGATCTGCGGTGTTCAGATATCTTGCCGGAATAATAACATCCGTATCCACATTGTCTCCATACTTAAAAACTTTTCCCCTTGCTTTCATAATACTACCCCCTTAAAGACCAAGTTCGTTAGGTCCTGATATCTGGCCAGTCACCGCACTGCTTGCCGCAACAGCTGGCGAAGCCAAATAAACTTCTGATTCTGGATCGCCCATTCGACCCACAAAATTTCGGTTAGTTGTAGCCACAGCTTTTTCACCCTTTGCGAGGATACCCATATGTCCTCCGAGACAAGGTCCACACGTTGGTGTACTTACGGCACAACCAGCCTCGATGAATGTCTTCAGTATTCCTTCCTCGATACACTGCATATAAACTTCTTGTGTAGCAGGGAAGACGATACATCTAACTCCATCTTTAACCTTTTTATCCTTTAGGATGCTTGCTGCAATACGCATATCTTCTATACGACCATTAGTACATGATCCGATAACTACCTGATCAATCTTCACTTCTCCAACATCGTCAATCGTTCTTGTGTTTTCAGGGAGATGTGGAAATGATACTGTAGGCTTAATTGTTGACAAGTCAATGTCATACTCTGCCACGTATTCTGCATCCTCATCTGGTTCATAAATTTCATACTCTTTATCAGAGTGTTCTTTCATATATTCAATAGTCTTGTCATCGACTATAAATATTCCATTTTTACCACCTGCTTCGATAGCCATATTGGCCATTGCGAAACGGTCGTCCATACTAAGTTCATTGACTCCGTCACCCACAAACTCCATCGACTGATATCTAGCGCCATCAACGCCTATCATTCCGATAATGTGTAGGATGACATCTTTGCCACTAACCCACTTCTGTGGCTTTCCTATGAGATTGAACTTGATAGCCTCAGGTACTTTAAACCACGCCTGGCCTGTCGCCATTCCAGCTGCCATATCAGTACTTCCGACACCTGTCGAGAAAGCGCCGAGTGCTCCATATGTACATGTATGTGAGTCAGCACCGATAACAACATCGCCGGCCACTACCAAGCCCTTCTCCGGAAGAAGCGCATGCTCTATGCCAACGCGTCCAGTTTCGAAGTAGTTAGTAATCTCCTGTGCGTTCGCAAAATCTTTAACCGTCTTGTATAGTTCTGCTGACTTAATATCTTTATTAGGTGTGAAATGATCTGGAACTAAAGCTATTTTGTCCTTGCAAAATACACAATCAACGTTCATTTTTTCCATCTCGCCGATTGCAACAGGCGCTGTAACATCATTGCCGAGCACCAAATCAAGATCAGCCATAATTAGCTGACCTGCCTCGACTGATTCCAGTCCTGCATGCTTTGCAAGTATTTTTTGTGTCATTGTCATTCCCATAAATAATGCTCCTTATACTTTTATAAACGGAGAAGGTGGGATTCGAACCCACGTGCCCAAAAAGGACAACCGCATTTCGAGTGCGGCTCGTTATGACCACTTCGATACTTCTCCAAACAACATTAAATATTTTGCCACACTTGAGTGGCATTTTCAATCGACTAAATCTTAAGATCGTCTATATTATTTACTATTTCGATAATGCGTTCTTTACATGTCTCAATAAGCTTCTGACCTTGTTCAGTATCTGATTCACGTCTGATACTTCTACGCATTATACGGACGAGGCCAATGAGTTCTGCTTTCATCGAAACTTCCTCTATTCGCGCATCGTCATCTGTGTCTAGATAGTATTCAAGTGATTTTCTCCAAATATCTTTGGTCACATCATATGAAATGCCGATAAAATCTTCGACTTTTTTAGGATCTACGATTCCAAAGCCCACATATGCATTGTACATTGATGCAAGTTCAAAAATAGGATCGCCTAGACATAGTGTATCCATGTCAATCAAAAGCGCCTCATCGTTTTGCATCATGATATTCTTAAGATGGAAATCGCCGTGCATAAGGTTAGTAGACTCTTCCACATCTTCAACCATCTTCAACAACTTTTCGTATGTTTCAGTAGGCAAATACTCTTCCAAAAACTTAACCCAACCAATAACAACTTCTTTTTCGTTAGGCATCTCACCCTCTTTCAAAGTAGTATCATGAATCTGTTTTAGAAGATTGGCCGACATTTTAACATACTTATCAAAATTGTCGCTGTCTTTTACAATAAGCTTGGCAAAAGATTCAGCATTTAAAAGTTCAAATACTGAGCCATAACCATCGCCAACTTTAACTACATCGTAAGGTATCGCTGTAGGGACTCCGAGCACGAATGCCTTACGCGCAAGTTCACGTTCTCTATGAATCTCTGGTAATGAGTCAGGGTTCTTATAAACCTTGATGATAGTCTCAGGATCAATACGATAAACTTTACCATTTGATCCTTGTCCTATAACTTCACATCCCTCTACATCAAACTTGCGGTACGCTTTTTTTATTGTCATCATCTCTGAGAATCCAGTCATCTCGAAAATCTCGTAGACATCTGAACTCACATTAATAATTTCAAATGTTGGTTCTGCTTTTCTTGTGCGAAGAACCACTCTCAATCCAGCACTAGAAATGTATTCCAGTTCTGATGCATCCATAGTAAGTGATCCATCTGGATTTTCTTCTCTGATAGCTTTTAGGGCGTTTTCCACATCTGTTGCATTAGTCGAATCTATGCGACCAGTAATATGAACGATAACTCCCCCATCTTTCACTTCGCCTCTTACATTAGCCATTTATTTCACTCTCCTTAAAAATAATTGATAATAGTTGTGTATATTCTATATAAGATAAAGTATCCTTCAAATCCGAAAGGTACTCTGCAATCGTCTCGTAGTACCACTGTTGCTTCTTGGCATCTTTTTGGTTAAATGTATCCCACATTCTCTCACCATACTTTTCATGAAGTATATACAGCGATCTGATATTCGATAGTTTATCCGCCATCCACAAAACTTTAACTCCAGGATCTGTCGCATTTTTCAAAAACTCTAACGACTCTTCCTTTCGAATTTGCCATGTCTCTTCTGGTGGCAAATCTGGTCTCTTATTCTCCGTTTCAGACGAGACAAGTTTAGCAACGCGCTCACCAAATCTTTCTTTAATCTCTTCATTGGTGGTATCTGTGTCTTCTACAGTATCATGCAGCAAAGCCGCAATGAGCACTTCCTCGTCATCCGTCATCTTACTAGCAATAGTTGCCACTTCGAGCGGATGCATAATATACGGAATGCTTTCACGCCTTCGTACCTGGCCACTATGACGTTCAGTTGCGAACTCTATCGCTTCATCTAACTTTTTACTCATCCATAACTCCTAATCTAAAACCTTACTGATTGTAAGGATATTTTTACCATCCTCATATTTGTAAGTGACTTTGTCCATAGTCTGAAGAACCATATGTATTCCTAAGCCACCAATCTTCCTTTCCTCAGCAGAAAGAGAAATATCTGGTTGCTCATTCTCGAGTGGATCAAACGGCATGCCTGAATCAGTAAACTTGACACGCACTTCGTTCATTTCTGGAACATACTTCACAGCTACTGTGATTTCTCCAACATGAGTACCGTATGCGTAATTGCAAACATTGACAAAAATCTCCTCAAGCGCGACTGTCATCTGCATTACATACTTTGGTGATGCCTTCACAATGGCAAGCTGACTCTCAAGATACTCAACAGCCTCCGCAAGATGTGCATCTGTTGCTATAAAAGTTTTCTCTTCATAAACTAAAGTCTTTAAATAATCATTCATCTTAAACATAAGCATTGTTATATCATCAAACTGCTCTGCCTCTCCCGCAAACTCAGACACATCAGCCCTGAGACCTTTTAGAGTCTCTGTGGCGGTCATTCCTTTGTGCGCATTCAAATAGTTCATCATACGCTCAGTGCCATACAGTTCGTTGTTTTCATTATTAGCTTCAGTAACACCGTCCGTGTAAATCAAAAGCTCATCGCCAGGCTCAAGTTTAGTATTGAAATTGTCATACTGTAGTCCATCCATTCCGGCAAGAACAAATCCTGGTTTTCCATTATGTATTTCGAAATCTTTGTCTTTCTTTCTTATGATTGGTGGGTTGTGTCCTGCATTGGTGTAAACCACTCCACCATCTGTAAGATCTATAACTGCCATCCACGCTGTTACGAAAAGTCCTTCCTCATTGCTTTCAGCAAGCATCTTGTTAGTTCTGGTAAACACCTCACCTGGAGAAAGATCAATCTCTGCATGGTTCTTAATCAGTGTTCTAGTGATGACCATAACCATTGCCGCAGGGATACCCTTACCAGAAACATCTCCGATGACGACGGCAATATGTGTCTCATCTATCATAAAGAAATCATAGAAATCTCCACCTACTTCCTTCGCCGGCTCCATAATTGCATAAAGATCAAACTCGGAATACTTTGGAAAAGGTGGAAATGTATTTGGTAAAATATTTGCTTGAATGCTATTTGCAAGATTTAATTCAGAATGAATGCGTTCGTTGTTTCTTGTAATTTTGGCTTCGTCTAATATCATACGACGACCTCTGTTGGCAACATTCACACAAACAAACGCAACAATTGCAAATATTATAATACTAGGCAAATATCCTGATACTAATTCATCTTTTAAAAATGTAGTTGGATGAGGAAATACATTTCTAACTGAATCATCCATCTCGCCTATGATTTTAATCATAGATCCTTTAGGTGGCATGATATTGTTAACGTCAAGCCATCCATACATAGTGGATGTTACAGTACCAATCCCCATTAAGATGCCTGTAATCACGGATATAAAAATCGTCAACTTATTCGAATAATACAGAATAGATAGAATGGTTGGTATTACCATAAACATCACTACTGCATAATTCACATAACCATATAAAATGGCACAATTTATAACCAAGCATGCTAAAAGCATAACCTTTACAAAGCGTCTTCTTCCTTTAAAAACCGAGTTGATAATAGCTGGCACTAAACAGAAAACAGCTGTTGTTAACACGATATAATCTATTGAAACGGTATCATCAGTCAACTCGATAATTCTAACCTGATGAAGTATATAAATAACAATACTTGCCAAAAACAAAAGTATATCAATAAGGCCAATTACGTTATTGGCCAATACCTCATTTGTATAGAAAATATCATCAGACTGAAGCCGATTCATCAGCCAATCATAGAATTTGGTTCTACGTTCTTCGTTTTTTTCATTCATAGAGAATATTATACTTTAAATCCACTCACATTTAAAGCAAAAACAAGCAAATATCCACTAAAAATGAACACTCCTAGCGGTATTTGTCTAAAAGTCTTCTCTAGGCATATTCGCTCTAAAATTACATCTATCACACACACTACTCCACCTAACAATAAAACCCACATACATTCCCAAAATCCAAGCGTTATTACTAATGCCAGGGCAATCTTAACATCTGCTCCACCTAACATTTTCCCTTCTCTAAATCGCTTAGAATCAAGTTTTTCCATAGCATAATCGGCCATAAAATATACTAGCACTAAAATCGCACATATAACTCCTCTTTTCAGCAATTCATATAGACTTAAATCAATCAAAATCAATTTCATAAAAGCCATCAGCAAGATCATTGCAATTGTACTATTCTTCACTTTAAAACATCTATAATCCATCACCGCTATCACGCCAAGAATACCCAACAGCAATAAGTCACATATCCAAACTATAATTACACCTCCTTACAACAAAAACGAGCCAGGTCTTCATACGAAAACCTGACTCGTGGTGATTCAATATTCAACTATATGATTAGTTGTTAATTAACAACTCATCCTCGTTATTCCAGCTATATAGCTTTCTGATTTCTGTTCCAATCTTTTCTGCTGGATGTTCAGCTGCGAGCTTTCTCATAGCCTTGAAGTGAACCTGACGTCCACCCTCAGACATATCGAGCAAGAACTCCTTAGCGAATGTTCCATCCTGGATATCTGAAAGAATCTGCTTCATAGCCTTCTTTGTATCTTCTGTGATGATTTTTGGTCCTGTGATATAGTCACCGTACTCAGCTGTGTTAGAGATAGAATATCTCATTCCTGCAAAACCTGACTGATAAATCAAATCAACGATAAGTTTCATCTCATGAATACACTCAAAGTATGCGTTACGTGGATCGTAACCAGCCTCAGTCAATGTCTCAAAACCTGCCTGCATAAGTGCACAAACACCACCACAAAGAACTGCCTGCTCACCGAAAAGGTCAGTCTCAGTTTCAGTTCTGAAAGTAGTCTCAAGTACTCCCGCTCTGGCTCCGCCAATGCCAAGTGCATAAGCAAGCGCCATATCGAGTGCCTTGCCTGAGGCATCCTGATATACAGCAACTAGACAAGGTGTACCCTTACCAGCCTGATACTCAGAACGTACAGTGTGTCCTGGTGCTTTAGGTGCAATCATGGTAACATCTACATCTGCTGGAGGTGTGATGCATCCAAAGTGAATGTTGAAACCGTGTGCAAACATAAGCATGTTACCAGCCTCTAAGTTAGGCTCAATCTCTGCTTTATACATATCTGCCTGCTTCTCATCATTGATAAGAATCATAATAATGTCGGCCTTCTTAGCAGCCTCAGCTGTTGTGAAAACTTCAAAGCCCTGCTCCTCAGCTTTCTTCCAAGATTTAGAACCATCATACAAACCGATGATTACATTACATCCTGACTCTTTAAGGTTTAATGCGTGAGCATGTCCCTGGCTACCGTAACCGATAATAGCTATAGTCTTTCCATCTAATAGTGAAAGATTACAATCTTCTTGATAATAAATTTTTGCTTCTGACATAAAAGTCCTCCCTCTATACTAATTTAAATTTTTAACATTACCTCTGTTCAAGCCAGTCATACCTGCGTGAGCCATCTCAATAATCTCATAACCATCGAGAAGATCCACGAAAGCCTGAACCTTTGAAAGTGCGCCAGTGATCTCAATCATAAGAGACTCTGGAGCCACATCTACGATATTTGCTCTAAAGATGTCCGCTGTAGTCATTACTTGCTGTCTCTGTTCTGGCAAAACCTTAACCTTAATGAGATAAAGGTCACGTACCACAGAAGTTCCAGGCTTAAGCACATCTACGCTCTTAACATCCTCTAATTTCTTAATTTGACTAATAATCTGAACTGCGTCATCATCGTCACACTTGACTGCGATAGTCATTCTAGAAAACTTAGGGTCTTCTGTCTCACCTACTGTCAAACTATCGATGTTGTACGCTCTTCTAGTAAACAAACCGGCTACTCTTGTAAGAATACCTGCTGTATTGTTCACTAGAACAGATAATACATAAATATTATTCATGAGAACACCTCATTTCTTTAAAAATACCAAAAATTATAATAGCACAAATCCGCCTATTTAACAATTGCAAAAGGGATTTGTGCTATTACTATTTTTATAAATATTGAAAAACTTCTCGTTGATTAGTATAATCTTAACGATGCTGCTATAGCTCAGTAGGTAGAGCGCCACCATGGTAAGGTGGAGGTCATGGGTTCAAGTCCCATTAGCAGCTTTTTTTTTGCCGAAGGCAATTTATTTCTCATATTTCTGCATATACTCTTTCTTGTAAGGTGTGATAAGCCAGTTAACTGCTGAGAACTTATATACGAATCTTACAATTATCAGAAGTGATAGCATCAAGTAGAACATTTTGAATTTGTCTGTGCCAATGCTGTTAAGTGTCATAACGAGCATAACCACTCCGAATATCGATGAAAGACCTCCAACTACTAGTGTTACAAAGTAAGGTGCCTTCCAGAATGAACCTTCCTTGTTCGTTCCGAATCGAGGAACTGCCAAAAATCCCGTGAGGAAATTCTCAAGCATAAAGAATAACATCAGAAGCATTATAACTCCCACCGCTATCGTTCCGTTAACTCCGAACATATCTGTAATCTCAGGTTCGATATTCCAACGACATTTAAAGAATATTAACATTGTAGCCAAATCTACCACTATCGTGTAATAATGAATCTTTCCATACAATGTAGTCTTTACTTGAATCAATGCGTAAATGGCTACCGCCACCAAAATCGCCCAAATCAAGAATGGATATACCATAAAACCAACCACTGGATCATCTGGTAATTCTTTAACCAAATCTTCTGGTCTAAATAGCTCAATCTGTTCATTGAATAGTGCTATAAAACTTCCAAAATATAATGCCATTGTAAAGAACGCAAAGAAAATCGTAAACACTGGTCTTCGAAGCGTTGCTTTATTGATTTTTCTTGTTCTAAATAGCAATAAGTCTAAATTCATAAATTCCCTTTTCCTTTCAGAAAAACTCTAAAAAATTATATCACGCTAGGTCTTAAAAATCAAAAACCTATTATCTACAATCTATGATATGTCCGCCGATTTTGTCCGATGGATTATTGTGCTTGAGCACAGTATTCTTCATAAGGTAAAAGAATGCATGATAACCTGATGGATTATTTTGATTTGAAATATCTGCATTCGAACCAGAACAACTAGTGTTGTAAAGAAGAATCGATGGCGGAATATATGAATTGTTAGATTTCTGCATAATACCGACCTTTCCGCCAATAAAGGTCGCATTTTTAATATCTATGCTCCACTCATCTGATGTAGTATCATCTGTACCAAAATAACCTCCACCATAAGGAACAATATCTTTTACTACATCTTGATCAGATGTGTTCCAATTATTTTTGAAAGTTCCACCATTTATTTCAAATGTTCCACTTGAGCCTGTCGCACAATAAATGCCACCGTGGTTAGGCGATTCAAATGTCCCACCATCTATCACAACATTGCTTCCGCAGGAAGCAAGTATTCCACTATTTCCACCTTTAACATTGACTGTACCATTTGTTTCATCAACATGGAGCGTCGTGCCTGTAGCTGCATATAGGGCGTGGCCATATGAATCTCCACTAGAACCTGAGAATACTGGATTCTTCTCATAGGTTCCACCAGTGATATGGACGTTTGATTCAGAGAAAGCAATCACTGCACACCCAGATCGCTTACCAATGTTTTTGATATGACAATTATTGAGTGTGACATTCGAACTATTTCTAGCCGAAACACCGAATAAGTCTTCCACGTTTTCAGATGAAATCTCAACTGATGTGTTAGTCATTTCGAGGTCAGCGTCATTTACTATAAGTCCGTTTGTAATGCTGTCAAAAACAATACTTCCATTGTGAACATCAACATCGCCCTCAACCAATACATTTCTTCCAGTCTGCATAGTCACAGTTTTCTTATTTAACTGTAGATCAATATTTCCTGAGAGTTTAAATGCGTATACATCAGATAGATTATCAAGAACAGTGATGAATGCCTTACCGTCCTTTATTTCCATTTTTACTTTCGCTGTGGCAAACGTTGCGTCAGCATTCTCAGTAGTCCCTTCGTTTGCATCCGCAATGGCCAATTCCAATGAACTGTAATAATGATAATCCTCAAATGTAGGAACCAATACTGCACTCCAATCATAATCCACTTCTACATAGTCGGGATTAAGTGGTTTCAGCACGCGATTATAAAGAAAGTCGTGACCATTCTTAGTACTCATCAGTCTATTTTTATAAAGATAGTCAGCGACATTGTATACTGTGTATGAGTATATTTCGCTATATCTCACTTCGCCGTTTTCAAGAACAGCAAAACTTCTAATCTTCAATGGCTCTGCGAAAAACTCTTTAGAGACATTTCCGAGGCACATTGTCTGCGCATAATAAGTCGCAGTCTTAGATGGTCCCATAACCACATCTAGAATAGACTGCTCTGTCGCATAATGCACATTTACAAATGCGCTAGTCGAATCAACCGTCATTTCGCTTTCAGTAGCATAGTTTGCCAAGGCAATGATTTGTCCAAACTGGACTACATCTTCTCCGTCCACTTGTTTTTCGACAGACGCAACTGTTCTAATGCCGCCTAAGGCCCCACTAGAATCAGCTACTGTTGCGCTCGCTTGGTATCCTTCTACGCGAACATTTTCTGACAAAACATCTGCAAAAGAAGTGATGGCAAACGCCAATGAAATCGCAAAAGAAAATGTGCAAATAATTATTATATTTTTAATAATAGAATACTTATTTGTCATTTCTATCCGCTATTGATGCTCCTATTGTAAACATTGCAACTGCAAATATTACATCAACGAAAAATGTTGCAATATAAAATCCGATTTCTCGAGATAAAATCAAGCCCACATCCGAAGGGAAAACTACAAATACCCAAAAAATATTAAATATAAATGAAACGACTGCTATAAGCGCCATTATTGCCGTTGGCAAAATAAATCCGAATCGAATGAACCCTGATGGCACGTTAATCTTAAACGCCGCAAACGATATATACATAACGAATAGTATTATTGCTAGCATAATTATTGTCGTAATCAATATTGACAAAATCGATAACCAATAGAATCTGAAATCAGTGAAGCATGCATAAAGAAATGTAATGAATTCAACCGTTGCCACAGCAATGACTCCACTAAATGTTAGCATCATGTCGTCCGATGCGATCAAGATTACTCCAAAATATACACATGCTGCAAATAATAATAACGGTAAAATAATATGTGAAAAAACAGCCCAGAAACCTGGTGTGACATCTGTGAAAATTCCAAGGAACCTTACTACACGTGAAACAAAATTAATTAATCCTGATAGAATTATTGCTACCGCTCCTATAATTCTTAAAACTCTACTATTACTCATTATGTGCCCCTTTCAAAATAGATTCTTTTATAATTTTTATTATCTTATTATTCCCGAACAATCTCTTTTTCTATTATATATTGTGAACTAATTGTAGGCAATTCAAATCTCTAATCTTTTATCCTAAAGGTAGGAAGTGTCAGCTCATTAGTTTGAGATGATATTAGTTCATCAAAACTTATTCGCGAATAAACACCTTTGAACTTTCCATTGTATGTGAATAACCCTGTAAGATTTGATGTACTTACTTTAGTTCCTTCTTTCGAATAAACGAAATCATAATTTGGCAATCTATAAGGTTTCTGGAATCTTTGGATTACATATCCCTTATTCAATGTTTCGTCTAATGCTTTCGTCCAAACATCTTCTTCTGTCTCTTTCCCAAGATAAACACCTTTAGATGCATACGAATCTGCCGGCTTAAGTACCCAGTTAGTTTTTTCATTTACTTGATCACCGAGCATCTTTTTAGTTTTTTTATTCCACAGATACGTTTCTGGAATATGCTTTCTAATAAACTCTCTGTTTCCAGCAGAAAGCTTGCTTTGTACATATGAATCATGTAATGCCACTACAAACATCTTCGAATGTGGAATTTGTGTTATAAAATCGCCCATCATTATAAACGCATCGTCTTTTATCGCATTTATAAAATCTCGTACTTCTTTGTAGTGTTTCATAGTATCACTAGTGACTGCTCTTCTATACATAGCATCAATCTTCATTCCAGACTTTGTAGTCGCCACTTTCCCATCGTATGAAATTTCTCTTACATCTACTATTTCTGTTGTTATACCTTGTGCTTCGAATCGTTCTTTGAATACTTTAAATTCATTCATCGATGTGTCATCAAGGAAATCTGCAATTACTACGTTAGGTTTCTCATCTGATGTCTTTTTGTAGTTTTGCAAAAATACATCTATCCAACTATCAAATAACTCAAATGGCTCAAGTTTATATTTTTCAGAGAACTGCTTAAACGCCAAAGTATCGGAAATCGCTTTTGCAATCTCCCTATCTTCATTCATCGCACTAGTTCCATCTGTATTGATTTCACATAGTTTATATGTTTCTTGTTCCTCATCATAGAAAATATCAATTCTCTGAATCGGAACTGAAACACCATAAGATTTAGGTTCGCATCTTAGAATTAGTTTTTCTAAATTCTTGTCGAACCCAAATTTTTTTCTTACCCTTTTATCTTCAAAGTAAAGCGCGATAACCTTTTCTTCTAAGTCACACATTTGCTCTACTATTTTTTCAAATTGTTGTATCTGATCTTCGGTAAATAACTTTGGAACATAGCAAGTCTTTATAAAGTGGTCGTGAATAAATGCCGTACTCTTCTCAATATCTGCTTTTTCTTTCTTTGCACTTTGTTCATGCTCGTCTAGGTTTTCATCTATGTCTTTTGTGTATTCGTATAAGTAAATTTTCGATGGTTTAAGTTTATTCAACTGTTCAATATCTTTTTCTGAATCGAGTGTTTTAAGTCCCTCTTTGGCTACGCCAAATAAAAAGTTAATTACTTCTTTTATATCCTTGCCGAAGATCTTCGCATCGTAACCATCCTTCTTGATTTCTTCCATCGCTTGATTAAGTTGCGATATCTCAATTACATCTTGGAAATACTCGTCAAGTTTTTTTATGCTTGCATCTGAATAAACCAATCCTTTAATAAGCGCACATAGACCTAAGCATTTCTCAATAGAAACGCTATCAGCCATGCGATATTCTATGACGTTTTTAAGTCTTACATAATTAAACAAGAATGAAATCTTCTGTTCAACACTGTCTTCAGGAAAATCCACAATGTGTGGAACTGAATTCACATACTCAGCATATTTCTCAAAAGAATATGATTCTAATGAATCAGGAATGAATCCACATCGGTCATCATCTACACTCTCCCAAATAGTCACACGAGATAAATGTTTTCCAAATGGATATGTGGTGTTTTCGGTAAATGAGTTGTCTGTCAAAAGAGAGATGATTGGCACCAATATCTGAAATATGCGAAGTTTTCTCATTGCATCTTCTTCTGATTCATAATCGACCGATACTTGTGCTGCAGCTGATGCACGCATCATATACTTTCCATATTTCCCAGTATCAGTGAAGTATTCATTCATATTCGCATATCTATTTTTAGGAATAAGTTCGATATCATCTACTTCCATCTGTCCGTCTAAGATTGCAGGGAGTATTCCCTTTATTTCAAAATGATATCCTTTATCTCTAAACAATGGCTCCCAATCTTCCAGAGCTTTCTGGTAGATTTCATTGACGCAGTCAAGCGAGTTCTCTGGAGCTATGCTGATTTCCATCTGGCATCCTGGCTCAAGAGTAATCGTATAATCTCTAGCGATAAAGCTCTCAACACCATCACCATGCTTAACAACGCCTATGCTACTGCAAGCCCTGTCAAAGACATCTATCATTTCAGCATAAGAAATAGGTCTCGATTCATCATCAACAATAAAATGTTCTAATTCGAGACCTATCTTCTTTTGATTTTTAATTGAGTTTTTTAAATAATCAACAACTCTTTCCAAAATACTTATTTACTTTTTACCTTTCGCCAAAGCTTTATGAATCTTCTGTGCTGCCTGATATGTTATGGCTGTGTACTTCTTGTTATTAGCTTTAGAAAGTTTCATAATTTTCACTTTGCTCATAACCTTTGCCTGCTTTAAGTATGCTTTTTGTGCTGCTTTAAACTCAGAATTCTTTGCGTCTTTGCCATATTTTCTTATAGCCTTAGCATACTTACTTGTGGCATCTCTATATGCCTTTAACTGTTTGTCAA
The DNA here is from genome assembly GCA_017406925.1 of Eubacterium sp. Classification (GTDB taxonomy): domain Bacteria; phylum Bacillota; class Clostridia; order Lachnospirales; family Lachnospiraceae; genus Eubacterium_G. The sequence continues at coordinate 109,266 of JAFQXO010000002.1, forward strand.
ACTTAGAATTTCCAAGTTTTAATTCTTCTTTTCTCTTTGCTCTAGCTTCAGAAATCTTTTCCTTTTTAGATTTTGGTTTATATTTTCCTGTAGGAACAGCTGCTGCTGTATAAGTTTCTTCCGTGCTCTTTGGGTTCTTCATATTATACTTTGCTTTACCCGTTTCGGCAGCTTGGTTTGCATGCGCAGAAGTCTGTGTTTGCTTATTCTTACTGCAGCCACATCCTGCCAACAATCCAATAACCAATGCTGAAACCATTCCTAATACAATTACTTTTTTCATATTCTTTGCCTCCTATTGCGCTAGGCTAATTTTATCATAAACTCTATCAAAAAGCACTTGAGCCCGACGCAAAATATATAATACCGTTTAATTGTGAAAAATGTATGTACTGATACATTTTATTTAACCTTCACTTTTTTAATCTTACTCCATTTGCCGTACTGTTTTTTGCCTTTTCTTCCATAGATGAAGTTGTACGCTCTAACCCTCACATATAGTTTCTTCTTTTTCTTAAGTTTCTTTGATTTTATACTGAAGGTCTTCTTATATTTCTTATAAGTCTTTGTGATAAGAGCCTTCTTAACTTTCTTCGCATTCTTTTTTGTCTTGAAGACTTTCACCTGATAACCTTTTGTATTCTTATTCTTTTTAATCTTCAAACTAAGTTTTTTCGACTTTTTCTTTTTATACGCCTTCTTAACCTTTACTGCATTTGGCTTTTTATTGCGTGTTGTTGGCGCCTTTGTCGTCGAAGATGCCTTGGTAGTTTCGGGAACCGTAGTACTCTCTGGCACCCCAGTGGTCGGCGCCAATGAAGTTGGCTCTTCTGGATCAAGTTCCGGATCAGATTCTGGCATCTGAGGGGCTTGGATACCATATGGGTTGTCTTCAAAATCTACTTTGGCTGCTCTAATTTCATCTGAAGTATCAACCACACCTAACACAAATCCATATCTCTCATTTGCCGTGGCACCTATAGCTACTGTCTTTGAAGAATTAAATCTCAAATTCTCATCAGAATAAAATGAATCATCGGTTTTCGAATACTTGTATGTGTCTATTGGATGATACTCCAAATCAGGATCGTCTAGGAAGTCTAAATTTCCAACATATACATATCCATCACCACATGCAAACGCTGAATCGGTAATCGTTTGAGAGAACCAATGCTCATTTGTCTGCATTGGGCTACTTGCCAGTCTATTCCATTCCGTTCCATCGAACATATATGGATCCACTGCGGAATACGAATAATCCGCAGGATCCGAAGCAGTTCCTGATACCTTAAAACTATTTATGATATATAAATCATCTCCGTTGACAACAACATTTCCCAAACATCCTATATTATTTGGTAGACTTGGAAGATTTCCGTAGCATCTTCCCGTATTTGGATAAATCTTATTTACTGCTAGTTTAATTGAGTTATTTGCCTTTTTACCACCCATAATAAGAATATCACCATCATAATATGCTAGCATTGAAAATTCATCGGCATACTCCGATACATCCACTACGTTTACCCATTTCATAGATTGCGTATCAAGTGTAGCCAAATACATTTGTGTATCTGAATCTTCATCTACATCATGTGGGTATAACATATACATATAGTTTTCACTTGCAGCAAGTTTTACACAGTTATGAATATCCGAGGCAGTACACGAAGGATAATCATTATTTTCTTCTTCAAACGGATTTTCTAACAAGCTCCAATCGTCATTCTCCTCATCATATGTCTTGAACGTAAGTGTCTCTGAACCAGCTCTGACAAACGCTGCAAGGATTGCATTTTTATTTGCGCACATAACAGTGGAATTCACATCATTTTTTTCATTAGGAGATTTGATTGGCACATAGCCAGTCATATCACTACCAAGTACGAAGAAGTTTCGTCCATACAGATTAGTAGTTGCATTCTTCACCTCGACTCTTCGCTTCAACGAAGTCGCCATCTCATCTGTGAATTTTATCTTTATTTCATTGTCGCTCCAACTATTTATCTCAGCATCTATTATACTCTTAACTGTCACATTTCCTGGATTGTCACCAAAGAAAAAACCATTCAATGTCGCTGTATCACCTTCAACCGTTAATGAATTAATTGTAGGTCGGATATTGTTTTTACTCACATAACCTTGCAAATTGGCGTAGCCATCTGTGTTACATAGGCCTTCTACTTTGCTGTTTTCATCATCATACTTAACCGCCGAGCCTTTTACCATAGCCACGATTTCATCAGCCGATGCATCTGGATATTTATACGCCAATGATCCCACTATGCCAGTCACAAATGGCGTCGCCATAGATGTTCCATCAGAGTAACCGTATTCTGATGGCTGGCGGCCAACGCCAATGTTATCTATGCGTACGTTCGCATTGGCACTAACAATCTCTTGTGACAAGTCAATATCTATTTTCATAACAAGGTAGCCATCGTCATCAATAGAATTAATCATGTCACTGCCTGAAAACTCGTCAGATAAAACTTTATAATTATAATCATTTATTTTTTCTATTTTTTTATTTCTCGAAGTGGAAACTCTTTGAGGATAGAAAGTCGCTGTTATGCCAGAACTCACATTAACATTGTCAAAACCAAGAGCGCATGCAAAATATGCTTTTTCGTCCTCATCAAATTCAGATTTATTGACTTTTATTTTCGCAGTAACAGTATAGCGATTTGAACTGTACAACGTAGGTACAGTTATCTTAACCGCCTTGTCATCCCCATAACCTTTTTCGCTTTCTGTTGCATAATATGTATTACCACTATTTTTATATGTTCCAGATAAATCTACTTCATCATTATGAGTTTTGTAATCGTTATAGGCATATGAAACACTATCATCCTGAATCCAAGGAAGATACTGCCCCTTCATTTTCAATGTATCACTTGCACCACTCATAGTAGATAAAATATTTACTCCCGGTGCAAAAACATCTACAGTATCTTGTCCAAAATCTGAAAAATCAGCCGCCTCTCCTGAACTTTCACAGGCACCCACTCTTAGAGTATAATCACTCTTAAAATAATCTGATCTTTTTAAGTCTTTATATTCATCCTCGTTTCCTGCGGCCAAAACAGAAACCGTTCCTAATCTACCTAATTCATCAACAGCTTTTCTGAACAAGTCATCGCAAGATACAAACTGTGAGCTCGAACCCCATGAATCATTTATAGCTACCAGATTTACTCCCGCCTCTTTCGCGCTCTTCATATAACGATAGCCTTCGTAAATTGCAGACGAATACATGCTAGAACCTTCCGCAAGTTTTACAGCCATGATCCTTACATCATTGAAAACACCAGCAACGCCTTCCTCGTTGTATTGTGCTCCTATAATTCCAGCACAATGCGTTCCGTGACCATAATATGCATCCATCACCTCATCTGATTCACCTTCGTCTGATGTATTCACGCCATATTTACTTCCACCAAATTCAGCAAGTTCTGGATAGTCTAATCCGCCTTGCCACATCATATTTTTAAGATCCTTGTGATTGTAATCAACACCTGTATCTGCCACAGCAATAACAACCTCGTCACCCGAACTATGATGACTCCACATATCAGAAGCACCCACGTCGATGCTTTCTCCCGCGTAGTCATAACTGTTCTTAAGACCCCACTGATAATCTATTCCCGGCTCATTGTTACCACCATCATAATTTTGAACATTATAAATATAGTTAGGCTGGGCGCTTACAACATTAGGATCTTCATCCAACGCGTTAATAAGGTCCTCTGTATCGTCACCTTTTACGAGAACAACCTCATCATTGTTAGACTTATCATCC
>JAFQXO010000006.1 GCA_017406925.1 Eubacterium sp.
ACTCATATAGAAAAGTGTGTCGCCACTAAAAAGCACTCCCTCACTTTCCACATAATAGCATCCACTGCCAGGAGTGTGGCCAGGGGTCAATATAAATTTCATCTTAATCCCTGCTATCTCGATCTCTTGACCGTCCGACAAAGCAACATCACCTTTAATAGCCATATCCGCTCCGAACCAGAGAGAGAGATTTTGTCTTTGGTCATTCATCAAATCCATTTCGATTTTTGACACATAAACTTTTATACCATACTTTTCTCTCAACTCATCTACCGCACCTATATGGTCGTAGTGACCGTGAGTTAATAGTATAGCTACCGGCTTCATATCAAGATTTCCAATGTTGGCAACAATCTTCCCAACATCTCCACCTGGATCTAATATGAATCCTTCATTTGTCTCTTCATTTTTTACTAGGTAGCAGTTAGTAAATGCCTCGCTTACCAACACATTTCTTATTTTCACTAGCTAGTCGTCCTTTCGATATCAATAATACCTTCTATATTCTTTATCTTTGTAATTAGCTTGTTTAATTCCTCAATCGTATGGATGCCGAATGACATAGTGATAGTCGCTATCTCAGCCTTGCTAGTTCTACTGTTAATAGAATCTACATCGATATCAACTTCTGTGAATATCTTAGAAATATCCGCCAAGATACCAACACGATTGTGTGCATAGATCACAATCTCTGTCATATACTTGCCACTAATCTCTGTAGCATTCTCAGCCCAACTAGCCTCAACTAGTCTTGTCGCATCCATAGTAGGGAGATTAATGATATTGACGCAGTCAGTACGATGAATCGATACTCCACGACCACGCGTCACGAAACCGACGATTTCATCACCTGGCACTGGTGTACAGCACTTAGAAAATCTAACTGCCACATCATCCATACCCTCAACGATAACACCACTCTTTGAACTTCTCTGAATATCCTTTGCAGTCTCAGAGTTGATGTTATTCATGATATCCTCATCCGTAATCACTTCAGGATGATCTCTCTTATACTCATCATACAGTTTGTTGACAATCTGGCCTTCCTTCATGCCTCCGTGTCCCACTGCGGCAATGAGTGAATCCCAATCCTTAAATCCATACTTCTGCTGAACGATATCACGATACTTCGCTGTGTTTATCTCTTTGAAATCAATGCCTTTGGACTTGCAATATTTATCAATCATATCCTTGCCCTTTTCGACATTTTCTTCCTTATTGAGTTTCTTGAACCATTGGTTAATCTTATTCTTCGCCTGAGTAGACTTAACAAGTTTGAGCCAATCAAGACTTGGTCCGCTTGAGTTGTTCGATGTGACAATCTCTACACGGTCACCATTCTGAATAGGATAATCAATGTTCACCATCTTACCGTTTACTCTAGCGCCTACCATTCTATTGCCGACGGCACTGTGAATGCTATAAGCAAAATCGATAGGTGTCGCACCGGCTGGCAAGTTCTTCAGGTCACCATCCGGAGTGAAACAATAAACATTTTCCGAGAACATATTAAGGTCATCTTTAAGAAGATCCATAAACTCCTGGTTGTCGGATAGATCTTGCTGCCAGTCGAGGATTTGGCGAAGCCAACTAATCTTAGCCTCTTCATTAGAACCCTCACCTGTAATGTTCTCTTTATATTTCCAATGGGCAGCGATACCGTACTCAGCTGTACGATGCATGTCCATTGTTCTAATTTGAATTTCAAACGGCTGACCGTTAGGACCAATCAAAGTCGTGTGAAGTGACTGATACATATTCTGCTTAGGCATAGCAATGTAGTCCTTGAAACGACCAGGCACTGGAGTGAAGTTTTCGTGAATAACTCCGAGCGCACCGTAACAGTCCATAACTGAATCAACAATGATACGAACCGCGAATACGTCAAAAATCTGGTCGAGTGTCTTATTCTGGTTCACCATCTTCTTATATATACTAAAGTAATGCTTTACTCTTCCGTCGATAGTTGCATCTATGCCTGCCTTCTCAATAAGATTCGAAACCTGCTCGATGATATCTTCCATAAAGTCTTCGCGGTGCTCAAGACGTAGATGTACGCCCTCAACTAACTCGTCGTACTTTTCTGGCTCAAGATATCTGAGCGACAAGTCATCTAACTCAATCTTAATCTTCGAAATACCGAGACGACTTGCGATAGGTGAATAGATATCCATCGTCTCTCTTGAAGTATCTCTCTGCTTTTCAGCCGGCATATACATAAGAGTTCTCATATTGTGAAGTCTATCGGCAAGTTTAATAAGAATAACTCGAATATCCTTCGCCATTGCGAGGAACATCTTACGAAGATTCTCCGCCTGCTTCTCTACCTTGTCGACGTCGTAATCAATCTGCGTCAACTTTGTAACGCCGTCGACAATGTCAGTAACTTCCTCGCCGAACTCATCTATCATCTCCTTACGGGTAACTTTCGTATCCTCGATAACATCGTGCATAAGACCTGCCATGATAGTTTCCTTATCGAGTTCTAAGTCTGCAAGGATAAGCGCTGTGTGAAGCGGATGAATAATGTAAGGCTCACCTGATTTTCTGAGCTGATCTCCGTGAGCAGCCTTTGCAAACTTATAAGCCTTCTCCACGCTCTCCACTGCATCTGGAGATGGATGATAGGACTTAACCTTGTCGATCAAGCGCGCAAATAACTCCTCAGGAGTCGCCTGTTCCTGCTCCTGTGGGATAATGCCATGGTTTTCAATTTTTTCGCTTAATCTAATCTGTGCCATGTCCTACCTCTTTCAGCACTACTTGCCTTCGTACTGAACTACTGAATCTACTCTATATCCTTCTAATGCTTTTCTTCCTTCAAGACCCTTAAGTTCAACCAAGAACAAAACGCTTACAACTTCAGCGCCAAGTCTCTCAACTAACTTTATAGCTGCGGCAGATGTTCCGCCTGTCGCCAAAAGGTCATCTACGATTACAACTTTCATTCCAGGTTTTAGAGAATCTTTGTGAATCTCCATAGAATCACTTCCATACTCTAACTGGAACTCTTCTTCTATAGTTTCTCTAGGAAGTTTACCCTTCTTTCTTACTAATACGAAACTTTTGTTTTCATTGTATGCTATTGGTGCGCCAAAGAGAAAACCTCTGGCCTCTAGGCCAATGATAGCATCATAGTCCAAATCTTTTATCAAATCTGCCATAGAATCCACGGCCATTTTCATGCCTTCTGGACTCTCTGTAACAGATGTTACATCTCTAAATAGTATTCCTTCTTTAGGGAAATCTGGAATTTGTGTAATGTACTTATCTATTGGATGCATACTCCCTCCTTAAAACTGTACTCTATCCACCACTAACTGAATATTTGACATTCCATTATAGACATTAGTTGTTGGATAATATGTAATCATTATTTCGACATCTAGGGGTTCTCCTGAGACTGCTTTGGTAAAAGTCTCAGTCCCTACTTTTTCCTTTAAGCTATCTAGGAAATTGCTGACGTCGTTAAACTTTACTGCTTTTATCTTATAGTGGTTTTTATTTTCCAATGTCATCTGAACAACATTTTTATTCTTACCCACTATTCTCATCGTGTGGAGTTTTACTTCCTTTTCAGCAAATACTGGTTTCGAATTACTCTTGCCGAAAGGCTTAATTAACTCCAGTTCATCCACGAGATTCATTGTAACATATTCAAATGGTAGCTGCACATCTATCATAACTTTCAAATCAAGGTCATCTTCAGTAAGTGTGCAATTTTCGTTTAAGCGTCTTTTAAATTCATCGAAATTTTCAGAATCTAGCGACAAACCCGCCGCCATCTTGTGTCCACCGAATTTTGTAAATAAGTCTTTCACCTTACTAAGTTCCTCAAACATATTGTATTCTTCGATGGATCTTCCTGAACCTTTCATACCATCTTCTGTGTCTGTGACAATGATGGTCGGCTTATTATAAGCCTCTCTCACTCTTCCTGCTACTATTCCCACAATACTCTCGTGACATTCAGGAAGATGTATGATAAGCACTTTATCTTCATTGCCTTCGGCAATAGCAAGCGCTTCTTTAGTATTGTTTTCTGTAATCTCTTTACGGCTATCGTTTAATTTCTTAAGTGAAATGGCGTCTGACATAGCAAGGGATTCGTCTTTCTCATTAAGGAGTTCAACCGCCTTCTTTGCGGTGTCTAAACGTCCACTGGCATTTAAGCATGGACCTAAGATAAATCCAAAGTGATAGCCATCTATATTTTTCTTATCAATCTGGCAAGCCTCTATCAAAGCTGACAAACCGATATCTTTCGTGTTGTGAATCTTTTCAAGTCCCGCTTTCACGATAGTTCTATTTTCACCTATCAAATCAACTACATCGCATACAGTAGCCATCGCAGCATAAGACAAAAGATTATCTAATTCGTTTAGGCCTTTACCCATAGACTCATATAGAGCTCTCATAAACTGCCATGCAACAACTGCTCCACATACTTCCTTGAAAGGATATGCACAATCTTCTTGCTTTTGATCGATGACAGCGTCTGCATCTGGAATAGTGTAAACTCTTCCATCCTCAGCGTCCTCAAACGGTATCTCATGATGGTCTGTGACAATAACAGTCATCCCAAGCGACTTAGCATGATTAATGGATTTGCTAGCAGCGATACCATTGTCACAAGTAATAATCGTATCAACACCTGCACTCTTTGCACTATCTATCAATCTTTCATTGATACCATAGCCATCTTCCACTCTGTTTGGAATTTCAACATCGACATTTGCTCCAAGTTTTTCTAAGGCTACATGCAAGATATGACTAGCACAAATTCCATCCACATCATAGTCGCCGATTATTCTAATTTTAGAGTCTTCGGCAAGCTTTATCTTGAGCACATCCACAGCCTTATCCATATCTTTAAATAGCCATGGTGAACTAATAGATTCTAAAGTGCCATTGAGGTACTCATCAATTGCCTCATCTCCTATGATGTTACGATTTCTGATTACTCTGGCAACTATAGGTGAAATATTAAATTTCTTTGCTATGTGATCAAAATCCGCTTTCTTGGATTCAATCAGCCATTTTTCTTTCATATACAATAAATGAAGCGGCTTCACAATGAAGTGAAGCCGCTTAGTTTGTTAACTATTGAGCTTTGTCGTATTTTCTACCTTTCATTGTGTACCAAAGTGCACCTGTGATAAATACTGATGACCATGCTCCTGCAATCAATCCAACCATCAATGGAAGTGTGAATTCCTGAATGGCTGATACACCCATAATGAAGATCATAAATATAGTGATGAATGTAGTAAATGTAGTGTAAATACTTCGTGTGAGTGTCTGTGTGATACTCTTGTTTACCAAATCATCCACTCTATCCATTCTCTTCCTGATAGTCATATTCTCACGGATACGGTCAAATATGACAATCGTCGCGTTAATTGAGTAACCTATAATCGTCAATATACAAGCAATAAATGTGGTACCTACCGTCACACGCGCCAATGCATAGAATCCAATTACTATTGCCACGTCGTGTATCAGGGCTACAACCGCCGCGGTCGCGAAACTCAAGTTCTTAAATCGTATCCAAATGTAAATCAACATACAGAAGATACCGATAATAGTCGCTATGATAGCTCCTTGAACCATCTCGTTGCTGACCGTGGAAGAAATCTCCGTATCACTAAAGTTCTGTTTATTGTCTTTAGCGTCAAATTTCTTTATCAACAGTGCTTCTATCTTGTCATGCTCGCCAGTCTTAAGCTCGCGAGTCTTAATAGTATAAATCTTCTTCTGGTCTCTATTCTGCTGTCCGTGAACATCAGATGTTCCGAGAAGTTTTTCAAGTTCTGGCTTAATCTTATGGTCAAAGTCATCAACTGAATACTCTTTGTTGAACTCAACTGTCATAGAGTTACCAGATGTAAACTCGATACTAAGTTCAAATGGATTTCCAGTCTTAACGCCATTAAATACTAATGCAATGATTCCAATAATAATGAATACTGCAGAGATGCTAAAGAATATAGCCTTTCTCTTAACAAAGTTAAGAACCTTACGTGCAGCTTCCTTACCGTAGAATCCAGGTTTCTGGAATCCCATATGGTAAAGCATCCATACGAAGAATCTTGAAATAACAAGTGCTGCGAATAACTGGATAATGATACCGATACAAAGTGTCTGTGCGAAACCTTTAACAGTACCTGAACCAAATAGCAACAACACGAGACCTGCAATAAGCGTTGTCACGTTACCGTCGACAATAGCTGATGCGGCCTTCTTGAAACCGATAGCAATAGCCGTCTTGACGGTCTTGCCTGCGGCAATCTCCTCTCGTATTCGAGCATATATGATAACGTTGGCGTCCACCGCCATACCAATATTCAAAATGATACCGGCGATACCTGGCAACGTCAGTGTTAAGTTAAATGCGTTTAATGCCAGCAAGATAAGCTCAACATATGAAATAAGTGCAAGTCCTGCAGCGATTCCTGGTATACGATAAACAATAATCATAAAGATAATTACGATTAATAGACCAATCAAACCAGCCATAAGTGATTTCTGAAGAGCGTCACTACCAAGCTGAGCACTATCTACCTTGTAGCTGATATCTTTAAGAGTAAGTGTAAGTGATCCGATACGGATATTTGCAGCTAAGTTCTCAGCCTCTTCAAGAGATTCCATACCGTCAATCTGAGCCTTACCACCTGTGATAGCCTGCTTAACTGTTGGAGCACTCAATACCTCATTGTTGTAAATGATATATGTCTGCTTTCCAACACTCTCTGTTGTCATGTCACCGAATGCCTTAGCACCCTTATTGTTAAATGTAAGGGAAACAATGTTCTCTGAAGCACCAGTCTGATCATCTTGAGAGATAGTTCCCTTCGCGTCAGATACTTCATTACCTGTTACCCAAACTTTATAATATCCATCGTAATTTTTAGTCTGCAATGCAGCTTGGTCGTTAGAGTTGTTTGCTTTTCCTGTTCCAACCTTAACGTACTTCTTTGCCTTAATATCTTTCTCAGATGGTTCAGAGTCAGCCTTTGTACAGAAGAAAAGTTCACCAGGCTTACCTAGTTCCTTCTTAACTGCATCAGCATCGTACTGACCTGGAATAGAAACAGTAATACGATCTGTTCCCTCGATACTAGCTGTAGCCTCAGTACTATACTGCTGAACTCTTTGCTCCAGCTTATATCTAGTATCACTCAATTGCTTTTGAGTAAAACTGCCATTGCTTGGATCTACCTGGTAAGTAAGACTTACACCACCCTTAAGGTCAAGACCCTGTGTGATGTTCTTAGCACTACCACGACCTGCGATACCAAAAATAACCACATATGCCGCAAATGCTACCAGTGCAATAGCCAAAACCATAGCTATAATCGCTTTTGCTCTTGTCATCTTAATTTTCATGTTTAAACCTCTTTCTTAGCTGCTAACGCTGCCTTTATCATTATTGAGCATTCCACTCGTTTCTTTTGCATTTCGCAACCGATATCATACACATCATGGATGGTTCCATGGAAATTGTATGAATTGGCGGCGCAGCCGCCACTGCAATAAAATTTTGCAAAGCAATTTCTACACTTCTCTTTGGAGTAGACATTGCATTTTTTTAATTCTTCTACAACCTCAGGATTTGTGATTCCCTCGTCCACAGTTCCTAGCATAAACTTCTCATCGCCTACGAACTGGTGGCATGGATAGAGTTCTCCCCATGGCGTCACCGCCAAGTACTCTGAACCCGAACCACATCCCGACAACCTCTTATAAACACAAGGTCCTTGGTCTAGGTCAATCTGGAAATGGAAAAAGTTAAAGCCTTTGCCCTTTTCTTTTCTATCCAGATACTCGAGAGCTAACTTATCGTACTCTTCCATAATCTGCGGAAGGTCTTGCTCCCTTATCGAAAATGGATCATCCTCCGGTCCGACAACTGGCTCAATCGAAATCTGATCAAAACCCAAGTCAGCAAAGTGGATGATGTCATTAGAAAAATCTAAGTTGTATCGTGTGAATGTACCTCTGATGTAATAATCCTTGTCTTTTCTGGACTTGGCAAACTCTTGGAACTTCGGAACTATCAAGTCGTAACTGCCTTGACCCGTTCTGAAAGGCCTCATTCTGTCGTTGACTTCCTTTCGGCCGTCTAAACTAAGAACAACATTTGCCATCTCCTTATTTAGGAACTCTTCGATTTCTTCGTTTAGGAGTACTCCATTAGTCGTTAGCGTGAATCTGAAGTTCTTATTCTTCTCTTTCTCGATGGATCTGCCATACTCCACTAGTCGCTTAACTACGTCCCAGTTCATCAGTGGCTCACCGCCAAAGAAATCGACTTCCAAATTTACTCGACTACCCGAGTTCTCTACCAAGAAGTCTAACGCCTTCTTTCCGACTTCAAAGCTCATAAGACCTCGTCTGCCATGATATTCACCTTCCTCTGCGAAGCAATACTTGCATGCAAGGTTGCAATCGTGTGCGATGTGCAAGCACAATGCCTTGACCACTGGCTTATGATGCTGTTCGAACTCTCCTATGATAGGCTCGTATACATCTTCAGTAAAAAGTGCTCCATTCTCCTTCAGTTCCTCAACTTCTTCAATAGACTCTTTGATCTCTGATTCATCATATTTATCAGATAAGGCATCTACTATATCATAAGAACTTAAATCCTGGTATTTCTCAATAACATCATAAGTGACGTCATCTACCACATGAACGGCTCCACTTTCAACATCCAAAACGATATTGTAACCGTTACTCTTATACTGATGTATCACGGTATTTATTTGTTCTCACAAGACTGGTTTCCAACTGTGCAAGATGTCTTACAAGCTGACTGGCAAGATGTCTGGCACTCGCCACAACCACCCTTTTTCGTTGTCTCTTTTAATGTCTTTGATGTCAATGTTTTGATGTGTTTCATCATGACCTCCAAAATACTTAAAATTTGCGCTATACCTACGCATAATCCGAGGAATATTATAGCACAACAATCCCTAGAATTAAAGGCTTTATTGACTTTAAACACCGTACTTTGTACAATGTAAAAAGAGGTTAAAAATTACCTTATTTTTTGTATAAAAAAGGAGGTCATATGGGACCGAGTGACATAGCGATGCTATGTATTTTATTTGTATTATTATTCTTATCAGCTTTCTTCTCTTCAGCGGAGACAGCATTGACGACAGTCAGCAGAATGAAGCTTAGAATGTTGGTAGATGAAGGTAAAAAAAGTGCTATTGTTCTCGATAAGGTACTAGAGAATCGCCGAAAGATGCTCAGTATGATACTTATCTCGAACAATATCGTAAATTTGGCTGCTTCTGCTGTGACAACCGTGTTTACACAGAATGTTTTTCATCTTGGTTGGCCAGTCAGCATAGGCGTTGGAATCATCACTTTCCTTATTATCATGTTCGGTGAGATTATTCCAAAGACCATTGCGGCAGCACACGCAGACAGTGTTGCACTTAAATATGCGAGAATTATCAAGTTTTTAATGACAGTTCTCACACCACTTATAGTGATTATAGATGGTATTGCCACAGGCATACTTAAGATTTTCAGAATAAAGACTACTCTCTCAGACAAGAGTTTCACAGAGGGCGAGCTTCGTACTATTGTGGATGTTAGTCAGGAGGAAGGTCTTATCGAAGAGGAAGAACGCGATATGATCAACAACGTGTTCGACTTTGGAGAAACTAGCGCGAAAGATATCATGGTTCCTGAAGTAGATATCACTATGGTTCCTGTAGATATCGAGTACGAGGAACTGTTAAAGGTTGTTAAGGAGACAAAATATACGCGCTACCCTGTTTTCGAGGAATCACACGACAATGTAGTCGGTATTTTGAACATCAAGGATTTGTTTATAGAGGAAATCGGCGCATACAACTTCAATATGAAAAAGATTATGCGTGAGCCTTTCTTTACATATGACACTATCGAGCTCAATGACTTGCTCGTAGAGATGCGTGACAATGTCACTGGTATGTGTATTGTTCTCGATGAATACGGTCAGGTTGATGGTATGATTACTCTCGAGGATATTATTGAAGAAATCGTCGGCGAGATTCGCGATGAGTTCGATGAGGTTGAAGAACAAGTTATCAGAAAGATAAACGATAACACTTATATAGTTCAGGGTTCTATCAACTTGGATGATTTCAATGATGAGATGGGAACCGATATCGATTCAGAGGAATATGAATCACTCGGTGGTTTGATTATCGAAAGACTTGAGAGACTACCTGAAAAAGGCGACAGCGTAATGGTAGACAATTGCAAGTTCACAGTTGTGAAGTTGGATGGAAACAGAATCGTCTCAGTTAAGGCTAGGATTATGAAACCTACAGAGCCTGAAAAAGAACAGACAGATTAAAACATAAAATATATTATTAAAAAAGTTCCGGTAGTTTTTCTACCGGAACTTTTACTTTTATTTCTTAATTTTCTCCCACAGTCTACCCTGCTTTTCTTCGCAGTACTGGCAACTATATAGGCCATTTTTCTTGTCCGTAAGGACAAATATATGTGGAAGTTCTTTTTCAATCGATGTGATACATCTTGGGTTGTTACAGTGAAGAACGTTTGTAATCTTTTCTGGAAGTTTGAGTTCACGCTTCTCTACCAACACTCCGTCCTTGATGATATCAACAGTAATGTTATGGTCGATAAATCCGATGATGTCGAAATCGACAATATCAAGTGAACCTTCTACTTTGATAATATCCTTCTTGCCCATCTTGCTACTTCTAGCGTTCTTGATGATGGCAATCTGACAATCTAGTTTATCAAGCTCAAGATAATGGTATATAGCCATTGCTCTACCCGCCTGAATGTGGTCTAGGACAAATCCATTGTTAATCTGATCTACATTAATCATACTTCCACCTCCAGTAATGTGAGGATGAGAGCCATTCTGACATACACTCCATACTGAGCCTGTTTAAAGTAAACTGCTCTAGGGTCGTCATCCACATCCACAGATATTTCATTTACTCTTGGCAATGGATGAAGCACAAGCATATCGTCCTTGGCCTGATCTAATTTTTTCTTATCTAGCATAAAGCTATCTTTCAATCTGACATAGTCTTCTTCGTTAAAGAATCTCTCACGCTGAACTCTTGTCATATATAAAAGATCTAGTTGATCTATCACGTCTTCAAGTTTCGTTGCTACAGAATACTCTGCTCCTGCTTCCTCGATACTCTCGATAATATAATCAGGAACTTGTAGTTCCTCTGGTGAGATGAGAAGGAATTTAATATTATCGTATCTCAAAAGCGCATGTATAAGCGAGTGAACTGTACGACCAAACTTTAGGTCTCCACAAAGACCAATTGTGAAGTCTCCAAGTTTTCCTTTAAGACTTCTAATCGTAAGAAGATCTGTGAGCGTCTGCGTTGGATGTTGGTGTCCACCATCACCTGCGTTAATCACAGGAACATCCGCGTGCCTTGCGGCAACGAGCGCTGAACCTTCTTTTGGATGGCGCATAGCACAAATATCTGAATAACACGAAACAATCTTGATCGTGTCTGCTACACTCTCGCCCTTGGCTGCTGAACTGGAAGTAGCTTCCGAAAAGCCTAAAACCTGTCCGCCCAAGTTAATCATTGCCGCTTCGAAACTTAACCGTGTACGAGTACTTGGCTCGTAAAACAATGTGGCGATTTTCTTATTCCTACATACATCTTGGTATTTTTCTGGATTGGCCTCGATATCGTTCGCCAAATCAAACATCTGATCAAGCTCTTCCACCGAAAAATCCAGAGGACTAAGTAAATGTCTCATCTCTTTCTCCTAATTATTTACTCTAAAGAATAATACAATATACCCCCGACTTATTCAAGGAGTTTTTGAATGCAAAAGTTTATGGTAAAATACTCATAGTACGAAATAAGAGGTGTTATATGAGTAGACATTATGAAGAACTCTTAAAAATGTATAATCAAATTAGGGAGACTATTGATTTCGAACCTAAGGTTGCTATCGTGCTTGGTTCGGGACTCACAAAGATCGTTGACGAGATAGATGTGAAGGCACACAAAGGTTTCGGTCACATAGCTGGTTTTCCTGTCTGCACGAATGCTGCTCACCGTGGTCGTTTCGTGTTTGGATATATCGGTGATGTTCCAGTTGTCGCATTGGAAGGTCGTCTTCATTCTTACGAAGGATACACAAACCAAGAATGTGTAATTCCTGTTCGAATGGCCAAAATGTTAGGCGCTGAGATACTTATTCTCACCAATGCTGCCGGTGGCATCAATCTTGATTTCGGTCCTGGTACAATGATGAACATAACGGACCATATTTCTTCTTTTGTCGAGTCACCTTTGAAAGGCGAAAATGTCGAGGAACTAGGCACTAGATTTCCAGATATGAGTAACATCTATGATAAAGAGCTTTCTAAAAAACTTCACGCTACGGCTGATAAACTTGGAATCGAGTTGGCTGACGGCACTTATGTGCAGGCATCTGGTCCTAACTATGAATCGCCTGCCGAGGTTAAAATGTTTAGAACTGTAGGTGCTGATGCAGTAGCAATGAGTACTGCTATCGAGGCAATGGCTGCCGCACACGCAGGAATGAAAACAGTCGGCATCAGTTGCATAGTCAATAAAGCTACTGATCATAATCACGGTACATTAAACGATGACGATGTTGTAAAAACCGCATCAGAAATGGACACCAAACTAACCAAGTTGCTGACAGAGTTCATTAATGAATTATAGACATTGAAAAAGACATTTGAGATTTCTCAAATGTCTTTTTTAATATGAGCAAAGCTATAAGCCGGGTTCTGTCTTGAACGATCATCTATCTAGGCATATTGTCGCCAATATGCTCGAGCAACCTACCCGAAATCTAGCGGGCCACTATATGATTTCTGCTTGGTCTTGCTTCGGATGGGGTTTACACTGACCCTTGCTGTTACCACCAAGGCGGTGGTCTCTTACACCACCATTTCACCCTTACCACAAAAGTGGCGGTATAATTTCTGTTGCACTTTCCTGGGAGTCACCTCCACCAGCCGTTAACTGGCATCCTGCCCTGCGAAGCCCGGACTTTCCTCACCTGAATAAACAGCCGCGATCATCCGCCTTGCTCAAATTAAGTTTTTAACATAGTTTATAGAATAATTCAACAATTATTCTTTTATGAGTGCGCTTCCTCCAACGAACTCACGAACAAGTGAGTTCTTAGGTATATCGTCTTTCGGAAGCGGCAATACATAGTCTAAGAATTTCAAAAGTCTATTAGCCTCAATAAATTCAGGAGAATCTTCCGGAACGCTAAACAATGCTGGCTCAGCATAAACCTTTAAAACAGATGGCTCATAAACCATAGCTGAATTAAATACTGCATCCGCTTCATCCTGATATGGATAAATGTTCTTCTCCTCACCACGTCTCACGCGATACCACATTTCCATAGTAGTCTGAGCTGACTTTCCTCTAGTTCTCAAATCTCTAACAAGCCTTCTTAGTAGCCTCCAATCAGATGTAGAAATTCTATTGTGCTCATCAATATTAAGTGTAGTCAATGCACTGATATAAATCTTATACTTATGTTCTTTAGGAAGTGCGTAAGACATCTTTTCATTAAGACAGTGAATGCCCTCGATTACAAGAATGTCGTCATCAGCAAGTTTCAACTTCTCACCGCTGAGTTCTCTCACTCCTGCGTCGAAGTTATATTGCTTCTTCGAAATTTCTTCACCGTCTAACAGCATTTTCATATCTTTGTTGAAAAGTTCAGTATCGACAGCCTCTATCACTTCGTAATCTAACTTTCCATCTTCATCAACAGGATTGTCGACGCGGTCGACAAAATAATTATCAACGCTTATAGGATGTGGATTGAGACCTTGCGCCATAAGTTGAATCGACAGACGATGTGAGAACGAAGTCTTTCCCGATGAAGAAGGTCCTGCAATCAAAACAAACTTCACACCTTTGCTCGCAATATCGCTCGCAATGTCAGCAATCTGTTTCTCCTGGAAAGCCTCCTCGATCATCATAATATCATTTATACTCTCATCTGTAATTCGGCTGTTAACATATCCAATAGTCGAAACGTTCATCTTCTCTGACCACTCTTGAGATGCCTTGAAAGCATTGAAGGTGTTCTTCTGTGGTTTAAACTCTGGAACAATCTCTGGATTATCTTTTGTAGGCATTTGAAGAACAAATCCATCATCATACTTGTATAGTTTAAAGTACTTCAAAATACCCGTCGAGTATGACATATAGCCATAGAAATAATCTTTAAATCCACCAAGATTATAGACATTAACATGTGATGAACGACGATACTTCAAAAGTTTAACCTTATCTGTCATCCCATAACCTTTGAACAAGTCAATAGCCTCTGTTGTTCTCATACTATTCTTTTCAATGTCTATATTTCGCTCGACAATTCTTTCCATCTCGGTCTGAACTCTGTCAATAAACTCATCGTTAATCTCGACACGACCTTTTACAGTACAGTAAAGACCAGAGCTGATAGAATAATTAACTGAAACCTTATCGATATTAATTGGTCCTACAATCTTGTAGATGGCCTTGAGCATAACAAAAGTAACACTGCGTCTATAACACTCGTTTCCAATCTGATCTGCTAGAGTAATAAACTCTAAGTCACAATCTTTGGTAAGAGACTTGGATACTTCTGTAAGTCTTCCGTCAACTTTTGCAAGAATGATATCATGGTCATACTCATCACGATACTTCTTTACAAGTTCAACAATCGCCGTGTGGCTCTCCACCTGAATTGTTCTGTTTTTCATTGTTACATTAATCATAGTTCAGTACCTTTATGTCTTAATCTAAAATTATTAGTTTTATTCAAAATAAGCTAATGCTTTTTCATTTAATTCTAAAACTTCCTTGACGTGTTCGTCATCAGGAGCATCTTTCAAAATATCCTCGAACTTTTGCTTTTCATTTTCTAAAAATCCTTTAAGTACTTCATCTTTTTCTTCAAGCAATACTGGACCATATGTCAGTTCAACATCGTTCAAAGAATAGTCTTTATCATCCGTGCGTTTAGCTTTGATAATAACATATCTCTTTCCCGCCTCTTCTAACATGTCCTCAGATTCAATATAGAACCCTAAGTCAATAATGCATTTACGTACCAAATCAGGTCTTTTATGAGGTGAAAGTACTAATTCCTGTACATCATCTAAAATAGTCGAACTGTTCAATATACCGACTATCAAATCGCCACCTATACCAGCGATGACGATGCAGTCCACACTACCTTTTTCGAGGCTTTCAGTTCCGTTCGACAGAACCGTCTCAATGTCATCTTCGAAACCGCCATCTCTAATATTGCGGTACGCAGTAAGAAGCGGACCCTCTGCGATATCGCAAGCGTAAACGTGTTTAGCTCTATTCTCTTTTATCAGATACATAGGTACATATCCGTGGTCCGTTCCAATGTCCGCTACATTCTGTCCTGGTGTGACCATATCAGCCACAGCTTCTAATCGTTTTGTAAGCATATCTTATAGTTTAATGTTAATCTTTCTGAGCTCCTTTTGTTGCTCAATAACTTTTTGCATTTCTGCAATGTCCGTGATGCTTTGCGCTTTCTCGTCAAGAGACGCCTTCTTAATTCTACGAACCGCATCGTTAACAGTCTTCTCACGCTCCTCAAAATCTGGTTCATGACCAAACGGAGAAACGAAAAGTGCCGCAACTTTCTTATGCTCACCTTCATCCATAAACGAATCCATAATAGCTGCAGGATCAAAATCATCAGAATCCATCTGGGACCAAATAATCTCGGCAACCTTATGGTAGGTGTCGTCCGTGAAATCAGCAGGCTCGATATACTCTCGAAGCTTTCCTAGAATTCTAGTGTCATCAATAATGTATGCGAGCAAAAATCTCTGAACGCTAAGCGAAGCATCTTCTTTTTTTTGCTTTTTAGTTACATGAGGTTTCATCTCAGGGGTTTTCTTGCTTCCTTCAGTGTAAGTGAGCGCTTTATCACGCACAAGCTTCTCAAGTCCATCTTTAGGAATATCAAACTCCTTACAAACTGCCTCTATATAATTCTGACGCTCAATGTCGTCATTGAATTCAACAATCATATTTGCCACGTCCTTATGGAACGCAGTCTTCTCTTGTGGGTCTTCCATTCTGTATTCAGACATCTTAGTGCGAACTTGGAATATGAAGTAATTCTCAGCCGCATCTATTCTCTTCTGATACTCGTCTCTACCCTCTGCGTTTATAAACTCATCAGGGTCCTTGTAAGGGTCCATATTCAAAACTTTAATCTGTAGTCCAGCGTCTCGAAGATATGGAATTGCCCGAAGGGCAGCCTTAGTTCCAGCTTCGTCACTATCAAAAGTGAGTACCACTTCATCAACGTAACGCTTTAGTAGTTGTGCGTGGCCGTTCGTAAATGCCGTACCTAGCGCAGCAACAGCATTGGTGAAGCCAACCTGGTGCAAGGCAATGACGTCCATATAGCCCTCGCAGACAAGGAAATATCCCTTTCGAGATTTGCGCGCAATATTCAAACCATAAACGCTACGACTCTTGTCGAACACCTTCGTCTCAGGCGAATTCAAATACTTAGGTTTAAAGTCACCCATCACGCGACCACCAAATGCGATAACGCGATTGTTAGGATCCATAATCGGGAACATCACGCGATTAAAGAACTTGTCATTCACACCCCTCTTCTCATCAAATGTGAACAAGCCAGTCTCGTTTAACTCGTCATCCTTGTAGCCCTTCTCTTTCAAATACTTATAGAGGTCGTCCCTCTGCTTATCCGCGTAACCTAATCCAAACTGAGTCACTGTCTCAAAGTCGAGTTTTCTAGTCGCAAAGTAATCTCTTGCTCTCCTGCCACTATCCGACATTAAAACATGATAAAAGTACTTTGCAGCCTCTGTATTTATCTCTATAATCTTATTTTTAAGATCTTGCTTTTTCTTTTCCTCTTTAGAGTTTGTTGCCTTCGGCAATGCAATACCAGCACGACTAGCTAGCACTTCCATAGCCTCAGTAAAACTGTAATTCTCGTACTTCATCAAGAACGTAAGAACATTTCCACCCTCACCACAGCCGAAGCAATAAAACATCTGCTTATGTGGAGACACAGAAAAAGAAGGCGTCTTTTCATTGTGAAATGGACAAAGTCCAAAGTAGGAACTACCCTTCTTCGTCAACTTCACATAGTCGCCGATAACTTCAACAATATCGTTTTCAGTTCTCACTTGTTCGATAATATCTTCCGAGTAAAACATATAAAATAATTATACAACAATAGCCCTTTTTTTGATAGCAAACATTGCCTAAAACACTAAAAATCCGAGCTCATTTCACTCAAGAAACGAGTTCGGATCTACTTTGCGTGCAGTTGATGGGACTTGAACCCACACCCAGAAACCTGGACATGAACCTGAATCATGCGCGTATGCCAATTCCGCCACAACTGCAAACAAACAATATTATATACATAATAAAATATTGTTGCAAGGATGCAAACTCACGCGGAAGATGGGGCGCGGGTGTCCTGTGGACACCTCGGCGAAGCCGAAGCGCGGAAGATGGGGTGAGGCGGAAATAGAAAAAGGTCCAGTGGACCTTTTCCCCGCCGAACCGACCGACGAAGCCCGCAAGGGCGAGGAGACCTTGAACCCATGGGTTCAAGTGGCTCCTCGGCTTTGCAAAAATAAAAGAACCGAGGCAAAGCCTCAGTTCTTTTATTTTTCTAATGCGGAAGATGGGACTTGAACCCACACCCAGAAACCTGGACATGAACCTGAATCATGCGCGTATG
>JAFQXO010000007.1 GCA_017406925.1 Eubacterium sp.
TATATGTGTAGAACTGTGCTGCCCACATCTGATGCTGTCCAACGTCTGTGGTGATGATCGCGTCGCCCTTTGTGATGTTATATACAAAATCGATAATTGCTGGACCTGTAAGTTTACTCTTGTCGAGTACAAGCGGATACTTCGCTTTCATTTCCTCAACCTTCTTCATCCAATCTTTATGATCCTGCTTTTTAATCTTTTTATTCAAACGAGCTAAGATTTCTTTTGCATCTCCTATGATACTTGCATCTGTAGCAACGTTCTTGTTAATTTCTGAAGGGTCTATATCGATATGAACTATCTTAGCCTGCTTTGCAAACTTCTTGGCATTTCCTGTTACACGGTCTGAGAATCTAGCTCCGATAACGATAACTAAATCTGCTTCTGATACACCAAAGTTCGAAGTCTTTGTTCCGTGCATACCAATCATACCTGTATATTTTTCATTGTCGCCGTTGATAACGCCCTTGCCCATCAATGTGTCGCAGACAGGCGCATCAATTACCTCGATAAACTTTCTAGCCTCTTCTGATGCATCTGAGATAACTGCACCACCACCGATGATAACAAATGGCTTCTCAGATTTTTCAATCATCTTTGAAACTTTTGCTATATCATCATCTGTGAAATTGGCTGTATTCATATCAACGATAGCTTCAAGTTCTTTTGAAGTGGCCTTCTCGTATTCTATTTCATTGGCCGTAACATCCTTAGTGATATCGATAAGTACTGGTCCTGGACGGCCACTCTTAGCGATTCTGAATGCACGTCTAATAGTTGCGGCAAGATTTTCAATATCTTTAACCATAAAGTTGTGCTTAGTGAAAGGTAATGTAGTTCCCACGATATCAATCTCCTGGAAGCTGTCCTTTCCAAGTCCAGACTTAGCAACATTGGCTGTGATAGCCACAAGTGGAACTGAATCCATATATGCTGTCGCAATACCAGTAACTAAGTTAGTCGCACCAGGTCCTGAAGTTGCCATACATACGCCAACCTTACCTGTAGAACGAGCATAACCGTCAGCTGCGTGAGCTGCACCTTGCTCATGTGAAACTAAAATATGCTGTATTTCGTCTGAGTGCTTGTACAACGCGTCGTAAATGTTTAGGATAGTTCCTCCCGGATAACCAAAGACAGTATCAACGCCCTGCTCTTTTAAGCATTCAACTACTATTTCTGATCCGTTTAATTTCATAATCTCACCTCTTATTCCTTTATCTCCAAAACAGCACCTCTGTTACCAGAAGTAACCATTGCTGCATATCTCTTCAAGTATCCAGTATTTACTTTAGGCTCGCGTGGCTCCCACGCCTCACGGCGCTTCGCCAATTCCTCGTCAGAAACATCTAAGTCTAAAGTCATTTCTGGAATGTTAATCTTAATGATATCGCCTTCTTCTACCAAAGCGATAGGTCCACCTACAGCTGCCTCTGGTGAAACGTGTCCGATAGATGCACCTCTTGACGCTCCAGAGAAACGTCCGTCTGTGATAAGAGCTACTGTCTCGTCAAGTCCCATACCAGCGATAGCTGATGTAGGGTTGAGCATCTCTCTCATACCAGGGCCACCCTTAGGGCCTTCATATCTGATAACGACTACATCGCCATCTTTAATCTTTCCACCCTTGATAGCCTCGATAGCATCATCTTCGCTATCGAAAACTCTAGCAGGTCCTTCGTGAACCATCATCGAGTCTTTAACTGCTGAACGCTTAACAACTGATCCGTTTGGCGCAAGATTTCCTTTCAAGACTGCAAGTCCACCAGTCTTACTGTATGGATTGTCAGTAGGTCTTATAACCTCTGGATTCATATTTTCGCATCCCTCTATATTTTCACCGAGTGTCTTTCCTGTAACTGTCATACAATCTGTATGAAGAAGTCCGATATCTGCAAGTTCTTTCATAACCGCATGAACTCCACCAGCCTCATTCAAGTCTTCCATATATGTTGGACCTGCTGGCGCTAGGTGACACAAGTTGGGTGTCTTCTCACTGATTTCATTGGCGAAGCCAATATCAAAATCAAATCCAATCTCATGTGCAATCGCAGGGATATGAAGCATACTGTTAGTTGAACAACCGAGTGCCATATCAACTGTGAGTGCGTTAAGGATAGCATCCTCAGTGATGATATCTCTAGGTCTGATGTCTTTTTCTATGAGATTCATAACTGCCATACCTGCGTGCTTAGCAAGTTTGATACGCTCCGAGTAAACGGCTGGAATAGTTCCATTGCCCTTAAGTCCCATACCGAGCGCCTCAGTCAAGCAGTTCATAGAGTTTGCAGTATACATACCTGAGCATGAACCACATGTTGGACAAACCTTGCGTACGAACTCTTCAACCTGCTCATCAGTCATCTTGCCAGCGGCATTAGCACCTACCGCCTCAAACATTGATGAAAGGCTACGCTTCTGACCCATCACGTGACCGGCCATCATAGGTCCACCTGAAACGAATACCGTAGGGACATTTACTCTGGCAGCTGCCATAAGTAGTCCTGGTACGTTCTTGTCACAGTTTGGAATCATAACAAGCGCGTCAAACTGGTGTGCAAGAGCCATAGCTTCCGTAGAGTCTGCTATAAGATCTCTAGTAACTAGAGAATATTTCATTCCCACGTGTCCCATTGCAATACCATCGCAGACAGCAATTGCCGGGAACTCAACAGGTGTACCACCTGCCATAGCGACGCCCATCTTAACAGCTTCTGCTATCTTGTCCAGATTCATGTGTCCTGGGACAATTTCATTATATGAACAAACAACACCAACTAATGGTCTGTTCATTTCCTCTTCTGTCATACCGAGAGCGTTGAACAATGACCTGTGAGGTGCGTGTTCCATACCCTTCTTTACTGCATCACTCTTCATAAGTGCCTCCTAAATTCTATTACAAATCTCATCGCCCATCTGTTTACATCCAACTAGAGTAGTTCCCTCTGAATGAATGTCGATAGTGCGAATGCCATCTTCTAATACTTTCTCTACTGCCTTCTCCACTGCATCTGCCTCAGCATCTAAATCGAATGAATATCTGAGCATCATTGCTGCGCTCAAGATAGTTGCGATAGGGTTTGCCTTGTCAGTGCCTGCAATGTCTGGTGCAGCGCCATGGCTTGGCTCATAGAGTCCGAAACTATCCTCTCTCAAGCTGGCAGATGATAGCATTCCGATAGAACCTGTCACCATACTTGCCTCATCTGAGAGAATGTCACCAAACATATTTTCAGTCACAACAACATCAAACTGCGCTGGATCTTTAACCAACTGCATAGCCGCGTTGTCAACTAACATATGTTCCAATGTGACTTCTGGATAATCCTTTGCCACTTCATTTACAACCTTGTCCCAAAGTCTCGAGGAATCGAGTACATTGGACTTGTCCACACTAATGACGTGTTTACGACGCTTCATGGCGATGTCGAACGCCTTAATCGCAATACGTCTAATCTCATCTTCTGTATATGTAAGAGTGTCTTTCGCTGTCATGACTCCGTCAATAACCTCTGTCGAGCGTTCACCGAAGTACAATCCACCAGTAAGTTCTCTTACGATAATCATGTCAAATCCCTTCTCAGCTACTTCAGCCTTAAGAGGACATGCATCTTTCAATTCTTTGTACAAATATGCTGGACGCAAATTTGCAAACAGACCAAGACCCTTTCTAATAGCGAGAAGTCCAGCCTCAGGACGAAGGTTTGGTGCTAAATCGTACCAACTGTCCTTACCGACGACTCCTCCGACGGCTCCGAGCAAAACTGCATCATTAGCCTTCGCTGTCTCAAGTGCCTCATCAGTCAACGGAACACCGTGCTTATCAATAGATACGCCTCCCATGTCCACTTCAGTATATTCAAATGTGTGTCCAAACTTTTCTCCCACAGTGTCAAGAACTTTAGTCGCTTCTTCAACGATTTCTGGTCCTATTCCATCACCTGGGATAAGAGCTATCTTAAAAGTCATATTTGCCTTCTTTCCTTTGACCTTTTATAAGTTAATAAAAATGCGTATAAAAGGCCACAATATCTTTAAAATTATACCATATACACCCACATTTTCAACCGTTCAAAGTTGCCAAAAACTTGATGTTTTTTAATGTGATAGCGTATTTGTTAATTATCTTTAGTACCATACTCTTTGCTTTCAAAAGTATCATATATAACAAAAAGCTGTTGGATTAGATCCAACAGCTTAATAATCATTTTAAAAACAGTTTACTCTTCTGGTTGTGCCTTCTCAACATCTACGATGGCTTCCTTCTGCATAGGAATACGACAGTTCTTATTGCCACCAAACTCTACGATTACTGTATCATCTGTGATATCGATAATCATTCCGTAAAATCCGCTAGATGTCAAGACACTGTCACCAACTTCCATGCCTTGCATAAGATTTTGTTGCTTCTGCTTCTGCTTCTTCTGTGGTCTAATCATCAAAAAGTACATAAATCCTATGATCAAGACGACGTATATAATTATAATAAATGTGCTGTTCTGCATAAATGGTGGTAGCTTAATAGCTAAAATATCAAACATTAATAATTCCTCCTAATTGTCTTTCATTAACCCCTCTAACTTGCGGGCTTTATACTCGCTGTATGTACCATTCTCTATGGCCTCGCGAATTTCTTTCATCATTGTATTATAAAAGAATAAATTATGCAACACACAAAGTCTCATTCCCAACATTTCTTTTGCCTTCAACAAATGCCTAATATAACCTCTAGAATGTCTCTGACACGCTGGACATTGGCATCCTTCCTCTATAGGTCTATCATCAGTCTCAAACTTTGCGTTCATCAAGTTCAGCTTACCGTGATTCGTATAGACGTGTCCGTGCCTTCCATTTCTCGATGGATAAACACAATCGAAAAAGTCTACACCACGTTCTACTGCTTCTAGTATATTTGCTGGCGTTCCCACTCCCATCAAATAAACAGGCTTGTCACCTGGCAAGTGTGGCACAACGCTCTCTATAACTCTATACATCTCTTCGTGGCTTTCGCCAACGGCAAGACCGCCGATAGCATAGCCATCTAAATCGAGTTCTGAAATCTGCTTGGCATGCTCAACTCTAATCCCATCATAAATGCCACCCTGATTGATTCCAAAGAGCATCTGGTCTTTATTGATAGTATCTTCTAATTGGTTAAGCCTATCCATCTCAGTCTTGCAACGCTTAAGCCATCTTGTTGTCCTGTCAACAGACTGTTGAATATATTCTTTTGACGCTACGCTCGATGGACATTCGTCCAATGCCATAGCAATGGTCGATGCCAAATTAGACTGAATCTGCATACTCTCTTCAGGTCCCATAAAAATCTTTCTACCATCCACATGAGACTGAAAATGCACACCTTCTTCTTTGATTTGCCTCAGACCTGCCAAAGAAAACACTTGGAATCCACCGGAATCTGTAAGGATAGGTCTATCCCAGTTCATAAATTTATGAAGACCGCCCATCTTTTTCACTACCTCGTCACCAGGACGAACATGAAGATGATAAGTATTAGACAGTTCAACCTGAGTGCCTATATCGTACAAATCTTCAGTAGCAACAGCCCCCTTAATAGCGGCCGCTGTTCCGACATTCATAAAGACAGGTGTCTCAATTACGCCGTGAACTGTATGAAATTGTCCTCTTTTGGCGGAGCCATCTTTAGCTAATATCTTAAACATAATTTCTCCTAAAAATTTATGCTTATTATAATATATTTTCGGGCTATTTGCTATTAGAATACACTATTGATATAATTTATTTCAATGGAGGTATTACATATGGCTGGAAATACATATGGTAAAAATTTTAAGATTACTACATGGGGTGAATCACACGGCAAGGCTATCGGCGTGGTCGTAGATGGTTGTCCTGCAGGTGTAGAAATCAGTGAAG
The DNA here is from genome assembly GCA_017406925.1 of Eubacterium sp. GTDB lineage: Bacteria > Bacillota > Clostridia > Lachnospirales > Lachnospiraceae > Eubacterium_G. Next base: position 5,899 of record JAFQXO010000007.1, read on the forward strand.
ATTATATTCAAGAGTACTTAGATTTAAGAAAACCTGGACAGTCAGACTTTTCTACTTCTAGAAAGGAATCTGACAAAGTCGAAATTCTTTCAGGTGTTTTCGAGGAGAAAACTACTGGTACTCCTATTTCATTGATTGTAAAAAATCAAGATCAGAATTCTCGAGATTACTCTGATATATCTGACATATACCGTCCTGGCCATGCGGATTATACTTACGAAAAGAAATATGACGTTAGAGATTATCGTGGTGGTGGCCGTGCTTCTGGAAGGGAAACAGTTGGTCGCGTAATAGGCGGCGCTATTGCTTCTTTAATTTTGCGTGAGGTTGGAATCGAGGTTTCTGCTTACACAAAATCTATCGGCGATATTGAAATCAACTATGATAACTTCGACGAATCATTACTCACTAATGCTCTACGAATACCTGATGCCGAGGCATCAGCCAATGCTGAAAAAGCACTTAAAGATGCAATGGAAAATAAAGATTCACTCGGCGGTGTTATCGAGTGTATTGTGACAGGTGCACCAGTCGGTTTAGGAGAGCCTTGTTTCGACAAACTAGATGCTAATCTTTCAAAAGCAGTTATGTCCATTGGTGCAATTAAAGGATTAGAAATCGGAGATGGTTTTGAAGTAGCAAAAATGACAGGAACTGCCAACAATGATTCATTCAAAAACTCTAACGGAGAGATTTCCAAAGCGACTAATCATAGCGGTGGAATTTTAGGTGGTATTTCTGATGGAGATGATATCGTTATGCGGTGCGCCATCAAACCTACTCCTTCTATTGCCAGCGAACAAAAAACCGTCGACAAGGATGGAAACGAAACTACTATAAAAGTTACAGGAAGACATGATCCAATCATTGTTCCAAGGGCTGTAGTTGTAGTCGAATCAATGGTAGCCATAACATTAGTTGACGCATTGTTCGAAAACATGCACGCAAACTTAGAGAACATTAAAAAGATATACAAATAATTTAAACATCAAAAAAGCACCTTCAGTAATGAAGGTGCTTTTATTTTGCAATTAATTATTTATATAGTGGATACTTGTCAGTCAATTCTTTTACCTTAGCCTTAACCACTTCTTTGTTTCCTTCTGGGTCATCAGCTATCATTGCCATGCATTCTGCAATGGTATCCATATCTTCTACGCCAAGTCCTCTAGTTGTAACTGCTGGTGTACCAATACGAACTCCTGAAGTTGTTCCTGGTTTCTCAGGATCGTTTGGAATAGCATTTTTATTACATGTGATGTTTGCCGCATCTAGTGCAATCTCAAACTCTTTACCAGTAATATTCTTGCTTCTCAAATCAACAAGCATCAAATGATTCTCTGTTCCACCTGAAACTAAATCAAAACCTCTCTCTGTGAGTCCCTTTGCGAGTGCTTGAGCATTGTCGTAGACACGCTTAACATAATCCTTAAACTCATCTGAAAGTGCTTCCTTGAAACAAATAGCCTTAGCAGCGATGATGTGCATCAAAGGACCACCCTGAATTCCAGGGAACACTGACTTGTTCAACTTATGCTCGAGCGCAAACTCTTCATCAGCCAAAATCAATCCGCCGCGAGGTCCACGTAGTGTCTTGTGAGTTGTTGTCGTCGTAACGTGAGCATAAGGTATAGGACTCTCGTGCATGCCTCCGGCAACGAGACCGGCGATATGAGCCATATCCACCATAAGGAACGCTCCCACTTCATCTGCAATCTCTCTAAACTTCTTGAAATCTATTTTTCTAGGATAAGCACTGGCACCAGCTACAATCATCTTAGGCTTGCACTCAAGAGCTATTCTTCTAACCTCATCGTAATCGATGAATCCTTCATCATTTAATCCGTAAGGAACAATATTAAAGTAAGTACCTGACATATTTACCGGCGAACCATGTGTGAGGTGTCCACCTGCGTCAAGGCTCATTCCCATAACAGTATCGCCTGGCTTAACCAATGCGAAGAATACTGCCATATTTGCCTGTGCACCTGAGTGAGGTTGAACATTGGCATAAGTACATCCAAAGAGCTTCTTTGCACGATCTCTTGCGATATCCTCAACCACGTCTACATACTCACAACCACCGTAATAACGCTTTCCTGGATAACCCTCTGCGTATTTGTTAGTGAGCTGACTACCCATTGCAGACATTACAGCCTTACTTACAATATTTTCTGAAGCTATCAACTCCAAATGTGACTGCTGTCTGTCATTCTCATCCTGAATGGCAGCTGCCACTTCTGGATCTAGATTTTTTACTTCGTCAAATGAAAACATACTATTCCCTCCGTTTGTCTTTTCTATATACTATACAACAAAATGTCTATTTTTGTCATAAAGAAATCTATCTAATTATTCTTCAGTCGCATCAGTTGCTGGAACATCTAGTTTGATACATAGTTCCTCTAGCTGGATATCGTCTACTTTTCCTGGTGCCTCCGTCAATAAGCAAGATGCATCTTTAATTTTAGGGAAGGCAATAACCTCACGAATATTGTCCACTCCTGCCATATGCATAACAAGTCTGTCTAGTCCATAAGCAAGTCCTGCGTGTGGTGGTACTCCATACTTAAATGCCTCAAGCAAGAATCCAAACTGTTCATGAGCACTCTCCTCTGAAAAGCCGAGAGCTTTTAACATTTTCTCCTGAACATCAGCCTGGTGAATTCTCACACTACCTCCACCAATCTCAGAACCATTGAGGACGATATCATATGCTTCTGCTCTAACCTTACCAATGTCAGACTCAAGATACTCGATATCTTCTTCCACTGGCATGGTGAAAGGATGATGCATAGCAATGTATCTATCTTGGTCGTCAGACCATTCAAATTGTGGGAATTCAACAACCCACAAGAAATTGAACTTAGTCTTGTCAATCAACTCTAACTGCTCTCCAAGTTCAAGTCTAAGCGCTCCCAAAACATTCCATACAATTTTATCTCTGTCGGCTGCAAAGAGAAGCAAATCTCCTGGCTCACCTTCCATCGTCTTAACTAGAGCATCGAGTTCTTCCTCTGTCATAAACTTTGCAAAAGATGATTTGTAAGTTCCATCTTCATTAATGCAAAGGTATGCTAGACCTTTAGCACCATTGCCCTTGGCAGACTCAGTCAACTTATCAATCTTCTTTCGAGACATCGAACCTTGACCCTTCACGTTAATACCGCGAACAGTTCCACCGTTTTCAACGGCACCTGAGAACACGCCAAAGCCACAGTCCTTAACCACTTCCGTTACATCGACTAATTCCATACCAAAGCGTGTGTCTGGCTTATCTGTTCCGAAACGGTCCATAGCATCCTGCCAAGACATTCTAGGAAATGGAGTTGGAATATCCACATCTAGAATCTCTTTGAAGAGTGACTGCATCAATCTCTCATTAACATCTATAACGTCATCGATATTTACGAATGACATCTCCATATCAACCTGTGTAAATTCAGGCTGTCTATCTGCTCGAAGATCCTCATCTCTGTAACACTTGGCAATCTGGAAATATCTATCGCATCCAGAACACATCAGTATCTGCTTGAACAACTGAGGTGACTGTGGAAGTGCATAGAACTCTCCTGGGTGCACACGGCTAGGCACAAGATAATCTCTCGCTCCTTCCGGTGTGCTCTTGCACAATGTTGGAGTCTCAATCTCAAGAAATCCTTCGCCAGCCATAAACTTACGAATAAAAGTTGTGATATCTGAACGAAGCTTAAGGTTAGACTGCAAACTAGGTCTTCTCAAATCCAAGTATCTATATTGAAGGCGAAGCTCTTCGCGTGTGTTTGCATCTTCTTCCACTGGGAAAGGTGGCACTTCCGACTCTGACAAGATACGAAGTGAGCTAACCTCAACCTCGATATCTCCAGTCTTCAATTCTTCATTAACAGCGCCATCGCGCTTTCTAACAACGCCCGTAGCAGCAATAACATACTCACTACGGAGCTCTTTTGCCTTCTCAAAAATCTCTCCATCGTTTTCATCGAAAACTAACTGCAAGATGCCAGAACGATCTCTCAAATCAATAAAAATCAAACTGCCCAAATTACGGCGCTTCTGCACCCAACCCATAACAGTTATCTCTTCACCAATATTTGCATTTGAAACTTCTGTACATCTGTGGCTTCTGTGAAGCCCTTGCATAGATTCTGCCATAATTACACCTCGTTATTTGATAGGATCTTTATAGAAATCCTTAAATTCTTCATATCCCTGATTTGCCAACTGTTCCTTCTGGAACTTTTTATTCTTGTTCATTCTAGATACGAGTATCTGTTTGCCCGACTCTCTTTCTTTTTGTGCCTCGGCAATGATTTCTGAAAGTTGATCGCCAGTGATTCCCTTTTCAATAAGATAAGCAATCTTTTCTCCTTCTTCTGGAACTTCAAATCCCTGTTCAAGAAGTAACATTACTATTCTCTCAAATCCAATAGAGAATCCACATGCGCAGACATCATTGTTAGTGAACTTTCCAATCATCTCGTCATAGCGTCCACCGCCACCGCAGCTTCCACCAAACTCTGGAATAGCAACCTCGAAAATCGTACCTGTATAGTAAGACATTCCGCGAACTAAAGTTGGATCAAACACCATCTCAAAGTCAGCGACTTTTGATGCCTCGACACTGTCAATAATGTCGTTCATCCAATCCTTTACTTCATCATCCATATAGTCGCCTAATTTTTCAGCGATAAAATCTACCGGACTAGAAGCATTCTCAATCTCACTAAACAAATCAATATATTTATTAACGGATGCTTCATCGTATCCGTTTTCAAGTAAATCAGCTTTTACGCCATTAAGACCGATCTTGTCCATCTTATCCAAAATGATAAATACCTGATCATAATCATCTTCACTGAAACCACTATACGCTGCCATGGCCTTCAAAATTCTTCTATCATTAATACGAATCTGGAAGCCTTTAAAACCTAACTTATCAAGCGTAGTCGTGGTCGCAAGAATTAGTTCAATTTCAGCCAAATTAGAAGGGTCGCCGATTATATCAATGTCACACTGCATAAACTGACGAAATCTTCCTCTCTGAGGTCTATCAGCGCGCCAAACATTGCCCATCTGCAAAGCCTTGAAAGGTGTAGGCAAATCGTTGGCATTCTTAGAATAAAATCTAACCAAAGGAACAGTGAGATCGTATCTAAGTCCCATATCAACTACGTCCATCTCCTCAGACGCATTTGCAAGGTCTAACTTCTCACCGCGCTTTAAAATCTTAAATATTAATTTTTCATTTTCTCCACCCTGCTTGTTAGTAAGATTAGAAATATTCTCCACGCTAGGTGTGTCTATCTGCGTAAATCCAAAGCTCGCATAAGTGTCTCTGATAACACTTTGCACATAACTTCTAATCTTCATCTCCTGAGGCATGATATCCTTCATACCAGTCGCAGGTTTTTTACTTAGTCCCATAATATTCTCCTATATTTAATAAAATCTCTTCTCGTTTGCAATAGTCGTGTCACCCTCGTGCCCTGGCAATACAACCGTATCATCAGGAAGTACCAAGAGTTTATTCGTTATAGAGTCGATTATCTGCTTTTCGCTTCCACCCGGAAAATCAGTTCTACCTCTACTCA
>JAFQXO010000008.1 GCA_017406925.1 Eubacterium sp.
AGCATTCTTGACGATTATATTCAAAAAATATATACTTAAAATGGTTTTTTGTGAGCCAAAATTATCATATAAGGGGCTTATTATGAAAAAGGTTTCTATAGTAATAGGACTATACAATTCAGAGAAAACTATTGAAGCTGTTTTGGATGAAATCAAGACTACTTTTGAGAGCCAGAGTAAGTATGATTACGAGGTTGTTTTGGTCGATGATTACAGTCCAGATGGCGTTTTTGAGTTGGTGAAGGGTATTGCCGAAGGCAATGAGCGCATAAAAGTTATTCATCTTGCAAAAAATGCAGGTCAGACGACGGCTGTGCTTGAAGGTTACCATTATGTGACGGGTGACTATGTCGTAAATATGGATGATGACTACCAGATGCCTGCCTACGAAGTGCCTAGAATGATTGAAAAACTCGAGAATGATAATCTCGATGTTGTTTTTGCGAAGTATCCTGAGCAGAAGGAAGGATTCGCGAGACGTATGGCGAGCAAACTCAACAACTGGAGTTCAAAAATTTCGGTTGGAAAGCCTAAAGAAATACGAGTAAACAGTTTCATTGCGATGAGAAGATTTGTGATGGAAGGTATGCTTAAATATAGAAATAACTATCCATATTGGTATGGAATTATATTTGCAATCACTAAGAACGTGGCGAATCTTGAAGTAGATCACAGAGAGCGTACGAACGGAAAGTCGAATTATTCGTTCAGAACTCTGTTTAGTTTGTGGCTCAATGGATTCTTGAATTTTTCAATCCAGCCATTGAGAGTTGCAACTAGACTGGGAGTGTTGGTTACTATCGTCAGCTTTATCTTGGCAATAGTGCTGATCCTTCAAAGATTTATCGTAGGTACAGCGCTTAAAGGTTGGACATCGCTTATGGTTGCGATTATTTTCTTCGCGGGAGTTCAGTTGATTTGCATAGGTATGCTAGGAGAATATCTTGGCAGACTATTTATTACAAAGAGTGGAATTCCACGCGCAACAGTTCGTGATACAGTAAACGTTGAAGACGAGGAGGACTAATGAAGAAAGTCTTAGTCACTCAGTCATCGATGCCTTCGATGGATGAGTATGTAGAAGAAATAAAAGATATTTGGGATACACATTGGCTTACGAATATGGGAGCCAAGCACGAAGAACTCACGAATGAGCTTCGCGAGTATCTCGGTGTAACTGATATCTCACTTTTTACTAATGGACATATGGCGTTGGAACTTTGTTTGCAAGCGATTAAGCTTCCTGCGGGTGGTGAAGTGATTACGACGCCTTTTACTTTTGCGTCGACGACACATGCTATCGTGCGAAACAATCTAGTGCCAGTATTCTGCGATATCCGAGAGGATGATTATACGATGGATGTATCTAAAATTGAGGCACTAATCACAGATAAAACTGTCGCAATACTTCCTGTGCATGTATACGGAAATATTTGTGACATCGACGAAATAGAACGAATCGCCAAGGAGCATAATCTCAAGGTGATTTATGATGCCGCCCACGCATTCGGTGAGGAGTATCGTGGTATAAAGGTCGGCAATTTTGGTGACGCGTCAATGTTCAGTTTCCACGCGACAAAAGTTTTTAACACGATAGAGGGTGGAGCAGTTTGCTTTACAGATGGACACTTTGGTCGTAAATTATATCGCTTGAAAAACTTTGGTATTCGCGACGAGGATACTGTGGATGGTGTAGGTGCCAACGCAAAGATGAATGAGTTTGCTGCCGCAATGGGAATTTGTAATCTCAGACATATCGACGAAGAGATTGCAAAGAGAAAGGCAGTAGTAGAAAAATATAGAGAAAGATTATCAGGTGTAGAAGGAATCAAACTTAATGTTGAGCAGGAGGGACTGGTTTCTAACTATGCATACTTCCCTATCGTGTTCGAAGATGAGTTTGGAAAAACAAGGGATGAAGTAAGTGAAGCTTTAAAAGAGCAGGGTATTTTCTCAAGAAAATATTTCTACCCACTGACAAGCACTTATGATTGTTACAAGGGACAGTTCAACCCGGAGAATACGCCAGTAGCACTTGATATTTCTAAGAGAGTTCTTACAGTTCCACTTTATGCAGGATTGGATTTGGAGACAGTCAATAAAATCTGTGATGTAATATTGGATAAATAATTATGAGTAGTTTTTATAGTTTAGAAGAATTAAAAGAATTAGGATTTAAATCTGTTGGTAAAGATGTAAAAGTTAGTCGCAAGGCTAGTTTTTATGGTGCAGATAAGATATCAATCGGGGACTATTCACGCATTGATGATTTTTGTGTGCTAAGTGGAGAGATTGAATTAGGAAAGCATGTGCACATATCTGCGTGCTGCGCAATGTTTGCAGGTGATGCGAAGATTACTGTTGATGATTATTCGGGGACATCATCAAGGACATTGGTTTACGCCACATCAGATGACTTTTCGGGAGAGTTTATGACTAATCCTACTATTCCTGAGAAATATACAAATGTAAAAAACGAACCAGTTTATATAGGAAAGTATGTGCAGATAGGCGCTGCTTGTACTGTGTTGCCTGGGGTTACCATTGCCGAAGGCACGACAGTTGGAGCAATGTCGCTGATAAAAGATAATCTAGATGAGTGGGGCATTTATGCTGGCATTCCAGCGAAGAGAATTAGAGATAGAAAGAAGGATTTGCTAGAACTAGCAAAAAATATTGATGAATAAATTGATGGACATCGCAGGAAAACTGAAAAGTTGTGTGGTGAATATAATCATTGGCGTGATTAAATTTGCTTACGGCATCGTTGGAAAAGAACTTTCACCTAAGGCGAGACAGACATGGTTACAGTTCGCAGGATTCTGCTTTGTGGGATGTACGAACTTTGTTGTAAACACTATCGTTTACGAGATCACATTATTCGCACTCGGTGGAGATACAGTTTCGGTAACTATTGGTGGACATACATTTCTCTGGGCGAAATATGTAGCTATTATCGTGGGATTTGTTGTCAGTGTGCCAAATGCATACTTCTGGAATAACAAGATGGTATTCAGAGATGACGAGAAGAAGGACCATTGGTTTAAAGTTTTAATGAAGACTTATGCAGCGTATGCGACCACAGGTATTTTTCTTTACTACCTATTGGCATGGATATTCTGCGACGTGATGGGAATTCCAGCATGGATTATGCCTATCATCAACTTGGTAATCACAACACCTATCAACTTCTTTATGAATAAGTTGTGGGCGTTCAATCAGAAATAGATGCCTATCGGCAAATATAAATATATTGCGTGGACAAAATCGATGTAAGGGAAGTATCGCCACGCGAGAAAGAGGAAAATGATGAGAATAGGATTTGGATGCGATCACGCAGGAATTGATTTAAAAAACATTTTAATAGAATATATGACTGAAAAGGGACACGCATGCGTGGATTATGGTACTAACTATGATGAGAATGGTGAGGTTATTAAGTGCGATTATCCAGTGAAAGGTCACGAAGTCGGAGAAGCAGTAGCCAAAGGTGATGTTGATTACGCTATTTTAATCTGTGGCTCTGGTATTGGCATTTCAATGTCCGCCAACAAGATTAAAGGCGTGCGTGCAGCAGTTTGTAGTGAGCCTTATTCGGCTATGATGGCTAAGCGCCACAATGATGCGAACATCATCGCATTCGGAGCTAGAGTTGTTGGCGAGGAACTCGCCAAAATGATTGTTGATTCATTCTTCGATGCAGAATTCGAAGGTGGAAGGCACGCTAGAAGAGTGGAATTGATTGAAAAATAAAAAACTGATATAAAGATTTAAAATGTCGGCCGTTTGGCCGGCATTTTTTATAAAGCATTAAATTGTTTGTAGTAGATTGCAAAAACAATTTGTGATATAATGCTAATAACATCATAATACTGCAACTAAATATAGTTGCAGTATTATGAAAAAAATGTTATTATGGAGTTGAAAAGGATGAGTAAGAAAAGCAAATTAATCAAAAAGTTAAAGAGTAACCCAAAAGATTTTTCATTTAAGGAATTAGAGACATTATTGTCTTTACTTGGATATGAGCAAGATAACTCTGGTAAAACCAGTGGATCACGGGTAAAGTTTTTAAACAATAATTCGATTATCAAATTACATAAACCGCATAATAGAAAAGAATTATTGAATTATCAGGTAAAACAGATAATAGAACATTTAGAACAGGAGGAACTGATATGAAAAATACTATTACATATAAAGGATATGTTGGAAGTGTCGAGTTCTCAGAAGAAGATAATGTTTTCTTTGGTAAAGTCATGGGAATAAGATCATTAATTTCATATGAAGGAACTAACGGAAAATCTCTTGTAAAAAACTTTCATGATTCGATAGATGAATATCTGAAAGATTGCGAAAAGTTAAAAAAAGAGCCAGAAGTTGCATATAAGGGAACCTTTAATGTACGCATAAAGCCAGAACTCCACAAACAAGCTGTTATTTGTGCAATGGCTCAAAATGTTTCTTTAAATAACTTTGTGGAAGAAGCAGTACGTGCATTTGTTGCTGCGCAACAATGAATTAAACCATAATATTACCGCCGGCCGTTTGGTCGGCGATTTTTAATGTAAAAATGTTTGACAAAGAGTAAAAGTTCCTTTATAATTTACATATTCGCTTTAACACTTTAAAGTGCAACGCTTTAAAGTGAAAATTAACCGGCGAAATTGAAGGGAGTTTTTATAATGGAAAAAGCAATATTATGCGCAGCTTTAATTGTGGTATTTTTTATCGTGATGGTTTGTGTAGGCTTTTATTCAAGAAAACATGCAACCGACGTAAATGGTTTTGTTCTTGGTGGTCGTTCAGTAGGACCATGGCTTACAGCTTTCGCGTTCGGTACTTCATATTTTTCTGCGGTTATTTTCGTTGGATATGCTGGACAGTTCGGATGGAACTTTGGTTTGGCATCCACATGGATCGGTTTAGGAAATGCCTTTATCGGTTCGCTACTGGCATGGAACATACTCGGTCGTCGTACTCGCGTTATGACGCAGCACCTCGATGCCAAAACTATGCCAGATTTCTTTGCAAAGAGATTTGCATCAAAGAAACTTAAACTTGCGGCATCAATTATCATTTTTGTATTTTTGATTCCTTACACAGCATCGCTATATAACGGACTTTCAAGTTTGTTCAATATGGTATTTGATATTCCTTATTGGGTAATCATCCTCGTGATGGCTGTGCTTACAGGACTTTATGTTATATTTGGCGGCTACATGGCCACAGCCATCAATGACTTTATACAGGGTATCATTATGCTCTTTGGTATTGTGGCAGTAGTAGCGGCAGTTATTGTTAATCAGGGTGGTTTCCACGCAGCAATGACTAAGTTGTCAGAAGTTCCAGCACCAGGCTGGGTACACGGAGCATTTACTTCATTCCTTGGACCTGATCCATTGGCGTTGTTGTTCGTAGTTATTTTGACATCACTTGGTACATGGGGACTTCCACAGATGATTGGAAAGTTCTACTCCATCAAGAGTGAGAATGACATCCAAAAAGGTACAATTATTTCAACATTCTTTGCCATTGTTGTGGCAGGTGGATGTTACTTCCTCGGTGGTTTCGGTAGACTACTACCAGATGATGTAGTAGCACAACTAACTATCCCAGGACCAGAAAAGAAAATTATGTTTGATGGAATAGTTCCAAAATTAATTGAACCATTGCCATCAGTTATTATTGCAGTAGTTATCGTGTTAGTATTGTCAGCATCAATGTCTACATTGTCATCACTTGTATTGACATCGTCATCGACATTGTCGCTAGACATCATCAGACCAGCACTTCAGAAGTACGTTCTTAACAAGAAACTATCTGAAAAGAAACTTATTGCAATTATGCGAATATTTATAGTATTCTTTATAGCAGTATCAGCAGTTATAGCCGTACTAAAAGATGCAAATCCAGGTTTTACTTTCATCGCTCAGATGATGGGTATTTCATGGGGAGCACTAGCCGGAGCATTCCTCGCTCCATTCCTATATGGCTTGTACTGGAAGAGAACTACAAAAGCTGGATGTATCGCATGTAATATTTGGGGATGCGGCCTTATGATAGTACAGCTTATCATTACGTTAGGTGGCATCGATGTTACAGGCTGGGGACCAGTTCTCGGATTCATATTTAAATCATCTATCAACTCTGGCGTAATCGCTATGCTTGGTGGTTTGATTATCGTTCCATTAGTTAGTGCATTCACAAAGCACTACAACAAGACAGAAGTGGACGAGATGTTTGCTGGATATGAAGAGCGAGTAGAGGTTACAGCGAAATCGCGCATCCAAGACTAATTTATAGGAGCTTATAAAAATGTCAGAAAAGAAGATTATGCTCGGCAATGAAGCCATTGCCCGAGGAGCCTGGGAAGCTGGCGTAAAGGTTTCCTCGGCATACCCTGGTACACCTAGTACCGAGGTCAGTGAAAATTTAGTTAAGTATGAGGGAGTTTATTCAGAATGGGCGCCTAATGAGAAGGTTGCCACGGAAGTGGCAATCGGAGCGTCTATGGCAGGTGTACGTTCTATGACTATGATGAAGATGGTCGGATTGAATGTCGCAGGTGATCCCTTGTTTACAGACGCATATATCGGAGTAGGCGGCGGAATGGTACTTTGCGTCGCGGACGATCCTGGAATCTATAGTTCACAGAACGAGCAAGATACTAGAATGATTGGTCGCGCAGCGATGGTTCCAGTAATCGAACCAGCAGATAGTGAGGAGGCACGAGTTTTCACAAAACGTGCTTATGAACTTTCAGAGGAGTACGATACGCCTATTATTCTTCGCACAACAACAAGACTTGCACATTCACAAGGCATAGTAAATATTGAAGAGCGAAACGAGGTAGATGACAAACCTTACGAGAGAAACATCGCAAAGAATGTCATGATGCCTAACAACGCTATCAAGCGTCATGTGTTTGTGGAAGAGCGTCTAGACAAGATGGCGAAGGACGCCAATGACTTAGACTTAAATAAAGTAGAAATAAATGACAAAAAAATCGGATTCATCACGAGCGGTATTCCATACCAGTACGTGAAGGAAGCAATGCCTGAAGCCTCAGTTCTAAAACTGGGGCTCGTGCACCCTTTGCCAATGGATATGATTAAGAAATTCGCCGACGAGGTGGATCGACTTATTATATTCGAAGAACTAGAGCCTGTTATTGAAGAGCAAGTTAAGGCTGTAGGTATCAAATGTGAAGGCAAGGAACTTTTCACGAAGCAAGGCGAGTACAGTGCCAATATGATTCGCGAGAAAGTTCTAGGCGAACAAGTTGATGTTGAGAAGGCAGCAGAGGCTCCAGCAAGACCACCAATTCTTTGTCCTGGTTGTCCTCATAGAGCGACTTTCTCAGTGTTGAAAAAACTTGGCATCCACGCAGCAGGCGATATCGGATGTTATACACTTGGCGCGGTGGCGCCACTGGGAGTAGTTGACACTACTGTATGTATGGGTTCTAGTATCTCTACACTTCACGGAATGGAGAAGGCTAAAGGTTCTGAGTATATAAAGAATTGGGTAGCTGTGATTGGTGATTCTACATTCTTGCATACGGGTGTGAATTCGCTGATGAATATGACTTACAACAAGGCAACGGGTACAGTTATCATTCTCGATAACTCTACGACTGGAATGACTGGTCATCAGGACCATCCGGCTACAGGAAAGACTTTGAGTGGCGATGAGGCCAATGTCATTTTGCTTGATGAACTATGTCGCTCCCTTGGTGTTAAAAATGTGGTCGTTGCAGATCCGTTTGATATAGAAAAGTTTGAGGAGATAGTCAAGACTGAGGTGGCTAGAGATGAAGTTTCAGTCATCATCGCCCAGTCTCCTTGCGCACTTTTGAAAACATATGTGCCTAAAGGCAAGTGCTCAGTAGACCACGATACTTGTAAGAAATGTGGTATGTGTTTGAAGTCCGGTTGTCCGGCCATCACAAAGAATGAGGACGGCACAGTTTCTATTGACCAAACTCAGTGCAACGGATGTGGACTTTGTATGTCTAACTGCCCATTTAAAGCAATTAGTTTGCAGGAAAGGGGTGTGTAAGATGACGAAGAATATTATGATTGTAGGTGTCGGAGGACAAGGCACACTACTTACAAGTAGAATTTTAGGAAACATTACACAACAAGCTGGCTATGACGTGAAACTTTCAGAGGTTCATGGTATGGCTCAGCGAGGCGGTAGTGTAGTTACATATGTGCGTTACGGCGACGAAGTCGCTGAGCCAATAGTAGAGGAAGGCCAAGCAGATGTTTTGATTGCCTTTGAAAAACTGGAAGCACTTAGATACGCACACTTCTTAAAAAAAGATGGAGTTATCATCGTGAATGATCAGCGAATAGATCCAATGCCAGTTGTGATTGGTGCCATGGAATATCCAACTGATATCATTGATGAACTATCAAAGAAATACGAGGTTATTACTGTCGATGCCATGAAAGAAGCGCTCGAGATGGGAAACGCTAGAGTATTCAATGTAATTATTCTTGGCGTTGCATCTAAGACTATGGATTTCGATGAATCTCAGTGGGAAGAGGCTATAAAAAATAATGTGCCTCCGAAGACAGTTGATTTGAACCTTACAGCATTTAAAAAGGGAAGAAATAATTAATGATTATTGATGCACATACGCATATATACCCGGATTTAATTGCAGGGCAAACCATTCGTGGAATGGAAAAAATTATTTACAATAGCCAAGGTTTTCACGCACAAGCTGCAAGCAGCGGAAAGGCTACAGATCTGACCAAGAGCTGTGAAGAAAGTGGCATTGATTTGGCTATCGTATGCCCAGTGGCAACGAATACTAGACAACCTGCAAAGTTAAATAAAATCGGACGAGAGATGAATGAGCATACAGACGAAACAAGACTATTCAGTTTTGGTGCGATTCATCCGGATAATGAAGATTACAAAGAAATAATAGATGAAATTGTTGCGGCAGATATGAAGGGAATTAAAATTCACCCTGATTATCAGAAGACAGAGTTTGATGACGAAAAGTATATTCGCATTATGGACTATGCAGCAGAAAAGGATCTTGTTATTGTAACTCACGCAGGGGAGGACATTGGCTTGCCAGATAAAGTGCACTGCACACCTGATATGATTTTGAATGTGTGGAAGCATATTCAACCAGAAAAGTTAGTGCTAGCACATATGGCTGGTTGGAAACTTTGGGATGAGGTCGAAGAGAAGATTGTCGGAATGCCAGTTTACATGGACTCGGCCATCTGTATGAATAAGACGACACCTATTCACTTAGAACAAGAGCAGTTTGCTCGTATTGTAAAAAATCACGGGGCGGATAAAGTTCTTTTCGGAACTGACTCTCCTTGGTATGACCAAGAGATTGCTCTTAAAGATTTGAGAGAGAGCGGACTGACTAGCGAAGAACTAGAATTAGTGCTAGGTGAAAACGCAAAAAGACTACTAAATATTTAGGCAGAAAGGAAATGTTATGCCAATTACAGAATTACTAGAAAAAAATGCAAAAGAATATCCTAATGACGTTTGTCTCGTGGAAATCAATCCAGATGTTCACGAGAAGAAGAGAATCACTTGGAAAGAGTACGAGTTGATTCAGCCGGATACGAAGAGTCATTATAGAAGAGAAATTACTTGGAACATATTTGATGAGAAGGCTAACCGTATCGCAAACTTCCTTATGAGTAGAGGAATCAAGAAGGGTGACAAGGTTGCCATTCTTATGATGAACTGTCTCGAATGGCTTCCAATATATTTTGGTATATTAAAAACTGGAGCATTGGCTGTGCCAATGAACTTCAGATTTGATTCAGAAGAGATTAGATACTGTCTGAATCTTTCAGAGGCAGATGCTTTGATTTTTGGACCTGAGTTTGTGGGACGTCTAGAGGAAATCGTAGATTATTTCGAAGAGGATGAGTTATTGTTCTTCGTGGGAACAGACTGTCCTTCGTTTGCTGAGGACTTTGAGGAATTAGTGGCTGACTGTTCATCAGAAAAGCCAGATGTTCCATTGAGTGACGAGGACGACGCAGTCATCTATTTCTCGTCGGGCACGACTGGCTTTCCTAAGGCTATTCTTCACAATCATACGAGTCTTATGCACTCATGTATCGTGGAACAGAAACATCATGGTCAGACTAAAGATGATGTGTTTCTTTGTATTCCACCACTATATCACACTGGTGCGAAGATGCATTGGTTCGGAAGTCTTCTTTCAGGTAGCAAGGCGATACTACTTCGCGGAGTTACACCAAAGACTATACTTGAGACTGTATCAAATGAAGGATGTACCATCGTATGGCTGCTCGTTCCTTGGGCACAAGATATCCTTCTTGCGCTTGACCGCGGTGATGTGAAGATGGAAGATTACAAACTCGACCAGTGGAGACTTATGCACATCGGTGCGCAGCCTGTACCTAAGAGTTTAATTAAGAGATGGAAAGAGTACTTCCCAAATCACGACTATGACACGAACTATGGCTTGAGTGAGTCTATCGGTCCTGGTTGTGTACATTTGGGAGTTGAAAATATAGAAAAAGTAGGTGCCATCGGTATCCCTGGCTACGGTTGGGAAGCAAAGATTGTAGATCCCGACGGCAATGAAGTCGAAAAAGGCACAGTTGGCGAACTCATAGTCAAAGGTCCCGGAGTTATGACTTGTTACTTTAACGATGAGGAAGCTACGAAGGAATCTTTGAAGGATGGATGGCTATATACAGGTGATATGGCTCAGACCGATGAAGATGGCTTTATCTATTTGGTTGACAGAAAGAAAGATGTTATAATTAGTGGTGGAGAGAATCTCTACCCAGTTCAGATAGAAAACTACCTAAGTAAATTTCCAAAACTGAAAGACGTAGCCGTGATTGGCATCGCGGACGAACGTTTGGGAGAGATAGCAGCAGCGGTAATTGAATTAAATCCGGACACTGAGTGTACAGAGGATGAGGTTAACGAGTTTTGTATGAAACTACCTCGTTACAAGAGACCACGAAAGATTATTTTCGCGGATGTTCCTCGAAATGCCACAGGCAAAATCGAGAAACCTAAACTCAGAAAGATGTATCACAGTGTGAACTTGGTTGCTGCACAAAATGAGAGCTAAATTTAGAGGGATATAAATTTATTTTTAGGAGGTTTATTATGAAGAGAATTTTAGCATTAACATTAGTTATGGTTCTTGCACTTGGATTGTTCGCAGGATGTGGAAAGTCCAGTGATAATAAGGACAAAAAGTGGATTGTTGCAACTGACACAGTATTCAAACCATTTGAGTACACAGACAAAGACAACAATTTCGTAGGTATCGATGTTGATATCATGGCAGCAGTTGCTAAGGACCAGGGATTTGAATATGAGTTGAAGAGCCTTGGTTGGGACTCAGCTATTGCAGCTTGCCAGGCTAATCAGGCAGACGCAATGATTGCGGGAGCATCTATCACTGATGAGCGTAAAGAATCTGGATGGATTTTCTCAGACGGATATTTCAACGCTACACAGTCAATGGCAGTTAAAGCTGGTTCTGGCATTAAGTCATTCAATGATGTAAAGGGCAAGAAGATTGCAGTTAAGAATGGTACAGAGGGTGCTTCATATGCAGAGAGCTTGAAGAAGAAGTATGACTTCAAGATTACTAAGTTTGAAGACTCACCTACTATGTATCAGGCAGTTGAAGGCGGACAGTGTGTAGCTTGTTTCGAGGATACACCTATCATGCAGGCATCTATCAAAGATGGACAGGAGTTAGAAGTTGTTAAGTCAACTGAAAACAAAGGTTCAGACTATGGCGTGGCTGTATTCAACAAGAATAAACAGGAATTCTTGGATATGTTCAACAAGGGTCTTGCAAACATCAAGAAGAACGGAACATATGACAAGATTATTGAAAAATATCTAGGAAAATAATATAATATTTTTCAGATGATTTAGTAAGGACACCATGACAAATGGTGTCTTTACTTTTTGAAAGGATTAAAAAATGATACAGATTTTACATGAGTATGGACCGATACTATTGAAGTCTATGGGCAACACTTTGCTACTCGCATTGTGTGGCCTATTCTTTGCGTGTATTCTAGGTCTGATATTTGGCGTACTAAGCGTTATCCACAACAAAGTCTGCAACGTCATCGCGCAGGTTTTCGTAGATGTAATTCGTGGCGTGCCAATGATTGTATTGGCCTATTTCATTTACTTCGGTGTTCCATATGGAATTAATACGATGTTAGGTGGCGATGTCACACTGTCAGCGTTGCAAGCGGGTACGATATGTTTGGCATTAAACTGTGGTGCCTATATGGCAGAGATTATCCGAGCAGGTATCCAGTCAGTAGATATCGGACAGATGGAAGCAGCTAGAAGTTTGGGTCTCCCATACTGGAGAGCGATGGCTAAGGTTGTATTGCCACAGGCAATAAAAACGATGATTCCAAGTATCATCAACCAGTTCATCATCACGCTGAAAGATACATCGATTCTATCGATTATCGGATTTCCAGAATTGGTTAATGAGGCGAAGAGCGTTGTTGCGATTACATTCAAATCATTCCAGGTTTGGATTATCGTCGGCTTTATGTATCTAATAGTTATTACGCTACTTTCTAAGTTAGCTAAGTATATAGAAAAGAGAATGGGAGGTGGAAGAAGACATCATGAATAAAGATAATGTTAAAATTCACGTATCACATCTCGAAAAATTCTTCGGAAAACTAGAAGTATTAAAAGATATTTCTACAGATATATATGAAGGTGAAGTAGTGGTGGTTATCGGACCTTCTGGTAGCGGTAAATCTACTTTCCTAAGATGCTTGAATTTATTAGAGGATATAACAGGTGGCGAGGTTATCGTTGATGGCAACCGTCTATCTGATAAACATGTAAATATCAACAAGGCGAGAGAAGAAATTGGAATGGTATTCCAGCATTTTAATCTTTTCAACAATATGGATGTATTAAGCAATCTTACTCTTGCACCTACTCAGTTGAAGAAACAAAGTAAAGAAGAGGCAAACGAATATGCCATGAAAGTTCTCACTCGTGTGGGACTTGATGACAAGGCACACTCGATGCCAGCACAATTGTCAGGTGGACAGAAGCAACGTGCAGCTATCGCCAGATCACTTTGTATGAAGCCAGACATAATGCTTTTCGATGAGCCTACTTCAGCGCTTGATCCAGAAATGGTTGGAGAAGTGCTTCAGGTTATGAAGAAACTGGCACAGGAAGGCATGACGATGGTTATCGTTACCCATGAGATTGGCTTCGCCAGAGAAGTGGCCGATAGAGTACTCTTCATGGATGGTGGATACATCGTAGAAGAAGGAACTCCAGAAGAAGTATTTAACAATCCAAAAGAACCAAGAACGATAGACTTTTTGAATAAGGTGTTATAATAAAAAGTAGTATTCTATTTTAGAAAGGGATAAAAGTATGGCAGATAACAATATGTATAATCAAGTACCTAATAGTAATTCGCCACAGCGAAATAACCAGTCTAAAGTATCTCCCAAAAAGTATAAGCCGATTTATAAAAGAGTATGGTTTTGGTTTATTATTTTGTTTGAAATAATATACTTAAGTTCATGTGCAGCAATAATGAGTAGTAGTAATGATACTGATACAAATGAACCAACAACAGAAATAGAAGTTAAAACTACTCAACAGCAAACGGAGGCGACGACGTACAAAAAGCCTGAAACTACAACTCATAAGATTGTGGCAACAACACAGAAAAAAGTAGAAAAGAAAAAGGATGATGTGCGAGATGTTGAAATAGCTACCGTTAAGAAAAATTTTTACACAGTAGGTGAAACAGCAAAACAAGCCGGCATATCTATGAAGTTCAAGAAAGCCATTGTTTCTCATGGTGACTCCGATGGTTTTGTTCGTCCAGATAAAGGAAAAGAATATGTCATTTGTGTATTCAAAGTAAAGAATAAATCTGACGAAAAGATATCTATGTCATGGGCAGAATTTGAAGCTTATATTGACAATAGGTCAATTGATGAGGATGTTTGGGGACTTCAGTGTGAAGACGCAAAAAAATATGGGGATTTTAGCGGGGAAGTATCTCCTGGAAAAACTTTAGAAGGATGCGTGGTTTATGAAGTTAAAAAGGGATGGAAGAAACTTGAAATGAGAACAGATTTAGGTTTTGGATTCTTCCATAAAAAGGAAGTTATCTTCAAAGTAAAGAATAAATAAAAAGAGATACAAAACGCGGGCATAATGCCCGCGTTTTATTATGATTCTATATGAGCTTCACCCATTTCATCTAGGAGTAAATTAGCTTCCATAAAGTTCTTTTTCTTTTCAATCGCAAAAATAATTATGCTATCTCTTTTTATTCGAGGATATAAGATAGAGTGATCTGATAGCTTAAGTAATCTGTTTGACTCATCTACAGTTAGTTCCATTGCGAAGCAGAGTGCTAAAACTTTATCACGTGACGGTGTTTTTGAACCATCAAATATTTGATAACCATAATTTGTTTGGATGTTAGCACGGTCAATAATCTCAGCTTTTGTCATTTCTTGTTTTTCCAAACATTGATTCAAGTATTCATGGAAAGTAATGTTAGAAATGTCATCAAAGTTGTCCTCGACATAATCTTGCAAATTTTTTGAATTTTCTAAAACTTTCATTAACTCATCAGTTGATTTCATATTATTCCTCGCTTTAATCTTTGCGCCACATAAACGCTATTTTTGTTATACTTGTAACATAGTATATTTTTAAATAGGGGTAATTGTCAAATTGAAAGAAACCTATTACAAGGAAAAGTTTATACAGTTATCGGAATTTTCAAAGACAGATAAATGCACCACGACGCTCATCCAAAATGTGGATACGAAGGAAGTGGTGGTAAAAAAAGTAATGCCTTACGGCAATTATGAAGTTTATCAAAAGTTATGTCAGATAGAGAGTAAACACCTGGCTAAGATTTTAGATTGCTTTACAGAAAATGATCATTGTGTTGTGATTGAGCAATATATAAATGGTAAGCGACTAGATGCAATGATGTATGAACAGAGTTTAAGTGATGAGGATGTATTACATATTATGACAGGACTTTGCGAAGCATTAACTGAGGTACATGCTAAAGGAATTATACATAGAGATATACAACCGAGGAATATTGTTATTGCCGAAGGCAATGTTATTCTTCTTGATTTTGATATTGCTAGAACGAAAAAAGAAAATATGGAAAAAGATACTAGACTTCTCGGAACTGCAGGATATGCGTCACCGGAACAATTTGGGTTTGCACAGACTGATGAGAGAAGTGATATTTATTCGCTTGGAAAAGTTTTAGAAGAAATGCTTGCGAATAGGGCAAATGGCAATAAAACTTTTTTAAATGATGTTGCTAATAAATGTACGCAAATAGATCCTAATCTTAGATATCAGAATGCAGATGAACTACTTAGAGAGATTCGAGGAAAAAGGACCAAGAAAAATTCTAATTGGGGTATGCTTGCATATTGTGAAAAAAGATATATTCCTATTTATATAATAGTTATAATCATATATTTGTTTGTTACAAGCGCTATCGTGGCTGCTGGACTAGATATGACAAATGGAATAGCATTTAAAATAATTGCAATGTATTTGAATCTTATGTCCGTACTTTTACCTACATTGTATCTTTTGAACATCGGTAGAGTGGCAGACAAATTGATTCCTGCCAACTTTAAACATAAGTGGGTGAAGATTTTGGTAAGAGTATTGGTTGCAATTACAATTTTTATGCTTGTAATGCTTTTGGAAGCAATTATTCTTCCATCTTAATAACGATTATGCTCGGAGCATAACAATCGTGTCTTTATAAATAGTAAAATTCCCTTATAGAAATATGGGGGAATTTTTTATTTTAGAAAGGAGATTATTATGACAGATAATAACAATAATACACAAAATCCAAACCCTGCTCCACAGCAGCCTCAACCACAGCAAAAGCAGAAAAAACCTATTTACAAAAAAGTGTGGTTCTGGATTATTATAGTCTTAGTGGTTCTATTCTTAGGATCATGCGCAGCTTTATTAGGAAGTGATGATACAGGCACAGGTACCGATAAGGAAGCGAAATCTAAATCAGAAGCAAAGAAAGATGACATGAAGGATGTGGACGAAGAGACGGAAACAAAGAAAAAGTTTTACACAGTAGGTGAAACAGCAAAATACAACGGCATCTCTATGAAGTTTGAAAAGGCTGTTGTTTCTCATGGAGACAAAAGTAAATTCATAGAACCTGATAAAGGAAAAGAGTTTGTCATTTGTGTATTTAAGGTTAAGAATAAATCAGATGACAAAATATCAATGTCGTGGGCTACATTTGAAGCTTATGTTGATGATAAATCCATCGATGAAGATATCATAGGTCTTCAATTGCCAGAGGCAGAAAAATATGGATCGTTCGATGGGGAGATTGCACCTGGAAAATCTTTAGAAGGCAGTGTGGTTTATCAACTTAAAAAAGGATGGAAGAAACTTGAAATGAGAACAGATTTAGGTTTCGGACTATTTGATGAAAATCAAGTTATCTTCAAGGTTAAAAACAAAAAATAACAAGTGATGTTTTTGTTTGTGTAGTATTAGTTGCGGGCGTTAAGCCCGCAGCTTTTTTATTAAAAATAAAAATATTCGTATTGAGATATTGAAAACAAAAACTCGCTGATTTAAAATAAATATGTTGAGGAAAAACGGGAGGAACTATGGGTAAAAGACCGAAAAGCGAATACTTTACAATTCCAAATATAATGGGATATTTCAGGATAGCATTAGTGCCAGTTTATTTAGTACTTTTCTACATGGCGCATGAACATATTATTCCATATTACTGGCCTGCATATGTGGTGATTGCTATTTCTGGATTAACAGACTTTTTCGATGGATTCATAGCTAGAAAGTTTAATCAGGTCACGGATTTCGGAAAAATGTTAGATCCTATAGCAGACAAGATTACGCTAGGATCTATTATATTAAGTCTTTGTTATGCAATGCCTTTAGCAATTATTCCTATGATGGGGCTATATATATTGAAAGAAGGGTATATGGCTATAGCAGGAACGATGTTGATGAAGCGAGGTTATAAGATCAAAGGAGCAGAGTTTCATGGGAAAGTTTGCACTTTCGCTACATATGTGGTGATGATAGTAGTACTTTTATATATTGCAGGACAAGATACATATTTATCATGGCTGGATGTTAAATTTATCTATGCTCTTGTTAGCGTCAATATGGTAATTATGATTTATTCCCTTATTAGATATATCATAATGTATACGAAACTTTTTAGAAGTTTAGAACAATCGTGATAAAACCTAGAAATGTCGATTGACAATGGTGTTTCATTTAAGTAGAATAGAACGATATTCGAGGGGGTTATCTCTCGATTATTAGGAGAAATTATGGATTTTTTTAACAACAAAAAGAACCAAAGAATTGTAGCAGTTGTTATAGCGCTCGTATTAGTCGCAGCGCTTGTTGTAACACTTATTCCTACTATTTTTTAAGAGGTAACTAAAATGATTAAGAAAACGACTCTCGTCGTACTAGGTATTCTGCTGTTGGCCACGATGACCACGGCGATAGTTCTAGCTGACGACGTGGTCAATGACGAATCAAATATCATATCAGACGGCGTTACTATAGGCCTAAAGAAGATGGACGGCAAGACTGAAGAGGAAGCCGAGAAGAAGGTTGAGCGTATCGTCGACAAGAAACGCAATGTTAATGTGACTATCCAGATAGGTAGTGAGTCAGCTAACACCACTCTCGCTGATCTCGGCTACGACTGGGCGAACGAAGACGTGGTTGACCAGGCTATTGCCTTCGGCAAGTCAGGTGATGTTATCGAGCGCTATAAAGATTCTCTTGATTTAAAAAACAAGGGAAAGAATTTTCCTATTAAGATGGAATTTGATAACAGTACTCTAGCGACTGAAATGAGAAATGTGTGTGAAGAGCATGATATTGAAGCGCAGAATGCACAGCTCAAGAAGACTAGAAAAGGTTTCAAAGTTTTGAAGGAGAAGGATGGCGTTGGCGTAGATTATAAGACAACGATTTCCGAATTAAAAAAATATGTTGCCAAAGAATGGAATGGCGTAGACGACATTGTTTTCTCTGTAACAACTAAGATTAAACATCCTAAGTACACTACTAAAGATTGTAAGATTCCGGACAATGTACTAGGTAAATATACAACAACATTCTCTATGGAAGATACTAAGCGTAATCAGAATATGGAGAATGGAATGAAGAAGTTGAATCAACACACTTTGTATCCGGGAGAGACATTCTCTTGTAATGAATATCTTGTTCCATGGACAAAGGCGAATGGCTGGAAGCCGGCACCTACTTATGTTAAAGGTGATGTAGAAGATAGTTTGGGCGGAGGCATCTGCCAGGTTTCAAGTACTATGTATAACGCAATTATTCGCGCAGAACTTGATGTTGTTGAGAGATATCCACACTCACTCTCAGTAGGATATGTGGACCTTGCTGCGGACGCAGCACTCGCTGATGATTACAAAGATTTCAAGTTTAAGAACAATACTAAGTATCCAATATATATTCAGGGTATTTACGACGAGGGTGGAGCACTTACATTCAAGATTTACGGACATGACACTCGTCCCAAAAATAGAGAGATCGAGTTTGTCAGCAAGATTGTAAAGACCACTCCTATCAAGGAAGAAGTGGTGAAAGACCCTTCCAAACCTGAGGGATTTGAAGAAGAAAAGAATCCTGGACACACTGGATATGTAGCTAAGCTGTATAAGATTATCTACAAGAATGGCGTGAAGGTTAAGAAAGAATATATGCACACTAGTACTTATGCTATGGCACCTTGTGTGATTATAAAGGGTACTGGTGGATCTGATTCCGATGACAAAGATAAGAAGAAGGAAGAAGAATCTAATGCAGCAGAAACAAAACGGGATTAAGGTGGTATTGTGAATAGTAGTTCAAGAAATACACATAACTTAGAAGACATTGCGATAGTGATGTCTTCTAATTGTATAAAGGAAAATATGGATGTCATAATGGTTGGCTCGACAGGAGTTTCGGCAACTGTACGCTTGACGAAGCGTTATGAAAATGAACTGCGCAAAAACTTTGCAGCAAGCTTCGTCAATGACTGCTTATCGCTCGAAGATTTTATCGACGTCGAAAAATATGTCGAGCTTGCTAAGTCGAAAAATGCACCTTGTATTTATGAAGTGGGTGAGACAGGAATCTTCGGAGCGTTGTGGGAATTGGCGGCGGCAGCCGGCACGGGGATTACTGTGAACATTAAGGACATTCCGATATGGCAAGAGGTTATTGAGATAGGAAATCACTTTGATGTAAATCCTTATCAGGCGGATGGGCGTGGTGCCATTCTTATTGTGTGCAATGACGGCGATGATATGGTAAAATGTTTTCTAGATGAGGGCTTTTTGGCCCAAACTATTGGAAAAATAACTGATTCCAACGATAGAATCGCTATTAATGGCGAGGATGTGAGATATCTTACTCCTCCGAAAAGCGATGAACTGGAAAACTTGTTATAAAATAAGGAGTTAAAAATGAGAGAAGAAATCTTAAGATTAATCGAGAACAACAGCAGAATCGACCTCAAGGAGGCGGCGGTTCTTTTGGGCAAGGGCGAGACGGAAGTCGCGAACGAGATCGCGGAAATGGAAAAGGAAAACATTATCTGCGGATATTACACTATGATTGATTGGGACAAGACGAGCGAAAACCGTGTTACAGCCCTTATAGAAGTGAGAGTTACTCCACAGAGAGGAACAGGTTTTGATGATATCGCGCAACGTATTATGAAGTATGATGAGGTGAAGGCAGTTTATCTGATGTCAGGTGGATTTGACTTTACTGTTATTCTAGAGGAAGGTTCAATGAAGGAAATCGCCCAGTTTGTTGTGAGCAAGCTTTCAACACTCGACTCTATTATGAATACATCAACACACTTTATCCTTAGAAAATATAAGGATTACGGAACAGTATTAGCAGAAGAGAATGAAAGGATTTTGGTGACACCATAATGAGAGATCCATTATCTAAGACCATTAAGGATATAAAGCCATCAGGCATTCGAAAGTTCTTCGATGTCGTAAGTGAGATGCCAGACGCTATCTCGCTCGGTGTGGGAGAACCTGATTTTGATACGCCTTGGCATATCCGCGAGGAAGGTATTTTCTCGCTAGAGCAGGGACATACTTTCTACACCTCGAATTCTGGTCTAAAGCAATTAAAAATAGAAATATGCAACTATATGAAGCGAAAGTTCGATTTGGACTATGACTACGACAATGAAGTTTTTATCACTGTCGGTGGAAGTGAGGCTATTGACCTCGCTTTTAGAGCTATGCTTGATCCAGGTGATGAAGTATTGGTTCCACAGCCTAGCTATGTTTCATATGTGCCTTGTGTGGAACTGACGCATGGCGTCCCAGTTCCAATAGAACTAAAAGAGGAGAATGAGTTCCGACTCACAAAGGATGAACTTTTAGAAAAGATTACTGACAAAACAAAGATGTTAGTTCTTCCTTTTCCTAACAATCCTACGGGAGCCATTATGGAAGAAAAGGATTTAAAGGACATTGCTAAAGTTTGTGTGGAAAAAGATATTTATGTTCTTTCTGATGAGATTTATGGCGAACTCACTTATGACCGCGAGCATGTTACCATTGCGCAGCAACCAGGTATGAAGGAGAGAACTATTATTGTTAATGGTTTCTCTAAGGCTTATGCTATGACAGGATGGAGACTAGGTTATGCTATCGCTCCCAAGGAAATTTCAGAACAGATGCTTAAGATTCATCAGTTCGCTATTATGTGTGCTCCAACTACAAGTCAGTACGCAGCTATCGAGGCTCTTCGTCATGGAGATAAGGATGTCGAGGTTATGCGCGAGGCATACAATCAGAGAAGACGTTTCTTGTTGAGTGAATTCAAGAAGATGGGAATCGAGTGTTTCGAACCATTTGGAGCATTTTATGTGTTCCCTAATATAAAAAAGTATGGATTAACTTCTGAAGAGTTTGCTACTAAACTTTTGGAGGAACAGAAAGTCGCTGTCGTACCAGGCACTGCCTTTGGAGATTGCGGTGAAGGTTTCCTTCGAATTTCGTACGCTTATTCGTTGGACAATTTAAAGTTAGCTTTAGATAGAGTTGGAAAGTTCATCGAGAAGCTAGACGCTGAAAAGTAATGATTATTAAACTGGCCTAGGCTTACTAGGTCAGTTTTTAAGTTAGAGGAAATATGAACATAGTATTATTAGAACCAGAAATTCCACAAAATACAGGAAATATAGGACGTACTTGCTGCGCGACAGACACTAAACTCCATTTGATTGAGCCAATGAAGTTTAGGATTAATGAGAAGAATCTCAAACGCGCAGGAATGGATTATTGGGAAGACTTGGATGTAGTCATATATGATTCATATCGAGATTTCTGTGAGAAAAATCCAAATGCTAAAATATGGTATGCTACTACAAAGGCCCATCAGAAATATACTGATGTGGAATTCGGACCAGACGATTTTATTATGTTTGGAAAAGAGAGTGCAGGTATTCCGGAAGAAATCTTAGTGGAGCATGAAGATAATTGCATTCGTATTCCCATGAATGAAGATATCAGATCATTAAATTTATCTAACTCTGTTGCTATAGTATTGTATGAAGCCTTGAGGCAACTTGACTTTAAAGGTATGCAAGATGTGGGAGAACTGCATAGGTTGGATTGGAAATAGTTATCTATATGAACGATCACCACAAGATGTTGTGGTAATTGCTCTTTTTTTATGGTAGAATAGACGCAACATAGGAAAACGGATGGGGCATGAGCCCCAAAAAATTTTGCCTATTTTTGGGATTTTTAAGGAGGAAGAATCTATGGAAAAGATTAAGGTTGGTCTCGAGCCAGTTTACGATGCGCGTAAACTTGGCGTAGGAAGAATGGGACTGCTCGGTTTCCAACATCTTTTTGCGATGTTCGGAGCTACAGTTCTAGTTCCAATTCTTACAGGATTGGATGTACAGACAACGCTTTTGATGGCAGGAATTGGTACACTTTTATTCCACTTACTTACTAAGTTTAAAGTGCCAGCGTTCCTTGGTTCATCATTTGCTTTCTTGGGTGGATACGCAGCCATCGCGCCATTAGCGAAAGATGGTTCAGCTAATACTGAAATGCTCCCATATGCTTGCTTGGGTGTAGTAGGTGCCGGACTTTTATATGTAGTTCTCGCGCTTGTAATCAAACTTGTGGGTGTTAAGAGAGTAATGAAGTTATTCCCACCTGTAGTAACTGGTCCTATCATTATTGCTATTGGACTTTGTTTAGCACCTTCAGCATTGAATAACTGCGCAACATGCTGGCCTTTGGCAATCATTGCCCTCGGCACAGTAATCGCATTCAACATTTGGGGTAAAGGAATGGCGAAGATTATTCCTGTACTTATCGGTGTTGCAGTAGCATATGTTTGCGCTATTATTTTTGGTAACTTGCTTGATATTCCAGCATTCACAAAGGTTGAGTGGTGGACGATCAGAGATGCTGCCTGGGTTGGACTTCCAATCCACTGGAAGGGTACAGTATTTGGCGGAGTTGATTTCAGTCAGCATGCTAAGGTAGCTGCAGCGCTCACTACTATGATTCCTATTGCTATCGCAACAATGATGGAACATATCGGTGATATCTGTGCTATCGGATCTACAGCAGGTAAGGACTACATCAATAAGCCAGGTCTTCACAGAACACTTCTTGGTGATGGTCTTGCAACATCACTTGCATCACTATTCGGTGGTCCTGCTAACACAACATACGGCGAGAACACAGGCGTACTTGCTCTTTCAAGAGTATACGATCCTAGAGTGGTAAGAATCGCAGCTTATATTGCTATTATTCTTTCATTCTCACCTAAGTTTGCGGCGGTTATAAAGGTTATGCCAGCAGGTATTGTTGGTGGTATTTCATTCATCTTGTATGGAATGATTGCAGCTATCGGTGTTCGCAACGTAGTGGAGGCGAACGTGGACTTCAAAAAGTCGCGTAACGTTATCGTTGCAGCTATTATTGTAGTTTGCGCGCTCGGTATTAAGTTCAGTTCAGGAATGGGTGGAGACATCGTCAACTCTATAGACGGAACTGTTAAGTTTGCTATAGCAGGCATCGACTTTAGTTTATCTGGACTGGCGGTTGCGGCGTTGGCCGGTATCATACTGAACGCTTTGTTCCCAGACAAGGATGATCCGGTTGATCTATCAATCAATGCTGTTCCGGACGAAGATAGTGCAGCAGAATAAAAAGAGTATTTAACTTAAAATTAGGGTTTGATTATTATATATATTGGGTGCCGATTTCGGCACCCAATTTTATATATTTTTTAATAATATTGAATAGTATACATGTTCAACATAACATTAGAGCCATATAATTGTATGAAAAATGTGAATATGATAAAATAATCGGGGGTGTGTGAGACTTTTTAAATATTTGATATTTATTTATATTACGGCGAAATATTTAGGGGGTACTCCTCAAAATGGGAATCACAGTATCAGTAATAATACCAGTTTATAAATATCTAGACAAAATAGCGCGATGTCTAGATAGTTTAGTTGCGCAAAAATATAAAAACTTTGAAGTCATATTAGTATGTCACTCAAGCACGTATGAAGAAGTATATAGAATTGCACAAAGATATAACTTAAATAGCAAAGTTATTAAAGTGGAAAAAGATGGTATATCTATTTGTCGAAATGTGGGGATTGCTAATAGCAAGGGGAGATATATTGCATTTGTAGATAGCGATGATTATGTGCTTGATAGATATTTAGAAGTTCTTCTAGGCGAAATGGGCAAAGATGTTCCTTTGGCTATGTGCAATTATATGCAAAAAATAGAAAATGAAACAGATATCCATTTTTATAAGTTGGCCAACAAGGAATATACGATTGAAGAACTAATAAATAATATGTATGGTGAAGTCCCACAATACAATGGTTTCTTGTGGAACAAATTGTTTGATGCCCAAATCATAAAAGAAAAAAATATTAAGTTTGATGAAGAAGTATCGCTCAATGAAGATAGATTGTTTATAATAACTTATTTATTGGCCTTAGAAAAAAATAGCAAAATAAAATATAACGCAGATACTCAATATTGTTACATACAGCATCCAAAAAGTATTACAACTAGATTGGAAAGAGGAGAATTAGAAAAAGAGAAGGCTATGTCAGAAATAGTATCTTTTGTGAAATGTGAAAAGATGCTAGAAGACTATGAAAATGTGATAGACAAGTTAGTGAGAGAGTGTGTAGAGAGGTCTATAAGAATTCTTAGGTTGCTTAAAAAACATTCTTCGGAATCCAAAAGAATCGGTAAGAACTTAAAAAGATTAAGAAAACAATATTCTTACTTATTTACTAGGAAAAGAAGACTTCAAATGTTTGTATATGAACATTATCTTTTGAGGACAGCATTGATTATTTTAGGCGGAAGAACATACTATA
Organism: Eubacterium sp.; assembly: GCA_017406925.1. Lineage (GTDB taxonomy): Bacteria > Bacillota > Clostridia > Lachnospirales > Lachnospiraceae > Eubacterium_G. The sequence continues at coordinate 24,542 of JAFQXO010000008.1, forward strand.
ATTAAGAAGGTACAAAATGGAACAAAAATGGACATATATCATTAAACCAAAAACTAAAATATTTGATTTTCAATTAAGAGAACTTTGGAAATATAGAGATCTGGTATGGCTGTTTGTGAAACGAGATTTCACAACCAGATTTAAGCAAACTATTTTGGGACCAACATGGTTTATTATCCAACCATTGTTCACAGCTGCTATGCAGGCTTTTGTATTTGGGGATATTGCTGACATGGAACTTCCTGTCAGCGGCGTCTCTCATTTTCTGTTCTATATGGTAGGAAACGTGCCATGGATGTATTTTTCGACTTGTCTCACAAGTACATCAAATACTTTTGTTCAGAATGCAAATGTATTTGGTAAAGTGTATTTTCCTAGATTAACTATTCCGATTTCAGCAGTTATCTCATCTATGGTTAACTTTGGAGTTCAGATACTGTTAGTTATTCTATTTTCGTTATTATTCTTGTTCAGAGGTTCTAACGCACATTTGACATGGGCAGTATTATTGACGCCGATATTGGTAGTTCAAATGGCAGCCTTGGGATTGGGATTCGGAATTATTATTTCATCAATGACCACAAAGTATAGGGATTTGCAAATAATGGTTTCCTTTGGTGTCCAACTTTGGATGTACGCAACACCTATTATTTACGCGGCCTCAACATTGAATAGAGGATGGTACACTCTAATCATGTTGAACCCAATGTCACCAATTGTAGAGTTTATGAGATTTGGATGGATAGGTGTAGGTTCGACACCATTTTTCTTCTGGGGAATTAGTTGGATCACAACAATTGTAGTGTTGTTAATAGGAATTACAATGTTTAACAAAGTTGAGAAAACATTTATGGATACAGTGTAATGGAGACTGGTATGAGTGATAATAATCTGGCGATTAAAATAGAAAGAATAAGAAAGCAATATCGATTAGGCGTAATAGGTGGAGGAACCTTAAAAGGTGATCTTCAAAGTTGGTGGGCTCGAAAAAGAGGTAAAGAAGATCCTAATGTAAGAATAGGTTCCAAGATTTATAAGAAAAATGAAAAGTTTTTGGCATTAGACGGCATTAATCTAACAATATATGAAGGGGAAAGACTAGGGATTATAGGACACAATGGTGCTGGAAAATCTACTCTTCTGAAATTGTTATCGAGAGTAACTGCCCCTACTGAAGGAGAGATAAAGGTAAACGGAAGAATATCTTCAATGCTCGAAGTTGGTACAGGATTTAATCCAGAACTAACTGGAAGAGAAAACATCTATTTGAATGGTGCAATATTAGGAATGACGCGTGCGGAGGTTTCCGAGAAAATAGATGATATCATTGAGTTTTCAGAATGCAGTAACTTTATTGATACGCCAGTAAAAAGATATTCATCGGGAATGTATGTGAAATTAGCTTTTGCAGTTGCTGCCCATCTTGATTCAGAGATAATGATTATGGATGAAGTATTAGCTGTGGGAGACATGGCATTTCAAACAAAATGTTTAGAAAAAATGAAAGAGGTATCTACTTCTGAAGGACGAACAATTCTTTATGTAAGTCATAATATGAATACTATCCGAACACTGTGCGATAGATGCATTGTTCTTAGTAAGGGAAAGATTATTTATGACGGAAATGTTAATAAAGCTATTGATATTTATTTGTCTAAAGGGTTAGATAAAGAATTGATAAGAGATCACTATGAATTTGATGACAACTATAGACATTTGGATTGGAATAGCAGTGATTTGAGAATACAAGAGTTAGAATTAAACAACTATGGAATCAAATGTGGAAATAAAATACCATTAAAACTTAAAGTTCAGTCGAAAGAAAAAAATGAAAACGTACGTTTTAGATTTGAGTTTTCACCTATGGTAAGTCCTAAAAAAGCGGCAACCATGGTAACAGAAGAAAGAGTAAACTTTGCTGAAAATGAATTGAAAGAATTATCTTTTGAACTTGACACTTCTCATCTGGTTCCTTCAAGGTACCAAGTAGATGTGGTAGCATTTGTAACAGATGAATATGGAAAAGATTGTCAGTTGGAAGGTGTGTTCCCAGGATTTGTTTTTGACATGAATGAAAAACAAATAGATAATCCGATGTTGTGGAAAACCCATAATTGGGGAGCAGTGCGATTAAACGATGTAAAACTTAAAGGTGATAAAGAATAAGTAGAACAATAAGTGAGGTTAAATATGAGCATTCTAATAGTAGGTTGCGGTGTGGTTGGAAATAACCTAGCGAAAGAAATAGAAAAGTTAAAACCAGAATTATACGACAAATATAAGGACATTGATACTAGGGCTATCAAAAAATATGACATTGCATTTATTTGCGTTGATACCCCTATTAATAATGAAAATCTGTGTGATATTTCAGAAGTAAAAAATGCGATAGAAGAAAATGAGGCAGATATATATGTTATTAAAAGTACCATTCTTCCTCATTCAACAGAAAAGTTAATAGAGAAGACAGGAAAACAAATTGTTTTCAGCCCTGAATACTATGGAGCTACCCAGCATTGCAATAACTTTGACTTTGGATTTACTATTCTTGGTGGAGAAAAAAGTGTATGTCAGAAGGTTATACAAGTTTTGCAGAGTGTATATGATGGACGTCATACTTTTAGAATCGTTGATAGTACTACAGCAGAGATTGCAAAATATATGGAAAACAGTTGGTTGGCAACAAAAGTGTCTTTTTGTTCTCAGTTTTATCAAATTGCCAAAAAACACAATGTTAGTTACGAGGAATTAAGAGAATTATTCATTCTAGACCCAAGAGTCAATCCTTCACACACTTTTATATATGAAGATCATCCATATTGGGAAAGCCATTGCTTAGATAAAGATGTTAATGCCATAGCAAAATCAGAAAATGCACAATTGCTATTAGATATTATTGAATTTAATGAAAAATGTAAAAAGTAAACAATAATTAACAAACTAGAAATGCGAAAAGAGCAGCTTAAATAATGGAGAGACTTTATAAAAAAAGGAGGTAAAAAATGCAAGAATATAACAATCATAGGCATATGAATGTTTTGATATCGGCTGATAAAAAGTACTTAAGCAAGTACAAGACGATGTTATATTCTTTGAAAAAATACAATAGCGATTTTAAAGTGTACTTTCTTAACAAAAGTCTTTCCTCGAGAAAAATAAAAAAATTTAAAAAGTATCTAAAGAAAAAAATCAACTGTGATTGTGTTGTAATTGATATGGATGAAACTCTATATGAAAAACTTCCTATCAACATTAAACGCATCAGTTTAGAAACCTATTCACGTTTGTTTGCTCAATTTTGCTTACCGGAAGAGTTGGATAGGATTATGTGGTTAGATGCAGATGTAATTTGTTTGAAAAATGTAGAAGATATTTATTTTCAGGAGTTTGATAATAAAAGCATTATAGGGACTATAGATATTTCGGAGGAACGAGTAAAAGCGGAATATCAAGATAAAATTGGGTTGGATTTAGGCGAAAAGCATCATTATATTAATGCAGGTATAATAATACTTAATCTAAAAAAAATAAGGGATACTACCACGGTAAAGTCTATTTTAGATTTGTGCATTCAATTGAAGGATAGCATAAAATTTCAGGATCAAGACATAATTAATGTTCTTTATAAAGGTGATATGAAATATGAAACAAAATATTTTAATTATCCATTGTTTTATACCGAAACCATAGAAGAGAAAGAATTGGAGAAAGTTCGTTTTTTTCATTTTGTTGAAGCTGAGAAACCTTGGAGAATCAAAAGCCATAATGCATTCTCTAAATACTGGTGGGATATAGAAATTGAAAGAGGAAACAGAATAAAATACTATTCTTATTTGGTCATTAGAGGTATATATATGGGGATTAGAAAAATCTACTTAAAAATTAGAGGCATATAGTATAAGCATATAGAAATTATTGGCGAAAACTCTTTCGTATTTTGAATAGATTTAGTTTACAGACAAAAGACATTGATAGGATAATTTGAATGCGACGCAAAAAACTAGAGTTGGATAATTCTTCATAGCAAATTTCAGACCAACGATACCAAAGAATATTCTTCAATTTACGTTGGTCATATATATTGTTTACTTTGTTGGCTTTGATTATGATTCGAAGCCATTTTTTTATTTTAGAACTGTATGGTTTTTGCTCATATAAAAATCTAAAATGTAGCGGTTTCAGATTATCAGTTAATGATAGATTTAATGATTTTAACTGTTTTTGTATGATTTTAATCGCGCATTCATCTTGCTCGGCAGTTTTTGAAAGGGAAATATTATTTTCGTGTTGGCGAAACTTAAGTAGTATATGAGGATAAATATATAAGTTTGCATATCTTGAACAGTTTGCCCACATATCGTAGTCTTGTGCGTAACGATAGTCCTCATTATAACTGATGTTGTGATCTATAAGCAATCGGTGATTGAAAAATGAACTTGGGTGAACAAGAAGAGGCTTATTTTCGAATAAAAGATGGATTCTATATTCATCAATATCATTAATAGATTGGCGAGTCCAATCTTCTAATCGCACATTACTCTTGTCATCTATAATTTCTGCCCATGTTCCACATACAATAGTATCTGGATGCTCATCCATATATGCAATCTGCTTTTCAAACCTTTCAGGATAACAAATGTCATCAGCATCCATCCTTGCAATATACTCACCTCGAGCTAAGTCTAATCCTTTATTTAAAGACTTAGTAAGTCCAATGTTCTCTTCGTTTATAATCAACTTAATCCTAGGATCATCATACGACTTGATAAACTCTAACGAATCATCAGTAGAGCCATCATCAATAATGATGAATTCAAAGTTAGAATATGTCTGATTCAAGACGCTATCAATAGACTCCTTTAAATAATTTAAAGGAGTGTTATAGTTGCTCATCACAACAGATATTAGACCTTTTTCCAGAGTCTTTTCCTCTGACATTTTTCTTTACCTTTCGTAATTACTTACCATAAAAATAGTAGTATAAAAAAATATAATCTGTCAAGATTTCAAACATAACATTTAATGTCAAAAACCTAAAATAATTGCCTTTTTACTGTTGAAAAAATGCCCCCAAGTGTTATACTTATTAAGTTAGCGAACTTCTTTATTAAGACGAGTGATTTTAGCAATAATTTCGCTAGATATTAAGACGTTTTGGAGGTGTTTTAATGGAGACAATTAAGTGCATAAAAACACGTAGAAGTATTCGTAAATTTACCGATGAGAAGGTATCAAATGACACTATTAAGGACCTAGTTCTTGCGGCGTCATATGCACCTTCTTGGAAAAATTCACAAACTACGAGATATATCGCAGTTACTGATCCAGACCTTAAGAGTCAGATCGCTTCAGAGTGTTGTGCGGAGCACAATGCAGGCATTATCAATAGTGCACCTGTTATCGTTGCTACGCTCATCAAAGATAAGCGTTCAGGATTTGAGAGAGACGGTAGTTTCTCGACGATTCGAGAAGACGGATGGCAGGCGTTTGATAATGGAATTGCTACGCAAACATTTTGCTTGGCAGCGCATGACCAGGGTCTAGGAACAGTCATTATGGGCCTCTACGACATTGAAAAGGCTTCAGAAATTTTGGAAGTACCTGAGGGAGAGCTTCTGATGTCGCTAATTGCATTGGGACATCCAGACATCGACCCAGAAGTTCCAAAGAAGAAGAGCGTAGAGGATATTTTAACTATTAAGTAACTGATTCATATAGATTTTTACGTAGAAGATTTTAGGAGGAAAGATTAAGATGAAGAAAGAATGGGAAGGTTTTAAGGCTGGCGCTTGGACTGAAGAAGTTAACGTCAGAGATTTTATTCAGAAGAACTACACACCATATGATGGTGATGAGAGTTTCCTTGCAGGACCTACACAGAATACTAAAGATTTGTGGAACCAGGTTCTTGACCTTCAAAAGAAGGAGAGAGAAGCAGGTGGAGTTTTGGATATGGACACTAAGGTTGTTCAGACTATCACTTCACACGAGGCAGGTTACCTAGACAAGGACAAAGAGACTATCGTAGGTTTCCAGACTGATAAGCCATTTAAGAGAGGACTTCAGGTTAACGGTGGTATCCGTATGGCTATGAAGGCTTGCTCTGACAACGGTTATGAAGTTGATCCTGAGGTAGTTGATTTCTATACAAACTATAGAAAGACTCATAACGCCGGTGTATTCGATGCTTATACAGCAGAGATCAGAACGTGTAGAACTAACCACATCGTTACTGGTTTGCCAGATGCTTATGGTCGTGGGCGTATCATTGGTGACTACCGTAGAGTAGCACTTTATGGTATCGATGCATTGATTGAGGATAAGAAGAATCAGAAGTTAGGTACAGAGTTAATGACTATGACTCCTGATGTTATCCGTGATAGAGAAGAGTATTCAGAGCAGCTTAGAGCTCTTGAGGAGTTAAAGGAATTAGGAAATATCTATGGTTTTGATATTTCTAAACCTGCTAAGAACGTACAGGAAGCTATCCAGTGGACATACCTTGGATATCTTGCAGCAGTTAAGGAGCAGAACGGTGCGGCTATGTCACTTGGACGTACATCTACATTCATCGACTGCTACGCTGAGAGAGATTTAGCTAACGGTACATTCACAGAGGAGCAGATTCAGGAATTCGTAGACCACTTCATTATGAAGTTGCGTTGCGTGAAGTTTGCTCGTACTCCAGAGTACAACCAGATTTTCGCTGGTGACCCAGTTTGGGTAACAGAGTCTATCGGTGGTGTCGGCATTGACGGACGTCACATGGTTTCTAAGATGTCATTCAGATATTTGCATACACTTGAGAACTTGAGTGCAGCTCCAGAGCCAAACCTTACAGTTCTTTGGTCTACAAGATTGCCGGAGGCATTCAAGAGATACTGCGCTAAGATTTCTATCGGATATTCTTCAGTTCAGTATGAGAACGATGATCTTATGAGAGTTACACACGGTGATGATTATGGTATCGCTTGTTGCGTATCATCTATGAGAATCGGTAAGGAAATGCAGTTCTTCGGAGCTCGTGCAAACCTTGCTAAATGTATGCTTTATGCTATCAACGGTGGTGTTGATGAGAAGACTAAGGTTCAGGTAGGACCTAAGTATCAACCTATCACAGCAGAGTATCTCGACTTTGATGAAGTTATGGACAAGTTCGATGATATGATGAAGTGGTTAGCTAGAGTATATGTAAGTGCTTTGAATGTAATTCACTATATGCATGATAAGTATTGCTACGAGCGTATCCAGATGGCTCTCCACGATGCCAAGGTTACAAGATGGTTCGCTACTGGTGTGGCTGGACTTTCAATCGTGGCTGACTCACTTTCAGCTATCAAGTATGCAAAGGTTAAGACAATCAGAGATGAAGACGGATTAGTTGTTGATTACGAAATTGAGGGAGATTTCCCTAAGTATGGTAATGACAACGATGATGTTGATAAGCTCGCTGTTGAGATCGTTGACAAGTTCATGGGTTATCTCAGACAGCAGTACACATATAGAGATGGTATTCCAACACAGTCTATTCTTACAATTACTTCAAACGTAACTTATGGTAAGAATACTGGTAATACTCCAGATGGTAGACGCGAAGGCGCTCCTTTCGCTCCAGGTGCTAACCCACTTCACGGAAGAGATACGAGCGGTGCTGCTTCATCACTTGCTTCAGTAGCTAAGATTCCATTTGAGAATGCACAGGATGGTATTTCAAATACATTCACTATCATTCCAGATGCCCTTGGCAAGGAAGGTGATGTAGTTATCGGCGGAGACCTTGACGCAGAAGAACTTGGAATCGATCTCGAGGAAGTTCTTAAAAAGTAATAGAGGTTAGACGTGGTAAAAGGCAAGATACACTCGATTGAGAGTATGGGCACGGTCGACGGACCGGGTATCAGATTGGTGGTTTTCTTCCAGGGATGCCCAATGCGTTGTGCTTACTGTCATAATCCAGATACTTGGGCTATGAAGGGTGGCAAAGAGATGACCGTGGATGAAATCCTAACTGAATACGAGAAGAAGGAACCCTTCTATGTGAATGGTGGCATCACCGCCACTGGCGGGGAGCCAATGGTACAGTTAGAGTTTTTGACAGAGTTGTTTACGGCTGCTCACAATCAAGGTATTCACACTTGCTTAGACACATCAGGCACTATGTTCCAACCAGATAATGAAGATTATCTAAAGAAGGTGGACAAACTGCTGGATGTTACAGACCTAGTGATGTTGGATATTAAGACAATTAATCCTGAGAAGCACTTAGAGCTTACTCAGAGACCAAACGACAACATCCTAAAGTTTGCACAGTACATAGACCAAAAAGGTGTTGAGATTCAGATTAGACACGTAGTTGTCCCTCATGTTACAATGAACAGAGAGGAACTTTACGAACTAGGAAAGTTTATTGGCACACTGAAGATGGTCAAATCATTAGACGCACTTCCATATCATGATATGGGCGTCGTGAAATACGAACAACTGGGTATCGATTATCCTTTGAAAGATATCGAGCCGGCTACGAAAGAACAGGCCAAGGAAGCTCGAAAGATTATCTTAGAGGGACTCAAAGATTCCAGATTAGGTAAATAGAATCGATCAATAGGAGGAAATAACTATGGCAAACAATAATCAGGTAGATAACTTAGTAGCTTTGTTAGACGGTTATGCACAGGAAGGTGGACATCACCTCAACGTAAACGTATTAGTAAAGGATACACTTCTTGATGCTCAGAAGCACCCAGAAAAGTACCCACAGCTTACTATCCGCGTTTCAGGATATGCAGTTAACTTCATCAAGTTGACTAAGGAGCAGCAGGACGATGTTATTCACAGAACGTTCCATGCTAGCACAGGCCTATAAAATATGAATTACTAAAAGGTCGGCTTATTAAGCCGGCCTTTTATTGTTTAATGTGAAGATTCTTCACAAAATAATGCATCAGCGGGGGAAGACTATGCAATTATTAGAAGAGAGAATATTGATGGACGGCAATGTGATAGGCGAAGGTGTTTTGAAAGTGGACAGTTTTCTAAATCATCAGATGGACATGACATTGTTCCAAGAGATGGGAAAAGAATGGAAGCGTTTGTTCACAGACAGACCTATCAACAAGATTCTTACTATCGAGGCATCAGGTATCGGTATAGCATGTGTTGCTGCGCAATACTTTGATGTACCTGTGGTTTTCGCAAAGAAAGCGCAGAGTATTAATATCGAAGGAGACGTCTACTCTACAAAGATAGAATCATTTACACATAAAAGAACATATGACGTTATTGTGTCAAAGAAATTTATTGGTCCGGAGGACCATGTTCTTATAATCGATGATTTTCTAGCTAATGGATGTGCACTAGAAGGATTGATTGAGATAGTAGAACAGTCGGGTGCCACAATAGAAGGTATCGGAATTGCTATCGAGAAGGGATTCCAGAGAGGTGGAAAGATTATCCGCGATAAGGGAATCAGACTTGAGTCGCTTGCCATCATTGATTCGATGGAAAATGGAAAAGTAACTTTTAGAAAGTAAGGTAGTTAAATGTATAATATTGTTTCTAAACTAGTAATTTATGGTGATATGCCTAAAGATTCCATTCTGATGGAACTTTCAGAAATCATTCGTGAGTTTGAGACAACTGAATACCAAAAAGATGAGATAATAACTAAGTTTTATCATCAGGTTAAGCGGATCCTGGAGGTTGGTACAGACTATGGGTTCGACGATAATCTATGGCACAATTATCTCACATACATTTTGATTACTAGCGAGAACCCGTTCAGCATCACTTGCGAGAAGGTTGGTGCGAGTGACGGTTCCGTCAATGAGTTTGCAAAAAATGATTTTAAGGCTTTCAAGGAATTGTTCGACTATGATTTTTCTGAGATAGAAAAGACATTAGGAATAGATTGTTTCTCAACACTAGAGAATTATCATGCGATTGAGAAACCTGAACTTATGTATAACAAGAATGTGAGTGAGAAAGTTCAGGCTTTGAGCAAGAAACTTGGAAATGCCAAAGATGAAAATGAGTTCTTCGAATATGTTACTGACTTCTACAGAGATTATGGAGTTGGTATGTTCGGTCTTAATAAGGCGTTCAGAATCGGTTATGAAAATGGCGAGACTGAAGTGGGCTCGGATATAGATAACATCAAGTTTATCCCTATCAAGGATATGGAACCTGTAGTCTTGGATGACTTGATTGGATATGAGATTCAAAAAAAGAAATTGATTGATAATACAGAGGCTTTCGTGGAAGGACGAAAGTGCAACAACTGTCTTCTCTTCGGAGATAGTGGAACTGGAAAGTCTACAAGCATCAAGGCTATAGTCAATCAGTATTATGATAGGGGAATAAGAATGATAGAGCTCTATAAACATCAGTTTAAAGATCTCTCGAATGTTATTTCCCTGATAAAAAATAGAAATTACAAGTTTATCATCTATATGGATGATTTGTCATTTGAGGACTTTGAGACTGAGTATAAGTTTTTGAAGGCTGTCATCGAGGGTGGAGTTGAGACTAAACCTGATAACATTTTAATTTATGCGACATCTAACAGACGACACTTGATTAAAGAGAATTGGTCCGACAGAGATGATATGAAAGTGTCTAATGGCCTTCACCAGTCGGACACAATGGAAGAAAAACTTTCACTTGTTTATAGATTTGGAATCACGATTAGTTATTCAAAGCCTTCACAGAAGGAGTATTTCGATATTGCGATAGCACTCTGCAGAAGATTAGGTATTGATATGCCTGACGAGCAGATAAAAGAGGAAGCAAACAAGTGGGAACTTGCTCACGGTGGTATTTCTGGAAGAACAGCGCAGCAGTTTGCGAATCATTTAGCAGGATTGAAAAAGGAAGACGCTTAGCGAGGCGAAGAGGTTAAATGAGAGGCGTTTATAAATTTGGCGGTTTGCCAGTGGAAATTAAATATAGAGGTGATTTGTTTGGCGAGTATGCCAAAGAGTATGAAACCGATGAAAAGCCATTGTTTACTATGTTAGCGACTGATGATGATCTTGCCTACGAGCAGGAACATTCAGAGGAGGATGTAGAGTACAGTAAGCCATACTTAGAGTTCATAGCGCTATATCGTATATTCTGCGAGAAGGCATTAGAGTACGGTGTATTTTTGTGCCACGGAAGTGTGGTGGAAGTTGATGGAGAGTCTTACCTTTTTACAGCGCCTAGTGGAACGGGAAAAACTACACATACGAATCTGTGGCTAGAGCATTTTGGTGACAGAGCTGTAGTAATCAACGGCGATAAACCGCTTATGAAAATCGAGGATGACAAGGTGTATGTTTTCGGAACCCCATGGGACGGAAAAGAGCATATGTCAGTAAATAAAAAATCACCACTTAAAGCTATTTGTTTCTTGGAAAGGGCCGAAGAAAATAAGATTGAAAGAATAGAACCGAAAGAAGCATCGATTATGCTTCTCAAACAAATATATAGACCTAGAGATATGGCAGGAATGAATGCAACTATGGATTTCGTAGAGAAACTTCTAGAGATTGTTCCTATGTACAATCTTGAATGTAATGTGAGCAAAGATGCTGCCGAAGTTGCATATGAAGGAATGAAGTAAAACACAACATTTTGTGTTTTATCTATTGAAAAAAATACATTATATTGATAAAATAACTATAAGTTATGAGTTCGACTTATAATTTAATATTTTTAAAAGAGGAGGAAATCTTTAATGGATGTAACTACTACGCAAGGAGCTGCAGCAACAGGTGGAATTATGGGATTCCTAGCAGCTATGGGTATCGTTTTTATGATATGCCTTATTGCTTATTATGTATTGATGGTAATCGCTTACTGGAAGATTTTCAAAAAAGCTGGTAAGGCTGGATGGAGATCAATCATACCATTCCTTAATACCTACGACATATATGAGATTGCATGGAGTAAAAAGATGGCAGCGATTAATCTAGTATTATTTGTTGTTACAATTATCTTAAATGCAATTAACACTAATATTAATAATGGTATTTTGAGCGTTATCATTGGCATTCTTGCATTGGCACTAATCGTAATCGGTATTATTTTTTGCTTTAAATTATCGAAGGCATTTGGCCATGGTATTGGATTTGGATTTGGAATTCTATTCCTAAGTTCTATTTTCTATCTCATTCTTGGATTCGGTAAATCTGAGTATATAGGAAATGATGATACTAACAGTCCTGCTGTTTAATCAAAAAATGATTATTAAAGCCACATCTTCTGATGTGGCTTTTTTATTGCCTGGAAGTTAAAAGTGTAATAACTTCTAAAATGTAGTATCATATAAGAGTGAAATAACTTAGAAAGAAATGGAGTTTAGTATGAAAATCAAAGAAGGCTTTATATTGAAAGACTTGGGTGGACAGATGGTAGTTGTTGCCGTAGGCAATGCCACTCAAACACTCAACGGAATGATAAAACTAAACGATTCAGGAGTGGTGCTCTGGAAAAAGTTAGAGAGTGGTGCAACTGAAGACGAACTGAAAGATGCTTTGATGGAAAAGTATGAAATTAGCGAAGAGACTGCAAAAGAAGATGTCGCAGCATTTGTTAATAGTTTGAAAGGTCCAGGAATTATAGAATAATGAGTGATAATAAAGTGGATACAAACGAGAAAAAAATAACAACGATAGAGGAAACTATTGAGACTACGGGCTTCACTATCATGACAGTGGTGGGCGATAGTATGATGCCGCTATTAAGGCAGGGTATCGATACTGTGAAGATAGTGCCAGCACCTAAGAAGTTGAAAAAGTATGACGTTCCTCTATATAAAAAGCCATCAGGACAGTATGTACTTCACCGAATCGTGAAGGTAAACGAGGATGGTTATATGACTTGCGGAGACAATAGATTTTTCTATGAGTTCGTTCCGTTTGACTGGGTGATTGGTGTCGCGGACAAGTTTTACATTGGCGAAAAAGAAGTATCTACAGAAGATCCTGACTACAAAAAGTATGTAAAAGAAGTGAGAAGAGCTTTTTGGCCACGTAAGATTTTAAGGAAAGCAAAGAAAACTTTTTCTAAATAATAAAACAAAAACCAGAGATTCAAAGTCTCTGGTTTTTTCTTGCATAAAAAATATCTATGTGTTAGAATAAATCACGTTGTAAAACAATGGCCCATCGCCAAATGGTAAGGCACTGGACTCTGACTCCAGCATTTCAAGGTTCGAATCCTTGTGGGCCAGTTAGAACACTCGAGAGAGTGTTCTTTTTTTTATACAAAAAAACGCCGGCTTTTGCCGGCGCAAGTATTATTGTTCTAGATGTGAGATATCCAGATAGTCTGGAATTCCATCCTTGTAATTAATAGATGTTTCGCCTTCTATTAAAGGCTTCGCATATTTGATGAAATCTTCTGTCACATCATTGCCGCGGTCGTTTATCCACTCGCGAGGAACATGCTTTACAAGCCCAGCGGCATCATTTACATCTGTAGAAGAGAGATGTGTAATGTATGGTTCGTCAGAAACTCGCTTGATAGTAACCATCTCACCCGTGTGGCCGTCTAAGGCCAATGTAACTGCGAACGCACCTTCATCGAAAGACTCCTCAATATCAGTGAGCGACTGCAGGTGTGAAGCAGTTCTCTGTGGAATGTTCACCTCAACTGAACGAACTTTTACCTCTATATTTTCTTTTATCATATATTCTAAAACTTTGGCAGCGCCACTGAGTTGGCTGTGTGCAAACTTATCTTCCGCAGCCTTAGTGGAACTGATATATTCTCCGTCTGGATTTTTGATGCCCTCAGATGTTGCGATTACTACGTTGTGATATTTGGCAATAGCATCTTTGACATCTGCAATGAACTCAGACTCTACCACAGGAACTTCTGGGAAGTAAATGAGATGTGGAGCCTTGTTGTATTTATTGCGGGCGAGAGCCGCAGCACCGACTAACCATCCAGCATCGCGCCCCATAATCTCGACAATAGTAACGCTGTCGATAGGGTATATGGAAGTGTCGTGACCCACCTCTAGGAGTGTAGTCGCTATAAACTTTGCGGCTGAACCGTAGCCAGGTGTGTGATCAGTCACATAGAGATCATTGTCGATAGTTTTTGGAACACCGATTACTTTTACATCTATAGAATTCTCTTTCGCATAGGAGGAAAGCTTAGCAACTGTATCCATCGAATCATTGCCGCCGATGTAGAAGAAAGCATCAATCTCATTCTCATCAAAGATACTAAATACTTTTTCGTAGATTTCTGAATCTTCGCTAGCGTCCGGAAGCATGAAACGGCATGAACCGAGATACATAGCGGGAGTGTGCTTCAAATTCTCTATAAAACCTTCAATCTCGTTAACCTTTTCGGAAAGATTGATAATCTCTTTATTTAATAAGCCTTGCACTCCGTGCAATGCTCCATATACTGTTTTGAATTCGCCAGAGGTCATTGCTCCTTCGAGCACACCTGCCAAACTAGAATTGATGGCAGCTGTAGGACCGCCTGACTGTGCAACTAGACAATTTCTCATATAACCCTCCTTGTCATCGTCTATAGTATAACCCACTTGAGTTTAAATTCCAAATCGTATTATATATAGAAGAAACGTCAAACAATTTTTATCACTTTTTAGGTTGCGAAATATTAGATTTGTTATAATATTAGTGAAGATAGAAGAGTTTCGAACGAAAGGGAAAACAATGAAAAAGATTATTAAAGTTTCAGTATTATCATTGATGATTATCAGTTTGGTAGGAGGCACTATCAGCATTGCGTCTGCAGACACACTCACACCTAAGAAGAATCAGTATAAACTGGTTTGGAGTGATGAGTTTAATGGCGATGCGCTAGATACTGACACGTGGAGCTATGATATTGGTACTGGAAATAACGGTTGGGGCAATAGTGAACTGGAATATTATACAGACCGTGAGGACAATATCAGAGTTGCCGATGGCAAACTGACTATAACTGGAAAGGCTGAGAAGTATAACACTTCTGACTATACATCAGCGCGTATTAAAACGAAGGACAAAAAGTACTTCCAATATGGAAGGTGTGAAGCGCGTATGCGTGTTCCAAATCAGATAGGAACCTGGCCAGCATTTTGGATGCTTGGACAGACTAATTTGAGATGGCCATTTTGTGGTGAGTTAGACATCTTAGAGACTTGGAACACTTCTAACTTTGCACAGGGAACTATTCATTATGAAGATGAAATTTGGGGTGCAGGTTACGATACTTATCGTTGGTTCAAAACTCAGATGAATTCTAGCAAGACGGATTGGCATCTTTATACGATGACATGGACTCCTAAGAAGATTAGTTTTTCGTTGGATAATGTTGAGTACGGAGATATTGAAATTGATGCGAAGGAGATGAGCGAACTTAGAGCGCCATTCTACTTCATCTTAAATCTTGCGCTCGGTGGAAATCTTCCACACTTTGGTCCTGAAGATTCATTCGTATCGGCCGATGTGGATGTCGATTACGTGAGAGTATATCAGCGAGATGCTGACGGACATAAATATACTGGTGTGTGGAAGGATAAGGGAACTGTTCCTGTGAACACTATTACTTTTAAGCAGGGAAGCAAAGTGATTTCAAGGCAAACGCTTACTCAAGGTGAGACAGCAGTATTGCCGAAGGCAAAGAAAAAGAATTACAAACTTAAAGGTTGGTATATCGGAAACAGCAAGGTAACCGAGAACACACGCATTTACAAGGACGTTGTGGCTACGCCAAAGTTCACAAAGATTAAATGTAACAGACCTAAGATTAAGAGAGTTAAGATTAGACTCAAAAAATACTTAGATATCAAGTTTAAATACAAAGGAAAGAAAGACGGATTTCAGATTAAGGCTGGAAAGAAGAAAGTCTTCACAAAAGCTAAGCACGAAATCGTTAAGGGGGTAAGAAAAGGAGCGAAAGTTAAGGTTCGCGCATACCAGATCGACTCCCGTGGAAAGAAGTGCTATGGCAAGTGGAGTAAGGCGAAACGCGCTAAGTAGTTGATATTGTTTTAAACCTCCAAATAATATATAATAGTAAAAGCGTTGATACGCAATAGAGGGAAAATTGGAGGTACATTATGTTAGTATCAGCAAAAGACATGCTAGATAAGGCGAAAGAAGGACATTATGCTGTTGGTCAGTTTAATATCAACAACTTAGAATGGACGAAATGTATATTAGAAACAGCGCAGGAGCTTAACAGCCCAGTCATCTTGGGTGTGTCAGCGGGCGCTGGTAAGTATATGACAGGTTTCAAAACTGTCGCAGATATGGTTAAGGCTATGGATGAGACACTTGGAATTACAGTTCCAGTTGCTATCCACCTAGACCACGGTACATATGAGAATTGCTATGACTGCATCAAGGCAGGTTTCACATCTATCATGTTCGATGGTTCACACTACGACATCGAGGAGAATGTGGAGAAGACTAGAGAGCTCGTAGCAGTTGCGCACGGACTTGGACTTTCTATCGAAGCCGAAGTAGGTTCTATCGGCGGCGAGGAAGATGGAGTTATCGGTGCTGGAGAGTGTGCCGACCCTGCTGAGTGTAAGATGATCGCAGATCTCGGTGTGGATATGCTTGCCGCAGGCATCGGCAATATCCATGGCAAGTACCCAGAGAACTGGGCAGGCTTGAGTTTCGAGACACTTGATGCTATTCAGCAGCAGACAGGAACTATGCCACTCGTACTTCACGGTGGAACAGGAATTCCTGATGATATGATTAAGAAATCAATCGAGCTCGGCGTTTCAAAGATTAATGTAAACACTGAGTGCCAGTTGGTATTCGCAGAAGCTACTCGTAAGTATATCGAGGAAGGCAAGGACTTAGAAGGAAAGGGATTTGATCCTCGTAAACTTCTCGCTCCTGGTTGCGAAGCTATCAAGGCAAAAGTTAAGGAGAAGATGGAACTTTTCGGTTCTGTTAACAAAGCATAATTACTAAAAGGATATAATTTTGCGAAAGATTAAATTATCAGCCAAAACCTTTAACATCATAAGGGTGGTGGCATTGGTTGTGGCAGCGGGGGTTTTGATATATGCCTCCTACAGCCTAACCGATTCCTATTTAGGATATAAGGAAGACGAAGCCAAGTATGCTGCCATCAACAAGATGTTTGAGCAGAAAGAAACCGGCGGCAGCAATGCTGGCGGTCTTTCTTATTCTAGCAAAACTACAAAGTGGAAGTGGAACTACAAAGCGATGCGCAAGTATAACAATGAGTCCGTAGGATACATCAAACTCGATGGCACGCGCATTCAGTATCCGATAGTGGCGCACAATGATAATATTTTTTATCTCTACCACGGTTCGGATAAAGTGAGCAACAATGCTGGCGCAATATTTGTAGATTACCGTTGCGAAGGTCTTGAAGGAGAAATCTGCGTGGTCTATGGCCACAATATGTTAGATGGATCTATGTTTTCGGATTTGATGAAATATAAGAAGACCAAGTTTTGCAGAAATCATCAAGTGTTTGATATCTATATAGGAAATCACCACTACAAGTATTACGTGTTCTCTTCATTCTCGGCGAGAAAGACAAACGAGCACGTTTATAAGTTTGGCTTTAGAAAAGAAAAAGATTTTGCAAAGTGGATTAAGTTCGCAAAGAAGGAAAGCAATTTCAAGTATAAGCATGGAACTCCGACGACGAAGGACAAGGTATTAATGCTTTCGACTTGTGCGGACGATTATGGAACACGAGAATTAGTTTGCCTTTATCGTGGCGAAGAAGTTGTCGATTAGGAGGTTTTAAAAATGGATAAGATTACTAAGGATACTATCATTTCTGATTTGATGAAGATAAATATTGGTTGTGTGCCAATCCTTATGGCGGAGGGTATGCACTGTATAGGTTGCCCTGCATCATCGGGCGAGACTTTAGAGGAAGCATGCATCGTTCACGGACTTGATGTCGATGAGATGGTTCAGAAGCTGAATGACTTCGTCAATGAGCAAGAACAAAAAGAAGCAGAGTAAATAAAAAAGTACCGATCTCTAATGTTAGAAAAAATCTAAATTTGAGACCGGTACTTTTTTGTTGTGATAAATTAAATATCAGTTTGTAATTCGTTTCCTGTATTGTCAGCTTCGTTAGCTGTTATTTCTTTGATAAATTTTTTCAAAACGAAACCTTGAGTGCTACCGCAATCTATCTCAATCCATTTACCCTTACGGTCAATGATTTCAAAATCTTCATCTTGATCCACGTAGCCGATTACATCACTCTTTTCTTTAGGAGCGCTGTGCACATATAAAGTGTCGGCTGTAACTCTAGCAAACATAACCTCGGTGGTAGTGCTTTCTTCAGTCGTAGTTTCTTGTGCAGTAGTAGTTTCTATTGCGACAGTAGTAGGAGCGATAGTAGTTGCGTTTATCTTTGCCACGTTCGTAGCAACGTTTTCAGTTTCATCAGGATCTGTGAAACTGTCGCTTCTAGTTAAGATAGCTCCGAGAATAAATGCAATAACCATTACTGTTATTACAATGAAGAGGAAAGTGTTCTTTCTCTTTTTAGGTTTCTGTGGAAGTTCAGGTTCTTTATCTGTAACTCCAGGACCACTGATAATTTCACCTTCAAATTCTTCATCAAACTGAACAGTACCAAAAGGCATATCTTCAACAGTTTCTTGATCGAAATCTTCTTCATCAGAAACCGGAGTTGGTTCCTCGACGATTTCTTCTTTAAGAGAAGTTGGCTCCTCAACTATATCGTCTTCAAGAGAAGTTGGTTCTTCCAAAACACCTTCTTCAAAATCTTCATCATTTATAATAGGATGATTCGTTTTTGTTTTTTCTATTTTGTTTTTCTTTGAATCAGTTTTTTTCTTTGCCATAATTTTTCTTTTTTACTTTTTGAAAATAATTTCAAAAAAATTTCAAAACGATTTTAATCGAAAAAAATAATCAGAAAATTTTTTTAAACTTTTAAAATCGTAACATTGAAATAAACCAATGTCAAACTTACAAAAAATAATTAGCAAGAATATAAACACCAATATAAAAAAGTATATTGAAATTTTTTTCATATAGATGTAAAATTCAATAAGGCAAAACAATTGTTTTGATTTTCACTTGGAAGAGAAGACAAGGAGAAATCGATCTACTTAATATTAAGGAGGAATTATTATTATGGCAACAGCTAAGAAAGCTACAAAGAAGACAGCTGCTAAGAAAACAACAAAGAAGGCAGCTCCTAAGAAGGCAGCAGCAAAGAAGACAGCAGCTAAGAAGCCTGCAACAAAGAAGAAGGCAGCAGCTAAGAAGACAACTACAAAGAAGACTCACAAGATTATTCTTGAGATCGGCGCAGCTAAGTACAATGCAGACGTAATCGAGAAGAAGGTTATGACAGCTTATACTAAGGCTTCAAAGAAAAAGACTGCTAAGTCTGTTGAGATTTACATTAAGCCAGAAGATGGAAAGGCTTACTTCGTAATCGACAAAGTTAAGGGCGACGTTAATCTATAAAAAGAAACTTGAAAGCCTAGAAACCCTACTGCATGGTAGGGTTTCTTTTTTTGTGCAAAGAATGTATAATTTCCTTTGAAAGTTATAGGAGGCATTATGGCTGAAGAAAAAGTAGTGCTCTGTGGATCGAGTGCTTATGAACAAAAGTATTATTTGAATGAAGCATTTTCTAGATTGCCTGAACAAGTGCGACAGGAAATTCAGATTATGTGTGTTTCTTTTACGGAAGACGTAGGAGGGGTACTTTTGTTGCAATATAATGAAGAGGGAAGCCTGGAGTTTGTGACCCAAGCCGACGAGGGAGATTTGCTCTACGATGATATCGGCGCAGGTTTGAAGATTGAAAAACTTAGAAGAGAAAAGAAAGAATTGTTCGAACAACTCGAACTCTACTATAGAATTTTTGTCCTAGGCGAAGGACAGTAAAAGGAGAATCGATATGCTTTTAGCAATGGATGTTGGAAACACAAATATCACAATGGGACTTTTGGATGGTGAAAAAGTTTTAGCAACTTTTAGAATGACCACAGGTCAATCGAGAACATCTGACGAGTTCGGATCAAGTATCGTTCTTATGCTTGAGAGAAAAGGTTACGATATTAAACAGATTGAAGATGTTATCATCTCATCTGTTGTTCCTAATGTGATGTATTCACTCACAAGTGGAATTATAAAATATTTAGATTTGGAACCAATGGTTGTTGGAATTGGAACTAAGACGGGAATTCAAATTAAGAGAACTGATCCTAAGGAGTTGGGACCAGATCGTATCGTGGATGCAGTTGGCGCATATGCGAAGTGTAAGAGTGCATGTATCGTTCTAGATTTCGGAACGGCTACTACATGTGATTTGATTGGACCGGAGGGAAGTTTTGAGGCAGGAGTAACAATGCCTGGTATTGAACTTTCTGCTAGAGCGTTGACTGAAGGCACAGCCAGACTTCCAGATTTCTTTATTAAGAAGCCAGAGAGTATATTGGCGACGGATACGATTTCGAGTATGCAGGCAGGTGTGTTCTACGGAGCCATCGGTCAGATTGAGCATATCATTACAAAGATGAAGGACGAGTGTGAATTCGATGACGTGAAAGTAATCGCGACAGGTGGTCTCGGCAGATTGATTTCAGAGAACACAAATATGATTGATATTTACGACAGCGAACTTACACTTCAAGGAATGAGAATTATATATGAAAAAAACAGAAATGTTTAGGAATAAATTATTTCTTGGACCAATGGCCGGCGTGACTGACCTACCTTTCCGCACGCTCTGCAAGGAGCAGGGGTGCGACGTGTTTTACACGGAGATGGTGAGCGCGAAGGCCATATATTATAAGAACAAAAATACTATACCACTTTTGACGCTGGGCGAGAATGAACATCCGATAGGAGTTCAGCTCTTTGGCTCAGAGCCAGACATTATGGCTGATATGGGTGCACAAGTGGCAGAGGGCGATTGTGATTTCATTGATGTAAATCTGGGTTGTCCGGTTCCGAAGATTGTGAACAACCACGAGGGTTCATATTTGATGACTCAGCCTAAACTTGTTGAAGAGATTCTCACTGCTATGCGAAAAAAGATAGACAAACCGATTACTGTTAAGATTCGAAAGGGTTTTAATCCTGGCGACAACAATGCCGTGGAGATTGCAAAGATTGCCGAAGGCACTGGGATGGATGCTATAGTTGTTCATCCGCGAACGAGAGATCAGTTCTTCAGTGGCGAGAGTGATTGGAGTGTGATTAAAGAAGTGAAGGATGCAGTGTCGATTCCAGTTATTGGAAATGGAGACATCAAGACTCCGCAGGATGCCAAGGCAATGTATGACGAAACCGGTTGCGATAGCATTATGATTGCGAGAGCAGCACAGGGTAATCCATGGATTTTCAGAGAAG
The DNA here is from genome assembly GCA_017406925.1 of Eubacterium sp. GTDB lineage: Bacteria > Bacillota > Clostridia > Lachnospirales > Lachnospiraceae > Eubacterium_G. Next base: position 45,907 of record JAFQXO010000008.1, read on the forward strand.
TGAAACATTATCTTGAGATTGGAGAATTATTGGCGAAGCCAACAAGAGAAGAAGTGCGACATATGATCATAAGACATGCGAAGATGCTCGTGGAATTCAAGGGAGAGTACACAGGTGTACGCGAGATGAGAAAGCATGTTTCGTGGTATACAGCGGGCATTCCTTACTCCTCGAAGATTAGAAGAAGGGTAAATTCTATCACGGATTTAGATGGGCTTATCAAGTTGACATTGGAGTGCCTATAAAGTATTATAGGACGTGGTAATTTTAGGACATTTCAGGAGGAGAAAATGGCTGAAGAAAGAATTCAGATGACCGAAGACGGTCTTCAGGAGAGAAAAGAAAAACTAGAATATTTAAAAACTGTGCGAGCTGACCAGATTACTAGAAAGATTGCAGAAGCTAGAAGTCAGGGCGACCTTTCAGAGAATGCTGAGTATGATGCAGCTAAAGAAGAGGAAGCTAAAAATGCCGCAGAAATTAAAGAGCTAGAAACACTAATCAGAAATGCTGATATAGTTGATTCGAGCAGTATAGATAAGAGCAAAATCAATATCGGAGCTAATGTTGTAATCAGAAATATGGATACTAAAAAAGATTTTGAGTTTACAATCGTAGGTTCAAAAGAGTCCGATATTCTTAAAGGAAAGATGTCTAGTACAGCACCTGTTGGCGCAGCCATTATGGAACACAAAGAGGGTGAGACGGTTATTGTGGAATTGCCAAACGGAACAGAAACTAGATACAAGATTAAATCTATTTCGTACCCTAGAAAGAGGGCAACTAAGAAGAAATAATTATGAGGCGGCGGACTTTTAAAGTGCGTCGCCATATTTAAAGGAGATAACATGGCAGACGAAAAAAATCAGAATAAGCAAAATCAAAAGGGCGGACAGCCAGTTGACGTGAAGCAGCTTCTCAAGGTGCGTCGCGAGAAACTTGCTGAACTTCAGGAGAGAGGCGACGATCCTTTTAAGGTTACAAGTTATGATGTGACACATCACAGTATGGACATCAAGGACAACTATGACGAAATGGAAGGCCAGGAAGTTTCTGTGGCCGGTCGTATGATGCTCAAACGTGTGATGGGTAAAGCTTCATTCTGTAATGTACAAGACAGAGAAGGAAACATTCAGGCTTACGTAGCAAGAGACGACCTAGGCGAGGATGCATACAAGGATTTCAAGCGTATGGATATCGGGGATATTGTTGGAATTAAGGGTAAGGTTTTCAAGACTAAGACTGGCGAGATCTCAATTCATGCGACAGAGGTGAAACTTCTCACTAAGAGTCTTCAAATTTTGCCTGAGAAGCATCACGGTTTGACAAACACTGATCTTAGATATCGTCAAAGATACCTAGATCTTATTATGAATGAAGATACAAAGAATACATTCATTGCTCGCTCGAAAATTATCAGCGAGATTAGAAAGTTCTTGGATGCGCAAGGATTTATGGAAGTGGAGACTCCAATGCTCGTGCACAATGCAGGTGGAGCTGCAGCTAGACCATTTGAAACTCATTACAACTCACTCGATGAGGATGTTAAACTCCGTATCTCACTTGAGTTATATCTTAAGAGACTTATCGTTGGTGGACTTGAGAAAGTTTACGAGATTGGTCGAGTATTCAGAAATGAAGGATTAGACACGAGACACAATCCAGAGTTTACTTTGATGGAACTCTATCAAGCATATACAGACTATAATGGAATGATGGACTTGACTGAGGCGTTGTTCAAGCATTTGGCTGAAGCGGTTTGCGGAAGCACAAAGATTTCTTATAAGGGCGTCGAGATGGATCTCGGAAAGCCATTTGAGAGAATTACTATGGTTGACGCAGTCAAGAAATATGCCAATGTGGACTGGAATGAAGTGGAGACACTTGAACAGGCACAGGCTCTTGCTAAGGAGCATCATGTCGAATTTGAAAAGCATCACAAGAAGGGTGACATTTTGAGTTTGTTCTTCGAAGAGTTTGCAGAGGAACATTTGATTCAGCCTACATTTGTGATGGATCATCCAATTGAGATTTCACCACTCACAAAGAAGAAGCCAGACAATCCAGAGTATGTGGAGAGATTTGAGTTCTTCTTAAATGGATGGGAGATGGCGAACGCTTATTCAGAGCTTAATGATCCAATCGACCAACGTGAGAGATTTGCTGCGCAGGAAGAATTGCTTGCAGCAGGTGACGAGGAGGCCAACTCTACAGATGAGGATTTCCTAAACGCTCTCGAGATTGGTATGCCACCAACAGGCGGTATCGGATACGGAATCGATAGATTGGTAATGCTCTTTACTGATTCAGAAGCGATAAGGGATGTGCTATTGTTCCCAACATTAAAGAAATTAGATTAGTATTCAAGAGACTAGCATTTGCTAGTCTCTTTTCTTATAATTAATGTATTGAATGTCAGAAGGAGAACGAACTATGGGAAAATTACTTTTTCTTAATGCTTGCTTCACAGATGACTCCAGAACAAAAGTGCTGGCTGATGCAGTGCTTAAAAAATGGGATGGAGAAATAGAAGAAGTCATATTAAACGACGGAAGCATTAAGGCACTAACTAAAGAACAACTTGATAAACGTATGCAACTACAAGAATCAGGTGATTTTAGTGATGATATGTTTAAGTATGCTAAGCAGTTCGTTGATGCAGATGTAGTAGTTATCGCTGCACCTTATTGGGATATGAGTTTTCCTGCAGCATTGAAAAACTATATCGAGCAAATGAATGTAAGTGGAATTACATTTGATATGAACGGTGAAGGTGTTATTACTACAAAATGTAAAGCAGACCGTATGGTTTACATAACTACAGCCGGTACGAACAATGCAGACTTTACTTATGGAATGGATTATATGAAATCTTTGGCAAGAGATTTCTTTGGTATTAAAAAGTTCAACACATTTAAGGCAGAAGGTCTTGATGTAGAAGGAGCAGATGTTGACGCTATCATAAGTGAAACACTTGCTAAGATTGAGAAATTTTCTTTCGTCACAAAGACTGTGAATGAGGGAGAAGAGGACTATATTGTTGAGAGTAAAGAGCTTACAAAGATGTATGGAAATTACGCAGCCAATAATAAAGTTTCACTTCATGTTAGGAAAGGAAGCATCTACGGACTTATCGGTAGAAACGGTGCTGGTAAATCTACATTTATGAGATTGCTTCTTGGAATGACTCCTATAAACGAAGGTGAGATTTCGGTTTTCGGTAAGACTGGAAATGAGATGGCTAAGGTAAGGAATAGAATTGGTTTTATTATTGAGAATCCTACGTTCTATAACTATATGTCAGCTTATCAAAACTTAAAGTATAGAGCAGATTTGATAGGGCTAAAGAATCCAGATGCTGCTATTAAAGAGGCACTACAAAAGGTTGGGCTTTTAGATAAAATGAAAAACAAGGTTAAAGGTTTTTCGCTTGGCCAGAAACAGTTACTTGGAATTGCAAATGCAATTCTAGGAAATCCGGAACTTTTGGTTTTGGACGAGCCAACAAACGGACTTGATCCAATTAAGATTGTTGAAATTAGAAATATGCTTTTAGATATGAATGCTAATGGCACAACAATTCTTATTTCAAGCCATATCCTTGGAGAGATGGGAAAACTATGTTCATGCTATGGATTTATTCTAGACGGTAAACTTATTAGAGAAGTGACCGAAGAAGAAGTCGAATCAGAGGCATTGGATGTGGAAGAGTTCTTTGTCGAGATGGCGAAAGGAGGTCAAGATGCGTAGATTGTTAAAAGCAGAAATAAACACCGTAATTAGAAAACCAAAGTTGTATGTACTGCTAGGAATATTGGTCGCTGCATATGTAATAGGAATAATTACCTACTTTGCAACTCACAGAACAATAGACATAACACTTCATTTGATAGCAGCATTCTACACAATCCTAGCCATAATTTTGGTGTCAGATATAACACACAAAGAGTATAAGTTCCGTACGATGAAAAATCTGATAGGAAGTGGTTTTACGCGTTCGCAGATTTATCTTGGAAAACTAATAATTACTATGCTTGTTGCATTTATATTTGCGGCTATCGAAAAAGTCATGGAGATTATTTACTATATCATTAGGGGCGATCTGAAAGAAAACTTTTTCTGGCAAGCTGATTTGGTGGATCTGGTAAGAGAGATGTGTATGTTTGTAATTATATTTATCATTTGTATGTTGATTGTGTCGGATGGATTGTCGCTCTTGGCTGCATTTGTATACGCAATGTTACTTGGGCCAATTCTTACTTTTGCAGGACCTCTTATACATTTGACGGATAAAGTAGTTGAAAGAATATCAGCAATCCTAATGCTTTCAAGTGATGTATATATAAAAACAAAAATGGACAAAGATGGACTGACAGTATTGAGTAAATCAGTTGTTCCGAGTCAACTCGTTTGGTGGGGTATAGGAATAGTGGTAGCAATACTTGCCCTGCAAGGTGGATATATGTTGTTTAAACGTAAGGAGTTCAAATAGAAAAAAAAGAGTCGAGCAAATGCTCGACTCTTTTTATATTGGATAAAACCTCGTCAACCACAACATCAGCGGTATTGTAACAATTGATGCCAAAGTCGAAATAAAAATGGCCTTGGAAGCAAACTTGCTATCGAGGTCATATTTATTTGCCACAATCAATGCGCTATTTGCTATAGGCATCAAGAATTCAATAAACAATACTGTACTGAGTAGTGAATCGTGAATAAAGATTTTGAAAAGTGGGAACAGCAAAATAGGAAGAATAATCTGCCTAATAAAAATGAAGACATATATTTTCCATTCGCTGAATATTTCTTTTATCGCGATGCTAGCTAGAGTAGAACCGACGAGTATCATTGCAAGTGGAGGAGTGAGGTCACCGATAGTTCCCAAGACTCCTTGAATTACCTGCTCAAATATATTACTAGCCTTTTCTGGATAATGAATTCCGAAAGCATAGAGAGTTATTCCTACAAACGATGAAATCATTCCAGGAGTGACAAATTTTTTGAAAGAAATCTTCACTTTGTTTTCTGTGCCGTATCCGGCCATCATAATGCCGTAAGTGAAAAATGCTAGATTGAAAAATACATTAAGGATAGCCGCGTAAAAAACAGCGAGATCTCCTTTGTCACCACATGCTGCCTGCAGTATTGGGAAACCCATATAGCCGACATTCCCAAATACCATCATCAACATATGTAAACCTTCGCGAGTCTTTTTGATGTTGATAGTTTTCGCAAGGATTTTTACTATAAAGAATGCCAGTATTGGCATCGCCAAATAGAAGACAATAGACGCAACAAAAAGAGTGACGATAGTAGAAGTGCCAGGTTTCATACTACTGTCGAGTTTCAAAACAGCATCTATAATCATAATCGGCATAGTTATTTCAAGCACGAATGAAGATAAGTGCTTGTTAACCTTTTGGTTCAAAATCTTAACCTTGTAGGCGAGATAACCCAAAGCCATAATTATGAACAGTTGTATAAGTTGTGTAATCATTACTGTTAGGTTAATCATAGATAGTATTTTAGTGCCTATCGGCAATAATAGTCAAGAAAATATGTTTCTTATCATATGGGAATGTGGTAGAATAAATATGTCGTACAGGACGGGATAACAATTAAATATTATTTAGGGGGCAAATGATAGTGAGATATGTACTGTCATTTGCCCTTTTCTATTTTGTTTCCTATGCATTGATATCACTTTTATTATATATAATGGAAGCAGCGTGGAGGTATCGGATATGGCGAAAATAAAAAAGAGTTTAGCGTTGATTTTGACTTTAGCTCTAGTGATAACATTGCTACCATACAGTAGCTTTGATTCTTTTGCTGCAAAGAAGACGAAAATCAGTAAAAAGAAAATCACATTGGTTGTTGGTCAGAAGAAAAAACTGAAGATCAAGAACAAACCAAAGGGAGTAAAGGTTAAATGGAAATCTAAGAATAAAAAGATAGCTAAGGTTTCCAAGAAGGGTAAAGTTAAGGCCCTTAGAGTTGGAAAGACTAAAATCATCGCTAAAGTTGGAAAGAAAAAATATAAATGTACAGTCATCGTCAAAGCGCGTTCTGGAAAAGGTAAGCAAAAACCGACAACTAGAGCGCCAGCAACGCAGCAGCCTACAGCTGCACCTATTGTGACTACTACAAAGAATGATGTCACAGTTGAACCGACTGCAGCACCAACACAGGCACCTACCACGCAAGCGCCAGTCACTACAACTACAAAGGTGCAAACTACTAAAGCACCAACCACGAAAGCGCCAGTTACAACAACTACAAAAGCGCAAACTACAAAAGCGCCAACTACTAAGGCACCAGTCACTACAACCACAAAGGCAGCAACTACAAAGGCACCTACTACAGTGACGCCAATTACTACAACAGCAAGTACAGTTCAGCCAATTAAGCCGGTAGGATTAGTGGTAGCTTGCACCGGGGATAACAAGATAAATGTAGTTTGGGGACAAGATGCACAGATGATTGCATTAGGTCAGTTATATAATGTTTACATTAATGGCGTATTGAAAGAAGCAGGAGTGATTTGTAAATCATATGATTACGACAACATTCCAACAGGTTCTTGTACTGTTAAAATTACCGCTACATTAAACGGAATAGAATCTGAAGGAATTGAAACGACGATTACTGTGACAGGTTCTGGAGATGTAACACAAGCACCAACGCAGGCACCGACTACGAAAGCGCCTACTACAAAGGTGCAAACTACAGCAGGGCCAACTACAACAGTGCCAGCGACGGCTGCACCTACAGTAGCACCAACTACTAAAAATCAGAATCCTACTACACAAATGCAGTTCGATGTGGACGATTCACTTCAAGTGCCATTTGGCATTGTCCTTTCGAATCCTAATCCAGGAATTATAAATGTAGTTTGGGGAGCAGGTGAACCTAACTGCTATAATGTTTACGTTGACGGAGTCAGAAAGAAGACAAAGGTACCTGCTTCGAATCAAAGAATACCTGTTCAGACTGAAGGTAGACATGTGGTAGCGATTGCTACAGTTTCAAAAGATAATAAAGAATCACGAAGAGCGGAAGAAGTGATTATAGTTAACGGAACTGCTCCAGAAGAAGTTGAGACGACAGCACTTCCACCAGAGCAGATGCCAGAAATAGATGAGAGTATTCAGAAGCAAGATGGGAAAATGATTCTCCAGTTGAATAACAAGACTAACGGTCAGTATAGAGATGATCAGATTTATTGGATTATTATTGGAAGAAATCCATCGACACATAGAATAGCTTACTTGACTGCTGATGGAAACTTAGTTGAGGCGAGTGCCTCCGACAATGATGGAACTATCGGTGGTAGAAATTATTCACAAAAGATTGTTCATTCATTGGCTGAGAAAAAGGCAGTTCAGCTTCCAGCAATCGAGTCGGGAAGAATGTATTTAAGTTATGGAGAACCGGTTTACATAACATTTAACGGCGAAGGACAAAATATTGGTTATGCAGGACCTGATGTTAACAATCCAGGTGATGCAAACTACCATACGCTATTTGAATATTTAGAGTTCACTACTGAATCAATTAATAATACCATTACTTTCCATGGTAATGTTACAAGAGTAGATTTCTTCAGTTTCCCAATGATTGCGAGACTCACAGATGAGTATGGCTCATATGATAGATGCGTAGGTGATTTGAAGAGTAGAAGCGAAACATTTAGTTTATTTAATAATACAGTTTCTGCACCGTTTAAAACTTTGATTACTGACGAGAGAATTATGAGTCCTGCCAAACTAACATTTGGCGAAGGCAAACAGTATGGCAATTACTTCGATGATTACATTAATAGATTTTGGAGTAAGTATGCCAGCCAAGATTTGACATTCTCATCTGAAACTGGAACTTTCACGGGAAGAGTTTCAGGTGATAGAATTATATTTAACAATCAATACTACATTGACAAGCCAACCACGCAAGATGTGTTAGAGGGAAGGGGCGCATTCAATAGAAAAAGTCTTGAAAATCAGAACAATGAAGCAGGTAATGTTGAACTTGCTATTGAAGCACAACTCTGTGCAGCCTTTACTAGAGGCGTGGCATTAAACCCAGAAAACTGGGGCAAGCCAGAGACTTACTATCAGAGTGGTGAAATCTGCAATGAATACGCAGCTTTCTTCCATCCTAACTCAGTATCAAATAGAGCGTACGGATTCTGCTATGATGATGTATTTGATCAGAGTACACTAGTCGAGTGTGGAAATGCAGAGAGATTTACTATTGATTTAAAATGGTAATAGGAGGATTTTTAAGTAATGAAAGTATTTAAAGTATGTCTTTTAAGCATCGGACTTTGCGCAATTATGTGGGCACTAGGTCTTAACACAAATGTGGCTGCTTACGAAAGTTCAGATATAGAGCGAATCTATATCACTAGTGACACTACTTTAAGTTCTTTGCAAAAGGAGTATGTTCCAGCCACTGTGGAAGTGGTGGAAAAGGATGGTACAGTAGTAAAAGCGGATGATGCGGCGACTATTAAACTACGTGGAAATTCAACTGCAAAGGCTGCTAAGAAACCATTCAACATCAAGTTTGCTAAAAAGTATGCATTGTTTGGAATGGACGCAGGAAAGAAGTGGAACATTCTTGCAAATGCATTTGACAAAAGTTTGATTAGAAACAAGTTGGGACTCGATTTAGGAACTACTATGGGACTTTCCTACACGAGTCAGAGTACGTTTTGTGATGTCTACTACAATGGCCAATTACTCGGAAACTACTTGGCGACAGAGCCGGTAGATGCCGGAACTGGAAAAGTTGAGATTGACGATTCTGAAACATCAAAAGATTTTATGCTTGAGATTGAGCGTGAGCGTTATGAATCTGATGTGACTTATATCAACACTAAGAATGGTGTTAGATTTGCCATCAATGTTCCAGAGGAACCAACTGCCGAGCAGAAGACGCACATTACTACAGTTTCTAATGAAGTAGAAGAGGCGTTGAAGAGCAAGCGTATGTCAGTGTACTCAAAGTATATTGATGTTGATTCGTTTGTTAATTTTTATATTGTATCTGAGTTGTTTAAACCTGTTGATTTCAACTACAGTTCAACGAGATTCTATTACAAAGATGGAATAATGTATGCAGGCCCTATTTGGGATTATGATCTCACAAGCGGCAATGCAGCCAAGAGTTTCTATACTGGATACTACGATGGAAATGATAGTTATAAAGATTTGTTCTGCACTCAGATGAAATGGATAGGATATCTGATGCAGAGTGATGAGTTTGTTGCAAAAGTAAATGCTAGATTTGCGACAATGAAAAACACTATAACTAATTTATATGCTAATAATTCTTTGGGAAATAGTTATATAAATACATTGACTACAAAGTATGCCGATTCATTTGCTAGAAACTATAGCGAAGCAGGTTGGAGTCTTACTCAGAGATATTCTGTAGTGGATAATCCTAAGGGATTGGAATATCATGATCCTGCACCAACATATGAAGGAAATGTTGCCTTACTCAGTGCATGGTTTAAGAACCGCATGGCATATCTAGAAAAAGAGTGGAAGAATATTCACAACAATGCTGTAGATATGCTTACAGTAAGCAAAGAGAGTTCAACAAGTGTTATGCTTGATTGGTTTACGATGGGCATTGCCGACGGCATAGAAATCTATGCGAAGGCAGGAAGTCAGAAGAGCAAGTTATATAAAACTATAAATGACGGAACTATTACATACTATGAGGCCAAGGTTAAGCCAGGAGTGAAGTACACATTTATGGTTAGAGCGTTCTTGAAGAATGGAACACAGAAGACTTACACGCCATTCGCGACCGTATCTATAAAATTGACCTTAGGCAAACCTGCTTTCAAGATTAAGAGAAAGGGTAAGAAAGTTACTCTTAAATGGAAGAAAGTTAAAGGCGCTGAGGGTTATGTAGTTTACGGCGGAAAGAAAAAGAGTAAACTCAAGAAACTTAAAGTCCTCAAAGGAAACGGTAAGGTTAAGTTTACTAAGAAGCAGAAAAAGAAATATTACTATAAAGTAAAAGCTTACGTGAAAGTTGGCAAGAAATACTACTATAGTAAGGGAAAAGTCAAAAGAAAATAGCAAGTTAATATTATAAAGAAATGCAAAAGAACTGGTTTAACACCAGTTCTTTTGTTGTATAATGGTAAATAGCAATTTATTTTAACAGGAAGGTATAGATATGCTAAAAGATGCAATAGATACTGTAAAAGATGCAGAACAAAAGGCCGCGGAGATTGTTAGACAGGCAGAGGCTGATGCAGAACAACAGAAAAAAGATGTAGAGCAAGAAGCGGTCGATAATAAACAGAAGGCCGTGGAGTTTGCGCAGGCTAAAGAGCAGGAAGCAATGGATGCTCTTATTTCTGAATCTAAAAGCATAGATGCCGAGAACAGTAAAAAGATAGGCGAAAAAGTAAACACGCTTAAAGATAAAGCTGAAAAGCGAGAGGCGGAAGTTGTGGAGTCTCTCATTGATTATATTGCAAAGTAACTATAGGGAATTACTATGGCGGTAGAAAAAATTAAAAAAATCTATATTTGTGCACCGAAGGAGAATAGAAAACCTATCCTCCAGTTAGTGCAACGCTATGGTTGCGTGGAAGTGGAACAACTCGATCTTGATGGTTTCGAGAAGATGAATACATCCACGCAAATTTCTGTGTTTGAAAAAAATGTTGTTGCTTGCGAGAAAGCGTTGGAGAATCTTGCGAAGTATAGCGATGAGAAGGTGTCTATTTTTGCAGGGCTTGAAGGTAAGCGTGATATCACAAACACAGATTTTAGAAGTATTGAGAGTAACCGTCAGGAGTTGATGAAGTGCGTGAACGACATCAACATCTTTGCAGAGCGAATAAATGACCTTGAACTTCAGATTGCAAAGGAAAAAGATGAGCAAGTTATCATTTCACCTTGGGTAAACCTTGATGTTCCTATGAATTATATGGGAACTAGAGATAGTGAGATGATTATCGGCTCCATCAGGGGATGCTATACGCAAGAAGAGTTGAACATTCTGTTCTCCGAGATGGAAGATATTCCAAAGGATATTTATGCGAGAGTGGTGTCAAACGACAAGTACTCGACTTATATTACCGCGTTGGTTATGAAAGGTATGAAGGAAGAGGTGGAGAATGCGCTTCGTCCATTAGAGTTCTCTAAGCCTTTGTATATCACGCATCATCTTCCTAGCGAATCTATTGAGAGAAGAAATACTCGTATTGGATTGTACGAGCAAGATATAGAAACTATCATCGAAGACATCAGACAGAAGATGGATCAGAAAGATCTCATCGAGCAACTTGCAGACTATAACAGGGTGAGAGCCGATAAGTATAGGGTGCTAGGAGAATTGTCGCAGACAGAACATACATTTTTTATCACGGGAAATATTCCTGAGAAGAGTGTTCCTAAATTGAAATCAGAAATAGAAAGCAACTACACGAGCGTGGTTGAGACTGAAGATATAGAGGGCGAGCAGCCGGTTCTATTAAAGAACAATAAGTTCACTGGAGCTGTCGAGGGCGTTGTCACGGCTTTCGGCTTCCCAAACAAGATGGAAATAGATCCGACAGCGATTACGGCATTTTTCTATTACTTCCTATTTGGAATTATGCTGAGTGACGCTGCATATGGACTTATCATGTTCCTCGGATGCCTGTGGGCAATAAAAAAATTCCCCAATATGTCAGAAGGACTTCAGAAGTCACTTCGCATGTTTATGTACTGCGGAATCTCGACGCTTATATGGGGATTGCTTTTTGGAGGATTTTTCGGAGATGCGGTAACAGTGATAGGACAAACATTTTTCAATGTGAATATCAAGTTCCCTGCTCTTTGGTTTGAACCAATCAACCAGCCGATGAAAATGCTTATCTACTGTATGATTTTCGGAATAGTCCATCTGTTTGTCGGACTTGGCATCAAAGGATATTTGGCACTCAGAAATAAAGATATATATGGATTCATCAGTGAGTCTATCTTATGGTATATCTTCCTCATTGGTCTTTTGATGATGCTTATTCCCACAGATATGTTTGCATCACTTGCGGGAACAAAGATTGTTTTCCCAGAGTGGGCCAATACATTGGCAATAGTATTTGTCATTGCAGGAGCAGTAGGAATACTGTTGATGGCTGGTAGAGGAAGAAAGAATCCAGTCAAGAGGCTATTGCTCGGAGTCTACAGCCTATACGATATTACGGGATGGCTCAGTGATTTACTATCTTACTCGAGATTGTTGGCACTTGGCCTCGCCACAGGAGTTATCGCGCAGGTTGTAAACAAGATGGCGTCTATGGGTGGCAAATCCGTAGTCGGAGTAATTATGTTTATTCTCGTGTTTGTAATAGGACACGTTTTTAATATGGCAGTTAACTTACTTGGTGCATATGTTCACACGAACCGTCTTCAGTTCGTGGAGTTCTTCGGAAAGTTCTACGAGGGCGGCGGAAGAGAGTTTAAGCCATTTAAAGAAAACACTAAGTATGTAAAAGTGAAGAATGAGAGGTAACACATTATGTCATTAGGAGAATTTTTCAACAACCAAGGAATCTTTTTTGCACTTGCAGGAGCAGCACTAGCTGTACTTTTCTCAGGCGCAGGTTCAGCCATCGGTGTAGGTATTGCCGGTCAGGCAGCAGCAGGCGTTATGACTGAGGATCCATCAAAGTTTGCAAAAGTCCTAGTTATGCAACTACTTCCTGGTACGCAGGGTTTGTACGGACTTCTTATCGGATTCGTCACTTTGTCTAAAGTTGGAATCATCGGTGGAAGCGCTGCAACACTCACATCAGTGCAAGGATTAGAAATTTTGGCAGCATGCTTGCCAATCGCTATCGTTGGACTTATTTCAGGAAAGTATCAGGGTAAAACTTCAGCAGCCAGTATCGGTATCATTGCGAAGAAGCCAGATCAGTTTGCCAAGGCAATGCTCTTGCCAGCGATGGTTGAGACATACGCTATCTTGGCACTTCTTATTTCATTCCTCGCAGTAAATGGTATAAGCATAGGAGCATAAAGATGGAAGGCTTAGAAGCAATCGTAGATAATATTTTAAAATCTGCAGAAGAAGAGGCTTCAAAAATCAAGGCGGAAGCTAACGATTATTGCAAATCATATCTGGAAGAAAACGATAAAGAGATTCAAAAGGAAATTGCTAAGATTGAAGAAGAATCTAAAAGAAAGCAAAAGACCTTTAGTGAAAAAATCGTTTCTAACGGAGAGTTTAGAATGCGCAATGATATTCTGAAAATGAAAGGCGATATGATTGACGAAGTCATCGACAAGGCGAAGGAGACTATGAAGTCACAGCCGGATGATAAATATTTCAATACGATTTTTAGCATTTTAAATAAGAATGTTCAGAAAAAAGATGGTGAGATTAAACTTTCGAAGAAGGACCTAGAGAGATTGCCATCTGATTTCGATGCAAGGCTAAAAGAAGTAGCCGACAGAGAAGGCATCAATCTAACGTTGTCGCAGGAGCCGGCAGATATAGATGATGGCTTTATACTCGTGTATGGCGACATTGAGGAGAATGCGACTTTCGATGCCATATTCGAGTCAAACAAAGACGACTTAAGAGACATCGCGAACAAGAAGTTGTTCGAGTAGGAGAGAATAGTGGATGAGTATATTTATGGAGTAGCCCGCATAAGAGCGCTGGAAGCCCAACTCTTCACGGATAGCGATATCGATTCGCTAGTGGAGGCAGAGGATTACGAGAGCGCACTCCAGTTTTTGAGAGACAAAGGCTGGGGAGATAACAATAGCGACGATACTCTAGCGAATATATTAAAAACTGAAAACAAAAAGATTAAGAAAATCTTAGATGACGTAATAGAAGATAAAAAAGATCGTGAGATTCTCATGGTCGATTATGATTATCACAATCTTAAAGCCGCCATGAAGAGAGTTTATACGAGTGCGCCCGTTGATGGTGACAGTATTTACCTAGAGGGCGAGATTGATAGTGATAAATTGGAAGAGATAGTTACGAATTCTGATTTTAGTTTGTTGCCTAAAGATATGGCAGATGCCGCGCAGGAGGCATCGGACCAGTTCTTGAAGAATGGTGATGTTCAGATGATAGACGTGATTATCGACAAGGCTCTTTTGGAGAGGATTAAAACTATCGGTGAAGAGTCTGATAATGATTTGATTAAAGATTACGCTGACACAAAGATTGGCTTGGTAGATATCAAGATTGCCATCAGGGCATCCCAGTCTGGCAAGGATTCAACTTTTGCCAAGCAGGCAATGACCTCTTGCAAGATGGTAGGTAAAGATGCACTTGCGAACGCAGTAGATGGCGGTTTCGATGCAGTGTGTGATTATCTAGAGTCGATAGGCTTAAAGGACATTGCGGATGCAGCAAAGAAATCCAAGTCATATTTCGAATGTGTCTGCGACAATAAAATGATTGAGAAAATCAAAACTCAAAAATACGAATCGTTTTCTATTGGACCAATCCTAGCGTATGCATTGGCGAGAGAGAACGAGATAAAAACTGTAAATATTATTCTTTCAGGAAAACTTAACGGTTTCGATAAGGATTTTATCAGAGAAAGGGTAAGGGATATGTATGAATAGAGTGGCAGTAATAGGTGACTACGACAGTATATATGGTTTTGCGGCACTAGGGTTAGACATCTTTGCTGTCGAGGGAAGAGATGAAGGTCGAGAGGAGTTCAAGAAACTTTTGACTGGACAGTATTCCATCATATATATAGTAGAATCACTTGCAGAGCGATTAAAAGAAGAGATAGAACAACAAAGTGAGAACTTATCTCCTGCCATCATTTTGATTCCTGGCATCAAGGGTAACACCGGCGAGGGAGTCGAGAATGTAAAGAAATTTGTAGAACAGGCAGTGGGATCTGACATATTATTTTCAAACGACAAAAGTGAGGAGTAAGAAATGGCAAGTACAGGAACGATAAAAAAAGTTGCTGGACCTTTGGTTGTTGCCGAAGGCATGCGAGATGCTAACATGTACGACGTGGTGCGCGTGAGTAGCGAGCAATTGATAGGTGAGATAATCGAGATGCATGGAGACCAGGCTTCGATTCAGGTTTACGAGGAGACTACAGGTCTCGGACCTGGCGAGGAAGTGGTTTCAACTGGCGCGCCAATGTCAGTGGAATTGGGTCCTGGTTTGATTGGAAGCATTTACGACGGAATCCAGAGACCGCTCGACGACATCAAGGGCGTTACAGGAAATCTCTTGAAGCGAGGTATTTCAGTGCCTTCTTTGAAGAGAGATTTGAAGTGGAATTTTAAACCTACTGTCGCCGTCGGCGACAATGTCGAAGAGCTTGATATCATTGGCGAAGTTGAGGAGACATCTGTTGTAACTCAGAAGATTATGGTGCCTTACGGAATGAAGGGTACGGTGACTTCAATCGAAGAGGGCAGTTTCACAGTCGATGATGTAGTATGCAAGATTGAGACTGAAGAAGGTGAAAAGGAAATCAAACTCGCACAAAAGTGGCCAGTTAGAAAAGGTAGACCTTACAGAGAAAAGAAGGCGCCTAATAAACCACTTGTGACGGGACAAAGAGTTATAGATACATTCTTCCCATTGGCTAGGGGAGGTGTGGCGGCAGTTCCAGGACCATTCGGAAGTGGAAAGACTGTCATTCAGCATCAGCTAGCTAAGTGGGCAGAGGCAGATATAGTTGTTTATATCGGATGCGGCGAGCGTGGAAATGAGATGACGGACGTTCTCAATGAATTTCCAGAGTTGAAAGATCCAAAGACTGGCAAGTCGTTAATGGAGAGAACGGTTCTTATCGCAAACACATCAGATATGCCGGTTGCAGCTAGAGAGGCATCAATATATACAGGAATTACGATAGCAGAGTATTTCAGAGATATGGGATATTCAGTTGCGCTTATGGCGGACTCTACATCTAGATGGGCTGAGGCTTTACGTGAGATGTCAGGTCGACTAGAGGAGATGCCAGGTGAGGAAGGTTATCCTGCGTACCTTGGAAGTAGACTTGCGCAGTTCTACGAGAGAGCAGGTGACGTGGTTACACTTGGAAGCGAAGCGAGAGAGGGAGCCTTGTCAGTTATTGGCGCAGTGTCACCTCCTGGTGGAGATATTTCTGAGCCTGTTTCACAAGCCACACTTAGAATCGTTAAGGTGTTCTGGGGTCTGGATTCAGCGCTAGCTTACCAGCGTCACTTCCCAGCGATTAACTGGCTTACATCTTATTCGCTCTATGTGGACAGCATCGGTCCTTGGTTTAATGACTCCGTCAATGAAGGTTGGCTAGATGCTAGACAGAGTATGATGAGTTTGCTTCAGGATGAGGCAGAGTTAAACGAGATAGTACAGATGGTCGGAATGGATGCATTGTCTCCGACAGACAGACTAAAGATGGAGACGGCAAGATCGATAAGAGAAGACTTCTTACATCAAGATTCATTCCACGAGATTGACACATATACATCGCCAGAGAAGCAGTACTTGATGATGAAACTTGTTATGGCTTACTATGACGAGGGACTTAAAGCCTTGAATGAAGGCGCCAATATAAATGACCTCGTGCAGATTGAATCGAGAGAGGCGATAGGTAGATTTAAGTACACTGAAGAAGAAAACGTTGCAAAAGAGTACGACAGAATTTTAGAGACATTGCAATCTGAGATGCTCAGAACTATTTCAAAGGAGGACTTCTAGTATGGCAAAAGAATATAGAACGATACAAGAAGTGGCCGGCCCGCTGATGATGGTTAAGGACGTTGAGAACGTTACTTACGATGAGTTGGGCGAGATAGTTTTGGCCAACGGAGAAGTACATAGATGTAAAGTGCTAGAGATAAACGGTGGAAATGCCCTAGTGCAGTTGTTTGAGGATTCTACAGGAATCAACCTCTCAAACAGCAAGGTGAGATTTTTGGGACACAGTATGGAACTTGGAGTTTCAATGGATATGCTAGGACGCGTTTTTGACGGACTGGGAAATCCAATTGATGGTGGACCAGAGATTATTCCTGATGAGAGAAGAGATATAAACGGCGTAGCGATGAATCCTACAGCGAGAAATTATCCATCAGAGTTTATTCAGACGGGCGTGTCTGCAATTGATGGACTAAATACTCTTGTTCGTGGACAGAAGCTACCAATTTTTTCAGCGTCTGGACTTCCACACGCCAACCTAGCTGCGCAGATTGCGAAGCAGGCTAAGGTGGTTGGAACAGAGGAGCCATTTGCCGTTGTTTTTGCGGCGGTTGGTATTACGTTTGAGGAGGCTGACTTCTTTGTAAACAGTTTCAAGGAGACTGGTGCGATAGACAGAACAGTACTTTTCACTAACCTTGCCAACGACCCAGCGGTAGAGCGAATTGCCACTCCTAGAATGGCACTAACTACAGCAGAGTATTTGGCGTTTGAGAAGGGAATGCATGTTTTGGTAATCATTACTGATATCACAAACTATGCGGATTCTCTCCGTGAGGTTTCGGCGGCCAGAAAAGAGGTTCCAGGACGACGTGGTTATCCGGGATATATGTACACTGACCTTGCAACTCTATACGAGCGCGCAGGACGTCAGGAAGGAAAGAATGGAAGTATCACTCTCATTCCTATTCTCACGATGCCAGAGGATGATAAGACTCATCCAATCCCTGACCTTACAGGTTATATCACAGAGGGTCAGATTATCTTGAGTCGTGATCTTTTCAGAAAGGGTGTCACACCTCCTATAGATGTGCTTCCATCTTTGTCACGTCTGAAAGACAAAGGTATCGGAGAAGGAAAGACGAGAGCAGATCATGCGAATGTAATGAATCAGCTTTTCTCTGCTTATGCCAGAGGCAAGGATGCGAAAGAACTTATGACTATCTTGGGTGAGGCAGCCCTTACAGAGATGGATGTTAAGTATGCTAACTTTGCGGATGCATTCGAAGAAAAGTATGTATCACAAGGATACGATACAAACAGAACAATAGAGGACACAATGAATGTGGGTTGGGAGCTTTTATCAATGCTTCCTAAGTCAGAATTAAAGCGTGTGTCTGATGAATATATAGAGAAGTATTACAAAGGTGAGTAGTTATGGTTAATCCAACAAGAATGGAATTAACAAAACAGAAGAAAAAGTTAGTCTCAGCGACTAGAGGCCATAAACTATTGAAGGACAAGCGTGACGAGCTCCTAAGACAGTTTATGGATTTAGTGAGAGAGAATATGAAACTCAGAAAGAAAGTGGAAGAGGGACTAAAGAACGCCAATATGGAATTTGCCATTGCGAAGGCAGGTATGAGCGACGAAGTCTTAAACACCGCACTGATGGGTTCTAAGAAAACTTTGGAAATTAAGGAGAGCGTCGAGAACATAATGAGCGTGGAGATTCCAAAGTATGAGACTAATGCTCAGATTAGTGGAAATGATATCTACTCATATGGATATGCTTTCACGGCTGGAGATTTAGATGATGCCATGTATTCATTGTCTTTGGTTTTCAAAGACATGCTCAAACTCGCTGAGATTGAGAAGTCTTGCCAGTTAATGGCAGCTGAGATTGAGAAAACTAGAAGACGTGTTAACGCACTAGAGCATGTTATTATGCCGAACGCGAAAGCAAATATCAAATATATTAATATGAAACTTGATGAGAATGAACGAAGCACTCAGATTCGACTGATGAAGGTTAAGGATATGATGCTTGAAGAGGCTATCGAGGAGCGTCGAGCAGCAGACGAACAATAAGAATTGCACAGACGGACTAATATATATGATATAATTATTAGAGGGGATAATTACAAGGAGGTATGTTTATGAAAAAGATTATTGCAATTGCATTAATTGCTACGATGCTTATGACGGGAGAGGCTGTTATGGCTGCGCCAAAGACAGATTCTGCCAGTCAGACTCAAGCACCAAAAAAATGGGATTCAACTTTACAGACACCGGAGATTATACAGCAACAAACTGACAAGATTGAAGCTGCGGAAGGTGTTGTTACAAATGACTCAAAAAAACTCGAGGAAACAATTTTCCATATCGAAATTCAAAACACGAAGAATAGATATAGAACTTTTAAAGGAAATATCACAGATAACACCACATGGGAGTTTGAAGATTGGTATGTAGATGGTTCTTATCA
Source organism: Eubacterium sp. (assembly GCA_017406925.1). Taxonomy (GTDB): domain Bacteria; phylum Bacillota; class Clostridia; order Lachnospirales; family Lachnospiraceae; genus Eubacterium_G. The sequence continues at coordinate 65,045 of JAFQXO010000008.1, forward strand.
AGGCTACATGGGAAGCGATAGTTTTTCAATGACCTTAGATACTGCTCAATTTGGTGTTGGTATTCATAAGATTGAAGTAGAAGTTGTAGACGACGAAGACAATAATGACACATTGGAAATCCAATTTGCTACATATATCTATAGCAAATCATCTAATAAACCTAGTTACTATACGACATTCAGTAACTGCCTATACTTCAAAGCGCCATATATAAGTAATTATGATTACTCAGGATATGGACTATGTATAAAGAAGAATGGAAAGTGGTATGCAACTAATACTAAGAATTCTAGCCAGATAATCGGATCATATGAGACGATGAGAATCAAGAAGTTGAAAGGCAACAAGAAGTATCAACTTCGCACTTTCTATACTGCATTGAAAGATGGTTATAGTTTCAATGGTCCACTTTCAAAGACTGTCACGGTTAAGACTGGACCTAAGAAAAAACCACCAGTAAAGAAGATTTATACGAAGAACGCTAAAGTTCACAGTTATACTTTTAGCATTTATTATCCTTCGCTTGGAATAATCAGATACTACAGAAGTTACTATACTACGTTTACAGCAGTAGTAAAGATGAAGAAAAAACCTAAATGTAAAGGTATCTGGATCGGAAGCAAGAAGGTTAAGGGCAATAAGAAGACATATAAGACTAAGTTCAGTATTTCAGGAAAATTGAAGGGTAAGAAACTTAAGTTTGCTGTCCAGTCATATGGAAGCAATGTATACGGAGCTTACTCACCTGTATATAAAAAGAAGGTTAAGATTAAAGGAAAGAAAAAGAAATGATAGGTATGACGTTATGGCTTGCTAGTTTGCTTTTGGTTGCAGGCGGAGCCGCATATTTTATACTTACGAGGTTTAGAAAATTTTATATAGTTCAGAAAATCGCAGGCGATAGAAAGTGGTTATCATGGGTTATTGCATGCATTCCGATAGTGATAGCTATTATCTTCGGAATATTCTTTATGATTCCAACTGTAATAATAGTAATACACGCATTCATTTTCTGGATTTTATTTTCAATCGGAGGAACTATCCTCGGCAAGATTACAAAGAAGCATCCGAAATATTATATTTCGGGTGCTCTTACGATATGCTTTACAGCCGTATACTTTGTCTACGCTTTCTTTGCTATGACGACAGTGTTCCAGACGAACTATGAGTTCACATCTAATAAAACTCAGGGAGAGCAGTTGCGCATAGCGATGATTGCAGACTCGCATATGGGAACGGCTTTCGACGGAAAAGGATTCATAAAGCATTTAGAAAGAATGAAGAAAACTAATCCGGACGTATTTGTTATCGTTGGAGATTATGTGGATGATGATACGAAGAAAATTGATATGTTAAAAGCTACTCAGGCAATGAGAGATTGGAAACCTAAGTATGGAAAGTACTTTATTTGGGGCAACCACGATGATCCATATTTCCGCTATAGAGATTTCTCGACGAATGAGTTAAAGCAAGAATTAAAGAAAGCAGGATTTGTCATCTTAGATGACAAGAATGTATATATAGGAAAGAACAAACAGTTCTGTTTGCTTGGCCGCAATGACAGAACAGACAAAGGTCGTATGACACCAGCACAACTTGCAAAAGGTGTCGATAGAAGTAAGTATTTAATTATGCTTGATCATCAGCCTAATGATTATGCTAACCAAAAGGGTATAGGATTAGACATGGTTCTTTCAGGACATACACATGGTGGTCAGATGATACCGATTACTTTTACAGGTCAGTTGACTAGCACAGTAGATCAAGAGTATGGCCAAGAAAATATTGACGGAACAAATTTTATTGTCACATCAGGCATTGCAGGATGGGGATGTCCGTTTAAAACAGGATGCATTTCAGAGTATGTAATTATTGATATTAAGTGATGATTATGTATATTAGCGATATGTAATTTATCACATTTATTTGCTATAATAAACGTCGAGAAAAGATGGACGGATTTGAATTAGCATCACTCTAACGGGGGTTTGAGTAAAACTAAATTTTACGTTCAAACAGGAGGAGTGTTATGAAATATTTTAGGAAAATAGCAATCTTATTGATAGCGATAGCACTAGTGTTCACAAGCGTGGACGCTAGTCTTTTTGCGGTCTCTGGAGATGACGTTGCGCATGCAGAAGTGTATTTTGTCAACGTAGCTCAGAATAAAATAGTAACTCTAGATGGCACGCGAAATAATCCTATTGATGTTGCTACAATGTATGAGGGACCGGAAAGTGTTCCTGATAACGGCTGGTTTACAACTTACTATGGAACTTATGAGGATAATGAAGTAGTCAACTTCACTTGTAAGGGTGCAGATACTAGTTGGAAAGCAGACGGCGATAAAGTTTGGCAGATTGCTAGTAGAACTAATCCGGCTGGTTGGGAGTCAGTAACTTTGCTTCACAACAACGACGGAACTGTAAGTTTTCGCAGTAATGCCGGAGGCAAGAATGTTCTCACTATCAAGAATAATCAACTCGCGATTAGTAGCATAAAGGAAGACGGACAGATTACAGATAATGAGAAGTTTAGAGTGTTTACCAAGACTGAACCTAAAGCAGGTGCGTTTGTAAGACTCTCAAATGTCTCAGGAAATACAATGGATGTGTCGTGGACTAGCAAGAAAGAGCATATGTATTCATGCTATGAAGTATTGTATTCGACATCGCGAGATGGCGAATACACATCGGCAGGTATGACAGCAGGCAGTTCGATGACTATCGAGGATTTGGCTACAAACACACATTACTATGTGAAAGTCAGAACGCTGACAAACAGGTTAGACACAGAATATAGTGTATTTAGTGATAGCGCCATTGCTGAGGCGACAACACTCAAAAATCTTAAACCATTAAAAACAAAAATTACTGAAGTAAAGAGAAGTGATGATGGAAAGTTTACTGTCAGCTGGAATCCTTCTGCTAACAGTGATTATTATCAAGTTCTTCGAGGAAAAGGACGTTATGGAGACTTCGAGGAAATAGGTACGACAGAAGATTGCTCGTTCGTCGATGAGAATCCATTCGAAGGATCGAAATATAGCAACTACTATAAGGTAGTAGGTGTAAATGAAGAAGAGACAGGACCTGAGTCAGATCCAAGTGGACTGGAAACAGAAATGTTTGGTGAGAATACGATGATATTCTCTGAGTATGATACGCCAAGCAAGATGGATGCTCAGGTAAATGAAGTTTACACAAAACAGTTTGGTTCGCAGTTTGGAAACGGAAGATATCAGTTCTTCTTCAAACCAGATGTGACAGGCGATGGAGTAGGAAACTATAGCGCAATGCGCCCAATGAAAGTTGCATACTACACAGCTATTGCTGGATTGGGCACAGTTCCATACGATGTAAAGATTAATAATATTCACGTTCCAGCTGAATTATCAGATTACAATGCCACATGTAACTTCTGGGATGCGTTGGAAAACTTAACTGTCGGAACAGAAGGAAATAGTTCAGGAGTAGGAACAGGATGTTGGACCGAAACTGATTTTATGTGGGCCGTTTCACAGGCTGCTCCAGTTAGAAGAATAGTTTGTGATAGAACAGCACATTTTGATTGGAACTATGGTTGGGCATCAGGTGGATTTGTTTCAGACTCTATCTTTAATGCCAAGGCAGGTTCATATCCACAGCAACAATATTATTATAGGAATTGTAGATTTAATCCTAGTGTGGTGGACTCGATATATGGAGTTAACTGGAATCAAGTCATCCAGGGCTGTGAAGGTGTAAACAAGGCAGCATGTAAAGATAACAGTAATAAACCATTTAATCTTGGAAAGGATTTATTGAGTGGATTTGGCGATTCTAACTGGGCTAGTCGTGGATGTACAACAGTTTTAGATAAGACTGACAAAACTCGCGAGAAGCCATTCTTGTATTTCGATACAGAGGCAGATGAATACAAAGTATTTGTCCCTTCAGTTAGAAGAGATTCGACAGGAGTAAGCTATACAAGTACTAATCCAGGTGCTGGAAAGAGCATCGGAATCGATAAGTTCTTTATAGCAAAACCTGGAGATAGTGCAGAACTCATCAATGAGAAACTCGCTAAGGGATTCAATCTGATTTTACAGCCGGGAATATACAAACTGGAGGCTCCACTTCAGATTACGCATGAAAACACTATTGTGCTAGGCCTTGGCCTTGCCACCATTCAGACTGTCGAAGACAATGATGACACATTCATCAGAGTGTCTGGAAAGAATAAAAAAGATATCGGCGGAGTTGAAATCGCAGGTATCATTCTCGATGCAGGATACTATACAGATTCTCTCATCGAACTTGGAACAGAGGGAGTAAATGTTGATCACTCGAACAACCCTTGTGTACTTCAAGATGTTATTTGTCGCGTAGGCGGCACAGGAACACTCGGACGCACCAAACAATGTATGGTCATCAATTCAAACGATACGATTATAGACCAGACTTGGGTTTGGAGAGCTGACCACGGTGGAATGACTGGATGGAATCAGAATACTTCCGAGAATGGAATAGTTGTAAACGGAGATGATGTAACGGCATATGGATTGTTCGTTGAGCATTTCCAGAAGTACGATATTATCTGGCGTGGTGAGAATGGAAAGACATATTTCTTGCAGAATGAGAAGTGCTATGATCCACAAAACCAAGATGAGTGGATGTCACATGATGGAACTAAGAAGGGATATGCAGCATACAAGGTTACTGACAATGTTAAGAAGCATTACGCAGTAGGACTTGGAGTTTACGACGTGTTTATCAACACGAATGGTGCGAGCATCTTCCTCGACAATGCGATAGAGGTTCCTCATTCTCCAGACGTGATGATTGAAAATGCATGTACAGTTGAGATTGCGAATGCAGATGGTCCAGTAGTTGGTGTAAACCACATCATAAATGACAGAGGTGCAGCCATCAGGACAGGAGCAGAAGCCGGTGATAAGAAAGGCTATGTTATCCAGCGTATCTTAGATTATGTGGGAGGTACGGTGACTGAACTTCCAGATGCTTATGATAAGAATGACCAATTTGATACAAATGGATTGATTTCAAATACTACCATTGCCGAAGGCAATCTTCCTACAGTGGATGAAGATGCGGAAAAGGTTATTGTTAAGGATAAGAAGACGATAGATACTTCGACACCACTCGATGATTGTGACGATGCATATTTTGACAATAAGATAGCGACTGACACTAAGGAGTGGGATGATGACCATAAGAAACCTGAAACTACTAAGAAGATTCAGCCTACGACAAAGAAGACTAAGAAGGTAGCTAAGCCAGCGAAGGTTAAAATTAAGAAGGCCAAGAAAAAGGCTAAGAAGTTAAGCATAGTTTTGAAGAAAGCGAAGGGTGCTAAGAAGTATCAGGTTGCAGTTTATAAATCAAAGAAGACTGCAAAGAAGAATAAGAAAGCGATCATAAAGAGAACGACTAAGAAACTTAAGTTCACAATTAAGTCTAAGAAGTTAAAGAAAAAGAAACTCTTTGTGAGAGCTAGAGGAATTAACTATAATGCCAAGGGCAAAAAGCAGTACGGCAAATGGTCTGGCATTAAGAGAGTAAAGAAATAATATTTATAGAGGGATTGGAGTAAGGAAAATTGCGAAGGAATAATGCGACAGTAACTTACATATTAATAGCGCTTAATGTCATAATATACGTTTTTATGACGGTGAGCGGACACTTTGATCAAATAGAGGCAGCAGGTGCAATGTATGTGCCTGCTGTCCTTTATGACCATCAATGGTATCGCGTGATTACATCGATGTTTTTACACGCAGACTTTAGGCACATAGCAAATAATATGATTATGCTTCTCGTAGTAGGTTATTCTATCGAGGAGAGATTCGGTCATATAAAGTATCTGATTTGTTATTTCATTGGCGGCATCGGCGCCACGGCGCTAAGCTCATGGTGGGAGATGCATCTAAATAATTATTCACTCGGTGTCGGAGCGTCGGGAGCTATCATGTGCGTGTTTGCGATAATGGTTGTGATGAACATCAAGGATAGATCTAACTTTGATAAGACGGTTGGAATCAGAATGCTTTTAGTGTTGGCATTGATGGTGTTCGGAAACATGGGACCTGGAATCAACTGGATGGCGCATCTTGGCGGAGCCATATGTGGTTTGATATTTGGAGTGCTCCTATATAGGAAGAAGCACTATATGACTTATTAAATTTACTTAGAGCGAGAAAAATAGTATATTATTACTATATGAAACGGAGGGAAATCTATGGATAATAAAGCATTATTTAAGTTGTCTTACGGAGTATTCCTACTCGGTGTTAAGGCTGGCGATAAAATGAACGCGTGCATTACAAATACTTGTATGCAAGTGGCGAATGACCCTACGCGTATTGCGATTTGCAGTATGAAGGCAAACTATACTTGCGAGCTGATTCAGGAGAGTCAGACTTTTGCTCTCACGGTGCTTGATAAGGATGCGACATTCGATATCATCAAGCATTTTGGAATGCAGTCAGGTCGAGATGTCGATAAGTTCGATGGTTTCCCAGTTGAGAGCGATGTGAATGGAAATCCATATATGAAGTTCCACGCTTGTTCAGTGATAAGTGGTCGTGTGGTGGATAGCATGGACCTTGGAACACATATGATGTTTATCGCAGAGATAGACGATATGGAAGTATTGGGCATTGGCGAGCCAATGACATACGCATACTATCAGAACTGTGTTAAGCCAAAACCACAGGCGACACCAGAAGAAAAGAAAGAGAAGAAGATTGTTGCATGGAGATGCACGATTTGTGGATATATTTATGAAGGTTCAGAACTTCCAGATGATTATACTTGTCCGACTTGTGGACATCCTAAGGAAGACTTCGAACCAATATATGAATAGGGGGAAGTATGGACAAGATTTTACTTTTTATTCCGATGTATAACTGCGAGAAGCAGATTCCACGTGTGCTCGGACAACTCACGGATGAGGTATGCGAGTACTTAGATGAAGTTCTCGTAATTAATAATAGAAGTACGGACAACGGCGAGGAGGCAGTAAAGAAGTTTTTAGACGAGCATAAACTGCCAGTAAAGATTAGTCTGCTCCGCAATGATGACAACTACGGCCTAGGTGGATCGCACAAGGTCGCATTTAAGTATGCCATCGAGAACAACTTTGACTATACAATTCTCTTGCACGGAGATGATCAGGGAGATATTGCCAACATTCTTCCATATTTGAAGGACGGAACTTACAGAGACTATGACTGCTTCTTGGGTGGTCGTTTTATGAAGGGTTCTGAACTTCCTGGATATTCTAAATTTAGAACATTCGGAAATAGAGTTTATGATTTGCTATTCTCTATCGGATGTGGATATAAAGTTTATGATTTAGGTGCAGGATTAAATATGTATAAAGTAGAGTGCTTGAAAAATAAGTTCTACTTTAAGTACAAAGACAATCTTATCTTCAACTATTGTATGGTGATGGGACAGGCTTACTATAAGTATAAAGTTAAGTTCTTCCCAATTGTTTGGAGAGAAGATGACCAGGTTTCAAATGTAAAGATGGTTAGTCAAGCATTTACAGTATTGAAACTGTTGGGTTCATATGTGATTAACAAAAAGAAGTTCGTCAACGGCGAACATCGTGATAAAGTAATAGAGGACTATACAGCACAGGTTATTTATTCTAACCAGTCTGATTCACAGGAGATTTAATTGAAAAGCAGAAGAATAATTTACATTATAGTCAACCTTGTTGTCATTGCCTTGGCAGCAGCGTTGTTCATATTCCAGTATCGAAACATCAAGGAATTGTTTACTGGTGAGAAAATACTTGCAGCTGTGATTTTGTTAGCCACAGTTGTGTTGGTGCACGCCATCAAAGCCGTCAGACTATACATCGCGCTTTATGGTTCAGGCATTACATTTCTAGGATGTTTAAAAACATATTTTAAGGTCACGCCTGTCAGCGTAATCATCCCATTTAAGTTGGGTGAGTTTTTCCGTATGTATTGCTATGGCACACAAATCGGAAATATGCTAAAGGGTGTGGTTATTATTTTGCTCGACAGATTTATGGATACGGTCGGACTACTCATTGCGATAGCACTCGTTTGCATATTTACGATGAGCCATCTTTCGACTTTGGCATATCTACTTATCATTTTCGTAGTATTCATTTTGCTCGTATACTTTGTATTTCCAGGAGTTTATAGATTTTGGAAGAAGTATTTGATGCACGGTAGAGCGAGTGAGAAGAAACTGGCCGCGCTCCGTGTGCTGGAAGCAATGAATAAGGTCTACTGCGAGATGGAAGGTGTGGCAAAAGGCAGAGGAATGATTTTGTTCTTTATGTCTCTGATAGCATGGGCGGTGGAAATTGGAAGCATCGCGCTTACGATAAAAATAGCTGGAAGCGGAAAACTCTACGATACTATCAACAACTACTTAAACGCAGCGATGGGAGGAAAGTCTTTCCCACAGCTTCAGCAGTTTGTTGTAGTGAGTGTCGTAGTACTTATAGCAGCATATGTGGTTGCGAAAGCCATATCTGTATTTAGAAAGAAATAGAGAGGACAGCATATGAAAGCAATAGTTATTTATGACGATACGATGGGCAAGAGCGAGATGATAGAAGATATCATCGGCGGAAAAGGCTTTGCGGACATCGTAATCAAAAACAAATACCTGGAAGATTGGTATAAAGAAGAAGTAAAAAGAATCTATCCAGACCTAGTGTGGAAAAAGGTAAGCTCTATTTTTGAGTATGCGGATATTGCGAAAGATTTGGAACTATATCGAGATAGCGATGTAAAAGTAATGCATTGCTTTTCTAACTATATGCTGGCGGACGGTGATGTGGCAGGGCTCACATTCAAGAAGTTGCAGTACGTGGACGAACCATTTGGCGTGAGAGATGGTAAGCGTGCAGTGGCCGCAATGTTCCCTGGAGCAGCAGAGTATATCAAGTTCTTAAAGAGTGTCATCGCAGGTCAGCATGCATGGGATGTGGCTAAGAGTATAGCAGAGACGGTAGAAATTGAGGGTGCTGCAGACATCGGTGAGATTGGAAATTTCATCCACTATGTCACAGGAAACTTTGACTCGAGATATTTCAATTCACTCGAGGAAGACGACTATACATTAGTTAAGACATCTTCGAATAAGAAGAAAATAAAGGCAGAGTATGAGTTTTATCACTTACTCCCTGAAGATATGAAGTACTGGTTTGTGCTTCCGTTTAATTATACGGAGGACGAAGACTCGGCTAGCTACACGATGGAGCGTCTGCATATGACAGACCTCGCCATCAAGTGGGTTCACGGTTCGATGGATTGCGATGAGTTTAGCAAGTTGATGGATATGTATTTCTATTTCTTCAAGAGTCGTCATTCAAAGGACTGCTCAGAGGATGAGTACAAGAGTACAGCGGATGCGCTTTACATTGACAAAGTCAACAATCGCATCGCAGATTTAAAAACATTGGAAGGCTACAAGACTATCGAGAAGATGATTGATGCCCCCGGCAATTTTACTCTCGACGGATTGGTAGACAAATACTTTGAACTAAAGAATAAGATAGAGGCTAGAAATAAATATGAGAGAAAACTCGTGATAGGTCACGGAGATCCTTGCTTCGCAAATGCGCTATACAACAAGCCAACGAAGACGTTGAAGTTTATCGACCCTAAGGGCGCAATGAGCGAGGAAGAACTATGGACTAACGAGTATTACGATGTGGCAAAACTAAGCCATTCTGTTTGTGGAAGATATGACTTCTTCAATAATGCATTGTTCAACATATCAGTGGATAAAGATTTTGGTTATACGCTAGAGATTCCATTTGATAATCAGATGTATAAAGAAATCTTCAAGGCTAAGTTGGAAGAAAATGGCTTTGATTATATGACAGTTAGAATATATGAAGCGTCATTGTTCTTATCTATGTTGCCACTGCATATCGACAATCCACACAAGGTGTTTGGATTTATACTGAATGCTAAAAACATACTAGAGGAGATTGAAAAGGATGTATAAAGATTACTCATTTGTATTCGATGTGGATGGAACTCTCTGTCCTATCAAGACAAAAGAAGAAAAGTATGAGGACCTTGTGCCATACCCAGAGATGGTGGAGAAAATCAGATTCTACAAAGAGAATGGAGCAAAGATTATTCTGTTCTCATCTAGAAACATGAATTCATATAATGGAAACATTGGACTCATCAATAAGAATACTGCTGTCACGATGACAGAGTGGCTTAAGAAATGGGATATTCCTTACGATGAGATTATCTATGGTAAGGTGTGGCCAGGCCACAAGGGATTCTATGTGGATGACAGAACAGTGCGTCCGGACGAGTTCTTGAAGTATGATGTGGATGAACTAGACAAAATTTGTGAAGAGGGAAGACTGGATGATTGATATAGTTATTACTATGGGAGGACTGGGATCTCGATTTAGAAAAGCGGGATATACAGTTCCTAAATATATGATAGAGGCTAAAGGTAAGACATTATTTGAATGGTCGATGATTAGCTTAGAAGGATATGCTGATGAGGTAAACCAGTATATTTTTATTGCGATGAAAGATGAGACTGTAGATGTGGAAGGCTTTATCAAGGAGCAGTGTGAGAAACTAGGATTAGAAAACTATCACGTGATACTCCTAGATTACTTAACTGATGGTCAGGCAACTACAGCTACATTGGCTGAAAAGTATTGGAATCCTGATAATGCATTATTGATTTACAATATCGATACATATGTAGAAGCAGGGGAGATGAACAGCCAGGAACTTAAAGGTGATGGATTTATTCCATGCTTCCAAGCGGAGGGAGACCACTGGAGTTTCGTTCGCTTAGACGACGAAGGAAAAGTGGCAGAGATTAAAGAAAAAGAGCGCATATCTAACTATTGCACCCTCGGTGCATACTACTTTAAGACATGCAAACTGTACAAAGATTTGTATGACGAGTATTATACAAAGACTAGAGAGTTAGTTAACGGCGAAAAATATGTGGCACCGCTTTATGATTACTTGCTTTCAAAGGGTGGAGAGATATACATTTCAGACATAGATCCGGCGAAGGTTCATGTGCTGGGAACACCAGAGGAACTGGAGGCTTTCTTGGCTGAATAAAAGAAGAAAAGTTTATTATTTATTGGGACGACGGCTGTCGTCCCAATATTTTTGCCCCTTTATTCTTACCCCTAAAAATGTTAAAATACCCATAAGGCGATTTATATCGTTTGTTTTGATTGCAAAGGAGGTTTTCATTATGGGAAACAAATATGAAGGAACAAAAACAGAAGCAAATTTGAGAGAGGCATTCGCGGGCGAATCACAGGCTCGTAATAAATATACTTATTTTGCATCAGTAGCTAAGAAAGCTGGTTATGAGCAGATTGCAGCTATCTTTTTGAAGACTGCTGAGAACGAAAAAGAGCACGCTAAGATGTGGTTTAAAGAGTTAGGTGAGTTGGGAGATACTCCAGCTAACTTGAAGGCTGCAGCAGATGGCGAGAACTTTGAGTGGACTGATATGTATGATCGCATGGCTCAGGAAGCTGACGAGGAGGGATTCCCTGAACTCGCTGAGAAGTTCCGCGGCGTAGCTGCTATCGAGAAGGCTCACGAGGAGAGATATCGTAAGCTTCTCACTAACGTAGAAGAGAAGGCTGTATTCGAGAAAGCCGGCATGACAGTTTGGGAGTGCAGAAACTGTGGACATATGGTTGTTGGCACAAAGGCTCCTGACGTTTGTCCAGTCTGTGCACACCCACAGAGCTTCTTCGAAGTTAGAGCAGAAAACTACTAAAGAGATTACATTGTTGGAGGCTTCAGCCTCCAACAATAAAAATAAAGGATTAAAAATGAGCAACAATGTAAAAAAAGATATCAATCAAATAGTGAAAGATATCTTGGAAGATTACCAGGGAGATAGAGCGATTGATCACGTGGAGGTTTTTGATCAGCCAGACACACAAGTTGTGACGGAAATGATTGATAAACTCCTCACTATCGTATTCCCTGGATTTTATCGAGAAAAGGCATATCGTTTCTACAATATGGACAATAGACTTACTGTCCTTATTGAGGATGTGATGTATAACTTAAATAAGCAGATTGCGATTGCACTCAATCAATTGCCAGAGACGGCAGATATGAGTGAAGAGGAAAAGGCTGAGAAGGCGCAGTGCATTTCACTTAAGTTCTTCCAGGAGATTCCTAAAGTGAGAGAGTACATCGACACTGATGTCGAGGCATTCTTTTACGGTGATCCAGCTGCTTACAACAAGAATGAGATTATACTTTCATATCCTGGTTTGTATGCCATCACAGTTTACAGACTTGCGCACGTTTTGCAGACGATGAACGTGCCGCTCATTCCAAGAATTATGACAGAGTACGCCCACAACCGCACGGGTATCGATATTCACCCAGGTGCCGAGATTGGTAAATATTTCTTTATCGATCACGGAACTGGTATTGTAGTCGGTGAGACTACGATTATCGGCGAGCATGTGAAGGTTTATCAGGGCGTTACTATCGGTGCACTTTCGACTAGTGAGGGACAGAATCTCAAGGGTGTTAAACGTCATCCAACTATCGAGGACAATGTCACTATCTATTCTGGCGCATCTATATTAGGTGGGGAGACCGTTATCGGACACGACACAACTATCGGCTCTAACGCATTTATCACGTCAAGCGTGGAAGCTAACAGTAGAGTTTCGATGTCAGATAACAAATAACCTAAACCAAAGAGGGTTTATGCTTAACAATGAAAAAATCACGCTCATGACAAAGATTGCTTTGTATGAGCAGAAAAATGAAGATTCAGAAATTAAGACAAGCCGATTTTTCAAGAGTGACTACATATCACTCAAGATGCTCGGCTCGTTTGCGTGCGTTACGCTCGGCTTCATCCTTATTGTTGCGCTTTACCTCATCTACAGTTCAAGCAAATTAGTGTCAAATATGTCTTCGACAACGACATTCGTTGTCCTTGTCGTGACATTTATTATTCTCTATATAATCATCACCATCGGATATATGATTTTCAGTTACAGATTTTACACGAAGAAGTTCAAAGATATCCGCAAGAACTTGAAAGAGTATAATGGTGATTTAAAGACATTGCATCGCATACAGGAACTTGAATACGATGCTATAATCAAAGATATCAGTGAAGAAGGAGAGAAAGAGAATGCTTAAGCTAATGGAGTTCAAAGAAAAAATAAAGAATATTTATGCTGAGCATGAATTTATTATCAGACCGATTTTTAAATTCTTTGTTTGCCTTGCCGCACTGATTTTATTTAAGTTTAACATTGGCTTTATGCCAATCCTAAATATGTGGGTTGTCATCGTGGCACTTGCCATCGTAATGGCGTTCATTCCACACTTAGTAGATGTCGTTATTCTTTCTGGCATCATGGTTGGAAACATTTTCTACATTTCTGCCGAACTCGGTGCCATTCTATTAATCGTGATGCTTATCATGGTTGTTATGTTCTTGAAGTTCACACCAGAGCAGGGCGTATTCCTTGTTCTCGTTCCACTAGCGTTTATGCTAAAGATTCCATTTATCATTCCGTTAGTTGCAGGATTGCTCTGCACACCTATCGCTATAGTGTCAGTAACTTTCGGCACTGTAGTATATTTCATTTTGGAGACAGTTGGATCGCACGCGCAGGAACTTCAGGCGATGAGCACTGTAGATATACAGAAGGTATCAGATGCTGAAGTGGCCATGGCCAATGTCGGTGGTATCATCAACGATATCTCATCCAACCCAAATATGTACTTAGCAATATTGGCGTTCGCCATAACTATTGGCGTAGTATACGCCATCAGACGTATGTCTATCGACAATGCATGGGCTATCGCAATCGTTGCTGGTACAGTTTTAGATTTAGTTATCACTCTCGTATGTGGAATGATTTTCAGAGCAGACTACTTTGGAATCAAAGTGGTAGTTATCGGCTCTGCAGTTTCACTCGTGATTGCATATATTTTACAGTTCTTCGTTTTCTCTGTGGACTACTCCAGAACGGAGCACACGCAGTTCGAGGATGACGAATATTATTACTACGTGAAGGCTGTGCCTAAAATTAATGTTACGGCGCCAGCTATGAACGTAAAGAGAATTAACGCACAACGTCGCAAAAAGACAGTTGCAAAGAGCGAAAAACCTGTTAAGGCAAGCGAGCAACCAGTTGCGACAAACGATAAAGTAAAGGAGTAGTATGAACGTCGTATTTCATACAGCCAAAAATTTCTTTGAAAAATACTTTACAGTCCCTAATGTCTACCTAAGTGACGCCGTAGAGATTATTGTAATAGCTATCTTGGTTTACTACTTGATAATCTGGTTCAGACGCACTAGGGCGGGCGTTCTTTTGAGGGGACTTCTTGTTGTGCTTGTACTTATGATTGTGGCTTCGATATTCCATTTGACTACATTGCTTTGGATCTTCGAGAAGGCCATCAATGTAGGTATTATTGCTATGGTTATCATTTTCCAGCCTGAACTTAGAAGAGCCTTGGAGGAACTTGGAAAGAAAAATCCTATCGTAAAGATTCTTAACATCGGTGACACTTACGACGAAAGATTTGATGACCGTACATTAGATGAAGTGCTCCGTGCTACGAACAAGTTGAGCAAGGAAAAGACGGGAGCTTTGATTGTTATGTCAGGTGATATTGACCTTAAGCAATATACTGACACAGGAATCAAACTGGAAGCTGCTATTTCTAATCAGCTTCTTATCAACATATTTGAAAAGAATACACCACTCCACGATGGAGCAGTGGTATGCGAAGGCAATCATATCGTCGCAGCCACATGCTATCTACCACTTTCGGATAGCAGAAACGTTCCTAAGGAACTGGGTACTAGACATAGAGCGGCTTTGGGCTTATCAGAAGTATCTGATGCTGCAATTATCGTTGTCTCGGAAGAGACAGGAAACATTTCATATGCAGGAGGCGGCAGACTGAAGTCTGACATTGATATCTCTCGTCTGAAGAGTGAACTTGAAGTGTTCCAGGATAAGGAAGTCACAAAGAAGGGCTTCTTCAAGAAGGGCGGTGAAGCAAGTGAAAAGTAGATTTAAGAGATTCTTCACGCAGAACATCGCCATTAAAATTTTATCAATAATAATTGCCATTCTTATTTGGGTAACGATAGTAAATATCAGCGACCCAGTTAAGACGGTGACTATTTACAATATTCCAGTAACTATTACGGACCAAAAGGTTCTTACAGAAAAGGGTGAGACTTACGATGTTGTATCTGATCAAGATATCAATATCTCGATTTCTGGAAAGCGTTTTCTGGTTAGCAGTCTTTCGGATGATGATTTTAAGGCTACAGCTTCGCTAGCAGATCTTTCTAGCGTAAACGCTATCCCTATCACTGTAAGGGCGAAGGATAATTCGGTTCAAAAGAGAATCAACATAGTTGATAAATCGGAATCGACCATTAAGGTTAAGATTGAGAAGTTAGTTACTATGTCATATCCTGTTCAGGTTAAGTACACTGGTTCAACAGCTGAAAACTATGTGGCCATAAGCGAGACTACATCTGTTGATCATGTGAAAGTGCGCGCGCCTGAGTCAGTTCACAATATGATTGGCAAGGTGGCGGCGCTCTGCAATCTTCATGATGCCGACAAAGATTTCACTAAGAAGTGTCGCTTGGTTATTCTGGACAAGGAGGATAAGGTGATTGCACCTAAGCACACAAAGATTAGTAGAAAGAAAGTGAAAGTCAGTGTGCACTTAGGTCAGACTAAGACTGTTCCTATTAGAGTAACGACAAAGTCTAAACCACCTAAAGGATATAAGATTAAGAGCGTAAAGCTTTCGCAAAATACAGTTAAGTTGGTTGGCGATTCTGACATTTTGAAAGATGTAAAAGAATTGCACATCAAGTCTAAAGCGAAGCTTTCAAATAAAAAGAAGACTACTAAAGTTTTGATTAATATGTTGAAGTCATTGCCTGATGGCACAGCCATCAATGGCAACAATGCTTTGACCGTGACTTACGTTATTACTAAGAAGTAACTGAGGAGTTTTTATGAGTACTATTTTGGTGACAGGTGGAGCCGGATTTATCGGAAGCCATACTGTCGTAGAACTTTTGGAGTCGGGTTACGATGTGGTAGTCGTTGACAACCTATCAAACTCATCCAAAGAATCCTTAAATAGAGTTGAAAAGATTACGGGAAAGCCTGTAAAATTTTATGAGGCTGACATCGCAGATACAGAAGCGATGAATCAGATCTTCGACGAGAATGATATCTATGCGGTTATCCACTTCGCAGGTCTTAAGGCTGTGGGCGAGTCCGTGGAGAAACCTTTAGAATATTATAAGAACAACATTTCTGGCACTATTGAAATGTGTGATGTTATGAGAAAGCACGGTGTTAAGAATATTATTTTTAGTTCTTCAGCGACTGTGTACGGAGATCCAGAGACTGTCCCTATTACAGAGGATTGCCCAAAGGGCATATGTACGAATCCTTATGGTTGGACGAAGTCGATGCTCGAGCAGATTTTGACGGATATACAAGTGGCAGATCCAGAGTGGAATGTTATTTTGCTTCGTTACTTCAATCCAATCGGCGCTCACAAGAGTGGTTTGATAGGTGAGGATCCAAATGGAATTCCAAACAATCTCATGCCTTACATCACAAAGGTTGCAACGGGTGAGCTTCCTAAGCTCAATGTCTGGGGCAACGATTATCCTACAAAGGATGGAACAGGAGTGCGAGATTACATTCACGTTGTTGACTTGGCTCAGGGCCATGTGTGTGCCATTGCCAAGTTAGATGAGAATGTTGGAACTAAGATTTATAACCTTGGCACTGGCAATGGATACAGTGTGCTAGAGGTAGTAAATAACTTTATTGAAGCGAGTGGCGTAGATGTGCCTTATGAAATAGCACCTAGACGTCCGGGGGATATTGCAGAGTGTTATGCAGATCCTTCATTGGCTAAGAAAGAACTTGGCTGGGAAGCCAAGTATGGTATCCGTGAGATGTGTGCAGACTCATGGAACTGGCAAAAGAACAACCCTGAAGGATATGGAGAGAAGTAATGAGTAAATCACCGCGACAAAAGTTAAAAACTACAAGAAGATGGAAGAAAGTGCTGATATTTGTAGAAGCATTGTTTATCGCTCTCATCTTATTTGGTATTACGGTTTGGGCCGTACCACCAGTAAAGACTGAAACGATAAAAGTGGCTTCTAAGACGCAAGTAGGCCGATGGATTATTTCATGGCTTGCCGCACAGGCATACGATGACAGCGTATTCGACGCAGAGTTTGATTCATCGAAGTTGCAAACTAATGCACTTAAATATAATTACTCGAAAGAGTACACTAACTTTGTTATGTTTGGCGTGGACTCACGCCAAGGAGAAGTGGATGCTTCTAACAGTGACTCGATTTTGATAGTTAGCATTCACAACACTAACGGCAAGGTAAAGATGGTTTCTGTATATCGTGATACTATGCTTGGAATCTATGATAAGCAGGGTACAATGACAGGAATCTCGAAGGTTAACTCAGCATTTGCCGGAGGAGGACCGGAGGCAGCCATCAACACCTTGAACAAGAATCTCGACTTGGATTTGAAAGATTATGTGACTTTGAACTTCGCGGGAGTGGCAGAGGTTATCGATACTCTTGGTGGAATCGAAGTTAACTTGAATGATGATGAATTCCAGCAGTTGAACAAACATCTTAAGAGTACGAAAAGTTCAACTGGTGCGAAGTCAAAGAAGATAAAGAGAAAAGGTAGACATATTAGACTCAACGGTATCCAGGCTGCGACATACTGTCGTATACGTAAGGCGACTTTCGTAGATCCAGATACAGGTGATAAGGTGAGCAACGATTTCGGTCGTGCCGCTAGACAGCGTAGCGTTATCATGAAGCTAGTCGACAAGGCAAAGAAAGCCGGCGTAAGCGATCTTCAGAATATGGTTAATACAGTTCTAAATACTGATACACCAAAGAAGAAGAGAGTGCTAGCGACAAGTTTCCCATTTGACGACATTATAAATATGATTCCTATCGTATTTAACTTTGACTTGGATGGAAGCGCTGGATTCCCATCGACGCTTGATACAGCGACAGTGGATGGCGCTAGTTACGTTATTCCACAGGGCTTGAGTGCTAATGTTTCTAAATTGCATGAGTTCTTGTATGATGAAAAAGATTACCAACCTACACCTACAGTAAATGAGTTGGGCAATCAGATTACCAACAAGACTGGAATCAGTGAATTGTCAGAAGGTTACGATCCACTTAAGATTGAGAACTTGGTTAAGGAATCAGAAAAACCTATTAGCACTGATTATGATTATGACGACAAAGGTAAGAGCGAATATAACAGATAATTCGCTAGAGGGGGAATACATTTTTTAGGAAAAGGGCATCGTTAGATGCTCTTTTTTTCTTTGCAAAATTCTTTACACTTTCATCACTAGATGTACACAAAATGGACACAAAATAAGTTTAGAATTTATTTCAGAATAGGAACTTTGAAAGGAGTAAACAAATGTTTTACGAAGATCCAAATTTTGAAAACAATGAATTTGATAACAACGATTTTGACAATAACACATCAGACAACAATGGTGGCAAAAAGAAGAATCATAGGAGTGTCATCGTTCTGATAATTGTTGCAGTAGCATGTGTTATATTTATAGGCTTGGGAAGTCTGGCGGCTATCATTATCAATAATGATGCAGGCAGAGACCTTTTGAGCAAGCAAAACGCAACGCAGCAGGAGACAGTGAACACTGTAGGCTCGACGGACGATTCAGATAGTGCTATCAGTTCTACAGAGCCGGGTTCTGTGACAGTTACAGATGTGTCAGGTATAGTGGACAAATGTATGCCATCTATCGTGGCTATTACTAGCACTACATTGGTAGAGCAAAACAATAGCAATGACATTTTCGATTACTATTTCGGTGAAGGTGGAAGTGGTAACAGTAACGGAAATCAGAAGCAGACATACGAACAGCAGGCAGCTGGTTCAGGAATCATCGTTGGTGAGAATAAGTCAGAACTTTTGATAGTTACAAACAGTCACGTTATCGACGATGCTGACAAACTTCAGGTTCAGTTCTATGGACAGACTGGAAAGAAGGGTGTCACAGCATCTCTCAAGGGAAATGAGTCATCACAGGAGATTGCTATTCTATCAGTTAAGAAATCTGCGATCCCTGCAGACATTATGAAGAATATTAAGAAAGCATCGCTTGGCGATTCAGAAACAGTTAAGGTTGGCCAGGGTGTCGTTGCCATCGGCAATGCTCTAGGCTACGGACAGTCAGTTACATCTGGCATCGTTTCAGCAAAAGATCGTACAGCAGAGGTTGAGAATAAAAAACTTACACTTATCCAGACAGACGCAGCTATCAATGGTGGTAATTCAGGTGGAGCACTTCTAGATCAGAATGGAAAAGTTATCGGCATCAATGTAATGAAGTATTCATCTAGTGGAACATCGTCTATGGCTAGCGTAGAAGGAATGGGATTTGCTATTCCTATCTCAAAGGTTAAGAGTGTTATATCAAATCTTGAGAAACAGAAGACTCGTACAAAAGTGTCTGCGAATAAGCAGGGATGGTTAGGCATCTCAGGACAGGATGTAACTAGTGAAGTATCACAGATTTACTCAATGCCAGAGGGAGTGTTGGTATATCAGACTTCAAAGGGTGGTCCAGCTGATGATGCAGGCATCAAAGCAAAAGATATCATCACTAAAGTTGATGGCCAGACAGTGGACTCTATGGAATCATTGCAGAACATCTTAGAGTACTACAAGGCTGGCGAGACAGTTAAGGTGACTGTTGAGCGACCAAGTACTGGTTCATCGTATAAAGAAGAAACATTTAGCGTGAAATTGGGTGATAAAAGCGCAGTTTCAGGCTTGCAGACTAATGACTAATAGATTATAAAACAAATGTTTTATTCCTCCCCTTTTGTGGTTGGCCTCGTGTTTGTACACGAGGCCAATTTATGCTAAAATATCGAAAGTGGACTGGTGTGTCCAATATCGAAAAATGGCCGATTTTTAGGCGGATTTTTGGAGAAAAAAATGTATAACGACGACGAAAATATTAACGAAAATAACATAGATGAAGTAACTGATGAATCATCAGAAAACGCAGACGAAAATGTCACAAAAGATGATTCAAAACAGGATGAATATGAGAAGGTTTGCTACGTTTGTCGCAGGCCTGAAAGTAAAGCCGGTCATATGGTAAATATGCCTGGCAATATTCATATATGTCAGGACTGCTTGCAGAAGAGTTTTGACAGCATGAGTCATATGGGTATGAATATGACTATCAGCAAGGATGAACTCGAGGAACTTTTGAAATCTCCAGGCGTTCACATGATGACACCAGAGGATTTCAGAAACAGCGTGCCTGAAAAACAAAAGATTAAGAAGAAATCAAAGGATGACGAGAAGAAGCCACTGATCGACATCAATAAGATTCCAGCCCCGCATGTCATAAAGGGAATGTTGGACGACTATGTAATCGGTCAGGAGCATGCGAAGAAGATTATGTCTGTCGCAGTTTACAACCACTATAAGCGCGTGGCCACGAATACGATGGACGAAATCGAGATAGATAAGTCGAATATGCTTATGATTGGACCGACAGGTTCAGGAAAGACTTACATGGTTCGCACGCTTGCAAGACTCTTAGATGTGCCTTTGGCAATAACCGATGCCACATCTCTCACAGAGGCTGGCTACATCGGTGATGATATCGAGTCTGTTGTCAGCAAGCTGCTCGCAGCAGCTGACAATGATGTTGAGAGAGCAGAGACAGGCATCATATTCATAGATGAGATTGATAAGATTGCAAAGAAGAACACTGAACGTAGCCGTGATGTGAGCGGTGAGTCAGTTCAACAGGGTATGCTCAAACTCTTAGAGGGTAGTGAGGTGGAAGTACCAGTCGGTGCGACTAGCAAAAACGCTATGGTTCCGCTAGCTACTGTGAATACAAGAAATATCTTATTCATATGTGGTGGAGCATTCCCAGATTTAGATGATATCGTAAAGGAACGTCTGAACAAGCAGGCGGGTATCGGATTTAGAAGCGAACTATCAGACAAGTATGAAAATGACCCCGATGTCGTTAAGAATTTCAACGCTGATGATTTACGTGAGTTTGGAATGATTCCGGAGTTTTTGGGAAGACTTCCGATTATGTTTACATTAGATACATTGACGGAAGATATGTTAGTTCAGATTTTGACAGATCCGAAAAATGCGATTATTGAGCAGTACAAGAAATTGCTCGAGCTCGATGAGGTAAATCTTAAGTTTACTAATGGAGCACTTCATTCCATAGCGAAAAAGGCTATTGAGAGGAAGACTGGAGCGAGAGCACTACGTGCAATATTAGAAGAGATAATGCTCGACATTATGTACGAGATTCCTAAAGATGACAACATCGGAACAGTGACTGTGACGAAAGAGTGCATCGAGGATAATAAAGGACCAAAGATAGAAATGAGAGGGGCTTAGAGCCCTGGGAGGTATTATGAAAGTTTCTTCACTCATAGGTGATAGATTTAAAGAGAGACCAGCGAATTGCCAAGTTGAGAGCCATGCATTGATGGTTCGTGGTGGATATATAAAGAACGTTGCTAACGGCATCTTTTCACAGTTCCCACCAATGAAGCGAATCGCACAAAAGATTGAAAATATTATTAGAGACGAGATGGATAAAATTGGCGGACAGGAAGTTCTGTTCCCAGTTGCATTGCCAGGAAGCCTTTGGGAGGAATCTGGCAGATACGAGAGCGTAGGTTCTGAACTTTTGAGATTTACTGACAGAACTGGTTCGAAGATGGTGCTCGGAATGACTCACGAGGAAGCAGCTGTGCAGCTCGTTCGCGACTATGCAAATTCATATGCGAAATATCCATTTATGATTTATCAGATTCAAACTAAGTTCCGCGATGAGGCTAGACCTAGAGCTGGTTTGATTCGTGTGAGAGAGTTCACGATGAAAGATGCGTATTCATTCCACACTTCACAGGAAGACTTGGAAGCGTATTATGACAAATGTCTCAAAGCTTATTCTAGAATATTTGCAAGATGTGGCATTCCACAGGTTGCTATCGTGGCTTCGGATTCAGGAATGATGGGTGGAAGCGTATCTCACGAGTATATGCTTCTGACTCCAGCGGGAGAGGATTCTATCGCTGTTTGTCCTGAGTGTGGCTACAGCGCCAATGTTGAGGCTACGCCATGCATTATCGAAAATGAAAATAAATTGCCAAAGGCAGACTTGGAGATGGTGGAGACACCTGGCACTGGAACTATCGAGGCGCTATGTGAGTTCTTGGATATTCCAGCAGAGAATACTGCTAAGGCTGTTGTATATCAGAGAAACGAAGACGATTCATTTATAGTTGCTTTTATACGAGGTGACTTGGATGTCAATGAGACAAAACTTACTGCAGCGGCAGGTTGCGACATTCACCCAGCAGAAGTGGTGGATGATTCAGTTTTGACAGCAGGATTTATAGGACCAGTTGGAATCAACGAGAAGGTGACAGTTCTTTTCGACCATTCATTGAAAGATATCGACTTCTTGGTGACAGGTGCCAACAAAGTGGATTATCACTACAAAGGATTCAATGTCGACAGAGATTGCGACAATCCAGAGTATGTGGATATCGCGAAAGTTTCTGATGGTGGTATCTGCCCAGAGTGTGGAAAACATTCTATTGAGATTAAGAGAGGAATCGAGGTTGGAAATATCTTCCAGCTCGGAACAAAATATAGTGAGGCTATGGACTTCAAGTACACTGACGAGAACGGTGAAGAACAGTATCCTATTATGGGTTGCTACGGCATCGGTGTTGAGCGCATGGCAGCTTCTATCTGTGAAGTGAGCCACGATGATTGGGGACCAATCTGGCCTATCACTATTGCACCTTGGCAAGTTCATCTTTGCTGCTTGAGAAGTGATGACGCTGAGTCGAAGGCTAAGGCTGATGAAATCTATGAGGCACTTCAGAAGGAAGGCATTGAAGTTATTTATGATGATAGAGATGTGCGCCCTGGCGCAATGTTTGCTGATGCGGATCTTATCGGTGTTCCTGTGAGAGTAGTGGTAAGCCCACGAAATCTAGAGGAAAATGCAGTAGAGATTTCTACTAGAGATAAGCAGATTGACAAGGAAAAGGTTCCAGTTGATTCAGCCATTGACGAAGTCAAGAAAGCAATTGAAATGCTTACGAATCAGATATACGAGAAAGTGGAAACTGAGGAATAAAGGTGATTTTCCAATTTAAAAATGTAAATTTGGGATACGAAAATCGAGTGTTTGTGAGGGATTTGAATTTCACTGTCGAGGACGGCGACTATTTTTGTATAGTCGGCGGACACGATAGCGGAAAGAGTACGGTCATCACAGCAATGCTCGGTTTTCTTAAACCTTTGAGTGGTGAGATTGAGAGTAATATTGAAAGTATCACCAACGGTGGTATCGGTTATGTTCCTCAGCGAAAAGATTACGATAAAGGTTTTCCATCTAATGTTGGAAATGTGGTGCTCTCTGGAGCACTGAAGAAGCACGGGGTGTTTTATTCGAAAGCGGATAGAGACCGTGCGAAGGCTTGCATGGAAAGACTTGGAATTTACAATTTAAGAAAACAGAAGTTTAGTCAGTTGTCCGGAGGACAAAAGCAGAGAGTGCTTTTGGCCAGAGCGCTGTGTACGACAGATGAAGTTATCGTCCTTGACGAACCTATCATCGGACTCGATGCTATGGCCACAACTGACTTTTTTAATATTATGAGTAAACTGCACGATGCGGGAGTTACGATTATTATGGCGACTCACGATATTGAGAGCGCGAAAAAGTACGGAGACCATATACTGGAACTAAAGAATGGCGAAGGTAAATTGATAAATGGATAGTAAAGCTTTTATTGAAAAACTAGATAGTTTGTTTTCAAATAAGCGGCGTGAGAAGGTTGAGCCTTTTCTTCTGGAAAGCCTAAAGCAGGCAAGGGCAGAAGGTGACGGTGCGACAGAACTTACCATCTTGAATGAGATGATAGGTTTTTATCGCGATGCTGGTTTAGTTGAAAAAGATATGCAAGCGGTGGATGATTGCAAGGCTTTGCTTGAAAAGATGGAACTTGAAGGAACTATCGAGTATGCCACGTCTATGCAAAACATTGCGAATGCATACAGAGCAGCGGGAAAGTTCGACGATGCTTTGGCTGCTTTTGATCAGGTATTTGAGATATATGACGAGAAGTTGGAGCCTATAGATTACAATATGGCTAGTTTACATAACAATGTGGCGCTTCTCTATCAAGAAATGGATAATTTTGAAAAATCTGTCGGACATTTAAAGAAAGCACTGGCGATTATTGAGCAGGTGGACGATGCCAAGTATGAGCTTGCGACCACGTATGCAAACTTGGGAACGAGTCTGCTTCGAATTGGAGAAGCCGAGGAGGCTGAAAAGGCATTGGAGTCGGCACTTGAGATTTTTGAAAAAGACGAAGTGAAGAACTTCCATTACAGTGCAGCACTTTCGGCGCTTGCAGCAGTTAAGGTTAATCAAGAAAAGTATGATGAGGCTTTGCCACTCTACGAGGAAGCCCTGAAAGAGATTGAAATAAATATGGGCAAGGAAAGTGGCGCATATAAAGTCACGGAAGAAAATTATAAGAATATTAAAGAGATGGTTTCTGGTGAAAAAACTGAAAATAAAGAATCAGATTATAAGCCAGATGAAAATGATATAACGGGCCTAAAACTTGCGAGGGATTTTTATGAAGAGTATGGCGCGCCAATGATTAAGGAGCAGTTTTCAGACTATGAAAATCTTATAGCAGTAGGTCTCGTAGGAGAAGGTTCGGAGAGGTTTGGCTTTGATGATGAGTATTCGATGGATCACGATTTTGGACCAGGCTTTTGTATGTGGGTAAGTGAAGAAACTTACGATGAAATAGGTGAGAAACTTCAGACTGCATACGAGAAACTTCCGAAAACTTACAAGGGAGTAACTCGCGTAGATACTCAGATGGCAGAAGGCCGTGTGGGAGTTCAAGTGATTGGTGACTTCTACGAAAAGTATACAGGATATAGAAAAGCACCAACGGCTGCAGAAGATTGGGCAGAGTTGGAAGATTATAAATTGGCGACAGTCACAAATGGCGAAGTGTTCCGAGACGATATAGGAACATTTAGTCAGATTCGCGAGGGCTTTTTACATCAGCCAGAGGCCGCCAAGCGATTAAAGCTCGCCAGATGCCTATCGGCAATGGCTCAGATGGGGCAAGCGAACTATCCACGCTCAATGGCAAGAAAAGATTATGTGACAGCTGAGATTTGTATTGCAAAATTCATGGAAGAGACTATGAAGTGTCTCTATATTTTGAATGATAAATATGCTCCATATTATAAGTGGTTGTTAACGGGAACGAAGACACTAGATATTCTGCCAGAGGTGGGAGATATTATGCGAGCATTGGCAGATATGCCAGATCAACGAGAGGCTTGGGAAGGTTACACTTACGATAACACTTCAATAAACGAGAATGACCAAAAGGCTCTTATCATTGAAATCGTAGCAAAACTGATCATCGGCGAACTTCAGAATCAAGGGTATATAAGCGAAGTGAAATCTAATTTCTTAAATGATTATGTTTATATATACAAAAACTCTGAAAAAGAAGTGGAGAATGAAGGTGCATCTGATGAAAAACCATCTCGAGAAGAAATGATGGAGGAAATCATTAAACTAGAGTTTGAGGCTTTTGATAAGGTAGAGAACGAGGGCGGTCGCGCATCGTGTCAGGACGATTGGCCATTCTTCTATGTGATGAGAAAAAGCCAGTATATGACTTGGACCGATGAAATGCTTGAAAAACTTTTAAACCAGTGGCGTGATTATAAAAAGATAGGCTGGAATATGATGACCGAGAAATACGGTCGCATGATGCAGTGGACAGATCCAAAGGCGTATAAAAAGATTGCCAAGAATTTCCCAGAGCGTTCTGAACAGACAAAGGCAATCATTGATCAGATAGCAGAGATACAGGTAGGATGGATGAGCGAATTTGCCGAGGAGTATCCGAAACTCGCAAATCAGGCACGTGATATAACGGCAAAGGACGATGAGGCATACAACACATCTTACGAGACATATCTCAAAGGTGAATTGATGACATATTCGGACGAACTGATAGCGCTTTATGGACAGTTCATCGTAAAATTAGCGAAAGAAAATAAGAATCTCGCATATATGACTATAGAAAACACAGCACATATGCAAGGTTACGATAGTCTAGAGCAAGCAGAAGCAAGTTTAGAGTGAAATAATCATTCATAATTCTTCATTTTTCACTGCGCAATTGATATAATATAAGGTGATGTAAAAGAATGGAGAAGCCCTATGACTAAATCATTCAAAGCATTATTAATATTTATCGTAATTTCGGCATTGCTGGTGACAGCATCTGTCAGTTTTAAGACTGCGCAAATTTCTGCCCAGACGGATGCCATTAAATATATTTTTGAAAACTCGACAAAGGGAAGTGCTGTGGGTACTATCACATACTCGGTTGAGGATCCTGGAAATGTGTCCGTTTACTGGATGGAAGATGATGAGAAACTCATTTTAGATGATAAAGATTTTACACCTATCACTACCACGACAGTTACTGATACGGATGAGGTTTTCACATATGAGTTTAAAAATGCCTACTCGGCTATTCCTGAAGATGCTGATGCCGTGGGTCTTTACAACGGCAATACGTTAGTAGCGGAGTACAACATCCCTGAATCTAAGCAACCAGATTATGGAGATGAAGAATATAGATTCGCGCTTATGAGCGATGTTCATTTCAATCGTTATTACGATGACGACCTAAATGATTGGTCAGTTCAGGCTTGGGATGAAGCCCTAAATTTTGTAGACGACATCGATGTGGGGCGCGATTTTTTAACTGGCGACCTTTCTAATCAAGGTGAAGAGTCAGCGTATGAGAAGTTCAACGAAGGTGCGGCGAAGTATCCTGACGTTTTGATATATTCTTGTATGGGTAACCACGATGTTTCTTGGACGGGTGGCTATGCTGAGAAAATAGCGCGTTTCAAGAAGATGATAAACAAGAATAAGAACAAGGACAAAAATGTTTTAGATATCGCACCTAACAACTTGGATTTTGTGTACACTGAAAACAAGGATGTATTTATTTTCTTCAGTCAGCAGATGGCGGTTTACTCGCCGAAGAGAAAGATTGTCTTAGACGAACAGCTGAACTGGCTTGAGAAGATTATGAATAAGTATGCGAACCGCAATGTATATCTCTTTTTCCACACGTTCTTTGCAGATTACAACGGTGATATAACGACTGCAGTTGGCAATCTCAAAAACCCTGGAGGATATACGTATGACCTCGCGTATTCATATGGGGCAGATGACGAAAAAAGATTTAGAAGTATTCTGAATAAGTACAACAACGTGACTATGTTCAATGGTCATTCACATTGGGCATTTGACCAACAGAAATATAATCCAAAACTTAACATTGGAAATATTAAGAAAGATGAAACGGGTGCGGGAATCGTACACGTACCTAGTGTATCAGCACCAAGAACTATTGAGAGAGATGCCAAAGAGCGCGATGAGAACTACGGTGTTCGTTCCGAAGGAACCATCGCGACTAAATTTGCCAAAGGCACACTCTATTACGGAACAGATTTTAAAAATCAAAAATACTTGGCGTATGCCATCTACTATAGAGCCGACGGTAAGAAAACTAATCCTGTGCCAACGTTGAAACTAGCACGCGAGAAGATTACCAAAGTCGGAAAAGTGAAAAAGTATGCTAAGAAGAAGTACAAGGTGAAGATTAAGTACAAGAAGATTGCGAAAGCATCTAGATATCAGATCCAGTACTCGACTAGCAAAAAGTTTAAGAAGAAAGTTAAGTCGAAAACGACGAAGGCTACTTCATACACAATTAAGAAATTAAAGAGAAAGACGAGATATTATATTAGGGTTAGAGCGTATGGTTACCAGTTTGGCGAACGCGTAAACGGTGCCTGGTCAAAAACTAGGAAGGTTAGAAAGAAGTGAGAAGGTACAGAACTAGAACAAGAATAGCAAAAAGAATATTGATAGCGAATCTAGTGCTAATTATCTTGCTCATTCCGATGACCATAGTTGTTGCGCGCAGCAATGGTGGTAGCATGGGTGACAAGGGCGACTACAGCGGAGTTTCGTTGAGTGGCACTTGGTATATGGTGGACGGCGACGAGATTACAAGAGTTGAGATGACTCGTGGCGACTACACCCAGTACACACTCCAGGGACAGAAGATTAAAGATGGTTCGTATGCCCTCGGCAATCATGTTATGGAGTTGGACGATAAGATTTATCCAGTTGAGTACAATGACGAGAGAGAAAACATGGATGAAGTCGATTCGGAAGATGATAGTCAGGTAGTAGAAGAGAAAAGTTTTGCGGTGGATATGGGAAATGATCACATCCGTTACTTTTTCTCAAACAAAGATTCGGCAGGAGAGCAGTCCGAGGAGAATCTTGGAACTAATTATTATCTTAAGAAAGAAGGATACTTTGATTCGAAAGGCTTTGCCATTGACGGCGAGGGTGACCTCGCGGCATACACAGGAGCCAACAATGAGATTATAGTTCCTAGCGAAGCATCAGCTATCGCAGAGAATGCGTTCTCGACAGATATGGGACGTGGACTCAAACTAAACACAGTCCGCGTGACAGGTGAGACAAAGAGTATCGATAGTTATGCTTTTGCATTTTCGAATGTGGAGAAAGTTTATATAGAGGATGGCTTGCAGCAGATTAATGCGAACGCTTTTGATGACGGAAAGATTAAGGAGATTCATCTCCCAGCGAAGATTCCGTACATCGATGATAACTTCATTACAAACTTGAAAGATGTTAAAGTATTCTGCCCAGCTGGTTCAGAGGTGGAGGCTACCTTAAGAACAAATCCTCACGCATCACAGATTAAGTTAGTCGGTGAGATTCAGGGAACAAACTAATTCGGAGAGAATGGTAAATTGATTCGAATGAAAAATATTCACACGAAAACTAAGGACGAAGTCCTAAAACAATTTAACATAGACCAAGAAAAAGGATTGACGCCAGAACGTGTCGACGAGAATCGTGAACGCTTCGGTGTCAATTCTTTTGGTGAGAGCAAAAAAGACTCTCTGATAAAGCGTGTGTGGGATGCGGCGACAGAACCGATGATTATCATCTTGATAGTTGCAGCATTTATAACACTCGGCGTTAACATTACTAGATTTGTACAGTATGGACAGGCTGACTTCATAGAATGCGTCGGTATTTTTGTGGCGATTGCGCTTTCAGTCGTCATAACGGTTATCACCGAGGGACGCAGTGCCAAAGCATTCGAGGCCTTGAATAAGATAAATGAGGATACTCTCGTAAAAGTAGTTCGAGATGGAACGCCACAGATGATTCCACAAAAGGAAGTAGTAGTGGGAGATATTCTTATAGTAGAAACTGGTGATAAGTTGGTGGCTGACGGACGCGTATTAAGTAGCGTCAACTTACGAGTAAACGAGTCATCGCTTACAGGTGAGAGTGATACAGTTCTGAAGGATGCAGATTTCGTGGCTGAGGAGAAGACTCCAGTGGCTGACAGAAAGAATATGATCTATTCGGGATGTTTCGTGACAGAGGGTCGTGGAGTGATGATAGTCACTTCAGTTGGAAAGAATACAGAGTTCGGAAAGATAGCAGACGAACTTTCGACTATAGATAAGTCGCAGACTCCACTCCAGGAGAAACTGGCTAGATTAGGAAAGACAATCACTATCCTTGGCGCGGCAGCGGCAGCGTTAGTGTTCACTATTCAACTTATCCAATTTACGCAACTCCACACTTTGGCATTCGATAACATTGCGGATGCATTCATATCGAGTATCGTGCTAATCGTGGCAGCAGTGCCTGAGGGATTACCTACTATCGTGGCAGTTTCACTGGCGTTAAACATTATCAAGATGACTCGCGAGAATGCGCTCGTCAAAAAGATGGTGGCGTGCGAAACTATTGGATGCGTAAATGTAATCTGCTCGGATAAGACGGGAACTATCACTGAAAACAAGATGACGGTGCAGCAGATTTATGTAAACCAGTCACTTATCGAGCCGGACGAACTAAAAGACGAATATTTGATTAACAATTTCTGTATAAATAGTAGTGCAAACATTCATGAGGAAGATGGCAAGGAAGTCTTTGTCGGAAATCCTACAGAGTGTTCATTGCTCGTGTCAGCGAACAAGTCAGGCATCGACTATGAGTCTATCAGGAAGGGCGCTGATGTTGTGCGCACATTCCCATTCTCATCGCAGCGCAAGAATATGACGACGGTTGTGAAGGAAGACGATTCTTACACGATTTACACGAAGGGAAATCCTGAAAAGATTCTTTCATTCTGCAGTGACTTGAATGAGGAAGAGAAGAAAGACATCTTAAATAAGATGATCGAGTTCCAAAATCAGGCTAAGCGACTCATTGCGTTTGCACACAAGAGAGTTGATTCATATAATAATGAAAAGCAGGACGAGATAGAGTGCGATATGTCATTCGACGGCTTCGTGGTTATCTCAGATCCTATAAGCGAGGATGTATATGGCTCTGTCGCCCAATGTAAGAAGGCGGGCATCGAAGTTAAGATGCTAACGGGCGACAATATAGTCACAGCCACTGCGATTGCTAGAGAACTTAGCATTGTCGGCGAAGACGACATACTAGTTGAGGCTCCGAAGTTGGATGATATGACTGACGAGGAATTGAAAAAAGCGCTTCCGAAGATTCGTGTGATTGCTCGAAGCACACCTATGATAAAAATGAGGGTTGTAACTCTCTTGAAAGAGATGGATGATGTAGTCGCCGTTACTGGTGATGGAATCAATGATGCTCCAGCCATCAAACATGCTGATGTCGGCATTTCAATGGGCGTTGCAGGAACAGAAGTAACGAAAGAGGCGAGTGACATCGTGCTCTTGGACGATTCGTTCACGACTATTGTGAAGGCGGTGAAGTGGGGCAGAGGTATCTATGAGAACTTCAAGCGATTTATTCAGTTCCAGTTGACAGTTAATGTTGCGTCCGCAACAGTAATTATTATTTCAGTGCTCGTGGGCAAGGCTTCGCCGTTTACAGCACTTCAGATATTATGGATTAATCTGATAATGGATGGACCGCCTGCGTTGACGCTCGGTCTAGAACCTATGCGAGGCAATCTCTTAAATAGAAAGCCGACTGATCGAAATGAGAACATTATCTCAAAGAAGATGTTCGGCAAGATATTGTTCAATGGCATTTGGGTTACTGCGATAGTAATGATTCAGAGTTTCACGAATTTTATGGGCGCGAAATCGGATACCGAAATGTCTACGGTCATATTTACGATGTTCGTGATATTCCAGTTGTTCAATGCATTCAACTGTAGGGAACTGGACGATACGCCGATGTATAAGAATTTGCTTAAGAACAAACTTATGTTGGGAGTATTTTTAATAGTATTGATTATTCAGATTGTGATTACTCAATTTGCGACTGTAGTGTTTAACACAGTCCCATTGAGCCTCGAAATGTGGGGCAAAATCTTTGCTATTGCGTTCAGCATCATAGTAATAAACGAGGTAGTAAAATTCTTAAAAAGGCTTTATAATAGATTTGTAAGCAAATAATTATTTGGGGAGGTGTCTATGTATAGACTACAGATTAAGGCTAAAGCTAAAGATTCTTTAGGCCGTAACATATTTGGCAAGAGATGGATGCTCAGTTTGGCAGTAGCACTTGTCGGCGGATTGATTATGACGGTTTTCAAGAGCATTGGTGATCAAATCAATTACCAAGTACAAATACGTAAGATCGTTTATCTATCACAGAGCGGTGATTACACAGCACTCAAACAAATGACTGCTGGACCAGGAGTAGCAACAATCCTGTGCTATATCCTTGCAGCAATTGTTTGGATTTTCGTAACAGGCGCCATTATGTATGGCCTTGCAAAGTTCTTCTTGGATAACTCAAGAAGTGCTGAGGACAACAAGTTTGGTAAACTTTTCAGTGGTTTTACTGAGGGATATGGTAAGAATATTGGATTGTTCATTCTATCTAACATCTTCATTTTCCTTTGGACATTACTATTGATTGTTCCTGGTATTATCGCAAACTATGCATACAAGATGGTTTGGTTCATTCGCAACGATCATCCAGAGTACTCAGTTTGGGAATGTATCAAAGCTAGTAGAAAGATGATGCACGGACATAAGATGGACTACTTTGTTCTTAAACTTACATTCATTGGATGGATCTGCATCGGAATCCTTACTTGTGGTATTGGAATGCTTTGGGTTGCTCCATATATCGGACAGGCTGAAGTTGAGTTCTACGAGAGCATCAAGGATAACCAGATCTAAGAAAAAAGGATCTAAATACATTGAAAAGCGCACGTTATGTGCGCTTTTTAATTTGAGAAAAACACTGATATATGGTATCTTTATAGAAGTAAATATTTCAAAGGAGATCAGATTATGAATAGATTTGCGATTAAATCAAAGGCTAAAGAAGCACTGAAAGGAAATTGGAAAACAGCAGTTCTTTCTATGCTAATTTATGAAGTGATTTGGATAATATTGTATATATTAATTTCACTCTTTAGCAGTAACAGTTTTTCAAAACTATTTTTGGGTAAAAATGCATTCATACTTGCATTTGTCGGTTGGATACTAATGGTTATTGTTGTAGTTGCAGCAATTATCGTAACCGGTAACATGAATTATGGTATTACAAAAATAGTACTTAACCTAAATCGCAATAAAGAGATTTCAGTGAAGACTCTATTTGATGGATTCAAGGATAGATTCGTAAGAAACTCTCTTGTTGAACTACTTATTTCAATTGCCAAGGCATTGGCAACAGGAATTTTCACATTCATCGGATTGGTTATCGGTGGAAGTACATTAATTCTTCAGATCGGACAGATTACAGAGGACCCAACATCTGTTGCAAAGGGACTAGGTTTCTTCGTGGTAGTGATGTTGATTTGCGTCATTGCGGGAGCAATATTCCAGGTTGTTGTAGTATACGCACTTAAACTTGCGTTCTACGTTCGTCTTGACAATCCAGACCTTACGGCATTTGAGTGCTTGAAGAAGACTGTGGCTATTTCTAACCGCCACAAGTTAGACTTGTTCGTGCTTGAATTGTCATTCATCGGTTGGGATGTCCTTTCGATTTGTACATTAGGAATTCTTTATCTCTGGGTAATGCCTTACAAGAAGACAGCAGAAGCTGCTTTCTATGAGATGGTTATCGAAGAGAATGCAAAGATAGAAAAAGAAGCGTAAAGCGACAGGAAAGGTACACATATAATGGAAATTAAAAACATTTACCGTGATCTCACGATGGATAAGATTGGCGAAGCCAATGTCGGAGATACTCTTCGCATATGTGGTTGGATTGAGAACATCCGCGATCACGGTGGCGTTTCGTTTATAGATTTAAGAGACATGTATGGTGTTATGCAGGTAGTTATGCGTGACACCACACTTTTGGAGGGCTTAAATAGAGAGGATTGTATCACTGTTTCAGGCCCTATTCAGCATAGAGATGAGGAAACTTATAATCCTAAGATTCCTACGGGCACGATTGAACTTGAGGCTCAGGATGTTGAGGTGCTAGGCAAGGTTAAGGAGCAGCTTCCATTTGAGGTAGTGGCTTCTAAGGATACTCGTGAGGACGTGCGTCTCAAGTATCGTTACCTCGACCTCAGAAATCCTAAGGTTAAGGATGCTATGGTTTTCCGTTCAGAGTTTATCGCATATCTTCGCCAGAAGATGACAGAGATGGGCTTTATGGAAATCAATACACCTATCCTTTGTGCTTCGTCGCCTGAGGGCGCTAGAGACTACATCGTTCCTAGTCGTAAGTTCAAGGGTAAGTTTTATGCACTCCCACAGGCTCCTCAGCAATATAAGCAACTCTTGATGGTGTCTGGATTCGATAAGTATTTCCAGGTGGCACCATGTTTCAGAGATGAGGATGCCAGAGCAGACCGTTCAGCGGGCGATTTCTATCAGCTCGACTTTGAGATGAGTTTTGCTACACAAGAAGATGTAATAAAAGTATGTGATGAATTGTTATCAGATGCTTTCAATAAATTTGCACCGGAAGGATATGAAGTCACACAGGCACCATTCCCTATTATCAGTTATGAGGAGGCTATGTTAAAGTATGGTACTGACAAGCCAGACCTCAGAAACCCATTAGAGATTATCGACCTTACTGACTTCTTCCAGAGATGTACATTCAAACCATTCCATGGACAAACTGTAAGAGCTATCAAGGTTCACGCAGATATGTCTAAGGGATTCCATGAGAAACTTTTGAAGTTCGCTCAGGAAATCGGAATGGGTGGACTTGGATATCTTGAGGTGAAGGAAGACCTTTCATATAAGGGACCTATCGACAAGTTTATCCCAGATGATATGAAGGTTGAGATTCGTGAGACTGCAGGATTAGAAGAAGGTGACACTATTTTCTTCATTGCCGCAGGCAAGAAAGATGCAGCACTCTTCGCGGGGCAGATTAGAACTGCACTCGGAGAGAGACTTGACCTTATTGAGAAGAATAAGTTTATGTTCTGCTATGTGAACGATTTCCCAATGTACGAATTCGACCCAGAGCAGAAGAAGATTATATTTACGCACAATCCATTCTCGATGCCACAGGGCGGACTCGAGGCGCTTGAGACGAAGGACCCAGAGGAAGTTCTCGGATATCAGTACGATGTGGTATGTAATGGTGTGGAACTTTCATCAGGTGCGGTTCGTAACCACGACCTAGATACGATGGTGAAGGCGTTTGAGATTGCTGGATACACAGAGGACGACCTTAAGAAGAGATTTGGTGCCCTCTACAATGCGTTCCAGTATGGTGCACCACCTCACGCAGGTATGGCGCCTGGTATCGAGCGTATGATGATGCTTCTTCTAGAAGAGGAGAACATCCGTGAAGTTATTCCATTCCCACTCAACGGCAACGCACAGGATCTTATGTGTGGCGCGCCAAGTGAAGTGGACGAGATGCAATTAAGAGAAGCACATATCAAGGTAAGACAGTAATAATAAAGAGCATAATAATGGCTCCGAGAGAACTATCTCTCGGAGCCAATTTTTATATATAAACTATTATTTATTCTTCAATTCCAGCAGCTTTCTTCGCTAGTGAATCTGCCAAATCATTAAATTCATCGCCTGAATGACCTTTAACCTTTTCAAAACTTATGTTAACCTTTTTCTTTGCTTGGTCATAGAACTTTTTGTAGTTTTTAGTGCCAGATTTGTTAGTTTTCCACTCGCCTGTACACCACTTGGCGATGCCCATATAATCATAGACTATAGTGAGATAACTGATTCCGTTGTCCACGGCATACTGCATGGCAGCCATAGAGCCACAAATCTCTCCTGCGACATTTCGCATCTCTGCCATCTCCTTGTCATCATCAGAATCGAAGAAGTGAAGTTCTCGATTGTCGTGGAACATCACGACACCATAACCGTAGACGTTTGTCTCTGAGTTGAAACTTCCATCCACATAAGCCACGGCCTTAACTGAGTTAGAAAATGGAATGTTTTCTTTAGGAGCCTCCTCGTTTGAGATAGGAGTAGAGTCCTCTTGATCCACATCGGCCATATTGTCGAACGTCAATTGCTTGCCAGTCCAACCCATGTAAGCGATAGCTTCAGCCTCAGACTTGAAACTTTTATATAAAGCACCTGGGTAGCCCTTAACGCTAGCCTCGCACTCTTCCCAGGTTTTAAATATTCCTGTCGTCAATCCGACTTTTACTGCATAATATTTTTTAGCCATAATATCCCTTCCTTCCCACTTATTTTATTATTTAATCTGGTAGTTTTCAACCATACATTCGAAATATCACTGATTTGACGGACACTAGCATAAATGGTATTATTTCTTCTAGGTATAAGTTCATTTCGAAGGGAGATTATTATGAGTTTTACCAAAAAACAGATTATGCAGACAGTTGAATCCGAGAAAGTCGATTTTATCAGACTTCAGTTTACAGACTTGTTTGGAACACTTAAAAATGTGGCTATTCCAGCTAGTCAGTTAGAGAAGGCACTTGATAATCAGATTATGTTCGACGGTTCATCTATCGAGGGTTTTGCTAGAATTGAAGAGTCAGATATGTATCTGTACCCAGATTATGACACTTTTGCATTGATGCCTTTCATCGAAGGTTACGGCAAGGTGGCTAGATTAATCTGCGATGTTTATAGACCAGATGGGACTCCTTTCGAGAATGATCCTAGGTACATATTGAAGAAGGTCATCAAGGAAGCTGAAGAGATGGGCTATACATATAATGTTGGTCCAGAGTGTGAGTTCTTCTTATTTAATCTTGGCGAGCATGGCGAGCCAACGACTAATACATATGAACACGGCAGCTACTTTGATTTAGGACCTACAGATTTAGGCGAGAATGCGAGAAGAGATATCGCACTTAACCTTGATAAGTTAGGTTTTACTGTGGAGGCATCACACCATGAGGTGGCACCTGCACAGCACGAGATTAACTTTAAGTATTCAGATGCGCTCAAGACAGCAGATCGCATTATGACATATAAACTTACTGTTAAGACCGTTGCTCAAAAACATGGTTTATATGCATCATTTATGCCTAAGCCAGTGTATGGCGAGTGCGGTTCAGGCATGCATATCAACATGTCGCTTTTCAAAGGAAAAGAGAATGCTTTCGTAGATGAGAGCGACGAGAATGGCTTGAGCAAGGAAGCGTACGGTTTCGTAGCAGGACTTATGGAACATGTTCGTTCATTCTCAGCTATTACAAACCCTATCGTAAACTCTTATAAGAGATTGGTGCCAGGTTATGAGGCACCTACATATATTGCTTGGTCAGCGACCAACAGAAGTCCACTCATCAGAGTGCCAGCAACTAGAGGCAAGGGTACACGCATTGAACTTCGTAGTCCGGATTGTACTTGTAACCCTTATCTTGCATTTGCAATATGCTTGGCAGCAGGACTTGAGGGCATTAAGAAAAATATGAAGCCAGTGGCTAGCGTTCAGAGAGACATTTACGCTATGACTGACGAGGAGCGAGAGAAGGCAGGCATTCAGCAAATGCCAAAGAACCTCTACAATGCTGTTAAGTATATGAGAAAATCTGATTTGTGTAAGAACACAATGGGTGAGGATGCCTGGAAGAAATATACTAATGCAAAGATGGATGAGTGGATGGATTACACTACTCAGGTAACTGACTGGGAGATTGAAAAGTATCTCGGAAGTGAATAATAATTACAAAAGGCGCGCAGGTCGCGCCTTTTATTAAGAATAAAAGGAAAGGAAAAAGAATATTGTGGTTTACATAATATTCGAGCAAAGAAATGTTTAAGATTAACGAAAACTATTTGAAATTACCAGGAAGCTATCTTTTTTCAAATATTGCAAAGAAGGTAGCAGCATATAAGGAAGCAAATCCAGACAAAGAAGTGATTAGCTTAGGAATCGGCGATGTCACACAACCACTTGCGCCAGCAGTGATTGATGCACTTCACAAGGCAGTGGATGAGATGG
The DNA here is from genome assembly GCA_017406925.1 of Eubacterium sp. Classification (GTDB taxonomy): domain Bacteria; phylum Bacillota; class Clostridia; order Lachnospirales; family Lachnospiraceae; genus Eubacterium_G. Next base: position 102,763 of record JAFQXO010000008.1, read on the forward strand.
CAAACGCTGAGACTTTCAAAGGTTACGCTCCTGATTTGGGATACAGTTTCCTACGAGAGGCCATTCAGAAATATGACTTTGAGGAACGTGGTGTCAAGATTGACACAGATGAGATTTTCATCAGCGATGGTGCAAAGTCAGATTCAGGAAATATGGGTGATATCTTCGGCAAGGACAATATCATTGCCGTGTGCGACCCAGTGTATCCAGTGTATGTAGATGCGAACGTTATGGATGGTCGCACAGGCACATACGATAAGGATACGGAACAGTGGAGCGACGTGGTTTATATGCCATGTACGAAGGAGAACGGTTTCGTGCCAGAACTTCCAGAGAAGACTCCAGACATCATTTACATCTGCTCACCTAACAACCCAACTGGTACAGCGATGACGAAGGATCAGCTTCAGAAGTGGGTTGACTACGCCAATGAAAAAGGTTCGGTTATCATTTTTGATGCTGCTTATGAAGCATATATTTCAGAGGAAGATGTTCCGCATTCTATCTATGAGTGTGATGGTGCAAAAACTTGTGCAATAGAGATTAGAAGTTTCTCAAAGAATGCAGGATTTACAGGAACGCGTCTTGGATATACAGTTGTTCCAAAAGAACTCGAGTCTAATGGAACTAGCGTAAACGCTCTTTGGGCTAGACGTCACGGAACAAAGTTCAACGGAGCTCCATACATCATTCAGAGAGCGGGCGAGGCTGTTTATTCAGAGGAAGGTCGTGCTCAGACTAAAGAGCAGGTTGCGTACTATATGGAAAACGCTCGAATCATCGTTGAAGGACTTAAGGAAGCAGGCTTTAAAGTGTCAGGAGCAGTAAACTCACCATATGCTTGGCTTGAGACTCCAGACGGAATGACTTCTTGGGAATTCTTCGACTACTTACTTGAGAATGCCAATATCGTTGGTACTCCAGGTTCGGGATTCGGCCCTAGCGGAGAAGGTTACTTCCGACTGACAGCGTTTGGCTCTAGAGAGAACACATTGAAAGCAGTAGAACGCATTAAAGCGTTAAAGAAATAAAAAAGCATAAAAAGAAGCTTCGGAGTTTTTACACTCCGAAGCTTTTGTTTTGTAGAGCTTTCGATCCAACTCTTAGAAAAGTTTACTCTACATTCTACAGCCTGCTGTATCCGTATCCATTTACCAAGGCCTCAACTGCTTTACCTTCTTTACACATTGGACAGTCGTGGCTAGTGTAAGCTTGGTAGTTCGGAATATCCTCCGCTCTGAATAGGGAATCAACTCTGTATCCGTCCACTGAATCAACAGCGCTGAAAATCGCTGATACACCTTGGACTATACCGCCGTAGTATTTGATACACTCTAGGCTGCCTCGGATGGTCTTTCCGGTTGTGGCAGACGCTAGCAACAAGAGAACGTTTTTGCCTTTGACGGCTGGCTTCATATTATCTCTGAAAATCATATCGCCATACACGTCATGCTCAGGAGTTACTACATAAATAGTCTTGTGCGCGTTCATCGAGAGAACGCCGGCACGACTAAGTTCATTGGCGAGGAACGCGCCAATAACTTCACTACCGTCTATACATACGATAGTGTCGATAGGACGTCCCATCACATTGTAGTAATCCTTCATTGCTACAGCAATGCGCTCGGCTTCGTTCGCACGAGTTTTCATCGTAGTCACATCGAGGAAACTATTCAAGTGTGAATGCTTCGTTGAAAAGTGGCCGGGAATAACCTTGAGCGCAATATTAGGATCCTTTCTAGAATAATACTTGATAATTCTGTCTTCAAACATATGAATCCTCCTTCTAATCCGTTCTCATCGATAAGAATATTATACAATAAAAGTGCTAGTTTCCACAATATAAAAAACGCCTAAACCCTTTTAAAATGCCTATTTGTTTGACTTTTAGTGCCTAATTTTTTATTATATTCCTTAAGGATTAAAGGAGGTCTTTATGGCTAACAAGATTTCAGACGAGACCATCGAATACGTCGGTATTTTGGCGAAACTCGAGCTCTCTGATACTGAGAAAGAAAATGCAAAAAAGGATATGGGCGACATCCTCGACTATATCGATAAGTTAAATGAGCTGGACACATCTGATGTCGAGCCAATGAGTCATGCTTTCCCAGTGAACAATGTGTTCCGCACGGACACAGTAGAAAACGGTGATGACAGAGAAAATATGCTGAAGAATGCACCAGAACAGAATGGAGAGGCGTACGTCGTACCAAAGACGTTTGATTAAGATATGGAACTATTGAAATTAACAGCGGTTGAGCTAGGAAAGAAAATAAAAGACGGCGAAGTGAAGGTTGTCGATGCGGTGAACGCAGTCTACGATCAGATTGATGCTGTCGAAAAAGATATAAACAGCTACGTGACAGTTTATGATAAGGAAGAAGTCCAAAAAGAGGCGGAAGAGATTCAAAAGAAAATCGATGCCGGCGAACTTACGGGACCTCTTGCCGGTGTGCCTGTGGCAATAAAAGACAATATGTGCAATGAAGGTCACTTAACTTCGTGTAGTTCAAAGATTTTGAGTAACTTTTATCCTACATTTACATCATCGGCGGTTATCAACTTGAAAGAAGCCGGAGCTGTAATCGTGGGAAGTACAAATATGGATCAGTTCGCGATGGGAAGTACTTGTGAGACTTCTTATTACGGACCTACTAAGAATCCTGTAGATACTAGCAGAGTGCCTGGTGGTTCATCAGGTGGTGCCTGTGCAGCAGTTGCAGCGGACGAGTGTTTCTACTCACTCGGTTCAGACACGGGTGGATCTATTCGTCAGCCTAGTGCGTTCTGTGGAGTGGTTGGCCTCAAGCCAACATACGGAACAGTTTCGCGTTACGGACTTATTGCGTATGCATCATCGCTAGATCAGATTGGCCCAGTGGCAAAGGATGTGACAGACTGCGCGACTATATTGGAAGCGATTTCTAGTTATGATCCAAAGGATTCGACATCTATTAAGAGAGACAGTTATGATTTCACATCATGTTTAAAGGACGATGTGGAAGGAATGAAGATAGGAGTGCCAAAGGATTACTTCGGTGAGGGAATCAACAACGAAGTGAAAGAATCAGTTTTGGCAGCCATTGAAGTGCTTAAAGATAAAGGCGCGATAGTGGAAGAGTTTGATTTCAATCTCGTGAACTATGCGGTGCCAACTTATCATGTTATTGCGGATGCAGAGGCTAGTTCAAACCTCTCAAGATTCGACGGCGTGAAGTATGGCTACAGAACTGAAGAGTACACAGATCTTCACAATATGTATAAGAAGACTCGTTCAGAGGGATTTGGCGAGGAAGTAAAACGTAGAATTATGCTTGGCTCATTCGTGTTGAGCAGTGGTTACTATGATGCTTACTACTTGAAGGCTCTTCGTGTGAAGGCACTTATCAAGAAGGCTTTTGATGAGGCTTTCGAAAAATACGATGTTATTATCGGACCAGTTACGCCTAACACGGCACAGGAAATTGGCGACGAGAACTCGACGCCACTTAAACTGTACCTAGGCGATATCTATACAGTTTCAGTCAACTTAGCAGGACTCCCAGGAATCTCGGTTCCTTGTGGATTTGATTCTGAAGGACTTCCTATAGGACTTCAGATTATCGGAGACTGCTTTAGAGAAGACAATGTAATTAGGGCTGCGTATTCATACGAACAGTCTAGAAAGGAGCAGTGATGAAACAATACGAGACAGTCATCGGATTGGAAGTTCACGTAGAGCTTGCCACTAAGACTAAAATTTTCTGCTCCTGTTCAACAGAGTTCGGTGGAGCACCTAACACACATACATGTCCGGTTTGTACGGGTATGCCAGGATCACTTCCTGTCTTGAATAAGCAGGTAGTGGAATATGCGATGGCAGTTGGCCTCGCCACAAACTGTGACATCACACAGGATTGCAAATTCGATAGAAAGAACTATTTCTATCCAGACAATCCTCAGAACTATCAGATTTCACAACTCTACAAGCCTATCTGTACGAACGGCTATGTGGAGATTAAGACTGATGACGGTGAAAAGCAAGTTCGCATTCACGAGATTCATATGGAAGAAGATGCGGGCAAACTTATTCACGATGAGCGCACAGGAAATTCGCTAGTGGACTTGAACCGTTCAGGTGTGCCACTCATTGAGATTGTTTCTGAGCCAGATATGAGAAGTGCGGACGAGGTTATCGCATACCTTGAAAAGCTGCGTATGATTATTCAGTATCTCGGTGCTTCGGATTGTAAACTTAACGAGGGATCTATGCGTGCAGACGTAAACCTTTCAGTACGCGAATTTGGTGCTGAGGAGTTTGGAACTCGTACAGAGATGAAGAACTTGAATTCATTTAAGTCGATTCAGCACGCTATCGAGAATGAGCGTGAGCGTCAGATAGATTTATTGGAGGCAGGTGAGGAAGTGCTCCAGGAGACTCGTCGTTGGGACGACGACAAGGAGTATTCATATGCGATGCGTTCCAAAGAGGATGCGCAGGATTATCGTTACTTCCCAGACCCAGACCTCGTTCCTATCATCATTAGCGATGAGTGGATAGATGAAGTGAAGGCTCGTGAACCAGAGTTTAGAGATGCAAAGATGGCTCGCTACATTGAGGAATTTGAACTTCCAGAGTACGATGCAGACATCATCACTTCATATAAATCTTTATCGGATCTTTTCGAGGAGACCGTTGCCCTTGGCAATAAGCCTAAGGAAGTCAGCAACTGGATTATGGGCGAGACGATGCGACTTTGCAAAGAAGAGAGCATTGATCCAGACCAGATAAAGATTACAGCGGATGGTCTATCGAAACTCATCAAGCTGATTGAGGATAGTACTATCAACCGTGGCGCCGCCAAGGAAGTATTCGAGCAGATGTTCAAAGAAGATGTCGACCCTGAAACGTACGTTGAAGAAAACGGAATGAAGCAGGATAACGATGAGGAAGGCTTGAAGAAGATAGTGGAAGAAGTGATAGCAAAGAATCCACAGGCAGTGGAAGATTATCACAACGGTAAGGAGAAGGCTATCGGAGCATTGGTCGGACAGACCATGGCCGCCACTCAAGGAAAAGCTAACCCACAGGTTGTAAATAAGTTAATTAAAGAGTTGATATAAGATGAAAAGAAACGGTTTAATCGCCGTTTCTTTTTTATTGTGTAGGTATTGATAAAATGGTATGATTTAATCAGGAGAACGAACGGGGTTTTATAATTTTATAAAGGAGGTATTATGAAACATTTTAAGAAACTGTTAGCGGTAATATTGTGCGTATCGCTAGTATTGGGATTGGCGGCGGTAGCGCCATCAACTGCAGATGCAAAGAAGAAAAAGTTTAAGAAGAAGTATGTAACTCGCAAGGTTTATCAAAAACCTGAGTTTATGTTGCCAGAGGATGACTGTGAATCGGACTTATTCTTTATATTTAAGAATAAGAACAGCACAGTTGCAAAGGTGTCATTCGATCTCACTTACTACGATAAAAGTGGTAAGGTAGTTGAAAAAGAGAGTCATGAAGTTTTCGTTGCTTCATTGGCTTATCTAGGATCTTCTTGTGGTGATCCAGAAGAGCAGAAATCTTTTGCAAAGTATAAGATCACTAACTACAAGATAAAGAATATTAAGGTTAAGAAGATTGCCAAGAAAAAGATCAAGGTTAAAAAACTTAAAAAGCTAGAGACGCCTGGATTCTACAATATGTCAGTTAAGAACAAGAGTAAGAAAAAGGCTTATCTAGAAGTTGTGAAGATTTTCTATAAGAAGAAAAAGCCTATTGGAATGTGGACAACATATCAGAATATTTACAAGAAACGCCAAAAGAGAAAGTTCGAAATGCAATATTATTGGACTAATAGCAAAGGCAAGAAGGATAAGAAAGTTAAGGTAAAGACATACTATAACTATTCTAAATATTATGATGAGTCTAAGTACCTAAAATAGCAAAAAGTTAAGATTTATAAGGATCGGGCCGTATTTATGGCCCGATTTTTTGTTCGGAATTATGTTGACTATTATTGTTTCTGATGATACGATTAGTTACAAGTAGAATTGCGTAAATAGCGGAATTAATGAAAACAATTTTATAAAACAGGAGGTTTTATATTATGAAAAAGATATTAATGGGAGTTCTTAGTTTAGCAGTTGTTGTGACTATGCTATTTGGCACGGCCACAATGGTTTTTGCTGGAGATGAAACAACCACGGAAGTCCCAACTACAACCACGGAAGTCCCAACTATGAAGGGTTTCGATCTTAAAAAAATAGAAAAAGAGGATTATCCATATGGTGGAGATTACAATAAATTGATGCTTTATTGGAGATACCCAGAACCATTGTATAATTGTGTGTTTAAACTCCAGTTTAAGTTGTCATCTGAAAAGGAATATACAAAAGCGGCTCTGAATATTACAGAAGGTGATTATGTCGATGTTTCTCAGTGGGAAGCAGGGACGTACAAAGTAAGAATTGCTGCATATGATGAACCACAGACTGAAACTGGTGCTGTTGTTAATGATGATGACCACCCAAATGCTGGAGTAAGTGTAAAAAATCCTATAGTAAAGATTAAAGACGATGCCGGAAAATTAAAAGCAGTTTCTGATGAACAGGAAGTTGAGATCACTCCAAAAACAACTACTGCAGAAGTAACTACTGATGCGACCGATGGTGATGATGATGGAGATGATGGCGACGGCAGCGAGGTTGGTTCAGAAGTAGTAGAGGGAACTGACGACAGCGATTCATCACCAGAGACTGGACAGTTAATCTTCATGGGTGTAATTGGTGCTATGGCTATCAGTGGAGGCCTAGGAATTTACGCTAGAAGAAAATTCGGAAAAGAAGAATAAATCTAAATAAATTAAAAACCAGGTTCTAAAAGGAACCTGGTTTTTTCTTGTTTTAAGGACCGAAAAAACAGAAAACAATCTGCAAAAACAGCGATTTGATATTAATACTTAATAATTGTATAATGTTAGCGTTGGCGTGAGCCAAAAAGGAGGAAAAACGATGGAAAAAACGAGGGAAACAGTGAATCCAAACTTCGAAAAACTCGGGGAAGAGTGCGGAGTTTTTGGTATTTACGATTTTGATGGTAATGATGTGGCTAACTCCATTTATTATGGACTTCTAGCACTTCAGCACCGTGGACAGGAAAGTTGCGGTATCGCAGTGACTGACACGAGTGCTCCTAGAAAAACGGACCTTATCAAGAATAACGGTTTAGTAAATGAGGTTTTTAATCACGATAACCTAGCTAGCCTACATGGTAACCTAGGTGTGGGACACGTGAGATATGCTACGGCAGGAGATAGTTCTCCTAATAATGCACAGCCATTAGTTATCAATTATATAAAAGGAACTATTATGGTTGCCCACAATGGTAACCTTATAAATTCTCAGGCGCTGAGAGATGAACTTGCCAGAGATGGAGCCATTTTCCAGACTACAGTCGACACAGAGCCTATCGCATACATCATTGCGAGAGAACGCATCAGTTCGAAGACTGCTGAGAATGCTGTAAGTGCAGCAATGAAAAAGATTAAGGGAGCATATTCTCTAATTGTGGCTAGCCCACGTAAGCTCATTGGCGCGCGCGATCCTTATGGATTCCGTCCGCTATGTATTGGAAAGCGCGACAACTCATATGTTCTTTCCTCCGAATCATGCGCGCTTAACACTATCGACGCTGAGTTTGTTAGAGACGTAGAGCCAGGCGAGGTCGTTTGGATTGACAAGGACGGTCTTCATTCAGACAAGTCCAACTGTATTCCAAAGGCAGAGCAGGGCAGTTGCGTATTTGAATATATTTACTTCGCTAGACCAGACAGTAACATCGACGGTATGAGCGTTTACGATTCACGTATTCTCGCTGGAAAGTATCTCGCTGAGGATTCGCCAGTTGATGCCGATGTAGTAGTAGGTGTGCCTGACTCAGGCAATGCTGCCGCTATCGGATACTCTCTTGGTTCAGGCATTCCAAATGCCACTGGTTTTGTGAAGAACAGTTATGTGGGACGTACATTCATCAAGCCAGGTCAGAAGAACCGTGAGGATGCAGTTCACGTTAAGTTGAATGCTCTAAGAGAAGCGGTTGACGGCAAGCGAGTGGTAATGGTAGATGACTCTATCGTTCGCGGAACTACTTGTGATGGCATCATTCAGATGCTCAGAGATGCCGGAGCTACAGAGGTACATGTTCGAATCAGTTCACCACCTTTCGTGAGCGAGTGTTTCTTTGGAACTGACGTTCCAGACAAGGAACTTTTGATAGCTTACAAGCGCTCAGTTGATGAAATCTGCAAGATTATCGGTGCTGACTCACTTGGATATCTCCAGATAGATAGAGTAAAAGAACTTTCGGGTGGACAGGCTGTCTGCCAGGGATGTTTCACAGGCGAGTATCCAATGGATGTGAGAGAAGCAGAAAAAGGAAGAAGTAGTTGCGAAAGCAAAGATCAGTAAAGGAATAATTATGAGTGATAGATATACTACACCATTAGGTGAGAGATATGCTTCAAAAGAGATGCAGTACATCTTTTCACCAGATAAGAAATTTAAAACATGGAGAAAGTTATGGATAGCTCTTGCTGAGTCCGAGAAGGAACTCGGCCTCAACGTTACGCAGGAGCAGATCGATGAGTTGAAAGCAAACGCTGAAGACATCAATTACGATGTTGCAAAGGCCAAAGAGAAGGAAGTTCGCCATGATGTAATGGCGCACGTTCATGCATATGGCCAACAGTGTCCTAAGGCGAAGGGTATCATTCATTGGGGTGCCACATCTTGTTATGTCGGCGACAATACTGACATCATCCTTATGACTGAAGGATTGAAACTTATCAGAAAAAAACTTTTGAATGTTATGAACGAACTTGCAAAGTTCGCTGATAAATATAAGTCATTGCCTACGCTCGGCTTTACACATTTTCAGCCAGCGCAGCCTACAACAGTAGGCAAGAGAGCAACGCTCTGGCTTATGGAACTTAAACTCGATTTAGATGATGTCGACTATATGATAAATCATATGATGCTTCTCGGATGTAAGGGAACGACTGGTACACAGGCTAGTTTCCTTGAACTTTTCGAGGGAGATCATGAGAAAGTAAAAGAACTCGATAAGAAGATTGCTGAGAAGATGGGATATGACAAGTACTTCCCAGTTTCAGGTCAGACTTATTCGAGAAAGATGGATACACGGGTACTAAATGTGCTATCTGGCATTGCGGCTAGCGCGCACAAGTTCTCAAACGATATAAGATTGCTTCAGCATCTCAAGGAAATCGAGGAGCCATTCGAGAAGAATCAGATTGGTTCATCAGCTATGGCTTACAAGCGAAACCCTATGAGAAGTGAGCGTATCGCTTCGCTTTCACGTTATGTGATGACAGTAAATATGAATCCAGCCATCACATCGGCTACACAGTGGTTCGAGCGTACACTCGACGACTCCGCGAACAAGCGAATTAGCGTTCCAGAAGCATTCCTCGCAGTTGACGGCATCTTGGATCTTTATATGAACGTAGTTGACGGACTCGTAGTTTACGACAAGGTCATTACGAAGAGACTTATGAGCGAGTTGCCATTTATGGCTACAGAAAATATTATGATGGATGCAGTGAAGAAGGGTGGCGACCGCCAAGAACTTCACGAGCGTATTCGTCAGCTTTCTATGCAGGCGGGCGCCAATGTAAAAGAGCGAGGCTTGGATAACAACCTCCTTGAACTAATCGCTGCTGATCCAGTATTTAATCTCTCGGTCGAAGAACTTGAGGAGACTATGGACCCTGCGAAGTATGTAGGTCGTTCACCAGAACAGGTTGAGGAATTCTTAAATGATGTAATCAACCCTATCTTAGAAGAGAACAAAGATGAACTAGGTCTTAAGGCGGAAATTAACGTCTAAATAAGACACAAAAAGTTCATACTTATATGGGGTGTTTTTGCTTTAAAAAAGCCCCCGAATGTGATAAAATCGGTTGTGTGTAAAAATCATACAATCGATTTTTTATTGGCGAGGAACTCGCCAATGATACTAGTAGAAAAGAGGAGAAAGATATGTTTAAAAAGATTATGGCAATAGCCCTTACACTTGTTATGGCCGTAGGCGTTCTTGTAGGATGCGGTTCAGGCGATGGAAGCGGAAAGGCTACAACTGAAGAAGGCGAGATTAAACTTGCGCCTTATAAGGGATTAGTTGTCTATAAAGAAGATGTTAAGGTTACTGATGACGCTTATAAGTCAACACTTAACAGCATGCTTGAGCAAGATTCACAGACTAAGACTATTAAGAAGGGTACTGTGAAGAAGGATTCTACAGCTAATGTAGATTTCTCAGGTAAGATTATGGTTAACGGAAAGAAAGTTAAGTTCGAAGGTGGCGAAGGCAAAGGTACTGAGATTAACTTGGCTACGGACGCTGGAAACTATATCGAAGGCTTCACAAAGGCTTTGATTGGACACAAGGTAGGCGATAAGTTTACTAAGAAACTTAAGTTCCCTAAATCATATAATCAGACAACAAAGATTGGTAAGAAGAATGTTAAGCTTGCAGGCAAGGACGTTTGGTTCACATACAAGGTTAACAGTCTTTCAAAGACTACTAAGCCTAAACTTACTGACAAATATATTGCTAAGAAATTCAAGGCATTTGGCATCAAGTCTGTAAAAGAGTTTGAGAAGTGGGCTAAGAACCAGATGCGCATCTCAAATATTATCAACAAAGTTTGGACTAACTTCCAGGATAAGTGTAAGGTTATTTCTTACAACAAGTCACAGAAGGAATCAGCTAAGAAAGAATATGAGTCACAGTTTGAGGCTAACTTGCAGCAGCAGTATGGTGCTGACAAGAAGACATATCTTGAGGCAGCTTCAATGTCAGAGAAGGATTGGGAGAAGCAGATCAACGAGCAGGTTGAGTCTTCACTTAAGAGTAAGATGATTGTTAAGGCTATCGCTGAGAAAGAAGGTCTTAACCTTACAGATGCTGAGTACAAAAAGGAAGCTGAAACACTTGCAGAGCAGAACAGTGCTAAGGTTTCTGAACTTGAGAGTCAGTATGGAAGAGATGAAATTGAATATTCAGTTCTTTTCCAGAGAGTACAGGAATTCATCGCTGATCACGTTAAGATGAAGAAGGGTCATGAGCCTACAACAACACCTAAGCCAAACTTCTCATCTAAGGATGCAGAAAAGAAGGCTAACTCAAAGGCTAAGACTACAACAAAGGCTAAGAAGAAATAAATAATCCATAATGATTAGATGAAACCAGGTTGCAATGCAGCCTGGTTTTTTCTCTGCCTTGATTTTCCACACCCTATATGTTATCGTATCTCTCGGATGGTATTCGAAAGAAACTATACCGAAGATAGCTATAATGACGACGGATTAGGCGTTGTGCTTACATCGAAAGAGTAAGACTCATTATCCCCGAAAGGAGGGATGCCCATGAAGTTTGGATTTATTGGCGCGGGAAAAGTTGGATTTTCCCTTGGAAAATATTTCGCTGACCATGATTTAGACGTCGTGGGTTACTATAGCGAGATTGCAAAAGACGCAGCGGAAGCTGCCACATTTACTGGAAGTAAAGCATATGATTCTATTGAAGCGATACTTACGGATAGTGATGTCTTATTCATTACCGTTCCCGATGATGCCATCGGCAATGTCTGGGATACGATAAAGACGTGTCATTTTAGCAACAAAATAGTGTGTCACACATCTGGCGCATTATCTTCAAAAATCTTTTCGGATATAGCCGAGTTTGGAAGTTACGGCTACTCCATCCACCCGCTCTTTGCGATAAGCGACCCGCTTAATTCATACAAAGAGCTTTCCAAAACATTATTTACAATTGAAGGATCACCTGAGAAATTGGATGTTATGTCCGATTTATTTGTGCGTCTAGGAAACAAAGTCGCAGTGATAGAGCCAGAAGATAAGGTAAAGTATCACGCAGCTTGTGCTATGGCTAGCAATCTAGTGGTAGGTTTGGTTAGCGCAAGTGAGAAACTTCTAGAGGAGTGTGGAATAGAAGATCCACATATGGCTCTTTCGCCAATACTCGAGAGCAATATGAAGCACATTGTCGAGGACGGAGCAGTGGGAGCATTGACTGGACCGATTGAGAGAGGCGACGTCTCGACAGTAGAAAAACACATAAGCGTGTTAGATGGTGAGAGAAAAGAAATGTACCTTGCGCTTTCTAAGGAAGTATTGAGAGTGGCAAAGGAAAAGAATCCAGACCGCGATTACAGCGAGATGGAAAAGTTGTTAGTTAGATAAAACGACAGATTTACATAACTACAAAGCAAACGGAGGAGCAAAATGAAAAAGACTGTTATCACAATGCAAGAAATGAAACAGAAGGGTGAAAAAATATCAATGCTCACATGCTATGATTATTCGACAGCCAAGCTGATGGAGGAGGCTGAAATCGATATGATTTTGGTCGGCGATTCCCTTGGAAATACGATGCTGGGCTATGAGAATACATTGCAGGTTACTATGGAAGATATGATTAGCCATTCGGCAGCAGTGTCGCGTGGCATTATAGATACACTTTTAGTCTGTGATATGCCATTTATGTCTTACCAGGTGTCGGTCGAAGACGCTGTGAGAAATGCGGGACGCCTTGTACAGGAAGGTCACGCTGAAGTGGTGAAACTGGAAGGTGGCGTAGAAGTATGTCCACAGATTGAGGCCATCGTGAAGGCTTCGATTCCTGTGTGCGCGCACATAGGCCTCACACCTCAATCTATCAACGCGATGGGTGGCTACAAGATTCAAGGCAGAACTAAGGCGGCCGCAAAGAAGTTGATGGAGGATGCACTTGCGGTTCAGAAGGCAGGAGCCTCGATGGTTGTGTTGGAAGGTGTGCCGGCTAAGTTGGCAAAAGAGGTGACTGAAAAGCTAGACATCCCAACTATTGGAATCGGTGCTGGATCAGGGACTGACGGACAGGTTCTTGTTGAGCAGGATATGCTTGGAATGTTTGACGACTATGTGCCTAAGTTTGTGCGCCAGTTCGCGGATGCTGGAACAATGATGATAAATGCTTTTGCAAAATATAAAAAAGAAGTTAGCGAAGGAACATTCCCAAACGAGGAAGAAAGTTACTAAACAGTTAGTTTACATAAAATAGAGGTTAAAATGAAAGTAGTAAAGACGATTAACGAAGTAAAAAGCATAGTTAAAGATTGGAAAGATGAAGGTCTAAGCGTAGGATTAGTTCCTACAATGGGATATCTTCACGAAGGTCACGGGAGTCTCATAATTAAGGCTGTCGAAGACAATGACCGCGTGGTTGTGAGTGATTTTGTAAATCCAATTCAGTTTGGACCGGGTGAAGATCTTGAGAGTTATCCAAGAGATATCGAAAAGGACAGCGCATATTGCGAGGAACTCGGAGCAGATATCGTTTTCAATCCAGAGCCAGATGAGATGTACAACGAAGGATTTAGCACATATGTGGATATGGATGTGTTGACAGAGGAACTCTGTGGGCTATCACGCCCTACGCATTTCAGAGGAGTGTGTACGGTAGTGACTAAGTTGTTTAACATCGTAGAGCCAGATAGAGCATACTTTGGACAGAAGGATGCACAGCAACTAGCAATCATTAAGCATATGGTATCTGATTTGAATATGAATTTAGAAGTCATCGGATGCCCAATCGTCAGAGAAGAAGATGGACTTGCAAAGAGTTCTAGAAACACATATCTCTCAGATGAAGAGAGGAAGGCGGCACTTATCTTGAGCCAGGCAGTGGCATTGGCGAAGGCAGAGATAGACGCTGGCGAAACGGATGCTGAAGCGTTGGTTGAAAAGATGAAGAAGAAGATTGAGACTGAGCCACTTGCGAAGATTGATTATGTGAAAGCGGTGAATGGTCTTACGATGCAACAGCAAAAGGAAATCAAAGCACCGATGCTAATCGCAATGGCAGTCTATATTGGAAAGACAAGATTGATAGACAACTTGATTATCGAGTAACACGAATTCATACAGTGAAATATTAGGAGAGAAAAATGGTTTTAGAAATGTTGAAGAGTAAAATACATCGTGCAACGGTCGTGGAGGCGAACGTGGATTATGTGGGAAGCATCACTATCGACGAGGAACTCATGGAAGCCTCAGGCATCGTGGAATACGAAAAGGTCCAAGTGGCAGATGTGGACAACGGTGAGCGTTTCGATACATATGTCATTGCCGGTGAGGCAGGATCGGGAATGATCTGCGTAAACGGCGCGGCGGCGCATAAGGTGAACTTAGGTGATAAGGTCATCATTATGAGTTATGCCCAGATGACACCTGAGGAGGTTGAGACTAATCCGCCTAGGGTGGTTTTCGTGGACGATGAAAACAAGATTACGCGCGTGACTGATTACGAGAAGCACGGCAGACTTTTTGATGTGGAGAGATAAGATGTTAAAAGGAAGAACAGTAGTCTTAGGAGTTACCGGAGGAATAGCGGCGTACAAGATTCCAAACCTCGTGAGCATGCTGGTAAAACTGAACTGCGATGTGCACGTCATCATGACGAAGAACGCGACACAGTTTATCAGTCCGATGGTCTTCGAGACACTAACGAACAACAAATGTATAGTGGACACATTCGATAGAAATTTCAATTTCGACGTAAAGCACGTTTCGCTTGCTAAGAGGGCGGAGCTGTTTATGGTGGCACCTTGCACCGCCAATGTCATCGGTAAGATTGCCTCTGGCATCGCTGACGATATGCTTACGACGACTATCATGGCAGCGAAGTGCAAGAAGATTATTGCTCCCGCAATGAATACGGGAATGCTTGAGAACCCTATCGTCCAAGACAACATAGAAAAACTAAAAAAATATGATTATGAGATTATTGAGCCAGCGACGGGCAGATTAGCTTGCGGTGATGATGGCAAGGGTAAGATGCCTGAAGTTGAAGTGCTCTTGGAATATATTCTTAGAGAACTTGCTTGTGAGAAAGACTTGGAGGGAAAGAAAGTGCTTGTCACAGCAGGACCTACGAGAGAGGCTATCGATCCAGTTAGATTTATCACGAATCTCTCGACTGGGAAGATGGGTTATGCTCTTGCGAAGAATGCAATGCATAGAGGAGCGAAGGTTACACTCGTGACTGGACCGACGAGTATCGAGAAACCAATGTTTGTCGATGTAGTTGAAGTAACTAGCGCTGAGGAGATGTTCAATGCTGTCGACGAGAGATTCGATGATATGGATATCGTTATAATGAGCGCAGCTGTGGCAGACTACAGACCAAAGAATGTGGCTGATGAGAAAGTTAAAAAGGGCGATGGTGATATGACTATCGAGCTTGAGCAGACGAAGGACATTATCCAGACTATGGCTGAGCGCAAGAAGCACCAGTTCATTTGTGGCTTTTCAATGGAAACAGAAAATATGATTGAAAACTCAAGAGAGAAGTTGAAAAAGAAAAACATGGATATGATTTGCGCTAACAATGTTAAGGAAGACGGCGCAGGCTTTGGTGTGGACACTAACGTCATAACTATCATCACAGAGGACGAAATAGAGGAATTACCAATTGCATCAAAATACAATGTTTCATCACAAATCATAAATACAATAAAGGCGAAGATAAAAGAGTAATGGAAAACTCTAAATGAATTAAGAAACATAGACACTAAAAATAGATTCCCTCGCAATCGACGTAAGTCGAACAAGGAGGTGCCCGTGCAGGGCACCTCTTTCGTTATGTCCGGAAATAGTTGTAATAGTCGTATGACTACATTTTGAAAAGAGGCGTTATTATGATAGAATGCTAAAGACGGGGAGAAATACATGATTGAAGATTATCTACATCCTGCGGACATTTTGTTGCCAAAGGATCATATCGAAAAATGGGCTGTTATAGCTTGCGATCAGCACACATCTGATGAAGAATACTGGGAAGATGTGGACTATATCGTAGGAGATAATCCATCGGCGCTTAGGATTACATTGCCTGAAATATATCTTAAAAAAGATAATTCAGAAAAAATACGTGACATTAATGCGACGATGAAGAAATATCTAGAAGATGATGTGCTTGAAGAGCACAAAAACTCTATGATTTACGTAGAGCGAGTTGCAAATGGCAAAACATATCAGGGTATTGTCGGATGTATCGATTTAGCATGCTACGACTATCACATAGGCAGTCGCTCGCTGATTCGAAGTACTGAGGAGACCATTATTGATAGGCTTCCTCCACGTATCGCCATCAGAAAAGATGCGCCTATAGAGATTCCACACATTATTCTTTTGATTGATGACAAGGATGAGCAGGTTATTGAGCCATTGGCGGATGCCACGAAGGAACTCAAAAAGACGTATGATTTTGATCTTATGAAAAACGGCGGTCATATCACTGGCTGGTTTCTGGATAGGGATGCCCAGGCAATGGTAAATAAGTCCTTAGGTGTTCTTAAAAACGGAGATGACTTACTTTTCGTGGTCGGTGATGGAAATCATTCATTGGCGGCAGCCAAGGAGTGCTACGAAAAGGGGATTTCTAGCAGATATGCGCTAGTGGAAGTGCAAAATGTACACCAGAAGGCGCTAGAGTTTGAATCGATATACCGTGTGCTTTTCAATGTGGATGAGGAGGATTTCCTTGAGAAGTTCCTTGAGTTTACTGAAGAGCGAGGCGGTGGAGAAGAGCAGACTTTTGAGTACTACAGCAAGAATAAAACAGGCTCAATGACTGTGAAATCGACGGCGAAGCTCCCAATAGGCACATTGCAGTCGTTCATCGACAGATACACAAATGAGCATCCCGAGGTGGAAGTTGACTATATCCACGGTAAGAGTGTGGTAAAGAAGCTTGCAAGTCGTAGCAATACGCTTGGATTCATATATGAGGGCTTGAAAAAGGATGATTTATTTGCCGCAATTGTGGCAGATGGTTCGCTTCCTAGAAAGACATTTTCGATGAATGAAGCGGATGAAAAAAGATTCTACATAGAGAGCAGAAAAATCAAATAATTACGTCATTGATTTACATAAAAAAGTGCGAGAATTACTAGGAATTCTCGCACTTTTTGCGTTTAAAACAAAGGGGTTTTATGGTATACTAATCTAGACGGTTAGCGTCCATTTTTATGGGTGCTGCGAGGGAGGAATCGATGAGTACAGTTAGAAGAATTTACGTGGAAAAAAAGCCTGAGTACGCCGTTGGAGCGAAGGCTCTGACAGACGAAATCAAGGGCTATTTAAATATGCCAAATTTGGAGCGTGTGCGCGAATTGGTCAGATATGATGTGGAAAATATCTCGGATGAGACATACGAGAAAGCACTCACATCAGTTTTTTCTGAACCACCTGTCGACGATGTTTACGAGGAAGAGTTCCCTATCGAAGACGGCGCGCATGTTTTTAGTGTGGAGTATTTGCCAGGACAGTTCGACCAGAGAGCGGACTCTGCACAGCAGTGTATCCAGTTCTTGAACGAGAACGAGGATCCAGTTATAAAGTCTGCTACGACTTACGTGCTTGTTGGCGAAGCCAATGAAGAACAAGTCGAGGCAGTAAAGAAATATCTCATCAACCCAGTCGATTCTAGAGAGACTGGACTGGAGAAGCCTGAGACACTCGTTGCTCACTATGATGAGCCAGACGATGTGAAGATTTTCGATGGCTTCAAAGATATGGACGAGGAGCCTTTGAAGGAACTATATGACTCACTCGGACTTGCTATGACTTTCAAGGATTTCTTGCACATCCAGAACTATTTCAAAAACGAGGAAGACAGAGATCCTACAATGACAGAGATTCGTGTGCTTGACACTTATTGGTCAGATCATTGTCGTCACACGACATTTAACACAGAACTTACAGACGTCACATTTGATGACGGCTTTTACAGAGAGCCTATGGAGGCTACATACAAAAACTATTTGGAAACTAGAGCAGATGTTTTCGGCGAGCGCAAAGACAAATTTGTTTGCTTGATGGATCTTGCTCTTATTGCTATGAGAAAACTCAAGAAAGAGGGTAAGCTCGACGACCAGGAAGAGTCGGATGAGATTAACGCATGTAGTATCGTGGTTCCAGTTGAGGTGGATGGAAAGACAGAGGAGTGGCTTGTAAATTTCAAGAACGAGACTCACAACCATCCTACAGAGATTGAGCCTTTCGGTGGTGCTGCCACATGTCTTGGCGGAGCCATCAGGGATCCGCTATCAGGTCGTACATATGTGTATCAGGCGATGCGCGTGACAGGTGCGGCAGACCCAACGAAATCTATCGAGGAGACTATGCCGGGCAAACTTCCACAGAAGAAGCTCGTGCAGGGTGCGGCTGACGGTTACAGTTCATACGGAAACCAGATTGGCCTTGCCACAGGTCTCGTAAAAGAAATATATCATCCAGATTATGTTGCAAAGCGTATGGAGATTGGTGCGGTTATGGGCGCAGCTCCACGTCGTGCGGTGCAACGTCTAACTTCTGACCCAGGAGATATCATTGTATTGCTCGGTGGTAGAACTGGTCGCGATGGCTGTGGTGGAGCTACAGGTTCTTCGAAGATTCACACTGAAGAGTCCATCGAGACTTGCGGAGCAGAAGTGCAGAAAGGTAACCCACCTACAGAGCGTAAGTTACAGAGACTTTTCAGAAGAGAGGAAGTTAGCTACCTCATCAAGAAGTGTAATGACTTCGGCGCGGGTGGTGTCTCGGTTGCAATCGGCGAGCTCGCTGACGGACTTCACATCAACCTCGACAAAGTTCCTAAAAAGTATGCAGGCTTGGATGGTACAGAACTTGCGATTTCAGAGTCGCAGGAGAGAATGGCTGTCGTAGTTGATCCTAAAGATGTGGATCAGTTCCTCAAGTACGCTAACGAGGAAAACCTTGAGGCAACAGTAGTGGCTGAGGTTACAGAGGACCCAAGACTTGTGCTTGAGTGGAGAGGCAAGGTTATCGTTGATCTCTCAAGAGCATTCCTCGACACTAACGGAGCACACCAGGAGACTAAGGTTGCAGTAGACATTCCAAGCGAGAGCGAGAAGTTCTTCGAAAAGCCAGAAGTCACAGATGTTAAAGCTAAGTGGCTTGAGACTCTCAGTGATTTAAATGTTTGCTCACAGAAGGGACTCGTTGAGAAGTTCGACGGTTCTATCGGAGCAGGTTCAGTATATATGCCTCACGGAGGCAAGTATCAGCGCACAGAGACACAGACTATGGTTGCGAAGCTTCCAGTACAGACTGGAGATTGCGACACAGTTACACTTATGAGTTATGGTTTCGACCCATATCTCTCAAAGTGGAGTCCATACCACGGCGCAATGTATGCAGTTGTTGATTCACTTGCAAAGATTGTCGCAGCAGGTGGTGACTTCAAGAAAGTGCGCATGACATATCAGGAGTATTTCAGAAGAATGAGCGAGGATCCAAAGAGATGGAGCCAGCCTTTCGCAGCATTGCTCGGAGCATATGATGCACAGATGGGATTTGAACTTCCATCTATCGGTGGAAAGGACAGTATGTCAGGAACATTCAACGACATCGACGTTCCACCTACACTCGTATCTTTCGCAGTTGATGTAGCCAAGGAAAAAGACATCATCACTCCTGAGTTCAAAAACACAGATTCTAAAATCGTTCGCTTCCACGCGGAGCGCGACGAGTTTGACAAGCCAGTCTATGCATCTATCATGCAGATGTTCGACAACGTTCACGACATGATTCAAAAAGGCATTATCACAGCGGCTTACGCCCTTGATTCAAAGGGCATCATTCCAGCCGTTTCCAAGATGGCCTTCGGCAATGAGATTGGCGTAACGATAAATGATAACATAGCGCCGGCTGATCTTTTCGCACCAGCATTTGGCGATATCATCGCAGAAGTACCTGCAGATAAGATAGCAGGAGTTACAGCCGACTATGATTTGATTGGTGAGACTAATGCTGACAAGCAGTTCCGATTCGGTAAAACCGTCATCGATTTAGGCGAGGCGCTTCGCACATGGGAGTCGACTCTCGAGGGAGTGTTCCCTACACGCAGTCACAAAGATACACAAGTCCTCGACACACCTATTTATAAGGCAGATGAGATTCACATCTGTAAATCTAAGGTTGCAAAACCTACTGTATTCATACCGGTATTCCCAGGAACTAACTGCGAGTACGATACAGCTCGTGCATTTGAGATGGCTGGCGCCAATGTAATAACAAAAGTATTCAAAAACTTGACTCCAGATGACATTAGAGATTCGGTAAACATTTTCGAAGATGCCATCAACCAGTCACAAATCATAATGTTCCCTGGCGGATTTAGCGCGGGTGACGAGCCAGATGGCTCCGCCAAATTCTTTGCCACAGCATTCAGAAATGCAAAGATTGAGGAGGCAGTGCAGAAACTCTTGAATGAGAGAGATGGACTTGCTCTTGGTATCTGTAATGGATTCCAGGCTCTCATCAAACTAGGACTTGTTCCTAACGGACAGATTACTGGTCAAGATGAGGCGGCTGCCACACTCACATACAATACAATTAACAGACATATCTCAAAGATGGTTTACACAAAGATTGTTTCTAACAAGTCACCTTGGCTACAGGGTGCAGAACTAGGAAAAACTTATGTAAACCCAGCTTCTCACGGTGAGGGACGTTTTGTAGCACCTAAAGAATTGATAGATGAGCTCTTTGCCAATGGGCAGGTGGCTACTCAGTATGTGAACGAAGCAGGTGAGCCTACGATGGACGAAGAGTGGAACGTAAACGGTTCATTCGCAGCAATCGAAGGTATCACAAGTCCAGACGGCAGATGCTTCGGTAAGATGGCTCACATCGAGAGAAAAGGAAGAAGTGTAGCAACTAACATTTACGGCGAGCAGGATATGAAAGTATTCGAGTCAGGTGTTAAGTACTTTAAGTAAGAGAGTAGAGAGGTAAAGGTTTGATAGGTTATTTAGTTGGCGGTTTAGGAATTCTCATTGCCGTAGGCGTCTTAATATTTTTCTACAGAAAGAAAGAGTGGCACTCAGAGTATGCTCTGATGTTTTTGATGAGCGTCATTATTGCACTCTCGCTTGAAGTGTTCACTTTCAACTACGCGACATTTTCGCCTACAGCTGGAGAAAAGCAGGTGATGGGTACTGACGTTATCAACACGGCCACACCAAACCTTGAAACGGGATCTTCAAACAAAGAAAAGAAAGAAAATCCAAACATCAAAACTGCTGTGGCACCTATGGGTACGGACACAGAGTATACGTTTGAATTTGATATAAAAGACACAAAACTTTCTAACATCTGTGTGGAACCTACGATGACTGGCGAGTACGCCATCGTGGATGTTCAAGCAGAAGACGCAGTCTACGAAATGAAAGATGGCACTCAGGCTGGTTTCGTAAAGTCGCCAGTCAATCATGTCGTTGTCAAAGACATCAAGAAGTCGCATTACATTAAGACACATTTCCCAGGAACTGTTAAGAAGTTGAAGGTCGTTGTTAAGACAGAGAACAATCAATATTTGTCGCACATTCAACTTACGACAAACCCTGGCATACCTTTTACATTTAACTTTGCCAGATACATAATCGTGGCCATTGCATTCTTCTTGGCATTTTGTGTTTACAAAAATCGCAAACTTTCATTCAGAGGCCAGAAGAGTAAATGGGTTAGAAGAATTGCGATTATCGTATTGCTTGTGATCGAGTCGGTAGTGATTATCAATCTCGGTACTGGTGAAGTTAAAGAATTGAAATTTAATGAAAACATCAAAACAGCTGAGATGGATCAGTACCAGCAACTCACACTTGCGCTCACGAAAGGCAAGGTGGACTTAAACGCTTTAAGTACTGATATGGCAAGCCAAGATAAGAAAGCGCTAGAAGTTTTGCAAAAGACCAAGAACCCATACAACATTGATGAGAGAAACCAAAAGGGCTATGAGGGTTCTAGATGGGACTTTGCATACTACAAAGGAAAGTTCTACACATACTACGGAATAGTTCCGGTAGTAGTGTTCTACTTGCCAGTATATATCATAACAGGAAAGATGCTCAGCACGAGAATGCTGACAATTTTACTTGCCATTGCCCTGGCATGCATATTCGCATTGTTTGTTTACATGGTGGCAAGGCGCAGAAAGACAGTAAATCTCTGGACAGTCATCGCGACGATGGCAGGAGTATTCTCAGCGTCATTTATCTTAAGCTGTATGCACGGCGCGAAGTTCTATGAAACTTCACCGATGTCAGGATTGCTGTTTGCAATGATAGGCGTCACGCTGACATACGAGGCGTTCAAGAAGAATAGCATTCACACAGTTAAGATGGTGCTTGGCGCGCTCTGCCTCGCACTCGCAGTGGGATGTAAGGCAAACTACCTATTCGCATCAGTTGCGATGCTTCCATTTATCCTTGTCGGCTTCGCACGCCAAGGCAAAGTTCTCACAGAGCAGAACAAGAAAAACAAATTCACTCAGTGGATTTCAAATATATTCAACAAGAAAAATATTAAGCAAATTATCATTTGTGCTATACCATTTGTAGTAGTGGGCGGAGCACTTATGGTTTACAACTATATGAGATTTAGTTCACCGATAGATTTCGGAGTGAACTATCAGCTCACATTATTCAACGTTAAGTATTACGACGTGAAAGAAATCGCCAAGTTGCCGATAGTACTTTACAATGGATTCTTTGCTATGCCTAAGTACAGCAATATATTCCCATTTGTAAATCCTGTACTAGACGACTTGAACTATGCTGGATATTTCTTCCAGATGCATTATGTTGGACTTTTCGCATTCCCGATGATGTGGCTAGCAGCGATGCTTCCATGGTCATACAGAAGAGGCTTGAAGCGCACAAAGCAACGCACGCTCGTTTCTGGAATGATTATCGTTGGATTGATTTTGACATATGTAATTATCGTAAAGGGTGGTTCATCACTCAGATACAATATTGATTTTGCTTGGCTACTTATTCTTCCAATCATTTTTGTAATTCTTGATTTGGATGAGTATGCGAGACCAAAGAAAATTGTTAAATACGTAGTAGCATTGATACTTGCCTTGTGTGTATCCACAGTTTTGATAGGTACACTTATCAACCTATCTCCAGATTGGACAGAGATGGGCAAGAATCTCCCAGGAACATATTACAACTGGTTCTATTCAGTTATGTTCTGGTGTTAAGAGGAAGGTGCGATGAAAGAGTTTATTGAAAAGATTAAACAAAACAGTTTCGTGAAAATGGTTTCAAAGAATCAGCGGTTGATTATCGAAGGAGCAGTAGTGAGTGCTGTCTTCGCTTATGCGTTGAGCAATATTCTTCGCAGATCATTTCTCTCTATTGAATCGATTAATGAGGCAGTGGCCAATACCAATTTTGTCACAGCATATATATTGCTAGCTGTATGCTTCATTTCAGGCTGCATTCTTTATGCTTACTGGCGCACATTTACGAAAATATTGATGTTCGCATCAGTTTTAGTATATGCAGTTCTCTCAGTAATATTTGCAGAGGGACTAATGTTCTCAAACTTTGCAAAGAATGAGATTGGTAAAGCATGCTTTGCTGGAATATGGTGTTTCATTGCAGTTCTAGCTTTCCTTTATGTGAAGAACGACATTTTCAAAGTATTAGAAAAATTGAATCTGTCCAAGATGGCAATGTGGATTATTATCGGAGTCATTGGCGTAGCCATCGTCATCTTCGTGGGCGGAGTAGGAGTTTATAGATACTTAAGTTACGCAAACTCAACTTTTGATATGGGAATTTTTGCTCAGATGTATGAGCACATGAGAAAGACTTTCATGATGAATACTACAGTGGAGCGAAGTTACTTGCTCTCGCACTTGGGAGTTCACTTCTCACCTATATTCTACTTAGGCTTGCCGATTTATATGCTTTGTCCATCGGCAGCAACTGTTCAAGTAATTCAAGCGATTATGATTGCACTTCCAGTCATCCCTATCGCATTGCTTGGCAAACATTTCAAGCTTAACAACAGAATCATCGTTTTACTCACGCTTATCTACGCATTGTTCCCAGCAACAGCGCAGGGTACTTTCTATGATATGCATGAGAACTGCTTCTTGACATTCGTGCTCTTGATGCTTTTCTGGGCAGTCGAGAAGAGGAAAAATATTTGGATGATTATTATGATTATTCTTGTGTTTATGACAAAGGAAGACGCAGGAATATATATGACTATCTTCGGTACGTACATGCTCTTCTCCAGAAGAGACAAGATTCGTGGAGTCATTCTTATGATTTCAGGTGGAGTTACGATGGTAGTCGGAATGGCAATAGTGAAGAGCTTCGGACTAGGTGTCCTCGATGATAGACTAGGAAATCTGATGTTCGGAAGTGGTGGACTATTCAAGATAGTTCAGACATTCATTGCGAACCCAGCATTTGTCGTAGGACAGATGATTACAAACGCGGATGCAGGCAAGTTCGACAAGATTGAATTTTACATTCTGTTCTTCGTACCTATGGCGGCGCTTATCTTCACAACGGGAAGAAAGTATACGAAGTATATTTTGCTTTTGCCAATTATAGTGCTTAACCTTGCAACAACATATCCTTATCTACATGATATTGGATTCCAATATAACTACGGACCTATCGCACTCATTATGTATCTTGCACTTTTGAATTTGGCAGATATGCCAATGAGAAAGAGAAAGACGATGACAGGTGTAGCCTTGATATGTTGCACCATATTCTTCTTCGCTTTCCCATTTATGAAGTTGCCAAGCTACGTTAAGTCTTACAATGCAAGCAGACAAACTACAAAGACATTAGATGAAGTGATAGATCAAGTCCCTACGGACGCTTCAGTTTTGACGACTGGCTGGATTATGCCACACTTGTCAAAGAACTTGTATGCATACGATGCAGGACATATCAATGATGCAGAAAATCACTATAAGAATCCTAACTATTGTGACAACTGTGGAGTATTTGACAAGAATGGAATAACTAAAAACACGATGCACACTAACAAGTGTCCTAAGAATCCAGATTACTTGGTTTACGATGCGAGATCTGCAGAAGATTATCAGTATTTTAAACCTTTTGTTGAATCTGGAAAGTATGATTTAGTAGTAGACAAACCAAACCTCATTCAGGTTTACAAGAGAAAGTAGGTAACAGTTGAGCATTCTTATCAAAGGTGGAAGAGTAATAAATCCAGATAAAAACTTTGATGATGTGGCAGACATCTTGATTGAAGATGGCGTGATTACTAAAATTGCCGAAGGCATCGATGTAGAAACTGATGACGTAATCGACGCCAATGGATGCTTTGTGATGCCAGGATTGATTGATATGCATGTGCACTTCAGAGATCCTGGACAGACTGAGAAGGAAGACATCGAGACTGGCTCTCGTGCAGCAGTGCACGGCGGATTCACTACGGTCTGCTGTATGCCTAACACAGTTCCACCTATCGATAGCGTAGAGACTGTGAAATATGTAGTGGACAAGGCTAAGGAAGTTAACTTTGCAAATGTCCTTCCAGTCGGAGCTGTGACTAAGGGGATGCAGGGCAAAGAAATCACTGACATAGCAGCCATGAAAGAAGCTGGCATCTGTGCCATCAGTGAGGATGGAAAGTCTGTGATGGACGTAGATGTCTATCGACAAGCAATGCAAGAAGCAGCAAAGGTGGG
This sequence comes from Eubacterium sp., assembly GCA_017406925.1. Taxonomy (GTDB): domain Bacteria; phylum Bacillota; class Clostridia; order Lachnospirales; family Lachnospiraceae; genus Eubacterium_G. The sequence continues at coordinate 128,393 of JAFQXO010000008.1, forward strand.
CATTCCAGTGCTCGCACACTGTGAAGATATAGAACTCGTGCAGGGAGGCGTTATGAATCTCGGCGCGAAGTCAGAACAAATGGGTATGAAAGGTATCAGCAATGAAGTGGAGGATGTGATAGCACAGCGTGATATCAACCTCGCAGAGGAGACTGGAGCAAGACTTCATCTCTGTCACTGCTCGACTAGAGATTCGGTGAAGATGATGGAAGTGGCGAAAGCGAAGGGACTTCCAATTACTGGAGAAGTATGTCCTCACCATTTCTCATTATGTACAGACGACATCACTTCGGACAATGCCAATTTCAAAATGAATCCACCGCTTAGAGAGCGAGAGGATATGGAAGTTCTAGTGAAGGGATTGTCGGATGACATCATGCCAATCATCTCAACAGATCATGCTCCTCACACAGAAGAGGAAAAGAGCAAGAGCATTGCGGATGCACCATTTGGAATAGTAGGGCTTGAGACATCAGTGGGACTTACAATAACGAATTTAGTTAAACCAGGTCATCTCACACCAATGCAGATGGCAGAAAAGATGAGTTACAATCCAGCGAAGGTTCTGGGAATAGATAGAGGAACTCTAAACGAGGGAGCAGTCGCTGATGTGACAATAATAAATCCAGATGAGACTTATGTGGTAGACACTTCAGAGTTCGAGTCGAAGGGAAAGAACACACCTTTCGGTGGACGTCTCTTAAACGGTAGAGTGAAGGCAACCATAGTCGACGGAAGAATAGTGTACGAGGAAAAATAATGATTAACAAACTAGTAGCAAAAATAAAAAAGACAGGAGCACCAGTAGTTGTTGGACTTGATCCAATGCTCGATTATGTTCCTGAACATATATTGAAAAAGTCATTTGAAAAGTATGGCGAGACTCTCGAGGGAGCTGGCGATGCTATTTTCGAATTTAACAAAGGCATTATCGACGCCACATATGATTTGATTCCGGCAGTGAAGCCACAGATTGCTATGTATGAGCAGTTTGGCATTCCTGGAATGGTAGCGTTTAAGCGTACAGTAGACTATGCAAAGTCAAAGGACTTGGTAGTTATCGGAGATGTAAAGCGTGGAGATATCGGTTCTACATCAGCAGCTTATGCGACAGCACATCTGGGTGGAGTAAACATTGGTTTACATAACTTCAAAGGATTTGATGAGGATTTTGCAACAGTAAACCCTTATCTTGGAACAGATGGCATTAAGCCTTTCATAGAAGTTTGCAAGGAAGAAAATAAAGGTCTCTTTATCCTAGTTAAGACATCTAACCCATCCAGCGGTGAGTTCCAGGATCAGTTGATTGATGGAAAGCCATTGTATGAAAAGGTGGCAGAGAAAGTTGCCGAGTGGGGCGAGGCACATATGGGCGATGACTACAGTTATGTCGGAGCTGTAGTAGGTGCCACATATCCAGAGGTTGGAAAAGTATTGAGAGAAGTGATGCCTAAGGCTTACATCTTAGTTCCTGGTTACGGAGCACAAGGTGGAACGGCAGATGGCTTAAAACCATATTTCAACGAAGACGGACTTGGAGCAATAGTAAATTCATCACGCGGAATTATCTGTGCATACAAAAATGAGAAGTATGAAAAGTTTGGCGAACAGAACTACGCCGACGCTAGCAGAGCCGCAGTAATTGATATGATAGAGGACTTACAGTTCTAATAAATTTTTAGGAAACGAAACTATGATGAAGAAAGAAAAAGCGACTATTTTAAAACAAGATGTTTTGGCAGAGGGTGTATATTCACTTACGCTCTCGACTCGGTCTGCATCAAAAGTTAAGCCGGGACAGTTCGTGTCGGTTTACTGCAATGACGAAAGCCGCATTCTTCCACGCCCTATCAGCGTCTGTGAGGCAGACGGCGACATTGATATGATCAGATTAGTGTATCGTGTAGTCGGCGGTGGAACAGAAGAGTTGTCTAGACTTCACGTCGGAGATTCAGTCGACATCGTATGCCCTCTGGGCAATGGATTTACTATCCGCCCAAATAAGAAAGCTATGCTCATTGGCGGAGGCATTGGTATACCACCATTGCTTCAGTTGGCGGAAGAAATAAATGCGAAACCAAACATCGTTCTTGGATTCCGGAGTGAGACTTTCCTCGTAGATGATTTCGAAGATTACGGAAGTATCTACATCGCAACAGAAGATGGGAGTGTTGGAACTAAGGGAACAGTTATAGATGCAATAAAAGAAAACAGTCTCGATTGCGAGATTATTTATGCCTGCGGTCCAACGCCTATGCTTAAGGCTATAAAGGAATTTGCCGAAGGCAAGAATATAGAAGTGCAGCTCTCCCTAGAAGAGCGTATGGCATGTGGAGTGGGCGCGTGTCTCGGTTGTGTCGTAAAGACACCAATCAAAGATATCCACTCAAATGTAAACAATAAGCGAGTATGCAAAGACGGTCCAGTCTTTGACGCAAAGGAAATAATATTATGATTAACGAAGTAAATCTAAAAGTTAATATAGCGGGCGTAGAGTTCAAGAACCCTATCACAGTGGCATCGGGCACATTTGGCTCAGGCGAAGAGTACAGCGAGTTTGTAAAACTAAGCGACTTGGGAGCAGTCACTACGAAAGGTGTTTCGGCCGAGCCTTGGGAAGGCAATGACACTCCAAGAGTGGCAGAGACTCCGGCAGGAATGCTAAACGCTATCGGGCTTCAAAATCCAGGAGCAGATCTTTTTATAAAAAGAGATGTGCCATTTCTTAGAAGTCGCAACGCTAAGATCATCGTAAATGTCTGCGGACATACTATTGAGGAATATATAGAATGTGTGAAGATGTTGAACGAAGCAGACATCGATATGATTGAGTTAAATATTTCTTGCCCGAATGTTTCGAAAGGTGGCATCGCCTTTGGAACGAATCCTAGAATGGTAAAGAAAATCACAAAGAAAGTTAAGAGAGCATCTGAGCATCCAGTGGTTGTAAAACTTAGTCCTAACGTGACAGACATCACTGAGACAGCTAAGGCAGCCGAGAAGGGTGGAGCAGATGCAGTATCTCTAATCAATACATTCACTGGAATGAAAATTGATATCGATAAGCAGGATTTCTTCCTAGCTAATCGCACTGGTGGCCTATCGGGCCCAGCAGTTCATCCAATAGCAGTGAGGATGATTCACGATGTAGCGCAGGCTGTCGATATTCCAATCATCGGAATGGGTGGCGTGATGAATGCAGAAGATGCGATAGAGATGATATTGGCGGGAGCCACGATGGTGGCTGTTGGCACAGCCAATTTCAATAATCCGAGAGCGTCGGTTGAAATCGTTGAAGGTATCGAAAACTATCTAAAAGAAAATGACATAAGTGATGTTAACGACATCGTAGGAATTGTAAAATAAACATTTAGGAGATTATTATGTACAATGCAATTTCATTGATTATTCCTTGTTATAACGAAGAGGAATCAATCGACATATTGTATGATGAATTGAAGAAAGTTACTGGCAAGATGCCTCAGTACAACTTTGAGTTTATCTTTGTGGACGATGGCTCCAAAGATAAGACGCTCGAGAAGATTAAGGAAAAGTCTGCGCTAGATGGAAGAATCGTCTATGTAGAGTTTTCTAGAAATTTCGGAAAAGAGTCGGCTATGCTTGCTGGATTCAAGGCAGCTAGGGGAGATGCAGTGGCAGTGATTGATGCTGATATGCAAGATCCACCATCACTTCTTCCGGAAATGATGGACATCCTAGAGACTGGCGAGTATGACAGCGTGGCTACTAGAAGAGTCAGCAGAAAAGGCGAACCAAAGATTCGTTCATTCTTTGCTAGACAGTTTTATAAACTCATAAATAAGATTACTGACGTAGACATCGCAGACGGAGCTAGAGACTTCAGATTGATGAACAGAAAAATGGTTGATGCGATGCTCGAAGTTGAAGAGTACAACAGATTTACAAAAGGTATTTTTGGCTGGGTAGGCTTCAAGACGAAGTGGTACGAGTTTGAGAATGTTGAGCGTGCAGCAGGTGAGACAAAGTGGAGTACTTGGGGACTTTTCAAGTATGCACTCCAAGGAGTCATCAACTTCTCGCAGTCACCATTGAAGGCAGCGGCATTTTTAGGAATCTTTTTTACGTTTGTTTCATTCCTAGCCATCATTTTCTTGATGGTTCGAAAATTTATCTGGGGTGACTCAACACCAGGTTGGCCATCACTTGCATGTATTATCGTTTTCGTGAGTGGTATTCAACTGTTCTGTATAGGAATCATTGGCGAGTACCTCGCCAAGACATATATGGAGGTTAAGAAAAGACCTCATTACATCGTAAGTGACACAAATAATGAAGAGATAGATAGAGTAGGATAAAAGTATGGATTACAAGACAGAGTTTATTGAATTTATGGTTGAAAGTGACGTGCTGAAGTTCGGCGAGTTCACTTTGAAGAGTGGTCGCAAGTCTCCATTCTTTATGAATGCGGGAGCGTATGTTACTGGCTCACAACTTAAGAGGCTTGGTGAGTACTACGCGCAGGCTATACACGAAAATTTCGGAGACGATTTCGATGTGCTTTTTGGACCAGCTTACAAGGGCATTCCTATTGGCGTAGCCACAGTTATCGCTTTCTACAACCTATATGGAAAAGAGATTAAGTATTGCTCGAATCGCAAGGAGGAGAAGGACCACGGTGATGCTGGCATTCTCTTGGGTTCTGAGATTAAGGACGATGATCGAGTAGTTATCATAGAGGATGTAACTACATCCGGCAAATCTATCGAGGAGACTTATCCGATCATCAAAGCCCAGGGTGACGTGGAAATTCTAGGTCTTATGGTTTCACTGAACCGTATGGAGAAAGGTCGCGATTCTGATATGAGCGCAATCGATGAAATCGAGCAGAAGTATGGTTTTCCTGCCAGGGCAATAGTAAATATGGATGAAGTGGTAGAGACTCTTCACAACCATATGGTAAATGGTAGAGTTGTAATCGATGATGATATGAAAGAACAGATTCGCCTGTACTACAAAGAGTACGGCGCTGTTAAATAAATGAGTAGAAAAACTTTTTAGGAGCAAAAATGGGAAGAAGAGCAAAGAAAACCAGAATAGTAGGATGGATATTTTTAGTGATTTATATAGGAGTACTTTTATATTTCCTATTCTTTTCTGATGTGTTGTTTAGACATACGCTAAGTGAAGTCAGAAGAGCAAACCTCACTCTGTTTTCAGAAATTAGACGTTTCTGGGTGGCGAGAGAATCTATCGGTTGGCAGACAATGGCAGTAAACATTTTTGGAAACATTGCTATCTTTATCCCATTTGGATTTTTGATTCCATCCATCTCGAGGCACAAGACTTACACAAATTTCTTTGCAGTGACAGCTATGGCTTTGATGTTTAGTGGACTGATAGAAGTTATCCAAGTGCTTACGAAGGTTGGAAGATTTGATGTAGACGATATATTGCTTAACACTATTGGTGCAATGTGCGGATATGTGATTTATGCAATAGTTAGATTATTTAGAAGGTAGAAGAATTGTTTGGTAAGAAAGCAAAGAGTCCTAAACCAACTAAAGAAGAAAAGAAGGATCGTAAGATTCCTATTAGCAAGTATTCGGTCGGAGGACGAATGTCATGCGTGATAGCTGCGTTAGTATTGATACTGATGCTTATTATCGTTGCTATCAGCATTGCCACGGAGGGCAATGTAGGTATGTTCATCGGACTGTTTGTTCTCGGTGCGTTCGGAGGAGCAGTGTTCGGCTTTGTGATTGGCATCAATAGCTTCGCCGAGGAAAACAAGTTTATGAAGTACAGCTATATAGGAACTATTGCGAATGCAATCATTGCAATTTGGATATTTAGCATGTATTTGACATATATTTAAGAAAACTATAGATAGGAAAACTAATTGATTAGGGAAAGATACGAATTAGCGATTAACAGAATAAAAGAAATGGCGAAAGATCCAGGAGTAAAGTATCCAGAATACTTTAAGGCTGGAGCCGAGTTTATTCTCTTAATAGATGACACTAGAACTAAAATTGAAGAAGGGCTTTTGGAGAGTGCTAGCATCGAAGAGTTGGCCGAGATGAACGAGCGACTCTACAGTGAAGTTAGACCAGAAAACTATGAGAGTAGTTTTACAAACCCAACATATGCGGCAGAAAATCTTAATGAGTATGCAAAGATGCTTTGCTATGTGTATACATCACTCAGAAAAACTATTATTCATATCTTTAGAGGAGTTCAGTTTAAAAGTGCTGATCCTGAGAGATATGAAGTTGAGTGGGAGCAGATGCTTCTTCATATAGAGCTTTTTATAGAGATTTTTGTGAGAATTCAAGATAATGAATGCACGAAAGAACATATAAAAGATATTATTTATTCTTTCGAGCGTGACAATTCAGAAATCTTTATCGAATCGCAGGCAGACTGCAGATTAAATTCAGCTAACAACTGCATATCTAAAATGATTACAACGAGTGATCTTTCAGATATCAGATACTTATATACTTATGGTCTTCCAGTGGGAGACAATGAAATTAAGATGGCTCAGTTTCTAAGCAAAATGAGCCAAGATGAGATAGAAGAAATCGCCAGTATTTACACAGAAGGTTACAGACTAGGTTTCATTAATACTGGGAAAGATTTGTCCATCAAGAGCACAGTGGAAATCGTATATCATTTGGGCTTTGAGCGCATTGTAAAGGCTGCAATCCATCAGTTTGAAAAGATGGGCTTGAAACCTACGATGGGTATTGGCGATTACCAGGCAACATCTGTGAACAAGCAGTATGAATTCGACCACAAGGATGACAACGCAATAGTCTTAGACAAGGCTTATATGAAGCGCAGACTAGAAGTTATCAGAGATGCCCATGAGGCAATAAAGGACATTGCCGGAGGCATGGCTGGACCAGCGGTCATCGAGGTATTTGGCGAGACGCCATTCGAACCAGAGACCAACAAGGATGCGATAAGCCTTTCAGAAAAGCAGCAGGCGCTTCAAGTGGAATTCTTCTCGCAGAGCCAGCAGATTTTGCAGAAGTACATCAAGGGTGACGAGAGAAGTTTTACTATCATAGCGTTTCCTGTGCCAGAGTTTGGCGATGACTTCGAGGAAATGTTCGAGGAGACAGTTAAGATTAACAATCTCGACACTAAAGTTTACGGCGAGATTCAGCAGAAGATTATCGATGCGCTAGATCAGGCAGAGTATGTGAGAGTCGAGGGTCGTGGTGAGAATAAGACTCACATGATAGTGCAGATGCACGAGATGGACGACCCTGCTAAAGAAACTAATTTTGAAAACTGTCTTGCGGATGTAAATATTCCACTAGGAGAAGTTTTCACATCACCTAAGCTTACAGATACACAGGGAACACTTCATGTGAGCAGCGTGTATTTGAGAGATATAAACTTTATAGACCTTGAACTGAAGTTTGAGGATGGAAAGATTAAAGAATATACTTGCAAGAACTTTGACGACGAGGAAGAGAACAAAAAACTAATCAAAGAAAACATCATGTCAAATCATGACACTCTTCCAATCGGTGAGTTTGCCATAGGCACAAACACCACAGCGTATAAGGTAGCAAAGGAAAAGGATTGTATTTACAAACTTCCTATTCTGATAGTTGAGAAGATGGGACCACACTTTGCAGTCGGCGATACTTGTTACAGTTGGGAGGAGGATGTTGAAACTTTTAATCCTGACGGAAAGAAAATCGTCGCTAAAGAAAACGAGGTTTCATCCGAGAGGAAGACAAATCCGTCGAAGGCATATATGGGATGCCACACGGATATCACGATTCCATACGAAGAACTCGGAACCATCACGGCAGTTAAACCAGACGGTGAAGAGATAAAGATTATAGAAAATGGACGTTTCGTCCTAGAGGGCACAGACCTTCTGAATGAACCATTAGATTAACATTGGCGAGAGCCACAAGATTAGATTACATTGGCGTAAGCCAAGAGGGAGGAAAAATGTCAAAAGTAGCAATAGTTATGGGCAGCGATTCAGATATGCCTGTTATGGAAAAAGCATCACAGTTTTTGGATGAGATGGGAATCGATTACGAGATGAGAATAATCTCAGCGCACAGAGAGCCAGACTTGTTCTTCGAGTGGGCGAAAGGCGCAGAGGAGCGAGGCGTGAAGGTCATCATCGCTGGTGCCGGAAAGGCAGCTCACTTGCCAGGTATGTGTGCGGCGCTATTCCCAATGCCAGTTATCGGAATTCCAATGAAGACGTCAGATCTCGGCGGTCAGGATTCACTTTATTCTATCGTTCAGATGCCATCAGGTGTGCCTGTGGCAACGGTAGCTATCAACGGTGGTTTGAATGCCGGAATCCTCGCAGCAAAGATTCTTGCAACATCAGACGATGAGATATTATGTAAACTAAATGATTACAGCAAGAAGATGCAAGAGGCTGTGAAAGAAAAGGATGCGAATCTAAACAAATAGACTGACATTCGAAACTAAGAAGGAGTATTTATGGATTACAAAAGTTCTGGAGTGGACATAGAGGCAGGTTATAAATCTGTCGAACTTATGAAAGAGAGTATCAAAGAAACTAGGAGACCTGAGATGTTGGGTAACATCGGTGGTTTCGCTGGCGCATTTGATATGTCAAAAATAAAAGAAATGGATGAGCCTGTTATGCTATCAGGTACGGACGGATGTGGTACGAAAGTTAAACTTGCGTTTGTGATGGATAAGCACGACACTATCGGTATCGATGCTGTCGCAATGTGTGTAAATGACATCGCATGCTCGGGTGGAGAACCACTATTTTTCCTAGATTACATTGCCTGCGGCAAAAACTATCCAGAAAAAATCGCTACTATCGTTGGCGGTGTGGCTGAAGGTTGTAAGCAGTCTGGCTGTGCATTGATTGGTGGCGAGACAGCAGAACATCCTGGACTTATGCCAGAGGACGACTACGACATTGCTGGTTTTGCAGTGGGAGTAGTTGATAAGAAAGATATGATTACAGGCGAGAATATAAAGCCAGGCGATAAGCTTATCGGAATGGCATCGAGTGGCGTTCACTCAAACGGTTTCTCGCTAGTTAGAAAAGTATTTGAGATGACAGAAGAGTCGCTAAGCACTTATTATGATGAACTTGGAACAACTCTAGGTGAGGCGTTGATTGCGCCAACCAGAATATATGTAAATGCATTAAAGAGCATCCGCGAGTCGGGTATAACTATCAAAGGTTGTAGCCATATCACGGGCGGAGGCTTTTACGAGAATATTCCTCGTATGTTGCCGGATGGAGTTAAGGCTATCGTGAAGAAGGACAGTTATGAAGTTCCAGCGATTTTCAAACTTCTCCAAGAAAAAGGCGATATCACAGAGGAGTGATGTACAACACTTACAATATGGGACTAGGTATGGTTGTGGTAGTTGACGCGGCAGATGCTTATGCGACTATCGAGGCTATTGAAAAAGCAGGCGACAAGGCTTGGGTAGTGGGAGACATTGCCGAAGGCACGAAGTCAGCCGAACTTATTTAGGAGGCTTATGAGAATAGGAGTGATGGTTTCCGGTGGCGGAACCAACTTACAGGCAATAATAGATGCGAAAAATCGCGGTGAGATGCCAGGTGTCGACATAGAAGTTGTGATTAGCAACAAGCCAGATGCGTATGCCCTCGAGAGGGCAAAGGAAAACGGCATCGAGGCTGTGTGCGTTTCACCGAAGGATTATGAAAATAAAGAAGAGTTCGGAAAGGCTCTCGAGGAAAAGTTGGATTCATATAACTTAGATCTCGTGGTGCTTGCTGGATTCTTGGTAGTGCTCCCAGAGCATCTCGTGAAAAAATACGAGAAGAAAATCATCAACATACATCCATCGCTCATCCCATCGTTTTGTGGCGACGGATTCTATGGATTGAAAGTTCACGAGGCGGCACTTAAACGCGGAGTGAAAGTAACGGGAGCGACAGTTCATTATGTGGATGAGGGCACGGACACAGGCCCGATTATCATACAGAAGCCAGTCGAGGTGAGAGATGACGATACACCTGAAACCTTGCAGAGGCGAGTGATGGAAGAGGCAGAATGGAAGATATTGCCGGAGGCAATAATAAAAATTAAGGAGTTAAGTGATGAAGAGTAGAATAATTGCAATCAGTTTAATATTTGTTATGGCAGCAACGCTCCTGTCAGGTTGTGGAGGACAGGTGAAGCAGAAGTTTATGACTAATCTCGAGAAGGGTCGTCAGAGAGCGCAAAAAGAAGTGACTAAAACTGTAAATATAGATCCAAAAAAGAGTGATGTGATAGAAGTGAATGTCAACTCTGCCAATCAGACATTTGAAATGGTAAAGATATACTTAAATGCTTTGACAATCAGCAGCGTGGATACAGCAAAGTGGTGCATCAGAATAGTTGGACCTGCTTTTGCTTCCAAAAAAGATGTGAAAATGTCTCTGGAGCAGCTTGATAATGTACCTAAAGCAGAAAAATATATTAACCCTATGCAGAAACGCGTAACTACTTTTCTTAAAAAGTACAATATCAATTTCCTGCTAAAGGTAAACGACAATGAGGCATTTCTTAAGGTTAAAGATATAAAAATAGATAAAGAACCATATGCATTTACAATTGGATTAGAAAAAGAAAGGGAATCAGAGAAATAAGATGAAAGTATTAATCGTTGGTAGCGGTGGTAGAGAACATGCCATTGCAGCAGCAGTTGCCAAAAGTCCAAAGGTAGATAAGATTTATTGTGCCCCAGGCAACGCAGGTATTGGACAGATAGCAGAGTGTGTAGATATAGGTGCGATGGAATATGATTGCCTAGTAGACTTTGCAAAGGAAAAAGAAATAGATCTGACAGTGGTCGGTATGGATGACCCACTAGTTGGAGGAATCGTAGACAAGTTTGAGGAAGCAGGTTTGAGAGTATTCGGCCCTAGAAAGAATGCGGCTATACTCGAGGGCTCAAAAGCATTCTCAAAAGATTTGATGAAGAAGTACAACATCCCTACAGCAGGTTATGAGAAGTTTGACTCACCTGAGGCTGCGATGGAGTATCTTGAGACATCAAAGTATCCTATCGTTTTGAAGGCGGATGGACTTGCCCTCGGCAAGGGAGTATTAATCTGCGAGACGAAGGAACAGGCGATGGACGGCGTGAAGGAACTTATGCTTGATAAGAAGTTCGGAGACGCTGGAAACACTATAGTAGTAGAAGAATTTATGACTGGTCGCGAGGTTTCAGTTTTGAGTTACGTGGATGGAAAGACTATCAAGATTATGACATCTGCGCAAGATCACAAGAGAGCCAAGGACGGCGACCAAGGTCTTAACACTGGTGGAATGGGAACGTTTAGCCCTAGTCCATACTACACAGAAGATGTGGACGAGTTCTGCCAGAAATATATTTACCAACCTACAGTCGATGCTATGGCAGCAGAAGGTAGACCTTTTACTGGAATTATCTTCTTCGGTCTTATGCTCACTGATGACGGCCCTAAGGTACTCGAGTACAACGCTCGTTTCGGCGACCCTGAGGCACAGGTTGTGTTACCAAGAATGAAGAATGATATAATCGATGTGTTTGAGGCATGCATTGATGGAAAGTTAGATGACATTGTCCTCGAGTTCGAGGACAACGCTGCAGTCTGCGTGGTACTGGCCAGTGATGGCTATCCAGTTTCTTATGAGAAGGGCTTCGAGATTAAAGGTCTCGAGCAGTTCGAGGATAAGGACGGCTACTATGTTTTCCATGCTGGCACGGCCCTCAAGGACGGAAAGATTGTTACTAACGGCGGACGCGTTCTAGGCGTTACAGCTAAGGGTGACGACCTACATCAGGCTCGCGCCAATGCTTACGAGGCTACTAAACTCATTGACTTTGATAACAAGTATATGAGAACAGATATAGGAAAAGAATTATAAATCACGACATTAATTAGGAAGGAAAGAGGGAATTATGAAACTATTGAAACGTTTAACAGTATTGGTTATTGCAATCGCAATGATGGTTGGATGCATGAGCGTTCTTTCGTTTGCGGCAGAGAATACTGAACTCAAGTCATTGAAAGTCTACGCAGTGGACAAAAACGGAAACCGCAAAAAGGTTAAGTTCGACTTCGACTCTAAGAAGGACTCATTCGACTTGGAAGTAAAGAACAACTGCAAGACTATCGCTATCGAGGGAGTGGCGAAAGATCCAACATCTACAGTTGTTGTTGAAAAAGAAGCAGTGAACACAAAAATGGACACTGGAAAGAACAAAACTATCATTGTTGTCAGAGCAGCAAATGGAACTGTTGGTCGCTACACACTTAACACTACTAAGTTAAAAGCAGGAGATGATGGCAAGAAGAAGAGTAGCAATAAGTCGAAGACAGTTACAGTCGACGGCGACAAGTATAAAATCGTTGAGGATTTCAAGGAAAAGGACATCCCTAAGGGATTCGAGAAAGCCAAGGTTAAGTACGACGGAAAAGAGTACGACGGCATCAAGGGCGAGGTTAAGCCTCTCAAAGCTCTTTACTTGAAGGGCGACGATGACAAGGGTTTCTTCATATATAATAAGGACAAAGATTCATTCTACAAGATGAACAACATTCAGATTAAAAGTAGAATGTACACTATCGTTGAGCCTGATAAGGTTGATAAGTTCCTCGAAAACTATGATCAGAAAGAAGTGAAAATTATTGATGACAAGGTCAATGCTTGGATTCTCGACGAGGGCGAGCAGATGTATCTCGTTTATGCGATGAATTGGGATGGCGACACTTCACTTTATTCATACGATGATATTGAAAAGAATATGCAGCGCTACTCAGTAAACAGCGATGCAAATAGCCAAATAGAAGCTGCGAAGGAAGCGTATAACGCAAAGCAGAAGAAATACAACAAGCTCGCATCTAAGTATAACAAGATGAGATGGATTGTAGTTCTTATGGGCGTAGTTATCGTTATTCTTATTCTCTTAGTTCTTCATCTTGCAATCAGAAAGCGCGAGAAGAAGCAGAAGAAGGCAGCTCTCACAACTAGTGAGTCATTGAATATTGCCGAAGGCAATGATGAAGAAGGCACAGCAGATGAGCCGGAAGCATCGCCAGAGGCTGAAGAAGCAGATGATGATATCGACGCTGAGAGTCAGGCAGAGGAACTAGAGACACAAGATGAGACAGAAGCGCAGTTGGCTGATGATGTTTCGAAGATGCTTGACGAAGAAAAGAAGGAAAAGGATATTCCTAAACGTAAGCGTTTTGGAAAGATGCCGGACAGACCATACGGCGACAAGCCTACACTTGGAACTGACGAAGAGTCTAACGAAGGATTCTACGGCGGTGAAGTTAAAGGCGAGGAAGATGTTTTGATAGATCTCACAGATGACGATCCAAAGGATTCACCACAGGGCGATAGCGCTTCAGCAGAATCTGCTGAGGAGAGTTCAGCTTCTAAGAGTGATACTATGGATCTCGGAAACATCCATGATAAGGAGGATATCAAAGAGACGTTGAAGTCTATGCTTCCAGAGGAAGATGTGGACTCAGATGACGACTTTGAATTCATTGATTTAGACTAATATGGCGAAAAAAGCTAAGACATTCTATTGTACAGAATGTGGAAATGAGTTTCCTAAATGGATGGGACAGTGTCCCGCATGTAAATCAGTTGGCTCCCTCGTAGAGGAGCCAACTGGTCCTAGGAACTCACACGCGAACAAAAAGTTAATAAAATCTAATCCCGTGAAGATTAACGAGGTGACCGCCAATGACGAAGAACGCATCACTACTGGTTTTAGTGAACTAGACAGAGTTTTAGGCGGTGGCGTAGTTCCAGGTGGACTCACACTAGTGGGCGGCGATCCAGGAATAGGAAAGTCGACATTGTTACTTCAGGTGTGCAGAAATATGGCGTTGAATGGACAGAAAGTCCTTTACATCTCGGGCGAAGAGTCTCTCAAACAGATAAGACTTCGTGCTAATCGCATGGGTGAGTTCAATGACAATCTTGAATTGTTAGCAGAGACTAGTCTGGATTCAATCGAGGCTACGATACTGGATGAGAAGCCAGATGTCGTGGTTGTGGATTCTATCCAGACAGTTTATCGTGAAGATGTCTCATCGGCTCCGGGTAGCGTGAGCCAGGTTCGCGAGTCGACGAACGCCTTGATGCAGATTGCAAAGGGTCAGACAATCCCTGTCTTTATCGTCGGCCATGTTACAAAAGAGGGAGTCGTGGCTGGGCCAAGAATATTGGAACATATGGTGGATACAGTTCTCTATTTCGAGGGCGACCGCCATGCAGCATACAGAATTATCCGTGGTGTAAAAAATCGCTTCGGATCGACAAACGAGATTGGCGTATTCGAGATGCGAAACGAGGGCTTGCAGCAGGTACTCAATCCTTCCGAGTTCATGTTGGAAGGCAGACCTCA
>JAFQXO010000009.1 GCA_017406925.1 Eubacterium sp.
AAGGGATCTTAGCTCAGCTGGGAGAGCATCTGCCTTACAAGCAGAGGGTCACAGGTTCGAGCCCTGTAGGTCCCATTTCCACGGTTAAGTGGGCACGTGTAAGATGGAAATCTTGTCCACAGGCAAGCTTGCTTAGCAATGTGGACGAGATTTTCATCTTATAGATGGATACAGCGTGACCGAGTAAGCGAAGCATACGAGGTGTACGTGCCAATATAAAAGAATATAATGCCGACGTGGCTCAATTGGCAGAGCAGCTGATTTGTAATCAGCAGGTTAGCGGTTCGAGTCCGCTCGTCGGCTCTAGTGGGCGGATTCCCGAGTGGCCCAAGGGGACAGACTGTAAATCTGCTGGCAATGCCTTCGAAGGTTCGAATCCTTCTCCGCCCATTTAACTATTGACGCGGGGTGGAGCAGTCTGGAAGCTCGCCGGGCTCATAACCCGGAGGTCGTAGGTTCAAATCCTACTCCCGCTACTCAATGCCCAGTTAGCTCAGTTGGTAGAGCAGTGGACTGAAAATCCATGTGTCTCTGGTTCGATTCCGGAACTGGGCACGAAGAACTAGCGAAAGCTAGTTCTTTTTCTTTTGTAAAAAACAATTGTCACTGTTATAATTAATAAGCAGTCAAAGAGAGGTAATGATGCCAAACGGAAAACTATATGAGAAACTAATTGAATATTCAAAAAAGGGTAGATACCCACTTCATATGCCAGGACACAAAAGACAAGTGAAATTGTTTGATGGTGTGGACCCTTACGATATAGATATCACAGAGATTAAAAATTTTGATGACCTACATAATGCTACAGGCATTATAAAAGAAGCGATGGATGCCGCTTCAGATTTTTTGGGAACCGATAGAACTTGGTTTGTTGTAAATGGTTCAACTTGTAGTAATTTGTCGGCCATTCATGCAGTAACTGAAATAGGCGACCATATAGTAGTAGGGTCAAATTGTCATTGGTCGGTGACCAATGCTGCAGAAATAAGAAATTTAAAAGTTACCTTTATCGAACCGATTCAGATAGAAAATCTTGAAATTAAAGGCGGGTATAATCCAGAAAAATTGGAAAATATTCTCGCAGAAAATAGTGATATAAAGGCAGTAGTTTTAACATCACCTACTTATGATGGAATTATTTCAGACATAGAGGCCTTGGCGAAGATTACTCACGATCACGATGCAGTTTTGATAGTGGACGAAGCGCATGGGGCACATCTCGGAATAAGCGATCAATGGCCTGAACCAGCGTACAAAAATGGTGCTGATGTGGTAGTTCAAAGTGCACATAAGATGCTTCCAGCAATGACTCAAACTTCGCTTTTGCATTTGATGGGGCACAGAGTAGATGAGGAAAAAATATCTCATGCGCTAGATTTGTATGAGAGTTCAAGTCCTTCATATGTCTTAATGGCTAGCCTTGATTATGCGATGAAGTATGCGCAAGAAGAAGGAGAAGAAAACCTGAATGAATTGTTAACAACGCTCGAATATTTTCGCAAGACCGTTAACAATACCCATCATTTTTCAATATTAGATAGAAGCATCGAAGGCAAAAGTGACATATATGCAATTGAGCCATCGAAACTTCCAATTATTATTAAAAGTAATGTAATTTCTGGCGAAGAACTTGCAGACATACTTCGCTATGAATATAATTATGAGGTGGAGTTCGCCAAAGAAACTTACGTTTTAGCGATGACATCGATGTGCGATGACTTTGAGAAGATAGAGGAATTGGCGAGAGCCATTCAAGATATAGATGAGAAGATTTGAGGTAATATGTCGAAATTATATGTGATTATGGGAAAGAGTTGTTCTGGCAAGGACACTGTTTTCAAGAAAATCATGGAAAGCGATCAATTGAATATAAAGAGTGTGGTCGGTTATACGACGCGTCCGATTCGCCAGGGCGAAGTGGATGGAGAAGAGTACTTTTTCAAGGACAGAGATTTCCTCGAAGAAGCCAAGGAGCGAGGTACGCTGATTGAGTCGCGTGATTACAACACGGTTCATGGCATTTGGAGCTACTTCACTATGGATGACGGTCAAATCAATTTCGACGGTCCGGACCTTTTGTATATCGGAACGCTCGAATCGTATGTGGATATCAGAGATTATTATGGCTTCGCCAACGTGGTACCAATCTATATAGAGGTGAGCTCTGAAACGAGATTGGCGAGAGCCAAACAGCGAGAGGAAGAACAAGACACACCAAAATATGAAGAGATGAAGAGAAGGCTCAAGGCTGACGATGAAGATTTCTCCGAAGAAAAGCTAAAAGCGGTTGGAATTGAGAAGAGGTATTCGAATGAAATCTTGGACGATTGTGTTGAGGAAATAATAAAAACCATCAAGGAAAAATAAGCACTTATAAAAATTGGTTTTCTAGTTTTTATAGGTGCTTTTTTTGTGCGACAAAACCGAGAAACATAGGGATTTTGAGTTTTTACTATTCACTTAAATTGTGGTAAAATATACAAGTAATTTTGTGCGCTTTTGGGCGCGTTTTAGTGGTGCAAAAAAGTATGAGTGATCACAATGTTATAGGACAAGATCATATAGAAAAGCATTTCCAAAATGCCATCAAGTCTGAAAAGAAATCTCACGCCTACATCATAAATGGTGAAGAAGGTTCTGGAAAGAGCGCACTGGCATTGGAGTTTGCGAAGGCATTGCAGTGCGAGCAAAATGCACCAGACAAGGAAAACGTTACGGGCACTGCTTGCAACAAATGTAAATCTTGTAGCCAAACTGACTCGGGGAACCAGCCGGATATTAAGACTGTAATCCCAGAAAAAAACAAAGTCGGCATAGACGACATTCGAGATCAGATCAATAACGACATTGAGATTCTTCCATACTCTAGTCCATACAAAATTTATATCATTCCTCATAGTGAGACAATGACAACGGAGGCGCAGAACGCTTTGTTAAAAACTATCGAAGAGCCACCTGCATACGCCATTATCATTTTGCTCACGACGAACATCGAAAACTTTTTGCCTACGATTATGTCTAGGTGTGTGGTTTTGAATATTCGTCCAGTGGAAGAGGATGTGATAGCAAAAGATCTTAAAGATAAGTTTGCGGTCAGCGATTATGAGGCAGAATTGGCAGTAGCATTTGCCGGAGGCAATGTTGGACAAGCCGAGAAACTTATCGAATCTGAAGAATTTAGCGATATAAAATCTTCAGTTGTAAATGCACTTACGACTTTGCGCGATGGCGGAATGGAAGACATCAAAAAAAGTGTGGATGATGCAAAGCAGTACAAAACAAATGCACAGGACTACTTAGATATGGTCCGCATGTGGATGAGGGATGTATTGATGTTGAAAACTACATACGATGAAGAGAGTGTAGTTTTTAAAGATGACATTGTAAAACTAAAAGAGATGGCAGAGGCTATTAAAATGGCGAAGATGACAGACATATTTGAGGCGATAGAAGAAGCAGAACTTCGCGTCAAGAGTAATGTGAATTATAACGCAACTATAGAAATGTTGCTCCTAAAGATAAAGGAAGGTATTCAGTAATGAAAAAAACAGTCGGCGTACGATTTAGAACGGCGGGAAAGATATATAACTTTGATCCAAAAGATCTCGACCTCAAAGTTGGCGATCATGTAATAGTGGAGACTATTCGTGGCGTGGAATACGGAGAGGTAGTCGTTGGTATCGAAGACTTAAAGGAAGATTTTAAGGGCGAGTTGAAACCTGTAATGCGAAAGGCGAATGATGCCGACGCAGAAAAGGTTAAGGAAAACCGCGAGAAAGAGAAAAGCGCATTCAAGACGTGTAAGGAAAAAATCAAAAAACACGGACTTGAAATGAAACTCATAAATGTTGAGTATACTTTTGACAGAAAGAAAATCCTCTTCTATTTTACAGCTGACGGAAGAGTGGATTTCCGCGAGTTGGTAAAAGATTTGGCGAGCGTATTTAGAACCCGCATCGAACTCAGACAAGTTGGAGTTCGTGATGAGGCGAAGATGCTCGGTGGCATTGGAATGTGTGGCAGAGCTTTGTGCTGCAATTCGTTTATGCCTGAGTTTGTTCCAGTTTCAATCAAGATGGCAAAGGAGCAAAATTTGTCACTTAACCCATCTAAGATATCTGGAATATGCGGCAGACTTATGTGCTGTTTGAAGAATGAGGAAGAGGCATACGAGTACTTGAATTCAAATCTCCCTAACGTAGGCGAGACGGTTAAGACTTTCGATGGACTATCTGGTCAAGTTACTAGCGTGAATGTCCTAAGACAGACAGTTAAGATTGTTGTAGAGGAAGGCGAGGAGAGAGAAATTCACGAGTACAAAATCGAAGAGTTGAAGTTCAAGCCTAAGAAGAAAAAGTTTGACCTCGCAGCAGAAGAGTTGAAAGAACTCGAGGGGCTTGAAGACACAGAGGCTTCCAAGGTGGAAGACTAAAAATGAAAGATGTAATTATTAATCCCGACGAAGACATTGTCGATTTAGAGCGCAATGGATATAAGTTGATTCAGAAAAAGGAAGGCTTTCGTTTTGGAATGGATGCAGTTCTTTTGTCTGGCTTCGCCAATGTTAGTGAAGGCGAGAAAACTATAGACCTGGGAACAGGTACAGGGATTATTCCAATATTGCTGAAGGCAAAGACTGAAGGCACAGACTTTATAGGCCTTGAGATCCAAGAAGAGAGTGTGGAACTTGCAAAAAGAAATGTTGAGATGAATGAACTGTCAGATTTCATTGAAATCAAACAGGGAGACATCAAAGAGGCATCGAATAATTTTGGCGCAGCCACTTTTGATGTGGTCGTGACTAATCCTCCATATATGACGGAGGACGGAGGCATTACAAATCCAAATGATGCGAAAGCCATTGCAAGACACGAGATTAAGTGCAACTTAGAAGATGTGATTAGGGAGTCGGCGAAATTGTTGAAGCCGATGGGTAGATTCTATATGGTTCACAGACCGAGAAGAATGCCGGACTTGATTGAACTGATGAGAAAATATGGAATCGAGCCAAAAGTTATTCGAATGGTTCATCCGTTCGCAGAAAAACCAGCAAATATGGTATTAATCGAGGGCGTGCGCGGAGGCCGCGCAATGACAGTTGTCGAGAAGCCTTTGATAGTATATAAAGAACCAGATATCTATACAGACGAGATATATGATATATATGGTTTCTAGGAGATTAAAATGCCTGGCAAATTATACTTATGTGCCACACCTATTGGAAACTTAGAGGATATTACTTTCAGAGTGGTGAGGACATTGAAAAAAGTAGATATAATCGGTGCGGAGGACACAAGAAACAGCATCAAACTTTTAAACCATTTCGAGATAGACACACCGATGACTAGCTACCATGAATTTAATAAATATGACAAGGCAAAAGAACTAGTTGAGATGATGCAGGAAGGCAAAAATGTTGCACTCATAACGGACGCTGGAACACCTGGCATTTCAGATCCCGGTGAAGAATTGGTAAAGCAATGTTATGAGGCAGGGATAGAAGTCACATCACTTCCGGGACCTGCAGCAGTGGTCACAGCACTTACAATGTCAGCTCTGCCAACGAGACGTTTTTGTTTCGAAGGATTTCTTCCTAAAGACAAGAAGGAAAGACAAAGAGTATTAGAAAGCCTCAAGAATGAAACAAGAACTATTGTAATATATGAGGCTCCACACAGACTTGTTAAAACTTTAGAATTGTTGGAAGAAACATTGGGTGACAGAAAAGTTTCCATCTGTCGTGAGATGACCAAGAAGTTTGAAGAGGTTAAGCGGACAACATTGTCGGAGGCACGAGAGTATTATTCAGAGAATGAACCAAAAGGAGAGTTCGTGCTAGTGATTGAAGGTAGAGACCTTCAAGAAATAAAAGAGGAAGAAATTGCAAAGTGGGAAGAGATGAGCATCGAGGACCACGTGCAAATGTACATAGACAAGGGAAACGATAAGAAGCAAGCCATGAAACTGGCGGCGAAGGATAGAGGAATTTCGAAGAGAGAAATCTATAAAGAACTTATTTAGAGGAGAATAAGAATGTCAAAAATTAAGGAAATCTGGAAAAATTTGTGGAAGGGAAAGAAGTGGCCTAAGATTAAACTTTTAATTGGATTAGCTATCGTCGTTGGTGGCTTGGTGTTCGTTACAATTAACGCGCCAATCTGCTACAACGATCACAATACTAAGAAGTTGCCAGATCCATTGGAAGTTAAGAATCCACTTAAAGCTAACAGTGTATTCTCTCAGAGTTTTACTGCACGAAATGGAAAACTCACGGAGATTGGAGTATACTTTGACAACCAAGGTAATGCAGCTTCCAAGGGATCTATCACAGCAGAAATTAAAGATCCAAAAGGAAAAGTAGTCGCAAAGACTAAACTTAAATCTAAAGAGATTCGAAACAGACACTTTACGCGTTTCATTTTTGAGAATCCACCAGAAATGGTAGGTGGAGATTCTTACAGAATGGTATTTAAGTGTAAGAATTTCAAGAACCCACAGGGATTTGGAATTTATACATCAAGTGTGAAGTCTAAATATATGATGTCATCTGCTACGATTGATGGAATCACCAACACTGAGTATTACTCACATATCAGAGCGACGATGACTTATAGATTCTACGATTATTCATTGCTGAAGAAAATGATAGCACTCCTCGTATTTGCAATCATTTTCATTCTTATTCCATTCGGAAAGATTGAAGACTTTGTAGAGAAGAAGTGGAGAAAGATTCACATAGATAGATTCTTGTCGCGAGCTATCTTCGTTGCAACACCATTGATTGCATATGTGATTGTGGAAGTTTTATCAGGCTACACCACGCACGAAGTATTATTGAAAGCTTTCACCATCAAAGGATTTTTCAATATGCTGATATATGCCGCGATAATGATTGTGGCGTATGCAGTCTGCAATAGAGTTCAATACGCATCAATTTTTACATGGATATTAGGATTTGTATTTGGACTCAGCAACTATTTTGTATCAGAATTTAGAGGTATACCTGTACTAGCGACAGACCTCTTGTCTTTAAATACTGCTGCGAATGTGGCAGGAGAGTTTGAGTACACTATCGATATATGGGTTCTTTTGTCGGCGACCATTTTAGTAGCAGCTGTCGGCATTACGTTTAGTTTGAAACCAAACAAGGGATTCAAATTAAAGCAGAGAATTATTCCTGTTGCATTTGCAATAGTAGCAATTATATTTGTTTATTCATTCTTCATATCTGTAGAGCGTATGCCAAACTTCAAAATTTGGAACGACCAGTGGAAACCACAGCGTAAGTACACGAAGAATGGTACGGCGTTGTCGTTTACATGTTCATGGAGATATATAAGAAAACCAAAACCAGAAGGTTATTCAGTAGATGATGTAAAAGAGATAACAAAGGGATTTGAGTCAGACAAAGTTAAACCAAACGATGCCACAACCAAGAAGATGCCGAATATTATTGCAATTATGAATGAGTCATTGGCAGACTTTAGTGTTGACGGAGAATTGGATACGACTGAGGATTACCTCCCATTCATCAGAAGCATGAAAAAGAACACGATTAAGGGCCAGCTGTTTGTTTCCATTGTGGGAGCTAATACAGCGAACTCAGAGTTTGAGTTCTTAACAGGATTCTCGATGAGTCTTTTCTCGGCTAGATCGGTACCGTATAACAACTATGTCAAAGGCGTAGTTCCATCAATGACGAGGTCAATGAAGGTACAAGGCTACCAAGGAAACAACGCATACCATCCATACAGAAGAAGTGGTTGGAATAGAAAGAATGTTTATAATTCATTGGGCTTCAACAATTTCTATTCGGACGAATACTATAAAAAACAAAAAGGCATTAAATACATAAGAAACTTTATTTCGGACGAAAGTGATTTTAATCAGATTATAAGAGATTTTAACAAGGCAAAGGCAGAGTCTGGTGCCCCATTCTATCTGTTTAATGTTACGGTTCAGAACCACGGCGGATATCTGGGAAATATGGGATTTGTGGATACAGACGTCAAGGTTACAACCCCAGGTATCAACACAGATGAGAACAACCAGTATGTATCTTTGGCAAAGAAATCAGATGAAGCTTTTGAAAAACTTATTAAGCATTTTGAAAAAGAGAAGGAGCCAACTATCATAGTAATGTTTGGTGATCATCAGCCACCATTATCATGGAACTTCTACTCCAAGATATTTGGAAAGAGTACAAACTACTTGAGCGCTGAAGAAAATGCATATTACTATTCAACACCTTATGTAATTTGGGCTAACTATGACATTAAAGAAAAACAGCATGAAGACATGAGTTGTAACTATCTATCATCATACTTAATGAAGTTAGCTGGAGCAGATATGACGGGATACAATAAGTACCTGCTCGATTTGAAGAAGAAACTTCCTGTCCTTACGGGCGTAGGATACAAGGGTGATAACGGAGTATTCTACACAATGGAAGATAAGACGGAATATACAAAGACCATCGAGGATTATAAGAAGGTTCAGTATAATGGTTTGTTTGACAAAGATAACAGACTAAATGATTTCTTCTTCCTCAATAAAGCGGATTATGAATTAGAGCCTTATGAGGACCCTGTAGAGGAAACGACAACAGCTAAGAATTAATAACAATATAAAAAGGAGAGCATAATGAAAAACTGTTTTAAAAAATTACTAGTAGGTATAGTAGTTGTAGCATTGGCGCTTGCGCCACTTTCAATGAGTGTGCCTGCGGCAACAAAGACAACGAAAAATACAGCAACTGTTTCAATTGAGAGATTTACGATTGGGCAGGGATATATTGTTGAACCAACTCAAGTAGAATTTGAGTCTGGAGATACGGTAGCTGCCCTGATAAACAAAGTGGCCAAATCAAAAAACGTTAAGTTGATAATAGACACATCTTATAGTTGGTATATTCAAGGTATCGAGCATGGAGATACTAGAAAGTTAGATATTCCAAAGGCAATCTCTGCTATGGAAGATTACGATACAGGATATGAAATAATCAAAGCACCATCCAATGAAAATAATACAGGAGATGGCGACAACGATACTTTGGAGGCACGTGATTACTGTAGTATGTCAGGATTCTTTTTCTCATTAAACAACAAAAATCCTGGTGTTGGAGCAGATCAAGTAGTAGCAAAGGATGGAGATGTTATCCGTGTTCAATTTTCTCTATATGGATACGGAGCAGATTTAGGCATAGCAGATCCAGCATGGTGCAGCATCAAACAGTTGTCACTTGCTAACAAAGATGTCCTATCAAAGAAGTATGCTGAGTGTTATGCAAAAGGATACAACAAAGACAAAACAGTTAAAGCAGCATGTGATACTGCTTTAGCGGTATTAACAAAGTTTGATTCATCACAGAAAGAAGTAAATACAGCATATGCTAACTTAAAAGAGTTGATTGATATTCCAACATTGGCGAAGCCAACACTAAAGGTTACAAATGTAAAGACTCGCAAAGCTAAGTTGTTGGTAAAGAAGAGCATTGCCAATGCAAATGGTTATCAGTTCAAGTATGCTAACAACAAGAAGTTTAAGAGTTCTAAGGTTAAGAACACAACAAAGAAATACATTAAGACTAAGAAATTCAAGAAAAAACAGAGATGTTACGCAAAGGTGCGTGCATATGTTAAGAGAATGGGCAACAAGTATTACAGCAAATGGAGCAAAACAAAGAGTAAGAAAATCAAGAAGTAGATGAAACGTTTAATTTGCGGCATATTAATAACTGCAATATTTTTGGCCTCTGCGACAAGCGTAGAGGCCAAAACCATCTGGACCACCAAAGAGGCCCGTGGTTATATGAACAAGGTGGCGACCTATCAGAAGAAAAAGATGGGTACGCCTTCTTTTGGCGAGGAATGGACAATAATCAGTCTGGCGGCAGCCAATAAAGTTACAAAAACTGAGAAAGAACAATATGCAAAGTCACTTGAGAAGAAGTTGGTATCGTGTGACGGGGAACTCTCAAAGACGAAATATACAGAATACTCGAGAGTAGTTATTGCGCTTTCTAGCATAGGATACGATGCTACAAAATTCTGCGGATACAATTTAGTCGCGCCATTAGGCGAATACGACAATGTTGTAAAACAGGGAATCAACGGAGCAGCTTATGCCCTCATAGCGTTGGATAGCGGAGGTTACAAAGTGTCCGACCCTGACAACTACGACTACCAAGGAAAGAAATCTATTAGGGATAAACTAGTTAACTCATTGTTGAGAAATAAACTAAAAAAAGGTGGCTGGACTATGGGCAAGAAAGTGGACCCAGATATCACGGCCATTGTAATACAGGCGCTAGCACCTTATCTGAAGGATAAGGAAGTGAAGCGCGCAGTAGATCAAGGACTGACAAGGTTATGCCAGATACAGAACAAAGACGGAGATTTTTCTTCGTATGGCAAAGCCAATTGTGAGAGCACAGCTCAGGTTATTATTGCGATGACAATGACAGGTGTAAAGGTGTCAGACCCTGCTTTTATAAAGAAGGGAAATACTGTGCTTGATGGATTGATGAAGTATTACGTGAAAGACAAGAAAGCCTTCAAGCATTTAGAAAATACTTTAGTTAATAGGATGTCGACAGATCAAGCGATGTGTGCCATAGCATCTTATTATATGAAACAAAAAACGGGAAAAAGTATCTACTCGAAGAAAAAAATTAAAAAGAAAAAAAGAAAGAGCACTATAAAGAAAAAGCATAAGAAAAAAGAAGAAGCTACAACTAAGAAAATTATTTATAAAGTTGAGACAACAAAACATAAGAAGCTTCCTAACAGAAAGAAACATAAAAAAGACAAACACGCTCTCGACAAGTATTTGGTGACAACCAAAAAAGGTGGTGGAGCTAAAGATATAATAGCGCAAGAGAAAGACAAGAAAGAACCCGCCGCGCAGAAGAGACGACAGACTATTAGAAATGTTGCCATTGGCGTCGGAGTAGTGAGCGGAGTAGTCCTTCTCGCAGGCGGAGGATATATAGGTTTTAGGAGAAGAGAAAAGATAGCAGCATGGTTAAAAAATATTTTCTCACGATAGTAATAGCTTTAAGTTTGGTATTTGGCATTGGCGGCTGCAAGGCAGCGCCAAGCGATGTTGGAGAGTGCACAATTTCTGTGGAGTGTAAGACTTTATTTAAGAATAAAGATAAACTATCCAAAGAATTGCAAAAACATCTACCAAAAGACGGAGTAATCTTAGAACCTACGAAAGTGGAGATAAAGAAAGGCGACTCTGTATATGATGTGACGCAGCGCACGCTGAAAGATAAGGGCATCTTGATGGAAGCATCTTTTACAGTAAACAAGAGTGCTTATATCGAAGGAATAGACAATTTCTACGAGTTTAGTGCGGGCGACAAGTCCGGTTGGATTTACTCAGTCAATGATAAGACTTACAGTTTGTCGTGCAGTGAATATAAGGTGAAAAATGGCGACAATATTAAGTGGCTTTATACTTGCGAACTAGGGAAAGACCTTGGAATCAAACTGGGGGACTAGAATGAAAGACGAATTTGCTGGGTTTCATCCCACGGTAAATTTCATATTTTATATAGCCGTGATTGTTTTTGCAATCTTGCAACTTCAACCCGGTTTCATAGCCGTGTCGTTTTTGTGCGCCACGGTCTATTTTTTTATGCTGAAAAAAACGGCGGGAATTAAATACTATATCGGAGTATGGGTAGTGATGATTTTAAGTTCTATCATAAATCCGCTATTTTCTCACAAGGGAGCGACCTTGCTTTTCTATTTGCCTACCGGCAATCCTGTCACAACTGAATCTATTATTTTTGGTATTTGTGCTGGCGCAATGATAGGAACAGTTTTGTTGTGGCTCTCTACGATGAGCGAAGTGATAACGACAGATAAAGTGTTGGCGTTGGTGGGAGGAGTCATTCCGACTATGGCCATGCTTTTGTCAATTGTATTTAGATTTGTTCCGAAGTATATTTCACAGATGAAAAAGACAAAAGAAGTTAACGACGAAGGACGTTCGAAGATAAGAACAGCGGCACATGTATTTTCTATTACTACCACATGGGCGCTAGAAAATTCGGTGGACACAGCAGACTCAATGAGAGCAAGAGGATACGGAACAGGAAGACGAACAAATTACACAAATTACAAATTCACGCTGAGAGATTTAATACTCATCATATGGATTGTTGTGATGATGGCAGTATTTATTATTGAAATGGCAACTAGCAGAGTTGGAATCAGTTTTTATCCAACTATCGTGATGAAAGAATCAGTCATAACTTACATCGCATATATCGGGCTATGTATAACGCCGATTGCAATCAACATTAAGGAGAGACTTAGATGGCATATATTGAAATCAAAGATTTAACATTTAAATATAAAACCTCAGACGTTAAAGCGTTAAGCGGAGTAAATCTCGCCATAGAAAAAGGCGAGATAGTTATCGTCTGCGGTAAAACTGGAAGTGGAAAGAGTACATTGCTCTACAATTTGAAGAAAACTATTAGGCCTGCAGGCGAACTGACAGGAGATGTTATAGTTGACGGAAAAAATTTGAATGATTATTCAGATAGAGACGATGCTACACATATAGGTTTTGTTTTCCAACAACCAGATCATCAGATAGTGACAGACAAAGCGTGGCATGAACTTGCTTTTGGGTTGGAAAATCTTGGAATGAAAAGTGAAGATATAAGACTTAGAGTGGCTGAAATTTCAGAATACTTTGGAATTACAGAGTGGTATGAGAAAAAAACTAGCGAACTATCAGGTGGACAAAAACAGATTCTGAATTTAGCAGCAGTTATGGTAATGGGGCCAGAAATATTGTTGCTTGATGAGCCTACTGCACAGTTAGACACTATAGCTGAAGCACGTTTTTTAGAGTTATTAAAAAAGATAAATGAAGACATGGGAGTTACTATCATTATGACGGCGCATAGAATGGATGCGATGGTTGAGATGGCAGACAAACTGACTATTTTAAAAAATGGTAAGGTTGTCGAATCTGGAAAGATGAGAGGAATCATTGCCGAGGCATCAGGAGAAGAAGAAAAACTCATGCCAACAGTCACAAAATTATTTAAAGAAAATGGTGGGGAAGAGGATCTTCCGATAACCATTTCTGAATTGAGAGATAAGGTTCGAAAAGGCGAAGTAGAAATAAGAAAAAAAGGGGAGTCAGTAAACAAGACTGGCGAGAAAGAAAAGAATGAATTCAAAAACTGCGAGACGGCAGTAAAAGTCAAAAATGTATTTTTCAGATACAAAAGAGAAGACGACGATGTATTAAGAAATCTGTCTCTTGAGATAAAGAAAGGTGAAGTATTTGGAATTCTCGGAGGAAACGGAACAGGAAAAACAACGCTTTTGTCAGTAATCAAAGGCATTCGAAAAGCTTACAGAGGAAAAGTGAAAGTGGACGGAAAAGTTGGTCTACTTCCACAGGATGTACAAACATTGTTTTCAAGAGAAAGTGTAGAAGAGGAACTTGATGGAGTTCCAGAAAAGATAATAGAGCAGTTTGGTCTGGGGGACTTAAGAAAGATCCACCCATATGATTTGAGTGGAGGGCAACAACAGAAATTGGCCCTGGCCAAGGTGATGAGCAAACAGCCAGATATATTGCTGTTAGATGAGCCGACAAAAGGGCTTGATGCAATCGCGAAAGAAGAACTCTTAAAAATTGTTAACGAGCTTAAAAGAGATGGGAAGACCATCATTATCGTGAGTCATGATATAGATTTTTGTGGGGCATGCGCCGACCGATGTGGATTATTCGCACAAGGCAGCGTGATTGCAATAGAGGAAAATGGCGAATTCTTCGCCAATGCAAAGTTTTACACGACGACTGAGGAGAAAGTGAGAAGATAAGTGGGACATATACCGATAGTAGCTACAAACTTCATAAATAACGTCATTGATCAGTCTTACTACTTTTCAGCGCTCGTTATCATTGCGGTAGCACTGGTACTTTTTGTGCTGTCGTTTGAAAAGAGGAAGCCTCGAACGAGAGAAGTTATACTGATGGCGGTGATGGTCAGCATAGCAGTAGTGGGAAGGCTAGTGTTCTTTGCGGTGCCGCACATTAAGCCATGCGCGGCAATCATAATAATAGTGGGAATGATGCTTGGAAAACAGGCGGGATTTCTCTGCGGAGTTTTGACGGCCTTTATATCTGATTTCTTTTTCGGAGTGGGTCCATGGACACCGTTCCAGATGATTGCATTTGGACTAATAGGTTTGCTAGCGGCGGTACTATTTAATCCGAAAAGCGTGGAAACGACAAAAGGCTTTGTGGCAGTTTTGATATATGGGTTTGTGGCAACTTTCATTATATACGGATTGATAATGGACACGGCTACAGTAATGATGTTTACTGACAAAGTGAAGTGGACATCTCTTTTAGCAACTTATGCGACGGGATTCGTTTACAATATTATCCATGCTGCATCAACAGTGGCATTTTTGTGGCTGCTCGCTCGAGTTATGCAAAGAAAATTACAGAGAATGATGTTAAAGTACAATATTCAGTAAAATTTAGCTTACAAAACGATACGAATAGCAAAATATTGCTTTGTAAGCACATATGTTAAGTGGCGTTTGTGCTATAATATTTTTAGTTTAAAAAGATATAAAGGTTTTCCTGGAGGGGAAGACCAGAAAACCCTTATATAATAGGTGTGCAACCGATGAACAGGTCTCTTTGTAGGCCTGTTTTTTGGTGTCAAAAGCAGCAAAATATGGTAGAATATTTTAAGATAGAATTTTGTAAAGAAGGAAGAACATGAAGAAGACAAGCAAAGTTAAGATCATCAGAATATGCATTGTGGCATTGATTTTGGCCATCATTGGAGTTATTGCATTTGTGGCCACACATAGAAATGACAAAAGCATGCAAATCACATCAATAGTGACCACCGCACCAGTTGCAACTACAGCATCTACTGTACCAACGACTACGGCGGACAACATCAGAATTGTCTGCGACAAAGAAGAGGGCGGGGTTGTTTTTTTGCGTGCCAAAGCTAGCACAGAAGGAAAAGAATTAGATAAGATTGCCACAGGCACGAAGGTTACACTTCTCGGTGAAGAAGGAGGCTGGTCGAAGATTACAGTTAATGGAAAAACTGGATATATGAAGAGTAGCTTTTTGATGACTGAAGAAGATTATAAAGCTATGAATGAGACTACTAAGAAAGAGACAAAGAAGACAGCCAAGAGTAGTCATAAAGGAAAAGGCAGAGTAATCTGTATTGACGCAGGTCATCAGGCAAAGCAAAACACAGGTAAAGAACCACTGGGACCTGGATCTAAGAAAATGAAACAAAAGGTTACCTCTGGAACTTCAGGAGTATCCACGGGCAAAGAAGAATATAAATTGAACTTGGAAGTTGCAAAGAAATTGCAGAAGGCATTGGAGAAGAGCGGATACAAAGTAGTCATGTGTCGCGAATCAAATAACGTGAATATGACCAACATGGAACGCGCAGAGGTGGCAAACCAAAATAACGCCGATGCATTTATCAGAATTCACGCAAATAGTTCAGAGAGTAGTGGCAAAGAAGGAGTCATGACGATTTGTCCTACATCAAATAGTCCATACTGCGCAGACATTGCATCGCAGAGTTATGAACTCGCAGCAGATATTTTGGATTCAGTAGTAAAAGAGACTGGTGCAGAGAAGGATAAGTTGTGGCAGACAGATACAATGTCGGGAATCAATTGGAGCGAGGTTCCGGTGACTATTCTCGAGATGGGATATATGTCGAATCCTTCTGAAGATGAAAAACTATCATCAAAAGATTATCAGAACAAAATCGTGGAAGGCATATTGGATGGCCTTGACACTTACTTTAATAGCTAGAGGAGATATAAATGAGCAAGAAATATTATTTGACGACAGCAATTGCATATACGTCAGGCAAGCCACATATTGGAAATACATATGAGGCTATTTTGGCCGACAGTATAGTGAGATACAAAAGACTTGAAGGCTATGATGTCAGATTTCAGACAGGAACTGATGAGCATGGACAGAAGGTTGAGATTAAAGCTGAAGAGGCAGGAATAACACCTAAGGAATTTGTCGATAAAGTAGCTGGCGAGATCAAAGACATATGGGATCTTGTCGGAACATCATACGACAGATTTATTAGAACTACGGATCCTGATCACGAAAAGCAGGTTCAGAAGATTTTCAAGAAACTCTACGAGCAGGGTGACATCTATAAGGGAGAGTATGAGGGATTATACTGTACACCTTGTGAGTCATTCTTCACTGAGGCGCAGCTTGTAGACGGAAAATGTCCTGACTGCGGAAGAGAAGTAAAGCCGGCGAAGGAAGAAGCTTACTTTTTGAAACTCAGCAAGTATGAGGATAGACTTATTGAACACATAAACTCACATCCTGAGTTTATCCAACCAGAATCACGCAAGAATGAGATGATGAAGAACTTCATTTTGCCTGGACTTCAGGACTTGTGTGTTTCACGCACATCATTTACGTGGGGCATTCCAGTAGACTTCGATGAAGGTCATGTGGTTTATGTTTGGATTGACGCACTATCAAACTATATCACAGGTCTCGGCTACGATGTGGATGGAGACAGTGATGAACTCTACAAAGATTTCTGGCCAGCAGATTTACATCTGATTGGCAAAGATATATTGAGATTCCATACGATTTATTGGCCAATCATGTTGATGGCTTTGGACATTCCATTGCCTAAGCAGATTTTCGGTCATCCATGGCTTCTCCAAGGAGATGACAAGATGAGTAAGTCGAAGGGCAATGTGCTCTATGCAGACGACCTTATCAAGGTGTTTGGAGTGGATGCTATTCGCTTCTTCGTCCTTCATGAGATGCCATTTGAGTCGGACGGAACTATCACAGTTGAGTTGATAGTAGAGCGAATTAATTCTGAACTCGCTAATACACTCGGAAATCTTGTAAACAGAACTATCTCAATGTCTAATAAATACTTTGATGGTATTGTCGAAGACATGGGCGTGGAAGATGAGATGGATGCGGAATATAAGGAAACTATTTTGAACGCACAGAAGAAAGCATCAGAGTGCATGGAATCGTTACATGTGGCAGATGCAATAACAGAGGTGTTCAACCTATTTAAGCGTTGCAATAAATATATCGATGAGACGATGCCTTGGGCTCTCGCCAAGGAAGAGGATAAGCAGGATAGACTTAAAACTGTTTTATATAATCTTTTTGAGGGCATTACCATTGGGGCAAGCTTGCTTGAACCATTTATGCCAGAAACATCTAAGAAAATCTTGGAGCAGATTAATGCCCAGCCACGAGCATTCGATGATATGGAAGAGTTTGGAAAATATCCAAGTGGAAACAAGATTACAGACTCGCCAGAGATATTATTCCAACGTTTGAAGTTAGAGGACATCGAACTATGATTTTTGAAACACACGCTCACTACGACGATGACAGATACGACGAAGATCGAGATGAGATTCTAAGTGGCATGGAGGCAAATGGCGTAGGATATATTGTAAACATTGGTTCTGATATGGAAGCAAACAAGATAACGCTAGAGCTAGTGGACAAGTATCCATTTATGTATGGCGCGCTCGGAGTTCATCCTGATGAAGTTTATGATTTGACGGATGCTGATTATGAGTGGATTGAGTCACATATAAATGATAATAAGATAGTGGCAGTAGGAGAGATTGGTCTCGATTACTATCGCGAGTATGATAAGGACGCGCAGTTCAAAGCTTTGACTAGACAGTTAGATATTGCCCGTAGGCACAACAAGCCTATCGTGGTTCATTCTAGAGATGCTGCGCAAGATACATACGAGATTTTGAAAGCAGAAAATGCTGGAGAGTTAGGTGGAGTGGTTCACTGCTTTTCATATCCGATAGAGATGGCAGAGAAGTTCGTCGATATGGGATTTTACATTGGAATCGGTGGAGTAATCACTTTTAAAAACTCCAAGAAATTGCAGGAAGTGGCAGAGATACTTCCTATCGAAAAGATAGTGCTAGAGACTGACTGCCCTTACCTTTCACCAGAACCGTTTCGTGGTGAGCGCAATGACTCGACGCGCATCAAGTATGTAGCCGAGAAGATTGCGGAGATAAAAAACATGGACGTTTCTCAAGTGATTGATATCACAGAACAGAATGCGAAGGACATGTATGGCATATCTAGCATCGCGTAGTGCGACTAAAGAAATTATAAATAAATATAGTTTTGCGTTTCAGAAAAAATATGGGCAGAACTTCTTAATAGATTCAAATGTCCTAACTCATATTATCATTGACGCAGGCATCCGAGAAAACGATTTCGTTCTAGAAATTGGTCCGGGAATCGGGACGATGACACAGTACTTGTGCGAGACTGCTAAGCAAGTGATGGCGGTGGAAATCGACAGAATGCTCATTCCGATACTTGAGGAGACACTATCCGCCTATGACAACGTAGAAGTGATCAATGAGGATGCACTCAAACTAGATATTGCAAAAATTGTTGAAGAAAAAAATGGTGGCGAGCCAATAAAAGTCGTGGCGAACCTTCCATACTATATAACAACACCTATCATTATGGGTCTTTTGGAGAGTGGTGCTCCTATCAAGAGTATAACTATTATGGTCCAAAAGGAAGTGGCACATCGCATGCAGTCAGGTCCTGGTTCGAAAGAATATGGGGCACTGAGTCTTGCAGTTCAGTACTATGCGAATGCAGAGATAATGATGGATGTTTCGGCAGAGTGTTTTATGCCTAGACCAAAGGTGGACTCAACAGTCATTAAACTAACGAGATATGATGAGCCACCGATTGATGTAAAGGACGAGAAGATGTTGTTTAAAATTATCCGCGCATCTTTTAACCAGAGAAGAAAGACTCTCGCCAACGGACTGAAGAATGCGCCGACTCTTAACTTTACAAAAGAAGAGATAGAGCGTGCGATTGAAAACATCGGAAAGCCACTGACGATAAGAGGCGAGGCGTTGACATTAGAGGAATTCGCACAACTCACCAACGCACTAATTTAAATTATGGATACTATAATTTATCATTTGAACAGCAATGAAATAGATCAGAGCGCGATAGAAAAAGCGGGAGACATTATTAAAAATGGAGGCCTCGTGGCGTTTCCAACAGAGACAGTTTACGGACTGGGTGGAGATGCGATGAACGCTAAAGCCTCAGCGAAAATTTATGAGGCGAAAGGGCGCCCATCTGATAATCCGCTCATTGCGCACATAGCATCACAAGAAATGTTAGACGACTTGGTTGAGGATGTTCCAGAATGGTCTAGAAAATTAATGGAAGCATTTTGGCCAGGGCCAATGACTCTGATTTTCCACAAAAAAAATACAGTGCCAGATAGCACGACAGGGGGACTTGAAACATTAGCAGTTAGATTTCCAAACCATCCTGT
This sequence comes from Eubacterium sp., assembly GCA_017406925.1. GTDB lineage: Bacteria > Bacillota > Clostridia > Lachnospirales > Lachnospiraceae > Eubacterium_G. The sequence goes on from JAFQXO010000009.1 coordinate 19,418, forward strand.
GGCGCAGGCTCTGATTAAAAGCGCAGGTACTAGTATAGCGGCGCCTAGCGCCAATATATCTGGCAGACCTAGTCCAACAAAGGGCGAACATGTCATCGAAGATTTGGATGGTCGCATAGATTGTATAATCGACGGCGGAGAAGTTGAGGTAGGAATTGAATCAACTATCATTGATTGTACAGGTGACGCTCCAATGATTTTAAGACCTGGTTACATCACAAAAGAAAAGATAGAAGATGTTGTCGGTGAAACTACTGTAGATCCAAGCATTCTTGAAAAGATAGAAGATGTAGTACCTAAAGCACCAGGCATGAAATATAAACACTACGCACCTAAAGCTGATTTTGTAATGTACCGAGGCAATGCGAACAAAGTGGCTGAAAAGATTATTGGCGAAGCCAATAGCAAGGATGCGAAAGTGGGAATTATCACTGTTGACCAACATCTGAATTTGTATGAAGGTTTAGTGGGAGAAAATGTGGAAGTGATTTCCCTAGGCGATGTGGATAATTTAGATAGCATTGCGCACGCATTGTTTAATGTGTTGAGGGAATTTGACGAAAAACAGGTAGAGTATATTATTGGAGAAACAATACCTGAGGAAAATCTGGGAACTGCCATAATGAATAGATTGACGAAAGCGTCAGGATACCAAGTTAAAGATATTTAAGGGGAAAATATGTTAGAGTTTGAGAAAATTGTATTTGTGACAGATACGGACGAGTCGACTGGACCGTTGGCAGCGGCGCTTGCGGAGCATTACCTGCCATTAGAAAAAGTGGATATTGATTCGAGAGGATTGATGGTGACTTTTCCAGCACCTATGAATCCAAAAACAGTAGCGGTGGCATCTTCAAAGGGAATAGAGATAGACCACGAGACTACTCAAATTTCTGATGAAGATTTTGGGCAGGACACATTGGTACTAGTTTTGGATGAGACGAAGAAGCAGCGCATATACGATGACTTTGAAAAGGCAGCTAATGTATATACGTTAACGGAGTACATCGACGAGGCTGGAAGTATCACAAATCCGGACGGAGGAGATCTCTCGGATTATGCGCAGATGTACGATCTGCTAGATGAGACTATCAAAAAATTAACAGATAAGCTCAAGAGTTATAAATTCAAAAACGATTAGGAGGGGAAATCATGGCAAAGACAGTAATTATGGATCATCCATTGATCCAGCACAAGATTGGAATTTTGAGAAAGACAACGACGGGAACTAGAGATTTTAGAGATTTGATTAGCGAAATCGCTACACTTATCACATATGAATCTACACGCGACCTTGAGTTGCAGGACGTAGATATAGAGACACCTATCTGCAAGACTACAGTAAAGGAACTCGGCGGAAAGAAACTCGCCATCGTTCCTATACTTAGAGCAGGACTCGGAATGGTAGATGGTATGCTCGAACTTGTGCCTTCGGCAAAGGTTGGACATATCGGACTTTATAGAGATCCTGTAACAGCAGAGCCACATGAGTATTACTGCAAATTACCAGAGGACTGTGACCAAAGAGATGTATTTGTGGTAGATCCAATGCTTGCAACAGGCGGATCAGCGTCTGCAGCTATTGGCATGTTGAAGGAAAAAGGTTGTAAGAAAATCAGACTTATGTGCATCATTGGCGCGCCAGAGGGACTTGAAGTTATTCAAAAGGATCACCCTGATGTAGACATTTACCTCGGAGTGCTTGATGAGAAATTGAACGAAGATAAGTACATCGTACCTGGATTGGGCGATGCAGGGGATAGAATTTTCGGAACAAAATAAGGTGACAATTATGAGTGAGAAAAGAACAGATTATATATCGTGGGATGAATATTTTATGGGTATAGCCAAACTGTCGGCACTCAGATCAAAAGATCCGAGCACACAGGTGGGCGCTTGTATCGTGAGCCCCGACAATAAAATTTTGTCGATGGGGTATAATGGTATGCCTATAGGATGTGAGGATGACGACTTTCCTTGGAACAGGGAGAGCGAGGATCCGTTTGATAACAAATACTACTACAGTACGCACAGCGAACTGAATGCGATATTAAATTATCGCGGTGGAAGTTTGGAAGGAACCAAGATATATGTCACACTTTTCCCTTGCAACGAATGTGCAAAAGCAATCATTCAGTGCGGAATTAAAAAAGTGATTTTCGAAGACGATAAATACGAAGATACATCATCTGTGAAAGCATCAAAGAGAATGTTTGATGCGGCGGGTGTGGAGTACGAAAAGTACGAACCGTTAAATAGAGATGTAACTATTAAACTTTAAAAAAAGGCGACGTATGTCGCCTTTTTGTGTCATTTATTTCTTAAAAACTATTAGGAAAAGAGAAGGAGTATCCTTATGAAATTGAAAAAATGGAAACTACTATTGAAAGTCATGAGAAGGACTTATACGAACAGAATTATAATTGCTTTTCTGTTCGTGTTCTTCGGAATAGCGCTTGTTATTTATCTGGTGGACCCAGTGGTTAAAACGTATCCACAATCTGTTTACTATTGCTTTATGATTGCCTCTTCAGTGGGAAATGGAGACATCATTGTGTCGACAACAATAGCGAGAGTGCTGTCCATTATATTATCAGTCTATTCCGTTTTTGCTATCGCTGTCATCACTGGTGTGGTTGTAAGTTATTACAACGCATATACGCAGGCACAGTTCAAAGATTCGATAGAAAATTTTGTGGACAAGTTAGAACACCTTCCAGAACTTAGTCACGAAGAACTTGTTGAGTTATCTGATAAAGTTAAGCAAGTACACAAACAATAAATTTGGGTGATAATTATGAATGAAGAATTTGATTTTGGAAAAGTTGACGAGCATAGTGTCAGTCAAAAAATGATTGAAATATTCAAAGACACAAAAAAGAAAAGGGACAATTATAAAAAGTACGGCCCATTGTTTATCATTGTCTCTGGCATATTGTTTTTAACACTGATGTTTAGCTTGGATAGTAAAATATTCTTTTTAATACTCTGGGTAATATCGGTTGTCTATTGTGTAGCCTTGATGATTAGAGCAGAGTATAGATACTGTGAGTGGGCCAAAATATTGGGCTTGATCGAAGAGAAAGAGACCGAAGAGGAATCGGACGAATAGGTTAAGGAGAATCAGATGAAAAAGATATTTCGAATTCTAAAGAATGACTTAAAAAGTGTTTATAAGAACATGATTATTTTTGTGGTTATAATAGGCATTACGATTTTGCCAGCACTCTATGCGTGGTTTAACATTGCTTCAAACTGGGACCCATATGCCAACACTGGAGATTTACCATTTGCAGTATGTAACAAGGATGCGGGATACAGTTACAAGACTATAAACATTCACGCAGGAGATGAAATCCTTGATGGCCTAAAGGCTAATAACAAAATGCAGTGGCACTTTGTCGATGAGAAGAACGCGGTAGAGGGAGTTAAGAGTGGCAAGTATTACGCAGCCATAATTATTCCTGAGGATTTTAGCGAGGATTTGTTATCAATTGTTTCAGGAAAGTTTAAACAAGCTAAGTTAGAGTACTACGTAAATGAAAAGCAGAACGCAATTGCTCCGAAGATTACAGATAAAGGAGTACAAGCTATCGAAGAGAGCATTGGATCCTCATATGTTGACTCTCTTGGAAAAACTCTAGGCACAGCTCTTGGTCTAGCAGGCGATGAACTGACAAGTAAAAAAGGCGAGGTTGCCGATAGAGTAGTATCCGATTTAAAAGATACTAAAAAGGATATAAAGGCATTCAAGAAATCTGTTAATGTTTTGATTGATACTCTTGATTCCATCGATGACCTAACTAGATCCAGCAAAGATTTGATGCCTACGGTTGAAAAATCATTGAACAAAGCAGGCGTTTTCAATCAGGATATAAAGTCTATACTTCAAGCCACAAAAGGCACGGCATCTGAAGTGACTACTTCATTAGAAGGAATCATCAACTCTGGTTCAAATTATATGAATAGCGTCTCGAACCAAGCATCAGAAGCATTCGATATGTTGGATAAAGATGCCTCAAAGGCTGCCGATAAGTTAGATAACATCAAAGCAATCAATCAGAAAATTATCGGAGTTAATAATAAGATAATTGGCATATTGGAAAATATGCAATCAGAGTTAGGCGTTGATTGTTCGAATGCGATTAAGAAACTTAAAGAAGCCAACAAGAAACAGAACGTGATAATAAATAAGATAAATGCTTGCTGTGATACTATTCGAAGAACTGGCAAGTTGCCAAAGAAAATGCAGTCAGAACTAAACTCTCTAATTGCGAGTGCAAATCAGAAGTTAGCGGCCGCTGAGAGCGAGTATGTGACACTCAAACCAAAATTGGACAAAACAGTAAACAAAGCTTTCTCAGTGCTTGATGATGTATCAGAGTTTATAAATGTGTTGAAGGCAGGACCAGAGCAGATAGATATAGTGCTAGATAATGCGCTCGATACGACTGCGAATTTAAAAAAGGCGCTCAAGGACCTCAAGTCTTTCCTAACAACCGTTGATAAGAGAATCGACAAGGTTATCGGAAAGGTTAAAGATGTTAAGGGTGATAACGTAATTGAAAATATTATTATGCCTATCGTAAAGGATCCAGATGCCCTTGGCAAGTTTATATCAGCGCCGGTATCATACGATACTCATCGTTTGTATCCAGTCGAAAATTACGGAAGTGCAATGGCATCGTTCTATTCGACATTGGCTATTTGGGTTGGAGGATTAGTTCTAGTAGCAGTAATAAGCGTGGAACTATCCAAGAAAGACAAAGAAAAACTAGGAAACCCAAATACCACACAATGCTACTTCGGAAGATACTTGTTTATATTGTTAATAGGACAACTGCAAGCACTCATAATCGGACTAGGAGATTTGTTCTTCTTAAAGATACAATGCAAGAATCCAATATTGTTTATCGTGACGTGTATGTTGTCGAGTCTGGTATACACAATACTTATTTACTCACTCACTGTAACATTCAGTGTAATCGGAAAAGCAGCAGCAGTAATTATATTGGTATTGCAAGTAGCTGGCTCGGGAGGAACATTCCCTATAGAAGTTCTTCCACCACCATTCAAAGCTATCGCACCGTTCTTGCCATTTAGGTATGGAATCAACGCAATGCGAGAAACGGTGGCAGGAGTCGACACGACACATTATCTCCAAGACATTGGAATGCTAGCAATATTTATTGTGGTAGCGCTCGTGCTAGGATTACTTCTCAGAAGACCATGCTTGAAGGTTATAGAATTCTTTAATGCTAAAATAGAAGAGAGTAATATTGTTATTTAATACATAAAAAAACGGCCCCAATAATTAGAAATCAACTAATTATTGGAGGCCGATTTTTTATGCTTAGAATTTAGTTCAATACAAAGAATATAATTGCAAAGAACTGTAGGATACTTCCTGCGAGAATGAAGAGGTGGAACACTGAGTGCATCCACTTCTTTTTGCGTCCAATCACATAAAGAATAGATCCGACGGTATAAGCGACTCCACCTAAAAGAAGGAAAACAATTCCGCCGGTTCCTACCGCTTCGTATGTCTTGTTAATAAAGAATATAATAATCCATCCCATTATGATGTAACAAGCTAGTGATAGTTTGTCATATTTCTTCAAATCTATAGCCGTAAGAGTAGCAGCAATCGCCGCACAACCCCATTCGATTCCAAATATTATCCAAGTCTCAACTGGGAACTTAGGAAGCATAGCAATCAAAAGAATAGGAGTATAAGTTCCAGCAATTAGAAAATAAATGGTACAGTGATCGATAACTCGCATCACTCTTTTTCCCATATTTAATCGCAGACCATGATACACACTCGACATCGTATAAAGAATAATAAGAGCCATGCCGTAAATAATAACTGAAACAACTGCAAGTGGACCGTGACCATTCTTTACTGCAAAGACTATACAAAGCACCAACGCAACTATTCCTAAGGCTGCGCCAACAATATGGGATACCATATTGAAAACTTCTTCGCCACGAGTGTAATTAGGCATTGTTCTGTCTGCTAATTTTGTTCGTTTTTTCATAATCATTCTCCTTGTAATTTCTATTATGCAAGGCTAAAAAGGAATAATATTCCTCTAACCGTAAACAGTATATAAAAAGAAAAAATAAATAACAAGACTTGACATCACATAAAAAATCTAAAAAATGTTGTGAAAAACTATAGACAAAAAGAAAAGATACATATATAATACGAAATACGCTAAAACAAAAAGTGACATATAACAAAAAACACAGGGGGAAATCATTATGAAAAACGGGCTTTTAGTTATTTATGATTCGGAGGCCATTTATGCAAAGCATTTAATGGATTATATTTCTGACAAACCAGGTATGCCTTTCAAGACAACTGCGTTTACTGAAAAAAACTCTCTTTTTTCTTTTCTAAAAGAAAATAATGTTGATATATTGCTCATTTCGGCAAAAGAAATGTGTGAAGAGATTTTAGAGTTTGATATTCAAAAAATAGTTTTGCTAACAGATGGAAATGTTATTTCTGATTATGTGAATTATTCAAGCATTTACAAATATCAATCATCTGAAAATGTAATAAGAGAAGTGCTTGATTATTTTGTTGATATTCATAAACAGTCAGGAGTTGTTCCCGTTTATTCTAAGCAGGCAGATATTATTGGAATATATTCTCCTGTTGGAAGATGCGGAAAAACATTATTTTCCATTGCCCTTGGGCAAGTATTATCTGAAGACTATAATACGCTTTACTTGAACTTAGATGAATTTTCTCCTTTGGCTAAATATTGTAACGAAAACAATTCAGGAGATTTAGCAGATTTGATGTATTTTTTCAAACAGGATCCAAGTGCTATTTCAATCAAGCTTCATGCCATTGTTAATAATATTAATGGGCTTGATTTTATCCCTCCTCTCACATACTTCCAAGATTTAAGAGAAGTGAAAACTCAAGAGTGGGCTAATATGCTTACAACAATTGCCTCGCTGGATTCCTATGAAAAAATAGTTATTGATATTGGAGGTATTGTCAGCAATATCTTCGAGATGATGGAAGTATGTGAATCCGTTTATTTACCTTTGTTGAGCGACAACTATTCTTTGATGAGAGTTGAACAACTTGAAGAGTATATGTTGTCGCATGACATGGGGCACATACTGGACAAACTAAAGAAAGTGGAAGTGCCACGTTTGTCCACAGATAATGTCTATGAAGAAATTGATACTGTGGGAATGAGTGAAATCGGCGATTGTGCAAGAACGGTGTATGCTAATGCAAGTTGATATAGAAAAAATTAGGGCTAATGTCATTGAAATGATTGATATGACAAGAGAACCTAGCAACGACGAACTGAGAGAAATAATAGATGAGACCATTAATCAACAATTAGATAAGAAAAAAGTATCAATTAATGAGAGATATAAGATTCATAAAACGATTTATGACTCAATTAGAGGACTTGGAATTATCGAAGAATTGTTAGATGACACCACTATCACCGAAATTATGATTAATGGATCTGAAAAGATTTTTATTGAGAGAGATGGAGCAGTAAAACAAATTGAATCTTCATATAAATCAGAGGCGAGACTTAATGATGTCATTCAGCAAATTGTGGGAAGGACAAATAAACGAGTAAATGAGTCTAACCCTATAGTGGATACTAGATTAGAAGATGGTTCTCGAGTGAATGTGGTTCTTCCTCCCATTGCTTTAAATGGTCCAGTGGTCACCATAAGAAAATTTCCAGAAGAGAGTATTGATATTGAAAAATTGATTAAGTGGAAGTCTATAACTAGAGAAGCAGCTGAATTTTTGAGGCGTTTGGTATGCGCAGGCTATAACATTTTTGTAAGCGGAGGAACCGGTTCAGGAAAGACAACTTTTTTGAATGCGCTTTCTAATTTTATCCAATCGGACGAAAGAGTAATTACGATTGAGGATTCGGCAGAGTTACAACTCAAGTCTATAAAAAATTTGGTAAGTATGGAAGCCAGAGATGCTACAAACGAAGGAACAAAAGCTATAACAATAAGAGATTTGATAAAAACTTCTCTTCGAATGCGTCCAGACAGAATCATTGTGGGAGAAGTCAGAGGCCCTGAGGCATTGGATATGTTACAAGCAATGAATACTGGTCATGATGGGTCTATGAGTACAGGTCACGCTAACTCACCACATGATATGTTGATGAGATTAGAAACAATGGTTTTGACAGGTATAGAGATGCCACTGGCAGCAATAAGATCTCAGATTGCATCAGGCATAGATTTAGTGGTTCATCTCGGAAGATTGAGTGATAAAAGTCGAAAAGTTATCGAGATTGACGAAGTCATGGGAATCAAAGAAGGCGAAATAGTTCTTAAGAAACTATATAACCTGGATATGCGTCAAGGAGTGTCGAATGCAGTTTTAATACCGACCAAGAATAAATTAGAACATACAGAAAAACTAGTTAGGCACGAGGGAGAAGTTAATGACATTTGAAAAATTTAAATTGAATATGAAACAAAAAATTTTGACAATTGTTGGAATAGTTGGCGGGTTGTTAATCATAGCAAAATTATTCTACGGAAATTTTATGGCAACAATTCTAATTATTCCGATAGGTATTATTGTTTACCGAATTGTACGAAAGAAGTTATATGAAAGCAGAATGAGACAGATGGAGATACAGTTTAAAGATTTACTTATTTCTGTGTCAGATTTGATGCAGACAGGATATTCGATAGAAAATGCTTTTCGAGAAAGTTATAAGGAAATGGTGCAAATTTATGGGAAGAATAGCGATATTTGCCATGAACTGAAGACCATAAATACTCAAGTAAAACTTAATGTAAATATTGAGACTGTAATTGCAGAATTCGCGAACAGATATGATATTGAAAGTATTCAAATGTTTTATCAAACATTTTATATAGCTAAAAGAACAGGTGGAAATATGCGTAACATCATTAAAAATGTATGTGACACGATTGCCCTTAAGGAAAAGATTAAAGAAGAGATTAAAGTTTCCATCAATTCCAAAAGATTAGAGCAAAAGGTCATGATGGCCATTCCTGTTTTGCTGATGGTTTATGTTAGTTTTGCGTCTCCTGGTTTTCTAGATGTAATGTACAGCACTATTGTGGGAAGGCTTATCATGACAGCGTGTCTAGGGGCATACTTGGTTGCATATCTTTGGGGAGAAAAAGTAATATCTGTAGAAATATAAAGAGGAAAATATGAAATACGTTTTTGGGGCGTTACTAACAGCGTTAGTAATACTATATATCCTCACTGTCAAATACAAAAAGAACGAGAGAGGATTATTGGATAAAAAAGAACATACACTTCACTTCATGTATGGACTGGCTATGTTCGTAATAGATCGATTGCCTAAAAAGTTTGTTGATAACAACACTAAGGTAAGCAAAGAAATACGTAAACTTACTGTTCGTGAAAACATAGAGAAGGAAAAGTATTTATATATAGTTAAGAAATTTTCTATTTCGTTATTAATAATATTTGCTTGCTTGTTTATAGGTTTAGGCGTCACAGTAACAGAAGGCAGCGGCATTAAAAGTATTATTTCACTTAATAGAAAAAGAGACAAAACAGTTTCTTATAATTTTATGGCTAAAAGTGAAAAAGGGAAAGCAGAACAAGTATCTGTTGATGTTGAAAAGAAAAAGCGAACCAAAAGCGAAATATACAAACAATTAGAATTAGACAAAAAGAAACTTATAAAAAAGATTTTAGGAGAAAACAAATCGTTAAATAAGATTAACCATAATTTGAATATGGTGACAAGCGTTGGGAATGAAACATCAGTGAATTGGAGTATTGATGATGACGAGATCATAGGATATGACGGAGTCATTGCTGAAGGCGTCCCGAAGACAGGAAAACTTGTTAAGATTACGGCCACGCTCTCGCTAGATAAAGTGATGGAAGATTATTCTTTTTATGTGAAAGTATATCCTAGAATTTCAGATAAAGGAATTCAAGGGAGTCTGCAAGAGTATGTAAATAGGAGGGAAATAACAAAAGATAAAGTTTATCTTCCTAAAAATATTGGTGGGAAAAAGTATCAATATTTTATAAAAGAAGCAAAGTATGGATTGTGGATATTGATTATAGGTGTAGCGTTAGCGATTGCAATTTTCATATTGAAAGATAGGGATTTGCACAAAGAAGTGCAAGATAGAGAAAGTCAGATGCTTAGAGATTATTCTGAAATTGTGAGTAAGTTATTAGTTTATTTTGGTGCGGGGCTATCCATAAAATCAGCATTTGAAAGGATAACAAATGAGTATAAGAATCTCAAAAAGAAGAGAAAGGATTATTTTCGTTTCGCTTATGAGGAGATGGATATGGCGGTTACCAAAATGAAAAGTGGCGTTTCAGAAACAAGGGCAATTGCAGAATTTGGAGACAGATGTGGAGTACATTGTTATCTGAAATTAGCCAACATAATAGAGCAGAATTTGAGAAGAGGTTCGACAGATATGATGTACGCATTAAAAACAGAAATGGATAACGCAGTAATGGAAAGAAAGAATAATGCACTGAAAGAGGGATCGGAAATATCGACAAAGTTGTTAGGTCCGATGGTGCTGATGCTAATTATAGCCATTGCTATTCTTATGGTTCCAGCGTTTCTATCAATTAATTTGTAAGGGGGTTTGCTATGCAAAGAGTTTTATATAGAATAAAAGATTTCGTGAGAGAAGAAGATGCGATGGGAGTAGTTGAAATAGTGTTGATTATTCTAGTTTTGGTTGGATTAGCTTTAATATTTAGAAACCAAATAACAGCGATAGCTAATGGAATATATGATTCTATCAAAGAACAAGTATCTAATTTTTAGAATGAAAAAAGGAAGTATCAGCATATTTTTAGCCATGATTTTTTTGAGTATAGTTTTGCTTGTTAGTGTTATTGCTGAAGCAGCTAGAATGAGTGCCGTGCAGGCAAAAAGTACTAGCGTTAGTTATATGGCATCTGACTCGGTGATGGCTAGTTATGCAAAGCAAGTTTATGAAGATTATGGGTTATTACTTGTATGGGAGAAGCAAAAAATAGAAGACATGTTGCTAGAATACGTACAAGCTAATATACAAATGGCAGATTTAGAGGTATCGGGAAATGATTTTATGATGCCAGATGTAATGAAGGCTAACATTAAAAAGAAAATCCTGATAACAGACAGTGGCGGCGATTACTTTGTTGAGCAAGTGGAGAAATACCTGAAATATGCAGGGCTTACGGCAGTAATTAAAAAGCTTAAAAATGATTCCGGAGATGTGGAAGAGAGGGAAATCCAGAACAATGTTACTGACGATATTACCACTAAAGATAGTAACAAGATGGCGACTCTCGTTGAAAATATCGATGAGTCAGTATCCTCTTTGAAAGACATCGCAAACATTAGTAAAGCGCTTTTGGGTGCTAAAAATGCATATGAAAAAGTAAAAACAAGTAAAAATACGAGTAAAAAAAATTGGGAGAAATTAATTAATAACTTTTCCGATTTACAAGTAGCACTTAAAAAGAAGAATTCATCAATAGATAATGTCATTAATCTTATTAACAAGTACGAAAACAAAAAGGACGAGTTATTAAAGAAGACTGGCAACAAAAAGGTGAAAAATGATTATATAGATCAAAATCTTACAAAGCTGAAAAACATCAGAGGCAAGATAAATGGTATAGAGAGTCTGAATGTTTCGAACGCAACAGAGATGAATGAATCATTGCTGAAAGAAATTCACAATGCCCTAGAAGACAGCAACAGTATAATTAAAAGTTTAAGCGAATTGTTGTTAAGCAAAGTGACTGCTGAAGATAAGAAAAATCAATCGATCTATGACAGCGCAGGAGATTTTTTAACCAAAGGAGTGCTCTCACTAGTTATAGGAGATACAAAAAACTTATCATCAGCATCCATTGTCACCTCAAATTTGCCGTCAAAAACATCAATGAGTAATTCTGAAAATTCATCAGAACTTTTGGATAATGCAATAATAGCAATCTATTCGGAAATTAAATTTGGAAATTATATTAAATCAAAAAAGTCACATGCGCTTCAATATGAGATGGAATATTTGGTTGCTGGAAAAGATTCAGATCAAAAGAATTTAAAATCAGTGATAGAGAGATTGGTTCTGATTAGGAATGCAACAAATCTAGCCTGTTTAATGGGCGATGAAGAAAAAATGGCATTGATTGAAACAGTAGCAGCGTCTGTGGCAGCAGTCACTGGTTTGCCGTTTATGGAACCCTTGGCAAAAGTTCTTCTTACAGAGGCATGGGCATTGGCGGAGTCCATAAGTGATGTAAAAGCGTTATTAAAAGGCGAAAAACTATCTCTAATCAAAACGAAAGCAAATTGGAAAACAGATCTTAAAAGTTTATCGAGTTCAAGTAGCAAGGGAGAAAGCAATGGATTTGAGTATAAGCGATATGTACAAATGTTAATGATGTTAACTAGCCGCGACAAGATTGTTTACAGAGCGATGGATTTGATTCAATTAAACATATGCAAAAGTTATAACCAGGAGTTTAGGATGAATAAATGCTTTGTAGAATTTAAAGCACAAATAGAGTACAAGGCGGCACCATTATTTGCATCTATGCCATGGTCTGTAGGATTAACAAAAGATGGGGGTGGATATAGATACAGTGTAGCATGTAGCAACAATTATTGAGAGGTGAATAGAAATGCTCTTTTCCGAAAAGAATTTTAGTCCAATAAATCACACTTTTTTAAAGAACACATTAATAGTTTTAATAGGTTGTGTCTCTTTTCGAGTACCCATAATGCCAAGAATGCAAAAATGTAATAATCATGTATCCCTTATGAGACGGAAAAGAGTGTTTCCATTTACCTCTCAAGCTGCAATAACGATAGAGGCAAGCATAGCGATGACTTTGTTTATCATAGTTTTAGTGTCCATAGAAGGCTTTTTGATGATATTAAATGCACAATTCACTATGGAAACTACTGTCAACAATGTAGCCATAGAAACAGCAAAACTAAAATACTATGTGAATAAAGACGACGAACAAAAAGATAAGAAGAATAAGATTTTGGCAGTGTCATACTTATCGGGAAGACTGCTTGCTGAATTAAATAATAGTGGAAACAAATTAGTATATGCTTACAATGCTACAAGCAGCAAAATTGAAAACGGGAAAGTAGATGTAGTTTTAAACTATAATGTAAAAATTCCTTACACACCAAAAAGTTGGAGAGTAACTGAGCGTGCCAAGGCAAAAGTATGGACAGGGACAGATCTGACTAAAGATGATGAAATTGTTTATATAACGAAATACGGAACAGTTTATCATACAACTAAGGAATGTAGTCATTTAATTATAAACATTAGGGAGACTACATTTACAGGAGCAGAACGAAGTAGAAATAAAACAGGACATAAATATAAGCGATGTGAATATTGCGTTAGAGGAGCAATTTCTCCATTAGCACCAGTTTTTATTACGTCAGATGGAGACAGATATCATATTAAGCTAGACTGCTCAGGGCTTACTCGAAGCGTAATTGAAATATCTAAATCAGAAGTAGGTAATAGACGACCTTGTAGTTCGTGTGGATAAAGGAGAAATATGTGGTACACAATTTGGGCAATTTGTTTTTTGGCAATTTGTTCTTATACAGATATAAGAGAGAAAAAAGTATATACATGGTTTTGTGTAGCAAACATTGCCGCGGCCGCAATCATTCAAATAACAGTAGGAACAATTAGTTGGTTGAATGTTTTAGTGGGAATTATTATTGGACTTATTATTGCGATAGTTGCCATTGTCACAAAAGAAAAAATAGGGAAAGGTGATGCACTGATTGTTATTGCGATAGGCATAATAGAAGGTGGACAAATGACAATTGCAATGTTGTGGTGGGGATTAATTCTCTGCACAGTAGTTTCGGCAGTCGGATTGGTAATGAAAAAACTTACAATGAAATATGAACTACCTCTTGTTCCTTTTTTGTTGATTGGGAATATCATTGCGGTAGCAATTAATAGAGGAGCAATAGTGTGAAGAAAACTAATAAAGGAGAGATATCAATAGAGACTGCAATAGTAATGGCTGTTATTTTGATGATAATTGGTGCCTTGATTTATTTTTCTTTATATGTTCATGATGTGGTCGCTATAAAAGCGTATACTCATGCGGCTATGGTTGAAAGCGCAGCGGATGATTATGGAGTTTTCAAAAATAAAGTGTCGCAGCAGTTGAAAAAGATGCCTCTTTTTGTATTGCAAGTAAGCACATCATATTCAGAAAATATAGATTTTTACACTGTGGAAATTGTTGAAACTCCACATACTACAATGAAATGGTTAAACAGCATAATTGGTTTATTGAATGGGAAACACACTATGAAAGTTACAAGGAAAATATCGACGGATAGAATGTATCTTTTTAAAGCTATTGAAGACGGGTTCAAAAAATAGGCAGGGAGAAAAAATGGAACTGGAATACAAAAAAGATGGAAACAAAAAATTTTTAATAATAGATAAAATTGAAGTGAATGAAGATGAATATTCCTTACAGATGTTAGAAAACAATCGAATAAAAAGTCTTGTTCCAATGAAAATCAAGACCGTCAATAATCAAAGTGAGATTCAATATAACATCACAGGTTTAATGAGCATAAAGAGTTTGCATGAACATAGATTAATGAAAGAAAAGGATATCATACAATTTATACGGGGAATAAAGATTTGTATTGATAGACTAAAAGAATATTTGTTGAGTGCAGACAATTTAGTTTTAGAAATGTCGCATATCTATCAGAAGAGAGGGAATAATGAATTTCTTTTTTGTTATTGTCCAGTGGAAAATGATGATTTTCAGTTAAATATGAAGAAGTTATTAAATGAATTACTGGATCACATAGATCATAATGATAGAAATACTGTAATGGTTGCATATAGCATGCAGCAAATGTCAGTGCACGATGATTTTACTCTGGATGATTTATTAAGTTGCGCCATTAAGGAAGAAGTAGAGGAAGAGATACAACAAGAGAAAATAGTTGAAAAGGATGAATTTAATGAACCAACAGAAGATGAAATAAAAGAAACTGTTTGGGATAAAATAAAAAAATTATTTAGAAGGAAGGAATATAAAAACGAAGATGAACTGTTTGATGTAATCGAAAAATATGAAGAAGAACCTTCAATGGAATTAATTGAAACGCAGGATAATGTCGATGAAGACGCCACTATGCTTTTGGCGGGAGGCGGATTGTTTGCAGGTATTACATTAAAAAGTTTAAATGCCGAAGATACAGACATATCTCCTGACAAGTATCCATATATTATAGGAAAAAGTCGGAGAAGTTGTGATTACACCATAAGTAGTCCGGTAATTAGTCGTGTTCACGTTAGGATACTGCAAGAACAAGGCAATTATTATATAGAAGATTTGAAATCAACAAATGGAACATTTATAAATGGAGAAAGGATAAACGCGCATGACCCACAAATCATAAATATAGGTGACCATATTACACTTGCAGACATTGATTTTGTAATAGAGTAAGTCTTTATTTGTGTTATAATTGAATACAGAAAGTCTAGGGGAGGTAGCTTATGTCCAACCTTACAGAACTAAAAGAAATTATTGATTCCAGTGATAATATAGTTTTCTTTGGTGGAGCAGGTGTATCTACAGAAAGCGGAGTGCCTGATTTTAGAAGTGTAGATGGACTTTACCATCAGAAATGGGATTATCCTCCAGAAACTATTCTCAGTCATACATTCTTTATGAACAATCCCGAGGAGTTCTATAGATACTACAGAGAAAAGATGCTTATCTCGGATGTTGAGCCTAATGATGCTCACAAAGCATTGGCGAAGCTAGAAGAGATGGGAAAACTTAAGGCTGTAGTTACTCAGAATATAGACGGCTTACACCAAGCAGCTGGCAGCAAGGAAGTTTACGAACTTCATGGATCAGTTCACAGAAACTATTGTATGAAATGTGGAAAGTTCTATGGCTTTGATGACATAGTTGAGATGGAAGGCGTTCCTCGCTGTGAGTGCGGAGGACTCATCAAGCCTGATGTAGTACTTTACGAGGAAGCGTTGGATTCCACAACTATTCAAAAATCAGTGCAAGCTATTATGAATGCAGATGTTTTGATTATCGGCGGAACATCACTAGCCGTATATCCAGCAGCAGGATTGATAGACTATTATAATGGAAGCAAACTAGTTTTAATTAATAAGAGTTCCACACCTAAAGATGGCAGAGCAGATCTAGTAATCAATGATGCTATCGGTGAAGTGTTAGGCAGCGTAGTGGATTTAGACTAGTTACTATAGGGGAGATTTAAGTGGGTCTTTTTAGAAGAAAAACTCAAAACGATGAAGAGATAGAAAAGGCAGTCGATAAACGAATGCGCAGACGTACGAAGGTGATTATTATCGCCCTTGTTATTGTGCTTGCCATCGGCGGCGTTTATCTATTCCAGAGATTTCGCACATACAGTACTTATAAAGTAGAAGAAACCATCCCAATCAAAAGTGGGGAGGGTAGTAAGTATGTGCCTTTTGGAAAGTTTGTAGTGAAGTATTCTAATAACGGAATCATGTACTTGGATGACGAGGATGTTATCTGGGATGAAGCATATGAGATGAAGACCCCTATCGTGGATGTATGTGATGATTACCTGGCGGTAGCTGATAAAGGTACTAACGATATTTACATATATAATGAAGACGGACGAAAAGGAAAAGTTACTACAAACTATCCTATTATAAAGATTCAAGTTGCTAAGCAGGGTGTGACTGCTGCGATGTCTAAGAATAAGAGAGACAATTATATAGAAGTCTTCGACAGAAAAGGAAAGACTCTAGTGTCACATAAGACGCTTTTGAATGAAAACGGATATCCGCTCAACTTTGCCATCTCAGATGATGGAACGAAGATGGCGGTTTCGTATGTGACAGTTAAAGCGGGAACCATAAACAGTAAAGTGATGTTTTATAACTTTGCCGGAGCAGGCCAGAATGAAGAAAACAAGATGGTTGGCTCGTTTGACCAATATGGCGAGTCGGTAGTTCCAGAGATTGACTTCGTCACAAACAATAGAGTGGTGGCTGTCGGAGAGAATATTATTTCCGTTTATGATATGAAATCTAAACCTGATCTGAAGGATGAGAGAAAAGTAGAAGATGATATCCAGAAAGTATTCTTAAGCAGTGACTATATCGGATTGATTTATAAAAACAGCAAAGGAAAGATGCCTTATAGATTAGAGGCGTATTCGATGGGGACTAGGCGTGTCCTAAACAAAGACATATCTATGAACTTCGACAATGTTTCATTTGCAGGAAAAAATATTCTAATGTATAATAATCTGAACTGTCAGATTATATCTATACATGGAGTTAAGAAATTTGACTATATATTTAAGAGACCAGTTAGTACGATTCTACCTTGGGGTGGTGAGCGTTCATACTTGTTTATGACGAACCAAGCTATCCAAAAGGTGAAGTTGAAATAAAGGAAGACTATGGGAAATATTATTCTTATTGCGCTAGCAGCGTTTATGATTTTCATGATTGTTTACGGAATGAGAAAGGGATTGGCGAGGATGCTTCTGTCCTTAATGTCTATCATCATCATTCTCGTGATAGTTTATGCTATCAATCCACCTGTGAAGCAGGCATTGATGAATTTCGAACCGTTGCATACGAGCGTGTACAACAAAGTATATAAATATGTAGAAAAGAATGTCGGCAAGGCATCTAAGACTACACTCGATACTGGTGACAAGGCAAAAGAAAACATTATCGATAATCTGAGCCTTCCTTCTAGCATCAAAGATTCTTTGAAGGAGAAGGAGAATCAGAAAGAGTTTGAGGTGATGAAGCAGAGCGAACTTAAAAAGACGGTTGCGAAAGAACAAGATCAGTTCTGCGACTACATTGCGACATCGCTGACCAATATGATAATGGGGGCGCTGGCATTCGTGTTATCGTTTGTTATAGTTACCATCTTAGTGAAAGTCCTAGGACTGGTGTTAGATGTGGTTACGAAATTACCGGTCATAAAGACTCTGAACTCCCTTGGCGGAGCCACGGTGGGACTAGCGGAGTCGATTATTCTCATTTGGATTTTCATGATTGTAATGACTGTGCTCTCGACGACAGCATTTGGCGCAGCCATCATGAAGGGCATCAGCGAGAACTCAGTTCTTTCCTATATGTATGATCACAACATCATACAGCAGTGGATTACAGGTATTTTTAATTTCTAATAGACAAATAATCGAACCATTGCTATAATTAAGTGGTTCGATTTTAGGCGAGTTAGCCAAGTGGTAAGGCACGGGACTGCAACTCCCTGATCACCAGTTCAAATCTGGTACTCGCCTCTGAAAGTGAAGGATTTAGTCCTTCACTTTTTTTATCACAAATTATTTTGTGAATTGTGGTATACTATATGCACGAGTATGAAATAGGAGGATATTATGAATAAGAGATTACTTAAAATGATTACCATTGTGGGCGTTATAGCATCACTTATTGTGCCTTCGGCAATGATTTTTGCTGAGGATGATGGCACAACATGGGTAGATGGATCTGGCTTTGGTGCTAATATCGCATCGTATGTTAATGGCGAATCGTATCCAACAGGAGCATATACTCACGGAGACGATATTAACGTTGAGACAGATGTGTATATTGGTTCAGAATCAAACAAAAAGCCAGGAACAAGAGAATTATCTATTAAGGGCATCCAGGGTACTTCTGATGCTGGCATTCAATTAGCTCAATTCAAAGCTAAAGATAAAACATATGATTCTTATCTTACAGCAGATACTTGGTATGATTTTTCAGAATATAATCATCATCTAGACGCTTGGGCTAATGATTTAGATAGAGAAATCAAGGTTGCTTTTAGCCAGGATGGAATATATGAGTTTACACAGAGTTTTCTATTTGATGAGGATGAAGTTGGAATTCGCATCAAGAGATATTTCGTAATTAAGGATGGAACTTATACTGTTCTTATGAATGAACCTGAAACTACAACAGAAGCAACAACGGAAGCTCCTACAGAGGAGACAACAGAGGCACCTACAGAAAGTACTACAGTTGAGCCTACTACGGAAGCACCTACAGAAAGCACTACAGTAGAGCCTACTACAGAGGCGCCAACGGCTGAGACTACTACAGTAGCCCCAGAAACTACTAAGGTTACACCAACTACAACTGCTAAGGCTACAACTAAGAAGATTACTCTTGGCAAGGTTAAACTAAAGAAGCCTAAGAATAAGAAAAAGAGATCTGTACTTCTTAGATGGAAGAAAGTTAAGAATGCAAAGAAGTATCAGGTTCAGTATTCTAAGTCAAAGAAGTTTAAGAAGGCTAAATCTAAATATACTAAGAAACTTAAGATTAAGATCAAGAAGTTAAAGAAAAAGAAACAATACTACTTTAGAGTACGTGCTATTAACGGAAAAGTTAAGGGTAAGTGGTCTAAGAAGAAGAGAGTTAAAATTAAGAGATAACTATTAAAAGGGTTCCGCAAAGAATGCGGAGCCCTTTTTTATGGAATGAGATATTGCAATCTGTAATATTTCTATCAATATTTCATCATATTCGCGTTTTATAGTAATAAATGAGGAAAAATTGGTTGTGATACTGACGTAATTCAGTACACGACTTTACTTTGCGCTCATTTCAAAAACTGAAACTTTTTCTAAAAAAGTTTGTAATATATTTGTAATATTTGCGTAAAAGTGTTACAATAGTACACAGTGAGATTGAGAGAGGTATTTTCTCAGAAAGGGATTAGTATTATGAATTTGCCAATTAGAGCGATGAAGAGAATAGCATCATTGGTAGTTTGCTTGATTATGGTTGTTTCTATTATAGAAGTAATGCCAGTTGATACTCAGGCTGCAACTATGAAGTTGTCTAACACTTCTATTACTCTATACAAGGGTAAAACGAAAACACTATCAATTAAGAATAAGGGTAACGCCAAGGTTACTTGGAGTACTAACAACAAGTACGCTGTTAAAGTATCTGGCGGAACTGTAAAAGCACTCAAGCAGGGTGCAGCTACTGTGTATGCAAGATGCAAGGGAAAGACTTATGCATGTCGTGTAAAAATTCCTGATAACGCAAGAAAGATTACATTAAGTACCTATAAAATGAACTTAGCAGAGGGTAGACAGGTTAAACTAACATCTAAGTCTACAGCCAAGGTTACTTACATTTCAATGAATGATGAGGTAGCATCAGTTACTACTAATGGTTTGGTTACTGCTAAGAACCCAGGAAAAGTGAAAATTATCGCCAAGAATAAGAGAGGCGCTAAAACTTGTACAGTTAACGTATTTGAAAAGGGCGGACTCGCAGCTAGTTCATGGCTTAAGAATAAGAAGATGAAAACTATTCGTCGTGTGACTGCCAAAGGCAATGTTAAATATGGCGCTATCACATGGGGTAAGAACAAGGCTATTGCACTTACTATTGATAATGTAAAAGAGTCTAAGGTTAAGAAAGTTACTTGGAAAGTGGACAATAATGAGATCGTTTCTAAACCTAAACACAACGGTGGAAAACTTAAAGCTGTAGCAGAGACATTGAAGTCTGGTCATGCGACAGTTACAGCTAAGGTTACATATAAGACTGGTAGTACAAAGACATATACTAACAACATCTATGTTACAAAACCTAAAGCTAACAAGGACAAGGTTGTATGTCTTACAGGAAAGATTGGATCATACAGACATCAGTATATAGCTATCGAAGGCCTTTCATCTTACAGTAAGGTTGATTGGAGCAATTCAAACACTAAGGCTGTTAAGGCTACTGGTTACAGAAATAAGATTAAACTTTATGGAAAGAAGAAGGGTAAAGGTGTCATCACAGCCAAGGTTGACGGAAAGACTCTTAAGATTCCATATTCAGTAAAGAAGCCTACTATTAAGAAAGTATCTGGCATCATTGCCCAGGGCAAATCAAAGAAGATTGTCGTAAGTGGCGTTGCTGGAGCAAAGGTTTCATTCAGCAGTAGAGATACAGCAGTTGCTGTAGTTAATGCAGCGGGTAAAGTTACTGCCAAGTCAGGCGGTGTTACATATATTGACGTGAAGGTTGGAAACATGAACTTCACAAACAGAGTTGAGTGTGCATCTAAAGGTATGAAGACTATCATCAACCGTGCACAGTGGATTTGTAACAACTGGACATACAGCCAGGGTGCTCGTATGAGCAATGGTTACTATGATTGTTCATCACTTGTTTGGAAAGGTTACAAAGCTTACAACAACTACAACCTCAAACTCGGTGGAATGAAGAACGCAGCTCTTTGTGCAGCAGACCTTTACACATGGCTTTCTGCCAGAGGCAAGATTGTCTACACTGGATTTACATGTCTAGATGACCTTCAGCCTGGAGACTTGTTCTTCTACGGAGACTACAACAATGCTTGTAAGTACTCTACACCAGGTAGAACACTTAATATCTATCACGTAGCTATGTACCGCGGAGCCGGTCGTGTGGTAGAAAAGGGTGGAAAGAACGGTAGAAAATATAACTATAACGGAACACAATATATCGTTGGTGTTGGCCGAGTAGTTAAATAATTTAAAGATTTATAAGCTATTAAATCCGGAGAAGAAATTCTCCGGATTTTCTTTATTTATAGGGGTTTCGAACCTTGAAAACAGTCCGTTTTTATGGTATATTCTTTCCTTGTGATGTATATTAACACTCCGCATTTTTAGTGTGGAATCCTTGCTCTCATTAGAGGGCCAGAGACCAGAAGGAGGTAAAAAGCATGAACAAATATGAATTAACTATTGTTGTTAGTGCTAGTATTGAAGAAGAGCAGAGAAATGCTATCGTTGAGAAAGTTCAAGAGTACATTACTCGTTACGATGGCAGAATCTCAGGTATCGATGAGGCAGGTCTTAAAGACTTAGCTTATCCTATCGAGAAGATGTCACAAGGTTATTACTACTTCTTCACTATTGATACTGATAACAAGGAGATTGCCCATGATTTAGAGCGTAAGCTTCGCATTATGGATGAAGTTATCAGATTTATGTGTGTAGCAGTAGAAGCTTAGTTTTAAATTTGAAAGAGGTATTATAATGAATAAAGTAATGTTAATGGGTCGTTTAACAAGAGATCCAGAAGTAAATTATTCCACATCAGGTGGAGATCAACTTGCGATTGCTAGATATACTTTGGCAGTAGATCGCAGATTTAAGAGAGATGGAGATCAGACAGCAGATTTTATTCGCTGTGTAGCATTCGGCAGATCAGCTGAGTTCGCTGAGAAGTATTTCCATCAGGGTATAAAAATCATAGTTGAAGGTCGTATTCAGACTGGTAGCTATGAGAATAAGGAAGGACAGAGAGTCTACACGACAGATGTTATCGTGGAGAACCAGGAGTTTGCTGAGAGCAAAGCTGCTTCAGAGCAGAATTCTCAGAAGCCTGTAGCTCAGCCGGATGAGAAGGAGCCTACTGCAGATGCAGGTGACGGTTTCATGAACATCCCTGACAGCGTGGATGATTCAGGTCTTCCATTCAATTTCTAAAGAGTTAAGTAAATAGGAGGTCATATTAATGGCATATAATAAAAGTGAAAGACCAGACTCTCCAATGAGAAGAAGAGGCGGTCGTAGAAGAAAAAAGGTTTGCCAATTCTGTGCAGACCCAACAAAGACTATTGACTATAAGGATGTGGCTACACTTCAGAGATTCGTATCTGAGAGAGGTAAGATTCTTCCAAGACGTGTGACAGGAAACTGTGCTCGTCATCAGAGAGCGATGACTACAGCCATCAAGAGAGCTAGAAATATCGCACTCATGCCTTATACAGTAGAATAAGAATTTTCAAGCGGGCTATTTATAGCCCGCTTTTCTTATGATAAAATAAAACGGAATAAGGTACGTAAAAGGAGAGGGAACATGTATAATAGACGAGCATTAAAAAAGGCTGGTAGACAGACTATCAAGAAGCACTATTGGATGCTTCTTTTAATATGTCTTTTTGCTGCAGTAATTGGAACATCTTTTTCAGATGACTTGGCATTCCTGACATTTGGAAGTGCTAATGTTGATGAAATACAAGACGTTATTAAAGATACCAAAGACAAGGGTATGAATGGAATAATAAAGAGGCTTGTAGTTGGTGACGAAAAGGGTGGACAAAAAATAGTTGATGCAGCTATTAAGAATGAGGAAGAGTCCAGTGAAAAAATAGGAGTGGTTGAAGTAGGTAGAAAGAGTGGATTCCTTGCCACGGCTATCAATACTGTTTCATCAGGCAAACTCTTTATGAATATATATCAGTCGGCGAAATCCCTGACAGGATCCTATAGGTGGGGAGTTGGAATAGCAATTGTCATAGCTATGCTCATATACCTATTGATGTTTGCGTTCATACAAAATGTTTACGAGGTAGTAGCGGCCAGGCTGATTCTTGAAGGAAGAACATATAAAAAAGTTCCTTTCGGAAGAGCGATGTTTATCTTTAGAGCGAAAAGATGGAGAAGAACTGCCTGGACGATGTTGCTCAAATTTATTTATCATTCATTGTGGTCGCTCACCATTGTTGGCTACTTTATAAAGAGATATTCATATTCTATGGTTCCATATATCGTAGCGGAGAATCCGGATATAAAAGCTAACGAAGCCATCACGCTATCAAGAAAGATGATGGATGGACATAAGATGCAAAAATTCGTTCTGGACCTTTCATTTTGGTATTGGCACATAGTTAACTTTTTTACATTGGGATTATTCGGAGTATTATTCTTGAACCCATATACATCTTCAGTCGATGCCGAGTATTATTCATATATAAGAGATCGAGCTTTTGTGAATCACGTAGAAAATTCAAAAGTATTAAACGACAAATATCTCTTTACGAAAGCATCAGAGAAAAATATCAATCAAGCATATAGCGACATAATAGAAAAGAAGAGTTCATTTGAGATGCCAGAGGAAAGAAAAGGTTTCTGGGGATTCTTGGAAAACACAATTGGTCTTGTTCTTATATATGATGATAAGGAAAAAGAATATCGCCGTGCTATGCAAAAGAAGAATGAGATAGATGCCTACGAGGGTGCTATTAAAGGTGAAGAATATCCTTTGAGAATGAATCCGATAATGATGGACAAAGGAAAGAAGACAGATACGCTCATTCATACAAGACACTACTCGCTCTTGAATGTAATCATGATATTCTTTATCGTTTGTTTCATTGGCTGGATATGGGAGGTTACACTACACCTCATCTCAGAGGGAGTATTCGTAAACCGCGGAACACTTTATGGACCTTGGCTTCCAATTTATGGTGGCGGCGGAGTAGCGATATTACTCTTGCTCCATAAGTTTAAAACAAAATCACCGGGTGTCGTATTCGCGCTATCGTTCATCATTTGTGGAGTAATAGAGTACGTATCCGGATGGTCAATAGAACATTCAACAGGATTAAGATATTGGGATTATCGTGGACACTTCCTGAACATTAACGGTTATGTCTGCGCTGAAGGATTGCTAATCTTCGGTTTGGCAGGAGTAGCAGGATTGTTCCTCTTATTCCCAATTCTTGATAACTTCCTTATGCGCATTCCATTTAAGGTGGCCTTGCCAATGGTAGTTGTTGTTGTCGCAATATTTATCGCAGACAACATCTATTCGAAGAAGGTACCGAATGTAGAGGGAATGTCACAGAATGCGAGAATAGACTACTTAAATAAACACCCGCAGGAGAAAGCAAAGTACTATAAGAAATACCCGCAATTAAAAAAAGAAGACGAGTCAAAAGAAAACCCGACAACAGAAGCTCAAACTAAGGAAAATCCAACAACAGCAAGTGTGACAAAAGAAGAAAAGGATGATTAAATTGCCGGAGGCAATAAAAAAGAAGGTTGTAAGATAATTACAACCTTCTTTTAATATGTTTGTTTAAAAATTAGATATTAGCTATTTCTTTTTGACTTACTAATTCTGCGCCATTTGCTTTTAGAATATTAACAACCTCTTCATTGTCGTCAACCTTGAATACCATAATGGCATTGTTGTTTTCCTTTGAGATGAAAGCGTAGCAGTACTCTACGTTGGTGTTGGCATCTGAAAGGATATTTGAAATCTTTGCAAGTGATCCTGGTTTATCAGGAATCTTAACTCCGATAACCTTTGTTACATTACAAACCCAATCATTTTCCTTGAGAGCGTTTATCATAGCCGTTGGATCATCAACGATGAATCTGATAATGCCGTAGTCGCTAGCATCGGCCACTTCCAAAGCTCTCATGTTAATATTTTTCTCAGCAATGAAGTTTGTAAGATCAAACAACTTGCCTGGTTTATTTTCTACAAAAACAGATATCTGATCAATATACATATCAAGACCTCCTATATCTTTCTCTTATCAATAACGCGAACCGCCTTACCTTCAGAACGCTCTATTGATTTTGGTGAAACAAGTGAAACTTTAGCATAAATACCAAGCATGCTCTTTAGGGCTGATACAATCTTTCGTTCAGTCTTCTCAATAGTACCAACAGTATCTGAGAACATCTCAGGTGTCATCTCAACTAGAACTTCTAAAGTATCGCTATTGTTAACTCTATCAACAATCAACTGATAGTTAGGTGTAAGTTTCTGGTTAATCAACACTTCCTCAATCTGTGAAGGGAATACATTTACACCCTTGATAATGAGCATATCATCAGTTCTTCCCATGAGACGCTGGATGCGGGCATGTGTACGACCGCAAGCACATTTCTCGTGAGTTAGACTTGTTATATCTCTTGTTCTGTAACGAAGAAGTGGCATTGCTTTCTTTGAAATACAAGTAAATACTAATTCACCTTTTTCACCGTCAGGGAGAACTTCACCAGTTTCTGGATCTATTATTTCAGGGATGAAGTGGTCTTCATTAACGTGCAAACCATTTTGCTCTCCACATTCAAAAGCCACTCCAGGACCACTGATTTCTGTCAAACCATATATATCATGAGCCTTAATATTAAGTTTCTTTTCTATGTCGCCACGCATCTCTTCAGACCAAGCCTCGGCACCGAAAATACCGGCTTTTAAGTGAAGATTGTCTACGACACCCCTCTCTATAGCCGACTCGGCAAGATATGCTCCGTAGGATGGTGTACAACAAAGAATAGTAGACTTCAAATCTTGCATAAACTGAAGCTGACGATCTGTGTTACCTGATGACATAGGGAGTGTAAGCGAACCAACCATGTGTGATCCGCCGTTCAAACCAGCACCACCGGTAAATAGACCGTATCCGTAAGAAACATGAACTACGTCGGATTTAGAACATCCCGCAGCCACGAGAGCACGAGCACAACACTCGTCCCAAATACGAATATCATCCTGAGTGTAGTAAACAACTACACGACGGCCAGTCGTACCAGAAGTAGACTGGATACGCACGCAATCCTCAAGAGGTAATGCAAGCATTCCGTCAGGATATTCATTTCTCAAATCATCTTTTACTACGAAAGGAAGTTTGTGAAGATCCTCTATGCCTTTGATATCTGATGGGGTAATACCTTTTTCATCCATCTTTGCCTTGTAGGCAGGCACATTGTTGTAAACATGATTGACAGTTTCCACCAATCGTTCGTTCTGGAGCTTCTCTAATTCCTCTCTAGATATTGTTTCAATATCTTCTTGGAAATATTTACTCATAATAAAACACCCTTAAAAAAAATAGTCAGCAACTTTGCTTATGCCTTCGGCAACTAGTAAGTTACTGCATTGGTACTATTTTACAATAAACACCTTACTTTATCAATAAAAATAAGCCTTTTAGGACGAGTTGAAATATTAAAAAGTATCAAGTTTAAAATATTAAGTGGTGAAATATGTACTTAAAAAGCACAAAAATTAAACACCTAAATAAAAAATTGACACTTTTTGATAAAGATGTTAATATTAACGTACATTGTGGAATCATGTGCGGAAATGGATAGACTTACACTAAAAATTATTGCACGAGGAGTAATGAATGACTACAATGAGTGAATTTCACAAGCAATTTTTTAATAAGTCTAGAGAAACTGCGACAGAAGGAATAGTTCTATTGAAGAACGAGAGAGGCACATTACCTTTTAGGGATAAGGATGTGGTCTCTGTTTTTGGGCGTCCTCAGATTGACTACTATAGAAGTGGTACAGGCTCGGGAGGCTCTGTTTATGTAGAGAAAACGACCAACATTTTGGATGGTTTCAAGAATAGTGGAATCAATATCAACAATGAATTGGTTGATGCATCCAAAGCATGGCTCAGGACTCATCCATTCGACAATGGTGGAGGTGGATGGGCGGCTGAACCTTGGTTCCAGTATGATATGCCTATCACATATGATTTCGCCGCGAAGATGGCGCGCCATTCAAACAAAGCAGTCTACATCATTGGTAGAACGGCAGGTGAGGATCGCGATAACTATCTCGTCGAGGGTAGTTATCAACTCACAGCGCTTGAAAAAGAGAATCTAGTTGCTATCACTCAGGCTTTCAAGCAGGTCTGTGTCATTTTCAATGTTTCTAATATCATTGATATGGGTTGGATAGCCGATGAGCGAATGGGAGAAATCGATTCTATGGTTTATGTTTGGCAAGGTGGAAATGCTGGTGGATTGGCCATAGGCGATGTGTTATCAGGAAATATTTCTCCTAGTGGAAAGATGCCAGACACTATCGCATGGGATATTCACGATTATCCATCGACCGAAAATTTCGGACATGATTTTTTCAATTTATATAAAGAAGATATCTACGTGGGATATCGCTATTTTGAGACGTTTGCCCCTGACAAGGTGATGTATGAGTTTGGCTTTGGCCTGTCATACACAGAATTTGATGTTTCAGTGTTGAAAGCGGAAAAGGTGGGCGACGAACTCATATTCAACGTAGAAGTTACAAATATAGGAAAGAAATATTCTGGCAAGGAAGTAGTACAAGTTTATGTGGAGGCTCCTCAAGGAGCGCTCGGTCAACCTAAGCGCAAGCTGGCTGGCTTCGCTAAGACAGACGAGATAGCCCCTGGCGATTCGCAGCAGGTTGAGGTTCGTTTTACTATGGAAGAGTTAGCGTCTTACGATGACAGTAATGCGACTGGCCATAAATCTTGTTACGTCCTTGAGGATGGAGATTACAATTTCTATGTCGGCACTAGCGTGCGCGACAATATCCTCTCACACACCGAGACTATAGACGAACTTATCGTAGTAGAGGAATTGTCTGAGTGCTGCGCACCAGACAATGATGATTTGGAAATATTAAAACCAGGAAAGCTGAAGGAAGATGGAACATATGAGGAAACTTATGTTCCTAGTGAGCATCCTACAGTGGACTTGGCGAAGAGAATAGAAGAAAATTTACCTGAAGAAATATCACAGACAGGTGATAAAGGTATTAAATTAAAAGATGTCTATGACGGAAAAGCAGAGTTAAAAGACTTTATTGCGCAGTTGACAGTTGAGGAACTAGCGCAGATGATTCGTGGTGAGGGAATGTCGAACCCACGAGTTACAATGGGAACAGCGTCAGCGTTTGGCGGCGTGAGTGACCAGCTTTTCAACTATGGTGTACCTGCTGGTTGTACGGCAGATGGACCAAGTGGCGTCAGAATGTCAGATCCGACTATACAGTTGCCGATAGGAACGATGCTATCGTCGACTTGGAATACTAAATTAGTGAAAGATATTTATGAGATGGTAGGCCAGGAGCTGAATAATCATCAGATCGATACTCTCCTCGGCCCTGGCACTAACATCCATCGTAACCCAATGAATGGACGAAACTTTGAATATTATTCAGAGGATCCAGTTCTCTCAGCCGAGATGGCGCTTGCAGCGACTGGTGGAATAAAGGCTGGCGGTTCATGGGGTACGATTAAGCATTTCGCACTCAACTCTCAAGAGACTCACAGATTCCGCGTGGACGCTGTGTGCTCTGAGCGAGCAATAAGAGAGATATACTTAAAGCCTTTCGAAAAGTCAGTAAGAGAGGGAACCGTTCAGACAGTTATGACATCGTATAATCCTATCAACGGACATTGGGCAGCATCTAACTACGACCTCTGTACGACCATTCTTCGCGGAGAGTGGGGATTTGATGGAATGGTTATGACAGACTGGTGGGCTCGCATGAACGATGTAGTTGAGAAGGGACCAGAATCAGATCAAGACACAAGAGATATGATTCGTTCACAGAACGACGTATATATGGTAGTAAATAATAACGGCGCTGAGGTGAACTCAAAGGAAGATAATACAGAGGAGTCTATTGTCGAAGGCAGATTGACACTAGGCGAGTTGCAGAGATGTGCCATGAACATATGTAACTTCATTATGAAGACTCCGTGTATCGAGCGAGAACTCGTGGACCCTGATAAGGCGGAACATTATAAGGCAGTTCCTGTGGAGGATGCGAAATATAAGACGTTTAAACTCACGGATGATGACAAGGTTATGTTTGAGGGTGAGTCTGAGGCGACAATGATTGTCGACGAGCCGGGAGTTTACACGTTTATAGCGCAGATGGCTTTCGACAGACACAATCTATACCAGGCTACATCGAATCTGATGGCGAACGATGAGAAGATGATAGTTTTGCAGACGAGTGGAACCGACGGCAAGTGGGTGACAGTGAAACTCTGCAAGGTTGAACTCGAGAAGGGCGCTTACAACTTCAAGTTGGAAGAAGTTCAGGCAGGTATTAAAGTAAATTACCTGCAGTTCAAGAAGAACAAGCAGGCTAATGCATAGTAAAATTCCCTACATAAATTGGGCAATTGGCTCAAGAAAAAATGAAAGTGGTTCCGATTCTCTCGGAGCCGCTTTTATTATGCAAAAATAAGACAAAATAAGAACACCTTAAGACAGAAATACATTCTAATGGTGGTATAATAAAAATATTAATTGTTATATCTAAGGAGGATTTTAAAATGAAAAAATATTAGCTTTAACATTATCTTTGATTATGATTTGGAGTTGCTTTGTGGGGCCTGTAAATGTGAGCGCTTCCAAAGTTAAGAAGAGCGGATATTACTATACAATACTGCAGACAAATAAAAATGATTATGGATCGGAATACAGTAAAAAGGTTAAGAAAAAGGGAAATAAAATAACTATATACGGAAAAATGTCATATGCTAAAAAAGAATTTGGAAAGTGAAAAAAGTACACTTTGGAAAAAATAATCACTTGTATTTCTAAAACAGGCATGATAAATTGGCTTGGCAGATGATTGCAAAATATATGGGGGATAGGGAAATAGATAACCCCAGAAAGAAGGAGAAAGAGTATGAAAAAGAAAATTTACACAATTGCTATAGCAATGTCATTATCATTAATGGCTTTAGTTATGGTAGGCGCAATGACACATTGGTATGCAAGTAAAGGTAGAAGAGGACTAGATGTTTATGTAGAAGCTCGTTTTAATGGTTCAGTTAAAACTAATGGAGGAAGTCTATGCAAAAGCCTTGGTTTGAAAAAGGACAAATATGTTAAAAAAGTTACTATCAAATTAAGAGAAAAAAATTATAATCATTCAAAGAGCACAACAAAAAGTAATAAATTAATACAATTAAAAAAGTTCAATGATCCGCTCCACACATCATATGGTTCGTGGACTTGGGCGTATAAATAATTAAAATAGACAAATAACAAGTATTCATACTAAGTATATTTTAAATTCTTAGTATGAATATTGTTTTTTTATGAGGAATTTATGAAAATACTAAATTTTAAAAACATAATCTTAATTATAGTCTTATTTATGAGCATTTTTATTTTTCAATTAGGAAACAACGCAATGCTTTTGCCGCGAATTGAAAAGAAAACAGAAAATAGTTATTTAATAAAAGTAAACAATGAAGAAAATCCAACAATTGGAAAAGTAATTGAGAGAATAGGAAAATTAAAATATCGACGGTTAGATTTTTCTTATGAAGAATATGCTTATGCAGTTTCAAAATTTACAAAAAAATTTATAGAGGAAGTTAAGATATCTTTTACTGATAAGGATTCTATTAATAAAAAAGAAAACACTGCAGTAGTTAATAAAAAATACAAAGAAATGGTATTTCAGAAAAAAGGAAAAGAGTATATTAATTGCAGAGGCCATGAATATAGAGTTATAGGCTATTATGCAGACAACAGAGATTCAACTATAGAAGAGAAATTATTTTATATAAACATATGCTCCTCAAGTATTGCAAACGACAATCACTACAATTTAATTGAAATACAAGGGAACGGTAGTTTGAAGGAGAGTAGTCTTAAAAGAATATTAAAAAAAGAGTTTGGATCTTTTGAAATAAGAAAATCTAACGATGGGTATATAGATACAAGAGAGGTATTTGTATTTGAATTGTTTTTATGTGCGCTTTTGGTCATTTTTAATTGCGTTGGATTCATACAAAAGTGGATTAATTATCAGAAACGAGAAATATCTATACGCTTACTCGTAGGCGCAACAAAAGAAAAGATAATCAAACTTTATTTTACAAGATTTTTTATGATAATATGTATATCTTTTTTGTTTGGAACAATAATATCAACAACAATAATGGATAGTATTCGAAAAACGCAAGTTTTAAACGCTACAAGGAATCTTTTCGGAACATCTTTGCTTCCTGCATCTATATTGTTGAGTTTTGTTGAAATCCTTCTGATAGGTTATCTCTTATTAGGAATTAACATTTTATTACAAGTGAGAAGAGGTAATATATCTGGAAAGATAGGGAGGTATTGATAAATGAGAAGAACAAAGGAAAATATCAAATACGGACTGAAATCACTCAACAAGAGAAAGATTCTTAGCATTTTTTTAATAATGCAAATTACTGCTTCAGTTTTCATTATGTGCTTTGTTTTGACTAATTATTATGATAGCAAGAACGTTTTACAACATATTAATAAATATATGAACGGCAAAAATATTTATACTTTATACAATATCGACACATATAATTTAGTAGAGGAAAAAGGAGAAAAGATAGCTGCTAAAAAATATAAGAAAGTATATTCAGATCTTCGAAAAGAGAAAGTTGAAAGAATACTAGTAAGCAATGCAGAAAGTATAGGTGATGAAAATGGCAAAGAACTGAACACCTTCAAAATAAGTCCAAATTTTTTCGAGAAATATGATATAAAAATTGCAGATTTTAATAGAAGAATTGATAAAACTTTTAAACTTAGGCATGGAAATATGTATAAGGTTGACGAAGTGCCAGTATACGCGGGCAACTTTTGGAGGAAAAAATACGGATTGAATAAAATGATAAAAACAGACATTGGGGTAAATTTTAAGATTGTAGGCTTTCTGGAATCGGGGCAAAGAATAACTCTCCCAATGCAAAGGAAGGAAAGTACATCTATAGATGACGCAATTCTAATTCCTTATTATTTGGATTTTGAAGATAATTTTATGGAATATTTAGAGTCATTGCAATTTATCGCCAAGGACAAGAAGGAAATACAAGGGGTTATAAATGCGCTTAATCAAGAAAAGATTGTAGATTATTATTTTAAAAATTATAAAGATCAATTAAGGCCCATTCGCGAAGATTACATCAACCTTTATGCTTTACATTTAAGTTTGGGTGTTATTCTAGCTGTTTTTTCTATAATAAGCATTATAGGAATGATAATACAAGTAATTGAAGATAGTGAATATGAATATGGAGTTAGTATGATGTGCGGGGCGAGAAAAAGCGATATTTTTGTACGTTTATTAACTCAAATAATATGCATGTTTATATTAGGGATTATCGTGCTTTATACTTGCTTTGGAGTGACCAAAGCCTCCAACAATATTATGATAGGTGTTGGCGTACTTTTTGGAATAGTAACTATATATAGTTTGAAAAAAATAAATACTGGGGAAATAATCAAAAAAATAAAATCAGAATAAAATAGGGTGGTGAAATATGAGTATTTTAGAAATTAAAAATATAAAAAGGGTATTTGGAGAAGGAGATAGCGAAGTCAAAGCTTTAGATGGCTTGTCGTTGAGTATAAAGCAAGGTGAAATGGTTGCCATAATGGGAGCTTCAGGCTCAGGGAAAAGCACATTGTTAAATATAATGGGTATGCTGGACAAGCAAACAGAAGGTGATTATTTTGTTATGGGGAAAAAGGTAAACGATTATAGTTCCAAGGAAAAAGCAAAACTAAGGAATGAATTTTTTGGTTTTATTGTTCAAGATTTTGCTTTAGTTCCAGAAATGAACATAGAAAACAATGTAAAATTGCCATTAGCATATGCCAAAATATCTAGGAAGGAAAAGAAAGAGCTCATAAGAAAAGTTTTAGAAAGACTGGGAATAGAGAACAAATTAAAAAAATATCCAAAACAATTATCAGGAGGACAAAAACAAAGGGTAGCAATAGCCAGAGCTTTGATAAACAATGCAAAAGTTTTGCTTTGTGATGAACCGACTGGTGCATTGGACTCGAAAAATACAATAAAATTGATGGAACTGTTTCAAGATTTGAAAAACGAAGGAAAAACTTTAGTAATCGTAACTCATGAAAAGATGGTAGCAGAGTATTGTGATAGGGTTATCACTATCGAAGATGGAAGAGTAGTTAACGGATATTAAAAGAAGAGGGAAAAGTTCCCTAACTAAAAAGGTGATAGTATGGCAGATGAAAGCTGCGAGACTATTTTTTTATGTTTGTAAGTGTTCCCAACAGCCTTTTAGCCGGTTTGCGTGGCATAGTCAATTATTGTATAATGTTACTAACTGTGGGAAAATGCGCCCTATAGCATTTTTCCTACGCTTTTTAGGAGGATTTAATGGTTAAATTATCACAAGGTGGAGCTTATTTAGTAAATGGAACAGATGTCATTGAGACAGCTGGAAAGACAGAGGATGAGCTCTCTAGTTTGCTTGGAAGTAACTATGTTTCTGAAGCGGAAGCTTCAAAACAGACTATGGCTTACAATATTTTAAGGGAGCATAATACATCAGACAATATGGAAAAACTTCAGATCAAGTTTGATAAATTGACATCTCACGACATCACTTTCGTGGGAATTATTCAGACTGCTAGAGCATCGGGACTTGAGAAGTTTCCTATTCCATATGTTCTCACAAACTGCCACAACAGTCTCTGTGCTGTAGGCGGAACAATTAATGAAGATGACCATATGTTTGGACTTACAGCTGCCAAGAAGTATGGCGGAATTTATGTTCCACCACACCAGGCGGTTATTCACCAGTTTGCAAGAGAGATGCTTGCAGGTGGCGGAAAGATGATTTTGGGTTCTGACTCACATACACGTTACGGTGCGCTCGGTACTATGGCGATGGGCGAGGGCGGACCTGAATTGGTTAAGCAGTTATTGTCGCAGACATATGATATCAATAGACCAGAGGTAGTTGGAATTTATATGACGGGAACTCCTCAGCCGGGCGTGGGACCACAGGACGTGGCTCTCGCTATCATCGGAGAGGTTTTCGAGTCAGGTTATGTGAAGAATAAGGTGATGGAATTCGTCGGACCTGGAGTTAAGAACTTGAGCGCTGATTTCAGAATCGGTGTAGACGTAATGACAACAGAGACGACATGCTTATCTTCTATCTGGACTACAGATGACACTATTAAAGAATTCTACGAGACTCATGGAAGAGCAGATGATTACAAGGAATTGAATCCTGGAACAGTAGCTTACTATGATGGAATCGTTTACGTTAACCTTTCAGAGATTAAACCTATGATTGCGATGCCATTCCATCCAAGTAACACATATACCATTGACGAAGTCAATGCAAATCTAGAAGACATACTTCATGATGTTGAGCAGAAGGCGCTTGTCTCACTTGATGGTCAGGTGGATTATAGTTTGCAGGACAAGATAGTGGACGGCAAACTTTATGTGGAACAGGGAATCATCGCTGGATGTGCAGGTGGTGGATTTGAGAACATTTGCGCTGCAGCAGATATCTTGAAAGGAAAGAGCATAGGTTCGGATGAGTTTACATTGAGTGTTTATCCGGCATCTATGCCAGTATATATGGAACTGATTAAGAATGGTGCAGCAGCCGACTTGATGGAAACGGGAGCGGTTTTGAAGACTGCATTCTGTGGGCCTTGTTTCGGTGCTGGAGACACACCTGCGAACAACGCGTTCTCTATCAGACATTCGACGCGTAACTTCCCTAACCGTGAGGGTAGCAAATTACAGAATGGCCAGATCAGTTCAGTAGCTTTGATGGATGCTAGATCTATTGCCGCTACCGCGGCAAACAAAGGCTTCCTTACAGCTGCCACAGATTTAGATGTAGAATATGCTAATCGCAAGTATCATTTCGACGCTAGCATATATGAAAATAGAGTATTTGATTCACACGGAAATGCAGACACAGATGCAGAGTTGAAACTGGGACCAAACATCAAGGATTGGCCAGAGATGGTTGCATTGACTGACAACTTACTATTGAAAGTAGTTTCAGAAATCCATGACCCAGTTACTACAACAGATGAACTTATTCCTTCAGGTGAGACTTCGTCATACAGATCAAATCCTTTGGGGCTTGCAGAGTTTGCACTCTCTAGAAAGGATCCTGAGTATGTGGGAAGAGCGAAGGAAGTTCAAAAGGCTGAAAGGAATCGAGAAGAAGGAAAGAGCCCTGCAGAGGTTCTTCCAGAGATAGAGACAGTAATTGCACTTCTGAAAGAAAAGGTGGGTGACCATCCATTTGATGACAGTACACTTGGGATCGGAAGTACGATTTATGCAGTGAAGCCAGGTGATGGTTCAGCTAGAGAGCAAGCTGCTTCATGTCAGAAGGTTCTCGGAGGTTGGGCTAACATCGCAGAAGAGTATGCGACGAAGAGATATCGCTCAAATCTAATTAACTGGGGAATGCTTCCATTCATTTTCGAGGGAGAGATTCCGTTCAAGTTGAATGATTATATATTTGTCCCAGACATCAAGAAGGCTGTAGAAGATGCAGCAACTGAAATTCCAGCTTACATTGTTAAGATGAAAGATGGAAAGGCTGAAAGTGTGGAAGAGTTCACATTGAAACTGGGAGAGATGACATCAGAGGAGCGCGACATTATCCTCAAGGGATGTCTCATAAACTACAACCGAGTTAAATAAAAATCTTTTATCCACAAGGAGAAGACTATGAATCGCTACAAAATTACAGCAGACGATTGTTATATGTTTGGTAAAGGTACCAACTATGAAATCTACGAGAAACTTGGCGCACACGCCACAACCGTAGATGGAAAGAAGGGTGTCTATTTTGCTGTGTGGGCTCCACACGCTGTTGATGTTGCGGTTATAGGAGACTTTAACGATTGGATAGAGATGGACGCTGGCATGAAGATGGAGAACGACTCCGGAATATGGGAGAAGTTCGTTCCATATGCGAAAGTCGGCGACATGTATAAGTTTGTCATCATTACTAAGGATGGTGAGAAACTTTACAAGGCAGATCCGTTTGCAAACTGGGCGGAACTTCGCCCTGGAACTGCATCGAGAGTTGCAAATATCAATGGATATAGATGGAAAGATAAGGAGTGGATAGAAAAGAAGGCTCACGAGAATCACTACGAGCAACCTATGTCTATCTACGAGTGCCATATCGGATCTTGGAAGAAGGATTTCCAGGGTCCAGAGGATGAAGATGGTTTTTACGACTACAGAAGACTAGCCGATGAGTTGGTTAAGTATGTGGTTGATATGGGATATACGCACGTTGAGTTGATGGGTATCTTAGAGCATCCTTTCGACGGCTCTTGGGGTTATCAGGTTACAGGTTATTATGCACCTACATCGCGCTATGGCGAGCCAAAGGACTTTATGTATCTTATTGATTCATTCCATGCAGCAGGTATAGCGGTTATCTTGGATTGGGTACCAGCTCACTTCCCAAGAGATGCTCATGGTTTATCATTATTTGACGGCGAGCCACTTTACGAATACGCAGATACTAGACTCGGAGAGCATCCTGACTGGGGAACAAAAGTTTTCGACTTCTCAAAGACAGAGGTTGTAAACTTTCTCATTGCGAATGCATTGTTCTGGGTTGAAAAATATCATATCGATGGTCTTCGTGTTGACGCGGTCGCGTCAATGTTATACAGAGACTACGGCAGAGAAGATGGACAGTGGGTTCCAAATAAAGATGGCGGAAATGAAAATTATGAAGCTATCGAATTCTTTAAGCACTTAGGTTCTGTAATGAACTACAGAAACCCAAGAGCCTACATCATTGCCGAGGAATCGACGGCATGGCCAAATGTGACTAAGTCGGCAGACGAGGGTGGACTTGGATTCTCATATAAGTGGAATATGGGTTGGATGCACGACTTCCTTGAGTACACGAAACTCGATCCACTTTTCAAAAAAGGAAATCACAACAAGATGACTTTCGGTTTGACGTATTGCTTCAGCGAGAACTTTATTCTAGTGCTCTCGCATGATGAGGTAGTACATCTCAAGTGCTCAATGCTTGAGAAGATGCCGGGTTATCCATCAGATAAATGTAAAAACTTAAAGACGGCATACACATTTATGTTCGGTCATCCTGGACGCAAGCTTCTCTTTATGGGACAGGAGTTCGCGCAACTTCAGGAGTGGTCTGAAAAACGCTCGCTCGACTGGTACTTGCTAGAGGAGGATGAGCATAAGGATATGCAAGAGTATGTCAGCAAACTTTTGAAATTCTACAAGAAGTTGCCAGCGATGCACACAGAGACTCGTGGATATGGTGCTTTTGAGTGGATAAATGCTGACGACAATGACAGAAGTATTTACAGTTTTATGCGACACACGACTGAGAAGAATTACAAGAACTCGCTCGGTTTCGTATTTAACTTTACGCCTATGGACCGCCCTGACTATGCAGTTGGCGTGCCAAAGGCTGGAACATACACTCGCATTCTCACAACTGAGACTGGCGAGAAAGTTGAGAAAAAATATAAGGCTATCAAGTCGGAGTGTGACGGTTTTGAATATCGCTTAGAGTTTCCTCTAAGACCATTCGAATCTGTTATTTTCAAATTTCCATCTAGATAGTAGTGGATGAGGCCGGCATTGGCTTCGCCAATATAAAGGAAGATATGGAAGACAAGAAGAAGAGAAGAATAATCATCATATGTATAATCGCTGTGCTCATCGTAGCGCTTGTTTTTGGTATTCTCTGGCAAATCGGAAGTAGGATGCAGAAGCCTACCGCACTTCAGTCGAAGGCTGTTACTGCTGACGTGCCGGTGATGAATAGTTATTACAATGGCGAGGGAATCGGAACGATTACTGGATATACAAATGAACTCGACACAGAGAAAGTGCGCGATGTCATCATTTTGATTTCGCCTCAGCGCCAGACAGAGATTAAGATAGACAATAAGGGTAACAAGATTGAAAATATCAAGTATGAGTTAAAGAACACGACGAACGACAACTTGATTGATTCGGGTGACGTGGATGACTTGAAACAGAACGACAAGAGCAGTTCATTTACATACACGGCGACGGCGATTATGGAAGTTGGCGCAGAATATCGCCTAGACTTTATCATCGAGACAAATCAGCATCAGGCGGTTTATTATTATGCCAGGGCAATGGTAATGGATAAGGACATTGTGCCTGAGCAGATCAAGTTTGCAAAGAAGATTAACGATAGAACATTTAATGAGAAGCAGGTATCTGATCTCGCTGGATACTTAGAGCCAGATCCTAAACTTAGAAATGACAACCTGGGAGAGGTTACTCTTCACAATAGTTATACTTGCCTGATTTGGGCTACGATGGCTCCGAAAAAAATAGGCAGTATGAAGACAACGGCGAAGGAGTTCTACATTACAAACGGAGGTTACTCCGGAACATACACGTTCAATTATCAAATTGAGAATTTAAACGCCGAAGACAACATGGAAAAATTTAACGTCGCAGAGACCATCACTGTTTGGTCGTACAAGGGACGTCAATACATATTGGGCTTTGACAGAAAGGTGAACCAAATTTGGGAAGCCAATGCTGATAATGTTGGAAGTAAGTTTATCGACCTTGGAGTTCAGGCAGAAAAAACGATTGGTCATATGGAGAGTCCGAACGAGAAATATCTCACATATGCTATTAATGGTGACGTCTATGTGATGGATATGCCTGAGAAAAAGGTTACTCCAATCTTCAAACTGAATGCGAAGAGTTACAAACAACTGCAGCAGACGAAGGCTAGAGTGGTAGAGGTAGACGATCAAGGCAATGTAGATTATATGATCTACGGTTATTCGCCTGCCGACAATCATAAAGGAAGAAACGGAATTTCGATTATGCGCTACAGCGCAAAAGATAATAAATCGACAGAGAGAGTTTTCATTCCTTGTAGAAACACTGCAGATATTTTGGATATCCAATTGTCAACATTGTGCCACGTCGGAGACGGCACACTCTACTTAATGTTAGAAGATGCGATTTACTACGCGAACCTCAGGACACATGAGTGGGGAGTGATAGCAGACGAACTTGAAAATGATAGTTACGCGGTAAGTGGTGACGGAAGTATTCTCGCTTTCAACACAAATGGCAAAAACAAGAAAGCAGACAGCATCACTGTCATCAATTTGGACTCAGGTAAGAAGCATGTGATACATGCTGACGATGGTGAGTTAATTACTGTGTGTGGATATACGGGAACGAACTTGATTTACGGAACTATAAAGAAAAGCGATGTAGACAAAGTGAACTTCCTACCAATTAATAAGTTAACGATTCTTGATAAGAATTTTAACGAGACGAAAACATATGAAAAAGAGGGAGTGTTCATCAAAGATATAGAAGTGACGGACACAATTATCAATATTAAGAGAAACAAAAATGGAAAAGATATTTCAGACGATCAGCTCTTAGACAATACTAAGCAGGCTGAGGAATCTGTGCAGAGTAGTTTCTATAAGGATGATGTGAAGTTGAAGGAACTCGCACTCGCCTTTAGAAATCCACTCAATAAAGGGAAAACTGCGGAAGTCGAAAAACAAGGAGAAGTGGAATTCATAGACGAAGCGGAAGTAAATACATCACTTGAAAAGTCGAGTGGAAACAGCTTCTATGTTTATGGATATGGCGAACTGCAGGGAATTGTTGGAAACAAAGCGAAGGCCATTGCCGAGGCAAAGAAATGTACTGGACTTATCGTGGACGGCAAAGGCAAGAAAATTTGGACTATAGAGGACCACTACAAGTAAGGAGGATATATGCGTTTTATTCATACGGCGGATATTCACCTGGGTGCTACCCCGGAGAATCAGCATGAGTGGGCAAAGGATCGCGCAGATGAATTGTGGAACACATTTGAGCGATTGATTAAGCAAATTAAAGAGAAGCCAGTTGATATGTTAATTATCGCCGGCGACCTTTTTCATCGTCAACCATTGCTCAGAGAGATAAAGGAAGTCGATTATCTATTTTCGACTATCCCAACGACTAAGGTCGTGCTCTGTGCGGGTAATCACGACTTCATAAAGAAGGGTTCGTTCTACGATGGTTACGAGTGGAGCGAAAACGTGATTTTCTTGAATGGTAAAAATGTTGAGAAAGTTGAGATTCCTGAATTGAACACAGCAGTTTATGGACTCAGCTATTATTCGAGAGAAATTACGGATTCGATGTACGACAATGTAATCGTAGAGAATCCTGAAATGATAAATATTCTGGTAGCTCACGGTGGAGATGAAAAGCACATCCCTATGAACCGTCAGCGTATGGCTATGTCAGGTTTTGATTACACAGCCATCGGCCATATTCACAAGCCATTCGTCGATGAAGATGCGAAGATGGCTTACTGCGGCTCCCTAGAGCCAATAGATGTTAATGAGACAGGTGATCGCGGTTATATTTACGGCGAGGTTACAAAGAATGAGTTGAAACTCGAGTTTGTACCATTTGCAAAGCGCATATATATCGACCTAGATTTCACAGTTACACCTGACTCAACAAATATGGAAATCAAACAACGACTTGAGGAAGTGTATGAGGAGAATGGTGTGGACAATATGTACCGCATTACTTTCACAGGATACAGAGACCCTGAGTTTGAGATTGATGAGAAGGAAGTTGAGCGCAGTGGCAATGTCACTGGTATTATTGACCAGACAGTGCCAGATTATGACTTCCAAGATTTGTATGAAGACAATAAAGATAACATCTTAGGATTGTTTATTTATAGGTATCTAATAAAGGATGAACTAAGTGAAACTGAACAGAAGACACTTTATTACGGAACGAAAGCATTAATGGATGCTATGGAGGATGTAGAATGATTATCAAGCAATTAGAATTAACTCACTTCGGAAAATTTAATAACGAAGTCGTAGAGTTTAAACCGGGCATGAACATCATCTATGGTGAGAACGAGGCTGGAAAAACTACCATCCATACATTTATCCGTGGAATGCTGTTCGGAATTGAAAAGCGTCGTGGCAAGGTTACAGACAAGGATATTTATACAAAGTATGAACCTTGGGAAGAGCCTGCCAACTATCAGGGCAAGATGCGCATTCAAGAGAATGGTGTGAACTATCGCATCGAGCGTATTTTTGCAAAAGCGAACAAAGACTTCAAAGTAATAAACGAAGATGAGGGAGTAGAACTAACTGAGAGCGAGATTAGTTCACTCTTTGCAGGACTCGATGAGAGTTGCTATTACAACACGATTAGTATCAGCCAACTTGGCAGCGTGACTGACAAGGAATT
This sequence comes from Eubacterium sp., assembly GCA_017406925.1. GTDB lineage: Bacteria > Bacillota > Clostridia > Lachnospirales > Lachnospiraceae > Eubacterium_G. The sequence goes on from JAFQXO010000009.1 coordinate 61,156, forward strand.
GGAATCGATACTAAAGAACTACGCTGCCAATCTCGGAGCAACCAAGACGATGGATATCAACATTAAGGGTGCCATCGCAGATTTGGATGCGCAGAGAAAGGCCATTGCTTCGGAGAAGCAGATTAATCAGGAAGATGTGCTTAAGCATGAGTTGATGAATGCAAGAGACAAACTTGATATTTCTGAAAAGGAACAACATACAATCATTGCTGGAATCGAGCAAAAGAAATCTGAACTTGAGAGTATGTCTGAGGAGAAGAGTGAACTTTCAATTAAAGATAAGAAAAGATTTGAAGAAATCACGAAGCAAAATGAGCGTAGAGAAAAACTATATCAAGAGAAGATGAATTATAGAGCTGATGTAGATAAGTTTGAGACAGATCTCTATAATGTTCGAGAAAAGAAAGCTGAACTGGAAGAAAGCTTAAAAGAAGAGGGAATAGAAAACGGCGAAGGACTCGACAGAATTATGACCAAGGTGGTCAAGAGAACTAACTTCCCAATATTCTTAACTATTCTCACAGTGGCATTCTTTGGCGGAGCCATAGGATTATTTATAGGAAACTATAATGCGATAATGGCAAACCTTGGATTAAAGACATTAATCCAGCCACTTATCTGTGTGGGATGTGGAGTGCTGACACTTATAGGAGCCATCATTAGATTTTTCGTAAACAAGAAAAACAAGAATAAGCGTCTCGAGGAAATCAAGGAACTGCGAAAAGTTATCGAGCAATATGAGGCGGTTAAGCATGAAGAGGCTTATATGGAGCGACAGCACAAGGCTAAGTCTGATGCTTTGAATAAGACTATCATCCTTATGAAGCACGAGGAAGAAAACGAGATAGAGACTAATGAGTATAGTAAGGAACTAGAAGTGCTTGAGACTAAGGAGAGAGACTTGAGAGAGGGCATTTCTAAGAGTCAGTGGATGATTGAGCAGAAGCAGGAGAGAGACATCGAGACTCGCCGCGCTATCAAGGAATGCAAGGAAAAACTCATTGAGATTGGAAAGGCTAAGCAAGAAATCGAAGCCATAGAGGAAGCGAAGGCAAGCATCGAGGAGATTGCCACAGACATTCGAAATAACTTCGGAAAGAAGTTAAATGAGCGCGCTTCTTACTACATGGAGCAGATTACTAATGGTAAGTATGACAGCGTTGTGATCGATGGCAAGTTGAACATTTCAATCAACAGCAAACACTCGCTCATTCCTTCAGGAAAACTCAGTAAGGGAACAGTGGAGCAAGTTTATATGTCACTTCGACTTGCGGCAGCAGATATTATCTTTAGCGAGCATCCTATGCCTATCCTTTTGGATGATGCATTCGCAATGTATGACAACAAGCGAATGGGTAACACAATGAGGTTTATGGCGACAGGAATGCAGCAGACTATTATGTTCTCATGTCATACGCGTGAGAAAGTAATGGCAGACAGATTGGGTATAGATTACAACTTAATCAAACTATAAAATAGATACCTAATTTAAAATATCGCACATTGTGAATAGATATCAAAAAAAGTAGAATAATAGAAGGAATAAGTACCTTTGAAAATGACACATAAGCAAGGATTCTTGCGAATTGTTTTCATTTTTTCTTGGGCTAGATGCTATGATACAGTGTCTAGCCTCTTTTTTTTATCCAATAATTAAGCACAAAAAAGAGGACTGGCCTCCGACATGTTAACACATGTCGGGTTAGCCAATCCTCTATATTTATAACTAAAGGCTATTTGTTTACGTACTCATCCACTACTTTGTTAATCTTTTCAACTGGGTTCAAAAGATCACTGATAGATGAATCATGATTCAATCTGTCGATGAAAGTAGCAGTAAACTTCGAAACGTCTACGTTAATGTACCATTCTCTGCTCTTAAGCTCTGGTGACTGGTAGATACAGTTAGTAGAAAGCAAACGATAGATGGTTCCATCTTCGTAAGCAGCATCGAACTTGTCCAATCCATTGGTAAAAATACCAAACGTAACAGCGACGAACACTCTTCGAGCTTTACGCTTCTTAAGTTGCCTTGCTACATCGAGCATGCTGTCACCAGATGAAATCATATCATCGATGATAAGCACGTCTTTTCCCTCTACCGATTCACCTAGGTACTCGTGCGCCACAATCGGATTACGACCGTCGATTACTTGAGTGTAATCACGACGCTTGTAGAACATACCCATATTGATGCCAAGGACGTTGGCGAAGTAGACTACTCGTCCCATAGCGCCTTCGTCTGGTGAAATTACCATAAGGTGATCAGCATCGATTGTTAGGTCATCCACGTTTCTAAGTAAGTACTTGATAAACTGGTATGTTGGCATAATAGACTCAAAACCTGTTAGAGGTATTGCGTTGTTGACTCTAGGGTCGTGGGCATCGAATGTGAGTATATTATCCACTCCCATGTCCGCGAGTTCCTGAAGCATAACCGCGCAGTCCATAGATTCCCTTGCCAAACGTCTATGCTGTCTGCTCTCATATAGGAAAGGCATAATAACAGTAATACGCTTTGGCTTGCCGGCTGCCGCAGCAATCACACGCTTTATATCAGCGAAGTGATCGTCAGGTGACAAGTGGTTTGTGTGTCCTGCAACTGTATACTCAACGCTGTAATTTGTTACATCGTCGATAATATAAAGATCAGTTCCGCGCACTGAAGATTCCAGTGTACACTTGGACTCACCTGTTCCAAATCGTGGGTTAGAGTAATCAAGGAGATAAGTGTCTTTGTTATAACCCTTAAAAGTTATAGGCGACTCTTTAGCCTCCAAGCGCTCCTTACGCCACTCTTTGATGTACATGTCAACCTCGTTACCTAAGGCTTTACTGCCTGATAGTGCAACTATAGCCAGCGACCCCACAGGTATTGATTCAACATACTTTTTAGCCATTAGTTTCTCCTCCGTAAATTATTTTTTTCTTCTTATATCATCACCAAAAATCTTGAAAAATTTATACTCGCCAATCGCTCTAGAGAAAATACGATCGTTGTAAGTATCGAACAATTCCTCAAGTGAAAGGTTTGTAGAAATCAGTGTAGATTTCTGATGCAATAAGCGTTCATTCATGCAGTTAAATAAACATGAGTCTGTAAATGAATTTTGGACCTCAGTTCCGAGGTCATCTATGACGAGTAAATCGCAGTTCATAATGTCATAAGATGATACCTCGTTGTAAGCGGTCTCATTATCTCTTCCAAAAGTATGGTTTGCCATCAACTCAAAGAATTGAATAGCAGGAAGATAGATGACCGAATATGATTGGTCCAAAAGTTCCTTTGTAATGCAGTTAATCAGGAAAGTTTTTCCCGTCCCAGCCATACCATAGAAGAGTAGATTGGAGTGGTCCTTATCAAAATCATTGATAAATTCCTTACTCGATGCCACTACATTCTTGATATTTTCAAGAGCCGACATATTCGTAGCTTCGTCTATCACATCGTCAGAGTAGTAGTCGAAGTTAAATGTTGCAAAATTTTCTTTCTGCAAAATGTCGGATAGTTGGCTGTTTGTGTAGAGCATCTTGGAAATTTCCTCTTCCCTACACTTGCAAGATTCGCCATTTACGTAGCCAGTATCCTTGCAAATCTGGCAGTGGTAGATATCGTCTAAGTAGTCAGCCGAGTAACCTCCCGCGAGAAGTAGAGCCTCACGCTGCTTTGCGATATCAGATAGAGTTTTGTCGAGACCCTCCATTGCGGATGCATCCCCACTTAGGGATCTTCTGGCTGCATCCGCAGCCAATGTTGCAGCCTTGTCATTTAGTTCACCAATTTCTGGAATAGCATCGTAGACTTCAGCGCGTCTGCGATCCATCTCTATTTGGTTTTCCAAACGGCGATTTTCGAATATTCCATCGATGTAATCCGCCTGACTTTTGGTTATAGCCATTACCCAAAACTCCTATATATATTAGTAAATAAAAACAAAGAACTATTTTTTGTTTTTGTCGAGAAGTTCATTCTCAACTTTGTCGAAGTCATACTTATGTGACAAAATTTTTTTCTGACGTCGTCTTTTGTTGTGACTCTTATGACGTGGGCCCCCGACAGTCTTACTGTCGGCTTTAGATGAAGAGTCGGCCTTAGCCTGCTTATGTTCCTCATCTAACTGGGCCACATCATCAAGAGTATGCGCTCCCTTATTGAGCCAAGCACTGAGTATCGAATCAGTGTACTCGAAGCTACTAGAATGAGTGTGTGTCATCGTGCGGTTGCATGCTTCCACAATCATCTCCTCGGAAAACTTGTAATCATCTGACCACTTGTTTACGAAGGCTACATCATGCTTGACAGGAACTTTCGAATCAATGCCGAATGTTCTGTAGACACTCTGTAGGATTTTCGTATGAAGCTTTCCGTAGGCTTTGGCGTCTTCTTCCGTGACGATTCCTTTTTGCACAAACTCTATAGCTTTCTCCTCGACAGAATGCAATGACTTCGAACCTTGCGACATGTAAGTTTCCATCAAATAAATGATGAAATCGCTATCGAGTCCTAGACCCTCTAGCATATAAAGAAGAGAAGCCATGTCGTTTGGTGTTAGCGGTCTGCCAAGATAGGTTTGTGTGACAAAATTTAATTCACGTACGCGCTCATCTGTGGAAAACTCAACGAGTTCCTTGTCAGAATAGCCGCGTTTTTTTGGAATGACAAAGCCCGATGCTCCAGGTGCAGGTACCGAAATACTTTCACCTGATGCTTTCGCGAGCATCTGAGTCTCTTCCATCTCCTGTTGTTTAGAAACAACAGTTTCAACCTTGACGCCGGATAGCTTTTGCTCATCGTTATAGGCTAACGTGAGCAATTTATGCTTGGCCCAATATTCCAGGGCGCGATAAACGTCTGCTTCTAGTAAACCAAACTGATCTGCAATTGCTTCTGTTGACAGTTCATCAGAAACTGAATCAGAGTTACTATCCACAAGACGTAATAGGTAAAGATAAACTTTGACAAATTCACCGTTTGCCTGTGGCATATATTCATCTATAAAAAAGTTTGACACAGAAGTATAGTCTGCACCGCTACCTCTGTCTAAAACTAATTTGCACATTCTAAATAATCTCCCTCGCTAGAGAATTGTTCTTTCTAAATCCCTTAAATCTAGAAAGAGTATAGCACAAAGAAATATAAACGCAAGAGGCCAAACCTCCCAGAACCCCCATATTTACTGGGTTTCAGAGCATGTTAATAATGTTAATAATGATAATAAGTGAGTCAAATAAAATTGCAAAATAAAAGAACCCCCACAAATAATGGGAGTTCTCAGGTTGCTTCTCTTCCAATATTATGTTAACTAAAAGCGCGCATAAATGATAATAAAATTATCAACAAAAAAGTTTGGATGATAATAACTAATTACCAAGGAGGTGTTCGCCTATTTTTACTACATCTCCGGCGCCCATAGTTATCAACAAGTCATTTTTTTCTAAATTTTCTAACAAAAAGTTTTCTATTTCAGAAAAACTTGGGAAGTAGTAAACTTCAGTTCCTAGTTTTTCGATTTTATCTTTCAAATCCCTAGAAGAGATTCCGATAGTATTCTTCTCACGAGCCGCATAGATGTCAGCTAAGACTACCATGTCAGCATTTGAGAGTGCCCCGGCAAACTCATCTAAAAGTGCCTGCGTTCTCGTATATGTGTGAGGCTGGAAACAAACTACCATGCGATCGTGATTAACTTGCTTGGCAGTGTGAATGATAGCCTTTATCTCATCTGGATGATGTGCATAGTCATCCACGATAGTCACGTCACCTAACTTACCCTTAAACTGGAATCGTCTATCCGTTCCTTCGTAGAGCAGTAGTGCATCCGCAATGGTGTCAACGGACACGCCCATCTCGGCTGCTGCCGCAATGGCTGCAAGTGAGTTGAATACATTGTGTTCGCCGTTAACCTTCAACTTGATATCACGAACTTCATTGCCTCGCACAACCAACTTAAATGAAGGAAGTGCAAACTCGTCGTAAGTGATATCTACTGCGGCGTAGTCGCTCTTCGAAGGGTCAGAGCCCACGGTCACTACCTTGCACTTAAGGTCATCTGTGAAATAGTCTAGATTTTCAATGTCACTGTTTATAACTAAAATACCATCTTCAGGTATTAGTTCTGCATATTTTCTGAAACTGTGGCGAATGTCGTCGAGGTCCTTGAAGAAATCGAGATGATCCGCAGCCACATTCAAAATAATTCCGATAGTAGGTCTAAATGAAAGGAAGCTGTTCGTGTACTCACAGGCTTCTGTAATCATATGTCCAGAATGACCCACACGAATATTACCCTGAATTGCTGGCATAATACCACCGACCAGAATCGTAGGATCCATATCTGCTGTCATCATAACTTGCGAGAGCATAGAAGTAGTGGTTGTCTTTCCGTGTGTACCTGCCACACCTATTGCCGTTGCATAGTTAGTCATAATCTGTCCGAGGAAATCTGCCCTAGTAATGGTAGGAATGTTTTTCTTGCCTGCGGCAATCAATTCAGGATTGTCCTCGTGGACAGCAGCTGTATAAATTAAAAGCTCCACGTCATCGGCCACATTCTCCTCGCGCTGACCATAAAAGACAGTCGCACCGAGAGACTCTAGGTGGTCAGCAATATCAGAGTGTTGCATATCAGAACCTGTGACTGTAAAACCACGGTCCATCATAATCTCAGCAAGTGCACTCATACTGATGCCACCGATACCGGTAAAGTGAAGTTTTATAGGTTTATTGAAATTTACTTTATACATGTTAGTTCCTATTAAATGCGTTATATTCTTTGCCCGTTTATTATATACCAAAAAAGGCGATTTTTAAAGCGTATTATGTTGCAAACCACTTTTAAAATTTGATATAATCTACTTAAATATATGCACGGGGGACATACTTTTTAGGAGTGACTTATGGTAAAGAAAGAAATGATTGCCATGTTGCTTGCCGGAGGCCAAGGATCGAGACTTGGCGTACTGACAGAACGAGTGGCGAAACCAGCAGTTGCGTTTGGTGGAAAGTATAAAATTATTGACTTCCCACTCAGTAATTGCATCAATTCAAGTATCGATACAGTCGGTGTGCTAACGCAATACCGACCACTTCGTCTGAATTCTCATATCGGTATCGGAATCCCTTGGGATTTGGATCGAAACATCGGTGGAGTAACCGTGCTACCACCATACGAGAAGACGGAACATACTGAATGGTACACAGGTACTGCGAACGCAATCTTCCAAAATATCGAATATATCGATTCATTTAATCCAGACTATGTGCTCATTCTTTCGGGTGATCACATTTATAAGATGGATTATGAGATTATGCTCGATTATCACAAGAGCAAAGGCTCAGATGTGACTATCGCTGCTATGCCAGTTCCTTGGGAAGAAGCAGGAAGATTTGGCGTGGTTGTAGCTGATGATGACCACAAGATAAAAGAGTTCCAGGAAAAGCCAGATGAACCAAAGAGTAATCTTGCTTCAATGGGAATTTATATATTTAGTTGGGGTGCTTTGAAAGAAGCACTCATCAAACTGAAAGACCAACCTAACTGTGACTTCGGAATGCACATCATTCCTTATTGTCATGAGCAGGGAAAGAATATTTACGCATATGAGTATACAGGCTATTGGAAGGATGTCGGAACTATTAAGTCATATTGGGAAGCCAATATGGAACTTATAGACATCATTCCAGAGTTTAACCTCTACGAGGAATTTTGGAAAATTTATACTAGAAATGACACCATTCCTCCTCAGTATTTTTCTGAAGGAACAGAGATTTCTCGTAGCATAGTGGGTGAGGGCTGCTTCATTGACGGAGTCGTTAAGAACTCAGTTATCAGTCCTAATGTGGATATCGAAGAGGGAGCCGAGGTGCATGACTCCATCATCATGTCCGGTTGTAAAATCGGAAAAGGTACCCGCATTTTCAATTCGATCATTGCCGAGGATACTGTGGTAGGTTCGAACGTACTTATTGGGGACGGTAAGTATGCAGACAGTACCCTCGACAAAAAAATTTATAACTGCGAGATCACTGTAATAGGTGAGAATTCCGTTATTCCAGATGGAGTTAAAATTGGAAAGAACGTGGCGATATCAGGCGTGACGGAAGAAGCAGACTACCCTAAGGGAACTATTCCTTCAGGAGGCTATATTATTAAGGCAGGTGAATTAGAATGAGAGCAGTCGGAATAATATTAGCAGGTGGTAGTAATACCAAGATGGACGTTCTTTCCCAAAAACGAGCAGTCGGCGCATTGCCTATAGCAGGCAGCTACAGAGCTATAGATTTTGTGCTGAGCAACATGACGAATTCACATATTCAGAGAGTTGCTGTGCTCACGCAGTATAATGCATGGTCCTTAAATGAACACCTCAGTTCTTCCAAGTGGTGGGATTTTGGACGTAAGCAAGGAGGATTGTTTGTTTTCACACCTTCCATTACAGCTGATAATGGATTTTGGTATCGTGGAACAGCTGATGCCATAGGGCAAAACTTATCATTCCTTAAGCGATGTCATGAACCATATGTAATCATTGCCTCTGGCGATGGTATTTATAAGCTCGATTACAATGATGTTTTGGAGCAGCATGTGCAGAGTGGCGCAGACATGACGATTGTATGTAAAGAGATGGCTGAAGATGCAGATGTATCGTCTTACGGAGTAATCACAACTGATGAGACTGGCAGAGTGACAGACTTCGAAGAAAAGCCACTGCAAAGTGATAGCCGACTAGTTTCGACAGGCATCTATGTTATCAGACGACGTTTACTCATTCAGTTGATTGAGAAGTGTATTGAGCAGGATCAGTTCGACTTTGTTAGCGACATCATTATGCGAAGAAACCAGAAGAAAATTCAAGTTTACAAATTGGATTCGTATTGGCAGAATGTAGCGAGTATTGAAAAATACTATGAAGTTAATATGGATTTCTTGAAGAAAGATGTGAGAGACTTCTTCTTCAGACAGTACCCAGATATCTATTCAAAGGTCGAGGACCTACCACCGGCGAAGTACAATCCTGGATCAGACATCAGCAACAGTTTGATTTCGAGCGGTTGCATAGTTAATGGCAAGATTGAGAATTCGGTAGTGTTTAAACAAGCATATATTGGGAACAACTGTGTTATTAAGAATTCCATCATTCTTAATGACGTCTATATAGGTGACAACTCTGTGATAGAGAATTGTATCGTGGAGAGTCACAGCACCATTAATCCAGATGAGCATATAGGCGATCCAAAGGGAGAGGTTCAAATTGTAAATGAAAGGAATTTCAGATACAGTCTCTAAATTATTTTAGAGGAGGACCTTATGAATATTACAGACGTAAGAGTAAGAAAAATGACTAAAGAAGGCAAGATGAAAGCGGTAGCATCTATCACTATCGATGACGAGTTCGTGGTACATGATATCAAAGTAGTCGAAGGCGAGAAGGGATTGTTTATTGCAATGCCAAGCCGCAGAGCCGCAGATGGTGAGTATAGAGATATTGCTCATCCAATCAATTCAGAAACTCGTGCTAATATCCAGTCGTTGGTACTCGATGCTTATGAAAAAGTATTGATGGAAGAGCCAGCAGTGGAAGCGCCAGCAGCAACTGAAGAGCCAGCTGCAGCTGAAGCCGAGACTGAAGAGACAACCACAGAGGAAGAGGCTTAAGTTTAAAGTCATTCTTCAAACAAAGAAACAGCGATACCCCCTATATGGGGAATATCGCTGATTTCTTGCGTTAATGAAAAGTAAAAAGGAGGGTTTTATGTACGCTATTATCGGATTGGGAAACCCAGAAAAGAAATACGCAAAAACTAGACACAATATCGGATTCGTAGTAATCGATGAACTAGCAAGCAGGATGGATATTGATGTGAAGACAAGACGCCATCAGGCTATTTGTGGTGCTGGAAATTTTGCGGGTGAGAAGATAATACTCGTAAAACCTCAGACATATATGAATGCGAGCGGACAGTCAGTCAGAGCAGTTATGGATTTTTATAAGTTAGATCCAGAGACAGAAATCATTGTCATATCAGATGATGTGGCATTGCCGATAGGCAAGGTGAGAGTGCGTGAGCATGGAAGTGCCGGTGGGCACAACGGATTAAAAGATATCATACGACACCTGGGAACCGATAAGTTTACTAGAGTGAGAGTCGGTGTCGGAGACAATGATGGAAAAGATATGATTAAGCATGTCTTGAAAAGAATGAGTAAGGCTGAGCGACAGGCGGTAGCCAAGGGCGTGGACGACGCGGCTTCAGCCATTGAGACTATCATTCAAAGTGATGTGGAAACAGCAATGAACAAATATAATTAGAGTTTGTTGTTTATATAAATTATGTTTGATTTCACTTATCAACAATTAAATGAGTTTGAAGTTGCAAAGCAAGCATTAGACAAAGGTAAATCTTGTCAGATTACTGGATGCTCTGATTCGCAGCTTGCACACTTCATAAGTGGACTGAGCGATGGCCCCCTTCAGCGAGTCATCGTCACTTATGGCGCCACAAAAGCAAAAGAACTATATGAGGACTTAAAAGGATTTGGCGAAAATGTAGTTCTCTATCCTTCGAAGGATTTCATATTCTTCAGTGCAGATGTGCACGGAAATCTAATCTTAAAACAGAGACTTGAGTTTATCCAAAAGGTAGTTCAGGGGGAAGCATTCACTGTGGTCCTCACGGCCGATGCCTTTATGGATCAGATACTTCCACTAAAGAGAATCAAAGAAAATTTTATACAGATTTCAAAGGGCGATGAGATAGAAATAGATGCCTTGAAGAAAAAACTTTCTCAGATGGGGTACGAGAATGTCGACCAGGTCGATGCGCCAGGTCAGTTTGCTGTGAGGGGAAGTATTGTTGATATTTACACGCTTACAGATGATGTCCCATATCGTATTGATTTTTGGGACAATGAAGTAGATGTGATTAAAAGTTTTGACGCCACTTCTCAGAGATCTATTGAGGTTGTAAAAAGTATAAAGATATTTGGTGCGAATGAGTATCCGATTACAGATGATGAAGTTGTGGCAGGTGTCAAAAAGATAAAAGAGGAATTAGATGCCACCTACAAAAAATTAAGAGACGAGATGAAGACAGAAGAAGCGTATAGATTAAAGACTTCTGTCGAAGAGTTTTTGACGCAGGTAGATATAAATAAAAACTTTGCGACGTATGATAGTTATGTGAATTATTTCTTTGATGAGACAGTAAGTCTTATGGACTACTTTGACGATGCGCTATTTTTCATTGACGAGCCTAGGCGAGTCATCGAATATATGAGTGCTGTCTCGAAAGAGTTTACGGAGAGTATGCATAATCGAATGGAGAAGGGTTACTTACTCGAAGGCCAGACGACGATTATGCAAGATCCTGATGAAATCATCGCGAGGATCAATAAGCAGACGAAGGCAGTGTTTACAACAATAGCACAGAAAGTGCCTGAGTTTGAGGTGAAAGAATTCGTCGAAGTCGATGCAAAGAATATTCCACCATACAATGGGAAATTCCAGATGCTCGTGGAGGATTTGCAGAAATATAAAAATGATAAATACGCAGTTGTGCTCGTGACTCAGTCGGCTACTAGAGGTCGCAGAATGGTTCACGACTTGATGGAGCATGATATAAATGTTTTCTTTGATGAGTCGAGTGCAAATAAGAGTGAAGAAGAGAGTCGAGTTCCTCATCCTGGCGAAGTTATGATAATGAAGGGTCGCTTGAGAAAGGGATTCACATATCCACAGATAAAGTTTTTGGCTATTTCGGATACAGATATATTCGGAGAGAAGCGAAAGACTAGAAAGAGAAAGCAGACGTATGCAGGCAGCACGATATCTAGTTTTGCGGAACTCAACGCTGGCGATTATGTAGTACATGAAAACTACGGCGTCGGAATATATCGCGGAATTGAAAAAAAAGAAGTCGACAAAGTTACCAAGGACTATATCAAAATTGAATATCAGAAAAATGCATTTCTATATATTCTTGCTACGCAATTGGATCGCATTCAGAAGTATGCGAACAGCGGAGCAAAGATTCCGAAGATCAATAAACTTGGTGGCTCAGATTGGAAGCGCACGAAGGCTCGAGTAGAGAAGGCAGTCGACGAGATTGCAGATGAGCTTGTTGAACTTTATGCGGAGCGTGAACATGGAAATGGATTCCAGTTCAGCGCAGATGATGCGTGGCAAAAAGAGTTTGAAGAACTCTTTACACATGAGGAGACCGAAGATCAACTAGAGGCCATCCGTGAAGTTAAGCGAGATATGGAAAGTACGAAAATCATGGATCGCTTGATTTGTGGTGACGTGGGATTTGGAAAGACAGAAGTGGCTATTCGTGCAGCGTTTAAGGCGGTGAAGGATGGCAAACAAGTGGCGTATCTAGTTCCTACGACAGTTCTTGCGCAGCAACACTATAAGACATTTACTAATCGCTTCAAAAACTTCCCAGTGCGAGTTGAAATGTTATCGCGATTCAGGACTAAGGCGAATATTAACCAGACAATAAAAGATTTAAAAAATGGAACAGTCGATATCGTGATTGGAACACACAGACTTCTCTCGAAAGATGTAGAGTTCAAAGATTTGGGACTTCTCATTATCGACGAGGAACAGCGATTCGGCGTGAAGCATAAAGAAAAAATTAAAATGTTGAAACAGTCGGTGGATGTGATGACGCTCACTGCGACTCCAATTCCGAGAACACTCCATATGAGTCTCATCGGCGTCAGAGATATGTGCGTGATGGAGGAAGCACCTCAAGAGCGCATGCCGATTCAGACATTTGTTATGGAGTATAACGAGGAGATTGCAAGGGATGCGATAAACCGCGAACTTGCGCGAGGCGGTCAAGTGTACTATGTATACAATCGTGTCCAGAACATTGCGGAGGTCGCCGTGAAGGTTCAAGAGAGCGTTCCGGATGCTAGAGTGGCCTACGCACACGGACAGATGGGCGAGCGTCAGTTAGAAGAAATCATGTATGACTTCGTCAATGGAGATATAGATGTTTTGGTTACAACGACCATCATAGAGACAGGATTAGACATACGAAATGCAAATACAATGATCATCCACAATGCCGAGAAAATGGGGCTTTCACAACTTTATCAACTCAGAGGAAGAGTGGGAAGGTCGAACAGAGTGGCATATGCATTTATGATGTATAACCGAAGTAAGATGTTGTCGGAAGTGGCAGAGAAGAGACTCACAGCTATCAGAGATTTTACTGACCTAGGCTCAGGTGTAAAAATTGCGATGCGCGATTTAGAAATCCGAGGAGCAGGAAATCTGCTTGGAGCATCGCAGAGTGGACATATGGGAGAGGTTGGATACGACCTATACTGCAAGATGTTAGAAGAAGCCATTAATCGCAAGAAAGGTATCGTGAAAGAAAAAGATTACGAGACGAAGATTGATGTGGATGTGGATGCATTCGTTCCTCCGACATATATTGGAAATGTTTCCATGAAGATGGATGTGTATAAGCGAATCGCAAATATGAAAACTATCGAAGATTACGAGGATATGACGGACGAGCTTGTGGATCGTTTTGGAGAGATTCCACAGCAAGTTGAGAATTTGATGCAGCTAGTTCTCATCAAAGCGAAGGCTCACGACAACTATGTAGTAGAAATTCGAGGAAATTCTGATCAAATTGAGTTGAAAATGTGGGCAGAAGCGAAAATAGATGTTGAAAGAATACCTATTCTTGTGAGAGAATATAAGGGAAAACTTCGCTTCTTCCATCAGGACGGAAGTTTCATATATTATCCGGAAGATGGAATGGGAGTTATTGAAAATTTAAAGAAGTTAATAGAGGACTTGTCCACATTAAGGGACAATGATGAAGTGATATAAATTCGAAGGAGATATAAAGTGAAAAGAGTTTTAACAATCTTATTGGTAATGACAATGGCCATAACAATGACTGCGTGCGGCTGTGGAAAGGGTGGCAGCGAGCAGCCAACGACTATGGCTGACAGTGAGACAGTTGCGATTAACGCTGGTGATAGCAAAGTAATGCTAGACGAGGCGAAATACTATGCTTACACTTCGCAGGCTACATACGAAGCATACTATATTTCTAAGAATAGAGAGATTGATTGGAATGCAAAGACTAAGTCAGGTGCCACTATGCAGGAAACCATCAAAGGTATCGTGCTCGGTGAGATCTGTCGTAGAGAATGCATGTATGCGATGAAAGGTGACTACAATGTTACCCTGGATTCTGATGAGAGGCAGAATATACAAAAGGATGTAGACAATTACTTTGCTGACAGTTCAGAAAAACTGAAAGCAAAGGTTCAGATTAGCAAGAAACGTCTTTTGGAAGTGTTCCAAAAGGCAGCAATCGCCGAAAAAATCGAGGAAATCCTTGATACAGCTGAGATTAACGGAGCTGACAAGGCTTACAAAGAGTGGAAAGATGATAACACGGTAATGGCAGAAGATTGCTGGCGCAATATCAATTTCGATGAGCCAATATTCCTTATGACAGATGTAGAGTGGAAGACTACTGCACAACCAACTACAGAAGAGGAGACAGAGGCTGAGGAAGAATACGACGAAGATTCGGAAGATGAGAATAACGACGAGGATTATGAGGAAGAAACACCAGAAGATGTGGATGTAGACAACAACAATGATAACAACAATGATAACAACAATAATGACAACAAGAAATCCAAAAAGAAACACAATTCAAGTGGCGGAGATGTCGTAGAAGATATTGATGTGTAAATCGTGTAAAAAGTCCATAAAATAGGGCTAAACTAAGATAATTATTGGCCTCGTTTTCATAGAAAAAAGGGGGCAATTATGGTAAAATAATCTAAGAGTGTGTCTAGATTTAAAAAGTCACATTTTTAGATTATTTTTTTATAAAAAAGAGGGAATTTTATATGCATGTCAGTGCGAAACATAGTTGGGTAAAACACGTTGATTTTATAATTATTGACTTCATTTGCCTGAATGTATCTATGCTTTTGGCATATATGATCAGAATGTCAGGAAGTGTAGCATTGTACGGAGAGCGAAGATACCGTGCAATTATTCTTTATGTCATAATCATTCATTTCTGTGTAGCCCTCTTTTCGAATTCCTATTCAGACATCCTCTATCGAGGATATTTCAAAGAGTTCAAAGCAGTATTGGCACATAACATCAAAGTTTTGGCTTTGATGATTGTGGTTATGTTTGCCACACAAATAACTCGAGATAGCGATGCGTCGCGTTTCGTGCTATTTGCTATGTTTGTCATCAATGTTTTCTTGACATATATTACGCATTTGCTGTGGAAGATTGTAATTAAGAACTATACGAAACGTATGGAGAATATGCGCCATTACATAGTGGCCACTACTCCAGAATATATAGAGGATGCCATTACGAAGTTAACGAATGGTATGGATCGCAGTTTCGCTTTGACTGGAATCTTTTTCCTCAGACAGCCCGACGATGAGAAACTGCAAATTGGACATACATATCAGACGAAGAATATGAAAGAGGGCAAGATGGAACCTATTCCAATTTTGGGTTACGGTGGAGATATGTATGATTATGCGTGCCGCAATATTGTGGACGGCGCTGTAGTTTGTATCGGAACAGAAAAGCATAGAAAACTAGCGGAAGAAATAGCACAAAAATTTGTGGAGATGGGCATCACGGTATTTATAAAACTCAATTTCTTTATCTCGGATATGCCTAATGCTAAGTTTTCAAGTTTAAATAGTGCACAACTTATATCGACGAGTATGAATGAAGTTTCAAAACTCGACATGGCGATAAAGCGAGCAACAGATATATTCTTTGGAATATTGGGATGCATCGCAACTGGAGTACTGTATATATTCTTGGCTCCAGCCATTAAGATTTCAGACCCTAAGGGGCCAGTCTTCTTCAAACAAGAGCGAGCAGGTAAAGGTGGTCGAGTCTTCAAGATGTACAAGTTTAGGACTATGTATCACGATGCCGAGGAACGCAAGGCTGAATTGATGGAAAAGAATAAGATGCAGGGATTGATGTTTAAGATTGATGGAGACCCTCGTATTCTTGGAAGTGGAGCAGACGGAAAGAGGAGAGGTCTGGGATACTTCATCCGAAGATTTTCACTCGATGAATTTCCAAATGCTTTCAACATCCTGAAAGGTGATATGAGTGTAGTGGGTACGCGCCCACCTACAATGGATGAGTACGAGAAATATGAACTTCGTCATAAGAGTAGATTGGCTGCCAAGCCAGGATTGACAGGTGTATGGCAAGTAAGTGGTCGCTCCGATATGACGGACTTCGAAGAAATTGTAAAAATGGATAATGAATATATAGAGAATTGGACTTTAGGATTAGATATCAAAATAATGCTAAAGACAATTTGGGTGGTAATCACTAGAAAAGGATCTCAGTAATATATGCAACACGTTTTCATTGTTGGAGCAAAAGGTATTCCAGCCCAGTATGGTGGCTTTGAAACTTTTGTGGAAAAACTAACTGAATATCAGAAAGATGAAAACATCAAATATCATGTTGCTTGTATCAAAACTAAGAAAGATTACAAGCCAGAGGAAGCAGAGTATGAGCACAATGGTGCTCACTGCTTTACGCTTTGCGAGCGCACGAAGGGATCCTCGAGAGCGATTTTCTATGATATCGATGCGCTCAAGTATTCTATAAAGTATATAAAAGAACACAATATAGAGAGACCTATTATTTACATACTCGCATGTAGAATAGGTCCATTTATTAGGAAGTATAGAAAGAAAATTCACAAGCTCGGCGGAGAACTATATGTTAATCCAGACGGAAACGAATGGAAGAGAGCGAAGTGGAATAGGTGGATCAGAAAGTACTGGAAGATATCCGAAAAAAAGATGGTTAAAAATGCCGACCTTATGATTTGCGATAGCAAAGGTATAGAGAGTTATATAAAGTCGGAATATCAAAAATACGAACCGAAGACTACATACATAGCTTACGGAGCAGAAACGAAAAAATCCACATTGGAACTTAACGACTCAAAGGTAGCCAATTGGTTTACTGAAAATGAAATCAGTCCATACATGTATTACTTGATGGTCGGAAGGTTTGTTCCAGAAAATAACTTTGCGCGTATCATTTATGAGTTCTTGCACTCAAAAACGCAAAAAGATTTAGTGATTATAACTGATGGTATAGGTTCTAAATTTTACAGAGAATTAGAAAAAGAATTTCACTTTAAAGCTGATGAGAGAATAAAATTTATCGAAGCGACATACGACCAAGAGTTACTAAAGAAAATCAGAGAATTCGCATATGGATATATTCACGGTCATTCCGTTGGTGGAACCAATCCAAGTCTTTTGGAGGCAATGGGATTAACCAGACTCAATCTCTTGTATGATGTCTCATACAATGCTGAAGTGGGTGGAGACGGAGCACTCTACTGGACACATGAGTTCGGACTTTTGAGAACTATGCTGGTTAGGTGCGACGAGATGAGTCCTAATGAAATATATAAATATGCGACAAAGGCAAGAGAGCGTATTACAGATTTCTATAGCTGGGAAATAATCAGAGATAAATATGAAAAACTATTTTTAGAAGGAACAAGGGGTAGCAGTTGAAGATACTACATTACGCACTAGGCTTTCCACCTTATAGAAGTGGAGGCCTGACCAAATACAGTTTGGACTTGATGTGCGAGCAACAGAAAAAAGGACACGAAGTAGCGATGATGTGGCCGGGTAGGTTAAAACTTACCGGTCGTTTTGTGCGTTTTAAACGGTCTAAAAATAGACAGGTGGTTGCTGGCGAAGAGGTTTCATTCGATAGCATCGAAATGATAAACCCTATTCCGGTTCCACTGGATGAAGGAATCAAGGATACAGATGTATTTATGGAAGTGTGCATGAACCCAGAAGTATTCCAGGAGTTCTTCGAGGAGTTCAAACCGGATGTAATTCATGTTCATACATTGATGGGACTTTATCCAGAGATGATTGCGACAGCAAAAAAGATGGGAATCAGAACAGTATTTACCACACATGATTATTATGGCATTTGTCCAAAGGTCACATTGTTCCGAGATGGAGATGTGTGCGACGGCAATTGCAACGCATGCGTGGACTGTAATGACAACGGTCTTTCTTTGAAGCAGATTCAAGCACTTCAATCACCAACTTATCGCAAAATGAAAAACACGAAGTTAGTGAAAGCGATGAGAAAGAAACACAGGGACGAATTCTTCGAAGGAGAAGATGAAAACAATCAGAAGAAAGAATACACTTCAGTAGATGGTGAACTATCTGCGACAGGAAGTGATTATCAACAACTGAGAAATTATTATCTAAACATATTGAAAAATATAGATCAGATTCACTTTAACAGTTCAGTGACAGAATCAGTATATAGAAAATTTTTGCCTATTCAAACTAAAGGCAAAGTAATCAATCTGACTCACAGCAATATCAAAGATGAGAGAAAGATTAAGTCTTTTGATAGAACACTTTCTATTGCGTATCTCGCACCTACGAAAGAATTTAAAGGATTTAATATATTGCAGGATGCATTAGATGAGTTATGGTCTGAGGGACAGAGACAGATAGAACTCGAACTCTATCACTCGCCAAGGGAAGTTAGTGGTTATATGAAAGTCTACGATGGATTTGAGTATAACGACTTGAGAGAAATATTCGAGAGAGCAGATATGCTTATCATGCCAAGCGTTTGGTACGAGACATATGGTTTCACAGTTTTGGAAGCGTTAAGCTTCGGTGTTCCAGTTTTAGTTACGAACAGAGTTGGTTCGAAAGATTTGTTGAACGATGGATATTTCGGAATGATAATCAAACCTACGAAAGATGACTTAAAGCAAGCAATATCATATATCGTAGACCATCAAGAAATATTGGAACTATACAACGAGCGAATAGTTAACGAGTTTGACTTGGATAGAGTAATGAACTCAGTAGACCAGATCGAGGAGTTATATAAATAAAAGGGGAAATGATGGATAAAAATATAATTGCTGATTTTTATCGTTGGCACGGTGAAAAGTTTTCGAAAAAGCAACATAGAAAATATAAAAAAATACCACAGTATAAATTCACTTACGTAATGCGTAAATGTCAGTACAACAGAAATCGAAGTAAGCTAAAGTATTATTTTTACGGATACATCTTTCGCAAACTAAAAGCTAAGTATACGTGCGACATTCCACAGCAGACAGAGATTGGGTATGGATTTAAAATCGAGCACATTGGCGCTATAGCCATAAACCCAAAAGTGAAGATTGGAAACAACGTAAACATCTATTCAGGTGTTGTGATGGGAATTGAAAAGCGCGGCCCTAGAAAAGGAAACCCAGTCATTGGAAATAATGTATGGGTGGGCGCGAACGCAGCGATTGTTGGAAATATTAAAGTTGGAAACAATGTGTTGATAGCGCCGGGAGCGTTTGTGAATTTTGATGTACCAGACAACAGCATCGTAGTTGGAAACCCAGGGGCTATAAAACCTTGCGAGAATGCTATAGAAGATTATTGTAAGTATCCCTATGTTACGGAGAAAGAGTAGTTGAAATGAGTATTCCTAAGATTATTCATTACTGTTGGTTTGGCCAGGGGCCAATACCAAAGAAAGAACAAAACTGCATAGATACATGGCAAAAGCATTTTCCCGATTATGAGATAAAGAGATGGGATGAGTCTAACTTTGATTTTGAATCTTGTAAGTTTGCTAAACAAGCGTACGATGCGAAGAAGTACGCTTTTGTGAGCGATTATGCCAGAGCAAAAATATTGTTTGAACATGGCGGATTATATATGGACACAGATGTGGAAGTTTTAAAAGACTTTCCACAGACTGATGAGCCAAATGGTTATGTGGGATTTGAGAGAAGACACTTTGTCGGAACAGCAGTGATGGCAAGCGTTCCTAAAAATCCAATAGTAAAGAAATTGCTCGACTATTATGAGACACATGACTACATTCAAAAGGATGGAAGCTTTGACAACATCGCAAACGTATCTATTCTCACAGACATATTGGTGGAGAATGGATTAGTTCTCGGCGGAGAAAGACAAAAAGCAGCAGGCTTTGAAATTTTCAATAGAGAGTTCTTTTATCCAAAAAAACTGAGCGAAGATGAATTCAGAATAGAAGATGAAACTTGTTGTATTCACAGATGCTCGAACAGTTGGATGACAGAAAGAGAAAGAAAAAGAGGAAACAGCAAAGTTTGGATTGCAGTAGGAAGACCAGTGTTAAGAACTAGTAGAAAACTGATTTTAAAAATTGCTGGAAAAGAAAAAACAAGAGACATAGAAATAAAACTTAGAAACAAAATGAAATAAGAGAAATATGTGGGATGAAAGATGTGCGCAGATCTTTAAAGAATGCGTGACAGGTTTTAAAGAAAACAAAATAAAGTATTTTGTCCTAAGAAACTATAAAGGACTTCCGGAAAACAATCCAGCCAAAGATATAGATATTATTATTGAGCCTGGAAAGTTAAAAGAGTGCAGAAAAATATTGTTGGATGCGTATAAGCGCCATGGGATAGACAGAGTATATGAAGTGCACTTTGGAAAACTATATTGCCTTCATGGAATGAGTGTAAAAAACAAAATTGGAATCCATTTTGATTTGATAGATGGTTATGACGTTAAGGGTTACCAGGTCTATGGGTTCAACGAACTATATGCTCATACTGAGTGGTACAACGATTTCTGTGTTCTCAATGATTTTATGAACGCAATAATGCTCTTGATATATAAGCAGTTCGGGTATAAGAAGCCTGTTTTCAAAGATGAGTATAAAGACGAAATAGTAAACACATATAACAAGTATCCAGATGAATTCAAACGCGAAGTAAGTAAAATCACTTCAGAAGAATTGGCTGATGAAATCTGTGAATGTATAGAGAAAAAAGACTTTGACAAAATCATTGCAAAGACAAAAACATTTGATAAGCAAGTCAAGAGATACGTGAATAGAAAAAGATTCTTCAAAACACGTTTATCTTCACTTAAATTTATTTTGCAAAATATCGGAAAGATTGTATTTGCATACAGAAAGTATGCGAGAACAACGGCAGTCATTGCTCCGGATGGAGCAGGAAAAACTACATTCATCGACAATCTTGAAAAGCAGTTGAATTTCTATTATGTGAATTCGCCTGAGCATTCGAGAATGCATGTCTATCATTTTAGACCAACTGTGTTACCAAACTTGGGAGAGTTAGGAGAAAAGGCAGGAGTGATGGAGCAAGACAAAAATTTTACAGACCCTCACAGAGGTAAACCTGCAAATCCAATCAGCTCATTTTTTAGAATGGGATACTATACACTCGATTATATTTTTGGATTTATGAAATGTGTTCGTCAGGATGTGCACTATGACAGACATGTTTTGTTTGATCGTTACAGTTATGATTTTATTGTTGATCCAAGACGAAGCAAGATTAATCTTCCAATGTGTTTAAGAAGATTTTTCGTGTGGCTTACGCCACAACCAAAAATAGTATTTGTGTTGGATGCGCCAGAGGATGTTATATATGCCAGAAAGCAAGAACTTGATAGAGAAACTATCAAAGAATTGTTGGCAGTTTATAGAGACTTGGCCAAAAGAAAAAAGCGATTCACAATTATAAATGCTGAGAAGTCGCCAGACGAAATGGCCGAAGAGGCTGCGACTATATTTATAGATAAGTTTACTAAGAAGTTAGATTAGGAAGAAAAGAATGGCAAAGACTAAAGTGTTCGTATCTGCATATGCATGTGAACCTGGACTTGGTTCTGAAATAGGTGTCGGTTGGCACTGGGTACTTGAGATGTCCAAGTACTTTGAGTTGTGGGTACTCACTAGAAAAAGCAATCAATCTAATATTGAAGAATGGATGAATGCTCAAGATGAAAAGTATGACATTCATTTTTTGTACTACGATCTTCCTGATGCTCTTAGATTTTGGAAACGCGGCTTGAGAGGAGTAAGGCTTTACTATACTATCTGGCAATCCAGAACTAACAAGATAGTAAAGAATACGATGAAAGAAAATGATATTAAAATATATCATTTACTCACATATGGAAATTCACTTTGGAAAGCGAGCAGATATGGAATAAAACAATTTTTTGTTTGGGGACCAACTGGTGGAGTGGATACTATCCCAGCAGAGTATTCAAAGCACTATGGCTTTAAATCTAGAATGATTGAGTGGGCTAGAAGAAGTGTAGTTAAAATGCTTCCGATAAATATTGCTTTTCAGAGGAGATGCAAAAACGCAGATCTGATTTTGTGCAAATCTTATAACATGCAAAATGCAATTCCGGAGAAGTATCGCGATAAGGCGATTCTCTTTACGGATGTTGCAGTGGAGATGAAACAGCTGAAAGAAGAACCATCGGGATATAACTGGGGAGAGATTGACCATACAGATGTTAAGATTAAATACATCGTGGTTGGAAAACTTGATGCGTGGAGAGGATTCGATGTTTTGGTGGAGGCGTTTGCTAAAGCCTACGATGAAAATAAAAATATCGAATTGGAAATTCTCGGCAAGGGAAATGATAAAGAAAGAATTCAAAAACTAATTGAAGATAAGGAAATGACAGAAACCATCCAGATGAGCGGCGAGGTGTCAATGGATGAGTATTTTGGAAAAGTAAAAAAAGCAGATGTCATTGTGAACACTAGTTTGAAAGAGGGAGCAGTTACAGTTTCATTTGATGCGATGGCATTGGCGAAGCCACTTATATGCGTGGATACCGGAGGATATACGAGATACTTCAACAATGAAAACGCAGTGGTACTTGAAAGAGGACATAGAGATCAACTAGTAGATGATATAAAAGATGCAATTTTAAAATTGACCGACGAGAGAGCAAGACGAGAAATCGGTCGCAAAGCTTTCGAGTCAGGACAGAGATACACTTGGGAGCAAAAGGGACAAGATATTTACGATGCAATCATGAAAGCATATGAAGGACGGTAGGAAAGTATATGTC
Organism: Eubacterium sp.; assembly: GCA_017406925.1. Taxonomy (GTDB): domain Bacteria; phylum Bacillota; class Clostridia; order Lachnospirales; family Lachnospiraceae; genus Eubacterium_G. The sequence continues at coordinate 84,135 of JAFQXO010000009.1, forward strand.
TAAGACAATGGCTATTGTTCTTAACTACAATTCATTCGACGATACGGTTAAGTGCATTAAGTTTTTGAAAAAACAGAATACTAACGATCTTGAAATATGCGTGATTGACAATTGCTCATCAGACGGACGTGTATCAGATTTGGAAGATGCATGCAATGAAGAGGGCATAATGTTTGTTGCTAACAAAGAAAATTTTGGATACTCAGCAGGAAACAATATCGGTCTTAAAAAAGCAGTGGAAGAAAATTGCAAATATGCATTAATAATAAATCCTGACGTTGAGATTAGAGATGGAGATTATGTTGCAAAGGCAGTTGCCAAAATGGATGAGGATAATGACATTGTTGCCCTGGGCACAGACATAATCATTTCTGATCGTGGCCATCAAAATCCAATGAGAGAATCGAAATATTGGGAAGAACTTTTTTGGCCTTTAAATATTATTAGAAATAAAGTTAAGCCAACTATGCCATTTATAGGCGATTATTCTAAGGATGGATATAGTGAAAAACTATCAGGATGCTGCTTTTTTGTGAGACTCGATTTTATGCAGCAGATTAACTATTTTGACGAAACAGTATTTCTTTATTCAGAAGAAGCGATTTTTTCTGCGCAAGTAAAAAAGGCAGAAAAGAAAATGTACTACAAAAGTGATCTTACGGCATATCATATGCATCGTAAATCAGAAAAAGAGCGAGATGAAGAAACTATTCACATTTTTTTCCAGAGTAGGAAATACTATTTAAACACTTATAGTGGATTAGGAAAAGTGAAACTGAGAATGCTCAACAAATCATTGACACTTCAAGAAAAAATGCTCGTGAGAAAATACAGAAAGAACAAGTGAGAAATAGTAATGCATAATAAATTGGTAATAGGAATAATTGGAATAGATTTTAATAGTGGTAATTTGGGTTGTCAGGCGCTCGGATATGCCTTTTATGACAATTTAGAAAAATTTTCTGATAGAACAATAGAATGCGTTTTTCTTCAAAACGAAACTGGCGAAGAAGAAATTGAGGCTTATGGGAATATTTCTTTTCGCTTTGAAAAGTGTGCGAGTGATAAATACTCGCTTATAAAGAAAACTCGTAGTTTTGTAGATGAGTGTGACGTGATAGTCGACTTTACATATGGGGATTCTTTTTCGGATATATATGGAGTTAAAAGACTCATCAGATTCTGTTTAGAAAAAATCATAGTTATCAGAAAGAAAAAACGATTAATATTAGCGCCCCAGACATATGGACCATATAATAAAAAAATTTCGAAAAAAATAGCTAAGTACATTCTTGAAAAAGCCGATGCTGTTGCTGCAAGAGATGATATTTCTGCAGAGGTAGTTGAGGCTGTTACAGGAAGAAAGGTCGATATTCTTACAGACATGGCATTCCTTCTTCCTTATGAAGTTAAAGAAAAAAGTGACAAGAAAAAAGCAGGAATTAATATATCAGGGTTATTGTGGAATGGTGGATATAATGAAAATAATCAGTTTGGTTTAATGACTGATTACAGAAAATATATAATGAAAACCATTGATTATTTGAAACAAAAAGGATATGAAATTCATTTGATATCCCATGTAACGACTAAAGATCCTGATAACATAGAAAATGATTGGTCTGCAATAAATGAAATTGTTGAAAAGGATACAGATATAGTTTTTGCAAAATCTTTTAAAAATCCTATTGAGGCAAAAACATATATTGCACAAATGGACATATTTCTTGGCGCAAGAATGCATGCAACTATTGCCGGGGTTTCGACGAATGTTGCGACCATACCATTTTCATATAGTAAAAAGTTTGAAGGCTTATTTGGAAGTATCAAATATCCATATATTATTAGCGCAATGGATATGAGCACGGAAGAAGCAGTAGAACAGACTCAAAATTATATAGACCATGTGGAAGATATTAAGAATGGATTATTTGAAACGCAAAAAGTTATAGAACAAAAAACAGAAGAAATGACAGGATGGTTTAAAGAGGAGTTAAGAAAATGCTAAAAGACATACTGTTGAAAATAAAACATAAAAGATTTTTAAACAAATATAATCAAAAGGTGGTTAGGCAATACATCTCTTGTAGCCATACCGACAAAAATGAAGAGAGGTGTGATTATGTTCTCGCTGTAGCAGCACATACTATTGAAAAAGGATTAGGCTGCAAAGAAAAGAAAAAGGAATTCGGCGTTGAAAAAGCGGAGAGGCTTTGTGGTTTGCTAGAGGACTACATCGCAAAGGATTTTAATCAAAACAAATTTGGATTTAAAGAAGCATACACTGTTCTTGAAGCGTATATTGATTATAAAAACAAAAACAATGAAAAAATAGGCGAGATCAGAAACAGATATGAAAACATTAAAAACCAATTAAAGGTTGATGACATGAATTACCGAGCTGGTGGCGAGCAAGTTAAGAGTGATGAAATCAAATGCTATAACAAAAATGAAATTGAAAGCTTCTTGGCTAACAGCCACAGTATTCGAAATTATAAAAATGAACCGATAAAAGAATCAGATATTAAAGAGGCTATCAGAATAGCAGGTTATGCACCATCGGCTTGCAATAGACAACCAAACAAAGTCTATTATTCAATGGACGAAAAAGATATAACTGAAATAGACAAGATAGTTCCAGGCAATAGCACTATCAAAGGAGAAACGCCTAACTACTTAATATTGACAACGAAGAAAACTCATTTTGGAATGTATGAATATAATCAATGGTACGTAAACGGTGGAATATTTGCTAGTTATTTGCGTATCGCGCTTCATATGCAAAATATAGGAAACTGTATATATCAATGGCCAATTGACGGAGATAGTGAAGCTAATCGGAAGATATATAACATTCCAGAAACTGAAGAAATAATATGTATTTTTGGGATAGGTTATTATGATGAAACTAGTTTTTTGATTAAAGCACAACGGGAGAAATTGTAAATAGAAATGATTTCAGTGATATGTTGTTACAATGATAAAAAAATATATGAAAAGATGTTGCTATCTTCCTTGAGTATGCAAACTTGTGAGTATGAGTTGATAGGCATTGATAATATGAACAATGTTTATTCTAGTATGGCACAAGCATATAATGACAATATAGACAAAATCCATGGACAGGCAGTTTTATTTTGTCACCAGGACATTTTTTTTACAAATAGTGACACGTTAAAAATAATTAATGAAGGAATAGAAACACATCCTGACAGCATAGTGGGATTGTGTGGTATTGACGAGCATAAGAAAGTATTTTCCAATTTGAAATATAAAAAGACAAATGCATATATATCATCTAATCAGCTGACATCAGATAAAGAAGTTTTAACTATAGACGAATGTTGTTATGGAATGAGCATAGAAACCTTAAAAAAGCTAGGTAAGTATGACGAAGAAGTATGTGATAACTGGCATTTATACGCAACAGAAATGTGCTTGCGGGCTAAACTCAAGAATCTGAAAGGTTATGTAATTCCAGTGGATTGCTATCATCGTGAAACAAAATCAACCGGCAATAGATTAGATAAACAATTCTTGTATTCTTTTTCGAAAATTAGAAAAAAATACAAAAAGAATTATAAAAACATATACTCAGTTTGCTTAGTGACAAGTAGTAAGTTCCCACAATATCATTTAAAAATGCTAAAACTTAAATTAAAACTGTTAGCAAAGAGGCGATAGTCAAAATGATAAGTGTTTTATTATGTACATACAATGGAAGTGAATATATTGAAAGACAACTGAAATCGCTGTTAGAACAAACGCGATTGCCAGATGAAGTAATCATACAAGATGATTACTCTACTGACGATACCGTGGCTATCTGTGAACAATTTATTGTGAACAATGGTTTGAATTGGACACTTGTCAAAAACCAACAAAACCTAGGTTATAGAAAGAATTTTATAACAGGATTAAAGAAGACTAGCCAAGAAATAGTTTTTTTGTGTGATCAAGACGATATATGGCAAGATAATAAGATAGAAATAATGTCGCAAGAAATGGAAGTCAATAAAAGCATAATGTCACTAGCTTCCACCATGGACATAATAGATGAAGAAGATAGAATAACAGAAAAGCACGTAGATTATCCTTTTAAGAAAAAAGGCTCCGTAAAACAAATAACAGAGAAAGAGTTTTATAAGTTTGTAGCATATTCAGGAATGACTATGGCAGTGAGAAGAGAATTGATTGATATAATTGATTTACAGCATTCAGATGTCATTACACATGATGTGTATTGCAATTATTATGCTACTAGACTTGATGGACTATATTTCTTGGATAAAGTTTTAACAAAAAGAAGAAGTATAGGATTAAACACGAGTGCGATAATCAAAGAAAAAGAATTAGTGAAATACGACGGTAATGAACGGACAAGAGAAGTAAATAATATTCTTAAAAGCTATGAATTGTTTAGCGAAGTGGACAAGAGCATATTTAAAAAAGAAAGTGCAATTCTTGATAAGTATATAAAATCAATGAGAGTGAGAAACAACTATTTAACGAAACATAATATTGGCAAATATCTGAAAGGCTTATGGCCAGTTTGTAGATCGTTTGGAATCAAAGCGTGGCTAAAGGATGGACAAAGTTTATGCAAAAAACACACTATAAAGAGATAGATATAGCAAAGGGATTTGGCATAATCTTAGTCTTGATTGGTCATGCTTTTCCAGATTCTTTGAATACGTTAACTCTCAGTAATCCGGTAGCGAAATAGATATTTGATTTTATATATAGTTTTCATATGCCGCTATTTATATTCCTTTCAGGATTTGTATGTCTAAGTATCTTGGATTGTAGTATAAAAACAAATACTGTAGGGAATACTTTGAAGAAAAGAGCAATACGTTTAATAGTTCCGTATTTTGTCGCACCACTCGGAATCATTGTTGTAATGGGCATTTCGGCAATAATAAAAAAATATAAAGGAAAACCTATTGAAATAATTAGTATTATAGGACAATACACTATGGACATTTATATTCTGTCATCGTTTATACAACCAGCTCTTAGGGTAGTGATTTATCAAAAACTAGCAATGAATTATTGGCTGTATATACTGTTGAATATTACCCTATCTATTATAATTTCCTTATTACTCTCGAAATACTTATTGAGACGTTTTATAATTACTAGGAGATTATTGTTTGGAATGCAATAGGAGTATTAATGAAATCACTGAAACATAATGCAGTAATGAATACGATTTTGACTGTGTCAACAATTGTATTCCCACTAATTACATATCCTTATGTGTCACGTACACTTTTGGTTGAAGCTAACGGCAGACTATCATTTGCACAGTCTACTGTAAATTACTTTGCTCTATTTGCAACGCTTGGGATTACTACATATGGGATTAAAGCATGCGCACAAGTTAGAGATAATAAAGAAGATATTTCTAGAAGAGTTCAAGAATTAGTAATAATCAATATTATTACAACAGCAATTATTTTTGTGGCATTAATTGCTTGTATTTTATTAATTCCAAAATTTAGAGAAGAATACATTTTGTTATTGATATATTCTATCAATATGATTCTCAATGTTGCCGGACTCAATTGGCTTTATTCGGCGTTAGAAAAGTACGATTATATTACCATTAGATCTATAGTATTTAAGATAATATCACTAATTTTGATGTTTATTTTCGTACATGCCCCAGAGGATTGTTACATATATGCATTGATAACTGTCTTTGCAAATGTTGGATCTAATATTTTGAATATTATTAATGCGAGAAAATATATTACTTTCAAGCCGTTGGGAAATTACAACTTAAAGCAACATATAAAACCAACGATAACTCTTTTTTCTACATTGCTCGCTGTTAATGTTTACACCAATTTAGACAATGTAATGCTTGGATTCATAAAGGGTGATTATGAGGTAGGCATTTATCATACAGCAGTGAGGATACAAACAATACTAACAACATTAGTCACGTCTATTGGAGCGGTGTTAATGCCTAGACTTTCGTATTATGCAGAGAAAGAAGACAAAGATAATTTTTATGGTGTATTGAAAAAATCATTCAAGGTGCTATTGATGCTTTCTGTGCCCATCACGATATATTTCACACTTTTTGCGAGAGAAAGTGTTCTAGTAATAGCAGGATCCAAGTTTTTGGATGCTACATTACCTATGCAAATAATGATGTTTACAGTTATAACAACAGCATTGTCAAATATTATAGGAATGCAAATTTTTATTCCTGTGGGAAAAGAAAAATTATTTTTTAGAGCAGTTTTAGTAGGAGCAGTTACTGATTTGATTTTGAATATGATTTTGATGCCATTCTATGGAACGGTTGGTGCTGCAATAGCTACATTGGTTGCAGAAACAGTACAATTCGTAATGCAAATTATTCAGGGAAGAGAGTATGTTAAAAAAATATTTACGCGCAATCCCTTTATTCAAACTTTTGGAACCGCTATAGCAAGTGGCATAATAGCATTTTTATTGGCAAAAGTATTGCCATTGCGCGGAGTGGCGTATCATACAGTGAAAGGGGTGAATCACATATTTTCATTTCTTCCAGACTCCCCACGAGCTATATTTATTTTAGAAACTATCGTTGTTTTGATGGTAACAGCTGTTGTATTCTTCGGAATATATTTTATAGTTCTTTGGATTATAGATTATAAAGAATTAACACAGACAGTAGAACAATTTACAAAAGGCAAGATTAAAAGACATAGAACAAGTGAAGTATAAGGGTATTAAATGAGTTTATTAGGCAGTGGAATAATAAAAGTAAATACAAAGACGGAAATAATTCTTCCATTAGTTGCCGTAGAAATAGCTAGGTTATTAGGCGTAAACGATAGAATAATGTTTATGCTTATAGTAGCCTATTTTGTGGTTATTATTTGGCAAGCCAGAAAAATTATTATCCCTAAAATTTATGGTCTAATACCACTTATCATTTTCTTGGTTTATGGAACATTTTTGGGTATAGCATTTCGAGACTTTAGAGTGGTAACGCGTGATTTGTATTACTATGTACCAACACTGCTAATAATTGTAATAGGATATTTCATTGAAAAAAATTTCGAAAACAAGTCAATAGAAAAAACGCTTTTAGTTATAGGTGCAATTATTGCCATAAATGGCATAATAAGTACCTTGTTACTTGGTAGCCAAATGCTTGATTTGTCCACGCTCCGTACTGCGATGGGCGAAGGAGTTAGAGAAAACTGTGCTATTTTTGCGCTATTATTTGTCAATAAAATCATTGGTGGAAAAATTTACTTTTCTAAAAGTATAGATAACGTAATCACAGCGTTAATAGTTTTCCAAATTGTCATGTCATTTGGTAGAACCAATGTTTTGCTAGGTGGTGTAATAATAGTCAGTTCTATGCTACTGGGCATACTGACTAATAATAAACAAATTACAAACATAGTGAAAAAAGTAGCTATCTGGATAGTGCTAATGATTGCAATTGTTTTTGCAATATATAGATTTACACCAGAAGATGTGTTGGAGGAGTATGGAGAAAAATGGGAAAACACCTCCAGTGAGTTAAATGCGAATCAAGAGTTTAAATCCACTAGTGATGCTATGGGAAACTGGAGAGCGTATGAAATAAAATGTGCTCAAAAGCAATGGAGAAAAGCAAATCCTTTAGTAGAAATATTCGGCGACGGATTAGGTAAGGGAGTAAAAGTAGAGTATGTTCCATACACATGGGAAGAGACACTATACGAGAACTCTCTTCCAATTCTTCATAACGGATATTATATGATCTTGCCGAAGGGCGGATTGTTTGGCGTATTTGCACTGATATGGTTTTTCTTGAGTGGAACCATTGTGCTTATCAGGCAGCGAAAGAAGAAAAAGAATGTAGTTCAAGATATGTTATTACTAGCCGTCCTTGGATGGATGATGCTAGCATGTTCATATGTATTGTCAGGTATGGCAGCACAATCGTTCTCCTTAGCCTTTGGTTTGTTAGTGGGAAGCTTGAATTACAAAATTAGGAGTGCTGGAAGCAATGATGACGTAAAAGAGACATCTGACACTAGCATAGAGGAAAAAGTAAATGCATGACATGTTCTTTAGCCCACCAGCAATTAAACAAGTACATGAAAATCTTCTCTCGATGTTAAGAAAGGTGGCTGAAGCATTGCCGCTTAGTATCGTAATCGGATTGATTGCCTTGGTATTGGTATTGTTTCTTGTGAAAAAAACTTCGAGATTAAAACGTAAGCAAGCAGTTGCTATAGTGATTTTGGCTTTTTACCTAACGAAAATATTTCAAATAGTTTTTTTCTCAAGACATATAAATGTTCGCGAGATAGATGTAATACCGTTTGATAGAGCGGGCGGCTTTAGACTAATACTTATATATTCATTAGCTAATATGTTGATTTTTATTCCGATAGGAACACTCATCCCGCTAATCCATAAAAAACTAAATTCGTGGAAAGTAGTTTTGATGATAGGGTTGGTTTTGAGTTTGATAATAGAAACTCTTCAGTATATTTTTGCTTGTGGTAGCACGCAAGTCGAAGATGTAATAATGAATACGCTTGGCGCAATCGTCGGTTTTTTGATATATCGACTTATCTTTGAAAGAAGGAAAAGTTCAAATGAGTGACAAATTGGTGATAGTTATCCCGACGTACAACGAACAAGAAAATATCACCCCTGTCTTAACCGACTGGCACAAGATAGCAATGACTCACGGTGAGAATGGTGAGTTAATCGTAGTAGATGACGGAAGCATGGACGATACTACGAAACATTTGGCTGCCTTCGCGAAAACTCATCCACAGATGAGCTATATTCGACAAGAAAATAAAGGTCATGGAATAGCAGTGCAAGAAGGCTATAATAAAGCGCTTGAAAAAAACGCTGATTACATCTTCCAGACAGATTCCGATGGTCAGACTGATCCGAAAGAGTTTGAGAAGTTTTGGAAAATCCGCCAGAAGCACGATGCGATAATAGGATGGCGCAAAGGCAGAAAAGATGGGCTTCACAGAAAATTTGTCGCAGCAGTTTTAAGACTAGTGTTGCGCCTTAAATTTAAAGTGGTTGTGGCTGACGCCAATGCTCCATTCAGACTGATTAAGCATGATGCTTTGAAATCTGGAATGCGCAGACTTCCTAAGGACTGCGTTCTGACGAACGCAATAATGTCAGCTACATTTGTGAGAAAAATGTTTAGCGTAACTTTTGTAGAGATTTCTTTCGAACGCCGAAAAGGTGGAAAGAACAAAATGAACATTAGGAGAATAATAAAAACGGGAATTGCTGCAATTAAGCAGATGAGGAAGATTAGATAGATGAGAGAATTGTTAAACCACATTTTCATAGAAGAAGCATCGGCTGAAAAATACATTCAGTTTATTCATGATGGAAAAATTTGGATTCTTCCAAAAGATTCTATTGCGACAGCAATAGATATGTATCAGCCTTCGACATTCAAGGGAAGGATGTTAAAGAAAAAGGTAATCCGAAAAAAGAAGGCTTCAAAGTTGTTGGGAACCCAAGAGAAGTCATATAAAATTTCGGATGCTATTTTGAAATGTATAGAAAATGCAATCGGGCATGACAAGTTTTCGGTAGCAGGATATATGGGAGATGAAACTACTTGGCAGAACGACAAAGTCACGCTCCAGATTTATGATGACAGACGAATCATAGCCTATATGAGAGTAACTGAAAATGAAAAAGTGGCGAACCAATTCCAACATGAAGTTGACACCATCAAATATTTACAAGAAAAAGGAATAGATAATATTCCATACTTGTCGGCGAGTGGAAAAGAAAGTGATTTTTCATTTTTCGTGGAGACAACGAAAAAACCAATAGGACAGAAAGTTAAACTTCCACTGGAAGAAGAGCAGATGGATTTCTTGAAAAGAATCCATGATGTTACTATACAGAATATGCCTTATGAGGAGACTGATTTTGCAAAAAGTGTGAATTACCTTAAAGAGCACATGGCAGACTTCACAGAAGAACAGCAGGCTATCATTGCCAAGGGCATATCGAAAATAGAAGAGAAAATGAAAGGCGAGAGAATTGATGTGACATTTGCACACGGTGATTTTACGCCTTGGAATATATATTATACAGATGACGTGATAAATGTATTTGATTTCGAATACAGTAGGAGGATGATGCCAGAATACTTGGATGCGTTCCACTACATCACGCAAGAATCGAGGATGGGACGCCATCACGAGGCGACAGGAACGGTCAGGTTTTATGGACACCACGGAAAACTCTTGCAGGAATATGTCGAAAACCCAGACTTCTCATACACCTGTTATCTCGTTTGGATTATTAGCTTTTATCACGAGAGAAGCACTGAGAACTTGGATGCGATAAGTGATAAGTTCGAGTATTGGACCTCGGTCATGGAATACTTAAATGATTACGAAATAGTAAAAATAGAGAAGGACGATGAAGAAAAGTAACGGCAGTCAAAAATTAATTACGGTAATAATTCTTGCAGCAGTATCATTTGTTTTGTTACTTGCGTTTTCGTGGTCTACGTCACCATTTTTCCGTTTTCCAGGAAATGACAGTGCAGTTTTCAAACTGCTCGGACAATGGATGGCGAAAGGCTTAGTTCCTTATCGCGATTTCTTTGATCACAAGGGTCCTATTATTCCGTTAGTTGAATACATCGGCTATGGTTTGACCGGAACCAAGTGGGGATTGCTAGTTCTACAAACGATTGCACTCACTATTTCAGGCTTAGCATTTTACTGCACAGCTAAATTATTTTTCAAGCAGATGCGTAGTATCTTTATGGCGATAGCCGGACTACTTTTGTGCATTATATATCTTAGTTTAGACGGCGGAAATATTTCTGAGGAGTGGGTACTTCCGTTTTTGGCTTGGAGTATTTACTTGTTTGTTAGAAATATTATTTCTGAGAAAAAGAGTTATGGTTCGGCGTTGCTATTCGGCATAACATTGGCAGTATGCGCATTTACGCGCCTCACCAATGCTGTGGGGTTAGTAATTATGATTGCCTTCGGCATCGGATATATGATTTCGAAGAAGCAGTGGAAAGAACTGCTGAAACAAGCGCTGATTTTTATAGCCGGAGTGTGTGTGATAACTATTCCAATAAGTATATGGTTTGTTATCAATGGGGCACTCGGCGAAATGATTTATGCTACTTTCATCTACAATGTGAAATATGCGGCGTACAATGCCTCAGGACTAGATATGGCTCACATCTTACTTAATGTAGCGAGATTCTTAGGACCTGTGGTAGTGGCGATTATAATGAGCATTATCTTGATGATAAGAAAAAAGAAAGTGCGAAAGGATGGAAAACAGTTCTTTGTCAGCGCGTTCCTGTGTGTGGCATTGGTCGTGAGCGCACTGCAGCATTTGAGGAGCGCAATGTATTCGCACTATTTGTATGTGGCTATCCCGCTAATGGTAGTGACGGTTATAATGTTCATCAATGAGATGGAATCATCTAAGAAAAGATGGGCGATGAGAATCGTTATGACAATAATGGATTTGCTGATTCTGGTAAACCTTATTGGAATCGGAATTCAAACATACCAGACGCATCAGGACTCACGAAGTGGCCAGTTTAGAAGGGCGAAGTTCTATGTGAGCCCTGAAGTGGCACAAGACATAAAGAATCACATTCCAAAAACATCTCGGGATAATTTTGTCGCATACAACATAGATTCAACATTCTATCTAGGGAGTGGACTAACATCATGTTACAAAAATTTCAATAAACAGGATTTCCAGTGCCAGTATGATTCCAGTATGGAAAATGGATTTGTGAAAGATTTGGAATCGAAAAAGGCAGAGTATATATTGGTAAGACCAATAGTTAGTAGATTTAATCCGTTGATTAGAAAGAACTACAAAAAGTGTTATCAGAACAGGAATTTGATTTTGCTGAGGAAGAAGTAAACCAATGAAGAGGTAATAGAAGAAGACAATGAAAAAACAAACTAACCATTGCTTAAATTTCATAAAAGCTATAGCGTGCTTCGGCATTCTATATATGCATACTAACTATGGTGGAATGCACAGTTCTATCATATGTTGTTTAGTACGCTTTGCAGTACCTATATTCTTTATGATTTCTGGATATTACTGCTTCAACCAAGATAGAGATGTTATGAATGGCAAGATGCCTAAGAAGGTTATACATATATTGAAAATAGCAGTGTTTGTTTGGGTTCTCTATTTCGTATGGAGTGCCATCTTCTCAAAAATAATTACGGGAGAAGCGATAGATGTTATCAAGTATAGTAAAGACCTATTTACTCTCAATCATCTTTGGAAATTTTTATTACTAAACCAAACTGCAACCCAGGGCATTATGTGGTTTATCTTTGCATTGCTGTATTGCTACCTATTGTTCTGGCTGGTAAACAAATTCAATTTATATAAGCTAGCATATGTGATATCCGCTGTTTTGATAGTGGCTCACATAGTAGTAAGAGGATTAATCCTATACACTCATCCTGAAATTACTGCGAATCAAGAATTAGAGCAGCAGAATGTTGAGTTCTTTAGAAATTTCTTAATGATGGGATTCCCGTTCTTTATGGCAGGAAACTTTATCCACAGATATGAAGATGTAATCAAACCTAAGTTTTCTAACATAGCTTTGTTGATAATGATTCCTATAGGATTAGTGATTAGTTGTGTTGAGAGAAGGATCGTTCCATTAGAACTATTCTGGGGAACATTGTTAGTAATATTTGCGATGTTTATACTAGCCATCAAGAACCCAGAAAAGAAAGTCATTCCTATTATTTCGAAGATCGGTGCGGTATGCGCCACTGCAGTGTATATAGCACATCCGATTGTGAATGTTATTGTCGAGACTATATATAAAAAAGTAGGTATAGAAAACAACAAAATAGTACAGATTTGCAATCCACTCATTGTGTATATAATAATTGTAATATGTGCACTATTGGTTGATTATTTGAAAAATAAAGTCAAAAAAACTAATTAGCATAATAATTCATTTATGCATACTTAAAAAAACCCTGAAAGTACCATAAAAACGGGCACTTTTAGGGTATTTTTATGTCTTCAATTCATTGTGAAACCCCTTTATAAATGGTATAATTATACAAACTGGGGTTTTGTATGCGTACACGCAAAATGTACGCTTAATAGTTATGAAAAATACCCCCGATGGAGGCAGAAATGAAAGGAATAATTCTTGCCGGAGGATCCGGCACAAGACTCTATCCATTAACACGTGTAACATCAAAACAGTTGTTACCAATATACGATAAACCGATGATTTACTATCCTTTATCAATACTTATGGAAGCGGGAATCAGGGATATTTTAATCATATCTACACCTGAGGATACGCCACGCTTTCAAGAACTATTGAAGGATGGTAGCCAGTTTGGAATAGATTTGAGTTATGCTATTCAAGAAGAACCAAACGGATTAGCGCAGGCTTTCGTTATCGGTGCCGATTTCATCGGCAATGATAGCGTTGCTATGGTGCTAGGTGATAACATTTTCTATGGACACGGTTTAAGAAAACGATTAAAGGCAGCAGCACAGATTACAGAGGGAGCGAAGGTATTCGGTTACTATGTAGACGATCCAGAGCGCTTCGGTATTGTGGACTTTGATTCAGATGGAAAGGCTATCTCTATAGAGGAAAAGCCTAAACATCCAAAGACAAACTACTGTGTAACTGGCCTTTATTTTTATGACAACAAGGTTGTACAGCGAGCTAAAAGCTTGAAACCATCAGCGCGAGGTGAGTATGAGATTACTGATCTCAATAAGATTTATCTAGAAGATGGAACGCTAGAAGTTGAGGTGCTCGGAACAGGATTTACATGGTTAGATACAGGAACTCAGGATAGTTTGGTAGAAGCAACTACATTCGTTAAGAACATAGAAGACCATCAGCACAGAAAGATAGGATGTCTCGAAGAGATTGCTTTTAAGAATGAGTGGATTACAAAAGAGCAACTTGCTGAGGCTGCCGAGGCAATGAAAAAGAATGAGTATGGTCAGTACTTGCAGGATGTAGTGGATGGAAAGTTTATAGATCCAACAAAGTAAATGAAAGTATTTGTGACAGGAGTCAAAGGTCAGTTAGGCTATGACGTTATAAACGAACTGAATAAAAGAGGCCATGAGTCAGTAGGAGTAGACATCGAAGAGATGGACATTACAGACGAGGCTAGCGTGGACCAAACCATAAAAGAAACTGCTCCGGATATAGTTATTCATTGCGCAGCATGGACAGCGGTTGATGCAGCAGAAGATGAAGAAAATATTCCAAAGGTAATGGCTGTAAATGTAGAAGGAACAGAGTATATCGCAAAGGTTTGCAATGAACTAGATATTCCAATGATTTATATCAGCACTGACTATGTATTTAATGGTGAGGGCGTAAACCCATGGAAGCCAGGCGATAAGAGAGAACCACTCAATGTATATGGTGAATCGAAGTATCGAGGTGAGCTTGCAGTAGAGAAGTACTTGGATAAGTATTACATAGTTCGCATAGCGTGGGTATTCGGACAGAATGGCAACAACTTTATTGACACAATGCTAAAACTCGGAAAGACTTATGATGAACTCACAGTAGTAGATGACCAAATAGGAACACCTACATACACATATGATTTAGCTAGACTTTTAGTGGATATGGCGGAGACTGATAAATATGGAACATACCACGTGACAAACGAAGGCGGATATATTAGCTGGTATGATTTCACAGTTGAAATCATGAAACAGGCTAGTGAATATGATGAAAAGTTCGGACAGGTAAAAGTATTGCCGGTAGGTAGTGACGCATATCCTGCCAAGGCAAAGAGACCATCAAACAGCAGGATGGACAAAAGCAAACTAGCAGAAAATGGATTTGAAGCATTACCAGATTGGAAAGATGCTTTACATAGATATTTAGAACAGAGCTTATAGAGGGAGTAAGGAGTGAAAAAACTATCGTTAATAACAGCAATCATAAGTCCTATTATAGTGACAACAATATTCTGCGTTACACGCATTCTTTATTATCCTATTACTGATGATTATATTTTTAATTTCATCAGCAAAGGAACATATACGGGCGAACCAAACGCATACTTGATATGTATAAAATATCCTATAGGTTGGATTATAAAAAATTTATATAATATCGCGGGTTCTATTAATTGGTTTGGGATAATGTATTTGTTGATTATTCTAATTTGCACATATACTTTAACTAGTGTTCTTAAAAAATATGTTAACGATTGGTTGGCCATATTCATATCTTTATTGCTAAATATTGTTATGTTGTGCTGGATAACATTTACAGTACTTGCCTATTTTTGCATTGGCATCGCAATTATTAAAGGATTGGACACGATTAGCAATCCTGAAAATAAAAGAACACTTAATGTCATTAATATAGCGGCAACAGTATTTTTGATTGTAATGTCATACGCAATTCGCGATCAAGCATTTTTGAGCGGGGCATTTTCATTATTGGCAATAACAGTAACAATTATTGTTTATTTTAGAAAAAATATTAAGATATCTTACTTGCTAATAATAGGAGCATTATCAATAAGTGTTCTCTTTTCAATTTTCATTACAGACAAGCAAGCTTATAGTAGTAAAGGTTGGACAGATTTTTTGACTTGGCAAAAACAAAGAGTTGCTGTAGGGGATTATCCGATAGCTGGCTATGATAAAAATCAATCTTTATATAAAAAACTATCGATGAGTAAAAATGATTATGTAGGCTTATTAGATTTTTATGAAGCAGATAAATCTTTCTATTCTACTCAAAGAATGAAAAGTGTAGCACAGGGAACACCTAAAAATGAAAGATATGATTTAAATATCATTAACATTCTTTTGCAAATGCTTAAAGTTAAAGAATTATGGGGGCTTATAATTATATGCTTGTTCTGTGTGCTATTTGACAATGATAAGAAAAATAACGTATATATTACAAGGACTGTTAACAACAGGAGTCGTCGCATATACATATATTATACAAAGACCAGGAGAAAGAGTTTATATTCCGATGTATGCGATAGGAATTATTGCTATTGCATATTTATTCTTTAGAGAAAATGATATTCAAATCAAAAAGTCGTTAAGGATTGGAATCATTCTATGCACGACAATTATGGTGGCAATGACGGCGCTATATTGCAAACAAGCATTGGACATTAAGAAGTTCAAAGAAGAGAGAAAAGAAACAGCGCAGGGACTAATCACATATATGCGTGATAACCCTAGTAAATTATTTGTTTTTAATAATTATCATCATTTACTGTTTAATGAGCCGGTGTTGGAAATTAAAAGTTCAGATACATATAAGAATGCAATGGAACTATCTAATTATGAATTATATAATGACACCTATTATAAAATGGTAAACAAGTTTAACTTGGAATATCCAGATAGACTGCTTATAGATTTAGCTGAAAACGATAATGTATATTATGTCGCACATAACAGATGGAAAGTAGACAACGTAATTACATATATCAGAGAACACACAAATAAAAAAGTCAAAACAGAAGTCATCAAATCATTTGATAATTCAGATATAAAGATATATAAAATCCATTACAAATAGGAGAACAATGTGAAACAGATTTTTAAAAGTAAAATATTTTGGATATCTTTATTGACGGCAATTGTAACACTTTTGTTTTGTTCTAAGTGCTCTTTCTTATATACCTTCAATTCATGGTGTGATGTCAACTGTTTTATGACGGTTGGAAAATCAATGATGAAAGGAAAAGTATTATATAAAGACATTTATGAGCAAAAAGGACTTTTGTTGTTTTTGATTTATGGTCTTAGTTCTTTGGTTTCTAAAACAACTTTCTATCCTATATTTTTTGTAGAAGTGTTGTGTGATACATTTTTCATTTATTTCGTATATAAAACAGCAACGTTATTTACAAAAAAAGTATCATGGGTATTTATTCCTATTATTAATGCATTAGTGTATTCATCAATGTTTTTTGCAGTTGGTGGTGGAGCTGAAGAATTTGCAATGCCGTTTTTGGCATATGCGTTTTATGCTTTTTGTGAATACCATCTAAATGATGAAGATAACAAGAGCCGTATAGAGTATTCAAAGATAATGCTTTTAGGCATTTCGGCAGCTTTCATATTTTGGAATAAGTACACTGTATTAGGACTAATTGCAGGGTTATTAATAGCCTTAGTATATGATTATATTATTGGAAAGCATTTTAAAGAGGTATTAGTGAGTGCTGTATATTTCATTTTGGGTTGGGCACTTATTTCAATTCCGTGCTTATTGTACTTTGCAGCAAACAATGCATTGTTAGATTTATGGAAAGGATATTTTTACGATAATATTTTTATTTACGGAGATGTTCCTAGTTCAATGGTGCCGTCTGTTTACCAAGTATTGCGCAGTCCTATAGCAATGGTAATAATGGCTGTGGCTATAATCATATTAATTATCATGTTTATGACTAATAAATCCAAATTTCTTGAATTGTTAAGAAAAAAGAAAATGAGATTAGGAATCGAACTAGGGATAATAATATTATTTACACTGGTTTCAACCGTAGGACTTGGAAGAATATACAAGTATTATATATTGCCATTAACAGTATTTAGTTCTTTGTTTATTGTCTTAGCAACAAAATTGCTGAATCGTATAGAAATAAAACGAATTTGGATAAAAAATATTTTAACCACTTGCATATGTCTTGGATTGATTCCATATATGTTGATGGTTAGTTTATCTACTCCTGATTTGTTTAAGCCACACAAAGAAATGGTTCAATATCAGTTTGCAGATACAATCAAAAAAACAAAAAATGCAACACTGTTAACATACGATTGGCTTGATGATGGTTTCTACTTTGCGGCGAATATAGAACCAAATTGTAAATATTTTCACGGTTATAATATTCCGTTAAAAGAAATCAAAAACGAGCAGCATAGTAAAATGAACAACAGGCAGATCACATTTGTGGCTTCTATGAATAGCGAAGTGGATAAAATAATTCCACAGTACAAAAAAGTTCAAGAAGGTCAACAAGATGACCAACATTGGTATTTATATAAATTAAAGTAGAGGGAGAGAACAGATGAACATTATAGTAACAGGTGGAGCAGGATTTATAGGAAGTAATTTTGTATATTACGAATTGGAAAAACATCCAGAGGATAGGATAATATGCCTGGATAAATTAACATATGCAGGAAATCTTGCAACTTTAGAAAAAGCAATGGAAAATCCGCAGTTTAGATTTGTGAAAGGTGACATCGCTGATATAGAGTGTGTGGAAAAGTTATTTGAAGAAGAAAAGCCAGATATCATTGTGAATTTCGCTGCAGAAAGTCATGTTGATCGTTCTATAGAGGACCCTGGTATTTTCCTAAAGACGAATATCATTGGAACACAGGTGTTGATGGATACATGTAGAAAATATGGAATTAAGAGATACCATCAGGTATCTACTGATGAAGTATATGGTGATCTTCCATTAGACAAGCCAGACCTTTTCTTTACAGAAGAAACGCCTATTCATACATCAAGCCCTTATTCAGCCTCAAAGGCTGGGGCAGATTTGTTAGTTCAGGCATATCACAGAACATTTGGTTTGCCTACCACTATTACTCGCTGCAGTAATAACTATGGACCATATCATTTCCCAGAGAAGATGATTCCACTAATGATTTCGCGTGCACTAGCTGATGAGACACTTCCTGTATATGGCAAGGGAGAGAATGTTAGAGATTGGCTTTATGTAAAAGATCATTGCATAGCTATCGATTTAGTTATGAGAGAAGGAAAAGTTGGCGAAGTGTATAACATTGGTGGACACAATGAAAAGAGCAACTTAGAAGTTGTAAAGATTATTCTTGAACAATTAGGAAAACCAGAAAGCCTTATAACATACGTTACAGATAGGCCTGGACATGATATGAGATATGCTATTGATCCTACTAAGATACATAACGAATTGGGTTGGCTTCCTGAGACG
>JAFQXO010000010.1 GCA_017406925.1 Eubacterium sp.
CCACCATCATAATTTTGAACATTATAAATATAGTTAGGCTGGGCGCTTACAACATTAGGATCTTCATCCAACGCGTTAATAAGGTCCTCTGTATCGTCACCTTTTACGAGAACAACCTCATCATTGTTAGACTTATCATCCATGCTTTCTATGGCTTCGCCAATATCTTCTTTAACCTTAAACTCTTCGCCATTAATTTCAGATTTCACACCTTCCACTTTGGCACTTGCTTTCTTTCCAACTAGTTTTCCCGCTCCGTCTTTTACTTGCACCAAAACTTCGCCAGCTACATAATCCTTGCCAGCTTTTCCTTCCACCTTTATGGTGTTTTCATCCGTGTCATCTGCAACTATCATTGCCTCCGGCAATAGAGTTACTACCAATATTAAACTGAGTGTAAATGCTAATACTTTTTTCATGTTGATACTCCACTCTTTACTGTCTTTGACGAACAATTTCATATGCCAACACTCCAGCCGCAACTGAAGCGTTAAGCGAATCTATATCTCCATGCATCGGAATCGATGCAACAAAATCGCACTTTTCTTTCACGAGACGACTCACGCCAGAGCCTTCGTTTCCGATAACTAAACCTATCGAACCCTTGAGGTCCAAATCATACATCGTAGTTCCGTCCATATCTGCACAGACGAACCAAAGGCCCTCGTCTTTCAAATCCTCTATAGTACGAGCGATGTTAGTAACTTTTGCGACAGGTGTATGGTTGATAGCTCCAGCTGAAGCCTTTACTGCTGTAGGCGTTAGACCTGCAGCTCTATTCTTGTGAATAATTACACCGTGTGCTCCTGCAAGATTTGCAGTTCGAATAATCGCGCCGAGGTTATGTGGATCTTCGATGTCATCAAGTATAAAAATAAAAGGCGCCTCGCCACGCTCCTTGGCTTTTGCAAGTATATCTTCCACAGAAGAATACTCGTAAGCCGCTGCATACGCGATTACGCCCTGATGACTTCCCGTCTCAGACATTTGGTCCAAACGCTCTTTAGTAACATACTTGATGATAGTATCGTGCTTCTTCGCCTCACGAAGAACAGTGTTCATTGAACCTTCCTTGCAATGCTCTTGCACGAAAAGTTTATCAATCGGTCTTCCTGCACGATAACTCTCAATTACTGCATTTCTTCCTTCAATCTTAAAATCTTCGTTATTCATATTTCATCCGTTCTTTTATCTACTATCCAGTCCTAGTTTTATCAGTTCCAACATTCTTTTAGTCTTGTTGTTGAGATAAAGCCATCCGATAAGTGCCTCAAAACCTGTCGCCACGCGATAGTCAGCCATAGAGGCATTTTTTGCCTTCGTGACGGCCTTAGCATTTCGGCCACGCTTATAGACTTTGCTCTCCTCGTCCGTCAATGAATCCATTATATTAAACATCATCTTTGCTTGAGACTTTGCATTAACAATATCTGACGCCGCCTTGTGAATCTTGCTCACACTGCGATTCGCCTCATCTACTATTACGGTTCTTACAACAACTTCAAAAACCGCATCACCTATATAGGCAAGTGTCAGTGGCGAATAGTCAGCTACATCTATATCTTCTAATTCTAATTGTTCCTTAATAGTTTCAAACATTATTATTTCCTATTCCACTTCGTGCCTTCGCGCGTATCTTCTAATTCGATACCTTTCGCATCTAGTTCATCACGAATCTGGTCGGCCAATGCAAAATCTTTGTTTTTCTTTGCCTCGGCACGCTTAGCAATCATTTCCTTGATATACTCTTCATCGCCTTGAAGTTCTTCTTCCTTCTCCACGATAATCCCAAGAACATCCGTCAAGCGAAGCAATATCTCATAAAGTGCAATTGCGAAATCTTTCGACGAATTCTCATCGATCTTACTGTTCGAATATTTTACAAGTTCGAAAACTGCAGAGATGGCATTGGCTGTGTTGTTGTCATCATCCATAGCCTCCTCGAACTTCTCAACAAACTTGCCTGCTTCATTGATGTCTATTCTCTCATCGTCAGTCAATCCATTATCATTGCCTGCGGCAATAGCGTCACGGAGTTTCTCAGCCGCTGTCAATATACGGTCAAGACCATTCTTTGCAGCCTCCATCAATTCATCTGAGAAATTCAATGGACTTCTATAGTGAGCTGAAAGCATAAAGAATCTGAGAACCTGAAGGTCATACTTTTCAGAAATATCACGAACCGTAAAGAAGTTTCCTTCAGACTTCGACATCTTCTTGTTGTTTATGTTCAAGAATGCATTGTGCATCCAATACTTTGCGAACTGAACTCCATTGGCACACTCAGACTGAGCGATTTCGTTTTCGTGGTGAGGGAAAATCAAATCCTCTCCACCAGCATGGATGTCTATCTCATCACCGAGATATTTCTTCGCCATCACTGAACATTCAGTGTGCCATCCAGGTCTACCATCTGACCAAGGCGCCTGCCATGAAGGCTCGCCTTCCTTCTTAGGTTTCCAGAGCACGAAATCTAGAGGATCTTCCTTCGACTCCTCGCCCACAACCTTTATATCTCTGTGACCTGCTTCAAGGTCATCAATATTTTTCTTTGATAGTTTTCCATATTCTTCAAACTTGCGAGTTCTAAAATAAACAGTTCCATCCTTGTCGTAGGCATAACCCTTCTCAATCAAAGTCTCAATCAGTGAAATCATTCCATCGATTTCTTCAGTCGCCTGTGGATGAACTGTCGCAGGCATAATATTCATACCTTCCATATCCTTCTTGCACTCAGCAATATATTTCTGCGAAATCTCTTCTGCTGTGGTGCCTTCGGCAATGGCTGTAGCAATAATCTTGTCATCGACATCCGTAAAATTAGAAACATAATTTACTTTGTATCCCTTGTACTCGAGATAGCGACGGAATGTGTCAAAGACAATCATTGGCCTGGCATTTCCGATGTGGATGAGATTGTAAACCGTAGGTCCACAAACATACATCGAAACCTCGCCTTCCTTCAAAGGCACAAACTCTTCTTTAGTTCTCGTAAGTGTATTGTAAATTTTCATTATTACTCCTTAAATCTGGTCATTTATAAACACACTGTCCTC
>JAFQXO010000011.1 GCA_017406925.1 Eubacterium sp.
CCTTCTTGGTAGTTTTCTCTGTAGCAATCTTATTTGTGGCTTTCTGAGCATTAGTTTTCTTTGTGCTCGTTTTTGTGTTAGTTTTCTTTGCAGCTGCCTTCTTAACTACCTGTATCTTCATAACTGCCATCTTGCCGGAGGCAGTAAATGCTCGAACTGTAGCGGATCCAACTTTCTTCGCTGTGATATAACCTTTCGAATCTACAGCTACTGTTCCCTTCTTGTCGCTTCGGTAATAAATCTTACCCTTCTTCTTCGACTTCACAGGGAGTTTTATCTTCTTTCCGACAGCAAGTTTTTTCTCTATATTCAAACTCACATACATCGATGAAACATATCCCTTGTAAGTCTTTCCATTTCGCTTAAGTGTAACTTTATACCAGTAAGGTGTAGTCATCCAAGTGTCTCCCCACTTGCGACTAGTTCTAACTCCACCTAACACAGTAAGCTTCTCTTTTTTCTTCAATGTCAAAACTTTTTTCTTGCTGGTGCTTGCACCCTTTCTGAGTGAAACTGCTGCTGTTGCAACGGCCGGCTTTTTCGCCTTGCCCATACTAAGTGTCTTCGACAATGAAGGCATACTCTTATACACTGGGATAATAAACTTCTTTGCAAGTTTCTTAGTTCCTTTATCTGAATAGGCATCACCTGCCAAATAGCCCTCGGCTGCTGCACCGTAAATATTCGTCATATACTGGTGCTCGTATAATTCATTCTTTGCTTTCTTGTTTACATTAAACTTCTGAAGATAAACTGTATTCTGACCAGCATTAATGTAATTCTTTCCAATAAACTGAGCACCACCTGTGATAGATTTCATAGGTGTGTTCCATGGACGCGAGTAAGTCTTTCCATTCTTCGCCCAGCTCAATCCGTTAGCAATAGGATTAGAACTGGAATATGCTCCTATATTATAGAAATTGTAAATTCCACGGTATGTTTTCGAATAGTTTCCGCAAATACTCTTACTAGCACCCATACCTTTATATTTTGAATTCTTTCTTCCACCAATCTCTTGGAGAATCTTTGAAGCTACATAATTAGGGCTAACTTTAGTACTCTTTGCCGCAGATAGCATAATAGCAGAATACTTCGTGTTAGTCTTTACATACTTACCCTTGGTATTCAGGTAACAAATCTTTGTGTTATGCATAAAGGAGCCAGACAAAATAGACTCCACTCCTGACTGGGTGTGCGTATCAGATGCATATGACAGTGATTCGAACTGATAAATATACGTATCATCTAGGAAATTACGAGGATCTAGGAAGTATGCAGCACAATATTTTGTAACTGAAACCCAGACACCTGCATCTTTTGTAATGTAATGTCCATTGGCATAGTCGCCCTTAGCGTTAGACTTCAAGAGATAGTTATAATTTTTCTCAATCATTGCTCGATCATATAACGTCTCTTTACTCACAACAGTGTCAAACTTCAACCCCGTATTAAAAGGTGTAAACTTCCACTTTGGATACTTCTTATGAAGTTTCCTGAGTTTACTTCTGTAACTTGATGGGAATTTTTTAAGAGTTTTCTCAAAAGATGAAGTCGCAGCATTAGTTGCGGTGCTATTTATAGCCACCGCTGATAGTGCTACTACTGTCGCAACCGCAATCACCCATATTGCTTTTGTCATTGTCTTTCTTACTTTCATGGAAACCACTCCTTGGTGCTTACTTACCCGCGCGCACTTTCACGCCCTTAGCTCCACGTTTTCCAATCTTCAATTTCCTCAACTCGACTTTTCGTCCGTTAGCTTTAACTACTGTCTCATCATCACTATCTATCAAGTATGTCTTGATGACTGAATCATCAGCGTCAAGATTAATACCTTTGACACCCTTAGTTCCCTTCTTCTGCTCAGGAATCTCTTCCGTCGAGAATCTCAAGAACCTTCCGTTGTCTGTCTGAACGACAATGAGATCATTCGTCTGTTCTACACCGACTAGTTCGTCGCCATCTGCAAGCTTAGTTGCCTGCATAGTCTTTCTATTAGTCTCAAACTCGCTACCGTCAACAATCTTCACTAGACCGCCCTTTGTAGCGAACAACAATTTTTCATTTTTGATAGAGTCGTAATTAAACAGTGCCACTATATTTTCTTGACTACTGTCATAATTACTCAAGTTATCAATAGGAACACCCTTCTCGCGAACCTTCTTCAATGGAATCGCGTGAACCTTAACCTGGTGCACATTACCCTTATTCGTAAACACGAGAATATTGTCGGTATTCATACATCTGTAAATATATTTGTTGTCAGCAGTTACTGACTCTTCATTTCTTTCGTATGCGGCAGTATCTAAAAGTTTAGTATATCCAAACTTATCTTGAATAAATACTACTTCTTGCTCAACGAATTCGTTCTCTACGAATACAGCTTCCTCACCATCTTCAATAGTAGTTTTACGCTCCTTAGCGTATGCCTTCTTGATGGCCTTCAAGTCGTTCTTTATAGTTCTAGTCATTGAACGCTTATTCTTAAGAATGTCTTCGTACTCGGCAATGAGATCTGTGAGTTCCTGATACTCTTTCTCGAGTGCTTTAATCTCAAGTCCAATCAACTTTGCTAAACGTAAATCTAAGATAGCCTGTGCCTGACGCTCTGAGAAGTTTAAATTCGAAGCCATAATCTCTGACTCAGGATTCTTGAACTTGATATCAGTAGTGTCACCTCTCATAAGACACGCCTTACACTGCGTCTTATTCTCGGAACCTCTTATTACCTCAATAATCAGATCTATAATGTTAGTGGCCTTAATCAGACCTTCCTTGATTTCCTTATCGTCCTTCGCCTTCTTGAGAAGAGTCTTATACTTTCTCTTGCAGAGTTCGTACTGATAATCTACATAGTATTTAATCAGTTTTTTCAGACCCATTACTTCAGGTCTGCCATCTGCTATAGCAAGCATATTGACGCCGAATGTATCCTCAAGCTTCGTCTTCTTGTAAAGCATGTTCTTGAGTTTTTCAATGTCTGCGCCTTTCTTGAGTTCGAGAACGATTCTCACACCATCTTTATCAGAAGCATTTGAGATATCCACGATATCATTCGTCACCTTATTCTCAACGAGTTCAACAACATCTGACATAAACTTCGATATGCCTGCGCCAATCATCGTATAAGGGATCTCAGTTATAACAAGTTTATCATGTCCTCTACTCTTGCCCTTTTCAAACTCAATCTTGCCACGGAGTTTCAACTTTCCTGTACCAGTCTCGTAGATGTCCTTCAGTTCGGACTTGTTAGCCACGATACCTCCAGTTGGAAAATCTGGTCCAGGCATAATCTCCAAGAGTTCTTCAGTCTTGACGCTATTCTTCGACATATATGCCATGACTGCGTCAATCACTTCACCCAAGTTGTGAGTTGGAATGCTTGTCGCCATGCCTACGGCAATACCTTCCGCTCCGTTCACTAAAAGATTTGGTACACGAACAGGAAGCACTACTGGCTCCTTTTCTGTCTCGTCAAAGTTTGGAACGAAATCTACTATATCTTTGTCGAGGTCTGCCAAATAGACATCCTCTGCGAACTTCTGTAATCTAGCCTCTGTGTAACGCATTGCGGCAGCACCATCACCTTCGATGGAACCAAAGTTGCCGTGTCCGTCCACGAGCGCCATTCCCTTTTTAAATTCTTGTGCGAGTACCACGAGTGTCTCGTAAATCGAGCTGTCACCATGTGGATGATATTTACCCATCGTGTCTCCGACAATACGTGCCGACTTACGATGTGGCTTATCTGAATCTGTGTGAAGCTGATTCATAGCATATAGAACGCGTCTCTGAACTGGCTTCAATCCATCTTTTGCATCCGGAAGTGCTCTAGCGCAGATAACGCTCATCGCATAGTCGATGTAACTCTTCTGCATCACCTCGGAGTACTCGGTTTTAACTATCTGATCTGACATACTTTCTCCTGATTATAATAATAACGAAATGTTATGTAAACGTGATTATGCATCTATCTCCGCTTCTGTTGCATGCTTATATATGAAGTCTCGTCTAGGTGCGACCTCACTACCCATAAGCATATTGGTTACACGGTGCGCCATTTTGGCATCCTCTATCTCAACCTGTCTTAGAACACGTCTTTCTGGATCGAGTGTAGTCTCCCAAAGCTGCTCTGGGTCCATCTCACCGAGACCTTTGTAACGTTGAAGCGTAAATCCTTTGTGTGTCTCACGGTATTTCTCGAGAGCTTTGTCATCGTATAAATACTCTCCCTCACCCTTCTTTGTCACCACCTTATAAAGTGGTGGTGTAGCTATATACACATGACCATGTGTGATGAGATCAGGCATAAATCTATAGAAAAATGTGAGAAGCAATGTATCAATATGTGCTCCGTCGACATCCGCATCAGTCATAAGGATAATCTTATCAAACTTCAATTTGTCTATATCAAAGTCATTGCCATATCCTTCAGAGAATCCACAACCAAATGCGTTAATCATTGTCTTGATTTCTGCATTTGCTAAAACCTTGTCCATTGAAGCTTTCTCAACGTTAAGTATCTTACCTCTGATAGGCATTATAGCCTGAGTCTTCCTGTTTCTTGCTGTTTTGGCGGAGCCACCAGCTGAATCACCCTCGACGATGAATATCTCGCACTCCTCTGCCTTTCTGCTCTCGCAATTTGCAAGCTTACCGTTACTGTCGATAGAAAACTTGCTCTTTGAGAGCATGTTAGTCTTGGACTTAGCTTCAGACTTTCTAATCTTGGCAGCTTTCTCAGCACATGAGATAACATTCTTCAAAGTCTCTAGATTCTTATCAAAGTAAAGCATCAACTGCTCGCCAACTATAGCCTTCGTGAGTTTTTCAGCGTCCGGATTGTCGAGTTTAGTCTTAGTCTGTCCTTCGAAACGAGGATCTGGATGTTTGATAGCAACTATGGCCACCAAACCGTTTCTGACGTCAGCGCCAGTAAAGTTAGCATCTTTATCCTTCAGGTTGCCAAGTTCTCTAGCATACTGATTGATAGTCTGTGTGAGAACTGACTTAAAACCTGTAAGGTGTGTTCCACCTTCTTGAGTGAAAATGTTGTTACAGAATCCTAAGATATCCTCTGTAAACTCATTCACATACTGGTATGCAACCTCAAGTTCGATACCATCCTGTTCTTTTTTGAAATAGATAATATCTGTAACTTTTTCCTTTTCTCTATTCAATTCACGAATGAACGCTTTGATGCCATCTGGCTCATGATACTCAACAACTTCTTCCTCGCCTTCACGCTTGTTCTCATAATGAATCTGAAGACCAGGATTTAAGTAAGCAGTCTCATGAAGTCTTGATCTAACAAGTTCTGCATTGAATTTAATCTTGTCAAAAATCTCAGCGTCTGGGAAGAATGTTACTTCTGTTCCTGTATCGTTCTTTCTGCAAGTGCCTACTTCCTTTAAGTCGTAGCAAATCTTTCCTCTCTCATAGCGCTGGTTATAAACCTTACCATCTCTTTTGACGAATACTTCCATCCATTCTGAAAGAGCGTTAACTACAGATGAACCTACACCGTGTAGACCACCTGAGATTTTGTAATTGCCTGTTCCAAACTTGCCTCCGGCATGAAGAGTCGTAAAGACCACTTCCACTGCCGGACGACCAGCCTGCTTATTAATGTCGACAGGGATACCACGTCCGTTATCTTTGACAGTCGCCGAACCATCCTTATTAAGCGTCACCCAAATCTCTGAACACTCTCCAGCTAAATGCTCGTCTACAGAGTTGTCCATAATCTCGTATATCAAGTGGTTGAGACCCTTGGTTCCCACACTGCCGATATACATTCCGGGACGCTTACGGACTGGTTCTAGACCTTCTAGCACCGAAATGCTATCGCCATCGTACGTTTTTCCCTTCTTATCGTCGTATTTACTAGCCATCTAAATCTCCTATACTATAAATTTCGCACGAAATAAGCCCTTTCGAGCTATTTTGCGCTATTTTAAGCCATTTTACCGATAATATTATACTATATGTTGGGGTTTTCTTCAATTAAAACCGCCTAATTTGTGGTTTTTCACTGTATTTTTATTATGTGATGTTTTGTTTTTAGCAGATCTGGCATATCGACCATTATCATTTTTTCGGGCTAACAAAAATGGGAAGCCGATTATACGACTTCCCATTATGCTTCAATACTTTTTTCTATCTAGGTCTCTCGATTAGTCCGACTTTTTTCTTAACTTTTCTGAGTGTTTTGTTTGCGAAATACTCCGCTTTCTCATCATTCTCTTTAATCAACTTCTCGATATACTCTTTATCTTTCTGAAGTTCATTAAACTTTTGTTGAATAGGTTCGATGCGAGCTGCCACTGCTTCTCCTACAGCCATCTTGAAATCGCCATAGCCTTTGCCAGCAAACTCTTTCTCGATTTCTTCTACACTCTTCTTTGTCACGCAAGAATAAATATTAATCAAATTCTGGATACCAGGCTTATCGTCAGAATAGACGATTTCTGAACCCGAATCCGTAATCGCGCGCTTAAACTTTCTAATAATAGTATCCTTGTCGTCCATCAAGAAAACACTAGCGTTAGGATTATCATCCGACTTCGACATCTTCTTCTCTGGATCTTGCAAACTCATAATCTTTGCCGTGGCTTCGCCAATATATGGTTCAGGCACTGTAAAAGTCTCTGAATAAATATTATTGAAACGCTCAGCAATATCTCTTGTAATCTCCAAGTGCTGTTTTTGATCTGCTCCCACAGGAACCACATCCGCCTGATATAACAAGATATCTGATGCCATCAAAACTGGATATGTAAACAATCCTGCATTGATATTATCAGCATTCTTAGAAGACTTGTCCTTAAACTGAGTCATTCTATTAAGTTCGCCCATATAAGTGAAGCAATTCAAAATCCATGCAAGTTCAGCATGCGCAGAAACATGTGACTGAAAATAAATGCAGTTTTCTTCTGGATCAAGTCCTGCTGCTGCATATAAAGTGTACAAATCTCTGGCACTCTTTCTTAAATCTGCTGGATTCTGACGTACCGTAAGCGAATGTAAATCTGCTATAGCATAAAATGTCATGTATTCATCTGCCAACTTAACCCAATTGTCCAATGCTCCTAAATAGTTTCCAAGAGTCAATGTACCTGTGGATTGCATGGCACTGTATGATACTTTTTCATCGTTTAACATACTGTATAATAATCCTCTCTATTCTCGTAAATTTCTAGCCTGTAAAAGACGAATATGATTAGTCGTCGTCTCTCTCCTCATCGCCCTTCAAAATTTCGCCGTTTTTGATAGCTATATCATAGTCATAATCATAAACGAGACCATTCTTCTTAGCTTTGAATTCAATCTCCCACTGTCCGTCTTCTGGATCCTTCTCAATTTGGAATCCATAAACGTCGGCGTTCTTAATTCTGTATTTGTCTGCTGCATCCTTAAGTGCAATCTTCTTAGCCTTAGCCTTTGAAATAGCTTCCTGTTTCTTCTTAGCCTTATCTGCTGAATCATCTTTAGTCTCAATTTGAGTTACGACAACAGTCTTAACCTCAACTGATGTAGGAACGTCAGCTGTAGTTGCATTATCTGCTGAATTATTTCCACAGCCTACCAATCCCATTGCGCCAAGCACTACCATAGCAATAGCAACTGCGCTAATGCGTGTAATCATTGTCTTCATAATACATCCTCCTTTAAAAACAATTATTATATTTTAAAGCTGACAATTATTATTCTGCTCTTAAGATTACGATACTTCGCTCCTTAACCGTAAAGTCTTTGTTCACTCTTCGCTTCCTCTCGCGAGTATCAGTCGACTGCATAATCTTCCATTTCTTTCCTTTTCCTGGGTTAGGAAGTGAAAACTTTACTGGCATCCAGTACATATTGTAGGCAATATATAAGTCATCTCCTGACTTTGCGCCATCTAACTTTGCATATGCACCGCAATACATAGTTCCAAAGAATCTATTCAAATGACTAAAATCTGGAGCCCAAGCCTTCACACCGTGATATGAGAGATCTGGAAGTCCATAAGACTTGTGATCCATCAAACGTGCTTCCTCACTCATATGAAGAACTTTGTTTTTCTTTCTGAAATCAATTAATTCTTTTACGAACTCGAGAGTCTCTTTTGCAATGGCTGTGTTGTTCCAGTTAGTCCATGATGTCTCATTATCCAAGCAGTAAGGATTGTTGTTACCCTTTTGGGAATTACACATCTCGTCTCCTGCATAAATCATTGGGACACCAGCACTTAAAAATACTAGACTAAGCATATTCTTAATCTGCTTCTTTCTCAAATCCATAATGGTGCGTTTTCTAGTCTCGCCCTCTGCTCCGCAATTCCAACTATAGTTGTACTCTGCTCCGTCGTTGTTATTTTCACCGTTTTCTTCATTATATTTTCTATCATAGCTAACGCAGTCGTACAACGTAAATGTGTTGTGGTTTGCCACATAATTTACAACTGTTGCTCCTGGAGGATTTGCCTTGATTTTGTATGAAATACTATTGAGCATATCCTCATCGCCTTTAACAAACTTTCTGGCATCAACCATAAAGCCATCGTTAAAGTTCGCAAGATTTCTATTCTTATTTGGCTGATAGAAATCCACATCGCCTGCGAAACTGTATGTGAAAATCTTAGTAGTCGATAAGATGTTGTCTGTCTCAACCAACTTCATCAGTGCCTCATCACCATTGATGTGAACACCGTCTATATGATATTCCATCACCCAATATCTCAAAGCGTCGATGATGAGTTTAGGTTTCGTCTCCTCTGGGAAGAAGAATTCCATCGAGACTTCTATTCCCGCATCATGAAGAGCCTTTACCATCGTCTTAAACTCATTCACTTCACCGCCTGGTTTATCTGTATATGCGAACGAAGCCTTTGGTGCGAACGCAAATCCATTGGTATAACCCCAATAGTTGAGAACTGGTGCTTCTATCTGGAAATTTCCAACCATAGATGTGGCAGGCGCAACTTCTATCTCATTGAAATCATATGCTGGCATCAGTTCAACCATAGTAATTCCAAGCCTCTTCAAGTGTGGAATCTTGTCTACTACTCCGAGATATGTACCCTTATGTCTAACCTTCGAGGTCACATCTTTAGTAAATCCTCTCACATGCAAGCGATACATAATCGTCTCGTCAAATGGCTTTCTCAAAGGCGCGTCGTCCTCCCAGTCAAAATCTTCACTGATGATCGCTCCACGCACTTCTTTTGGGGCTACGCCCCAATCCTTTTTACCAGTTATTGCCTTGGCATAGATGTCTGTGACAATCTCGCCATCAACGCAGAAGTTGTAGTCGTAGTTCTTATAATCTAGTCCTTCAACTTCCATCGCATAGACATTTCCGATAACTTGAGCGCTTTCAAAAGGAATACGCATACTCTCTTTCTTGGCGTTCTTCTTATATAAAACCAGCTCACACTCGCTGCCTAAGTCGGCGGTGAGCGCAAAATTGACGGAGTCACCAAGAACGGTAGCTCCCATCAAAAGCGGATTTCCTCTGTTTATCTTTAAATCGCTTAATTTCATTGATTCTCCTTAAAAGTCGTTCAATTCTTACCGCCTTTCATTATAGCACAGTGATAGATTTTTATAAATAAAAATGCTATACTAAACCCCGAAAGGAAGGCGTTATGAGACCAAGTATAGTCACATTTCCACCAGAGGGCGTACAGCCTATCGGAATAATTGAATTTGTGCACGGAATGTGCGAGCACAAGGGAAGATACCTGGAGACCATGAAGGAATTTAACCGTCGTGGTTATATTTGTGCTATCGCAGATTTGCGTGGTCATGGCGATAATGCTTTGAGCGACGAAGATCTCGGTTATTTTGGTCGCGAAGGCTACAGGGCGCTTATAGATGATGTCTATGACTACACTTTGTTCCTCAAGCGCGAATATCCAAATCTTCCACTTATTCTTTTTGGACATAGTATGGGTTCATTGATTGTGCGTACTTTTGTGAAGCGCCACTCAGATGATGTGGATGCGCTTATCGTATGCGGCTCTCCTTCTAAGGTTGCTGTGACTGGCCTTGCCAAGTTACTCATTAGAATCACAGCTCTATTCAGAGGTTGGAGACATAGAAGCCCATTGCTCACAAACATGGTCTTTAGTTCATATGAGAGACCTTTTAGAAATGAGGGTATATTAAACTCTTGGCTATGTACTGATAGAAATGTAGTTGATGCATACAACAAAGATCCTAAGTGCGGTTTCATGTTTACACTTAACGGATATAAAGCATTGATGAACCTTTTGAAGCAGACTTATTCTAGAAAAGGATACCGAATGCTCAATCGCCTTTTACCTGTGATGTTTATCTCAGGTGAGGACGATCCTTGCAAGAGAAGCAACAATGCATTTAAAAAATCCGTAACGCATATGAAACGTTGCGGATTTAAGAATGTTTATTATAAGTTGTACCCTGGTTTGAGACATGAAATCATGAACGAACCAGACAACAAAGAAGTCTACGACGATATAATGAAATTCTTGGAAGTTAAAGCTGGATTAATCAATTCTCAGTCTTAATAATTTCCCAAGATTTTCAGTTTCAAAGCTTCAGCCTTTATGCCTTCTAGAGCATTAACGACACCTGCGTCGGTAGGTTTTCCTTCAAACTCCACATAGAAGCGGTACTCCCACTTCTTCTCAGGAACTGGTCTAGACTGAATGCTTGTCATATTCAAATCGTTATATATAATGTGTGAGAGCATCTGATAGAGTGTTCCTCTCTCATGAGGCATCTCAAAACTGATACACATCTTGTCCGCATCCTTGCGGGCAATTTTTTTATTCGTGATAATGATGAACTTGGTTGTGTTCTTCGATGCAAAGTTAATGCCACGTTTGAGAATCTCAAGTCCATATATTTCTGCTGCATTCGCGCTAGCGATACATGCGGTTTTCTTATTTCCCTGCTCCGCAATAAATCTAGCACTGATAGCAGTGTTGGCAAAATTAATCTTTTCCCAACCGTGCTCTTCTAAAAACTCATTGCTCTGCATAAATGCCTGTGGGTGCGAGCAAACTGTCTCAATATCGTCGAATGTTGCCCCTGGCACAGCACACAAACAATGCTCTATCTTAATATCAAATGTATCCACAATATAGTGGTCGAACTCAACCAGCAAATCATAAACGTCAGTAACAATACCAGCCGATGAGTTTTCGAATGGCAATACTGCATAATCTGCCTTTCCATCTTTGACTGCCTGCATAGCTTCCCTGAATGTTGTGACATGCTCATATGTGACATCATCTCCAAAGTACTCGCCTGCTGCCTGCTGGCTGTATGCTCCCGCAATACCTTGGTACGCTACACGCACATCTTCTTTTGGAACGTCATCAATTATTTCAAAGCCCATTCCTGTTTCGCGGACTTTTTCACTAATCAACTTATATTGATACTTGCGAGACATCGCCATCAACTGCTCATAGAGTTCGATGATTCCGTGCTTCAAGAATTCATCATCAGTTGAAGATGCGAGAGTTAGCAATTTTTCCTTTTGGCGTTCTTCATCAAGCACAGGCATATCGTTTTCAACTTTGTACTTGGCGACATCCTCACTGACTTCCATGCGCTTTTCAAATAGATCAACTATCTGCTCGTCTATCTCATCTATAAGTTTTCTACTATCTTTCAAATCTTTCATCTTATTCTTCCTTTGTTACTGGGCATCCGCCACATCCCTCACAAGCACTATTTGGCTTTAGTTCATTTTTCATTTCCATTACGCTCTTATTAAAAACTGGATGAATCGCATATGGCGCAATCTCCACCAATGGTTCTAACACGAATAATCTCTTGTGCATCTCGATATGTGGAATCATCAAGTTCTGCTCTTTCACTATCTCATCACCAAAGAAAATAATGTCGATGTCTAGCGTGCGTGGTCCCCAATGAACTTCTCTTGTTCTTCCTGCTTCATCTTCTATTTCATTTACTGACGACAAAAGTTCTTGTGGTGTATACAATGTCTCGATTTCCAAGCAACCGTTCAAGAAATTATCTTGTTCTACAGGTCCATAAGGTTCAGTCTCAATAAACTTAGACATTGCTAGCACTCTACAGTTTTCATCATCATAGAGTGAATCAATAGCCTGGTTCAAGTTGGCTTCCTTGTCTCCCATATTCGAACCGATACTTAAGTATGCCTTAGTCCACTCTCGCTTGGCAGTTACTGAAACATTGCCGAAAGGCAACTTGATAGGTGCATTCGGTTTATTTATAGTAATTTCTACGCCACGAATCTTTGGAAATTCATGAAGAATTCCCATTGCCGTCTGCTCGGCCACTGCCTCAATCAAATCAAAGCGGTTCTCAGTCATAAACTTATTTATGAACTTGCACACTTTCGAATAGTTGACCGTGTCATCTAATTCGTCAGTTGAGCCTGCCTCAGTGATATCACAAAAAAGCGTCGCATCAACGTAAAAGTTCTGTCCATTCTGTTTTTCTTCTTCCTTGCAACCGTGGTAAGCAAATACCTCCAGTTGCTCAATGTTTATCTTGTCCATACTTTGTGTGTTCTTACTATTTTTACTCCTCTTGAAATCGCATCCTCATTTATCGCATGCGTTATCTCATCTAAATCTTTTGAGCCTCCCAGTTTTTCAAACGACTCAGCGCTCATCAGTCTTGATACTTCGTCCCTCTCTATAGCTATTCGAATCACCGACTTTCGACTTACACCCAGTAAAACCGGATATCCTATGTCGACGAAACTTTCGATGTTATTTAACACTGCTACATTTTGCTCGTAGTCTTTGGCGAAGCCAACTCCTGGATCTATGATGATGTCGGAATCTTGTACTCCAACTTTCTGTGCCAGTGCAATGGATTCCTCTAAATCACACTTAATGTCATTAATCAAATCATTATATGTGGCATTTTCACGGTTGTGCGAGATTACCACACTAGCACCAGCATTGCCGACGGCATCTGCCATAGGGATGGCGTTTCCACTCCACTTAAGGCACCAGATATCATTTATAATATCGCAACCAGCTTCGAGTCCAGCCTTTGCAGTCTCAGACTTATATGTGTCGAGCGAAACTGGAATATCAAACTGCTCCTTAATCGCGCGTATGATAGGAACTACCCTAGCAATCTCATCCTCTACCGTAACAGGCGTATAACCTGGTCTTGTCGACTCACCACCGATATCTATGATATCCGCTCCGGCGTTAATCATCTCTTCGGCGTGCGCCAATGCAGTCTCCATACTATTAAACTGACCCCCATCCGAAAAGGAATCAGGAGTCACGTTTAAAATGCCCATTGTCAAAGGCTCTTTGTAATTTTTCATTTCAAATTTATTCTCAGACATATCGAAGGTTATCCCTTCATAATCTCAATTACGTTTTTATTAAACTCCACATCCTGCTCTAAGATGCCCTTGGCTGAAAATGATACAGTCTTCGAGCCTGGCTTCCTCACACCTCTGGCTGTCATACATGTATGTTCTGCCTCGACCATCACTAAAACTCCCTTGGCATTTAAGCCTTCATAGATGGCCTCGGCAATCTGCTCAGTCATCTGCTCTTGAATCTGAAGTCTTCTCGCATAAACCTCCACAGTTCTAGCTAGTTTGCTGATGCCCACTACCTTGCCGTTAGGTATATATGCTATATGCGCCTTTCCGTAAAAAGGCATAAGATGATGTTCGCATGTCGAATAGAAAACTATGTCCTTTTCGATAACGACATTCTCATTGTCACAAGTAAAAGTTCTGGACAAATGCTCTGCTGCACTCTGATTATTTCCTGACAGCAGTTCCTCATACATATTTGCCACTCTCTGAGGGGTGTCCTTAAGTCCCTCTCTAGTCGTATCCTCTCCGATACCCTCCAATAAAAGTTTTATTGCCTCTTCTACTTTAGCTTTATCAATCACGTCAATCTCTCCTTTCGGCTTTAACGCTTTAAATTTCAAAACTTTAACGCGGCCGCTTTCAAGTCCTTCAAGTAACTCAATGTGCCAAATGCCACTATCATATCTGCTCCATTGGCTTTAGCATATTTGAGTGCCTCACCGGCAATGTCATCTACCTCCGGCACAAAAGTTACATTTTCATTGTATTTACTGACTACTTCAGCAAGTTTCTGCCCGTCCAGTGCTCTAGCATTTCTAGGCGTCGTCGTGAAAACTTTCTTTGCCATTGGTGTGATAATCTCACACTCTTTTTCATAGTCTTTATCGGCCAACACACCCATTATAAAGGTAAATGTCGTATTTGTAAAATTATTATCAAGCAATTCTTTGAGCGCTCTAACCCCATCTGGATTGTGAGCTCCATCAATCAAAAACATTGGCTCGTTCATTATCATTTCAAGTCGTCCTGGCCACTTTGCAGACTCTATTCCATCCTCGATATATGGCTCCAGTTCAAATCCTTTTCCCTGTAGAACCAGTGCCGTTCTTATCGCTGTCTGAATATTCTCTTCTTGATAACTGGTGAATCTGTGGTTTACATAAGTATCTGTATCTATTTCCAAACTGTCATACAGTTCTACTTCTTTTTCTTCAGTCAACTGCTCTAATAATTCTCTAACTTCTGGTTGTTGTCTTCCTATCACCACAGGACTTGCATCTGTCACAATGCCAAATTTATTTCTAGTTATCTCTTCTAGATTGTCTCCGAGATACTCCCTATGGTCTAGCCCTATTCTAGTAATAACGCTTGCGAGTTTCCAAGAAAATACATTTGTCGCATCTTCCTTTCCACCCATGCCACACTCGATAAGGCATATATCTAGATTTGCATCTTTAAAGAAACACAGGGCAATCGCAGTTTCCACTTCAAATCTTGTCGGATGATCCTTGCCTTGCTTTACCATTGCCTGGCAGGCATCCTCAACCAAACTTGAATATTTATCTAAATCGTCATCGGAGATATTTACGCCATCGACTTTGATAAACTCATTATCATCAAAAACTGCTGGCGAAGCAAAAGTACCCACACTATATCCTGCCTTTAAGAGAATACTCTGAAGATAGTTCATAGTGGAACCTTTGCCATTAGTCCCCGCAAAATGAACAACCCTCAATTCATATTGAGGGTTGTCCAAACGCTCAAGCAATTCATTAATCGAATCAAGCCCGAGCTTACTGCCATATTTATTTAGCTCGTTTAAATAATCTTTATTCATCTACGTCGATATCCTCGACTTCGTCTCCATCAGACTTCTTAGCCTTAGTTTCAGTCTCATCTTCACTATCTGAGTTAGACTTAAGTTTGATAAACTCCTTCTTAACGTAACCTTTGAGTCCGTTTCCCTTAATCTTAACCCATTCGCCGCCTTCGTCTTTGACTACCGTCAATACATCGCCTTTTTCAACTTCACCCAATGGATTTGAATCCTGGTCTGCTTTCTGGCGAACATTCATAACGTCGGCTGTGACAACAACTTTGTCGCCCTTCACATAGTCAGCTGCTGCTGTTGTAGGCTCCTCAGTCACCGGCTCTGTAGTAGGTGCAACTGTAGTGCTTTCTACAGGTGCAGTAGTCTTTGGTGGAATCTTCGCACTCTTTGTGTTTGCTGCTATCACAGCAACAACAATAATGGCACCGATGACAATCGCAGCAATGATAATACCAACGATGATATTACGTTTCTTAATCTGCTCCTTACGTCTAATCTCTGCCATGCGTTTTCTTGTTTCGATAAACTCTAAAGTTTCATCATCATATCCCTTTGACATACTCTCTCTCCTATCAAATCTCTATTAAAATGCGATTCTAGCTCGTATACTCAGAAGTCGCTACTTCAATGTCCTCATCATATTCGCCGTCTTCCAAAATCTCATCAAATACTTTTGAAACTAGTTCAAACTCCTCTTCAGTTTCTATATTCTCAAGATCAGGATTGCCCTCGGCATCCTCTAAATATCTATAGATATAAACCTCACCTTCCTCTGTTTCAACTTGTTCCACAGGGATGAGCACGATGTAGTCCTGCTCCTCGTGAGTTTCCTCATCTTCGACAGTAAAAATGGTTATAACCTGAGTTTCTACCTCCGTATCGTCCTCAAGCATTAATGTGACGAATAAATCATCGCCTTCTTCCAAAAAATCTTGGCCCATAATGTCTCTCCTTTAATAATCTTTCATATAGAACTTTACCAAATCTACCTTTAAAATGCAACAAATCAAGGGACCTCAGCGCTCTATCTCATCTACGAACATCGAGGGTTCCATCGGATATCCAAGCGATTCATTTGCGCAGAAAATATGCAAAAATTTAGCCGCTCTCGTCATTGCAACATAGAAAAGTCGCCTCTCTTCTTCATAATCTCTACTTCTCACAGCTTTCGATGACGGAATAATACCCTGGTTGGCATCCAATATGAACACAACTTCAAACTCCAACCCTTTCGAGGAGTGCATAGTGAGCACATTTACCCCAAATGGCTCTCCTTCTGCATCTTCACCCTGCCGCGAAAGCGCATAGTCGAGCCAATCTTCTAACGAATCATACTGTTCTGACTCCTCCTGAATCTTGTCCAGTTGAAACAGCATATTTGATAGTCTAGTTTTTCTAGTTCTCGCATACTCCCTCAAATACGACTCATATCCAGCCGCATTTTTAATATAGTTAATCGCTGCATACGGATTTAGCGTCCGAATCATCTTCATATGAAAATCTAACGACTCAATCTCTCTTTTCATCATCTCGTTATGAGAGTAAACATTTAATAGCCCGTCGATAGTCATTCCACTCTGAGTAATCACCTGCCTGCTGATATATCTCGCAGGTTTATTTAATACATACACCAAATCCCCGTTCTCATTTATTGGGATACTCTCCCACTTAAGGGCTGCACCGATATAAGCTGCGATATCTCTTCCGACATTTCCCTTATAAATTCCTCTACCTTGCGATTTTGTTTGGTTTTTCACCAGTTCATTCTGAAGAGTCTGCGTGATGGTTGGAATCTGTCCATTAGTTCGAACCAAAACGGCAATGTCTGTTTCAGGGATACCACTTTTAACATACTTCCTAATCATTTCGCACATCTTAGAAATCTCATCACCCTGATTTTTAAACACCCGTATGTCTACGCTCTCGCCATTCTCTTGCGCAGACTTTATCTTTTTCTTAAATCTCTTCTTATTGTTTTTTATGACATTGCCTGCGGCAATAACAATCTCAGGCGTAGATCTATAGTTATCACTCAGATATATTTTCGTTGCGCTCGCATAATCCTCAGTGAATTTAAACATAATTTCTGGCTTTGAGCCTCGAAAGCCATAGATAGACTGGTCATCATCACCCACGATGAATATATTATTCTGAGGGGCGGCAAGCATCTTTATTATTTCATACTGAACACTGTTAATATCCTGGAATTCATCAATCAACACATACTTAAAAACCTCCTGCCACTTTGTCAACAACTCTGGATGAGTTGTAAGCAATGTATAAGTTTTCTCCAACATATCTTCGAAGTCTATCTTATTCTCAGCAACCTTCGACTTTTCATATTCCTCATAAACTAATCTGAAAGTATCTGATTTAAAATTCTTTGATATATATTTTTCTAACGAAACCAAATTTCCTTTTACGTAACTGATTTCATCTGACATGTTTTGCACATAGTCTTTCATCGATGGCACATCGACCTTACAGCGCAGAGCTATTTCTTGCAAAATCTGCGCACGCGAATAATCAGTCAGAATACAATCGCCCTTATAGTTTTGCTCTGTTCTGAGTATCTTAAAAAAGGCACTGTGAAAGGTGCCAAAAGTAACGGGATAGCTTCTACCCGCTATCTCGTGAAAGCGTTTGCTCATACTAACTGCTGCCGCTTTAGTAAACGTTACCACCAGAATTTCTTCTGGTGGTACGTTACATCGTTCTATTAAGTTCTTTACTCTGTGGGTAATAACTGTGGTCTTTCCAGACCCAGGTCCCGCAAGAACAATGGCAGGACCTTCATTGAAGCAGATTGCTTCAAGTTGTGATTTGTTAAACATACATAACCTTTCCGGTTATGTCTCTTTTCGAGTATCTTTACCAGCTGCCGATTCCTCCGCCGCCGCCTCCGCCGCCGGAGAATCCACTACTTGCGGCTGAAGCAACTGCATTCATTGCAGCCTCTGTCCTTATATTTGAAATAGGTGCTTGAATTCTAGTTCTAAACATCATATTGAAGAACATCAAATTCCAAAGCATATTGTCATATCCATAGTACCATCCTGGTGGATTGGTTGGGATATTCTTAAACTGCTTAGCCCACTGATCTGACATATTGAAAACCATCGCATATGGTAACACATCATAATAGTACTCTGGATTTTCAGCGACAAGCATCTTCAACTTATCTTCTTCCGCTGTCTTAATAAAGTTCTTAAGACCTAAGAGTTTGCCCATCATCTCAACCTTATAATCTGTTGGTTTTATAAGTCTATACGATATCAGTATTGCCACTGCAACTAAAATGACTGGTGCTATGAGCAACAATAGATTAAAGAAACTGTCTTCACGAGCTAAAAATGCGCATCCAACTGCTACAAGTACAAGAATGATTCCTGCGATAATCGAAATCGTGTTCTTTCCTGATTTTCTATTTTTAAACGCAAGCGCCACTTTCAGCAAACCAATTTCCAAAGCAAAGAGCGCAATTGCAGCAATAACACCTAAAACCAAGTTTTCGAAAGGTGCTACCGCACTGCTTGTAGTAATGAATCCAAAGATTCCAAGACACATAAGAAGACCTAGTCCTACAGCCTTTCCGTGTCCTGTAGACAATTTCATATTGCCAGTAAATCTGTTCTTTAGTAGATTTTTTGCACTCGTGAAGTCCTGAGAAAAACTTCTTGGCAAATCATCGAGACATCTGCTATCTCTTGTAAATATCGAATAGAAAAGTCTCTTCATAAACTCTGGCGCGTCATCCGGAAGATTCTTAACCTTGAATAGTGTGAGTCTAGCATGCTCACCCTTTCTTCCGTGCTTATCTGGCGTCTCTTTTATAGTAATGTATCCCTGTTGAGCCCACCATGGGATAAGTGACATCAAATCTACGTCGTCTACTGACTCATCAATGATGGTTCCCACTTCTGCACTACTCATTCCTTCTGGAGGATAAAACTCCACAGTCTCCACTGGCTTTTTGCTTCTTGAAAATACACTCAAAAGAATTATTAGCAAAGCCAATAGTGCTGTAATTATAAGAATTACCAAAGGAACTATCTGCTTATTAGGAACCCAAGCTCCCTCGAAATAATCACCTCTAACTAACGCATAAATGGTGATAGCATTATTAGGTGGTACATTTGAGATTTCTCCGGATATAGATGTTGCATCTTTCTTAGTCTCTATACCTAAACCATTGTCCACATCACCATAAGCTCCGGAATAAACTCTCATGCCCTTTACTTCTGAAGCGGTAAGTGGTTTCTCAAACTTAATATTAAATGAGAAATGGTCAATAGACATATTTGTCTGATCACCTAATGGTGAATAGAAAATCAAATCATCTTTCTTGACGCGGTCATCAGGCATAACATATGTATATGTAATAACATATGTGTATTCGCCTTCTATTGTTCTATCTTCATCGCCGAGTCGATACACTGTATTGGTACCTTCCCGGTCCTTGTCATACAGAACTGCTGCACCACTTGCATCCTTAGCATAAAAGTGTTCAATCTTGCTCTTATACTTCAGTGTCCTTTTCTCGCCAGAATCTGTAGTTCTCTTGATATACATAGTCGTTGGAATACTTCTATATATACCATGTCTAGGTGCAGTGAAATTAACCTTGATAGTCTCCGTCACTTCGACTGAGTTGTTACTCTTGTATAATCCACTGAAGTTCCAATCAGTAACTGTGTAACCACCCTCATCGGCACTGACCATCGCAGTGATAAATATTGAAGCGACAAAAACTATTCCGAGAAATAATATTCGCTTAAATACTTTCATTTAGAATTCCACCTTAACATTCTGTCTCTCAGCTGCCTCTTCTACTTCGTACATAGGCTTTCTCTCAAACTTAAACATATTAGCTATGATATTTGAAGGAACTGTTAGACACTTGTTGTTGTATTCCTTAACTGAACCATTATAGTACTTACGTGCATTTGCAATGTCTTCCTCAAGTTTCTTGAGTTGTCCCTGCAAATCAAGGAAGTTCTGGTTAGCCTTAAGA
Organism: Eubacterium sp.; assembly: GCA_017406925.1. GTDB lineage: Bacteria > Bacillota > Clostridia > Lachnospirales > Lachnospiraceae > Eubacterium_G. Next base: position 20,166 of record JAFQXO010000011.1, read on the forward strand.
TCTGGATAATTCTCGCTCAAAGCAAAAATCTGTCTTAGTGCTCCAGTAATCTGGTTCTCACTCTCCATTCTCTCATCAACCGTCTGTGTAGCTCCACTATTTCTAGCCTCGATCACTTTTTCAAGTGTCTCGGACTCATGCTTAGCGTAACCTTTTACCGTTGATACTAAGTTTGGAATCAAATCAAATCTCTTCTTAAGATAAACATCCATTGTCGAGAATGCTTCCTCGCACTGTGTACGTCTGCGGATAAGTCCGTTGTATGTTCCAACAATCCAAATGATTATTATCACCACGATAACCGCAATAACGATTCCTACAATTGCTCCTGCTGACATATTAAACCTCCTTTAATAGTTCAATTCCTTTTTGAACTCTCTTTATAGTTTCTTCCTTGCCGAGTACCTCGGCAATTTCAAATGCGCCTGCGGGTGTCATCTGCTTTCCTGACACTGCCGTTCTCAAAGGCCAAAGCGCTTGGCCGTTTTTGCAACCTTTTTTCTCGATATACTTAAATACTACATCATGAAGACCATCCACCGAATAGTCATCTGTGCCCTCAAGTATTGGTAACAATTCCTCCAAAACCTCAAGTGAGTTTTCAGAGTTTGTCTTCATCTTCTTATGTGTATACATCTCTGGATCATACTCCGGAAGTTCCTCAAAGAAATCTATCATTTCTCCAATCTCAGGGAATGTTTCAATACGAGTTTTAACCATATCCATGATTTTCTTGAGATCCAAATCCTTAGTAATCACTTCTTTCACATATGGAAGTGCCATCTCATAGAACTTCTCATTGTCCATCGCCTTGATGTATTCGCCATTCATCCATTTAAGTTTTCCAATATCGAAAACTGATGGTGACTTGTTAACTTTGTGATAATCAAACTTTTCAATCAACTCATCTAGACTGAAAATCTCAGTATTATCCTCTGGGCTCCAACCTAACAGTGCAATGTAATTTATTATTGCCTCCGGCAAAAAGCCTTGCTCCAATAACTCTTCATAAGATGAATGTCCTGAACGCTTTGAGAGTTTCTTGTGATTTTCATCTGTGATAAGTGGAAGATGCACATAAACTGGACTCTCCCAGCCAAACGCATCGTAGAGTCGCTGGTACTTAGGTGCAGATGAAATGTATTCATTGCCTCGCACCACGTGTGTAATCTCTTGGAGATGGTCATCTACCACATTGGCAAAGTTATATGTTGGATAGCCGTCAGACTTGATGAGAATCATGTCGTCGAGCTCGCTATTTTCTACTGTGATTTCCCCGTAAAGCTCGTCGACAAATGTTGTCGTACCTTCATTAGGGATATTAATACGGATAACATAAGGCTTCCCTGCATCTAAGTTCGCCTGAATTTCCTCTGGTGTGAGGCTTAGACAATGCTTGTCGTAGACAGTAATTTCCTTGCCATCCTCTGATACTGCAGTCTTCAATGAATCAAGGCGCTCCTTATCACAGAAGCAGTAATATGCATCGCCTGACTCGATAAGCTTTTTGGCATACTCCATATAGATGCCTTGGGCTTGACGCTCACTCTGAACGTATGGGCCATAACCCTTGTCCTTATCTGGACCTTCATCGTGTTTGAGCCCTGCTGAATCTAGAGTACGATAAATAATATCAACAGCGCCTTCTACATAACGCTCTTGATCAGTATCTTCTACTCTCAAAACAAAATCTCCCCCTGCGTGCTTCGCAATGAGGAATTCATATAGTGCTGTTCTTAAATTTCCAACGTGCATCTTGCCCGTAGGGCTCGGTGCGTATCTAGTTCTTACTTTCATTTGTTCTCCTATCAAAAAAGGCTGCATTAACACAGCCTTTTCATTACTTTATATTAGTTATATAATCAATCGCTTCTGTCATAGATTTCTTGAAAGATTCATCCGATGAGTTTTCGAACACGAATAAGTTCTTAACTCCCTCTGGATGTGAAAAGTCCTGACTCTTAATGTACTCATCCCAGTTTCTAATCTTCCAAGTATCTCTATCCGAGTCTCTTGCAATCATACGTTGCTTACAAACTTCTGGATCACACTCTACCCATACTACTATGAGTTCGGCGTTCTTCTTTGTGAGAAGATCCTGTCTGAGATTCTCCATATATCCTTCAGTTCTCACCTCTCGAGTGAATGGAGCGTTGATAAAGACTGTGTCGTTATAATCTAGTGCTTCCATCGCGATTTCCATAATCGCATCGTACTCGTAGTCTCTAATTTCTGCTTCGAAAAATGCAGAACTTCTATTATATTCTTCGTTGGCTACCTTAAAAATCTGTTTAGATAGAACAATCAATGAGTCCTTATCAAGATAAACACAATTTTTAAGAGCCTTAGCCAATCTCTTCGTCACATGAGTTTTTCCACTGGCAGGTGGAGATGTGACTAGTACTAATTTCTTCATAATTTACCTCTTGTAAAAATAATGTAATCGCCCTTTATCATACCATTTTTAAAGGCTTTAGGCAATAATCTTATTAGCTTGTAATGCCACTACTTCCCTTATCTTCCTCGTTGATTTTAATGTTCTGTTCATTCATATTTACCTTCGGAATAGTGATAGGTGGAAGACCTGCATTTACCAAGAATGTGCTAATCAATGCTCTCGCATGTGGATAAACCTCATTGTACGCTTTCACGTGAATTTCTTTCTTATCCATTCCAGGTTCACAGTCTAGGAATGCTGTCACACTAATCTTGAAGTTAAACTTCATAGGATCATTCTTTTCCATCATATCTATAACGAGATTTGCTTTGCAATGAAGATTATCTTCCGTATACTTCACATTAAACGAAGCTCTCTGAGAGATGTCTAGGTTTCCCTGACCTTCTATATTGTTGGACAAATCTAGTTCGTCTACTTTTAGACCTTTAAATGTTAATTCACCCATGATTTCCTCCTATTATTTATCTAATTAATTTTTCACTTTTTTATATGGTTTTGCCGTCCAAACCCACTTACATAATTATAGCAAATAAAGAGGAATTGTACTATAATGAGTGAGATGAAAAAAATGAACGGCAAAAGAGGTTTTTCAATGAAAAATAATGCATTTTGGAAAGTGTTAAACTATTTCATTCCATTGGTAACGCCTTTTATAGGCTTCGTCATACTTGAAAGAATGTGGCGCACCAATTATATGAATGAATTCTTAGACGGCGAAGGTATGAGTATTAAGATTATATTACTGAACCTAGTAGTTTACTATGCTATCTGGGGCATTCTCACATTCCTTATCGGCCGCTCCAGAATATCTTCTATTATATTTATCGTGCTCTGCTGTATCACGGGACTTGCAAACTACTTTGTGATCGAGTTTAGACGCTCGCCTATCAATATAAATGATTTCCGTTCAATCGGAACTGCTATGAACGTGGCAGGAAGTTACGAATATAAGCTGGTTAGTAAAATAGTTTTGTGCTTATTTGGCGCAGTCATAATGATTGCACTTAATCTCTTCTTCCACTTCAAACTATACAATACGAAAAAGATTGGTTTGCAGATTGCACTCCATATATTTCCAGCGATTATTTGCGTATGTGCTATCTGGGGAGTCTCTGCTCTTATCACGAGAGATAATATTTCAAAGATTTGGCCTGACTTCTCGACTACGCTGTTTACGCCTAAGGCGATGGCGGACAAAGATGGCTATTTGCTCTCGAGTATATATATGGCAAAGTTTTCTAGAGTTGAAAAACCTGACGGCTATTCGGACGAAAAGGCACGAAGTCTTCTCGCTAAGTATGCCAACTCGGGTGTCTGGGACAATGACACTATCTCCAAGATAGGAAATTCTAAGACGATTATTAAATCACCTACCGAGCAAGCAAACATCCTCGTCATTATGAATGAGTGCTTCTCAGACCTTAGAATTCTAGGTCGAATGCATACTAACAAAGATTATATGCCATTCACTCACAAACTTTTGAGCGGAACTGTTAAGAATACCATTTCTGGATACTTCTATTCATCAGTTCTTGGCGGTAACACCGCCAATACAGAATATGAGTTCTTGACTGGTGATACTATGGCATTTTATCCGGCTGGAAGTGTTCCATATCAGCAGTTTGTACAGCAAAAGACTGATACTATGGCTAGTATACTCTCTGCTCAGGGAGCGCGCAGTACTGCTGCTCATCCATACGTCAGTTATGGTTGGGATCGAAACAAGGTTTATCCACTTTTCGGTTTCGATGAAAAGAAGTTTGCGGTGGATATGGGAGAGCTCACAAGAGTTCGAATTTATAATGACGATGTAAGTTTTTATAATTATCTATTCAACAATATTTTAAACAGAGTTGATAAGAGATATTTCTCGTTTAATGTGACTATGCAAAACCATGGTGGATACAGCGGTGTTCCTGATCCAGCAAACTTCAAGGCTGAGATTACATACAAAGATTTCGCCAACCAAAACACTAGCAACTATCTCTCACTGATAAAGATTTCAGATGACGAGTTCAAGAAAGTGATAGACAAAGTAAAGAAAGATCCTAGACCTACTATTGTCGTGATGTTCGGCGATCATCAACCTAACGATATTACTGTTCACGACATATATTCATATAATGGTAAAGACATTGATAAGTTGAATAATGCTGAGAGATTCAATAGATATAAAGTTCCTGTAGTAATGTGGGCAAACTATGACATTCCTGAGGATAATCACTTAATCACAAGTGCCAACTTCCTCGGCGGAATGGTTCAAAAACTTGCCGGTTATCAGACTAGCAGTTACCAAAACTTTATTGAAAGTTTTAGACAGTATGTTCCTGCGATATCAGCTCAAGGATTTTTAGACAAGGATGGTTCATACCATGAGATAAGCGAACTAGATAAGTACACGAGTATGGCTAACGACTACAGAACACTTCAGTACTATCACATATTTAAATAATCTTTACAACAAAAAAGCTGTCCGTTGTGATTTGATAATCATCAACGTGACAGCCTTTTTTTATATTTGTTTTGCGTATCGGTAACCCCAACCGCTGTAATGTCTTCTCTTGTTATAGTCTATATAACTTCTAGCCTTTACATATAAGGTTTTACCCTCTTTTAGTTTCTTTACAGTATAACTAGTCTTCTTTTTCAAATCTACAGTCTTCCACTTCTTGCTCTTCTTGTAAGCAATCTGGTAACCTGTGACTTTCTTCAACTTTCTCAAAGTAACCTTAACTTTATTTTTCTTCGTCTTCTTTCTCATTGCCAAAGGCAACTTCTTGCGCTTTTTATCTTTGATAAGTTTCAGTTTCTTTATAGTTGGAATCTTTAGATAATCACTAGTTGGCTTGTAAGGAGTCTTTGCGTTCTTAACTTTCACAGTCGCTTTTCCAGTGTAGTTGCGTCCCTTACCAGTAAACTTAGCTATCAAGTTTCCGTGGTAGTCAATTGATGTGCTCACATCATAATCAACGCCCTTTTCCATATCATAACTTCCGTTGTTGGCGCTAATCTGTAGTTTCTTTTTCACAAACTCCACGTGAAGCGACATATCCTTAACGTTCGCCTTTACTATCTTAAAGTTTCGCTTGATAACTCCAGTATACTTTCCAATTCCAGTATAGATAACTGTGGCTGTGCCAACGAAAAAGTTATTCTCATACTCAATGGAATAATCTAAGCCAGAGTTTAATATCACGCCATTGTAAGTCATCTTGACATTGTTCATTCGATCTTTGCCATTAAACACCATAGATGCCTTGAAATTTTTCCAGTCCTTAATGACAGCACTAGAAGTTATGTCAACCAACTCATCGTTAGCCTTCGTCGCTACTGACGAAATATTTACTAACCCTATACTTAAAACTATGCTTAATGTTATAGAAATAATCCTTTTAAACATTTTTATCTCCCTTATGTGAACGAGAATATTCTAACACAAAAACGGACGCTTTCAAAACGTCCGTTTTTATTATCATCACTATTTACTAGTTTTCAAAAATCTGTAACTGCCCTTGATTATGAACTTATCCGTCAGTATAAAGAATGCTGGCAAGATGCAAATTACACAAACCATACTTATCAGCGCTCCTCTCGCCATCAATGTACAAAGTGAACTAATCATATCGATACTCGAGTAGATACCTACACCGATGGTTGCACCAAAGAAAGTTAGGGCACTTACGATAACTGATTTCATCGATGCTGCCATAGCATCTCTTGCGGCTGTCTTTTTATCTTTGCCACTAGATCGTTCCAGCCTGTAACGATTCGTCATCAGAATCGCATAATCGACAGTGGCTCCCAATTGGATAGTTCCAATTACAATGGACGCGACGAACGGTAATGTCGTATGCGTGTAATATGGAATACCAAGGTTAATAAAGATACCAAATTCAATCAGTGCGACGAGAATAATAGGAATCGATATCGACCTAAATACTAATGCGATAATTATCAATATGGCTACAATCGATACTGTACTTACAATCTTGAAATCGACATTTGTGATTTCAATCAAGTCTCTCGTACAAGCAGCCTCTCCGACTAACATTCCGGTCTTGTCATATTTTTTTATAATTTTTTCTACATCATTAGATAGTTTGTTTGCTCTATCAGATCCCGTCTTATACTGCGACATGAAAATGAGCATCTCATATTTCTTGCCGACAAGTTCATGAGTAAGTTTCTCAGGGATGAACGCTTGAGGTATTTTCGCATCAATAATAGTTTCCATACCTATTGTCGCTGACACACCCTCTGTTTTCTTTATATCCTCCAGCATTGCTTTAGTTTTTTTAGCTGGAAGTTCTTTATTTACTAAGATAATATTGGCGGAGCCAAGCTTATATTTCTCATTGAGAATCTTCTGTGTATCTACGCTCTCTAAATAATCTGGAAGTGACATCGAAAGATCGTAGTAAACGTTCGTATTTTTGTATCCGAATACTGCAGGTACGATAAGCAGAACGAAAATCACAATCGGAATCCAATAATGCTTAGTGATAGCCTTTGGAATCTTCTTGAAATCAGGAAGCAACTGTTTGTGTCTAGTCTTCTCAATCGCCTTGTCGAAGACAAGAATCATCGATGGCAAAATTGTGACACAAGATATCACGCCTAACAGCACACCTTTCGCCATAACGATACCAAGATCCAATCCAAGCGTAAATGTCATAAAACACAAAGCGATAAATCCAGCGATAGTTGTTACGGAACTTCCGACAACCGATGAGATGGTCTCTCTAATCGCGTGAGTCATCGCAGTCAGTTTATCCTCGTGCGCATCCTTCTTCTCCTCGTACGAGTGCCACAAGAATATCGAATAATCCATCGTGACGGCCAATTGCAGCACGGCCGCCAGCGCCTTTGTGACGTACGAAATCTGCCCGAAAAAGAAATTACTTCCCAGGTTATAAATGATAGCCATTCCGATACTCGCTAGGAAGAAAAACGGAATGAGCCACGAATCCATCAAGAGCGAAAGAATAATCACGGAAATCAAAATCGCGATTCCTACATATATAGGTGTCTCTTGCTCCGACAAAATCTTCGTGTCGTTGACAATGGCTGAAATACCGGTCAACTTACATTGATTCTTCGTGATGGTTCGAATTTCATTGATAGCGTTTAACGTATTGTCAGCAGAGCTCGTATCATTGAACATAATCATCATGATAGTCGAGTCGCCGTAGTTAAACTTGTTATATACTTTTTTAGGAATCATGCTCTTTGGAATCTTCAGTTTCGCAATAGAGTCATACCAAATAACTTTCTCGACATGATCCACTTTTTCAATTTTCTTTTTAAGTTCAGATACTTTCTTATCACTCAAGCCCTTGACCATACATATTCCAAAAGCTCCCGTGTGGAAATCGTCTAGGATGTACTCCTGACCTTTCATAGTATCTATGCTATCTGGCAAGTAATACAGAAGATCATAGTTTACCTTAGTATTGAAATAGCCGATAGCCGCTGGGATAAGCAAAATAATACTTATGATAAGAATAATATATCTAGACTTAACTACACCTCTTGCAAAATGTTCCATATCAATACCTTCTACCAGTCTTCTTCCACTGTCATTTCTTTAGCTTTGAAGATAAACTTCACTTTACCAGACATATCCTTCGAGCATCCACTAAACGTCTTATAACGCTCTCCTGCCTTCAGCATCTTTTTGATAGCATCTATGCCTTCCTTGGCATCCTTGCCAAATAATTTCGTAATCTTTTTAATGCCTGAATCATTGAGAGTAGTCGCACCTTTTTCTAGTTTGGTCGCTCCGTCTCCCAATGTTAGAATTCCTTTATTAAACTCATCCGTCGCATTATAAATCTTTGATGCACCCTCTCTAAAATCAGTCGTGGCATTCACTAACTTTTTTGAGCCCTTCTCGAGTTTTGATGTGGCTTTGCCAATCTTTGATTCAAAGAGTTCTGCTGCATCTGCCAACTTCACTACTCCTAGATAAACTTGCTCTGCACCGTCGCTAAGTTTTCCAGTTCCTTTATAAAGTTCATCTGAACCTGAGTCTAATTGTTTTACGCCTTCATTAAGTTGCGTGAGACCGTCACTTAAATCGGCGGAGCCACTCTTTAGATTGCTCATACCTGCCAAGAGTGCTGTAATCTGTCCACTCTTTCCATCTATAGCCTGCTCTAGTGCCTCTTTCACTTTATCTAGAGTCTCTACACTATAGTATGCATTCAAAACTGCGTGATACTCGTCAATTCCGAGGCCAAGTTCTGCGAGCGTCTCCTCCAACTCATCACCATTCTTAATGCTTAAGAGTTTATTTGCAATGTGATTCAGTTGAGCTCTCGATGAAATACCGTAGTTACTCAACTTATCCATAATATCGTCTATCTGTTCCTGAATCATCTCAGGAGAACTCTGAAGTGCGTCAACCAGACTGATTACTCCATCGTTAGCCTGGTCTGCACCCTGTGCAAGTTGCTTGCTTCCCTTTACAAGTCCAGGATTCTTATCATCTCCTGACAAGCCTTCAGATACCTTATCTATGCCTTCGGCAAGTTGTCCAGCGCCCTTATCTACATTCTTAGCACCGTCTGAAACTTGCTTACTTCCATTTACTAATGACTTAGTTCCTTTCTTCACTTTCTTTAATGAAGAAACAAGTGCCTTATCAAACTTATTGATTCCGCTCTCGTAAGATTTCATTCCTTTATTGAGTTTTCCCGAACCGTCGTAAAGTTTGAACGCGCCATCCTTCAATTGGCCAGCGCCATCACTAAGTTTACCAACGCCATCGTTTAAACTACCAAGTCCATTCACTAACTGATCTGCACCATTCTGCAACTTCTTCATGCTGCCTTCAATATCTGACATATCAAAAGCATCTTTAATGTCGAAATTTCCTAAATCGCATGTGGCAATGGTGAGAGCCATGTCAATCTGACAATCAGTCGCGTCCGCTTCCACTTTGAATCCCTCTGGAATGGTAGCATCCTTCAAAAGATCCTTAGAACTCTTAAGATCCTTCATCAGCGCATTCTTCAATCCTGGAAGAGCAAATCCAACAACAATATTTGCTTCATTGTAGTTTATAGTTCTTCCATTATCGATTTCAATGTTATCGAAATGTTCTTCATTCAATAAAATGCCCGTGAGCGTGACAAACGGAACGAAATCATCTTTAGACGTCTTCGCTGTATTCTTGAAATTGTACTCAATTGTCACATGACCGCTTTTGCCAGCCAACTCCTCTGGAGTTATAGCCTTTCCATCAAGCGTATACTTAATCTCAATCTCTATAGGAGGCTTTTTCGTAGTCGTTCCCTGATAAGAAATCTTCTTGCCCTTATTCTCCCATATAAGATTTCCCTCATCGTCTTTCTTAAACTTCTCATCTCCGTAAAGATTTTCGATATTATTCAGTTCGCTTCGATCCTTGATAACCTTCTTATCACTAATCCCAAGCGTATCGCTGACTGTAATTTTCTCTGGGCTACCGTCACTATTCATCTCAACAAAAACTGACTCTTCTTTTGCAGTATTCTTTGATTTGCCCATCTTACTGCTCAGCATTGAGCCCATATCCTTCTCGGTGATGGTAGTTTCCTTTGCCACAGCCTTATTAGCACCGTTTCCTGCAAGACCAATAACGCTAGTGCCTACGGCAACTAACGCCATCACCAAAAATAGTGAAAGTCCATTTCTAAAAATTCTCTTCATAATAATCTCCCCATTCCGTCTATGTTGTTTATATGAAAATATTTTTATTATTCTTCAATGGTGGAAAACACATCCGTAATCGTTCCACCACCGAGTACTTTATCACCTTCATAAATCACCACAGCCTGTCCTTTAGTTACAGCTCTCTGTGGCTCATCAAAAGTGATTTCAACTTTTCCGTCGCCAATCACATTGACTGTACAGTCAGCAAGTGCCTTGTGATACCTAGTTCTACCCTGCACCTTCAAAGGCTCAACTGGAGTCTCGCCGCTAATCCAACTAAACTCGTCTGCGATAAGCTTATCGCTGAACAAATCCTTATTTCTAGCCACCACGACCTCGTTTTCCTCAGGATGAATCTCCTTTACATAGTTCTTCCCGAGACGACTAGTCATAATTCCCTTTCGCTGACCTATCGTATATCTATAATACCCCTGGTGCTCGCCGACAACCTTTCCATTTATATCTACCAAATTTCCAGGTCCCACCTTTTCACCAGTGTAATCTTCTATATAATCTGAAACTGTACCCTCCGTCACAAAGCAGAGATCGAAACTGTCCTTCTTGTCTGCGACAATCATATCATTGCCTCTGGCAATCTCTCTAATCTCATCCTTCGTGTACTCGCCAAGCGGAAACTTAACCTTTGCGAGCTGCTCCTGACTCAAATGATACAGCACATAAGTTTGATCCTTCGTTGGATCCTTGCCAGTCCACAATTCATATTGATTAGTTTCTTCATTATATTTAACTCGCGCATAATGGCCGGTGGCCAAAACATCACAACCAAGTTCATCTGCAGCCTTCAAGAGACCTCCGAACTTAAAATTCTTATTGCAATCCACGCAAGGATTAGGCGTGGTACCGTTTTTGTACGCATCCACGAACTTCTTAATGACGCATTCCTCGAACTCATCCGCGAAATCATAAACCTTGTGCTCGAAGCCGAGCTCCTTCGCAATGGTTTTCGCATCATCAATGTCCTTGGTAGTACAACACAAGTTTTCCTTGCCGTCTATTCCATTTTTGTGTACTTGCATAGTAGCCCCGACTAAATCGTAACCTTGCTCCTTCAAAAGCAAAGCGGTTACGCTACTGTCAACGCCACCACTCATAGCAACTAACGCTTTCATCTCTTTATCCCATCTCAATCATTCGGTCGATGCATCTTCTCGCACCGTCCATGATATCTTCATCTAATTCAATCTCTTCGCCTGCGCTACCCTCGCAGCATCCCAATACGCCCATCAAAGTAGTCGCCTTCATATTCTGACAAAGCATATTTGATGAAAGTGGGTAGAATTTCTTGTCAGGACACTCCATTTGAAGATGTGTGACGATGCTACACTCAGTTCCTATAATAAACTCTTTCGCATCGCTGTTTTTCGCATAATTCATAATGCCTGTGGTCGAGCCAATGTAATCTGCATGTTTAACAACATCTTTCTTGCATTCAGGATGAACCAAGAAAAGTGCGTCAGGATGAGCTGCATGAACTTTTTCCCAATCAGACTCATTGATAATCGCATGAACTGGACATCCAGTTCCCACAAACTTAAATTCCTTTTCTGGCATTTGCTCTGCCACCCAACCACCTAGGTTAGGATCTGGTATAAATAAAATTTTATCGTTTTCTATCTGTTCACAAATCTTAAGCGCTGAAGATGATGTGACGCACACATCACAGAGCGTCTTAAGTTCACTAGTCGTATTGATATACGCTACTACCGTATGTTCTGGGAGCTTTGCCTTAACTGCTGCGAGTTCATCGACATCTAAGGTCTCTGCCATAGGGCAACCAGCTGTCTCATTTGAGAGAATAACTTTTTTCTCTGGCGAGAGAATCTTCACAGTCTCAGCCATAAATCTCACTCCACACATAATAACTGTAGAGTTTTCCACTTCCTTGGTGCGTTCGGCCAATGCGAAACTGTCGCCCACGAAATCAGCCACTTCCAAAATTTCAGGATTCTGGTAGCAATGAGCGAGAATACATATATCCTTCTCTGCCTTAAGCGTTCTGATCTTTTCTTGAATCTCAGATAAATTCATAATCATACTCCCTAAATTCTTCAATATAAGTGAATTATATCACTATGAAAGCAAAAATTAAATAGGTAGACAACGCCTAATTTCCTACAAGAAATAGAGCTTTTGAGGGGTCAAAATCGGTAAAATAATGACACCAAAAATATTACGAAAATCGGTTGACAAATTACAAAAATAATGTAAAATTAATAACTGTGAAATAAATGTAACATTTTTGAAATATTTTAGGAGGTTGTTTTGAAGCGACTAATATTGAGCATTTTAGTATTAGCACTTATACTTTCATCAGAGATTGCGGTAGCAACTACTACATCTGCGAAAGTTAATCAGATTCAAGCTATTACTATTGCTAAGCCACTCAAATCAAACAAGCAAATAAAATTGAAGAAATCACTTAAGCTTAACGTTCCTTACTGGAAGTTCAAGAGCAGCAAGCCTACTGTGGCTGTAGTATCAAAGAAAGGTACTATCACTGCTGTTGAAGATGGTAAGGCTACAATAAAGGGAACTGCTAAGAACGGCAGAATCATCAAGGTTAAAGTTAAGGTTAAGACCCCTATTAACTATACAAAGAAGCAGCTTAGACTTATGGCATCAATTATTTACTCAGAGGCAGGCGACCAGAGTTATGCTGGAAAACTTGCAGTTGGTATCGTAATCATGAACAGAGTTAAGTCTAAAGCATATCCTAACACTCTTAAGAAAGTAATTTACGCACCATATCAGTTTGGTCCTGTTAGAAACGGATCACTCAAGAGATCTTACAGACTTTATGATAAGGGACAGCTCGACAAAGGTTGTATCAAGGCTGCTAAGGCGGCTCTCAAGGGTGCCAAGTACGTTACTTACAAAAAGAAGACTATTAACTTCAAAAAGTACACAGACTTCAGTGGCTACGTACCAGGAGCAAAGCTTAAGATTGACGGACATATGTTTAAATAAAATTGGCTTCGCCAATGTAAATAAAAAAATTCCGAAAGGTTAAATAACTTTTCGGAATTTTTTTATTTATATATTTTATTTTTTACTCTGCACTCTGCAATTCTTTATTTCCCTTTTTGCTTATCTTCGTAACAATCTTATCGTACAGTTTTCCACCGCCGAACCATACTATCACTCCTATTACTATTCCTATAGCGATTCCACCTAAGACGTCGGTCGGGAAGTGTACATGTAAATAGAGTCTAGAGAATGCCATAAGCGCTGCTAGTATGATGGCAAAGATTCCGTACTTCTTGTTTCCTAAGAAAATAATGGTTGCCGCAATCGCAGATGACAAAGCGTGTCCCGATGGGAAAGAAAATCTCTCTTTTGGATAGAATACCAATGTATGCAACTGACGCTCAAGCCAATAAGCCTTGCGAATTTCACATGGTCTAATCCTTGCTACCAAGTTCTTTATTCCTAAATTTCCAATAATAGCACCCAAGCCTATTCCTACTAAAACTAAAATGCCTATTTTGCGTGTTTTCTTATTGAGAATCAAAAATATTGCAAAGATAATCCAGAGCAGTCCCCATTCACCCATCACAGTGAATTTAGAAAAGAACTGATCTAAGACTCCAACTCTAAGATTATTCTGTATCCATTCAAGTATTTCAAATTCAAAATTCATTATTCAAGCTCCTTTTTAATCAAAAATATTTCCGTGGTTAATAGCTTTAACTGTACGTTCGGTTTTTAATCCCAATTTCTTATATGGATTTGTTCCAATCTTATATGAACCTACAAACTCCAAAACCACCTTACCCTCGTGGTGTCCCCACTTATTTGCAGGGTTTGGATCATAGGAAGTCTTCTTCTGACTCTTCAAATCATAAATGATACATTTCAGCACCTTGCCATTGGACATATAAAAGTCCACCTTATCGCCTACTTCTCCAAATGTTGATGTGCAGGCAATCAAATACCTACCTTTCAACTTCTGGAAGCCATCAGCGTTCTCTGTGCCCTCTTCGTGCCATAATTTATCTACCTTCGCTTGCTTAGTCCCTGGTAGGCACTCGTAATAGTTGAGGTCCCACTCTCTCGTCGCAAAGGTTCCACATCCTCTAGGAATAATAATTTCGTCTCCAGAACCCACATGCACCGCAATTGCAATCACAACACTAGACACCACAGTTAAAAGCACTATGGCTATCGCCAATATCATTATATTTTGTCTATTCTTTTTCTTCTTAAAAAACTTAATCAAATCAAATAGTCCTTATACTTTTTCTATGATAAGCATAAATTCACATTTAGTATAAAACAAGGATGTAAAAAGTTAAAGTCTAAAAAGAAATATTATGGTAGAATTAGAACAAGCAACTTAACAAACAAAAAAAGGATAATTATTATGACAAAGGGTAAAAATAAAATATTAAAAATATTGATTATAGTACTAGTCGGAATAGTCCTTGTGGCTGGATTAGTTGTTCTAGGCATTAATCTCTATGTAAAAAATAGTGTATCAGACAGAATAATAACTGCGGAACAGGCCAAGAACTTAAATGCAGACTGTATCATCGTTTTGGGAGCCGGTTTGAAGCCTGATGGCACTCCTTCTCTTATGCTGACGGATAGATTGTTAGTGGGTGATGAACTATATCATAAGAATGCTGCCAAAAAGATAATAATGTCTGGCGATCACGGCAAGAAGACTTATGATGAAGTGAACACTATGAAAAAATTTGCCATTAAAGAAGGTGTTTTCTCACAAGACATATTTATGGACCACGCTGGCTTCGAGACATACGACACCATGTATCGCGCCAAAGAAGTCTTCGGTGCCAAAAAGATAATAATCGTCACTCAAAAATACCATTTATATAGAGCATTATATGCAGCAAAGAAACTTGGATTAGACGCATACGGCGTATCTGCCACAAAGAAAAAGTATGACAACAAACAGTTAATACGAGATGCTCGTGAATGGCTAGCAAGAGTAAAAATCTTCACCAAATGTATCACCAAACCAGCGCCAAAATTCTTAGGAAAGAAAATCAACCTAAAAGGCAGCGGTGATGTTACGAATGATAAATAATACACAATAATACTGTAACATTACTTTTTTTATATTTTTTAAAATAAAAAGACGCCACAGTATTGTGGTGTCTTTCAAGTTAAATTTCAGTTATTTTTCATTCCAAAATTGCTTTAAATCATCTATTTTAGTGTTTTTGTCAACCTTTTTGAAATGTTGCTTTTTCACGGCATTATCTTTTATGTTTTCTAATTTTTTCTCCCACATACTAGAAAGTTTATCTTCGTCATACTTATTTTGGTTTTCTTGCATATATTTATCTTCTAGACTCTTGATATATTTTTGAATAGGAAGTAATTTCTTATAAACTTTATATTCATACTCCCAATATTCTTTTTCTGACTTAAATGCACTAATAACTTTATCCATATCTTCCTTGTTCTCAGATTCTTTGTAAGTCTGTTTTAACTCATTAACATAATCGACTACTTCTTTTTGCGTTACATTAAATCCATTAGCAATTGCTAAAGCGTACAGTGCATTTTCTTCTTTTACATACTCTATCGCATCTTTGCTTGCTGTTTTTGGATCACTCCCCTTGTTAAGATAAAAGTCTTTAGCAGAACTAACCTGCTCATCTGTAACTAACACATCTTTTCCTATTTCTTCAATGTTACCTAATTTTGTTTTCTCGGAAGAAAATATTCCCTTTTTGGCAACTTTGAAATCTCCATACTTATTGATTTGCTTATTATTATCGCTATGCTTCTTAACATCCATACCCCAATTTTTAAAGAAATCATTTTGATTTGCTTGAACGCAAAGAACAGATAATGCTCCTAGTAGTATTAACGAAACACTTATTATTGTAATCCTTTTAATCTTTTTGTTTTTCATAACTCTTTCTCCTTATTATTTTGTGTTTAATTTTAACTTAATAGTTTTCCCCTTCGTCGGAACAGCTGCGCCTTTACAATAGACGTTATATGAAGTAACACCTTTGTTTTTTGTGGTGTATTTATAATATCGATTAGTTCCATTTTTATATAGGGCAAAATAATCCCACTTTGTTGGATCTGCTAAGACAGACTGCTTAGTCCAGTTTTTGAAAGTATGCAATGTTTTACCATCAGAATTAATATGTTTTGTTGTTTTTAAATTCATTGTCAATTTAGGTTTATTCATAGCATAAGCAGATTTGTGGGCATAAAAAATATCCCGTTTCCAATATTTGTTCTTGCCATCGTGCTTAACAATATATTCTGTGTAGTCAACATTAACAGTAATAGTCGACCAACCATTCCCGGGACATGCGAAAAGATATTTATCTGTGTCTACCTTTTGTTTTTTAGTTCCTCCTTCAACTTTTGCTGATAATAATGGTAAAAGTAATAAAACCATTATCATTGTAAATGTTACTCTTTTACAGTTTTTCACACTACTTCCTTTCTTAATTATAACCTCCCTATATTATATGGCTATAATTACGTTAAATATTTAGTTTTACTACAGTTTGATTTTAACATTCCTAAATAAATAAAACAATTATTTTATAAACTAAAACTAAGCCCCTAAATTTCATCTAACTTTTTTGATATGTTCCCCTTTGTTCCCTTTTAGCCATTTCCGAAATCAGACCTTTCACAAGCCCTTATTTATGGGCATTTTGAAAGTGCGAGACGGGTTGCGGGTGCCCAGTGGGCACCTCTTCGCGAAGCGAAGAAGCAACGACCGAGCCGACAGGCGAGAAATCGAACTTGTTCGAGACCCGCAGGGGCTCGAATAACGCAAAAAGAGACATCCTTTTGGATGTCTCTTTTTGTGTTACTAGAGCGCGAGACGGGGATCGAACCCGCGACCCCCTCCTTGGCAAGGAGGTGCTCCACCACTGAGCCACTCGCGCATTGAGCGTTTTCACGCAAGGAATATATTACTATATCTGCTATTCTTTGTCAAATAAGCTTTTATCCGTTTTAAGCCTATAAACAATATAAAAACAACCAGGGATTTGTGTCCCTGGTTGTTTCTTAATTTGAAGTTTTACTTCTTCTTTTTCTTCATCTTCACTTTTTTCACTTTGCTCCACTTGCCGTACTGCTTCTTGCCGTTCTTGAAGTTGTAAGCTCGTACTCGTACGTAAAGTCTCTTCTTTTTCTTAAGTTTCTTCGACTTAATAGTGAACTTCTTCTTAAACTTCTTGAAGGTCTTAGTTACGAGTGCCTTCTTAACTTTCTTTGCATTTTTCTTCTTAGTGAAGATTTTTACTTGATAGCCTCTTGCTCGCTTAGCCTTCTTGACTGACATGCGAAGTTTCTTCGCTGATTTCTTTTTCTTGTAAATTTTCTTTATCTTAACCTTGTCTGGTTTTTTCACGCCAGCCTTTTTGGTTGTCACTGGAGCTTTTGTAGTTGGTCCAACCTTAGTTGTAGGTGCAACTGTGGTTGGTACTTCTGTCGTTGGCTCTTCAGTTGGTTTAATCGTTGTAGGCTCCTCGGTTGGTTCCGCTGTAGTCGTTGGCGCCACTGTCGTTGTTGGCTTTGCTGTAGTTGTAGGCTCTGCCGTTGTCGTTGGCGCAGCCGTCGTCGTAGGTGGAGTTGGATTTCCCTTCTTTATGATATATTCGGCATTGCCAGTGGCAGTCTGAATCTTCACATTCGTATATGAATCATTCTCGAGTGCATTTGGATTAATCTTTACGATGTTATTTCCTACGAGGACTACTGGGCTTGACGATGTCTCGACATCGTCAATTAAAACTTTCACGCCAGATGTGCCTGCGAAAGCCCACTGGAGAACTGGATCTGGAAGCCATTGAGGACCATTCATGCCTACAATTTCACAACCAACTTCCTTATACCAAATGTCGTCTGTCAGACGTATGAATCCTTCTTCTGGACTCTGCGTTGGTTTAACTGTAGTTGTTGGAGCAGTTGGATCCGCCGTGGTGGTCTCTTTCTCCTTTTGATATTCTGTCAGAATGTTAGGCTCGGCTGTGAACGATGTTCCGTCACTAAATGTCACCGTCTTGGCAGTATCTTCTGGGTTATAAACTGTATATGTCACAAGGCCATTCTTCTCAAACACTTGAGTGAGTGGCATATTTCCTGTGATAGTGAGGTCCGGAGTTCCATTCTTTTGCATAGCCTTAATTACATGCCAAGCGTGAGCCTTCGAATCTCCTGCTTCTGCTTCGCAATCAGGGTTGAAATACTTATCTGCTGCATCATGATCATACATTGCGATGTATGCACTATATAGTTCGTTCCAACGATTTATATCTTTGTCCTCTAATGTGTAGACATTCTCATTGGCGAGAGCCACCTCAACATAGTTCCTCATATATGCTTTATCTTTCGCAAGATAGGACGAAGCTGCTGTGTTTGGAAGGATGTTGATTCCGCTAGTCTGCAAAGGCTCGGCTGTCCACCAAGTCTCATATCCATACTTGCCGCCCCAAATCATTGAAGCGTATGGATGAGTCATTCCACCAAATGTTTCTGTACGATACCTTGAATTAAGCACATCGCCATCGATATCGAACCAGTAATTGTATACTGAGTTAACCTCTGTAGTGTATAGATACACGCCAGTTTCTGTCAGCGCATCATTTCCTGTGGCCTGGCCATAGAGAATCAATCCAGCCCAACCATTTATGGCTTCTGAACTAGACTCCTGGTTGTTTCCATCTCCGAAATCGCCGTGACCTGAAGCCCAAGAATGTCCTTCCCAAGCATCGAATTGACGAATGTATGGATATCTAGAAGTTGAACTCGTCTGTGCAGTCGTTGCCATATCACCAATCAACTCATCTATAATATTGCCGTACTCGGCAACAAAGTTTTTATCTCTCAAAGCAACCTGAGCTGCTGCATTTATGAAATATCCATAGTGGAACGCATGATCTGTCATGCCATCCACTGTGTAGTAAGCCTGTGGAAATCCGAAAAGCGTTCCCATATCTTCGTCGTAGTAGAAATACTTATCCTCTGGATCTGTGTCATTGTCGGCTGTAAACCAGTCAGCAAGTTCTGCTTTGATTCCGTCTAAGAGTTTGCCCGCGTTTACTGTATCGCCTGCGCGCTCCGCGGCAATCATAACTTGAACCGCACGGTTCAGTTTCTTTCCACAATCATAAGTATTCTGCTCATAGTCTTCTTTAGTTACCGCAGATTCTGTAGGACCAAACTCTTCCATAAAGTTTGCTACATACTCCTTGATTTGGTCATTTTCTACATCCGGAATAGATCCTTCTCCTGGAAGAATTCCTGTGTATTTTTGAACTGTAGTGTATTGATTTCCCTTTAAGAACTTAACTGTTCCTCTAATAGATTTAGAAGTCTGATCTAGGAAATCATAACCACTCATATTCTTATACTGATGAG
Organism: Eubacterium sp.; assembly: GCA_017406925.1. Classification (GTDB taxonomy): domain Bacteria; phylum Bacillota; class Clostridia; order Lachnospirales; family Lachnospiraceae; genus Eubacterium_G. The sequence goes on from JAFQXO010000011.1 coordinate 39,715, forward strand.
GAATAACGCCCATAATAGTTTTATCCGAAGTGCTTTCATTCTTCGCATCAAATGAATAATGATATGTAGTTCTCACTTCAGAATTTGCAGCATCATATGCATATTCCACATTTGTATCTGTAATAATGTTATACGCATACTTTTCATAATCTTGCGCTATAGTCTGTGCTTTCGAATCGTCCGTTCCTTTTGTGTCACAGAGCCATGCGAATGAAAAGTATGAATCATCACTAGGTAAAGTTATAGTAAATGAACTATTCTGAATATTCGCTCCTACTGTAGTGTTTGCTGTCGCTCCATCTGGCAAAAATACTGCATAATAGTCGTAATTCGTGAGACCATATGCATCATCGCCATTGTCGAAGTGTCTAAGGACAATGATATGATTATCCATATATGTAACATCGCATGGAAGATTTCTCTTCGAAGTAATCTTCACAGTTGAGATACCATTGGTTTCGCCAAACATAAATGGACTACCATGCGTTAATGTGTAGTCGAGATATTTCGAATCATCAGAAGCCAAAGGCATTCTAACTCTGCTCGACCAAGCACTCTCATTATCCACTAATGAACTTTTCATTTCTTCCGTAGCACCGATAGTGAAATCTGAAAGATATCCGGTGGCATCTTGGCTCATCAAAAACGTTCCTTTATCAGCTGTGATTCTTGCAAATGGGTTAATTAAGGTCATACCATTTTTATCAGCAAAATAACTTAGTGGGATTGCATAAGTGACATTGCCGAAGGCATCACCTTTGCTGTAGTTCCAACCAAATGATGTGTCCCACTTATTAGTCATAAATGGTTTGTAATTCGAATCATAGTTATCAGTCGTGAATCGATATGTTCCCTGATTCACGCGCGTTGGAAGTTTTTCGAGCAAAGACTCATTGGTCTTTACCACCGTTTGCGAGCCGTCCCAATACGACCAATGGCCTGTCACATGTGTGGCTAAGTTTCCTCTTGTCTGAGCTGACACTTTTGTTGTGGTGTCAAAGTTAGGCATTGCGACGCACGACAAAACAGGCACTGCGCTTATCGCTAGCACCAAAACTACTGACATCACTTTCTTTGATAGATGTTTCATAATCCCTCCTTTGGAATGGTCACACTCTATCCCCCTTAAAGCAATTCTTTGAAGTTGTCTATATACATATCGGCTAAATCAGCCATTTTAGTTCTATTGTGTTCGGACTTTATATCGTGGACAGCGACAGTTATAAATCCGCCATCCTTTGCGCCCTCGATGCCTTTTAAGATGTCCTCGAAAACCACACACTCGCTAGGATTAGTCTCTATGCGACGAGCAGCCTCTTCGTAGATATCTGGGAAGCCCTTGCCTCGCTCCACTTCGCTCACAGTCACAACATCCTCGAAATACTGGAGGATGCTTTCACGTTTCAAAGTTTCCATAAACAGTGACCTATCCGACGATGTGGCTACTACTAATCTAGTATTATTATCATATAATAGTTTGATGTAATCTTTAACATATGGCTTACACACAATGTCGTTGTGATAGTGCTCTCTAGCCATCTCAAACCACTCTTCAACTATGTCTTCAACATTTTCATCGTGGAGCCCAAATTCATTTATCGTATAGACAGCCGCCTTCTCTGCGCCCATCGGTGAGATAGTCTCCACATAATGCTCAGGCACATCGAAACCGCGCTTGCCGAGAAACTCAACGTCCACTCGGTCCCAAACCCACGCACTATCTAAAATGGTGCCGTCCAAATCAAAGACAGCACCCCTCACATTTTTCAAAAACTCTTTGTCCATACAATTATTTTAACAAATAGACCTTTATATTCAACCTGTTTATAAGTAGCCAAGCGTCTTGCAAACGAAAATCACGGCAGTCATGGTAAACGCCGAGAAAAATGTCGTTAGAACTATCGTGCTACTTGTCAGCGTACCCTCGTGTTTCATGCTCTTCGCCATAATAAAGCAACTAGCAGTCGTTGGCGAGCAAAGCATAATGATGATCGCAATCAACTTCTCATGTGTATAGCCAAGTGCAATCGCAATCGGAATAAATATGACACCCCAGCCAATCAACTTCATAAATGTTGCAATTGCTGCCGGCTTCCATTTTTTCAATGCCTTGTTAATTTCGAAAGCACCACCGATACCAATCAAAGCGATAGGCGTTGAAAGTTTTCCCACAGTATCAAGTGTTGCATCAATCATCCTTGGAAGTCTGATGTCCAAGAACGCCAGCACTATGCCTACGGCAATGGCAATAACAATTGGATTGGTCAATATTCCCTTCATTGTGCTTCCGATAGTCTTTCGGTCATCTTCAGATTTGTCTGGACACTCAACTGTCAGAATAATAACTGCACATATATTGTAAAGTGGAACTGCTCCGAGAATCATCAACGGAACTAGTCCTGAGTTTCCATACATATTTATTACGAAGGCTGTTCCTAAGAGAGCCGCGCTACTTCTATAAGCAGCCTGCGCAAATTCTCCGACGAGCGTTTTGTCCTTCATCAGTAGTTTTGTAAAAAGCCATGATGCAAGAATCGATACTACTGTAACCACTGCGCAGAACAAAACAAAGTAGCCATCCATCATCTTCTTGAACTCCGACTGCATCATGTCGTGAATCAAGAGTGCTGGCAAAGCCACAACAAAGTTAATCTTGTTCGCTATGCGAACAAAATTGTCATCTATAAATCCTATTCTTTTTAAAACGTAGCCCAGAACGATTATCAAGAAAACTGGAACCGTCGCATTTAGACTGAAAATAAAATTCGATAACATTTCCTTTTACTTGCCTTCGGCAATATCTCTATTTGCCTTCGGCAATAATCTTCTCCTTCAACTCGGGATCAAACTTTCCGCTCTTTAGCATTTCTATCTCAAACTTATATGGAGCGTAAGATTTCTTTTCGTTAGTTGGATCTTTCACATAAGGCGTCTCGAGGATTTTTGGAACATCCTCAAACTCGTCTAAGTTTATAATCTTGTGAATCGTATTGAAGCCCAAATTTCCAAAACCAATATTCTCGTGTCTGTCCTTGTGAGACTCAAGTTCGTTCTTGCTGTCATTGATATGCAACACGCAAATCTGATCAAGCCCAATAATCTTATCGAACTCAGTTAAGACACCACTCATGTCATTGACGAGGTCATAACCTGCATCGTTTACATGACATGTGTCAAAGCACACGCGAAGTTTGTCATTCATCTTCACGCCATCATATATGCGGGCAAGTTCCTCGAAACTTCTTCCTATCTCGGCGCCCTTTCCTGCCATCGTCTCGAGTGCAATGAACACATCTGAATCCTTCGTCAATGTGTTATTGATACCTTTTACAATCTGATTGATTCCAGCATCCACTCCTGCTCCTACATGTGAGCCAGGATGAAGCACCATACAAGTCGCACCCATTGCCGAGGAGCGCTCAAGCTCCGAGGCAAGAAACTTTTCTGCAATCTCATAAGTCTCTGGCTTTACGGTGTTCGCCAGATTAATGATATATGGCGCGTGGATGACAATCTCCTCGATGCCGTGCTCGTCCATATAGGCGTGCGCGTCGTCGATTCGAAGCTCCGAAATATCCTTGCGGCGAGTATTCTGTGGAGCGCCCGTGTATGCCATAAAGACATTTGCTCCGTAACTGTAGGCCTCCTTGGCGGAGCCAAGAAGCATCTCATTACCGCTCATTTTCACATGTGAACCTAATTTCATAATAATTCCTCTCTACATTCTCTAAAATGCTCGATTTCGCCCTCAGAAGCATCCAAAAAGGTACTTTTTAGGGCTATTTTAGCCTGTATTTGTGACTTTTTATACTTCCACAATCATTTGTTATTGTACCACACAAACACGAGTTTTGTGGTATTATTAGAGGGAAACGGACAAGGATTTAGTAAATAATTAGTGATAATGATTAAATACGAATCGGCGAATGCCAAAACTCAGAACTTAATAGATGAATGCTATCGCATTTACGAGAAATGCTCTGCAAATGATGGTGTCTCGAATACATTCTTTATCGATGAGGATTATCGCGACTACTCTGCTAAGCCTTTCCTCTACTATGCGATGGACGATGAGATGGTAGGTTTCCTATCTGTCTATCCGATAGATAATTTCAATGTGGAGTTTTGTCTCTATGTAGATTCCGACTATCGCCGTCAACACATTGCATCCGAACTGTTCTTTAGAATGGTTTCGGATTTTGAGGCATGCTCATTTAAATGTTCGTTGCCGAATGATGAAGACGATGCGATTTCTGAACATAATGCAGAATTGGACACTGCAAAAACGTTCCTGGAAAAGATGGGATTCCACTTTGCTTCTACCGAATGCAAAATGACGATGTCTAAGAATGATTATATTGGCGTAGCCACGCCAATGGAAGTAAAAACAGATGTCAGCGAAGAGAGAATTGTAGTCACAGGTATAGTTGACGAAAAACCTATTGGCAGAGTCATAGTTTCTGCCTTTAATATGGTTGCATGCATTCACGACGTTGAGATCGACGAAGAACTTCGTGAACAAGGCTACGGCTATCAGCTCGTGATGACTGTCCTCAGTCAGACTTTCGACCGCTACGACACCATTCAACTTCACGTCACCAAAGAAAACGAACCCGCATTTAACCTCTACCGTAAATGCGGATTCCAAATCAACGAATCTGTTAAAACCTACGAACTATAAAAGACGAAACGGATTTCTCCGTTTCGTCTTTCTTTTATTCATCATAAGTTGCTGAGTGCAATACCTTTTTATTCAACCATGGCCAGTATACGAATTCTGCCTTGGCAATAATCTTGTTCTTCTTTACGTAATGGTTCTTCCAAAAACGCGCATCGTGCGAAACATTTCTGTTATCACCTAGAACAAAATAGCAATCCTTTGGAACTTTGTATTCCAATGGAGTATCAGCGCCATTTCCGTCTTCCCATTTTTCTGGCAAGTATTTCTCGTCGAGTGGCTTCTTCGAATCATTGATGTAAATCTTAGCATCCTTGATTACCACTTTCTCACCTGGCAAGCCAATGACACGCTTAACGAAAGTCTCATTCTCATCATCAGGATATTTGAAGATAACGATGTCGCCACGCTTAGGACTGTTAAACCAATAAGCTGTCCTGAGGCCAATCATTCTGTCGCCTGTCATAATCGTGTTTTCCATCGAGCCTGATGGCACGTTCGCATTAATGATAATGAAATTATTAATCAAAAATGCCACAACGATAGCGATTAGAACTATTCTAACCCAGCTGATAATCTCTTTGCGGACTTTTTTATTTTTATCCTCTTCTTCAATTGGCGAAGTCGTTTCATCGACTTCGCCAACATTATTCATATTTTCTTCTGTAGTATACTTCTCTTCCATGTTCCCTCTATTCATTCAAGAAATCTTGAATCTTCTTACTTCTGATAGGATTCTTGAGTTTACGCAAAGCCTTCGCCTCAATCTGACGAATACGCTCACGAGTTACATCAAAGATGCGTCCCACTTCCTCAAGTGTGCGAGGATGACCATCTCTCAAACCGAATCTTAAGATGATAACTTCTCTCTCACGCTCTTTCAAGTCACCAAGCAAATCTCCGATGTGCTCTTTGAGCATCACGGACTCGATGTTCGCCTCAGGTGTGACAGTGTTGTTATCAGCCACGAAATCGCCGAGGTTCGAATCGTCCTCTTCACCGATAGGCGTCTCGAGTGATGCTGGCTCACGAGCAATCTGCATAATCTCTAGAACTTTATCCTCTGTCATGTCGAGTGCCTGAGCAAGTTCTTTAGTGGATGGCTCATAGCCAAGTTCCAATGTAAGCTTTCTCTGCATCTTCGACATTCTATTAATAGTTTCTACCATATGAACCGGAACACGGATGGTACGAGCGTGGTCCGCGAGTGCACGCGTAACCGACTGACGAATCCACCATGTCGCATATGTAGAAAGTTTATAACCTTTTGTATAGTCAAACTTTTCAACACCCTTAATCAGACCAAGGTTACCTTCCTGCACGAGATCAAGGAAACTCATTCCACGACCTGTGTAGCGCTTCGCAATACTTACAACGAGTCTCAAGTTGGCCTCAATCAACTTAGCCTTAGCCTTCTTATCACCCTTCGTCTTCTTGCGCGCAAGTTCTACCTCTTCCTCTGGAGTCAATAGAGGAACTGTACCGATTTCCTTCAAATACATACGAACAGGATCCTCTGTTCCTACGCCCTCAAGCAAATCAACCGCTTCCTTCTCAGTAGCGCTCTCTTCCTCTTTGCCGTCATCATCGTTGTCATCTACTTCTTCGTCCGTCTCAACTTGGGCAATCTCCTCGTCTGTTGGGTCTTCTGACACATCAGGTAAATCAGCGACAGAAATCTCAACGAGCTCCTCGCCTTCTTCTACCTCATCTTTTTTTGTCTTTGCTTTCTTTGTTTTTGCCTTTGTCGTCTTTTTCGCTGAAGCTTTCGATGTCTTCTTTTTTGCATCTTCTTTCTTTGTTTTCTTTTTGCTTTCAACTTTTTTCGTCGACTTTTTGGTAGCAGTTTTTTTTCCAGCATTCTTTCCAGCTGTTTTAGTACTCTTTGCTTTCGTTTTAGAGCTCTTTGCTTTTTTCGTAGTGTCTTTCGCTGCTTTTTTAGTATTTTTTTTGGTTTTGGAGTTTGTCTTTTTTTCATCCTTCTTGGACTCCTTTGTGGTTTTCTTCGTACCCTTCTTTGCTGCTGTCTTTTTCTTTGCCGCCTTTGCGGTCTTTTTTGGCTTAGAAGCCGTGACAGGCTTTCTGCGATACTTCAGAATCTTAATGCCATTCTCCTCCAAGATAGGATCAATCATACTCTCCTGGCGTTCAGTCAACGTAGTACCACGGAAAAATCTAGTAATCTCATCTCTACTAATCTTTCCGTCCAATTTTTGTGCTTTCTTGACCAAATTTTTAGTTTTTTTGTTGAAATCTTGTGCTTTCAATAAAATCTCCTTTATACCAAGAATTTATAACTACTCAAACATATATTATACACGAAAATCCTTATTTCGTTAACCCCATAATGACTTTCGCTCAATGCATTTCGCGAAACATTTCTACTTAGGATTCACGTGAACTGTACAATGCTTTACCTCCTCAAACTTCTCTTCTATCAAATCATGCACCTGCTCCGCAATATCATGCGACTCCCACAGATTTAAATCTCCATCAGCGCTAATCTCGATATCCACATAACATCTCGAACCGAAAAGTCTAGTCTTAATCGAATCAAGCCCCTCAACTCCAGGCACGCCTAGTATTGTCTCACTCATCTGCTCAATAGTCTCGTCGTCGCAGGCTCTATCAACCATCTTGTTGACAGCCTCTCGAATAATATCGTACGCCACCTTAAAAATCAAAAGCGCTATCAAGCAACCCATCAATGGATCCAGCCAGTACCACTTCAGCCAGATGGCTCCGCCAATACCTATCAAAGAACCAACAGATGAAATAGCATCTGTTCTGTGATGCCAAGCCTCAGCTCTCAAGGCTGATATATTAGTCTTCTTCGCTGCAAGATATGTGTACCAGAACATCGCTTCCTTAACTACTATAGAAATAATCGCTGCGATAAGCGCAATCATCTCTGGCGCACTCTTTTCCTTGCCTGTTATTACATCGACTAAACCTTCATACGCGATAATTCCACCCGTAAAAATAAGGATGGCTGCCAACGCAAGCGATGCGAGACATTCCATCTTCTCATGTCCATATGGGTGCTCCTTATCCGCCTTTTTACTAGAAAATTTGACTCCGATAATAACTATCACGGAGCCAAACACGTCTGAAAGCGAATGTGCTGCGTCAGAGATCATCGCTACTGATCTGCCGAAAATACCTGCTAGTAGTTTTAAAACACTGAGCAGTATATTTACCAACACGCTAACAGTCGATACTCTGACCGCAGTCTTAGCATTTTCGCTATTACTCATTATTTCTTCTTATCCTTCTTTAAATCATCAGGTGAAACAATAGGCGACCAACCTTCATCCTCACCTGGTGCTTTCTTTCTAGTAACATACTCGCCATTTTTCTTGGTAACTTTCTCGCCATTCTCGTCAGTCACATACTCCCAAGATTTAGACTTTTTCTTACCTTTCTTGGCTGTCTCTTCCACAACCTTCACATTATCCCAAGCATTTTCTTTCTTGGATTTCTTAGACTGTTTTTTCTTCTTTGCCTTAGTAGTTTCATTCAGATTCTTAGTAGGTCCCATTGTGCCGGAGGCAACAGGTGTCTGAATCTGCGAACCTGTGCTAGTCTTGTTGTTTGATTTATTAATTGCAATGACTGTGATTACTATAGCGATAATAACTACTATCGCAATAGTCACAATAATAATCGCTTTTTTGTTGTTGTTCATATGAAACCTCCTAGTGTATTTGCCTTAAAATCCGTTATTTCCTTACATCGATTTTATACCTTTTGCACTCCTTATTCAACCGAAAAAAAGTGAAAATTTGGTGAATTTTTAGCCTATATTTCACCCTCAAGGTCATTTATTATGGCTGCAATCGCATGGTCTGTATTTGCCACTGTTATGCGGTCAGCGTGCGCCTTTACATGCTCTGGAGCATTGGCTACTGCGTAGCCAATATCAGTCTCTTCCATAAGTGAAATGTCATTCTCGTAGTCGCCAACTCCGACAGTTGTGTGGATACCTCCGAGATGCTCTTTTAAGTACTTTACAGCCAAACCCTTCGAACTAGTCTTAACCTGCATCTCAAGCCCCTCATTCCAACTCATATCAAATCTAAACTTGTCACCAAAAGTATCTGTCAGATCTTTTTGCACATTGTGAATGATCTCTTTCGGCACGAATAAGAGTGACTTATATATTTGATCTGGCAATGGTTCAAACAACTCTTCCAAATATCCATCACCTAACTTATGTCTTTCAAAACTATACGATACACTCTCCGAGATATTGTAGTTTGCCCAGCACTCTCTAACACCTGACCAATGCTCTGCGACATGCTTGATAATATCCATAGCATCATACTTGCTGCCAAGCCAGTTCTTGACTATCTCATCTTTTTTCAAGTCATAAAGAAGCGTTCCACCGAGTGTAACTGCTGGTGCATTTATATCTATCACATCCGTAAAGTTTTCCGAGAAACCCGGAAGCCTACCAGTCGCAAGTGTAAACAATCCACCCTCTTCTTGAAAGTGATTTATCGCATCTATATTTTCTTTTGAAATCTTACCTGCTTCATACGTCAGCGTCCCATCGCAATCCGCACAAATCAAGTACCCATCGAATTTTCCCATGAAACAATTATATCATATACCATAAAACTATGATGCAACAAAAAAAAGACTGCTGCACATCAAGTGCAACAGTCTTAATATTTGTAAGTCAACTATATCTTATAGTTCGCCCTTCTTAGCTTTGATAGCTGCCTGTGCTGCCGCAAGTCTTGCGATAGGCACACGGAATGGTGAACATGATACATAGTCTAAGCCAATCTTGTGGCAGAACTCAACTGATGAAGGATCTCCACCGTGCTCTCCACAGATACCGCAGTGAAGGTCTGGACGAGTCTTCTTACCTCTCTCAACTGCGATTTCCATAAGCTGACCAACACCTGTAACATCAAGTCTTGCAAATGGATCTGACTCGAAAATCTTATTAGCATAGTATGCATCCATGAACTTACCTGAGTCATCACGTGAGAAACCGAATGTCATCTGTGTAAGGTCATTAGTACCGAAGCAGAAGAATTCAGCATCCTTAGCAATCTCATCAGCTGTGAGTGCAGCTCTAGGAATCTCGATCATAGTACCAACCTCGTACTTAAGGTCTGAACCAGCAGCCTCAATCTCAGCGTCAGCTACTTCTACTACGATGTCCTTAACGAACTTCATCTCTTTCTGCTCTGTTGTAAGTGGAATCATAATTTCTGGTTTAAGATCCCAATCTGGATGTGCTTTCTTTACATTGATAGCGGCACGGATAACTGCCTTAGTCTGCATCTTAGCAATCTCTGGATAAGTAACTGCAAGACGGCATCCTCTGTGTCCCATCATTGGGTTGAACTCGTGCAAGCCATCAATCATTTCTTTAATCTCTTCTACAGTCTTGCCCTTGGCATCCGCCAATTTCTTGATATCTTCCTCTGTGTTAGGAACAAACTCATGCAATGGTGGATCAAGGAATCTGATAGTTACTGGATTTCCTTCAAGTGCCTCATAAAGTGCCTCGAAGTCACCCTGCTGGAATGGAAGAATGTTCTCAAGAGCTTCTTCTCTCTCCTCAACTGTATCTGAACAAATCATTTCTCTAAACTTAGCAATTCTGTCTTCCTCGAAGAACATATGCTCTGTACGGCAAAGTCCGATACCCTCAGCGCCAAGATCTCTAGCCTGCTTAGCGTCTGCTGGTGTATCAGCATTAGTACGAACCTTAAGAGTTCTCAACTCATCTGCCCAAGCCATAACACGACCGAAGTCTCCACCTACTGAAGCTTCATTAGTCTTGATATCGCCCTTGTAAATCTTACCTGTAGTACCATCAAGTGAGATGTAATCTCCCTCTTTGAATGTATATCCGCCAAGGCTGAACTCCTTAGCATCTTCGTCGATAGAAATCTCTCCACAACCAGATACACAGCATGTTCCCATACCACGTGCAACTACGGCTGCGTGTGATGTCATACCACCGCGAACTGTCAAAATACCCTCAGCTGCGTGCATACCTTCGATATCCTCAGGTGATGTCTCAAGACGAACAAGAATAACTCTCTCGCCTGCTTCGCCAGCTGCTTTGGCATCATCAGCTGTAAAGTAAACTTTACCTGCTGCAGCACCAGGAGATGCTGGAAGCGCCTCACCGATAACCTCGCCGTTAGCAAGTGCATCAGGGTCAAATGTTGGGTGAAGTAACTGATCAAGTGACTTCGCCTCAATACGCTCAACTGCTTCCTCAGGAGTGATCTGACCCTCATCTACAAGGTCACATGCAATCTTGATAGCCGCTGGAGCTGTACGCTTACCATTACGAGTCTGAAGGAAGTAAAGCTTTCCTTCCTCGATAGTAAACTCCATATCCTGCATATCATGGAAGTGATTCTCAAGGTTCTGAGCAATCTCCATGAACTGCTTATAAACTTCAGGCATAGCCTCTTCCAATGTTGAAATAGGCTGTGGTGTACGAACGCCGGCAACAACGTCCTCGCCTTGCGCGTTAAGAAGGTACTCACCAAAGATACCCTTTGCACCAGTAGATGGGTTACGAGTAAATGCAACACCAGTACCTGATGTGTCACCTTTGTTACCAAATACCATAGTCTGAACGTTAACCGCTGTACCCCAGTCACCTGGAATATCATTCATTCTTCTATATACGATAGCTCTAGGATTGTCCCATGATCTAAATACGGCCTTAACCGCACCCATAAGCTGTTCCTTAGGGTCCTGTGGGAACTCCTCACCATCCATAGCATCTTTATAGATAGCCTTGAACTTAGAAACCAAAGTCTTAAGATCATCTACGTCCATATCAACGTCATACTCGATGCCCTTAGCTTCCTTGACTTCGTCAATAACTTTCTCAAAGAATCCCTTGTCCACTTCCATAACAACGTCAGCGTACATCTGGATAAATCTTCTGTATGAATCATAGGCAAATCTAGGATTACCAGTCTTCTTAGCGAATCCCTCTACTGCCACGTCGTTCAATCCAAGGTTCAAAATAGTATCCATCATACCAGGCATAGAAGCTCTAGCACCTGAACGAACTGATACCAATAGTGGATCCTCAGTATCACCAAATTTCTTACCGTTGTGTTCCTCTAACCAAGCAAGTGCCTCAAAGATCTGTTTCTCAACTTCCTCTGAAATCTGCTCGCCACAGTTATAATAATCTGTACATGCTTCAGTAGTAACTGTGAAACCCTGTGGAATAGGCATTCCTAAGCCTGTCATCTCAGCAAGGTTACATCCTTTACCACCAAGAAGGTTTCTCATAGAAGCGTCACCTTCATTGAATTTGTAAACCCATTTTGCCATTTATTTTTCCTCCTAAATATTGAATAAAAGGCGCATATTTACGCCACCTGCGTCATTATAACACACCCAAATCATTTTGCAACATTATATAAGAAAAAACTCGTAAAAACACAAAAAAAAATGAAATAGGACCGATGCCATCTGCATCGGTCCTATCAATTGGGTTTTACCCCTGCTCTTGATAAAGAGTTTATTTCATTCTACTTAATGAAGTATATTAGGCGTTTCTGGATCAGTAAATGCATCAATCTCAGTAAATGTGATATCAACATCTGAGATGATTGTTCCTGCTGGGAATCCACCTACATCTGTAACAGTAGTTGTAGTATCCTTATACTGTCCCAAATACTTAATGTGAAGTCTTGATCTACAATCATTGTCCGACCCAGTTTTATCGCCAAATGGATAAACATTAAATCTGCCTGGACAAATTACAATTGATGGATCTGCACCTGGGTTGGATATATATTTACTTTTATCATAAGTAAACTCGATACTATGTGAATTTCCACCTGCCACTGCATCAAAGTCATAAACCAAATCATGTCCTGGTTGGAAATACTCACTACCTGCTGCACAATTTCCTTCAGTCTTGATTCTCATAATACCAGATTTTGTAGTATTGTAAGTAATTGTCAGTCTATACTTTCTACCATCTTCTAATCTAGAATAAGCTTCAGCATTAGGTAATTTCATTTGGATACCCCAATTCCAATTCCATACTCCATCTGTTCTACGCTCAGCACCAGGATTATCTACTCTTACCATCATCTCGTCATTATTATTTCCTTTGTAACTAGCTGCTGCTTGCTTACCTTCAATTTGTTCATTGTAGTGTGAAGAATTATGAATCTTCCAATCTCCTACAGGAACATAAGTACCTTCATCCACTCCTGCTCCACTATTCCAAGAATCTGGAACTTTTCTAAATCCGATATATAGGTTTCCATTCCAACCATATTCAACTGTTTGACTTGAATCTCTATAGAATGGATTTTGAGCAGTTTGCAAAATGCTGTTATTCAATATTTTCGTAAATAAATAATTGTGGCTAGTTATGTTCTTACACATACTAGTAGAATAAAGCTTGTTCGCAATCTCAGCTACTGATGTATAAGCTGTGCTCTTACCATAGATAATAGTTCCAGCAGCATCGTTTGCTACTACAAATGGACGTACCCAAAGTGTATTCGCCATCTGTTCATTCATACCTTGCATTGTGAATGCGTAGTAAACATTATCTGTATCGCCCGCTTTATAATCTGAAAGAATACCATCATCATCGGCCACATAACCATATGTCCTATTATTTCCCTGATATGTTCTGTATCCTGTATATTTATATTGCTGTCCTGTCACAGGTGTTTCATTTAACAATGTATAACTAGCGTCAAGTACATTTGTACCATTCTTATCTCTAGTGTTCGTATCTAGAGCATAAATGGTTCCAACATCTTTAATAGTATATGTCTTTCCTCCAACCTTTACTGTACCATTTTTCTTTGGGGCTTTACACACTGTTCTGAATGCTATGTTATTCTTTTCTGTCTCTGTGGCATCATCAGGATAATTAGATCTAATTTGAAATCCTTCAATAGATATTTCAGAACTATATTTAACACCAATCGATGTCGTTAACGTTGTAGTTGGTCCATCAGATTCAATATTCAAATAGAATCCTACTACCTTAACAGTATGTGTTCCTGCGTCTATATTATTGACAACTGCGCTAGTACCTCTAAGATTACCTTTTTTCATGTCGCCGTCTACATAAACTCTGAAAACTTGATCTTGCGGTGTAGCAGCGCCAGGTGTCCAATTTACAATAATGCTTCCAGGTACTCCGGCCTGCGCGTATGCATCAACTTCCGTTGGAGCCACTACAGCTCCAGCTCTATATACTATTGTTACATACTCACTACCTTTAGTTATTTTTACTGTATTGTATCCTGTTGTAAATCCTGCGCTATGCGTTGAATCTACATGGATAACTGTTGGCGTAAATTCCTGTATAGGTCCTGTTTGGGAGTTGTAATCAATTCCATTAACCGTCACTGAATCAGGTGAAACATATGGACTTGAAGCTCCCCAAGAAATATTTGCATAATGTGGATTATATGTATTTATAGTCCAATTATTCATCGCATCAGCATACATGTTCGGAGTAGATTCATCCTCGCATATAGCATATGCCATAGGAACTGCATTTTGGTTATCGCTAGTTGGAATTGCTTGAGTGCTTGTATAATTCAAATCTGCATAACTAGAATCTGCCTTAACATCTTTTTCCGTTATAGCAGTGTATGTAGCAAAAGAGCTTATTACTAAAGCCATGATACATACTATAGCTATTAACCCTCTGTTTCTTTTCTTCATAATAAACTCCTTTCTACCAATCTCCCCAAGGAATATCTGTCATTGTTTCATCTGGATCAGATGTAGTCCACGGATTTGTGATAATATTTCCTGGATCCGTAGGACTTCCCACCAAAACTGCTTGTTCGAACTCGAACTTTGTAACCTCTAATTCTGGCGCATTGTATAATTTCTTCATTGTAAATCTCCTCTTATATCTATAAATTAGTGTTTTAAATACTTTTTTCATGTATCAGCCAGACAAATGTATCTGGCTGATACTTATTATTTTTACGCCCGAATTATTCGGTTCCGTAATCTTTATCTAGGTTGCTATCCCATGAGTACTCTACCTTCTTATAGTAGCCTGTATCATGAGGTACCTCACCATAAATCCAATCATTTACTGATTCGTAGTTTGTACTACTATTTTCCTTAGAAGCATTTAATGCTGTCAAGAAGGAATTATATCCACCTGCCTTATCTAGCCTAATACTCCTAAACTCACGATCATGCGTGTATGTATATCCATTATATGTATATGCGCTTTGTATTACTTGCTCATCAGATGCTGGCTCTCCAGAAATCTCGTATGTATCTCCTTCGCCATTCTTCTTAACACGCTTAATATTATCAGCATACAAGTAGACCATAGCATCATACTGACCGCCGGTCTTTCCTTCTGGGTCAGAACATAATGCATAGAATGTCATATCTTGATATACATTATTAGCATATCTATAATTTGGTGAACTACTACTTGGCATCTGTCCGTGAGCATTTAGTTTCCTCATCATAGTCTGACCAATACTTTTAGCATTATGCTTCATAGAAACAATGTTTAGAACGTTATCATATAAGTAGTCATGTCCCTCTGATGAAGGCATCTTCTTGTTTTTGTACAAGTCTTCAGCAATGTCATATAGACTTGTCGAATAAACATCCTTTGGATATACGATGTAATCTGTTCCACCAACTGTAAACTTTAAGTAAGATCTGAATGTATATACTGTCTCATACTGATCTGTAGTATAGAACAAATCTTTAAGCGTTAATGCGAAGAAGAAACTATTGTCCTTGTTGTAAGTGGAGCCTTCCTTTGTAGTCCATTCGGTAATATCCACTTGGTTATTTGCCTTTAGAGTCTTAATGTATTCATTATCTTGAGCTCCGGCAAATGTCATTAGTTCATCTTCGTTCTTACTTGTCAATCCAGCCTTATCATGAAGTGCAAATACGAATCCATACTCGAAGTTGTTTGCTTGAGCAGTGTATGTTCCCACAGGAACGTCAAGCCTATTACCTTCTTCATCGTATGCGTAATCGCCTTCTTTAACAACTACCTGCTTGTTAGCTCTACATACTGTTCTGTATGATGGATTGAATTCTGATGGTCCACCAGGATTTTTGTTCGAGTTGAGCTGGAATCCAAGCACAGCAGTGTCATCTGCCAACTGTGTACTTACTTCCTTAGTAAATGTAAAACTGTTGTTTGTATAATCTTTCTCTCTGATTATCTTAGTCTCATTAATCTGACACTTGATAGTGTAAACACCTTCTTGCTCTACTCTCCAAGCATCAATGTTAGGTGTCTTATTGGCTGGTGTTGTTTGATCATCAAATACTTCATTTGGATCCAATACTACAGCATCTCGTGGTATTGGCTGCAATGGATCTGGGCATAGATACTTGTAGTTCTTCCAAGTTCCCTGTCTAGCTGTCAAGTAAATGAACTTCTGGTTTTCATCACTAGCTATAACTTTACCAGTACCAACGTTCTTGATAGTCATCTTAATGATGTTATTTGTATTTGCGTGAGCAATTCCATCTACTCTAGCATCTATAATCTGGAAGTCTGCTAAAGCAGTTGCTCTTGTTAATTTTGTTCCATGATCAGAGGAACTTGTATATCTATCATATAGTTCAACTTCTGTATCATTATCTGGATAGAAAGGACTTGGGAATGTATATGAACTCTGTCCTGTAACATCGATAATCTTTTGCTCTCCAAATGATACGTAAACAAGTTTTGTAGCTCCTGAAACTCCTGACATTCCACTCCAGTCAGCAACAACGTCAGTGCCATTATTTGTAAGTGGCATTGTAGGAGCACCATTTCTAACTGATACGTTGAAGTTAGAAAGTACAACATTACTTTCTCCTAGCCATCCTAAACCTGCTGTAATGTCATATCCATCTTTGTAGATAAATGTTATTTCAAACTCATTGCCAGTAAGTGCAATGCTATTTGGTTCTCCACTATTGTAATCCGAGAAGCGGATTCCCTTATTGCCATCAGTAGTTATAGCTACATTTGAATCAAATGTAATAGTAGCTACATACTCATTACCTTCTACAAAGTTAACTCCGTAGTCACCTTCGGCAAAGTTCGTCTTCAAATATGGAACCCAAGGATCAGTGAAACCGTCCTGAACTCTAACATCACAGCTTCCAGTTCCACTAGTCTGGCTTGGCTTATACTGCATTGCTCCGCCGTCTTTGTCGATGAACTCATATTTTCCGTCTCTAACTTCTTGTGTCTGATCTACAGCTCTCCAAACTTCATCAAATGTATAATGTGTTCCGTCTGAATCTACTGATAATCTTTCATTACCAGATGGCCACTGGCAAATCCAATATAGTCTTGCTGTGGTTGCATCGTCTGGAATTGTAACCTCACCTTCAAATGAAACTTTTCCGTTCGCATCGCATGTGTCATAAGCAAGCTCGGCGTCTGTTCCATTATCATACAAGATATGTAAGTAAACTCTATTCTGATTATCAGTTGGGTTAGTTACAGGTACAGTTCTATGGAAACTAATATCGTATGAGTAAACCGATCCTGGATAAACAGTCTTTTCATTTGTTCCAACAAAGAACTGTCCCCATTGACCAGTCCATTCTGTCCAATTTAGCCAATTTACTTTCAATGCGAAATTAGCTGATGTATCAGTTGAATAATATCCAGCTTGATCTGCTGGTAGGTGATATCCATAATCTCCAACATCATGCCATCCGCCATCTGCTGTTCCTGCTGTCCAGTGTTCTAATACTGTTACTGAGAATTCAATTCCTGAAATCTCTGAATTTGCTGTTAATTCTCCTAATACTAAGTCCGTATACTCATTAGCATCAGCAGTGTAATAATCGAAGTCTACGTAGAAACTATCTTTGTTTGCTCCTGTCATATTAGGCACTACTGTATGTTTAGTATTTGTATAATCAGATCCGTGTTTCTGTTGTAAGATAATTGTTCCACCTGCTGATGCGCTGGTGTTATAACTTACTGTCAAACGAACCTTTGCGCCATTTTCAGTGTTACCAAATATAGCACTGTTCTTCTGTCCCACTCTGTGGAAGTAATAAATTTCAGGATTATCATCTTCTGGATTAGATGTTTTCTTTAATACCAAATCTGATAGTGAACTTGTATGATCATAACGATAATATAAGTTACCCCAGAATGATGATACTCTTGCATTATTAGCTACATTGAGTACATCTTCTGCTGGGCTCTGTCCAACACTACCCATTCTCATCCAAACACCTGTGTTCGTTGTGCCATCAGAAAATACTGGGTCTGATTTCTCAGTTCCTACCTTAGAAACAATCTGAGTCTTGTATACAGTATTTGGTGAAATAGTGATTGTTCTACCATTATCATCTGTAGTACCATCTTGGAATTTATATTCAGTAGTTGAAATAGGTACTGTAACTGTATTAAGAATATTGTCTGAACTATCTAACAATGATACTTCATATTCTTCACCTGTCATCGTTACTGAAGGTGTCCAAGATGTGCTTACATATTTTCCACCTGCATTAGTTAAACCGATGCTAGAACCAACTCCAGCACCTAATACTTCTCTTGGAATCTCATCAAATGTAATGCTTGTAATCTTAATCTCTGTTCCTGCATTAATTGATGCTAATTGAATCTGTGTATTATAAGCACTTGTATTTACACCGCTATCACTTACAAAGTCAATGGTTGCGTAATTTGGTCCAGATGTTACTGTATCATCTCCATTCTTACCATAACCCTGTTGATGAACTCTTAATGTTCCGCCAACATTATCTCCTGTTGCAGTATAATTAACGGTCATTCTGTATTTATGACCGGATGTAGTATTTAATGAATACAATGCATTATTTGGTATTCTAATTGCATTCTGCCATGCTGCCGTAATCTCATGAGGAGTTGATGTTGTCTTAACTCTTAATGTATTAATTAGAGTTGTTGTTGTTCCTGAGTAGTACTCCAAATTTCCTGCATACTGATTAAAGATATCAGTACCGTCACTTCCTACTGATACCGCTCCAGCATCTCCCGCTGCTACTGGTACCCATGGATCTACTGTGAATGTGTCTGTTACTGCATCTGTTGTGAAGCCATTATATACTCCCTCAACCTTTGCAGTGTAAGTTGTTCCTCCAGTAAGTCCTGTGAATGTATAGCCTGCACTTGCCTGTGCTGCTGTTACTGTATATGGTCCAGCTACTGTCGTTGTTCCTGATGAATCTAGTAATGTTACTTGATAGTCTTGTGGCAATCCTGCAGCTGCTGGTGCCCATGTTACTGTTAGACTATTTCCTCCAACTGAGGTTCCATATATATCTGTTACCTCTCGTGGCATCTCTGTAAATGTATAGGAAATATTATCGATGATTGTTCCTTGTGCTACATTTGCTAATTGTATCTGTGTATTATTAGCACTTGTATTTAGACTTGCCTTACTTACAAAATCTATTGACACTGTATTTGTTCCACTTGCTACCGTGACATCGCTTCCTTGGTTATATCCATTCTGATACAACCTAACATCTCCACCCGCTGCACTAGCATCAAATTGTACTGTCATTCTATATTTATGTTCATCTGTACATGACGAGTACGCTACGTCATTAGGTATTCTGATAGCGTTTTGCCATCCTGCAGCTATTGGTTGTGGTGCGGAATTCTCTTTTAATCTAAGATTAGCAAGAGATGTAGTTGATCCTACATAGTAATACAAGTTGTTATTATATCGGTTATAAATATCTATTCCATCATTTCCTACTGCTACTGATGCGTAATCCGCACCAACTGGTACCCATGTTTGTGAAAGCGAGAACGAAATATCGCTTATTATCGCATCCTGCTCAAATCCAGTTAAATGTAGTTCTGATATAGACGTTTGTTTTGATGCATCATAAGTTACTGTAGTGGTTATTGTATTGGCAGTAGTTCCATCAGTGTGTGATGCTGCTGTTACAGGTGGCGAAACATACGAAGAATCTGGCTTATATTTCATACACATATAACCAGCTCCAGTAGTTTTATATGACAATGTTACCTGATACTCTGCTCCATCTACTAAGGCTACGCCACCATTATTTGCTGCATTAAAAATCACATCATTTCTAATGTCTAATTTAGCTCCTGCATGTTCTGCCGCTGCTTCTAAATCCGAAGAAGTCTGACTTACGATCTTAGCTTTAAAATTACTTAAATTAGTACTCTGATAGTACCAAGCAGGTTCTGCTGGTGTCGTTCCTGAAGTATATCCATAGAACAAATTACAATCCGTAAAACTCTTTGTGGAATTGTACGTCAAAGATTGCCATGTGTTTGGCGTGATTGTAATGGATTTAACCTTCGCTTTGACAATATTTTGTCCCAAAGTCACTTCAATATGGAAGCCACTCGCACTAGGTTTCACAGTCGTACTGCGGAAAGTATATTCTCCAGCCGTAGTATTAGCAGGTACTGACGCAGTAGATCCTATCTTTTTGCTACTGTCCAAATTTGCTGTTTGCGAATCTTTATAATGAACCATCAGATTTGAAGCATTGCTTGATGTAGTTCCTTCCAGCACTACTTGAACTGTGTATAATAAATTAGAATTAATATTATACGTCGAAGTTAAATCATCCGTTGCAAAACGTGCTGGATTTCCATTGTTGTTATAAACTCGCTCATCAAATATTGCTCCAACATAATTATCTGCATCTTTATAATACGTATGTTCATTGCCCCATTTATTTTGTCTTACTAAATACTTCCACTTTCCACCTGATTCTGCACAAGTATGCCATTCATCATCTCCTGACTGATTTAGTGCACATTCATAATATCCATCTGCGCCTGTTGTTTCAGGCGCAACTGTTGTAGTCGTGGTTGGCGCTGCAGTTGATGTTGAGGTTGATGTTGATGTAGAAGTTGTAGTAGGGGTTGCTGGATAAACTTGATTTCCGCTTCCGTCTTCAACTATTGGTTGCATGAATTCTACTGGGTTACTGTGTCCCATGTTACCCATTCCAATAGTTATCGCTAGTTTTCCTGTTTCATCTGCTTTTTTAGTGCCCGTTAAAGTTTGTAGAGTTCCATTCAACGTTGTCGCACTAGTATTGAAATTAGGAAATACATTTCCATTCGTTGTTGCAGACTGAACAGACCATGAAACAGTATATGTGGCGTTAGCAGTTAATCCTGTAATGTTCTTTGTTATTTGCGCTCCCCAATCGTCCCAACCACCTTGTGTTTGTTGAACTTTTATGTGGTCAGAATTATCAGCATCTACGCCACCTATTAGTATTGTTGGACCACCAGAATATGCCTGTGCGTTCCATTGCCCAGCATAAATGGCGTATCCACCTAATGTGCTATTAACATCACCACTTGTCGAATCAAATGTCTGATCCATAGTAATGGTTGCTGCCTTTACCTCTGAATTGTCTTTTGGCGTAAAAGTAATGCCACTAACCGTAAAGATTATGGCCATTGCTACCGCCAAAAAGCGTTTAAAATTCTTTTTCCCTTTCATGTGTTTTTTTCCTCCGTTCGTGTAAAAAATATGCCGTTACATTCTAAAAAATAGAATTACAAAACTAACCCTTTGTTACTGAAAACATTCGGGTTTTATATATGTCAAAAATCAGCACATCTAAAGATGCGCACACTATTCTATCACTATACTATCGATAAAATCGAAAGGTGTCAATACCTATTAATTTTAGGTGCTCATTTTTTATCACAATTCTTTCATTTTTTATTTTTTGTACTTTTTTCTATTGTCCTTTTATACTGGTTATTTTTTTGTTTTTCTAGTAAAAAAATTGAGGTTTCGTTACGAAACCTCAATCTATTTCTACTATTTAATAACCCTTTGCTACCATTTAATAAGCCATTTTTTCTTCGAAATAATCTTTCAAATCTTCTATTTTAATACGTTCCTGTTCCATGGAATCTCTATCGCGAACCGTTACTGCACCATCTTCCTCTGAGTCGAAGTCATATGTTACACAATATGGTGTTCCTATCTCATCCTGTCTACGATAACGCTTTCCGATATTGCCACGATCGTCGTACTCACAATTATAGTATTTGCTTAGTTCTTCGAATACTTTCGTAGCATTATCATTCAACTTCTTAGAAAGTGGCAAGACACCTATTTTTACTGGCGCTATAGCTGGATGGAAATGTAAAACTGTTCTCATATCTGGCTTTTCTTCTGTTCCGATGTTTTCTTCATCATATGCTGCACACAAGAATGCCAATGTTACACGATCTGCACCGAGCGATGGCTCGATTACATATGGAACATATCTCTCGCCTTTTTCGTCATCGAAATATGACAAATCTTCTTTCGATGTCTCGATATGTTGTGTGAGGTCATAGTCTGTACGATCTGCTATACCCCAAAGTTCTCCCCAGCCAAATGGAAACTTGAACTCTATATCTGTAGTAGCTTTCGAGTAGAATGAAAGTTCTTCTTTGTCATGATCTCTCAACCGCATCTCTTCTTCTTTGATGCCGAGTTCCATCAACCAATCACGACAGAATCCCCTCCAGTACTCGAACCACTCTAAATCTGTATCTGGTTCACAGAAGAACTCTAGCTCCATCTGTTCAAACTCACGAGTCCTGAATGTGAAGTTACCAGGTGTTATCTCGTTTCTGAATGACTTTCCTATCTGGCCGATACCAAACGGAATCTTCTTTCTTGATGTACGTTGTACATTCTTAAAGTTTACGAAGATACCCTGTGCTGTCTCAGGTCTTAAGTAAATAGTATCTGCTGCTTCTTCTGTAACACCCTGGAATGTCTTGAACATTAGGTTAAATGCACGGATGTCTGTATAATTGTGCTCGCCACACTTAGGGCATTTGATATCGTTTTCTTCTATATAAGAAGCCATTTCTTCGAGCGTCCAACCATCGATAGCTTTTTCTGGTTCTATCCCTTGCTCTTGCATATACTCTTCGATGATTTGGTCTGCTCTAAAACGTGAATGGCATTCTTTACAATCCATTAGTGGATCTGAGAAACTTCCCAGGTGTCCTGATGCTACCCAAGTCTGTGGATTCATTAGTATCGCACAGTCTACTCCTACATTGTAAGGGTTTTCTTGGATGAACTTTTTCCACCAAGCCTGCTTTACATTATTCTTGAGTTCCACTCCGAAATTTCCGTAGTCCCATGTATTGGCGAGGCCACCATAAATCTCTGAACCTGGGTATATAAATCCTCTGCTCTTTGAGAGTGCTACTATTTTTTCCATTGTTAATTCCATGTCGTCTACCTATCCTTAATCTTCTTCTATATTATATACGACGTAACTCTTCTTATTCTTTTTCGCATCCGTCGTGACTACTCCGTCTTCATTCATAGTACAATTGTCGGAGACATATAGGATGTCGCCGTCGACCTGCACTTGATATGCGCCCTTTACGATGAGAATCTTCTTGTTAAGTTTCTTGATGAACTTAGCTTTCACCGTATCACGAGAGAGCGTGTGATCCTCAGCGTCGACCTTCTTGAACTTACCCTTGATTTTCGCATTCTCGTTCTCGGAAATAGGCCCAATGTAGAAGTTCTTATCGCCGAGATTGTTGTATGTAAGCATGTATGCCAAAAAATCATAGACCGTAATGAAGTCTATGGTGCATGTCGCCACCTCATCTTTCACATCAAAGTCATCCAGTTCTGCAGCGTCTGCCACTGAAGCTGTTGACTCATTAAAATCTGCGATTTCCTTTTCTATGTTATTTTTTAGTTGGTCTTCATTGTAATACTTCTCTTTGAATGTTTCACAAGCGCCATATGTGATAGTACCATCATCCTTGATGTATATGGCGTTCTGACCAGGCTCCATTTCTATGTCTCCCAGGGAGTTCCCGCACCCCACAAGACCTAGCGCCATAGCAAGTATCAACAATGTTGCTATCAGCTTTTTCATCGTGTATCTCCTCGTTTGTTCACTTGTTTTATTTTATCGGAAAGAAGAGGGGTTTTCAACCAGTCTTACTCAAATCTTTAAAAACAAAAAAATTAGAGCCACATCATCCGACGTGGCCCATATAAAACAAAACTAATTGTTTTTCTATGTGTCTAAATTGTACTATTACCTAGTCCAGTTGTCAATAACCTTGTCAATAAAATTAAAGGTTGATAGAATCATTTTGTTATTATCATAGTAATCTATATTCTTCATCATCCTTTCGCTAAACTCAAATAACAATTTATAACCCTTTTCCTTTACCCCTTCACTTGTAACAATAATATTATGAGTGTAAATCAATGTTGCAATCTGTTGAATTCTGGAATTACTCATTTTCTTAACCCTTGTTTGCTTTGAAAAATCTCCAATTTCAGATAACTTTTTCATAACTTCATCCCTCGGAGAATAAAGAGCTATGTTAGGTCTTAAATTATTTAATATACAACTACTATGAGCTGAAGCATTTCTTATATCCTTGCAAGTTTTTAGCAAAAAATGTTTATTTATCATTCTTTTTGAAGAATATCTTTCTGCACAGAACTTATAAAACGAAACAAGTCTTCCAAATGGAATTAATTCAAGAAATACCCAAACCGGAAATGTATTATTATATTTTTCAAATAATTCTCCACAATACGGATTATACTTATTTCTTTTTATTTCATCCTTTATTTTCTTGCTTTGTCTTGCATTTAATGATTTCAGAAAATCATCGCAAATTTTATAACCATCCTCATGATTATCTTCAATAACTCTTAAAAGTTCCATTTTAGCATAATGTTCAATATTCAATGCCATCTGAACTATTGTATATCTTAACTTCATGTCAACTATGGCTAAATCCTTGAGGTATCCAAAATCCAGATTGATATATTTACCTTTACTATTTTTATCATAATTTTTTCTGTAGGATGACAATTTAAAAAAATTATTGTTATATTTTAAATAATGATAGGCCTCATCTTCCGACGAGACATTAAAAGTAATTCCTTTTTGTTTTAAGTGGTTAATTTGTTCACTTGTTGTCAATAGGGGTTTTCTGTTTTTCATATCATATAGTTTTCTTTCATCGTTAGTTGTTATCGAACATTTGTTTGCTTAATATTATCACACATTATTTCATAAGACAATAAATAAAAATAACTATACAAAATAACATGTCCTCAAGGCAAAACGTTTCTATCAAAAAAGAGGATATCACCTAAGTTAAGTGATATCCTCTAGAAATTTTAGTATATGGTTTGCTAAGCTTTTTATACCTGTGGTAGTTTTGAGAGGCTCTTCTCGATTTCCTCATCAGATGGGATGTAATCTTCCATCTCGCCATTGTGGAACTTCTCGTAAGCCACCATATCGAAGTATCCTGTACCTGTGAGGCCGAATACAATAGTCTTCTCCTCACCTGTCTCCTTGCATTTCAAAGCTTCATCGATAGCTACCTTGATAGCGTGTGAGCTCTCTGGTGCTGGAAGAATTCCTTCTATTCTAGCGAACTGCTCAGCTGCCTTGAATACATCTGTCTGAGCTGCTGTTCTAGCTTCCATCAAGCCATCGTCGTATAGCTGTGAAAGAACTGAACTCATACCATGGTATCTAAGTCCACCTGCGTGGTTAGGTGCTGGAATGAAACTTGAACCAAGTGTATACATCTTTGCCAATGGGCAAATAGCTCCTGTATCGCAGAAGTCATATGCATACTTACCACGTGTGAAACTTGGACATGACTGTGGCTCAACAGCGATAATCTCGTAATCAGCTTCGCCTCTAATCTTCTCTCCCATAAATGGTGCGATAAGTCCACCAAGGTTTGATCCACCACCTGCACATCCGATAATGATGTCAGCCTTCTCGCCAACCTTATCGAGTGCTGCCTTGGCCTCCTGGCCAATGATAGACTGGTGAAGAAGTACCTGATTCAACACACTTCCCAATACATATCTGTAACCATCATGTGTTACTGCATCCTCTACAGCTTCTGAGATTGCACATCCCAAACTTCCTGTAGTTCCTGGGAATTCTGCATTGATTTTCTTTCCTACTTCTGTGTTCATTGATGGTGAAGGTGTAACCTGTGCACCATATGTTCTCATAACTTCACGTCTGAATGGCTTCTGCTCGTATGAAACTTTAACCATATAAACCTTACAGTCTAAGTCAAAGTATGAACAAGCCATTGAAAGTGCTGTACCCCATTGACCAGCTCCAGTCTCTGTAGTCACGCCTTTCAAGCCCTGCTTCTTAGCGTAGTATGCTTGCGCAATAGCTGAATTAAGTTTGTGACTTCCACTAGTGTTGTTACCCTCGAACTTATAGTATATCTTAGCAGGTGTTCCGAGCTTCTCCTCTAGGCAGTAAGCTCTTACTAGTGGTGATGGGCGGTACATCTTGTAGAAATTTTGAATCTCTTCTGGTATCTCATAATCTCTCGTATCATTATCTAGTTCTTGTTTTACTAGGTCTTCACAAAATACTCCACTTAGTTCCTCAGCAGTCATTGGCTCGCCAGTACCAGGATTAAGAAGTGGTGCTGGTTTGTTCTTCATGTCTGCACGAAGGTTGTACCATGTCTTTGGCATCTCCGATTCTTCTAAATAAATTTTGTACGGAATCTCTTTGTTTGGCATAGTGTTGCCTCCTTTCAAATAAATACATTTTTTGGAACATGTTTTTTTGTATAAAAAAATCCTGTCCCAGTAAAATGCTGGGACAGGAACTATATTCTTTCCTGCGGTGCCACCCGGCTTGACATCTTCTGATGCCCTCTCACACATACTATCATATGCTGACCTTTGTTATCGAAGCGTCATCTCCGTCTCGCATACTCTGCTTTCGCATTTCCGCTCGCCCTCGGAAGTCCATTCGGTTCTGTCTCGCTGCCGCAATCTCACCATCTGCGACTCTCTGTATAGTGAGGTGGTAGAACTTACTTACTCTTCCTCATCAGTTGTGTAAAATTTTATAGCATATCTTTTTATTTGTCAACAATTATTTTTATAATCTGTCAAATTTATAGTTTGTCACGTTTCTACTCTGTCACAAGTTCTAATGAGTTGAATTTCTTATCAACGTGTTGGTTTACATAACTTTCTATGATTCCATCTAGTTTTTCAAGAACTTCTTCTGTTACATTGAATGAGAATAACTTGTTTATATCCGATGTGACAATGTACTGAAAAGCGTAAAGCGTGGACTGATCCACTTGATACTTTTCAGAAACTTTGCCATGACAGTTCTCACAAACCATTCCATTGTGCTGCACATCAAAGTAGTCGAGGTTTTCTTTCGAGCCACATTTCACACAACTAAACAATTCCGGAAATAGTCCGTTTAGTTCTAGCATTTTTAATTCGTAAACTCTTCTAATAAGTCTGGCTGGAATCTCTGCTTTTGCAAGCACCTTCATCGAGAAGTATAAAAGTTTTAGCATATCCCCTGCTTCTAATCCATCTTTTCCAAAGTAGTCAGCAAACTCTAGAAGATACATTCCCATATACATTGAATCTATATCTGTCATACTATTGCTGAAATAGTCACTTATTTTCATCGAAGATACACTAAATGAGTTGCGTCCACGATAGAGCGTGAATTCTCCGAATGCCATTGGCTGGGAACCAGCCAAGAAAGGACTGTTCGGCTTTCGCGCGCCTCTTGCGAACGCAGAAATCTTGCCCTCCTCTTTTGTGAGGATGACTAAGCGCTTGTCGTATTCACCTATGTCCATAGTGGAGATTACCATCCCCAACACTGTTACGTTTTCTGACATCTTATTCCTTAAAACCAAAATTTTTCATCATCAGTTCGTTCTCGCGCCAGTCTTTTCTGACCTTAACCCAGAGTTGAAGATTTACTTTCATGTCCAATTGCTGCTCAATCTCATAGCGAGCGTTGCTGCCAATCTTCTTGAGCATCGCGCCCTTCTTTCCAATAATAATCGCCTTATGCGAATCGCGCTCGCAAACAATAGTGGCTTCGATGTCCATGATTTTCTTCTTGCCACTTCGCTCCTTCATTGATTCGACCGTCACGGCAATTCCGTGCGGCACTTCTTCGTTCAACGCATGGAGCGCCTTCTCTCGAATCAGTTCCGCCACAATCTGTCTCATCGGCTGATCCGTCACTGTATCCTCATCGTAATACATCGGTCCGTTTTCTAGATATTTAAAAATCTGTTCCACAAGAGTATCCGTTCCCTCGCCCTTCAGAGCTGAGAGCGGAACGATTTCATCGAAGTTGTAAATCTTGCGGTACGCATCTATGAATTCTAGAATCTCCTCTTTCTTCACGGTGTCGATTTTATTGATTACCAAAATCACAGGCACGTCGATACTCTTCAGTTGCTCCGCAATGTGCTGCTCGCCCGCACCAATGAATGTGTCAGGCTCTACGAGCCAGACAATGAGGTCAACTTCCTTCAAGGTCTTCGACGCAACACTTACCATATACTCACCGAGGCGGTTCTTCGCCTTGTGAATACCTGGCGTGTCGAGGAAAACAATCTGTCCCTCATCGCAAGTATACACTGTCTGTATTTTGTTTCTTGTGGTTTGAGGTTTCTTTGAAGTAATCGCAATCTTCTGGCCGATGATTTGATTCATCAATGTGGACTTTCCTACATTGGGACGGCCAATCAATGCAACGAAACCTGATTTGAAATTTTGATCCATAAAAACCTTTCTATTTTGAAATATAGTTTGTTCAGTTCTCTATGTTTTTTACAATTCTATAAAGCTATCAAACAAATCTTTCGACTCTTCTATCTGTGTCTTGCCACCAACTACACAGATATAATTCTGATTCATTGCGTCTCGCACAAGAGGCGCAAATGCTCTTATATCTTCTGGCGTAGCGTTAAGAATTCGCGCTCTATTCTTCTTCAGTTCATCATACGTTATGCCTTTCCAATAAAAGGTGAGTTCCCTAGTAGCCTGCGCTGACGGGGTCTTCGGTCTGTCGACATCACTCATAGTTCCAATGATGAACTTTCGCATATCGTGCTCGCTCACATCAAAGTTTTCAATATAATCTGCAGCCGACATATAAACATCATTAGTCTTCTTTAAATTCGGATCTCTGAATGATGTAAAGGTCGCATCTCCGCTGGAAGTGAAAATAGAATTACAGCCGTACGCTCCACCGAGCACGCGAATGTTGTTCCAGAGATAATCGGTCTTTAAGATTTGCGATAGAACATTTCGAACGCCACGGAAGATTTCTTTAATCTCATCATACTTTTCTTCCTTTCCGAGCGCAAAGTTTCCAACGCGTGCAACATACTGAACCTGACTAGGAGTAATGATAGCTTCATTCTTTCGTTCAGGTTTGTAATCTTGGTCTGCGTCAGGCCTGCTCTCTATCTCTTCTCGTATATTGCTATCAAACATAGCGTCTCTGAAAGCTTTCGAGTACTTTTTCATTTCTTCAAAACTCTCTTTGCTTCCAGCGTAATTTATTAGAATGCTGTCCTTGTTGAAAACATAAGACATCATTTCTTTTATAATCTTTATTAGCTCGTCCTTATTCTCGTCGAATGATTCGAGGGTCTTTTTCATATTGCCGAAGGCAGCCAAGCCTGTAACTTGATCTTTAAAATATGAAACTTCGTTAAAGTATGACTCGGCTCTAGTCGCTGCCGTCTCGTCGCCGTTGGAAACAATAGTCTCGCGCTGGCGAGAAATGTTCTCCTCTACCAACTCCTTCAAGTGCTTGGTATCAGAAAGGTCGAGCTGTGTGATAAACTCCTGCGCGATATCAAAGACATACGGGATGTTTTCGTACAGCACCTTCGAGCCGATAACCATTTTTTGAAACATCTCATTCGTCGTAAGATTTCTATCAGCCGCCATAGCGATGTTCATGCCACCGAGTTTCATTCCCAACTCTTGGTTCAGTTCGGCGTAAGTGTGGCTGTCCGTGTCCATACTCAAAAACATCATCTTAATATAACCCAAGTATGGGAGATACTTATACGGAATCTTCGAGATGTCGAAGACAATGTCAATATAAGCGATTCCATTCGTCTCGATGTCGGAGTAAAGATATTTGATGCCATCTTCCTCTATGAGTTTTCCTTTAATCGGTTTTGGATCAGGATTGATATCGCTGATTTTCAAAACTGGAATAGTATCTAAAAGTTCCTCCGGTGTCTCTTCAGACTGGTATGCTTTCAACTCTTTAGTCTGCTCTACGAGTTCTTGTATTTCTTCATCTTTCAGATGTGATTTTTGTTCTTGAAGTTGGTCGTGAAGCTTCTGCTCTTTTTCTTGGAGCAACCCTTTCTTAGGAACCATAGTGATGAGGGCTCGTCTTTCATTGTCGAAGATATACTCTCTTAAGATATCGTCGAAGTAGTCCGTATCGATGAGGCTTTCGAGTTCAGCCATCACCTTATCCGTCTCGAACAGATCGAGAACTTTGCTCTCATCGTAGAACCATAGGTTGTAGGCCGAAAAACCGCGCATCAATCCCTTCGGATAGCGGCCGAAGTCCGACTCCTTAAGTTTAAACTTCTCACTTATGATTCTACTCTTTAGGGTTTCTTTATCTAGACCGTCGGCGATAATCTTGCTTAAAGTCTCATTGACGATTTTTTTAAACTGCTCCTGGCAATTTGGTTTTGCACTCTTAACTGTGATGTTGTAAACACATTGACGAATGTCATTTTCAAAATAACTGTAAACCTCAGTTCCAATGCCTGATTTGATTAGCGCTTCTTTAAGAGGCGCACCTGGCATATCCATAAGTGCGTAGTCTATTGTCGCAAATGCAGCGCTAAGTTTGATATCACTGTTGTCGAACAGCGCATAGTTTAAAGAATAGAGATAAGACTCTTCCTCGTTGTCGCCGTCTGTGATTGGATAGTCGACCTCGACTTCCTTCGTCTCTTTGGCAGCTTCTGAATATGGAACTTCCGTGTCTACTTCCAGATAGTCGTAATCGCTCAAATAGTTTTCATCGATCCACTTAAGGCGCTCTACCAAATCCATGTCGCCGTATAGATAAATAAAACTGTTTGATGGATGATAATGCTTGCGATGTGTGTCTAGATACTTTTCATATGTTAGTTCAGGAATAAAGTCTGGATTTCCACCTGACTCATTCGCATAAATGCTGTCTGGGAAAAGTGTAGATAAAGCTTTTTTATCTGCTAGATTTTCCACACTTGAATAGACGCCTTTCATTTCGTTGTAAACGATTCCATTGACCTTTAGGTCATCCTCTGGAGAATCGAGTTCGTAATGCCAACCCTCCTGCTTGAAAATCTTTTCTTCCTTATATATGTTTGGACGAAAAACTGCGTCCATATAAACGCTCATTAGATTCTTGAAGTCCACGTCATTCGTGCTCGCCACCGGATAAAGAGTCCTATCCGGATAAGTGAGGGCGTTTAGGAAAGTGTTCATCGAACCCTTCGCGAGTTCCATAAACGGATCCTTCACCAGATACTTCTCAGAACCACAAAGCACTGTGTGCTCAATTATATGAAACACGCCTGTGTCATCTTGTGCGGGCGTGCGAAAACTAACGGTGAAAACTTTGTTGTCATCATCGTTTTCCAAAAGCAAGATATGTGCCTTCGTTTTTTTATGTGCAAGAATCCATCCCTTAGATTTGATATCAGGAATATCCCTACACTCTAGAACCTCGTAGGTCCCTAATTTTTCAATATCGGTTTTGTCCATAAACCCTCCAGTTTCCAACCTTGATTTTACCACAATTTGAGAGCATATCTAAATGATCTTATTTCTGTTTTGTTTATTGTATAAAAATCGTCTAACTTCCATTATCTTATTATTACCTTCATCGATCACAACGTAATATATAGTAAAGTTTCTTACATAAATTCTGTAATATGGATACTTACGTTTTTTAGATGAACGATAAGGTTCAAAACTTTCACATACTGGCAACCTTTTTAGTATCGCCTCTTCCACTGCATCTATTAAATCATTGGCAGCTTTAGGATTTTTAAGTTCATCTCTGATGTAAGATACTTTTTCATCTACATCTTCATAAAATAATGGCAAATATCTAAGTTTATATTTTGTATTCATCTACTGCTTTTTTAATTTGGAAAAAACTTCCTCATGAGTTAACCTTTCATTTGTTTCGTTAGCTACTTTATCTGCAGCATCCAACGCATACTCTACATTTTCTGTAAGTTTAGAATATTCCTCAATACTTAAAACAACCATTGAACCATAACCATTCTTTGTTAAATATACTGGAAAACCTTTTTTTACTGTTTTCTCAATATCTGTAAACTTGTTTCTTAAATCCGAAATTGGTCTTATCTGTAACATGTTATCACTCCTTTATCATAATTTTGATAAAATAACGCCATATCTGATTTTATTATATTACTTGAGTTAATAACATTCAACACTTTTGCCTATTTTGTGTTAATATATTTAAGGTATTTTTGATAGGAGTTATTATGCATTGGAATCCAAAGTATTTTACAACTATAGATTCAACTAACAATCGCCTTCGCGAGTTAGCCGAAGATGGTGCTAGAGAAGGAACGATAGTTACAGCTGAATGTCAAACTTACGGAAAAGGTCGAATGGGAAGATCATTCCTTTCGCCTGAAAAGGTTGGTTTGTACATGAGCATTTTGGTGCGCCCAAATATGCCAGCGGAGGATGCGCTCTTTCTCACTACTCTTACTGCCGTGGCTTGCGCCAAGGCAATAGATGACATCTCAGATGTAAAATCTGGAATCAAATGGGTAAATGACATCTATGTCGACGGAAAGAAAGTCTGCGGAATACTAACAGAATCATCTGTTAATGACAAAAGTGGTCAGTTAGATTATGCAGTGGTTGGAATCGGCATTAATCTCTTCGAACCTGAAGGTGGATATCCAGACGATATAAAAACTGTAGCCGGAAGCATCTTTTCAAGAGAGGATTATGATGAAGCTACTTTCGCTCAGTTAAAAGATGAGTTGGCTGAAAAGATAATGGACTACTTCGAAAAATACTATGAAGCATATCCAGAATTATTATATGTGGATGAATATATAGACAGATCTATTTTGATTGACCACGAGGTCACCGTTGTAAGAGAAGGCAAACCAAAGCAATCAAAGGTTCTAGAAATCGACAAGGCCTGCCGCCTACATGTCCAATACGAAGACGGTATAGACGAATGGTTGCAAAGTGGAGAAGTAAGTTTAAAGATAAAAAAATAGCGTAGCAGTCAAAACTGCTACGCTATTTTTTTATGCTAGTAGCGGTTCTTACCCGTATATTGCGCACTTGCGGATTTTTATCGTAGCTTTCTTTCCAGTTAGATATGTGAATTCTTCAGTAACATTTACATCCAACATTCCTCTTCTATAATCTACACCAATAACTTTTACTGAAAGGTTTCCGTCACTTTCAATTCCAGTTGTGAGCAGGTGAATAAAGTGTGCAACCATTTCTTTGTTAGATGTGATGTCTGTTTGGTTTTCAGCCTGACTCGACTTAACCGTCTGACGCACTGCTGCAGAGACTGCTCTGTCAAGTTCGTCCTGTCGGTCCATCTTGCTTTCAACCGAAAGCAATGTTAGAGCCACTATCAATATTATGACGGCTAAGCCTGATATGATGATAAACTGTTTCATTTATTATCCCCTTAGGCGCTTATAATCATTTTCGCCATTTCCTTATTCAGATTGTTGTCGACTTTGTAATCATTGTCAGAGACATTCTTCTTGATAGACTTTATTTCTTCCAAGTCAAGATCAATGTAATACTCGCAAGCGTCTTCGTCTCGACTAACTACTTCCTGCAAATCATCGTAATACTTCCGCTTCCAAATAGAATGCTCACTCAAAGTGTAAAGATATTTTTCATTTATAAACCGAATCTCGCATGTCTCTACTTTCACTTCTTCTCGAGGCTCCCATGCAGCATAAAGTGTAACGTCTTTTTGAAGTATAATCGGACGGCCCGGTATGTATCTATCTCCTGACAAATCAGCTTTCGAATTCCAATGCTTATCGCTCAATATCTTATACCCTTTCCTTTTTAAATCCGCACTGCTGACTGATGTCGTTTCTTTCCAAAAAGCATTTTTCGAATCAGGCATATTTTGAATATCTGCTTCCGTGTTTGGATCATACGTAATCTTATAAAGTTCGCTGATTATTATCCAATCTTCAGATTCCCCTTGCACATTTCTAGTCGTTCGAAGCAATTGTTTACTGCTAAGTCCATAGGCTTTATACTTCTTGCTCTCAATAACTCCTGCTGCCTCAGTATTACTGTCTCCTGTGTAATAAAGGTTCGCATCCAAGTCCGCTCCGTCATAATTTATGTAAACCAGTTTCGTTCCTGTAGTTTTCACTTCAGACTCTATATGAGCCACCACTCCACTTGTGATATTTATCGCTCCTATGACTTCGATATATTTATCTTTGGGAAGATAAACCTTGTTATTTTGATTCGCCGCTATAGAATCTTTTATTCTCAAATGACCTTTCACATATATAGCTTCACCTTTTTCATCTGCCATATTGCTCGTAAACTCTCCACGGCTCATCGTCACTGTTGTGTCTGCGACAATAAATATGGCTCCTCCATAGTCGTATGCTCTGTTTTGTTCAAAGTAATTTCCAGTCATACTTGTATTGTCTTCAGCATAGACAGCTCCACCATTTAGTCTGCATGAGTTTCCGAAAAATCTACACGATTTAATAATCACTGCTCCATTACTACTGGAAGTTACACCATTAGCCAAAAATATGGCTCCACCATGATTTACCGAATAGTTTTCCTCGAACTTCATGCTATAGAATTCTATCGTAGATTTATAACTCGAGTTTGGAGGGCCACAAGCGACTGCTCCGCCAGACTTGGTGGCTGAATTATCTTTCATAGTTCCACCTTTAAAAATAGTCTTGCCACCTTTATTAGTTTTAGTTCCACCATTCGTGCGAATTCCACCGCCACTGTTAACGGATGAATTGCTACTTATAGTTGGGCCACTGTTTTCGCTAACTCCAACTATAAGTTCGTTCTGGTATCCTGAAAAGATTCCTCCACCTGAAGCACCAGCTTCGTTTCCGGAAATGGTTCCGCCCTTAATCTCAGTTTTTCCCGTCATTGCAAAAATACCACCGCCTTCTTCTCCACTAGTATTCGAGTAGATATTTCCTCCGTGCATAGTAAATTGAGTCTTCTCACCGCAAAAGATGGCTCCACCTTCTGTCTCTGACGTGCATCCATGAATCTTGGATGATGCATAAACATTCAAGGTTCCACCACTCATTCGAATAGCTCCACCATTGCTTCCGCAACATCCATATATCTCGCCTTTGAAATACATCAATCCTGCACATTTGATTGGCGATGCCTGCCACTCTTCACGCTTGGCCACAACATTTTTCATTATGCCTGCAGTTTCTATCGTCAACGTCGACTTGCTATCGACATCTATGAAAGCGTTCGCATATGTGTCGACTCCAATCGTTGATTTGACTCCATCTAATGTCAACTTATATGAATTTTTTTCAGCATATCCGAATACCACATAAGCACCGTTCTTCAAGGTGAATGCTTTCTTACCGCCCTCGTTTATGCTATTGCTTACATCCGTCGACTTTCTCAATGTTTGATTGCCATTTTTGCAGTAAACTAGAAACTTTCCACCATCTACCGTTATGGGACTAGTCACTGTCACGCCACTAGCCAAAGCGACGTGCACCCACGATGATCCATTTGACTTCGTCAATGCTGTTTTCAAATCCGAACCAGTATCAACCACATAGGGGCTGGCCTTTGTCCCTTTTCCACTCAGAGCTTCTACTTTTCTCGCACTTCCAATAAAGAATAAAAAAGTAGCAACCAAAACCAACATCATACATCCTATTATTTTTCTATCTCGCATATCCTTCTATCACCGCTTGCTTTTCATAATCCTCTCCGAAAAGGCTAAACACTGGAAGTGTCACCGCGTAAGATAAAGTCACATGCTTACTCGGTTGATCTTCATATATCGTCACATCTTCCACTTCTAATGTGTATCCTTTCTCTGTCGCTTCACTCTTGCATGCATTTACAACAGCGCTATTGCAGTTGCTATCCTCTATTCGATTTACTACCACATTGTAAAAATCTCTAGCATCAGCTGTTTGATTATTGCTACTGATAATCGAGGAAAACAAAATGCATCCAAGCGTCAGCCCTATTACCAATGAAAACATTTCAATTGCTATTTTCATACTTACTCCACTACTACATTTACATATCTGACTGCTGAAAGATTATTGTCGGCGGTAGCCACACACTTCAATCTATATATGCCACTTTCTGACACATTGTACTTTCCATAAACCTTCAGTGAACTACTTATATCCTTTCCGTCACAATCTTTAGCTTTAATGTAATCTCTATAATCAAAACTGTCGCCTTTATCTACATATAAGGCCTCGTCTGTTTCTATCACAGGATACTTCCCAACGGTCGCATCCATAAACTCTCTGTTCGTGTGACTTGCACTACTTCGATAACTTGGTGTCACACCTTTCCATTTGTCAGCACACACCACACATATCAAAGTCACAACCATCGCACCAATTATTCCATAAATAATCGCTTCTCCATGTTCTCCTATAAACAGTTCCATATGTGCCTCCTCTCAGCCCATTATGGTGGCTAACGCCAATAAATCCATTTGGCTCAAGGCCACGATGAGCGTAAATAAAATAATAATAGTTGCGAAAGCAACAATCGAACTTCCTATAACTCCTCCGTGTTCTGTGATAAATGTATCCATATCTAACCTCCTGTCACTGCCGTCAATACTCCAAAGAATGCTGTGACTAAGCTAACCATTATGATTCCAAATACGAAACACATACCAGCCTCACTCATTAAATATTTCATAGTTCCTCCTCTACTTCAGAACGTTTCCGATGGACTGTGTAAAAACCAGAATCATCAAAACCATATCAACCATAATTTTCACCACGCCTATAACCATCGGAATGGTTGAGAACATATTGGCGGCGCCAACCCTGTCTGAATTTTTCATTTCCTCTGCGAGCCCCGCCAACTTATTATTCCTATCTATGATGGAATTAATCTGTTGATCCGACTCCTCTTTACCCAATTCATTGATTGAGTAAAACATTTTCATTGATGACTTCACATCATCTAAATCAAACTCCTCCAAAAGGCGATTGTATGGTTCTATACCGACTGGGAACTTTTCGAAATCCAAAAGTAATTTTCTTATGGGACGTTTTAATATAAAAGGAGCTGTCTCATAAGAATTCTCAATCGATGACTGAACTGTATCGTTTTGTAAATTAATGGCAACATCTCTTATCCAATCTGGAAATACTTTTGACAGTTCATTTTCTAATCTCTTCTTCGCCTTTTTGTACGCCATCCGCTCTGTCCATTTAAGACTTTTCATATCGCGGTAGCCCCGCTCCACTAATGTGTAATAACGCATCACCTGATTGTCGTTTAGTGTCGGTGCCTCTTTTAACCAATCGTAGTTGAGCCTTCGCTCTACCAAATAGTGCACCGCCAACATCAGAAGAATCATAATTGTCGTACAAATCTGATAGATTACATTTGACGTATAGCTATAATCCTTTGGCACCAGGTATGCCATAAAACCACATGTAACAACTGTAGATACGATAGATATCAGAACGTTTCTCTTAACACGATTTACATTGCTGATAAACATCCTCGTCCTATCATTCCAATCTTTCACATCCTGCAAAAGAATATCCACGTAGTTGTCATAGTCGCCGCCATGCAACTCAATCTTCACAAGAAATTCGTGAAGTGAATTGAGTCTCTTACATCCATATTCCTCATTCATCAAATTCAAGGATTCCATATAGATGTCTTCCGACTCCTTCGTGTCGATGCTCAAAACAACTTCTTCCAAGACCTCTTGTATCTTCTTGGACCCCACCTTCTGTGCGTCCCGCAATGCTGGTCTTATCTTGGGCTGTTTCTTAAATGAATAAATCATCTGCTCCATATAGAGCACCACATCTTTGAATTTATCTAGGAGTCTTAATCTCTTCTCCTCTTCTTTTTCATAAAAGTATCCGAATACTGCTGCCGCAATGACACACAGTATCACAGAAAATATATTTAACTTGTAGGCCATACATACGACCAAAACAATAACTATTAGCTTAATTGATTTTTTAAATATCTCTATTATCTTTTGTTTCAATACTCTCATTCCTCGCAAATGGATCCTCAATACCAGCCAGTCTGAATTTCCTTAAAATATCTTCTGGCAACTCTTTAGTCAAAATTTTTCCATCCTCGTAAATCATAATCTTTTCATTTTTCTCGTTTGTTCTGGACAGACACATAACCTGTGAAATCTGCCTTTTAATCTTCTCACCTTCTTTTACTACCGACTGGATTTGTACTCCCAAGTCGATAAATGAGTAGACGTCATTCTCATTTATCACCTGTCCCATATTTCGCAGTCGATCAGGGATTTTGGTGGCATCGTCTAGATGAATTGTCGTAAGACAGTGAACTCCAGCTGAAATATTCTCCAAGAGATATTTCACTTCTTCTCCCCTAGCCTCCGCCAGCAATACCCACGTTGGTAATTGCCTCTTACTTGCCTTTAAGGCTTCAGCATAACCAAAAGAATCATTAATTTTTATTTCTACACAATCCTTGCCAGGATTGATTGCCGCGTATCTCAATTCAAGATTGTCCTCAATCGTATAAACTCTCTCATACGCCGGAATATAATTAGTGAGATATTTCACGTACTCTGTCTTCCCAACTCCTGGTAATCCTCCGACTACTACGGTACAGTGTGCGCGAATAGCGTTTTCGAGAAATATATCTATGGATTCTGAGCAGTAGTTCGAGGAAAAAATGCTGTCCCTATTGATTCTCCGAACCGCAGGTGTCTTTCTAATACTGATACTAATACCAGTGTTAGTTACAGATTCATGAAGAATAGAAATTCTTAAGGTATCTGTCTCCGCCTCCAAGAGGGGATGATTGATATTAAATTGTTCATTCATGAGATTACTGATACGTGTGTAGAACTGTTGAATGAAACTCTCTTCTAATTGAAAGCCCTCTACTTTGTATCGGCCCTTCTCAAGATGGTTGACCCAGAGCCCCTGGCTCCAGTTAATATCCGTAATATCATCGTCTAATATTAAAGTGAGTAATTCTCCATATGCCCTATCGGGCAATGTTAGTTTTCGCATACCCAATCTCCCTGTCGTTGCTTTTCCCTATTAGTGAATTTTTCCAGCTACGGAATCGTAATCAACTGTATCTGTGTAGCCTGATACTACTCCCTGCACAGCTGTCGAAATCGCTGGTCCAACCACGTAAGCCACGCCAACTAGTAATAGGATGCATACTGCAATGAAGATTGTTTTACCATGTTCTTGCAAAAAGACTTCCATCTATCATTTCCTCCTTTCATAGTTATTCCAGAAGCAACAATACTGGACAAAGAACAGATTGCATTTGAGATAAATTTGACTAATCACCACGAAAAATTCAAATATCTCTTATGCTATTTATTATTGTATTCATACATTTCGTTGCTTATGGTGAACCACAATATAACACTTCGGATTTCATGCGTCAATACTTTTGCAAGAAGTTTTATAAGTTTATTATGTGACGTTCACATAGACTAAAAATTCTAGTTATTTTACGTTGCCTTCGGCAATAAAAAAGTGCCTGTAGATAATATCCACAGACACTTTTTATGTTTAACTATTATATATTTCTATTAACAATTATTTTCAGTCTTTTCTTCTCATTTATGATTTAATCTGCTACGGCAAAAGCATCAACTGCTGCCTTCTCATCTTCCGTCAATGTTGCATAGTATGCGGCATCATCTTTTATACTCAAAGCAACTTCCTTAATGGATTTAGCTTGTGAGCTCTTTGGCGAATAAACTGTCTTCGACGATCCACCTGCGTAATGAATAGTCACATATGCTCTTGAGATAAATTTTCGTACTAGATTCGATGCACTAATATTTAACGCTCCACCTCTACTTATTCCTTCTTCGGCTGATATCCAATCATTCGCCTTGAATTTAACATTGGCCACGGCCACACCAGTAGCCTCAACGTTTTCAAAAGTGAAATCACTCATCAACTGCTGCGAATAGAAATCATATGTTGTGATTAGCATTCCATAAGTAAATGAATCAGAAACAATTGGCGCTTCGCCATTAATCGATGTAGTTGCCTTAAACGAAATTCCTGGATGATTGATATCCATCTTAATGCTTGCCTTCTCATCAGTAACTGTCGAAACTGAAGTTATTCCTGTGAGGTTCGTGTTGTCGTTGACTTCAATCTCATCCCCTGGGGCGTATGCTCTGTTAGTTGCTCCATCTATATATCCTAACTCGAAATAGTTCTCGCCAGAAGTTGGAAGTTGGTACATCTCGCCTTCCCTAATATTTCCGACTAGCTTTCCGTTGATTCTTACTTTAAACATTTCTCTGTTTGCCACGGATTTGTAGCCAACATTGCCCGACTTGTCGGCAACTGCACTTGCCACTGCATGTGCATAATGGTAGCCACGCTC
The DNA here is from genome assembly GCA_017406925.1 of Eubacterium sp. Taxonomy (GTDB): domain Bacteria; phylum Bacillota; class Clostridia; order Lachnospirales; family Lachnospiraceae; genus Eubacterium_G. Next base: position 79,912 of record JAFQXO010000011.1, read on the forward strand.
GTTAATTAAGTTGAGCAAACTCAGACCGTACGACTCTGACTGTGCACCCGAGTAGGCTATATTGTCATTAATCACACTTCTAATAGCATCAAGATTGTCGTATGTGTAATCGCTTAGTGCATCGTTATTATAAATCGTATAGTAAATCGTGCTCGCTGAAATAAATGTGCCTAAAGGCAATGGATGCTTTTCATCTGCACAGTAGTAATTGAAACTCTTGTCATACATATCGTAGAAAGTCTCACCTGCAGGTGCGAGTCTAGCATCGTGAACTCTCGATGTATCAATATAAGATTGCGTGAAATATGGGAGCAATGAATCTGACATCAGTCTTCCCTTAACCGGCCAAGGCTCATACATAATAATCTGAGTATCAGGATTGTACTGCTTGATTTTTTCTACGCACGCTGCTGCTCCTGTCGCTAGATTTGTCGCATCAAATGATCCCACAATATCTTGGAGCACCACATACTCATATCCGCCAGCCTTGATAGCCGTATCGATATTCGCCGCTGTTGATTGATAGATGAGATTCTTTCCTCCATTTGTGGCAGCGGTCACATTCATCTTCTTTCCATTCAATGTTGCGATTCCCTTAACCACATTTGCAAGCGTATTGTAATATGTCATTGAGTTTCCGATAAAGAGCACGTCTACTGGCTCTGTATATAGTCTGCTATCGTCTGTTTCAAATACATACAATTCTTTCAGTGCACAAGTTGTTGCACTAGCACTGTTAACTTTTATTCGAACCCATCTTGCATTTTTTCTTGGGAATGTTATGGACTTCGTAGCCAGTGTTCCGTTAGTAACCGTTGCGACTGTTGCCCATGGCAATGATGCAACATCCGCAGGTGCTGATACACCTGTGTTTTCTGTGACTACCTGAACTTCATAACTGATAGGATATGAATTTACATACGACTCGCCTCCGCCTGGTGCCAATGTCACTTTATTAATATCCTTGATACTTCCAAGATCTACTGCAAACCAAGGTTCTGTGTCTTCCTCGTGTGTAACAATATAATTCGACTCTGAACCATCCGCTAGATTTCGAACACTTAAAGGAGTAGTTGGTCTTTCACCTCTATTATTTGAACTAGCATAAGCACTTTTGCCCTTGGCAATATTAGTATCAAATGATTCATAGAGAGTATCATCAGTATCTGCGCTCGCTTTGATACCAGTGAATACAAATCCACTGATTGCTAAACAAGCTATCAATATGATTGATAATACTTTTCTAAACTTCATAACTTTCTCTTTTAAATCCGTTACGATAACAAGCCCTCTTTTCGCTTAGCCATAGCCTTACACTTTTCATTAAGCGCGCGGTAAGCTTCTTCTATGTCATCTATATCTTTTACAGTCTCTTCCATTGGACACATCCCTGTGCCTTTTCTGTTTATAATCTGTTCAGTCAATGTGCCATACTCCACTGCGATGCCGTTTTCATTAAGGAGTTTCTTTCCCTCCACAGATAAAACGCTCGCATAAACTTCTGAAACTTGCAGCTTCACATATAGAAACGCTGCTGCCTTCCCAACTATCTTGTCTGCTGCAGAGTATCCTTTTAATTCTAAACCATCAGCAATAAAATCTATGAGTGGTTTGATACCACTATCCATACTCACATGTGCCATTTCATCATTCATAATCACACACGTAAAGCCATCGTTTTCTATCATTTCTTTTGCTGTTTGTAAATTACTGTTCATGTTGCTTATCCCATGCCATAATTCGGAATACCAAAAGCGGAACTATAATCCATTGAAGAACTAATCCGAACAAGCCGAGTCTGCTACTCTGAAGTACTTGCATAGCTGATACCTGCTGTCCGAAGAATGTTGCAGCAATGAAATACACTAGTGCCATTACTAATCTTCCCGATATTTGTGCAATAAGTAGTTTCACAATGATAGGCATTTTTCTGTTGGCCATAAATCCAGCAACCAATCCGTAAACAGCAAGTTCAATCATCATATATGGCAACATATTTACCATTGGCATGCCAGTCAGTCCAAAACTGATGGCGGGTGAAACAATTCCCACGATAAGACCTACGTATGGTCCCGCCAATAATCCCACAACAAATATTGCAAAGTGCATAGGCAAGAAAACCTGACCCAACAATGGGCCAACTTTTAAACTCGCGCCGAGCAAGTGAAAAATCTGTGGCACTGCCACTGCCGCCACGATTGCAACTATTGCTGCGATTGTTTTAGTCTTCACTGATTTAAAGACCATTGTACTATCTAATGAACTAATCATAAAATACCCTCCTTTTATGATATAAAAACAATTATTTCTCGAATTCTTTTGCTACATCCTCGAGCAAATTTCTTATTGGCAAGTGCTGAGGACAGATGTTCTCACACTTTCCACACTTGATACATTCCGAAGCCTTGCCATGATCTCTGGTGATGACTCCATAATACATCTGCTGATTCCAGTCGTTGTACATTACTCTCTGGTTATAGCACGAGAAGATCTCCGGAATCTGGATTTTCATCGGACACTCACTGTCAGTCACGCAGTAGCGACAAGCCGTGCAAGGAACCATATTTATAGAGCCATAGATTTTTATGACTTCGTCAATGGCATCCTTCTCCTTCTCATCGATAGGCTTGAAGTCTTTCATATAACTTATATTATCTTCCATCTGTTCCAATGTGCTCATTCCCGAAATCACCATGAAGACATTTGGAAAGCTTGCTGTGTAGCGAACCGCGTAACTAGCGTAACTCTTCTTTTGCTTTTCATCTTTTTGGAGTTCATCAAAAACTTTTGCGGCGCTGTCAGGGATATTGGCCAAGTGGCCACCCTTTACAGGTTCCATAATGATGCAAGGTTTACCGTGCTTAACGCAAACGTCATAACAACCCTTACCCTGCACAGATGGATTTTCATAGTCTAGATAGTTCAACTGAATCTGCACCACTTCAACCTGCGGATAATCAGTCAGTATCTGATCCAACACTTCAGGTGTGTCGTGAAAAGATAATCCAAAGTGTTTAATCTTTCCCATCTCCTTTAGTTTAAGTCCCGTTTCATACGCTCTACATTTTTTAAACTTAGGATAGTTGTCGGAATCTTGCGCATGCATCAGATAAAAGTCAAAGTAATCTACGCCACACGCCTCTAACTGACTCTCAAAGAATGGAATAATATCCTCTTCCTTTTGAAAGTAAGGTTCCGTCAACTTGTTAGTTATAGTGTATTGATTTCTGTCGTATCTCTCAGCCACACATTCTCTGAAGGCCGTTTCACTCATTCCATCAATGTAACCATGAGCAGTGTCAAAATAATTAAAACCATTCTCAATAAAAATGTCGACCATCTGCTTTGTCTGCTCGATGTCGACTTTTTTGTCCATCATAGGAAGCCTCATTAATCCGAAACCGAAGTTCTTTTTCACTTCATCAAAAAATTTGTTTCCCATTATTATTTCTCAACTTTCCGTTCAAACTTATTCTTCATGCTAAGTTTTTATATGTTTTTATCCGTTCAAACTTATACAGATATTATACCCTACATTCTTCTGTCATCATAGAAATTTTTGCATAATAAAAGCGGCCGCCTTAGCGACCGCTTCCAATAAATATTACTTGTTAAATAGTTACTTCTGCATTGGTTCTCCAGTAATCATCCAAGGTGCTGGTTGTGCCTCAAATACACTATGTTTATCAGTTTTTGCAACTGTAATCTGCATAACCTCTGTCACCTTGATGCCATGTTTCTCCATTGCAGTTTTTACGTCTGTGAGTATATCAAGTTCTAATGTATAGAATATAAACTTGATATCTGGATTAACCTTAAGCAAACTTTCGATATCATTATCTATCGATTCTTTTGTAGCCACTATAAATGCGAGTCTAGGAATCGGAAGTTCCTTCAATGTATCTTCCTCTAAGTCTGTTATTACTTCAATGTTGTGAACACCAAACTTATCAATGTTCTCTTCCATCGTACGCTTAGATCCTTCGTCTCTCTCATATGCTACGATAACACCTTCGTATGCAATCATTGATGCCTCAATGGCAACTGATTCAGAATTGACGAGCAGTGCGACGTCACGCACATCCAACTCGAGCTTATTCATAATGACCGCTCTAATTTCGTGTCCCACATACTTAACTGTACCATTCGAGAAATTCTCGTTCTTCATTCCGAAAATCATTGACTCACGAGTATTCTCATTTACGATAAATAGTACCGTAGGTCCTGAAATTGGGTCATCCATCATATCTGAAACCTTGCAGTGCTTCATCTCGCTAGGTTCGTAACCCGTACCATAGTACATTTCATAATCTCCGTAGCCAGCTTCCCAGCACTTATATAGCAAGTTATCATGTGTCTCGTCCGCAAATATTAATATACGCTTATGCGTCGCAATCGTTGCGAGAACGTTACGTCTCTTACCACATGTGTTCAGAATTTTAATCTTCTCTGGTGTTACGTCTTCCATCTTCGCGATGTAGCCCATCCATTCGAGCATCTGCGAATTGGAAAACTGTGTAGTATCGCCCATTATTAATCCTCCGCTCATAAACTTGTTATCATTTTACCACATTTTTTATGGCTTTACCATTTACATAGAGCGTATGACCGTTGAAATCAATATTACTGTTAGTCTTGTCAGCGTTTGAAAAACTAGTCACATATGAATCGCCAGTCAACTTGATTTTGGAGGATTTATCAAGTTTCAATGTCACCTTCTTGGCTGTATTTTTGCCGTTAATAGTTCCAGTATATGTGGCATTCGCCAATGATATAACACCTGTAGAAATCTTATCAGCTTTGATATCTCCAGTAAGGGTCTGATTCTTAGCATTGAGCGTGAAGTTTCCAGCATTATTTCCAGAAGTACCCCACTGGTCTGTTCCTTTGGCATCAATCAAAGTTCCACTACCATAACTAATCTTTGTGTTTGCAAGATTGATGACAGCATCTGTGTTAGTAATAAAGAAGAAAGGTGCGCTCTTGTAATACTTGGAATTCTTTTGAATTGAAAGAGTCGAATCACTAGCATTAAAAACTCCTGTTCCTTGATCTGCATCACCTGACATTGACTGATAAATCATTACTCCTGCAATATCAGTTGTGCCTCTATTGCCAGCGCCGCTGGCAACAACATTAGAGTTCTTAATGGAAGCTGTATTCTTTCCTTCTACTACTGTAATCTGCGAACCGTTGGCTGTACCTTCGCTGTCAGTCAACGAAATATCTCCCGTCGAATAAATGATTGGCGAGCCAGCCCCATTGGTCGTAAGGTTTGAATCTGATACCTTCACAGTACCCTCACCTCTGTCAGTGGCAAGTGTTGCACAAGATCCACCTTTGGTAGAAATAGTCACATTATTTGCTTCAATATATCCACCATATGTGGCGTCCAATCCTCTCGATGATGCTTGGCCTGTAGTTTTAATTGTACTGTCTGAAATTAAAACTTTAGCCTTGCTACCTGTGGCAAAAACTGCATTTCCGCCTTTACAGTTAGTTGTGATAGTCGTATTTTTAATCGTACTAGTCGAATTCTTTGTCGTTAAGATTGCTGCGTTTGTTCCCGAAAAATCCGACTGTTCAACTGCAGATGCATCGCCTGTCTTTCTCACCTTTGCATCGTTTAAAGTGAGTGTGCCACCACTCTTTGTGAGGATGGCATTCACATCACTTTTTTTAGAACTGAAGTTACCACTTAGGGTTGTCTTATTTTTAACTTCTTTAACGCCTTTTGCTTGTGTGTTACTTTGTTGGTTATTCATCTCAGGTCCACCTTGGCCCTGAGGGCCATTCCCATTCATTTCTACACAAGGTTTCTGCATATGTTTAATATTATTCGCCAAGAGATATGTACCGATACCCAGTCCTGCAGTAGCCACAACAAGAGCAACTAGGAATATAGCTATTCGCTTCTTGTCAGTAAATGTTTCTCTAATAGTTTTCTCGTTTGCCTTAGACAAAATCAAGAAAAGTATTAGTGCAACTAATAGTAATGTTTCAAAAACAAGTGCTACTATAAACGGAACCGTAATGCCCTTCGATGGTCTTTCTTTCATATGAGAAGGCATGCCTTTCATATGATTCTTACCATTCTGATCATTCATCTGTGGAGGCTGCTGTTTATTGTCGCTTCCACTTTTCGCATTCTGATCGTTTGGCATCGCTGGAGGCTGTTCGCCGGTATTTCCAGCTGCATTTTGCTGAGGACCGTTTGGTTGCATCTTCATCTTTGGAGCATTATCCATAGTCGCAAAAATAAATGTTACTACTACTCCTGCACCAACCGCTATGATTAGTGCAACTGTGATAATGTTTTTAATTAGTCTACTCATAATACACATCTCCTTTCATGTTTAAAAGTCTACTGGAAAGATGTGAACAGTCGGTGTTCAAAGTGTGTAGATTTGGACACAAAAATTGCCTTAGAAATCAGTTGATTTCTAAGGCAATCATTCTTAAATCTTATAAGTACTTTTCAAACATCTGTGCAAGTTCATCTTTAGGAACATAGCCTACCGAGCGGTCAACGACTTCACCCTTCACAAACATCAACACTGCCGGGATACTTGAAATACTGTGTGCTGCCGCAAGTGCTGGCTCATCATCTGTGTTCACCTTGCCAACCTTCATGCGTCCATCATACTCCTCTGCAATCTCTTCTATGACAGGTCCAAGCATTTGGCAAGGGCCACACCAAGGTGCCCAAAAATCTACGAGCACTGGGATGTCTGAATTTTTAACTTCCTCTTCGAAATTAGCCGACGTTAATTTTATCTCCGCCATAACAACCTCCTACTTTTCTTTATAATATAGTCTACAGTGACAAAATCCCTCGAATTCAGGATTCGCTACCTGGTCACGAAACTCTTTGCACATACACATAGTGTCCTCCGTCTCTTCAAGCCTGCAAGGACAATGTCCATTTTTCTTTTTCAGACCTTCTCTGATAGCGTCCACTACTTTTCGGTCTTCATTAAATGTGATTTTCATAAGTACACCTCTTATTTTATAACCAACTCAATTACAAATACTATTATACAACATATCGTGGCTGTGCCAAACATATTTACTCCGAACCAAGCTGCTAGTATTCCAGCTACGAGCGCAAGTGCTCCTGCTATCGGAGTATTTGTCGCATCGATGATGGCAGGAAAAATCATCACTGCCAGTGTGATGTATGGCACATAATAAAGAAACGATCTGATATATACATTCTTAATCTGCTTTCTCACGAGAGCAATCGGTAGAAATCTAATAAGGAAAGTCACGATAATCATTATTGCAATATAAATATAGTTAGTCATCTTCTACCTCCCTTCTCGGGAACAGTATTGCCGCGGCCGCGGCAATGATAACTGTCAGTATAACAATCCGAACACTCTCTGGCACTCGATTGATAACTGGTGTATATCTAAACGCTGCACTCAAAGCCATGCTTACCGCAATGAGTCCAAGCACAATTTTATTTTTCTTTCCAACTGGAATGATGATGGCGATGAACATTCCAAACAAAGCAACACTCAAGGCACTCACAATATTTTTAGGGAGTGCATCTCCTAAGACAATTCCTAAAACTGTTCCAATAGACCAGCAAGGAACTGCCACTGTCGCTATACCATATGTATAGAATGGATTTAGCGGACCAGGTCTCACGACACTGGCTCCGAAAAACTCATCCGTCAGGAAAAATCCCACTCCGACGCGATGGCGCATCTTAAGATCTGGGCTCATTTTTTGACTAAGTGAGAGTGCCATCAAAACATATCTTATGTTAACCACTATTGTTACGAGAATTAGAGTAGTTGGCAACACCTTTTCGCCTATCGCTTCGAAACCTGCGTACTCACCTGCAGATGCATTTACAAATAAACTTGTAATCAATCCTTGCAACCAAGTGATGCCCCACTTCGCGGCCATGATACCTAGTGAAAAAGACACAGCAAAATAGCCTGCCCCTATTGGCAGGCCAACTTTCATGCCTTCCAGATATACCCTTTTCGTCGTCTGTGGTTTGTTAGTCATATCAGTTTCTAATTCTACTATAAATGTGTTTGTGGAACAATGGTCCAAATTTCACTGCCACTACTATCTTTACTACATCTCCAGGGATGAATGGCACTACACATACCATCATTGCCGAAGGCAATGGCATCTTACTTTGGAAGATGAACCAGATAAGTCCGAATGTATATAAGACTACCGTTCCGATTACAAATCCAAGCGTGCGGATATACCACTTGTTACTGATTCTAATAAAAATGGCTCCGATAATTCCGAGGAGAATATATCCTATGAGGAATCCTCCTGTCGGACCGACGAGTTTTTGCAAGCCACCCTCTAACCCTGAGAACACAGGAACACCAACCATACCTAGCAATAGATAAATAATGATGGCAATGTTCGTCTGGACACTCCCTACAGCATAAAGTGCTACCATTATAACAAGAGTAAACAGCGATATAGGTACTGGTCCGATTGGGATAGTTAGTGGTCCCACAATACAAAATATCGCTGCCATTAATGCTGTAATTACTATTCTTCTAGTACTACTCATTTTTATTCCTCCTTGGAATACAAGCCTATTATTTCTGTCTCCAAGGATATATTGTAATCTTATTCAAAGGGATACGCAACTCCCCACTCTTTGCGGAGGGCATCCATCTGTCGCATAATCTCCAATGTCTCTTGGTGTGGCATTTCATCACACTCCAGTTTTCCCTGTTCGAGTGCTTTTATGCAAGCTAAAACTTCATATTCATATCCATTAATCTGTTCTGGAATAGGATAATCTTCTACATCATTTCCATCGACATCTCTTCTGGTAATCTGTTTATAATTATTGAGTTCTCTTACATATAGACTTCCCTTGCTACCAAAGATCTCTCCCTCATTTTTAGGTCCAGAAACAAACGAAGTTTTCATTATAGATTTCTTTCCATTGGGAAAAGTATAGGTAGTTTTAGATGTTGCATCTACGCCTGTCTCGTACTTCTCGCAAGTGGTTTCCATCTTGGCAAAGCCATCTCCGAAATACATAGATGAAAAAGTCAAAGCATACACGCCTAGATCTAAGAGTGCTCCTCCTGCAAGTTCAGGTTCACGCAATCTCTCTATATGAGTGAGCGAAATCGAAAAGTCCGCTTCTAAGTGAGTTATCTCTCCTAGCACTCCACTATTCAAAACATCTTCCACTATTTTTCTAGCCGGAATATATCTCGTCCACATTGCTTCCGCAATGAATACTTTTCTTTCTTCTGCTAGGGCTATCAACTCTTCTGTTTGGATAGCATTGGCTGTGAATGCTTTCTCAACTAAAACAGGTTTTCCATGCTCTACACACAGTTTCGCATGTTCATAATGATGCGAGTGAGGCGTAGCAATATAGATGAGGTCCACGTTCGGATCATTTACTAACTCTTCGTAAGATCCATACGTATGTTCAAAACCCCATCTATTTGCAAAATCTTCAGCCTTACTCTTAGTTCTCGATGCTACTGCGTAGCAATTTACTTTTTCTTTTAAACCGTTGAGTGCTTCAGCCATTGCATTAGCAATATGACCGGCACCTAAAATAGCGATATTATATTTAGACAATATTATTTAACCTTTATCTTAAAGTTTACTGTCTTCCAGCCCGATGCGTTACGATTAACATTGCCTGCAGCGTAAACTTGCATTGTAAGATTGTAGGTTCCCTTCTTGCGTTTCCTCTTGATAGTGAGTTTTCCCGTGCTTGAATTTATCTTGAAATACTTTTTATAACTCTTTCGTCCCTTCTTTGCTGCAGTAAGTCTGTAAGTCAGTTTTCCTTGACCTCTATTAACGATTTTAATGAATTTACTTACTTTCAGCTTTTGAGCTTTTTTCTTAAGTTTCTTGTACTTAACCTTCGCTGTCTTTCCTCTGATAGCTAAAGTATTATTACCCTTTACGATTGTAAATGTTATGCCTTCTTTAGTTCCTTCATAGTTATCACTAATAAATGTTACTTTCACTTTTGCCGTTCCTATATTCACATTGTACATATAGTTTACGTCATAGTTCTCGGGTGCTATAACATTGCCGTTGGCATCAATTACTGTAACTTCTGGTTTTATATCTAGCCCAGTGTACGCATATACTGTACGAGCGAGCCTGTAAGTTTCTGGATGATAAATTGTAGTCGATGACGTTTGCGCACCACAGACACTACAAACTTCAGTATCAAATCCATTTTTTGTGAGCGTAGCTGCACTATGTACTCCTGGCACAGGTTTGTGTCCCTTTGCAGGAATGACCCAGCTGTCTTTCTCAATTTCCGTCTTCCCATCTGCATCACCAAAAAACAATCCACAATCAGAACATGTCCAATAAGCAGTATTTCCCGAATCTGTACAAGTTGGATCCTTTGCATCAGTCTTATTTAGAGTATGTTTGATAGTAGGAACAGTTATTTCTTTTAGTTCAGATGAATAATCTGTCTTTTCGTCACCGTTCATCTGTTCATTGAAAATATAAAGTTTATCTCCATCGCTATACTTATTTTTGAGATTCACTGTTACATCTCCACAATCATCCGCGTCATCACTACAATCTTTGAGTTTTCCGTAATAAGTAATGTTTCCATCTTTGTCTGTGATGATAGCGGAAATATATTCGTTTGTTCCTGTAGTGGCTTCGCTATACTGAAGTGTTAACTCTTCCTTACAAGTCATCTCAGTTGGAACAGAGTCTATTTTAAAACCACAACTTTCATCTTTTAGTGTAATTTTCCATTCATTATCTGTATTCTCTGTAACTTTTTTAAGTGAAGTAGGTCCAGTTTTTCCAGACACTTTTCCAGAGTACGCAGCCGAAGTCATTAGAACTGCTTTCTCGTCTAAGTAAAATGCTGGTCGAATATTGTTTGTGTAGGTAGTGTAATATGTTCTATTTACAATACCATTATCTTCCATTATAGCTCCATACTTTACTGCAAAAGTCTCACCACTTCTCCACCCCGGAGTACGTAACCAGTAAAATTTTCCCTCTCTTACTTTAATTGAATCTGCAAGAACATCTGCCTCAGCATGAGAAAGTGGCCAAACAAGAGCATCGTCTAAATCATTCGCATATATTCTATTGCTGTCATATGTCGAAGGGTCCCAATCCCACGCCCAGCCATAGCCAGGTAATGTACGAGAAAGAATTCCTTTCTTTTCCTTGTCACTAAACACTGCATCGTCATCAATTAAGTATCTTTTCTCAACATTTGTTCTCAATTCAGATGGGACACCGTCATAATCTGCTCCGTATGCCTGGAACCATTCTCTTGCCCAATCATTAGTCTCGTTAAATATCGAATCCTCATATGTATCATTTTGTAACAGGGCAACCGCTCCTTCTGGATGAAGGTTTTCTGTGTTTCCATCTGGATCTTGGTATGTGATTTCATTGTCATCTCCATCTTTTCCATCATAAGCGATGACACTCCAATCTCGTCCACCATACCAGACTGTCTGCGCCCCATCTTTATTGGCATTCTTTGCGAGCAAACCTGTACCCAATATTATTGCAGGATCTTCTTCATCGGCAGTTATTGGCGAACTTGCCAGCGGAATGAACCCTATGGCGATAGCAATCGCCAATGTAAATACTAGGCTACTCTTTACATACTTTTTGATTGCTTTTTTGACTTTCATTTTTTTGCTCCTAATCCTTCCCTGTTCCTTTTCTAATCAGGTGTCCTTCCTGTACTACAAACAATCCGGATTCCAGTTATGATATTGATCATGCTAATTATCCTTCCTGACAATACTTCTATTGTCTCGATTCGTCTCGAAACATCAATACTACCGTCTCCACATGTCCCGAGACGCCACTATGAATGTCAACAGTATTAAGAAACATATCGACTTAAGCGCGTTATCGGAAACATATCAACTATTTAGTATTAATATCCTCTTTTACTTTGAAGCGACAGTTTTTAATATCAATTCTGTCAGCACCTCATTACGGCCATAATTATATTTTTCCTGCTCCTCATCGGTTCTCATAAACACATTTGTTCCTGCTGCAGAATTATCTGACACAACCAGCAATGCTATAGCTGGTACTTCCAACAAATCAGCCATCATATAAAACGCCGCCGTTTCCATCTCGATTAAGTCTGTATCGAATTCTTTAATTTCATCAAGATGATAATATTCTGCAGCCATAGAAGACGTACAAAATACTGATGCTTTTCTAAATTTATATCCATTTTCCGCTGCAATTCCTAAAACTTTGTCCACCATCGCATGGTCCGGCTCTATTTTTTCAAACGGGATATAGTCCTTTATGGACTCTTTGAGAAATGTATGTGCACAACCACCTGCTATTGAATAGGACGGTGTGCATAAATCACCTAATTCAAATCCCTGCTTAAGTGCTCCAACTGCACCAATGAAAATCATCTTATCAAAAGAAAGTTCAGAACATACAGCAACATGATCTATTAGATTAGTATCTGATGATGCGGTTAATATCCACGCTATTTTCATATTATCCTTTTCTACAAGATATCCGGCAATGTATGCACCCTCTCTTAGCGTTGTAATTTTACATTTACCATCCATTTTAATCTTGTAAGGAGTATAACCCGGTGCAACAACTAACGCGTCATAATGCTCATTTTTGTCAAATCCAAAAACAATGTTTGCCAAATCATCTGTATTATATTCATGGAACTTCTCCATAATATCAACCATTATCTTTTTCACAAATATTACCTCCGTAATCTATGATAAATCCTACTTATCCATCTTTTGTTTGGAAAGAAGAACTACCGTCTCCACATGATATGTGTTTGGAAACATATCTACGTAGGAAATATTGTTCCGTCAAAATCATATACGTTCATTAAAAATCTCCCCGTGCTTTTTCCTATGAATTTATTTTATGAAAGTTTGATTTATTAGTCTTATATAATTGTTTGAAAATTTCATAGTTTTTATCGTATGCTTCTTTGTTCTCATCATTTGGAACATATATATGGTTAGTTTTTACCAATTGCTTTGAAAGTTCTATCATATCTACTTGCTTAACTCCTGCTGCTACCATAATAGCGCATCCTGCCGCTCCCACTTCTCGTGGATTGTCTACTGTCTCTATTGTTCTGCCAGTAATGTCTGCCAACATCTGACACAACACAGGTGATAAAGAACCACCTCCCACAAATCTAATAGAGTCTGATGTCTCGGTCTTTTTCATCAAACATTCTAGTAGCCATCTATAATGATAGCAAATCCCTTCTAATGTAGCGCGAAGCAGATCTCTCTTTTCATTATTTATGCTAATGTTAAAGAACATACCTCTAGCATTTGAGTCTTCAAACGGACAACGGTTCCCATGAAGCCATGGAGTAAATAATACGCCGTTAGCACCTGGCGAAACTTTACCTGCTTCCGCTTCTAGGTAATCGAAAATATCTATTTCAATACCATCAGAATCCGTCCTTATTGCTTTCCCTGCATAAACACCTACATCGTCCAGTGCAATATGCTGTAGCGCCCAATCAATACACTTACCTGCTGTTTCCAATTCTGCATAATAATTAAAGTACCCTTTTTTCGCAGATAAAACGCCGGTTATCATTGCGTTCAAATCAACAGTTTGATGGTCCATAAACGTAGATACCCATCCTGATGTTCCGATGTATATATGTGTATCTCCTGGTCTTGTACAACCGGCTCCTATATTCACAAAAGTGGTATCTCCACCACCGCCAAATACAGGAATGCCTTCCACAAGCCCTAAATCTTGAGCTGCTTTGGCTGTTAATCCAGCAACCATATCCGTGCTATCAACAATCTCTGGCATGTGCTTAGGATTTATTTTATACATCTTTAATAGGCCTTTGTTCCAACCTTCTTTTCCTTTGCGTGTGTCATAAAGGAAAGTAGCAAATGCCGTATCAGCGGTCCTCACAATTCTACCTGTACAGCGCGCTAATAAGTAATCTCCAACATCTAGCCATTTATAAGTTTTCTCAAAAACATCTGGCTCGTTATTCTCTACCCATTTATATTTCCATACTGGATCCTTAGCGCTGACGGAACCAGCGTAATTAACTCTTAAATTGCGTAGTAGCTTATATAAATTGCAACCTGAAACTTTTATGAGACCTCTTCCCATACATTCTTTATATTCTTTAACACCTTTTTGGTCCAAATAATTCATAGGTGGTCTTACTGCATTTCCCTTTTTGTCCACAAGAACTGTTCCTTGCATCTGCGAACAAAATGCTAATCCCTTTATCTGCTCAGGTTTAACATCTGATAATTCGAACAGCTTTTTAGTGGTGGAACATATGGCATCCCACCATTCTTCTGTGTTTTGCTCTGCACCTCCATTGTCGGTGATATAAAGGTTGTAATCAGCGCTAGAACTTGCCACTAATTTTACTTTTGAATCGATTTCAAATAAACATGTTTTCACACTGCTTGTTCCGAAATCATAAATGATAATATACACTCGCTAGTCCTCCTTCAGATGAATGTTCCAGCCTGTGTCTATTTTATCTTTTACTTCTATTATAGTTTCAGCATCCAAATCTGGCCAATCTACTACTGTTCTAGCTTTATCCTTTACTAGATACGCTTTTTCTGCGCATAAGGCAAGCGGCGTATCAGATAGAGAATCGGAATAAAAATTATCAATCACAGGAAATCCGTGGTCAAATATGTATCTCGCTTTTTCTTTTGCATACATCAAATTGTTAGTGAAAACTCCAAACTCGAGATCATATTCCGTAGCCATAAATTTCACTCCCAGTCTGTTTGCTATTGGCTCAATCAAACAATAGGGCGATGCGCTTATAATTAGATCGTCCTCTTTCTTTTGCTTAAGATACCACGATGCAATTTTCTTTTCATTTTTATTCCAATACTTTTCAACTTGTTCTTCCAAGTCATCTATCATTGTAAGATAGCTTAAAAACTTTCTGTGCTTTAGGTATTCTGGCACTATTCCTAGTTTTCTTTGAACCATAACCTTAACCAAGTTTGGAAAATAGGTAAACCACAATTTAGGATTACGCTTCATACACCAAAAACAAAATTCTATTGCACAGTCTGTTGGATATATTGTTTTGTCAAAATCGTATACGTTCATATCAATTACTCCTTGTCATCAATACTACAGTCTCCACGTGAACTGTGTTCGGAAACATATCAACGCACGATACTTTTTCCACTTTGTAACCTTGTTCTTGGAGTATTTCTAAGTCTCTTGCCAAGCTTGTAGGCTTGCAACTTATGTAAACCATTCGTTCAACTCCATAATCTATTATCTTTGCCAATGCTTTTGGATTTATCCCGTCCCTAGGTGGATCCAAAACAAGCATATCCGGCTTTACTTCTATATCATCTATTACTTTTAAGACATCTCCTGCTATAAATTCGCAGTTCGTTAAATTATTGAGGGCCGCATTTTCTTTTGCCGCTTCCACTGCCTCTTCAACTATCTCAACGCCTATCACTTTTTTTGCCACAGGCGCAATCATCTGAGCAATAGTTCCAGTTCCTGAATAAAGGTCGAAAACTACCTGATCTTTTGTATCTCCGATATACTCTCTAGCCTTCTCATATAAGACTTCCGCTCCCAAAGAGTTTGTCTGGAAGAATGAGAAAACAGAAATCTTAAATCTAAGTCCCAATATTTCTTCATAAATGTATTCATCGCCGTAAATAATTCTAGTCTCGTCACTCTGGACAATGTCTGCCACTCCATCATTTATTATGTGAAGAATTCCTTTTACACCGGCAGACAAATTCAAATCCAAAATCAAATCTTTCAAGCCATCAATAAACTGTTGTTCATCTCCCTCAAACCGAGAACTAGTAACCAATGCAACTAACAACTCATTCGTCCTAGCAGTTCTTCTAACTAGTAGATGTCTAAGATATCCTTCATGTCGCATCTTGTGATAGAAAGGAAGGTTCCAGTTGGCGCAATAATCTAATACTGCCCTTAATATTTTATTGTAATCCGCATCTACGATTTTGCACTTATCAACGGTAACAATATCATGGAAACTTTCTTTTTTGTGCATTCCAAGAGCCAAAGGTCCATCCTTAAACTCATCGCCAAAAGAAAATTCCATCTTGTTTCTATATGCCCATTGATGGGGACTTCCGATTATTCCCTCAAATTCATAATCACCGTCAATTGCTCTATCTAACAAGTCTTTTACTACACTAGATTTAAGTTCTAGTTGATTATCGTAAGACAAAGTCTGATATGAGCATCCTCCGCACATTCCAAAATGTGGGCACTGTGGTTTAGCATCTTCAATAGGTGATTGCTCAACTACTTCGCGCAACCTTCCTAGCGATTTCTCAGAGCGCTTTTTGGATACAACAAAACGAACTGTCTGCCCAGGAAGAGTACCTTTTACGATTGCTTTACCCTCTTCGCCACAGTCTATTTCTCCCTTTGTGGGAAAATTAAGTTTTGTTACTTTTCCAGTGTACTCCACACCTTTCTTCATAACTTCTCCTACTAACGCCTTTAAGCAAACTATAAAAAAAGTGCTCTCACTAAATGAGAGCACTCAAAAATATGCTTTTATTACTTTTCATCTTCGAAAACATCATCATCCTCAAACAAATCGTCGAAGTCATCCTCGAAGTCATCATATCTATCTCTGATGAAAAATCTATAAATGCCATAGGCCGCTGCTGCTACTGTAGCAAGTCCAGCAATTACTGCAAACACAATAACGCCTATTCTAATATTCTTGTTTTCCATTAATTCATTTTTGTCCATCTTCTTTAATTCACACAACATGTGTGTCTCCTTTCATTCGAAAATCCTCGCTTCGTGCAACGTGCACTCTCATAGAAATAGTATAGCAAAATCGACGGATATTTACCATATAATTTACAATTTTTTCAGTTTCGCGAACGATGCCATCATCATTTTCTGGCCCACTTCGTCAAAGTCCACCGTCACTTGATAGTCCTTCGTTCCATCCTCAATGGCCTTGACTGTTCCTTCGCCGAACTTAATATGTTCCACGCGATCTCCCACCTTATAATCTATATCAGCCTTCGTGATTGTGAACTCCTTGCCGAAGGCAATATCTTTCTTAGGTTTAACAACTGCTGGCTTCTTTTCCATCTTTGCGTGTGCTTTCGCAAATGTATCTCTCACTATGTTTCGCTTATAACCTGCAGCTACGGTATCTGTGACATTTTTGCTATTTACGATACTAGGTGGGATTTCCTCAACGAATCTGGAAACTATATTGTACTGAGTCTCACCACGAAGCATTCTGCGCTTCGCATAACTGATAGTGAGTTCATTCTGCGCACGTGTGATAGCTACATATGCGAGACGTCTTTCTTCTTCGAGCTCTTCCTTGTCATCAGACATAATGCTCATATAACCAGGGAAGAGTCCATCTTCCATTCCACAAAGGAATACTCTAGGAAATTCAAGGCCCTTAGCACTGTGGACTGTCATTAGAACGACATAGTCATTGTCCTCTTCAAGATTGTCGATATCTGCTATCAAAGCGACATCCTCTAAGAACTCACCTAATGTTGGATCTTCAGCCTCGCCCTCATATTCTACGAGCTTACTCAAGAGTTCGTCCACGTTTTCAATTCTGCCCTCTGCCTCATCTGTCTCTTCAGCCTCAAGGTCTGCAATATAACCCGTCTCATCCAAAACCTGCTTATAGAGATCTTCGAGAGACATTATCTTCATATCATTTTTAAGGCGCTCTATCATTTCAGTAAAGCCTTTGATTTTCTTTACAGCCGCCGGCTTTAGTTCATTGATTTGGTCCGCTTCTAAAAGTGCATCGTAGAGATTCATTCCTCTCACACGAGCATAATTCACTGCATTCTCGACTGTTGTATTGCCGATGCCTCGGCGAGGCACATTTATAATTCTCTCAACTGCCAAATCATCGCTTGGATTAATCAGAAGTCTGAGATACGCCAGTACATCTTTGATTTCTCTACGCTGATAGAAGTTGGTTCCACCAATGATTTTGTATGGAATATTCTTCATGAGAAGTTTTTCTTCGAGCGCTCTAGATTGTGCATTCGTTCTATAGAGAATCGCAAAATCTTCGTAGCTCGCACGACCAAAATCCACTTCCTCTTGGATAGTGTCTGCCACCATCTGGGCTTCGGCATAACCATCCTCAGCCTGATAGAGATCTATCTTTGCGCCGTCTGCATTGTCGCTCCAAAGTGTCTTGTCCTTACGGCCCACATTGTTGTGAATAACAGAGTTTGCCGCTTCAAGTATTTTCTTCGTTGAGCGATAGTTCTGCTCTAACTTAACTACCTTCGCTCCAGGGAAGTACTTCTCAAACTGAAGTATGTTCTGGATATCGGCTCCTCTGAACTTATATATAGACTGGTCATCATCTCCGACCACACATATATTCTTGTGCTTTTCAGCCAAGAGTCTTACAAACTCAAACTGAGCTGCATTTGTATCTTGATACTCATCCACATGAATATACTGCAAACGGTTTTGATAGTTCGCCAGCACATCCTCATTGTTCTTGAACAGTTTTACTGTGTTCATAATGAGGTCATCGAAATCCATCGCATTGTTTCTCATCAGAGTTTCTTGATACTCCTCATATACTCTTGCGATATCCTTCATCTTAAAATCAGTACTCGCCATATCTCTCACGTCAGATACAGTCATCAATTTATTTTTGAAATCAGATACTTTCGCTATCATTCCCTTCTCTTTGAAAATTTTAGGGTTCAAGTTCAAGTGCTTGATTACTTTTTTCATTATCTTTTTCTGGTCGTCTGTATCATAAATTGCAAAATCATTGGCGTAGCCAATGCGATCGGAATAACGCCTCAAGATACGTACGCACGCAGAGTGAAAAGTACTAACCCAAACTTGGTCAGCACCATGTCCAACTAAACTGTCGACACGATTTCGCATCTCGTCGGCTGCCTTGTTTGTAAAAGTAATCGCCATTATATTATATGGCTCTATGTTTTTTTCCTTGATAAGATATGCCACGCGATAAGTTAGCACGCGAGTCTTTCCTGAACCCGCCCCTGCCAAAATAAGAAGCGGTCCCTCTGTATGACGAACCGCTACTTGTTGCATATCATTTAATAACTTGTCCATATGACTCCTGTTTAAATGTATGTTTCATTCGCTATCCTTAGGCAGTCTAGCTAGAACCATGTCATAGCCATCATTGCCGTAGTTCAGCGATCTATTTACTCTACTAATAGTAGCCGTTGAGGCACCTGTATCTTTTGAGATATCGAGGTACGTATGTCCCTCTCTGAGCATCTTGGCCACTTCGTAGCGCTGCGAAATCGAGAGGAGCTCATTGATAGTGCAAACATCTTCGAAAAATGTGTAGCACTCCTCCTTCGTTTCAAGTGTTAGAATAGCTTCGAATAAATGGTCTACTTCTTTTCTTCTAATATTCTTGCTCATATCCGTTCTCCTTAAAAGATCTTTCTACTTTCACATTTTAGCACTTTAAAATGTGAAAGTCTAGTACCTTTTAGAGCTTACATATGAAATCTTTTATTTCTGTATGCGAGAACCATCATCACTCCTCCAATGATGAGTATGAAGATACCCGCAAAGATTAGCATCAGCATCTCGTGTCCTATAAAGAACGTATAAATCCTTCGTCTATACTCATGCGAAACATTAAATCTGTATATACTTCCCTCAGAAATAAATGCAGAGAACACTACAAGCAGTGTTGCGCCCGCGCCAAGTATTCCATAAGCCGCATATCTGATACCGTGGTACGGAAGTCTTCTAGATGCAATCAAGTAAACAGATAACACTACTGCTAGCAAAATGCCCAATGGCACTCCCACTAACGCAATCGTATCTGTCAGATTTATTATTGGCGCCAAAAGTTTTTGATATGGAATAAATATCTTAGTTTTATAATACGCGCAGACTTTATCCGCATAGGCCTCAACCTGTTTCTTTTGATCTTTCTTTAAGTCTGGTTCTGCATCATTTATAGTGTCTACGATACGTTTCTTAATCTGGTCAGTCTTAATTGTATACTTAACGCCCTTGACTTCTTGGTGAAGCACACCTTCTAAAGCTCTCTTCACCTCTGTAGCCTTAAAGAACTTGTTGGTCATCTTCTTGGTTACACCATATGGCTCACCCATATATTGCGCATGCTCTTTTATTTCGTTAGTTAAATTCGAGTAATATTGAACGCGCTCACCATCATGGATAATCGCACGCTCACTCAGCATGCTGTACTTGCCCATAATTAGAACTGCTACAGTAATAATTGATAACATCAACAGGAATGATAAGATGCAGTTTTTGATAGTCTGTCTTACTTTATGCTTTCTTCTTCTAGCCATCTTACACCTCCTGTTCCACAGAAGGTCCATCGATTCTGTCTAAGTAAACAAACATTCTTTCTGACTTATCGCCCTTCCATTTTTCAAACGGATAGCAGGTGTATAGAACTAACTGCTCCTTATCGCTACCAAGTGAATATGCTTTATCTATCTTGTCAGCTTTATAAACCTTAACTTTAGTAACTTTGTACTTGTATGTTGCATACTTCGTCTCCAAAGTAAACTTCATACCCTTCTTAACTTTTTTAAGCCTCTTGAAGTTTGTGGTGTCATGGCCACCAATGATAGTCTGTCCCTTATTTCCAGGGTAGGTGCTACCACAATACATGCCTGCACCTTTATTTAGAATATTATATCTGTCACCATAGTATACAACTGTCTTTAGTTTTAATTTGTCGCATTTCAAATCACCCAATTGCTCACTAAACTTTGGATATGTGACTTTACTTGCATCTATTGTCTTTTTCTGCTTCTTTATTGGCTTGATATCCTCTGCTGGATGATCATCCTGATAAATTGGTTGTCTGTTGATAAATGTTCTTTTTACGCTATCAATCAAATCGCTCTGCGTTCTTGAAAGACTATAAACTGCTCCAACCAATATGAGTCCCATAATGATAGGAATATAGAAGTACTTAAGTCCCTGTTTTACACTCTTATATGAGAATGTCTGCAAGCGATTCTTTCTAGTTCTTCTATTTGCAACTTCTAACTCGTCATCTGCCTCATCGTCATAATTTTTTTCTTCATGTTTTCTGAGCGACTTTCTGATTCTCCTAATGTTCATAAGAATACCTGCGATACAGAGAATCAAAACTGCTGCAAATACAATGTCTATTGAAAAATTCCAAGAGCTATTCTCGCCCTCGCCACTGCCGCTGCTATTACTACTATTGTTGTTTTTCTTCTTATCTGTATCCTTTATGATAGGTTGTTGATCTATTACAATGTAACCTAACTCGTCTACCCAATAGTAATCTTCCACTGCACTATCGTACTCTAAAAGAAGGCCTATGGACGTTGCCGCTTTCTCATAATACTGGAATGTTTTTGAGAATCCCTCAGCGTTCAGTCCTTTTGCGTCCAACAATCTCTTTGCACGCAATGCCTCCTCCAAATTTTCCACAAAAGTGTTTGCGTCCTTCTTTTCGATAGACACACCGTCCTGTAAAAAGTAATTTCTAAACTGGTTTACATAACGTGTTTCCACTTCCGGGTACGATTTGCTCGTAATCTTTTTAATTATGTCTGCTTCATTCTTATTTAGTTCTGCTGCTCCCACACAGACTGTGGCAGCCATAGATATGGCTGCACACAGAACTAAAACTATAAATTTTTTCAATACTTCCTCCGAGTCTTAGAAAGCTTATTTAGTAGAAGCTTTCTTAGTCTTGCTAAACTTGCCGTAGAGTTTGTTCTTTCCATTCATTACATATGCTCTTACTTTAATGAAGTACTTAGTTTTACGATCAAGTTTCTTTATCTTATAAGTAGTTTTCTTCGTATATTTCTCCCAATATCCATCGAACCACTTATTATCTGAATAACGAATCTGATAACCGTTCGCAGTCTTAATCTTCTTGAATTTAATCTTCAAAGATTTCTTTTTGCGAGTTACCTTTTTCTTAATTGAAACCTTACCAGGTTTCTTGGCTGGTTTCTTAGTTGTTGGCTTAACTGATGATTTTTTAGTCGTTGCCTTCTCAGGAGCAACTGATGTTTCTTCTTTTTCTGTAGTAATATCAGGAACTACTGATGTTTGCTCTGGAGTTGTCTCTTCTGTTGTAGTCTCATCAAGCCTAATGATTGTTTTCTTCTGAGTAGTAAAACTCAAGTTAGAAACTGATATATTATTGATCTGTTCCTTAGGTGATGTGTCTTCACCATCATGTCCCAATCCAAAGTATAGATGCATGTTCTGGTTGAAGTTTGCCGGAACAGTAATCTGTCTCTCGTAGTAATAAGGCACACCTGCCTGAACACTCACTCTCTCCTGATTGATGGTGTGATCATCATCGTCTGCTGAAACCTTCACCATAATATTTCTATCTATATCAGACTCAATAGTGCACTTATAAGTATATGTATTGCCTGGTATATATGGCAAGTTATTCAAGTACGCTTGAACTCCCCATAAGTTGTTACCAGTATTTGAGATATGCATTGAGAAACCGTGCTTCGTTTGATTGCTGATAACTCCAGCTCCTGAATCCCAACTGCCGTTGGCAAAGTATGAATCAAATACGCTAGGTGCTTCTGCAGCTGCATTTACATCTTCAATCTTAACACTTGTTGGAATCTCTGGATCCCATGTAGTAGGTTCTGGTGTTGTAGTGGTAGGCGCTTCAGTAGTTGGGTCTGGCTCACCAGTAAGTTTATACACTCTCAAATAATCAACCATCATTGTTGTGGTCTGGAATGTTGCATCATTCGCTGTTTTATTATTGGTGAAGCCAGTTCCTGTTCCACCAATAGCAAGGTTGAGTAGGAAGAAATGTTCTTTCCTAAACTCATCAGCGTTAGATGAAGTGATATTAGCTGTGAGGAATGTATTTCCATCAAGTTGCCACTCCATATGGTTCTCATCCCAAATCAAACCGTATGTATGCCAACCATTGATACCGTTGTTTGAATTGTCGCTGAAGAAGCCATAAGCACTTCTTGCTCCTTCGGCTCCGCTTCCCCACCAGTTGTGTCCACCATTATCCCAGTGGATAGCACCGCTCATAAAAGCGTTTGAGTTGGCGTGTTCCATAATGTCGATTTCACCACATGCTGGCCAACCAACACTATTTATATCATCGCCCATCATCCAAAATGCTGGCCATACACCATCTTGGTTTCCATTCTCGACTTTAATTTTAGCTTCAATCTTTCCGTATTTGGTAGTCTTATTACCTGCAGTCTTAATGCGGCCAGATGTGTATGCTTTTCCGCCATAGCCTTCTTGCAAAGCAACGATGTTGAGATTTCCATCTGAGACATTGACGTTCTTAGTGCGGCTAGTGTAATACTCTACCTCGCCGTTACCCCAGCCCCAGTTGCCATTTCCAGTTTCGTATTTCCACACACTTGTATCAAGCGCTGTACCATTGAACTCATCGCTCCAATACAACTCCCAAGTTTGTGCGGCTTTAACTGTATTTGCCTTCTTTGGCATAAATGCCAATCCAGCTCCAACGACTGTTATAGCCAAGGCTATTGCTAAACTTCTCTTCATAATGCGTTTCATAATAACTTCCTCCTAAAATGCATTAGAATTGTAAGTTCCCACTATCTCAAACCCCCGTATTTGATTAGCTATATTCTATTTTGCCTTGTCGAGAATCTCCTTAAGTTCATCCACATCGAAGTTGTAAGCACTGTTACAAAAATGACATTTCACTTCGATGGATTCTCCGTCGTTTATTATATTTTCTAACTCCTCCGTTTGGAGGCTTGCTAGCGATTTTGAAATCTTTTCTTTTGAGCAATCACATTTGAACTGTGTGTCTATCGTATCTAAGATTTCTACATCGATATCGCCCATTACGTATTTTAGAATGTCCTCTGGAGTCATGCCCTGTTCGAATAGATCTGTGACCGATGTCACTTCCTCCATCTTCTTTTCGAGCATCTCCACGATTTCTTTATCTGTGTTAGGCATCACCTGAAGAATAAATCCCCCTGCCTGTTTCACAGTATTGTCCTTATTCATAAGGACACCAAGTGCCACTGCCGATGGAATCTGCTCACTTGTCGCAAAGTAGTAAGTCAGATCTTCTGCCA
The DNA here is from genome assembly GCA_017406925.1 of Eubacterium sp. GTDB lineage: Bacteria > Bacillota > Clostridia > Lachnospirales > Lachnospiraceae > Eubacterium_G. Next base: position 104,034 of record JAFQXO010000011.1, read on the forward strand.
CCTCACTCGTGCCTAGAGGAACTTGGCTCGAGTATGGCTCTTTCATGCCCATATCTTTAATGACTGTCAATGTTCCGTATCCGATGGCTGCGCCAACGTCTAACTTTCCCGCATAATTTGGTGGGATTAAAACCAATGGATTACCAACATAACCTTTTACATTTCCTTTTGAATCAGCTGTGACTGTGACTCCGTTGATAGGTCCATCACCTTTCATCATAAGAGTAAGTTTGTCATTATCGCCTTTCATCATAACACCCATCATCGCTGCTCCTGAGAGAAGTCTTCCAAGTGCTGCTGTCGCCACTGGGCTAGTATTATGATGCTTTCTGGCTTCTTCCACCAGATTTCTTGATGTGATGGCGAAGGCTCGAATCTGCTTATTAGCCGCCGTCGCTCTCACTATATAGTCTTTGTCCATTACTATTTCTCCGCTTTTTCTTTACTGTATCACTTCTAATTTTATCAATAATAATGGGCATACGCAACCTTGTTGTCTTTCCTAAAAATATGCAAAAATCATAAATATTAGGCTGTTGCAGTCTTGAATAAAATTTCCTCCATATGTATACTATAGATGATAATAAAGGAGAGAATATGATATTTATCATAAGAAATATAAAGAGAGTATGTAAACATAAAATGATTATTCCGGCGATTGTTATCGCAATTGCCATCGCATCTTTAGCGATTATTCCATTCTATTCTATTTTTAATCCAACTAAAGTAGACGATGTATTAAATATCAATGGAAAGCATTCTTACGTTGAGGTGACAGGCAAGAATCTCCAGTATACTGGATACAATGTTGTCACTGGCACTGGCGGTAAGTATTCTTTTTACTATGCTAGAAAAGAAGAAAAATGTATATTTGCCCTCATAAAGACAGACGGAAGCCCTAAGGCTATCATTGACGAAGTCACATTCAAAGCCAAGGTTATGCCTGCTGAGAGCAATAATACTTTTAACGAGATGCTAAAATCATACGCGAAAGATTTGAATTGGACTGAGCAAGGGCTCAACTCGATTACATCGCCTTATATGGTGAGCCAAGCTGACTATCATGCTGTTACTTATGCGATTTTGCTCGGTATCATTTTGCTCATTATCCTTATCGCACTTGTTCGTTTGATTTTCGCAATCATTTGGTTGATCAATCCTCACTCCTACCCTGTTTGCAAGTCTATTGCCAGAAAGGATCGCAGGGAGATTATTGAGGAGGCTCAGGAAGAGATTGACAGTGATAATTATCTACAGATTAACAGAACGTACATCACTGAAGATTACTTTATAGATTTTGGAAAGAGCGCAGTTTCAGTTATTCCTTTAAGCGATGTGATTTGGATTTATCGTATTGGTAAAGGAAACTTGATTCCACTTCTCGGAAAGCCTGAATATGCGCTAGTCGTTATGCTAAAGAACGGCAAGACGATTCGTATTCATCATAAGACTACCGATGAAGCGTTGGATACCATCAATGCCATCCATGCAACAGAATATGATATCATCATCGGTCACTCGGAGACGAAACGAGATGAAGCTAAGGAACGAATAGTTAAGTAATTTGAAGACTAAAAAAGCGATTGCCAATGCAATCGCTTTTATTATGCTTATTCTGTTATATATCTTTCTACTTTTCTTCCTCTTTTGCACTTGTTCCCTTTTGGATGCGCTTATAGATAAGCAATATAGCATACAATACAACAGGAACAATAATCATTACCATGAGGCTGCCTTTCCACAATGCATTATACATTGGGTTCTTCGTTACTGCCCCAAGAATTGCAAATGTGAAAGTTGTGATAATTGTTATCGCCAAAACTACAATAGCTAATATCGCAATAACTCTTCTAACTTTTTCAAATTTCATAACTATACCTCAGTTTTCAACTTTACGCTTCTCTCACGATAATCTCGTGTCTACCAGGACCATTACTTACCATCTTGATTGGCACACCAAGTTCCTTCTCGACGAACTCGATATACTTTCTACAGTTCTCTGGCAAGTCTTCGTACTTCGTGATACCACTGATATCTGATTTCCATCCTGGAAGTTTCTCATATACAGGCTTAGCCTTCTTGAGTTTCGCTGTTACAGGGAAGTCCTTTGTAACTTCACCGTCTATTTCATATCCCACACATACTGGAATCTCATCTAAGTATCCGAGTACATCTAGCACTGTGAATACAACCTCTGTGGCTCCCTGCATCTGAACGCCGTATCTACTAGCCACACAGTCGAACCAACCCATTCTACGTGGTCTTCCTGTCGTAGCTCCGTACTCTCCGCCGTCGCCGCCGCGTTTTCTGAGTTCTTCTGCTTCCTCTTCGTCCAAAATCTCAGTCACGAACTCACCAGCGCCGACTGCACTAGAGTATGCCTTTACGACACATGTTATATTGTCAATCTCATATGGCGCGAGACCTGCACCGATGGCGCCGTACGCCGCCAATGTCGATGAAGATGTAACCATAGGATAAATACCAAAATCAGGGTCCTTCAATGTACCCAACTGACCTTCAAGAAGAATATTCTTTCCTTCTTTGATGGCCTTTCTCAAATATTGTGCTACATCGCAAACATATGGCTCCACGATATCCCTGTAAACGTGAAGTGTCTCCAACAGAGCATTAGGATTAATCAAAGGTTTGTGATACATATGCTCTAGGATAATGTTCTTTTGCTCCGCAACACGCTCGACCTTCTCTTTCAAGATTTCATCGTCAAACAACTCAGAAACCTGGAAGCCGATCTTCGCGTATTTATCTGAATAGAAAGGTGCGATACCAGACTTAGTAGAACCGAAAGCCTTGCCTCCGAGTCTCTCTTCCTCATACGCATCAAATTCCATATGATATGGCATAAGGATTTGTGCGCGGTCTGAAACCAAGATGTGTGGTCTTGGCACACCTTTAGATACAATCTCGTCTATTTCTTTCTGTAAAAATGGAATGTTAAGGGCTACTCCATTACCGATAATGGATGTAGTGTGCTGATAAAACACGCCCGATGGGAGCATGTGAAGTGAAAACTTTCCATACTCATTTATAATAGTGTGACCTGCATTAGATCCACCCTGAAATCTGATGATAATATCAGACTGTTCTCCGAGCATATCAGTGATTTTGCCCTTGCCTTCGTCACCCCAATTGGCGCCGACTATAGCTCTAACCATAAATTCCTCCTAATATATTCCAATCGCTTGATTTTCCTCGCTTCAAGCCATACTTATTATATATGATTGGGGGTAAAATAGCAATTGATAAAAAAATATCAATGTGCTATACTTTTTCTTGTACTTTTTATAGGAAAAAATGGAGAAAAAATGTTTAAAGTAGCGAATTTTGAACAATTAAATGACGATGTTATTCGCCTGGATATCGAAGCTCCTTTCGTCGCTAAAAAGGCGAAAGCGGGACAGTTCGTGGTGCTTCGCATCGACGAATATGGTGAACGCGTTCCTTTCACTATTATGAACGCCGATCCAGAGACTGGCCTTGTAACTATCATAGTTCAAGTGGTTGGTCAGACTACTATGCTTCTATCGCAGCTTCGCACTGGTGATTACATCGAAGATTTCGTTGGACCACTTGGAAAAGCTACAGATTTTGGCAACGCCAAGAAGGCATGTGTCATTGGCGGTGGCGTAGGCAACGCCATAGCATATCCATCAGCTAAGGCTCTTCATGAGATGGGCGCTGAGGTAGATGTTATCGCCGGATTTAGAACGAAAGATATTATCATCCTTGAGGATGAGTACAAAGATATATGCGATAACCTTTATATCACTACAGACGACGGTTCTTACGGTGAGAAAGGTTTCGTTACTGACAAACTTCAGAGTTTAATTGATGCAGGCAATGATTACGACCTCGTGATTGCTATCGGTCCTGTTATTATGATGAAGTTTGTATCTAAGGTTACTGAACCATACGGTATTAAGACTTTAGTTTCTCTGAACCCTATTATGATTGACGGCACTGGCATGTGCGGTGGCTGTCGTGTTCAGGTAGGCGGCGAGATGAAGTTTGCATGTGTGGACGGACCTGATTTTGATGGACACCAGGTAGATTACGATGAACTTATGAGTCGTAATGCTACTTTCAGTGACTACGAGGCTCACGGCAGAGATAATTGTCGACTTTTTAAAGCAGCAAGGGAGGTGAAATAATGCCAAATATGTCATTAGAAAAAATCCCTATGCCTGTACAGGAGCCAGATGTAAGAAATAAGAATTTTGACGAGGTGGCTCTCGGCTATACTGAAGAAATGGCCATCGAAGAAGCTACTCGTTGTATTAATTGTAAAAATAAACCTTGTATGACTGGTTGTCCGGTGCAAGTACGCATTCCGGAGTTCATAGCCAAGGTAGCTGAAGGTCAGTTCGAGGAAGCATACCAGATTATCACTGACACTAATGGACTTCCTGCTATCTGTGGACGTGTATGTCCTCAGGAGAGCCAATGTGAGTCTAAGTGTGTGCGCGGTATCAAGGGAGAGCCTGTCGCTATCGGACGTCTCGAGAGATTCGTTGCCGATTATCATATGGCTCACGAACACGACGAGGCTGTAAAACCTGAATCAAACGGTATTAAGGTTGCAGTTATCGGTGCTGGTCCTGCTGGTCTCACTTGTGCTGCTGACCTAGCAAAGTTGGGCTACGAAGTTACTATATTCGAAGCATTCCACAAAGCTGGCGGTGTTTTAGTTTATGGTATTCCTGAATTTAGATTGCCGAAGGCAATCGTCCAGGCTGAGGTAGAAAACCTCGAAAAGCTTGGCGTTAAGATTGAGACTAACATGGTTATCGGCCGTGTTCTTTCAATAGATGAGATTATGGATATGGGTTATAAGGCTGTGTTCATCGGTTCCGGTGCTGGTCTTCCTATGTTTATGAATATCGAGGGCGAATCGCTTATCGGCGTTTGCTCCGCTAACGAGTATCTAACTCGTGTGAACCTTATGAAGGCTTACGATGATGATTACGATACTCCTGTTTTGAAAAGTAAAAAGGTCGCTGTAGTCGGCGGCGGTAATGTGGCAATGGATGCCGCACGTACTGCAAAGAGACTGGGCGCTGAGGAAGTATATATAGTTTATCGCCGTAGCATGGAGGAGTTGCCAGCTAGAGCTGAGGAAGTTCACCACGCGCAAGAGGAAGGCATTATCTTTAAGATGCTTCACAATCCTACGAAGATCATCGGCGATGACAACGGTCGCGTGACTGGTATGGAATGCATCCAGATGGAACTCGGAGAACCTGACGAGTCAGGCAGACGCTCTCCTATTCCTATCGAGGGTTCTGAATTCACAGTAAACCTTGATACAGTGATTATGTCGATTGGTACTTCTCCTAACCCACTGCTTAGAACTACTACTGATGGCTTAGAAGCCAATGACCGTGGATGTCTCATAGTAAATGAAGATACACTCGAGACGACAAGAGGCAATGTCTACGCGGGCGGCGATGCCGTTACAGGTGCCGCAACAGTAATACTTGCGATGGGTGCTGGCAAGAAGGCAGCTGAGGAAATAGATAGAAAACTTAAAAACTAATAATTATTATTAAATAAAAAAGCTTCGAGAGATTCATTTCTCTCGAAGCCTTTTTTATTGTTATGATTAAAGCAATTCAAATTTACTTAGTACTTGCTTTCTTTTTCTTGCTCCACTTTCCGTATAGTTTCGCTTTTCCGTTCATCTTGTATGCTCTAATCTTAATATGATATGTAGTACTGCGATCAAGTTTCTTTAAAGTGTACTTAGTTTTCTTTGTATTCTTAATCCAGTAACCGTCAAACCATTTGTTATCTGAATACTTGATTTGATAACCCTTGGCACCCTTAACCTTGCCATATTTAATCTTCAAAGATCTCTTTTTGCGAGTCACTTTCTTCTTGATTTTAACTTTGCCTGGAGCCTTTGGTTTTTTTGTTGTTGGCTTAACCGTAGGTTTTGCCGTTGGCTTAACTGTAGTCACAGTTGTTGGCACTACAGTTGTAGTAGGTGCTTTAGTTGTTGTAGGCTTAACTGTTGTCGGCTTTGCTGTAGTCGATACCGGTGTGGTAGTCTCATCTATACTTGGATCGTCCGTACCATAAAGAGCAACATCGTAGATTGAATAACCATACTCCGTTGTTTTCTTATAGCCATAGATCCTTACGTATCTTCCTGAGAACATCTTGTCGAAAGTAGTTTCATCCAATCTATTCTGAGATTTGGTAGCACCATTAATTACAGCTACTTGTTCGAAATTAGTTCCATCATTAGAAACTTCTATTCTATAATCTGAAGCACTAGCCTCCTCCCATATGATAGAAACCTTCTTGATATTCCTAACTTGTCCAAGGTCAATCTGAAGATATGCCTCTGACAAAGCATGTGGTGATTCCCATCTAGTAGTAATGCTCTCATCTATTGCATATTCAGCTAAATTGCCACTCGTAGTAGTGGATGCAGTTGCTGTTCCACCCTGCGTAATATAATCTATAACTGGCTTTCCATTTATAACGCCAATATTATCCAACAATGTTCTGCGAGTTGAGAACTCTGTAGTATAAGGTACTTCTGGTTCCTCATGAGGGTCATATCCTTCAGGAAGTCCCAATTCTTTATAAACTTCTCCACCTGCTGTCAATTCTCCAGTAGAATAATGCCATAGTCCTACGTTGTATCCGTTTGGTGGATTGTTATCAGCATTGAAGCCGAAGGCTGCATAACGCTCAACATGCTCGTTTGCGTCTAACAGCGGCATAACTGTCTCCCAGAATTCCTTAGTTCCATTAGCGCCTGTAGCTGTAACACTGTTTCCTGTAGTTGAAAACTCTGTAACCCAGATTGGAAGGTGATACTTCTCCCATGTCCAATCGATTACATTTTCCATGAACCAATTGGCCATACCTGATCCACCGTAGTTTTCTGGATAGCAGTGAATTGAAATAAAGTCTGGTTTATAATCTGTATCATCTAGTTTGTCCATAAATGGACCAAACCATGGTTTCCACGAATCATCTTGTGAGGCCTTTGGCCACAATGCTGTAACAGGAGATGATATTTCGATTCCATCTTTCTGAGCCATTCCGTCTAGTCCTTGCCATACTCCATATACTGCACTCACTGTCATATTACACTGACCTTGTAAATCAGGCTCATTGAATGTAAGAATATGTCTATACTTATTATTCTTTGCTCTATTTACTCGTGTTTTGAAATCGTTAGATGTTGTTGATTTCCAAACCATAGGCACATACTCAATGCCTTTGTACTGGTTTCCAGATGATGGGCCACTATCGCCCCAGTTATAATACCAAGAAATACCCATATCCTTTGTAGGGCACTTTGCACCCATATCAGACGAGAGACCAAGTCCTTTCTTGGTCAGAGCAAACTTTGTACTTGTCTCCTCCTTATGGCCGTTGGCCAATTGTGCTTCAACCCTTAGAGTATGCATAGCAACGCTAGTTGTATAGCATTCGTACTTAGTATCTGTAGTAGTGCCTTGTTCCACATCGTCCATATATACTGTATACTCAGTAACTGACTCTGAAGGGGCTGTCCATTCCACATCAAAAGAACCACCTGGTACCAACTGATTGAAGGTAGGTGATGTAATGGCAAATGCTGCCGCCTGTACTTCCGTCGTCTTCTTATGAGCGAACGCTGGTATTAAAACCACAACTAATGCTAACGTCATCAGAATCGCTAACAATCTACTAGTTTTCTTCATTTCGAAAACCTCCATTTCTTGTTCAGTTTTCCACTAACATCCCCCGCGATGTTATAATCGTCCGTTCTTATCTATCGTAATTATAAAGCATTTCTACTAAAAAATACACACCAAATCAAAATTTACATCACTTTTAAAAAGACCTTTATCGTTCCTTTTATTTACTATATTCTGCCTTCTCGTGTTATAATACTAATAGCTTATTTTTAAGGAGGCTTTTATGGATAAATATTTTTGTAACCCATGTGGTTACGTATACGATCCAGAAAAGGGCGATCCAGAGCACGGTATTGCCCCAGGCACACCATTTGAGGATTTACCAGATGATTGGTGCTGCCCTCTCTGTGGAGTAGAAAAGACTGCTTTCCAGAGAGTCATTGAATAAGGCGAAAGCCATTTTATAAAAAGAGGGACTATTGCTTATGCAATAGTCCCTTTTAGTTAGAATTATTATTTGCTGCCATACTTCGTTATTATTTTGAATAACTTATCGCACAATCTACTGCCTTCTTCCAACCCTTTACGAGTTCCTCTGATTTTTCGGTAGGCATCTCTGGCTTGAAAACTCTATCAACAGCCGAATGGCTTTTCAGCTCTTCTTTGTCACTCCAATAACCACTTGCCAATCCCGCAAGATATGCCGCACCTAATCCTGTTGTCTCAATCACAGTAGGCCTCACTACTTCTTTGTTTGATATGTCTGACTGGAATTGTAGAAGAAGGTTATTTATGCAAGCTCCTCCATCCACTTTTATAGTGTTAATACCTCCCGCATCTTCTTCCATTGCTGTTAATACATCATTCGTCTGGAATGCCAGAGATTCAAGCGTAGCGCGAACGAAATGTTCTTTTGTAGTTCCGCGTGTAAGTCCAACTGCAACTCCTCTTGCATCCTGCTCCCAGTATGGAGCACCAAGTCCCGTGAACGCTGGCACCACATAGACGCCATCAGTGTCGGAAACCTTCGAGGCAATCTCTTCACTTTGAGGTGCAGTTTCTACCATCTTCATTGCATCTCTCAACCATTGGATGGCCGAGCCAGAGACAAAGACGCTACCTTCTAGGGCATACTGGATATCATCAGTTGATGCTGCAATAGTTGTCAAAAGTCCATTTTTCGATGTCACAGGCTTATTTCCTGTGTTCATCATCAAGAAACCACCCGTTCCATATGTGTTTTTGATATCTCTATCCTCAAAGCAACACTGTCCAAACAACGCAGCCTGTTGATCTCCTGCAACTCCCATAATAGGAATCTTTTCACCTAGCAATTCTTCGCTTGCATAGCCGAATAACCCGCTAGATTTCATTGCCTCCGGCAATAAAGATTTTGGAACATCCAGCAATTCTAAAAGTTCGTCATCCCAGTCTAAGTCGTGTATATTAAAGAGCATTGTTCGTGATGCGTTAGTGTAGTCTGTCGCATGAACTTCGCCTGCACTCAAGTTCCACATAAGCCATGTGTCGACTGTGCCAAAAAGAAGTTCTCCTTTTTTTGCTCTCTCGTATGCTCCTTCGACATTATCTAAAATCCACTTAATCTTTGTGCCTGAAAAATATGCATCAGGTCTAAGCCCAGTCTTTGATGGAATGAGTTCAGTCTTTCCTTCGCTTTCAAGTTTATCCGAGAGTTCATCTACCATTTCCGATGTTCTTCTACATTGCCAAACTATTGCGTTATAAATAGGCTCACCTGTATTCTTATCCCACACTATAGTTGTCTCTCGCTGATTGGTGATGCCTATGGCATCAACATCACTAGGACTCACATCTGCCTCTTTTAAGACTTCAAGCATCGTCCACTTTTGAGACTCCCAAATATCCATTGGGTCGTGCTCGACCCAACCTGGCTGTGGAAATATTTGTCTATATTCTTTGCTAACCTGCTTTACTACCTCACCGTCGTGATTGAACAAAATCGTTCTTGAGCTTGTAGTTCCTTGGTCTAGCGCCATTATATATTTTCCCATAATGTCCTCCTAGAGCAATTATACCATTTGGTTTTCTAAAAACAAAAGAGGCAAAGCATTGCTTTGCCTCTTAATCTTATCGTCTTGGTGCTCTAACCTTAACTTTGTCTAGATGCCAAATGTCATCGACGTACTCTTGAATAGTTCTGTCTGATGTGAACTTTCCTGCGTTCGCAACATTCAACAGTGCCGTCTTAGCCCAATCGCCTTTCTTCTTGAAGGCTTCCTCTACTCTCTCCTGAGCCTCTGCGTAAGATCTAAAGTCTTTCAAGATGAAGTATCTGTCTGCTACACCAGTCTCTTCTTTCTTCAAGAGCGAGTTATAGATAGGTCTAAACAATTCTGTATCTCCATCTGAGAATGTTCCATCAATCAACTGGTCGAGTACCTTCTTGATGTCTGGGTCGTTCTCGTATATCTCTACCGGATCATATCCGCCGTTGTTCTCGTAGTTGATAACCTCGTCGGATGACATTCCGAAGATAAATGCGTTCTCTTCGCCGACTTCCTCGACGATTTCAACATTGGCGCCATCCATGGTGCCAAGCGTGAGCGCTCCGTTAAGCATAAACTTCATATTCCCAGTACCTGATGCTTCCTTCGATGCAGTAGAAATCTGCTCGGAAACGTCTGAAGCCGCAAAGATGATTTCTGCATTCGATACACGATAGTTCTCGATGAAGACCACCTTGATGCGACCGTCGATATCTGGGTCGTTGTTAACCACATCAGCTACGCTGTTGATAAGTTTGATAGTCAACTTCGCAATCTTGTAACCTGCTGCGGCCTTTGCGCCAAAGATAAATGAACGTGGATAGAACTTCATCTCTGGATTAGCCTTCAACTTATTGTAAAGATAAATTACGTGCAAGATGTTCAAGAGCTGTCTCTTGTACTCGTGCAAACGTTTAACTTGCACATCAAATATAGACTTAGGATTTAGTTCCACGCCGTTATGCTCTTTCACATACTTAGAAAGTCTTGCTTTGTTCTTTCTCTTTATCTTCTTGAACTCTTTTAGCGCTTCTGGATCATCGATAAGTTTCTCCAACTTTTTCAACTGTGGTAAATCTGTAATCCACTTGTCGCCAATCTTCTCAGTAATCCAATTTGCAAGAAGTGGATTTCCGTGAAGAAGGAATCTACGCTGTGTGATTCCGTTTGTCTTATTGTTGAACTTCTCTGGGTACATGTCGTAAAAGTCTTTCAACTCTTGCTTCTTCAAAATCTCTGTATGAAGTTTTGCGACACCATTCACTGAGAAGCCTGCACAAATAGCCATATGAGCCATCTTAACCTGTCCATCTTGAATGATAGCCATGCGCTTAACCTTCTCGTGGTCTCCTGGGAACTTCGCCTCGATGTCTGCGACAAATCTGCGGTTAATCTCCTCCACGATTTGGTAACATCTAGGAAGAAGTTTTGAAAACAAGTCGATAGGCCACTTCTCAAGCGCTTCTGCCATAATCGTATGGTTTGTGTATGCCACACAATGAGTAGTAATCTCCCAAGCCTCATCCCACTCAAGCATATACTCATCCATCAAAAGTCTCATAAGTTCTGCCACTGTAAGTGTAGGATGTGTATCGTTCATTTGGAACACAACCTTCTCTGGCAATTTCTTAATGTTTTTGTGATCTTTCAAATATTTCTTAATAGCAGTCTGTATAGATGCAGATACGAAGAAATACTGCTGTTTCAATCTCAATTCCTTACCTTGATAATGGTTGTCATTAGGATATAAAACATCTGTGATAGTCTTTGCGAGACTCTCCTGCTCGACAGCCGCAAGGTATGAACCCTTGTCGAACTCTTCCAAGTTAAACTTCACAACTGGTTCAGCATCCCACACGCGAAGTGTGTTTACTACATTGTTTCCGTATCCCACGATAGGCATATCGTATGGCACCGCCAATACCGCCTGATAGTTTTCCTGGATGAAATAATTTCTTCCGTCTCTGTGTTCCACTCTGATGTTTCCACCGAACTTAACCTCGCAAGAATATTCATCTCTCTTAATCTCTAGTGGATTTCCGTGGCGTAGCCAATCCTCTGGGATTTCCTTTTGAAAACCATTCACGATTTTCTGCTGGAACATTCCATACTTATAACGAATTCCGCATCCATATGCTGGATAGCCTAGAGTAGCCAAACTATCTAGGAAACAAGCAGCCAAACGGCCTAAACCACCATTGCCAAGGGCAGCATCCGGCTCCTGGTCCTCGATTACGTTGAGGTCAAGTCCAAGTTCCTTGATAGCTTCCTTGATTTCATCTCTAGCAGAAAGATTTAAAATCATGTTTCCGAGAGCACGGCCCATCAGAAACTCCATCGATAGGTAGTAGACAGTCTTCGCGTCTTGCTTCTCAAAAACCTTCTGCGATGCCATCCACTGATCCACCACGATGTCCTTTACTGCGTAAGCTACACACACAAACTTGTGACGGTCGCTCACCTCGCTCAAACTTTTGCGATAAAGATTCTTCGCCAAAGCCTTCGCCTTGAATTTTAATTCTTCTTTTAGCCTGTTGTCACTCATTAGATTCCCTCTCTTGTCTTCACTTATTTCTTTACTCCCATCGTGCACTCTTCGCCGTTGATTTTCCACTCTTTTGTGAATCCATCAACCTCATCGAATATCACGTTGTCTGCGAGTACTTCATCTTTAATCTCATCTATATTGTCTTCGACAATCTTCTTAATCTTGTCGTTGTCTTTCACATATACTGTGATGCGATCCATAACCTCAAAGTCAGCATCTTTGCGCATTGTCTGAATCTTTGAAATGATTTCTCTGACGAAACCTTCCTCTATCAACTCATCAGTGAGGTTCGTGTCTAGGACAACTGTAATGTCATTGTCGCTCTGCGACATATAACCATCAACCTCCGCTGTGCTAATTAGAAGGTCATCTTTCTCAAGAACTACATCAGCGTCGCCGTCTGTGAGTTCTAACGAATCGCCATTTGACTTAAACTTCAAAGGTTCACCAGCATTCAAGATATCCATAGCGCTGTTTCCATCAAGTTCAGCTAAAGCCTTTTGAATCTGGCCTAGCATCTTTCCATACTTAGGACCTACAGTCTTAAGCTGTGGCTTGAACGCATATGAAGTGAAATCTCTCACATCGTCTGTGAAAGTAATCTTTTTAACATTTAGTTCGTCTAAGATTACATTTTTGTCATCGTCGCTCAAATCAAAGTCTGCTTTCACAAACATCTGACCGATTGGCTGACGATTTTTGATGTTAGACTCATTGCGGCACGCACGACCGAGTGTAACGATATCTCTGATATGCTGCATTGAAGTCTCAAGTTCTAAGTCAATCTTTGATTCATCCGCTGTAGGGAATTCGCAAAGGTGAATTGACTCAGGTGCAGTCTCATCAACGCTCACAACGATGTTCTGATAAATCTCCTCAGTCATAAATGGAATCATTGGCGCAGCCGCCTTACACAATGTCACAAGCGCTGTGTAAAGTGTCATGAATGCGTTAACTTTATCCTGTTCCATACCTTTCGCCCAGAATCTCTCACGTGAACGTCTCACATACCAGTTCGACATCTCGTCCACGAACTCATCGAGTGCTCTGGCAGCCTCAGGTATCTTGTAGTTGCCAAGTGAATCATCGACAGTCTTAACCATCGTATTCATTCTTGAAAGCAACCATTTATCTGTTATTGAAAGCTTATCGTAATCGAGTTCGTGCTTTGTAGGATCGAACTCGTCGATATCAGCATATAATACGTAGAATGCGTATGTGTTCCACAATGTTCCAAGGAACTTTCTCTGGCCCTCTTGAACAGCCTTACCATGGAATCTGTTTGGAAGCCATGGTGCAGAGTTAATATAGAAATACCAACGGATTGCGTCAGCACCATATTGCTCGAGTGCCTCGAAAGGATCTACAGCGTTGCCCTTCGACTTACTCATCTTCTGGCCTTCCTCATCCTGAACGTGTCCAAGGACAATAACGTTCTCATAAGGTGCCTTGTTAAACAGAAGTGTCGACTCGGCCATCAATGAATAGAACCATCCACGAGTCTGGTCCACAGCCTCAGAGATAAACTTCGCCGGGAACTGCTCCTCGAACACTTCCTTATTTTCAAATGGATAGTGATGCTGTGCAAATGGCATAGCGCCTGAATCGAACCAGCAGTCTACCACTTCTGGCACGCGCTTCATAGTGCCACCACAGTCACACTTAAATGTGACTTCGTCAATGTATGGTCTGTGAAGTTCTACCTTGGCATCGTCTGGATTTCCAGTGAGTTCAGCAAGTTCCGCTCTAGAACCTATTGCCTTCTGGCATCCGCAGTCCTCACACTCCCAGATATTTAGAGGTGTACCCCAGTAGCGATCGCGTGAGATACCCCAATCCTGAACATTCTCGAGCCAGTTGCCGAAACGACCCTCACCAATGCTCTTTGGAATCCAGTTGACAGTCTCATTATTCTTAATAAGATCATCTTTCACTGCAGTCATCTTAATGAACCATGACTCTCTAGCATAGTAGATGAGTGGTGTATCACATCTCCAACAATGTGGATACTCGTGCTCGAACTTAGGAGCATCGTAGAGCTGTCCCATACTGCTTAATTCTTTTATAATCACAGGGTCTGCGTCTTTCACGAACATTCCTTCCGCAGGCGCACCACCTGTCATCTCGCCTTTTCCATTTACCAACTGAACGAATGGCAAGTCGTACTCTCGTCCTATCTGCGCATCGTCCTCACCGAATGCTGGCGCAATGTGTACAATTCCTGTACCATCACTCATTGTTACGAAGTCTCCTACACAAACATAGAAGCCCTTCTTATGAGTTTTCTCTGCTGCCTTTGCCGCACAGTCGAAAAGTGGTTCATACTCTTTCTTTTCAAGGTCTGAGCCCTTCATGGTCTCAATAACCTCGTATGCCTTTGCATCTTCTGCTGCATCATCATCTAATAATGCATTCAAAACTGTGTCTGCGAGTGCCTCGGCAATGTAGTATGTAAATCCATCAACCGCCTTAACCTTAAGATAAGTATCTGTAGGGCTCACACAGAGTGCCACGTTAGATGGCAACGTCCATGGCGTTGTTGTCCAAACAAGGAAGTATGCATCCTCATCCTTAGCCTTAAACTTGGCGATGGCTGATCTTTCTTTTACCGTCTTATATCCCTGAGCCACTTCTTGCGCAGAAAGCGGTGTTCCACAACGTGGACAATAAGGAACTATCTTAAAACCTTTGTAAAGGAGTCCCTTATCCCAGATAGTCTTAAGAGCCCACCATTCAGACTCAATATAATCATCTTCATATGTAACGTATGGGTTATCCATATCAGCCCAGAAACCGACTGTTCCTGAAAAATCTTCCCACATTTCTTTATACTGCCACACAGACTCCTTACATTCCTTGATGAAAGGCTCCATGCCGTACTCTTCTATCTGATCCTTGCCATCTAGGCCGAGTTTTTTCTCAACTTCAAGCTCAACTGGAAGACCATGAGTATCCCAGCCTGCCTTTCTAGGCACAAACTGACCTTTCATAGTCTGATAACGAGGAATCATATCTTTGATTACTCGTGTGAGCACATGTCCGATATGTGGTTTGCCGTTTGCAGTTGGTGGGCCATCATAAAATGTATATGTCTCACCTTCCTTACGGCTATCCATACTCTTTTGGAAGATATCGTTATCTCCCCAGTACTTCTCAATTTCTTTTTCTCTGTCTACAAAATTTAGATCTGTAGATACTTTCTTGTACATACTCTTTCTCCTTCGAATCGTACTTTCTGTATTTATACGAAATACCTATAAATATAATAAAAATCCCTTCGCCCTGTAAAAGGACGAAGGGAATACTTCGCTATACCACCTTATACAGCATACTTGAGATACCTCATAATATGTGTCCCAGATAACGGTGGGATGCCGTCAACGCCTACTCATCTATGTTTTCGGGCTGCAACTCCAGAGTGATGTTCATAGATAGGTTACTCATCTCTGGCTCGCACCCTCCCAGATTCGCTTTATTTTCGCCTAAAAACTACTGTCTCTTTCACTGTTTTTACTATGTTTTTCGATGTTTTCTTCCTATTAAATGGAATTCTTACACCGTTACTATTTTAGTAAAAAGTGGTGTTATTGTCAATTATAATCACTATATATTGTGTTTTAGCGTTTCGATTTCTTAACCTTGCTCCAAGCACCATATTTCTTAGTTTTTCCTACTAAAACATACGCCCTAGCCTTCCAGAATTTCTTCTTGGCCTTCCTAAGCTTCTTGTTTAGTTTAAATGTAAATTTAGGCTTCTTAAAGTACTTAGTCATAGTCACTTTCTTCTTGAACTTCTTGGTTTTAGAAACCTTAACCTGATAGCCTGAAACGCCCTTAACTGCCTTCAAAATCACGCGATATTTCTTCGCTGATTTCTTCTTAACCTTCTTAATCTTAGTCTTTCCGACTTTTACTACGTTTGGTTTGATTGAAGGTTTAGAAGTTATCTTTTCAGTTGGCGACGTCGTCGCCAATGTTGTATGATCAATATCACCTGTTGGCGCCTCTGTAGTAGGCTCCAGTGTTGGCTCTGCGGTAGTTACCGTAGGTTCAGGCGTTGTTGTTGGCTTAGTAGTTGTAGTTGTCGTTGTAGTTGGATTTTCAGTTGTTGTAGTTGTGGTTGTGGTAGTTGTGGTAGTTGTAGTCGTGGTCGTGGTCGTCGTAGTTGTGGTTGTTGTAGTCGTCGTTGTAGTAGGCTCAGGGGTCGTCGTCTCTGTTGGATCATTTTCTCTGTAAGCCTTCTCCATATCTATATTCCACTGGCCACAAATCCACGTATTTCTATTCATCAACCAGTCGCGTAAAAATTCAATTGGGTCCTCCCAGGTAGACCAGTTTGACTCTCCCGCAAAACTGTAGCCATCGTCATAATGCACTGGCCAAGGCCATTCATTGTTTCCTGCCGGATTATCACTATTCGCATAGTTTCTAGCAAACGATGCTCCATATCTGCTCTTTAAGTGATTGATTCCTACTATTGCTGTTGAATCACTCCTATACAAGTTCTGAATATTGTACTGAAGTTTCTCATAGCGTTCTTTAACCTTTTCCTCAAACTCACTAATCTTAAAGAGTTCACGATACCATCTTAAGTTTCGGCACATAAACTTCTTGTAGCTTACACCATCCTGATAATAACTCGTGTAATAATTGCTCTTAATATTTCCACTTGATAGGTCCAAATCCCACATTGGTCCACCATATAGTTTTCCATCTTTGATGTAGAATCTAGTTGAACTAAAGTTAAAATCAACATTGTCGAATAGTTCATTTGCAATGTAGAAATTCACAAATGTATCTTCATCAATGTAATCCTTTACCAATGAATAATCATTGTTACTCGAAGCCGTCTTCAACGCAGTCTCGAAGTTATCAAGCCATGCCTTTGCATTGGCAATCTTAGTATCAACCTGCTCGTCTGTCAGGTCATCTCCGCGTTCTGGATCGTTAACATCTAAAGTCGTATTGAAAACATTTGTCGTAAAGTGATCTACATCTGCTTCGTTTCTGGTTCCCCATTCAAGGAGAATATCCGTCACTCCCGGATTATAAGCGTCAGTCTCCACTCGCCCACTCTTCGCCTCCACTGGCTCGCAGATTTGATAGTTACCTTTAAACTTACCGTTCAGATAAACATCCACATATCTACTCTGCGATGTAAATGTAACGCCATTGGCAAGACCAAAGTTATATGATAACCAATCTCTCATCAGAGACTTGTCCATTGCGTTAGCAAGCAAGTTCCATTTCTTACCCTTATCCATACCTAGCACTTTTTCTTTACTGCTAAGTTTGATGTTCCAAGGTTTCTTAGGCTGACCCGCAGATGTATTTCCGCGAACCTTCATATTACATTTCGAATCAATTATGTCCTTATAGAGTTTCGTCTTTCCGTCAGCAGTCACGCCGTCATTAAACACCTCGCCGAGACCATTACTTCCACCATCTTGGTCTGTGATGGTTACGACCACATCCGAATTTTCGAAATAATTGTTAGAGACATTTCCATTCGTATTGATATAAATCTGTGGAATATCTCTCCAAGTACCAGGCGTACCCGATAATTCGAAAGTCTTCGTAATCTTCTTTGATTCTCTACCGTCCTCAATAACGCTGGCTACGCCAATGGTATGTGTTCCCGCGCTCAGACCACTTAATACATCTTTATCAAGATAATCACCTGACTTAGTTATTGTCTTTACTGGTTCTGTACCATCATCGAGATATACGTTATAGCCTACAGCTTCACTTGCTTCATTGAAATAAAGCAGCACTTTCCCAGTATATGTATAGTAATTTTGGATTTTTAGATTTGATAAAACAGGTGCAACTTGTTTCTGCGCCTCTTCTCCGAATGCTGCAATCTCAAAAATAGAATTTCCATAAGCAGTATTTCTGCTGTTACACTTTATTTTGATTGCACGAATACCTACTGATTGGTTTAGTTTTACAAGATCAGTTCTCTCCCTTTTCGTGCTGTTAACGGTAGTAAGATTTTCAAATGTATCTCCGTCATTCGAGACAAGCAAATCATACTCCTTAGCCGAAGCATCCTCCCAATAAAGTGCTATCACTTTCATTTCATAAACATTTCCGAAATCCACTTGCAGATATACATCATCTTTACCATGTTGAGATTCCCAACGAGATGTGTTTTTTGAGTCTATCGCATTAGATGCAGCACCTCTCTCTGAATCACTTTCCGCAGCCACTCCATTATATTTCTTATAGTTATTGTATGTGACTCCGTCAAATGAAGCCGTTTCTGATATAAGAGCGTTCTTCACATTATCGAACTCTGTACCATTCGTCTCTATAGATACATCGGCTGTCACTCCATCTAGGTTTATGGCATCCGCCTTAATCACATTATCTTTTGGTATTAGTGCAAACGATGTCAGGACAAGCGCAAAAATAAGAGCTACTGATGTGGTAGCTCTTCCATGTCTTTTCATCGCATAAGCGAGTTTCTTGATCATAATGGTTCCTCCACAATTTCAAACAAAATTGTTTTCCATATATAATCCCCCATATTCAAAAATGTCCGTTCTTCTGCTAATACAACTGTACCCCCGATTAACTAAAAAGTCAATCGGGGGTACGTTTCATAACTAGATTTTATGAATATTAGTTGTTAATAGTTCCTGGGTCTACTACTGCATTGTTCCAAGCATAGTCTAATTCAGTGTATGAAGGAGTTACTACCTTAAGCATGTTGTCGTAAATATAGTCAAATGAATCTTTATTTGAAATCAACTTATTCTTATATAGATAGTCACCTACATCATACATATTATATTCTGTAGCATCACTATATACATAGCCTCCGCCTTCAGTCTTAGCATATGCTCTTACAATATAATGTGTAGTAAATGCCGCTGGTGTTACACCTTGCGAAGGTGTATTAATTGTTAATGCATAGTAGTCAGCTGTTGGTGAATCGCCCATCTGGTAATCTAACTTACCAGCTGGTGTAGCTGCATGTGACTGAACGTACTGACTAGGTGAACCAACATAAACATCATTGGCGGTGATAGGGTTACCACCTGTCACGATACCAAATACCAAGCCAACCTCTGTTGGTTTGAAGCCTGATACTGTTGGTTCGAACTGATATACAGTTCTAAGTCCAATCGCTCCACTTACATCATCATAGTTAGCTGTCATCTGATAACCAGTGATAGATGTATCGTCACTAGTGTAGATTTCCTCTGCTGGTGGAGTGCCCCAGTAATCGCAAATCAAACCGATACGTGTAGCCATCCAATCCCTCAGATACTCTACGTGCTGGAAGTAGTTATATGAACTATAAGGACTTACGCAACTGTAACTATATGCAAACTTATGAGTACTTGTGTATGTATCATAAGTATCCGCTGTACTCTCACTCCATCCAGGACCTGTGCCTGCGAGTGGGTTTACTGCTACATTATAGTTTCTAGTACGAGCTGCTGACATATAGTCTACATTGAGATCTATCTGGTTAGTTCCAAGTTCATTGTCCTCATACATATTTCTTACAGCTGTCTGTTTCTCAGCAAATCTTGCCTTAACCTTCTCAGCAAACTTATCAATTCTCATCAAGTACTTGAACCATCCATTGTTCTGGCATCTAAGTGATGTATCCTGTCTAACAGCTGGATAATATGAGTTTCCAGATGAAAGGTCGAAATCCCATAGACATCCTGCGTGGATGATTGGCTTTCCATTCTCAATAGTGATGTAGTACTTAACTGAACTGTATTGGAAATCTGTTGTCATCATGATTTCGTTTACGAGATACATATCTACGAATGAATCAACATCCATATACTCGAAACACTTAGATGAGCCATAGTTTCTAACTGATTTATCGAATGCCTCGATAGTATCCACAAAGCTTCTATACTTAGGATTATCAGCTAGCTGCTCATCAACATAAGCTAGGAAAGTCTCGTAATCGTAATCATATCCTTGACTCTTACGCTCTTCTACTAATGCACTTACTTCGTCTTCGAGATCTTCTGTAACATAACGCTGTTTAGTAGTACCAGTCATATGATACATAGCGCCATCTTGCAACTCATCTCTATTGTTATCTTCAATCTCAAATTGAATTTCTTGTGAATCAGCACTGTCGTCGTAACTGATACCAGATCTGCCATTATCCGCCGGCTCACTGAGTTCGTATAGACCGATGTATGTGCCATTCATATAAAGTTCAACATAGTGCTCTTCTGGTGCGCCAACATTATCAAATACTTTTCCGAGTGACATACCAATCTTATTTCTCAAGAATGATTTGTCATATGCTGATGCCATCAAGCACCACTTCTTACCCTTATTTCTTCCCTGCATTACAGTCTGCTTAGAATTGAAAGAAATATTAAATGGTTTCTTGTCTGCGAACTGTGTCGAGTTACCACGAAGTTTAATAGTTCCGTCGCCCGCTACAGTATTTACGCCATCCTTGCCACCCAATACTGTGAGTGAACAAGTTGTCTTCTTAGCCTTTGTGAGAGTACTGTTGTCTCCAGTGTTTGTAACTACATATACCCTAGGAATATCTGTAGGATCTTCCGCACTAGATGTCTTCGACAATACTCTAACAGATGTAGGTGTCTTACTAGACTCAACACCACCATTTACTGCAGATACTGACAATGTATGAACAGCATTGTCTGCATATGTCGCAAATGTTGAAGCTGGGATGTATTCACCACTTCCACTAAGTGTAGCAAGTGCTGTCTGTGAATCATCCATATATACTTTGTATTCACTAGCTCCTTCTACTCCAGTAAACTTAACTTGATATCCCTTTGACTGTGCATAGTAGTTATATGCTTCCACCTTCTGTGGTGCAGTAGGGTCTATAGTAGTTGGTTCCTGTGTAGTAGTTGGTGCCTGTGTAGGTCCTGTAAATGATGCACTAGTAACAGTTATCGATCCCTGATATGCGCCAGTTCCCGAACCATTAACCTGTCCATATGACATAAGTATCGTTGCTGGGTTAGCGCCAGGTGTATAATTTCCACTAAATGTGTACGATCCTGTACCTGTTCCTGTAGTGTTTATATCTACAGTTTCATTTACAACAACTGATTCTCCCGTTCTAATCTGGAACTGAAGATTCTGTGACTTGGTCTTGTCTGCAGAACTTCCATTACATGTATATCCAATCGTGATTGAATATGCATATTGGATTCCACTCTGCATTCCATAAATACTCTTTAAGTCAGTAGTCTGAAGTTGGAATCCATCCCATCCATAAGCTGTCTGGTCGAATACAAATCCCTGAACTCCAGCAGCATTTGTATATCTTCCGCTCATGTTATTCCACTGATTCTGAATGAGTAAGTATTTCCAAACACCATCATTTTGGCCTGTTTCTGTTGCTGTAGGTTGACTTATTCCGCTTCCTCCGACTGTTGCTGTATGCCAAGTGTCGGCAGCTTTAGTTTTAAACTGGAAGCCAACCATAGTAGTGGCTATAAGTGCAACACTTACAAGTATTGCGAAAAATTGTCTTTTGTTTGATTTCATCATTCTATTCAACATTCTAATCACCACCTTTCCTACGATCCTATCTCGCCTGGTTTAGCAACAATACGGTCCCATTCATAGTCAACCGTTGAATAATCTGCATCCACCTTGGTCAAGATAGTAGTATAAAGATAATTGTGATCAGCTAATGTATTCATTTGACAATTATCATACAAATGTTTCGCTATATCAAATACTGTGAAGTTATAAATATCACCGTATACTATTGAGTTATCCGAAAGTCTAGCAAAAGTTCTTGCCTTATACTGCGAAGTAAAGGCTGCTCTATTCTTTTTGCCAAACTTCATTACTAGAGCATAATAGGTTGCTGTTGATGAACTTCCCATCTGCTCATTAATAGTTGCCCCACTAGAAGCAGTGTAGTCTCTGATATATGTATTCTCAGATCCTACTACCATATCTTCATCTGTGATACCAGTATCCGTTGGATCACCGGAAGCTTTTCCAACCTTAGATAATCCATATACAATACCCCAACTTGAAACAGTCTTGGAATTGATGGTAGGTTCAACTTGTCCTACCAATCTAAATCCACCGTTGATGGTACTAATCTGATATCCTGCAAGGTCGATATCTGGAATCTCTACTACAGGTTCTGTTGTAGTAGGAGCCACAGAAGTTGTATCAGGATTATCTTCGAATGTAATGCTCTTAACATCTATAATTGCACCTCTTTCCATCTCGCCCAAATCAAATGCGATATTGGAACTATCGGATGCATATGTAAACTCATCGACAACTAAAGTATTATCTCCTGGTTCTAACTGGAAGTCATAAATGATATTATCAATTGCCATTCTCAATTTCTTTCCAGGCGCCGTGCCGGCTGTTGTTCTAACATTGATAGTAATCTTATATGGATTACCAGGTGTCAGTTTGCCGTCACAATAATTTTCTAATGTAATAGTCTGTAACCAGTTGAGCCATCCTGCTGGATTTACAATCTTAAATGATGTATCTCCAGGCTGTGTAGGATTTGAAACATAATTGTTATATGCTGTCTGTGCCCAGTTGTTAACACCATCATACGCTGCGAATACTGTCCAAATTCCAGCTGAAGTTGCTGTATTATCTGGAACCTGTGTCCATGTGCGTGAATCTGATGTTGTGATATATGGAGTAGTTGTAGGTCCTGCTGTTGTAGTAGTAGGCTCTACTGTCTCTTCGCTATGAGTAGCTGAGAAAGCAAGATCTCCACTAGGCGCATAATCAATATCAGCTACATAAACTACATAACCTGTTGCAGGTGCTGTGTAGCTAAAGTTAAATGTTGCGCTGCTACCTGAAGGAATAGACTTATCTCCTCCTGAATCTTCACCATACCATGTGTATGTGTATGGGTTAGTAGATGTATCTACCGCATATATCGCACCTCTGGCTGCGCCAATAGTATAGTCAGTGCTGTTAGCAATTGTAATAGTACCTGTACAAGAACTGCCCTCAGCAACTGCTGTTATTGGTGTACGTACAGAACATGTATGTGTATCTTCTACATATGTTCCATAGTGGATTCCCATACCCTGTGCCATTGTTCCACCATTTGTATAGTATGAACCAGCACCGGCTACGTTGTACTGCCATCCATTAGATTGAGCAAAGTACCAATCACCTGTCTGACAAGGAGTTCCTGCTATAGTAGTTGTAGTAGTCTCCTCCTCTTCATGAGTAGCCGTAAATCCAATATCCCCAGTTGGTGTGTAATGTGTATCTGCTACATATACAACATATCCTGTATCAGGTGCTACGTATTCAAATGTCCATGTAGTACTACCATTTGCTGCGATATCCTGTTCGCCCTCTTCAGAATTCTGATACCAAGTATATGTGTAAGGTGTAGTAGATGTATCAACAGCATATACTGCTGCCACTGCACCTGACATCTTATATGCTGAACCATTACTTACAGTGATAGAGCCTGTACAGTTCACACCACCGTTAACTGCTGTCACTGGTGTACGTGCCTGACAAGAATCAACATCAGCTAAGTAATCTCCATAGTTGATGGTAAGTCCACCTGCCATAGTATTTCCACCTGTGTAAGTTGAGTTAGCATTCTTTACAAAATACTGCCATCCATTGTTCTGAGCATAACTCCAATCATTCTGAGTACATGGATATGTGCCCGGAGGCAATGTAGTGGTAGTAGTCGTTGTTGTCACGTCAATCTGAGTATTAACTGGATGCAATGTGAATGTCGTATTCGAAGTGGTCCAGCTGTTATTGAGTTTAAAGTAAACCTCACCAGAAGCTGGTGCCGTATAAGTTAACTCAATCTGTGCCGTCTCACCCGCAGTAACTTTAATTTTGTTATTATAGTTGGATGTAATATCATTATCATTTGACGCGTCAGTTACAACTGCATACACTTGCTGTCCTGAAGTCTTTGTTGCCGTAATATTGTATGTCAGTTTATATCTGTATCCAGCAGTAACTGAAACTACAGGTGACTTCGTCTGAAAGTCGTGATCCTTTCCAGCTGCTGTTGATGTCTTAACATAGAAGTTATCATTGAGAGTTTCTCCACCTTTAACTTTACAATCTGTCATATTTGGATGGAACTTATACTCAAAAACTCCATTTGGAACTGTTGCCCAGTCACCAAGTTCTGCCATATAGTATCCATCAGATCCTGTAGTAGGAACTGGTGTCGTAGTGGTCGATGTCGTTCCTGAAGCAGCTTCACATAAAGCTGTAAACGAAATAGCTGCATCTGGAGTCCATCCCGACAATACTTCTATATACATCGTTCCACTAGTAGTAGGAGTATACTGTGTTGCATATTGAACATCCGTATTTGCTGCTACCGCACTATTTTTGGTCCAAACCTTTGAACCATTTACCCAAATATTTACGGTAACTCCTCCAATATACTTTCCACTATTAACAGTCATAGACATATTGTACAAAGTGTTAGCCGTAACACTCTGTGTAGGTGTCTTTAATTGCAAGTCATTTGAATGTCCTGCATAAGTATTAATAGTGAAGATAAGTGGATCGTCGAATGAAGTACCTCCAGTATATGTGTTTCCAGACTTGGAAACCCAATACTGCCATCCGTCTGATCCTATAGTCGTCCATTGTCCGCCCACAGCACTCTCAGCCTTAACTTGAGTTGGCACAAAACTTGCACCCGCTAAAACTAAGGCTACTGCAGTCAATATGGCGACTACTTTCCTTCTTGTTCCCTTCATTTGTCAAACCTCCTTTTGTGTCGATTCGTATAAACAAGTTTCTATTATTTTTTCATCCGTAAGCAAGGGAAAATACGCACTACTTCCGTAAAAAAGGCATATTATCCCATATAAGTAGTTATATTTTATTTTATCATCAAAAGTGTCATTATTCAAGGAATTTAAAGGGGTGTAAATAGCATTGTCGAGGGCTAAAATAGCCCTCGACAATGTAAAAAAACGCAAAAAAATGGACGCATAAAGCGTCCATTTTTTATTTAATCTTATAAGAATAATGCCAATCCAGCGTTAGCGTCAGTTTCTGACTCGAACTCATCACCCCATGGATTGTCTATGGCTGATTCGTCCTCGCCTGGATATGGATCTCCCATTAATCTGCTATCTACATCGAAATATATGCTTTCGAAAGTAGGTTCCGTGTATTTTTTCATAAAACCACTCCTTTGCAATATGCCGTTAGTCACTATATATTTTATAGCATATTTAGGTTTTTAATGCAATGATTATTTAATCTTTACCTTCTTCATCTTGGACCACTTGCCATAGACTTTCTTTCCTTTAGAGATCTTATACGCTCTAGCCTTAACAAATAGTTTTTTCTTATTCTTAAGCTTCTTAGACTTAATTGCAACTTTAGTCTTCTTTACGAACTTAGTAACTAAAGCTTTCTTTGCTTTCTTTCTCTTGAATATCTTAACTTGATATCCTTTCGCCTTCTTAACTTTCTTTAAAGTAATACTTACTTTCTTGGCTGATTTTTTCTTCTTTGTAGCCTTCTTAACCTTAGTTTTTCCTACAACAACCTTTCTAGATTTTGTCGTTGGTTTCGCTGTAGGTGTCGCTGTAGTTGCCTCTGTAGAAGGACTAACTGTAGTAAATAGTCCTGCCCATGGGTTATCGATGATATCTCCATACTGGTCATCACCGTCAGCATTAACTATTATGGCCATAGAAAAGACAGCCACTATTGTAATGACTATAAGTAATAATTTTCTCTTCATAATTCCGTCCTCCATAATAAACTAATTTTATTTTAACATTATAAATAATAAAGTACAAGATATCTTAGAACCTATGCCATTTTTTATCACAATCAAAAGGGCGGTCTATGACCGCCCTCTCGCAAAAGTATAAATAAGATTAACTAATTTTTACTTTTTAATTTTAACCTTTTTAGGTTTCGAAACTTTTCCGTAGATTCTCTTGCTTCCACTAACCTTGTAAGCACGAACTGCTACGTATAGTTTCTTCTTCTTTTTAAGTTTCTTAGATTTGATAGTGTATTTAGTCTTGTGAGTAATCTTCTTCACTAACGCTTTCTTGAACTTCTTAGCGTTCTTAGATGACTTAAATACTCCAACTTGGTAGCCCTTAGCTCCCTTAACCTTCTTGAACTTAATCTTAACCTTCTTAGATTTCTTCTTTTTCTTGTAAACCTTAGTAATCTTAACCCTACCAGGCTTCTTAACCTTCTTAGTTGTTGGTTTAGGTGCCTTTGTTGTAGGTGCCACTGTTGTAGGTGCCTCTGTTGTAGGTTCTACAGTAGGTGCCTCTGTTGTAGGCTCTGCTGTAGGAGCTTCTGTTGTAGGCTCTGCAGTAGGTGCCTCTGTTGTCTCCTCTGTAGGAGCTTCCGTTGTAGGCTCTTCCTTAGGATATACAATATTTCCTTCTGAATCCGTAACGATAGGCTGATAGTATTCGATTGCATTGGCTACGCCAACCTGTCCTGAACCAAATACGATATCCATCGAACCATTACCATCAGTAGATCTAGGTCCTTCGAATGTCTGAATTCCACCAGTGAGCTGGTGTGCATCGTCGCCACCGCCAAAGTTGTAAGCTAATGCTCCGTCGTTGTTAGTTGCATTAACTGTCCAAGAAACAGTATACTCTGTGTTTGGATCTAAGCCAGTGATAGTCTTTGTAATCTGAATACCCCACTTATCCCATCCAACAGTACTGTCTTTCTTAACTTTAATATGGTCTGCGTTGTTGGCATCAACACCACCGATAGCCTTCTCTTGCTGGAATGCACCAACAAATATATCATAACCACCGAGTGTATTGTGCTCTGCCACAGATGAATCGAATGTCTGATCCATTACGATTTCACCTGACTCTGTAGTAGGTTCTGCTGTAGGTGCCTCTGTTGTCTCCTCTGTAGGAGCCTCAGTTGTAGGACCTTCCTTCGTATAATCAATAGTTGCTTCGTACGACTCACCTATATCATTAACGGCTGTAACTCCAATAGTGTATGTTCCTGGTGCTGCATCCTCGAAGAGGTAATCTCCGTTCCATGCAAGTTCAGTTACACTATTTTCATAAACGCCATCAACATAAATATTGTATGATGTAGCTCCTTCAGACTCATTCCATGTCCAATAATATGGCATCGCTTCCGTACCTGCATAAGCAAGTCCTGTAGGTGTAAGAGGTGGCTCTGGAATATATGAGAATACACCAAGTTCATATGCTGATGTACCATATGTTGAAGCGTTTGTGCTAAATCCTGTAGCTACTACTCTTACATACTGAGCTGAAACTTCATCAAACTTAATTCTCTGAGCTAGGTTTGTTCCGTCACATGTTCCTGAAGCAACTGTAGTGTAATCTACACCATCAAGACTAGTCTGAACATCAAATGATGTTGGATATGATGCTTCAAACATTACAACGATTGATGCAACACTTTGAGCTGATCCAAGATCTACGCCGAAGAATTCTTCTCCCACTGCGTGTGAATCGTCATTTGGATCTGCTTGCCATCTAGAGTCAATATTCTTATCGTTAATATTGGCCTTCTGGCCATCTCTTGAACTAACAATAGGTGTAGTTCCGTATGCCATGTTATCATCAGACTTAATCATCTGAATAGCATCGATAGTCTCTTGCTCCTGTGGAGTAAAGTCAGGAATGTCAATATCCTCAGCGTGTCTTGCGATAACATTTCCATCCGCATCCTTAGCCACTACGATAACATGAACTGTTTCTCCAGCAGTAACTGGAACTGAATCGAACCAAAGTTGAGTTTGGTCTTTAAACTTCCAGCCATTCGTTGCTGTTGCGATATCTGCTTCGATTTCCTCACCAATGTATGAAGTATACTTAGCACCCTCTTCAAACTGTGCCCAGTGTACATCGAGAGTCTTTGTTGCTAAGTTGTAATTAGTCTTTGTGCTAACACTTGTGATATTGATATCAGGAACTGCCCCTGTAGTAGGCGCTTCAGTAGTTTCCTCTGTAGGTCCCTCTGATGTTGGAGCCTCTGTAGTAGGATCTTCCTTCGCAAATGTGAAATACATTTCAAAATTAGTTCCTGATGGCACACTTGACAAATTATAGAAAATGTCAGGATAAGGTGTCTCAGAATCATAAGTAAATGATGTTTCACTCTCATCTGCTTTTAGAGAGATGTCATGATTCTTTCCATTAATTTGGAAGTTAATGTCAATATCTGTATTAGTAGTGTATGCAACAGTGGCTACATATGTTCCATTTTCAAATGGTCCAAATTTCTGTGCTGAGCCTTGAACTCGAGCCTGTGCCTGCCACTCACCATATGGGTTACTGATAAACTTAGCTGCAAATGAACCAGTAAATCCATCAACTTCACCTTTGTAGCGAATATCTCTATCGCCACCTACCCACATCTGCCATGGTGCTACAGCTTCAATATCAAGCCAACTTCCTGCCTTGTAATATCCATCTGCATCTGGAGTAGTTGTTGTAGGTGCCTCAGTTGTAAAATCTTCAGTCATTGCAACGCCAAAGTCTGATATAACAGCGTCTACTGGCATCTTGCTTGCTTCAAATACGATTGAGTTACCCGAACTCATCGAAGCTTTGTACTCAAACGGATCTAACTGAATAGTATTCTCACCTGCAACTACATCATAAACTTTTCCATCATTTATATCTTCTTGCTTAAGGAACATCTTTCCTGCTACTGAAGATGTAAATGATATAACTGCTGCGTATGTTGTACCTACTGTACAAGAAGCATATGCTTTTTGGTTTGGATACTTAAACTGAATGCCCCAGTTATTATCGCCTGATGCACTATCGATTCTAACCTGAAGGCTAGCATTGTCAGTACCCTTGTAAGAAATAGCTCCTTGTCCCCACATACCTGCGTAAAGTGAATAGTCACCAATTACCTTAGTAGTTCCATCTGGTAATGCTGTCCACTCACTAGGTGCCTCAGTTGTAGCCTCAGTTGGCGCCTCTGTAGTTTCACCTGTTGGTGCTTCTGTTGTTGGCTGAGGTTCAACTGTTGTTGGAGCAACCGTAGTAGTTTCTGAAGGTGTTCCCATTCTGATTACAAATTGAGATGTATTACCTACTGCATCTTCAATAGTAACCAAATTGTAAGCGTCATCATTTAGAACGCTTACAGGAATCCAGAAGTTTGCTCCTGCCCTAGCAGGGTCCTCAACGTTTCCGTTACATGTTACAGTTTTAAAATTTGGCTTTGTAAACGCTGCTGTTGTAGCACAATAGAAGTTAGTTCCTTGATCTAAACAGTAATTAACTTCTTGAGATGTAGTAACTCCACCTTGTGTAACAAAAGCAATAGCCATATCAGGATTATTATCAGATACTTTAAACTCTAAATCTGAATAATCATCCGCAACTGCATTAGTAGCTGGCGTGTACACTATTCCAGCTACAACCATTGCCAATGCGCATAAAACGGCAATGGTTTTTTTGATACTTCTGCTCATAAAAAAGTCTCCTTTCAAAAAAATATTTAATTAGCCGTAGGACATAAAGTCCCCTTCCAATATGGCTTAATTTTATCACAAATAAACTTTAAAGTGAACAGCAACAAGGCAAAAAACACTAAAAAATCAGTACCAAAACCAAAAAAATGAACCAGACAAAAACTGCCTAGTTCATTCTCATAATTTGCAAAAATATTATTCTATAATCGATATACTTTTTGAGATACTATTCAAATAACTCTCTACTTTTATTTGTTCACAAGCACTGCTGTAACTTGAGCCATATCACCCATCTTATCAACGTCTTCTTTGGTAATGGTATCTGTGTCCCCATACTCTTCACCGTCGACAAAAATCTTCTGCACTGTATATTCCCCAACATCCAATGCAAATGGATTTTGATATGTAACTGTGAGGTTAACTCCTCTAAACATGCACTGCACTGAAGCCTTTCCATTCTCAAACTGGCTAGCCAATAATTTTGGCTCCAACTTCAATGCTCCAAGTTCGCCTTTTACTCCATACATTTCATTTAGAACTGTTAAGAGTAACCAGCTCGCTGCACCTGTAAGATAATGATACATTCCACGACCTCTCTGATTTACATACTCAGGGACGCCTGGATATATCGCACTCTTGTGATAATCCATGCAATGTCTGTAGAGAGTATCTATAACTTTGAAGCCTTCCTTGGCGAAGCCACGCTGATACAAGGCGTTTGCATACATCACTGCCATATGCGAGAACACTGCTCCGTTTTCCTTGTGCCCGAAGGCAAAACCAAACAACCTTCCAAGATCTGTCTTAACCTCACCAAAGTTAGTGTTGAGGCGATAGCCGCCTATACCCTCGTCGTAGAGATATTCATCCGCTGCACGAATGATAGACTCCACTTGTTCGTCAGTTGCAACTTCCATCATAACTGTGAACACTTGACTCGTGAGCATCATTCGAACACCCGACTCGAAATCACCCTCGACAGCCTTACCACTGTTGTCATAGTAACCGTTGAACCACGCGAAGTCTTCCTTCGATGTAGTCCACTCTGTCTCACGGATATGATTCATAATCCAATCGGCCATTCCCTCTAGAATGCTTGCCAACTTTTCACTGTCGATCTCTATCTTTTCACCACTTATGTGATGTTTTACTGCTTCGCAATATTCATCTAAAACTGCACTCTTCTCTCCTACTTCATCGAAGACTTTTGCATCCACGTCTAGTAGAATATTTAATTCTTTCGCAAGAGTGATAGTCTCCTTGCCTGTCTTCTCTGTGTATGCTCTGATATCCTTTGCGAGATTAGCAAGGTTTCCACCGTAAAGTGCTGTAAACGCCACGCTCTCTCCACGCTCCTCAGCCATATCTAGACCATCATTCCAGTCTGCGCCTCTAAGCCTGATGTGGTTGTGCTCTCCTACGTCATAAAAAGCTGTGAGATGCTGAATGAGCAAATGTTCTAGAACCGTTCCGCTATAAGCTTCAGCCTCAGCGGTCATCTGCTTATTGCCCTGGGCATCATTCCACTCCTCATCTTTCGCCTCGCCACGAGATACTTGCATATCTTTAAAGTAGCTGCTGCCTTCGGCAAAGAACTCTATGTCGCCTGTCTGCTGAATATAGAGTTGAGTTGTGAGGTATGGCCATGCGCCGTGGTCCATCCAAACACGAACGATGTCATTTCTATCTGCAATAAACTCACCTGGATTACTTCCTATAATAGTCGCGTTCGTTCCGTCGAAACGCACGCCACCGAAATTGTCGATAAGCATCTGGCGAACCTCATCTGGCTCCATAATCAAAAGTGCCAGGCAATCCTGCCAGAGATCTCTCCAACCTCTTCCACCTTTACCGTAATCGTGATGCGGAAGGAATGAACATCCGTAGATTCTACGAAGCATAGGTTGGAAATTCACCCAATGCATCCAGTTGTCGAAGTCTGAATCTGCTGAGTTGTAGTGAACGTTTATTTTCTTTTGCCAATATTTCTTTGTCTCATCTAAATATTTATCGAAATGCTTGAGTGTTAAATATTTCTTTCCAAGCTCAATGATTTCTTCCTCTGACTTTCCATAGCCAAGGTTTATGATATATGTGCGAGTCTCACCCGGCGCAAGTTCAGCATCTGCAAATCTGATGGCACCAATAGTCTCGTATCCATTTACATACTCTTCCTCTCCATATGGGAGTTCAGTATTTGTCATTACATAATATGGGTTTTCAAAATTGCCTCCGGCACCAATAAACTCTTCTGCCACTGGGCAAAAGCCAACCGGAGATGCCATTTCTTCTCCTACTACCTCTTTTGCGAGGCAAGCATAGAATAGTTCATTTTTATTATGGCCACGCTCGTCAAAAGTGAGCGTAGGATAAATAACTACACCGTTTTTAATAGTCTTTGTGCGATGAAGCAAAGATGTGACATGTCTGTGATCCCTGATGTTCGACGCAGATCTTGCATACATTGGAATAGCCACGGTTGATGTAATCTTTTGTGGCTTGTCTGATGTGTTGGTGATTTCCACCTTAGTGAGTTCTACTCTGTCCGTCGCGTTTGTCGTCTGTTCAAATGTCTCCATTGATGTGTCAATCTCACCGTTTGGAACATATGAAGTAACAGTGGCCTTTAAGCCCATCTCTTCAGATGTGCGCTCCACCTTATGCCAAAGTATTCCAGCTGTAAGTTTCACATCTTCTTTATCATCTGTAAAAAGTTTACTTTGCTGGTTGGTCGAACGACCAGTAGCTGACCAAGCGCCTTTTCCTTCTATATAAACCCAAAAGTTTCTGGATGATTTATTATTATGAAGATTCTCGCTAGAAACAGGCTCAAGCAGAAAAGTATTCTGGTCAAGCTTAATATCACCCGAAAGATCAGGTGTGATGGCACTCATCATACCTGTCTCGTTGGCTAGTGGAAAATACATATAACTTGTAAGATCCGGATTGTCTAGCGTAAATGTTCCTTTTTTGTCGAGATATTTCAAATCACTCATTTTAATCTCCCGTTTGTAAAAAATAAGGGCGAATTGCTTTTCGCAATCCGCCCTTTATTATATTAAATTACTTACTCGAAGTAAACATTGATAGCTGAAACTTTTCCATCGCGGATATCTTCTGCTATCTGGCCACTGATAGTATTGTCTGAAGACACATCTTCGCCATCGATTTCGATTCGAGTAATCTTAGCTCCATCCTCACCGTATGTGCTCTTTCCTGTTTCATTGATATATGTAATATCACAAGTTGAAAGGAATCTGAATGTAGCCTTTCCATCTTCGAACAACCAATCAGCAAGTCGTGGCTCAAGGTTGAGCACTAACTCGCCATCTTCGTATGTAAATACCTTTGAGCCAATGAACATCTCAATCCACATTGACATCATCTCAGTTGTTGAACCTGAAAGTCTAGCCACGAATCCACGTCCGTGAATATCTTCGTTAGGGTTCGCACTAGATGCGAGGAATGAAGAATTCTCAAGTGTACTTCTTCCATACATATTTGGATCTAGGAATGGAATAAGTGAACGTGTAATAGTCTCATAGTACTCATCGTAAAGTCCCGCCTTGATAAGTGCTAGGATATATTTGTATTCCATGTGGAGGAATACGTTCTCACGCTCCTGCCATCCTGGAGTAAACGCTCTGCAACGTCCATTTTCCATCGAACAATCTTCAATTGAAGCAGATGTCTTGTACATCGCAAGTTTCTTGTCGAAGACATCAGTCTCTTTAATCTTATTGAACATTGCCCTGGCGTCCTCTGTATCGATATAACCCATCATACGGGCTGGGCCCTCGAGGAAATATGGAAGTGCGCTTGTCTTGAAAGCCTTAACCTTCGCCTTAGGAAGTCCGTAGTGACTGATTACTGGCTCGCCCTTCTCGTCCACAACTGGCTCGAAGTCGACAGCCTCGTGAGTTAGGTATGTTGGCACAATGCCATCACCCATCTCGAGCGCTTTTGCAATACCCTTTTCAATCTTCTCAGCGAAAGCCTTGAATACTTCTACGATGTGAGCCTTTGAAACGCTAGTCTCATCACCTGAGAAGTACATTCTAATGCTTGCGCGGTAACCCTCTCTGATAGTTGCAACCTTATCCCAGTATGCAAAGTCATCGAGTTTTCCAGCATTGTACTCATCGAGTGCAGCCTTCACATCATCTAAATATTTCGCAATCTCTGTTGGGAATACAACCTCGCCGTCTGTGCCGAAGTTTTCGACAATGAAGTTTACAAGACGCTTCAATTCGAATGTCTCAGGAGTTCCTGAACCGAACAATCCTGGAAGTCCATTCATGGCGTCATTCCAACCTGGCTTTCCACCTTCCATCTCGACACCGATACCATCCATATCGAGCTGTGCAAACTTAGAAAGTGCAAGTGTAACCATCTTCACTGCGAGTGTTGTGTAATATATCTTTTCATCCTTAGTCTTCAACCAGTTAGTTGCCCACTTGTTGAATCCTGGACGAGTTTCTTTCTCTTCGTCTTCTATTTCCATTCCATATTGACGAACGTCACCCTTCTTGTTGATGACATACTTCTCTGAACGTGGAACTACTGTAGCCACACTGTCATAGAACTTATATGTCTCATCGCCAAAGAGCATTTCTTCCTTCTTATCAGGGAAGATTGAGAGATAGTTGTCCACGAGGTCCATGTTGTAATCCCAGTGGTCACTCCAGTATCCCTCGCCGAAACCAGCCTCAATGTTCTGGTCGCATGATTTCAAAATCTCAGAGATAAACTCACCATCATCTACCTTAAGTGTGAGACCGAGTTTTGCAACTGTGTTTGAAATCTGTCCAGGTGTGAACTGTCCTTCAACTATCTTAATGATTTCTGAAGCGTCACCTGATACATTGTCTTCGACATAACTCTTAACAGCTTCCAACTTACCATCCTGTACGTTGAATAGACTAGGTCTAACCTCTAGTGGGTTGTAACCGTCTGCCTGAATCAAACTGAAGAATGTCTTTACGTTGAAGTCGCCAACATCTTTGTTAAAGAATACGTCATTTCTTCTATTCTGTGAAACGTCACGGAAGTTTCCGTTACCCTGTGAATAATACTCAGCAGCGATTGAGAAGAAGTTGTAATCTCTCTCTGGATCGCCGTGCTTACGACTGAACAAATGGATAACCGACTTGTTGTCATCCTTGTTTAGCACGTATGGATAACCACCGCGAAGGAAGTTGTCGAGGTAACACTGTTCAACATACTGATCAAAAATACCTGCTGCAGTATGTGTCTTCACATCTGATGTGAATGAATCCGCAAGTTCCTCTGCCTCCTGACGTTTCTTTTCTATATAACCATCTGCTACGAAGTCCTTTGCCTTGGCATTAATCTGCTCAGGATTTCCAGCATAGCCGATGAATGTGTCAAACTTGACTGCGTCATCTGCTTCTACGGTCTCCTTGAATGTGGCGAAGCCACAAGGAACCTTGTTTGCGAAGCACTGCTTCTTGGCCTTTACTTCATCCAGGCCACCGTCTGCAAATCTTTGCGCAGTCATAAGAGACAAGTCATATCCGAATACTGTGTCTACGTCGTAGACAATATCCTGAAGCGCTCCGTCTCTGATGGTCAAGAAATAATATCC
The DNA here is from genome assembly GCA_017406925.1 of Eubacterium sp. Lineage (GTDB taxonomy): Bacteria > Bacillota > Clostridia > Lachnospirales > Lachnospiraceae > Eubacterium_G. The sequence goes on from JAFQXO010000011.1 coordinate 139,339, forward strand.
ACCTTCTACCTCAGAAACCTCAGCTGAATCGCCGATAGATGAACTCAAGGTATAGTATGGAATTTTGTTTTCAATGTTTTTGATGAATGCCCAACTCTTGAAAAGGTTCGAGAGTTCCTTGAACTCACTGTTGTTAATGCCTGATGTGATAATCTTTGGCATACCGTCTATGATTTCAAGGTCTATAGGCTTTCCTGAAATGTTTTTGACTGACACTTGACGCACCAATGCTCCAATGCTCTCGTTAGGAAGAATGAAATAATTAACTGTTACTTCCACTCCCTTTGACTCGTTAGTCTCGATCACTTTGAAACTATTTTTGTTCATTCGAATCTGGCGCTTAGCGTCATCGTCGATTTTGAAGAATGGCTCATAATACTCGCCATCAATTCTTAAGAATGTTCTAAAACCTTTAACCTGTGTGTTCTCAAATGCAATGTTAGCAGTATTGAACTCCATAATAGCATTACCTTTATTGGCAATGCCAAAACTGTTCATACCCTGACCTCTATTTGTATAGAATGTCCACATTGGGATTCCTTGAACACCGGCTAAACCTGGTAGAAAACTAGAAAATGCAGGCTTTCTGTCATAATCGTCAATTACAAATGTTTGACCTTCCAGTCTGTAAGTATCCATTTAAATAAATTCTCCTCTTAATATATATTCTCAATAAGAGACCGCCTGCAAAAAGCAGGCGGCCTGCTAATTAGATTTAAAACTTTTTATTTATAAACTCGTACGTAGTCGAATGATAAGTAATCTTCATATGTCTCGATACCTGTTTCCTCATTTGTGTCTATCTTTGTCCAATATTTTGGATTTACTTGTCCACCAAGTGTTCCGCCGACAGCACAGTTGAGAATCAAGTAGAAGTTTTGGCAATATGGCCAAACCTGAGAATTGTCAGTTCCATCGCCTTCAAGAACCCATTCTGATGGGTCATATGTCCAAATATGTTTTCCATCAATTAAGAACTTCAAGTGCTTAGGTGTCCACTCTACTGCATATGTGTGATATGCTGTTGTAGCTGTTGGTATATGACCATCACCATGCTTATTTCCTGATGATGTAGACATACCATTGAACTTACCACAGTGGATAGACATTGGAATGGTAGTCTTTGCTTCTTGGTCTGTAGTCTCGAATACGTCAATCTCACCACAGAGTGGCCATGTATTCTTTGCTCCAAGCATCCATCCGGCTGCCCATGTTCCTACACCCTTAGGCATTTTGGCTCTAAACTCAACCTTACCATACTTTGTGTTATAGAAACTATTATGATCTTTATCAACATGCTTTGTCCAAACCTTTGTTGCATAAGCTGAGTTCTCAACCATTTCTCCAGATTTTGGATTCCACTGCATTCTAGGTTTGATAGTATAAATACCATTCTTAATTTCAGAATACTCTGGCTGATAATCCTGTAACTCTTGGTTACCATATCCAGTACGTCCAGTTCCTTCGTATCCATCACAATGCCACTTGGTAGTGTCAAAACCTTTCTGTTTCAAAATCAACTCATGTCGTTTTGAAATGAGTGGTGAATAATTTGAATCATTGTTCAAATCGTTCATTGTCTTACCTGTCACATCCATAATGTCTTGGATCTGACCATTAACTTCATCTAACTCAGCCTGAATAGCAGCTTTTTCCTCATCAGTATATTTAACTCCAGTGAACTCATCGCTCCAATCAAGTCTCCATGTCTTCGCTGTAGCTACCTTAGAGAACTTAGGACTTAACAAGTTTTTATTGCCGTAGGCACGAACCTTATAATAGAAATAATTTCCTAATGAAAGATTCTTGTTAATATATGATGTCGTTTTTACAGTTGCGATTTTCTTATATCCACCACTGTAACTTGTCGAACGATATACATAGTATCCCTTGGCACCTTTAGTCTTCTTCCAAGTAATCTTAGCTGAAGTGCTGTTTGCAAGGTTTGCAGATCCAATAGTGACAGTCTCAGGTGTAACTGTAACCTTGATAGTCTTCTTAGATTTTCCAACCTTAACCTTAACTGAAGTAGTTCCAACTTTTCCACCTTTCAAAGTGATGATGGAATACTTTCCAGCCTTCTTGATTTTCTTAACTTTCGCGATTTTGCTGTTACTAGATTTCGCTTTCGCTTTTCCCTTTACAACAATATCATCTGTGGAGCCAATCTTGAAATTTAACTTTTTTCCTTCGATGACTGTGACCTTAGCTTCTACTTTTTGAGAAGCAACATTCTGAGGAATAACCCCCACTGAAAACGCCATCACCAGACACAAGCCTATCGATATAGCTCTTTTCAATAATTTCATCTCAGTTCTCCTTATTTGTAGTATCTTACGTAGTCCACGTACATCTTATCTTGATAAGTTTCAATGTTACCGCTTGTAGCAATCTTTGTCCAGTATGTTGGGGCAACATCTCCACCAAGTGTTCCACCAATAGCACAGTTTAGAATGAGATACATATCCTGGTTGAATGGCCAGATCATGTAATCGTCAGTTCCATCACCTTGTGTTGTGTACATTGATGGGTCATATGTCCAAATATATTTTCCATCTACATAGAAGTCAAGTGTCTTTTCGTTGCGGATAACTGTATATGTGTGGAATGCTGTTGTAGCTGTTGGAACAATTGCATTTCCATACTTATTACCTTTTGATGTAGGCATTCCATTGAACTTGCCAGTATGAACAGACATTGGAATCTTAGTCTTTTCTGGCTGCTTAGTAGTCTCGAATACATCAATCTCTCCACAGTATGGCCAATTCATATTCTTGCCAAGCATCCATCCAGCTGCCCATGTTCCACATCCTTTTGGCATCTTAGCTCTAAATTCGAACTTGCCATATCCAAAGTAATGCTGTCCTTTTGTCCAAATCTTTGTTGAGAAGTAACGTTTGTCAACACATTCGCCAGTTGCAGCGTTGTAATCAAACTGTGGTTTGATAATGAAGCAACCATCATTTACTTCTGAATATTCCATCTGATAATTCTGAAGTTCTTGGTTTCCATATCCACCATCGCCTGTTGCGCCTTCGTTGTTCCACTTTGTAGTATCGAGTTCTGTTCCATTGAACTCATCACTCCAAGTAAGTTTCCAAGTCTTAACTTTCTTTACAGCTGAGTCTTCTTTACTCTTTAGACTCTTTGCTCCATAAGTTCTAACCTTGTAGTAATAAGTAACTCCAAGTGAAAGGCCAGTGTTAGTATAAGAAGTTTTTGATCCACCTTTTACTGTGGCAATCTTCTTATAACCTGAGCTGTAGCTAGTTGAACGATATACATAATATCCGCTTGCTCCCTTAGCTTTGCCCCAAGTGAGTTTAGCTGTGGTATCGGCTGTCAAAGTAGCTGACTTAAGAGAAGTGTTTGCAGGTACTACTGAAACCTTAACTTTCTTGCTCTTCTTGCCAACCTTAACCTTAACTGAAGTCTTTCCAACTTTTTTTCCTTTTACATAGATTAGTGTGTACTTTCCTTGCTTCTTAGTTTTAGTCACTTTGGCAATCTTCTTGCTGGCAACTTTGGCTTTAGCCTTACCCTTAACAATAATCTCACCCTTCTTTCCGATGGTGATATTAAGTTTTTTGCCCTCAATAATTTTTACCTTTGCGTCAGTAGTCACCGTACTCTTTGGTGGGATGATTCCTACTGAAAGAGCAAGCACTGAAGCTAATACTACTGATAAAACTCTCCTAAAAATTTTCATTGCACACCTCCTTATTACTCACCGGTAATACCTGTATTTTCAATACCCTGTATAAACTGTTTCTGAACTACTGCATATAAGATCAGTAGTGGTGCTATAGAAACTAGGGTGGCGGCCATTCGTTGGGCCTCATTGATGGCTGTCTCTGCACCAGATCCGTTATCAAATGTTGCTAACTTAACCGGTAACAGTGTAAGCGCATCTCTTAACATCGTGTTTGTCGTATATGTCTCATTCCAGTTAAATACGAATGAGAATAGGAATACTACTAATATAGTAGAAAGTGATAGTCTTACGGCTACGTGATAGAAAACTTTGAGCGATCCAGCTCCGTCTATCATGGCTGCCTCATCCAATGTCTTAGGTATCATATTAAAGAAATTGTAGAATATGAGGATTAACATTGTTGAGTATGCGCCTTGTCCTAATAATGCCATTAAGAACTGTGGCCATATCGTGCCAATCAACTTTATTCCTGTCATTGCAAACAATTGATCGAAGATCATCATTCTTGGTACTGTCAAAAGTGGTATTGGTAAAATGAATGCCAAGATCAACATGATGTACCAAATATTTCTTCCCTTAAATGTATATCTCGAAAGTGCAAATCCTGTTGTAGCGGATACTGCTGTCTGCGCCAATGCTAGTAATGTCGAGAAGAAGATGGATCCAATAAGTGAAGCTGGTATATCCAACTGTGAAATTGCATTTACAAAGTTCTCTCCTGTTGGATGCTTCGCAATCCATGTGATTGTTGGATCAATCAAGTCTGCAGTTGTCATTATCGACTTTGATATCATCTCAAAGATAGGTTTTAAGAATACATATCCGATACAAATGAGGATAAAGTATATTGCTATCTTAGCGATGATGTTAACAATCTTTAACTTTTTGAATTTGGCAAAGCTGAATTCTTTTATCCTAGACAAATTAATCGACTTTGCACTGATCTTTTTATTTGCCATACAACCTCGCCTCCTTCTTCTGATGTCTCTTTTGAGCGGCAAGTCTTCTCTTCTGCTGTTTGTCCAGCTTCTTGAGTTTTCTCTCTTGTCGCTTTCTTGCCTTGATATCTTTTGGTTTTCTATCCTTAAATAGTAAGAATACAAATCCTATGATGAGTAAGGCGACGATGCTGTATATCCAAGCATATGTGGCTGCGAATCCAAGTCCTCCGTTGGTATCTGCTGTAGCCTCCTCTATGAGTTCATATACTGGATTGATGGAATCAAACATACCTAATTGAATAACTGTAAATACTGTGATAATCAGTCCTACTGATTTCAACATTGGTATTGTGATCTTCCACATTATCTGCCATGCATTCGCTGAGTCAATCTTTGCTGCCTCGTAAATACTTGGGTTGATTTTCTGTAATCCGTTAATGAAAAGTACTATTGGGATTCCAGTAAACCAAAGTATTATGGACAAGTGGTCGAATATTCCTGCAAGCCCATTTGCCAATGCTGGCGAGTAACTCTGAATAATCTGCATTATGAAGATATTCGAGTATGCGTTTGTCTGAAGTGCTACATCTGTAGCTACTGATGTGTCTACTCCTGCATTTTGTACTGCTAAAATCTGTGCCATTACTGGACCCGACATAATGATTACTGGAAGGAAGTAAATAGTTCTTAGTATTCCTTTTCCTACTTTAATCTTATTTAGCAAGTACGCGATGATGAATGAAAGTACCACTACGATAAACGTATATGGAATTATCATCTGCAGGTACGATAGTAACGCTGGTAGGAACTTCTCATTTTTGAAGAATGCTGTGTAGTAGTTTGCTACGCCATTCCACTTGATAATGTATCCTGAGATTTCCAACTGTACTGCCGTAAAACTTAAGTATATGGTCATGATAAATGGAAATGCTGTAAATAATACAAATCCAATTATCCAAGGTGCCATGAACATGTAACCTGTACGGTTCTGTCTCTGCTGATAAGTACGCATCTTCTTACGTCTAGGGGCTTTAGCCTTTTTCTCTTTAGCCATTACTTAACACCCCCTTCTTTAACTGATGCACTCAGAGGTTTAACTTTCATTCCCGCTGCTGTTACATCATCATTTGTGTAGTTGACAATGACTGTCTTTTTCTTGCCGGAGGCGTCTTTGTAAGTATTGGCGATTACGCCATCCTCAAGTACCTCTCTGTCAATCCACTGACATCCCTTAACCTGTTTCAAAGTTCCATTTACTGTTCCGTAAATATCTTTGATGAGGTCTTCGTACTGTGAATACTCTGTTGAGTAGTAATCCGCCGATGCTGTTGCTGCTAGCAAGTATGATGGCTTCTTCGTAAGTACGAAGGATGGTGAAATGTTGTAGTCAATCATTCTCAACATGTCCTTCTTTGAGTAGAAGGAGAAGTTAGAATATGGTGCGTATACTTCCATCGAACCATTTAGTACCATCTGTAAGAATGGAACTGTATCTGTCTCATATACGTACTGTGTAGTTCCCACGTCTGACTGTAAGAAACGGTTTGTATACTTCCACAGATACTGGTTTGGTTTCACCATATTTAATTTAGTTTTCTTTGACTGTATGTTTGCGAATACCTTTTGATATTCCTTGATAGTTTGAGAAACTGTTACTTGGTCTGTCTTGCTATCGTGTGTACTTAATAGTGAATTTGAAGCTCCGTCTATTGTTAATGACGGACTGTACTCTCCTACATCATCGTATAGGTCTTCTATCCACTCTGCTGATCTCAATGGATCTGCGTATCCGTACTCTGTAACTGGTGCATTCTTTGGTAGAATCTCTGTCTTATCAACTTCGAGATATCTAGTATTCAAATGCTTAGCTGCATTTCCGTAATACATCATCATATCTTCGTTGATGGATACGAAATCTCTTGAGAATGAAAGATCTACATTCTTTTTCTTGAGATTTTTCATGATATCTTCGAAATCACTTAATGATCCAACTGAAGACGATACGCTAGTAGATGCTGGCTTCGCCAATATTTCTCCACCGCTCTGCCATCCTATTAATCCACTATTTATATTATGTATGTTATCACTCAATAGTGATTTGATTATGTCGTTTACATCATCTGATGTTGTGACGTCTACCTCCTGAGTAGAGAAGACACCCTTCTTAGAATCGGACATTAAGAAGTCAATTCTAATAGGTATATCACCAGCTACACTCTTCTGATCTGTAAGAATCTTTTTCTTTAGGAGATATTCCTTGTACGCCTGTGCCATTCCTACATAGTCAGCACTTGGGCTACCATCTTTTCCGTCACCACTTAAGAACTTGTAAGTGATGCTAATGTCAAAGTTGTTAACCACATCTTGAACTTTTCTGTAAGAATCTCCCGCCTGGTTCATAACCTGATAATACTCAGAATTATATTTGAATGATGGGAAAGCATAAGTGTACTTAACTTTGTTCTTTTCTGTAGATGATGGTTTGACATTAACTGTCATATACTCATCACCTGATTCTGCATACGCAACGAATGCTGACTGTGTTCCATCACCGTGTGAAATACCAAACACTGGCATCGTTGGTTGCTTGATAGGAACTGCGTCGCCCACTTTTTCTTGATAATACATAGCCGATGCAGGATCCTGTCCGTATACAACACCTTCGTAATCTGTGAACTTGGCCTTATTCTTTTCGAATCTCATAAGAGCTCCTGCTCCGTCTGGCACAAGTACATATCCAGGTGTTAGTTCCTTGAATTTAACTTTATCCCAAGAATCACTGTCTTTGTTGTAATACTTGAGTGCTCCACCACTAGCTCCTAAGAAAGGTGTAATCATAATGTCCTTAAGTTTAGCTTTTGCCTTGCCCTTGGCATCATCAGTGATTTCCTTGTTAGGAATGTTGTAGTTGATACTTCCATCTGCGTTAAATGTGATATAAACTACCACATCTAGCGAATAATCATCAACAGCGAATGTAGCTTTTAGTTTCCACTTGCTGCCGTCATCATTCACTTTTGTGATGATAGACTTTCCGTCTTTTTCCTTCTCCGCTGCAGATGAAGTCATTGTGGTCGTCATACTCTCACCTTCACCAGTGTAATACTCAATTGTGATGAGAGAATTAGCCATAGCTGTATACTGACCATTCAAACTATCCTGCTGTGGTGTCTTAGCCAACTTCTTGATGTCGTCAGCTGTAATTCCCTCTTCCTTGAGTTCACTGACATCGCTCATAGTAGCGTCAGCATAAGCCTCTAAGAGTTTAGCATTGCTCTTGCCCTTAGTCTCATCAACGCTCTCCTTAGCCTTCTGGATATCTTTTGAGAATGGCGAATCAAGTCCAGTTTTCCAGATATAATCCGTCTTTTTATCCTTGATGGCTATGATGTCTCTGTCATCACGGAAGAAGTATTCATAATTACTGTTAGAATAAATCTTCTGGTATCCTTTTTTGTCTAACGATGATTTCTCGTGCGCCTTTTTAGGTGCCATACGAGTATCACGGTTAGTGTTTAGGTACTCCGCAGCAACTGCCACGGTAAGTGAAAGGACGAATAAGATGCTAACAGCGATAACTGAAGTTTTGATAATCTTTTTAACCGCCTGTGACATTTCTTATTACCTCCTTTCCTATTGTTAGTAAGAAATCTGACAACTGCTCCCACATGATAATTACAACGAGTACAACTACTGCTGCAATGAGCATAAACACGAATGTAATTATGAGCGAGAGAACTGTATGTCCGAAATCGTAGTCGTGTACGGTTGCCAGTCCCTCGAAAATAACTGCGATGGACCAAACAGATCCGATAATCATTATTACTGTCAAAAGGAATGACTCATTATATGTAAGCACATATGATGCTCCAGTTGTGATGAGCATACAAATCATCAATGGCATCAACCCATATGCTGGAATCATAAATACTTGTTTCAATGTACCGTCACCATCTGTAATAGAAGTAACTAGGTAGTTACATATAATGAACAAAATGATGATAGCAAAGAATCCAACTACTACTGCTCCCATATCCATGTCCTCTACCTTAGTAAACTGGTAGATAAATCCTTTGGATGTTTGATAGAGCATATACACTCCAAAGAATGCAATGTAAATGATAAGCGCTGCTATCACTGAACCATTCTTTCCAACTCTGATGTCATAGTATCTGTCAATTGGATGTCTAGCAATCTTAAATGCGTATCCAATCTCTCCTAACACTGGAACATCAGCCAGTTTCGAGAACGCTTTCTTTCTCTTGGCCTTAAGTTTTCTTTCTCTATCAACGAATCTCATAATAATGCTTAGCAATACTATGATTCCGACAACTAAGAGAAATGGTCCTAAGTATTTCTTTAATGCTTTGTTACGAACTTCCCAGAATGCATCTGAATAACCTTCTCTGTTACCAGCAATCTCGAAGTCCTCCATAGCCTGATGATACTTCTCATCGTTGTAATATGCCTTGGCAACGCCATTGTGCGCTAGCACAGACATCTGATTAAGTCTAAGAACGTAACTCCAGTCTTTCAAAGCTACTTCATACTCGCCGTCTTCATATTCAACCAATGCTTTATAAATAGTATTTGCATACTCCGTAGGAGTAAATGACTGGATGTATCCTTTCTCACCATCGGCTGTCCAAATATTTCCTTTTGAATCAACAGCGATAGTAGTCAAAGATTTGAACAATCCTGAAACGTCCAGATCTTGTACCTCTGCTCCGAGAGAGAATATCAATTCACCATCAGTAGTGTATACTGAAATGAAACCTTTCGTATCACTAACATAGATGATTCCTCTATTATCTACCCAAACGTCAGTCAAATCCTCATCGCTTATTACTGGATTCTTGAACATATTAGCACCGTTAGTACTGTGCTTCTTCAAGAGATCAGTTCCAGTACCCATACATACTGAATATGCCATTCCATTAACATCTACGAATACATTCGAGAATGTAGTAGGTGTTGTATTCAATATAGATGAGTTCTTCGCCTGCTCCTTTGTATAAATCATCTTCAAGAATGCCTGCTGTGGAGTAAGCTTAGTCTTATTAGATGTGAAGTATCCTAAAAACTCTCCTGTCTGCGCCAACTGAATAACACCGTTGTACACACCCTCTGATACGATATAAAGGTTATCACCACTATCTATCGCTATCTTTGAAGGCTCATAGTTAGTATCCGCAAAAATTGGTGCCGTAGGTTTTGGGTACTCTCTAATGTAATTGAAGTTCTTGTCAAACTTATATACTGTCTTGTTTCCAGCATCAGTTACATAGATGTCACCAGTCTTAGTCTTGTAAATACCTCTTGGTTTATTAAATCCTTTAAAACCTTTAGTTTTATCGAGAATCTTTTCAACCTTCTCTGTTGTTATGTCAAAAACAACTACTCGCGCATTATCTGTATCTACAATATATGCGTCGTCGTTCTCGTCGATGAAAATATCACTAGGATTTGATAATCCGAGATTTGTAATAGTTCTGTCAGGAAGATATGCGTCCTGAGTACGAACATACTCGCTATCATCATCGAGAGTATATGTATAACTTGTAGCCTGTGAAGCCCCTACAGGTACCACGAGTAGCATGCTTGCGATTACTGCTAGAAGCAGTAAGCTTGACTTTCGAAATAATTTCTTCATCATACTGCCTCCTTACTTGATACCCGAGTGACTCATTGTGTTCATAACCTTTGACTGCATAGCGATAAAGATTACTAGGTTAGGCACGAACAAGATTAGGTTCGCTGCCGCCATCAATCCCGCTGCTGCCACAACGTTATTAACACCTACGGAGTTGACGTAGTACGTCAATGTTCGTAGAGCCTCGTTTGTTATATAGTTGTTTGAAGTTTCTATGTTGTTCCATACCTGTTGGAACGTGAGAACGACTGATGTAGCCAAGGCTGGCTTCGTCAATGGAATGATAACCTTCCTCAAAATAACGAAGTCTCCCGCGCCGTCTACTACTGCCGCCTCAATCAATGCATCTGGGATTCCATCCACGAACTGTTTTACGAGGAAGAGTCCTACCGGCATTGCCACTAGTGGCAACACGTGGGCTGCCCATGTGTTGTAAGCACCGATGTTTACGATAATCAAATATCTTGGAATCGCAACGGCTGTCACGACGAACATCAGGGCCATCTGGTTGATTTCCCACAATGCTCCCTTAATCTTAAACTTCTTTTTCGAGAATACATAAGCAGCCATGATAGTGAATGCTAAGTTCAAAAGCACTGTCAATACTGTTACGATCATCGAGTTCAAGAAGTATCTCGACATTGGGATACCTGTGCTACCTGCTAGGTTCATTAAGTTTTTAAAGTTATCCAACGTTGGATTATAAACAATCAACGATGGTGGGAATTTAAACAGCTCGCCGAGCGGTTTAAATGCGTTACATACTAAGAATACCACTGGGAGAATCATAAATATTGACAATGGAAACGCTATAGCATGAAACTTAATTTGTCCTCTGGAAAATCTGCTAGGATTAATTCTATTTCCTTGAAAATTAGCCATTTATGTCCTCCTTTCTAATATTCATCTTTTTCTGTAAACAAGTTGTTAGCCACTCTTGAGCACAACCATACTAAGCACAGCAAAGCAACGGATATCGCACAGGCATATCCGATTTCGTATCTTACATATGCATAGTCATCTATATGGTTGGCTATCAACTGGCCGGAATATTCTGGCGTTGGATTGGCACCACAGAGTGCCACACCAATCCATCCCATGTTAAACGCGTTAACGATGGACATAACCGCACCGAATAACATCTGAGGTTTCATGGACGGCACAGTGATGTAAATAATCTCCTGTGCTCTGTTCCTGATACCGTCGACATAGGCTGCCTCGTACAACTCCTGGTCGATGTTCATAATACCTGAAAGCATCGAGAGGAATCCGATACCCATCGATGACCACAGTGATACAAATATCATAATTTGCATAAAGTAGTCCGACGAGATCAGCCATTGAATCGGTTGGTTAATTATTCCTAGTTTCTGTAAGTAGGCGTTCGCCAATCCTGACTGATCACCTGAGAAGATAGTCTTCCAGATAATCTGAATCATTAGCATACCTACCATTGATGGCGTATACATCGCCAATGCGTATAAGGTTCTAGCACGAGGTGTAACCTGTGCGAGTACCCACGCCATTACGAATGAGAGTAAGTATCCACCGACACCTACTACGATAGCGTAGAGAATGGTGTTCGGAAGTACGTACTTCATAAACACTTCATCGCCGGTCAGCAGTGTAATGTAGTTGTTCATTCCCGCAAACTTTGGATCATTGATGATATCAAAGTATGTGAATGATAGTGCTATCGCAATGAAAATTGGTAGCAAAATGAATGTAAAGAACACTACTGCATAAGGAAGTAAAAGTACGAATGAATGGAAACCCTCAGATGCAATAAATTTCTTTTTGCTCTTAATAGCTGCTACTGCTTCTGCCATTCTACTTTACCTCCTCTCCAGCTTTTTTAGCTTTTTCTTGATTTTTCTTTATCCAGTCAAAACCTTGAAGTTTAAACTTCTTGACAAGTTTTCCGTTATCGTCGTAATATCCAAGTTCTTGCATCTTACGAACAATCTCTTTGTTAACATCTGACTTTGACTCATCAACTGTAACCTGTGCAGATGTACCGTCGAATACCATTGAAGTCCACATATTAGAAATAGTACGTTCTAGCAAGTACTGACCCGGTGTACGAGTAACGTCTGTTACCCACTGGATTTGTTTTAATACAACATTCTTATCAGCCTCGTCCATTGAGTTGTTCTTCAACGCATCAATATTGGCTGAAAGCCAGAAGAATGTCTTTCCGTATGATGAACGAAGTGTATACTCGTACTGAGTCTGAACTTCATCGCTAGTCCACCACTTTAAGAACTCCCATGAAGCATCCTTCTTCTTAGAACCCTTGAAGATAACTCCTCCGGTTCCGTTGGCTACGAATGTTCTATCAACAGTGCCTCCTTCGTCATTTCTGACTGTTCCAATGTATGGAGCAATACCCCATTCACCGTCTAACTCTTGAGCACCGTTCTTGATAAGCGTGTAGTCCTCCATACCGATGATACCAATAGGAAGAACTGAATATCTGAAGGAGTTGAAGAATGTGTTAACGGATGTATCTAATGAGTACTTCGTAAAGAGGTCACCCAATAACTGCAATCCTTTAACAGACTTCTTCGAATCTACTCCTGTAGTTACTAATCCTGAACCATCCTGCACGTATAGACTTCCACCATTTTGGAGAATCATAGGTGCTGTCTGGTAGAACCATTTATATCCCATCTGTCCAAGTGAGATGTTGTGATAGAAGTTCTTTCCGTATCTCTGAAGAGTTGGAAGAATATCAATCAAATCATCCCATGTATTTGGAACATCAAGATTCAACTGTTTGAAAATGTCTTTTCTATAAACGATAGCGTTAAAGTCTGTCGTCTCAGGAACGGCATAAACACCTTCGTTGTATACGTATGACACAAATGATCCTGTTGGGAATCTATTTGCCACTGCCCAGAAATCATCGAACTTCGACAAGTCATATAAAGCGCCACGGCTTGAGAGATCGAATGGCACATAAGACATAAGTCCAAGCGCGATATCTGGTGTTTCCTTGGCGGCAACCGCCAATGTCAACTTAGTGATATCTGGCATAGTGGCTATCTGAACGTTAATGTTCTTGCCTGTCTTTTTCTTGTAGTACTTTTTAAAATCTGTATCGGCCATCTTCTGAAGTAAGTCAACGTGAGTGATAGCTCTGTTGACCCAGATAGTGATGGTCTCATTGTCATCAGAAACGTTTGCTGAATACTTGTCGGAGACAAATGTATTGAACAATCCTCTGATACCTGTCCAAAGAGAACTAAAGAATGATGCATCCGCAGGTCCTATCTGGTCTTCATCACCACAGACATATAATCTATCAAGTGTAAATGCATTGCTCGTAACTTCAGTAGTGAAGTTAGAAAGCGAAACTAAGATAGAGTTGTCTGCACCAGTCAAATCTGATGTGTGAAGAGCCACTTCATCAGGATACTTCTGCATCGTGTCTATAAACTGCTCTGCCTCATCCAAATATGTGAGGACAGCGCCAGCGTTACCGTTCTTCGAATAGTGCTGAAGCAAATATCTGATACGCTGAATGATAATCTCATAACTGTCGAGATAATGAGGAATATTCTTGATATACTTCGTCATCTTCCAGTTACGGTTCTGATCTACTTCAGTACCGGTAATCTTAGTAATCTCAAGTTCAAAGTTTGTGATGTGCTGCTGCAATAGCAATGCGTATCTATACGCTTCCATCACTGGTGCATTCTCCTGCTTCAATGTGATAGTGTGAACACCCTTTGTCAAATAGAACTCGTAGAACTTACCCTTCTTGTCCTTTAAGATTTCATTGGCGTAGCCAGCTGAAGTAGGATCAAAGGCGTAGTTATACATTTCTTCGAAAGGCACCTGACCATCAATCTTGATAGTTTCGAATGCTACAAATTCTTTTTTATCGTTGTTGAAGTGAAGTGCTAGGTTGTACTTTCCAGTCTTTTTAACATTTACTGTGTACTGCACTTCTGTACCTGGATCACTCCAGATTAATGTATTTAACTTTTCATGATCTATGTCGTATCTTGTAAGTGAAGTGTTCGCTTTTGATTCATAGATCGCATCTATAGAATTCTTCTGCGAATAATAAACAGCGTCTATCTGCATCGCATTCTTGTCGTCCGAAACGAGTGCAGCTTTACTGTACTTCTTTGCATAGTCACTGTATGAAATCGTATCGTCTTTTGCCGGGCTAACCTGCAACTGGCCTAATCCCAAACCGCCTGATGATACGTTCTCTAATACAATCTTATTCGTTCCCTTCTTAAGTTGGAAAGCGAGTGGCGTACTTGATGTGTACGTATTGTTGTAGAGGTATGTGTGAGTCCACTTCTGAACACGACTCTGGCTAGGTGCCATCTCGTCGCCGTGACTATCTAGTGGGAATGTCTTCTTCTCATCACTGCTGATAAAGTTTACTTTCCCAGAATCGTTCCAGATGATTGGTAGACAAATCGTATTCATCTCACTATATTCCTGTTTGCCATTAACCGAAACACTAACTGTGTAATCTGACATTGAACTACCTGCTGAGATGTAGTCAACTGCCAAGTAGTAAAGGCCATCTGCGTCTACATTTACTGTATACTCTGCCTTCTTCTGGTAGTCGAGTTCCTGCATCTTTTCTTTGTAGTCTTTTATAGCTTTAGGAACATTTTTGTTGCTCTTATGCTCATTGTAGTAGGAATCTACTGAAACAGACTTCTCAGCTTCCGCCTTCGCTTCGCCTTTACCCACTGTCTTATGGGTTTTCAAAAAGTCTGTGTAATATACAATAGGCTTTTCACCTTTTGATAGATAAGATTCGTTGAGTAACTTGAAAGCTTTATCAAATTCAGCATCACTGACATTGTCAACATATGATGCACCTGACTTAAAAGCAAACTTAAATAGGCATACTACTCCAACAATGATTGCTGCCACGATTAAAATTGTGATTATTAACTTCTTTTTCATTGTTGTTTCTCCATTCTTTGGGGTCAAATATTACCCTCTTAATTTTGCACAAAAGCGGAATCACCAAATTTAAGGTGATTCCGCATCTATGTGATTAATCGGGGTTGATACCCCTCGCAAATCTACGATTACTTTTTACCGTAGTATTTCTTCAATGCATCATTGAGCTGTACTTGAGCTTTAGTAATTCTCTTTCCAATAGCTTCGTTCCAATCAGGAAGTTTAGACTTAACCTGGTCTACCCAGTTCTTGTCTGTTGCCCAAGCGCCGGCAACTTCCTCTGAACCACAGTGAATCCATTCATATAGAGTGGCTTTGTTTTCACCGTTTTCTTTGATGATGTTTGGCCAACATTTATCTGCATAATCCCAAGATGTTCCATCTTTAAAATATCCGATAACTTTCTGGAATCCTTCTTTGTCTTTGTATACCTGATGTGCTGGAAGGTTGTTCCAGATTTCCATCTGAGCATCATATGCATCGCCTGTTACTACAGGGAATGAATCGTTAGCTGCTGAAGCTTTCTTCTGTCCATTCTCTGTCCATTCCTGATCATAGATAGCCTGGCGAGCTTCTGTTGAACCAGTCCAATATGTCGCAAATGTATATGCCAAATCTAATTTAGACTTCTCTGACTTGCTTAGCTGTGAATTTCCGTCATCCTGTGCATAGTTGTGCAAGCAAACAGGGTCCATAACTAGTCTAATAGTATTCTTTTCAAAGTCTGTAGAAGGGAATGGGTAGAAATCCCAATCCTTAGCGTTGATGTAAACGCCTGAGTTCTTAGCTGAATCATCAGCACCAGCTGTCAAATACCAAGGATCCTCAACATTAACCAATGTTCTGTTGTTACAGAAGTATGTCCATGAATAACCCTTGTTCTCAAGTGCGATATCTTCAGAAATCTTTCCTGCGCCCTCTGCGCTATCGATAGAAGATGCTGCCCACTTTGAACAATACTTGAGAAGACTCTTAACTGCGTCTGTATTAAGATCAACTGTACCCTTCTCTTTAATCTGTCTGTTAATAGTTGGAGCACCCATGTTTACGATATCCAATGAACCGTGTCCAGAGTGTCCTGCTGCGTTAACTGGGTCACCGTCAGTAACCGCTGTCTTAATGCCCCAGAATGTCTTTCCATCAGCCTGAGTGATGAAGTCTGTGAACTCATCAATAGTCCAATCAGGATCTGGAACTTCAATATTGTTGTCTGTAGCAAGTGACTTGTTAATCCAAATACCCCAAGGGATAGTGAATGAAGGAAGTCCTGCTTGCATACCCTTGTAGTTAAGGTTAGCCATCAAAGACTTGTTGTAAGTCTTGTATGAATCCTCATTCTCATAAATAGATAGGTCTGCTACTAATCCTTTTTCAATCATTGTAGTTACATTATCAGCAGCCCAGATATCAGGGTATTTACCGTAATCTGACTTAAAGTTCTCAATCTCCTGTCCCCAAGAAGGTGTACCTACCTGGTTAGGGTCACCAGACTTAGCGTAAACGTTAATCTTTACGTTAGGATAAGTCTCGTTGAACTTCTTAGCTACTGCATAAATCTGTGCTACGTTAGAAGCTGTAAGCTTCTTTGCGTCAAGGTTCTGGTGTCCAATATCTTCGTGATATTCTCCATCACCTGACCATACCATAATCGAAACGTCCCCCTTAATGTCCGTGTCAACCAATCCTGACTTAGCTGCAGGATCTCCGCTTGAGCTGCCGCCACAGCCTGTGATAGTGATGGCTCCGCCAACCAAAACCAAAGACAAAACGAGCGCTAAAGCTTTGCGTCTAAAATTCATCATTTTAATCGTCCTCCTCATGAATTCTTGAAAAAATATTTCACTTACATTAAAGAAACCACATAGTGATATTCTCGATAAATATTCTATCATAAGCATAGTTACAATTCAACAATAAACAGGGGTTAAAACGCCCATTTTCTTGTGAAAAATACACAAAAAAAGACACGCTCCTAGGAGCGTGTCTTAATATTTTTAGTTATATTGATTATTCTGATCTTCTTTTTCTAGCAAATACTACAATAGCTGCTGCTGCAATAACTGCTGCACCTGCAAAATAGAGTACATCATAGTCGCCAGTTGATACTGTAGAATCTGTAGAATCAGCTGTAGCTACTGTTCCACCTGATGAACCATCAGATACTGTTCCGTCTGAAGAAGCAGTGTTTCCGCTATCTCCTACAGTTCCGTTGCTGTTAGAAACAGATCCGCCTGATGAACCACCTGATGAAATAGAGAATCCAGTAACCTTAATCTTAGTAGTATATACTGATGAATCCTTACCTAATCTGCTATCAAGTTTCTTATTAGGTGCGATTGAATATCTGTAAGAAGCATCCTCGTCTGTAGAAACTCCCTTTCTGTCGCCATAGTCGCCACCGAAGCCAAATGCAACCTCGTTGCCATTATACTTAGCTGTGAAAGTCTCACTAACTGAAACTGTCTTACCTTTCTTACAATCAACCCATTTAGCCCAATTCATCTTCTTACCTTTGTCATCACCAACTTTGATGTATACATACTTGTTGATCTTAGATGATGAGATGTTGAACTTAACAGTGTAAGTATTTCCCTTCTTAATCTTTGTTTTGTATCCGGCCTGGCCACCCCAGACACCACCCCAACCAATCTGCTTATTGAGGTCTGCTGTGAATCCAGAGCTAGATGTGGAAATTTTTCCGCCTGCACCTTCGTACCATCCCTTGTTAAGTCCAAGGTATGTTCTCCATGAAGCTGCTGAAACAGTAGAAATCATTCCTACTGTAAGAGTTAATACTGCTGCTAATGCAACGATTCTCTTAATCACTTTCATTTGTTTCTCCTCCTATAAATACACATATTATGCCTTTATAATTATATCGTGAGTATAACACCTAATTTTTTATAATTCAACTATTATTTTAATTCTAGAAAACATATGTGATGTTAACAATTTTAGGGTAGATTTTAATTTTGTTAACAACTATAATAGTGGGCGAGGTGAATTATGTTTAAATTTATTCTTTCAGTAATAGTACTAGCAATATCGATTATTGTAGCACTTCCATACTCACTCATCTGTCTTATAGTCCGCATTTTCTCTAAAAAGGCGGCAGGATGGATGGCTCAGAAGTATGTGGTGGTCACTTGCCGAGTGATTTTCTTCATATCTGGTTCTACTCTAGATGTTCAGGGCTTCGATAATATCCCAGATGATGAAGCAGTGCTTTTTGTAAGTAATCACCGTGGCATTTTCGACATTATCACACTCTATCCTATTATGAAAAAGCAAGTTGGATTTGTTTCTAAGAAAGAACTTAGGAAATTTCCTATTTTCAACTGGATGATGTGGCTTTGCAACTGCATCTTCTTGGATAGAAAGGACCCAAGAAACGGACTTCGCATGATTGGCAAGGCTTCAAGCCTCATTGGCGAAGGCATCTCGATACTCATCTTCCCTGAGGGAACGAGGTCGAGGGATGAAAATCTTTTGGAGTTCAAGGAGGGTGCGCTTAAGATAGCTTCGAAGTCGAAATGTACTATCGTCCCTGTGGCTATCGCCAATACTGGTAAGATTTTCGAGGATCAGTTTCCTCGTATTTTAGCGCAGGACGTTAAAATCAAATTTGGCGAAGCCATCGATACGAGCGATTGGAGCCGTGCAGACTTCAAAGGTATCGGAAAGAAGCTTCACGATGAGATTGAATCGATGTTGTAAAATACTTTTTTAAATGATAGAATATTTCAAGATATTTTTAGGAGGTATGAAATGAATTTTACACCTATAGTAGCAGCTGCTGCCGTACCAGTTTGGGCTATCGTTGCGATTAGTGTTACAGTTGTATTGTTGATTGCATTGATTGTTCTTTATCTATTCGGTAAGAAAGCTGAGAAGAAACAAGGCGAACAGGAAGAGGCTATGAAGCAGAACGCTCAGACGATTAATCTCTTCATTATCGATAAAAAGAAAATGAGACTTAAGGATGCTGGACTTCCAAGTATTGTTAGAGAACAGGCACCTAAGACAGCAAACCTTGCTAAGTTACCTATCGTAAAGGCAAAGGCAGGTCCTAGAGTTATGAATTTGATTGCTGACAATAAGATTTGGGATCAGATAGTTCCTAAACAGGAAGTTAAAGCTACTGTGAGTGGTATATATATTACAAATGTTCAGCGCTTGCGCGGTCCAGCCACTCCACCAAAGAAAAAGAAAAAGTTTGGCAGATAAAAGTAAAAGGATGAATCATTGATTCATCCTTTTTTTATGCTTCGTTTATGTCTATCTCTATCTCACTGTCTGAGAGTTTCTCACTGTCAGCATATAGTTCATAGTCTATCTTTAAGTTTATGTTGTCGTCCTTCTCTTTGAGTTTTATCTCCTTTGTCTTGATTTCCATCAAGATATCTCCGAGCGGAGTTGCATAGAGCGTCTGATTCATCTTGCCCTTCTCAAACTCGAGTTTCGCAGAAATAAAACCTTCGCGTGAAACCTCAGCGCGATTCGCGTTAAACTTTATTACATTTTTAATCTTCTCTTCGGTCTCCTCCTCATACTCATCGTAGAGAATGTAGTGCTGGTCGTTCTTGAAATAGTGCTGACCTTTCGTCAAAACTTCTATCTCATCATCTTCGTCGCCCACCACCTGAAGTCCGATTATTTTAATTAAAACATCTTTATCCATTTAGTATTCCTCTATGTTGATCTGTGTGACTTCGTCAACGCGATCTGCGTATTCCTTCATGCTCTTCTTCGCAAACTTTTTAAACTTCTCAGGATCATCGCTGACATATATATCAAATGTTCCCTTGTCGCCATCCGATGCAATATCATTTTCTCTCAGCAACTCATCTAGACTGAGTGCCGTCTCATAAGCAGGATTGACGAGAGTTATCGAGTCACCTAAAACTTTCTTGAGAAGAGTTCTCAAAAGCGGATAGTGTGTACATCCTAAAATAAGACTGTCCACTCCACTAGCTTTCATCTCCTCGAGGTAGCGTTCTGCTACTTCTTCAGTAATCATATCGTGAGTCCATCCCTCTTCCACAAGCGGAACGAAAAGTGGACAAGCGCGACCGATTACTTCTATCTCAGGATCTAAGGTCTTGATGTATTCCGAGTAAATCTTACTCTTTATCGTACCCTCAGTTCCTATGACACCAACCTTCTTGCTCTCTGTAATCTGTGTGGAAGCCTTTGCGCCTGGCTTAACCACGCCAATGATTGGAATGTCTAGTTCTTTCTCTATAGTATCAAGCGCAAATGCACTCGCTGTGTTACAAGCGACCACAATGGCTTTAACATTTTTTTCTTTTAAGAACTTCACTATCTGTCTCGAGTAATGGATGATAGTTTCCTTTGATTTTGTTCCGTAAGGAACACGAGCCGTGTCACCAAAGTACACGATATTCTCGTTAGGAAGTTTTCTCATTATCTCGAGTGCGATGGTAAGTCCACCAACACCTGAATCGAATATTCCGATAGGTTTTTCTTTATTATTACTCATAAGCCCACCTTTACTACCGATATTATATCTAATCCACAAAGTCCGTCAAGTAAAGTTGTGATGTAAGATTTGCTTTTTCTATAGTCTCAAAAGCCTTTGTGGCATCATCAATTTTTTCGAACAATCCGAACACCGTAGGGCCACTTCCTGTCATCATCGCACCGAACGCTCCCTCGTCTTTCATAATGTTTTTTATCTGAGTTATGACTTCGTAATCTGGTTCGGTTACCAGTTCTAAAACATTGCAAAGTTCCTTGCCGATGGCATCATAATCTTCATTTGCTAACGCTTTGATTAGCGCCTCGGTGTCTGGGTGTCTTTCAACTGGCGTTGTGTCTATTCTGCGATAAACCTCAGCCGTCGAAACCGAGATGTCAGGCTTTGCAATTAGAACATTATCTAGTTTACAAGTCGTAAGTGGCGTCAGCACTTCGCCGATACCTTGTGCTCTCGCAGTTCCTCCAAGTATACAGAACGGAACATCCGCTCCTAGTTTCACACCTCGCTCTTTCAATCCTTCCAAATCTAGCCCGAGGTCAAACATTTCATTTATGCCCTTCAAGGTCGCTGCGCAATCTGCACTTCCACCCGCCATGCCTCCGGCAATGGGAATGTTCTTTTCTATATGAATATGAATCATTTCTTCAATGCCAAACTCATCTACCAAAAGTTTCGCTGCACGGTATGCGAGATTGTCTTTCATCGCTCCGAGATTTCCAGCATTGTCGGTTACGACAATCTGATCTGGAGTTTCTAACTCATCTGAACTAACTGCTTTGATAGTGAGCACATCACAAATACCGACAGATTGCATAATCATGTCGAGTTCGTGATAGCCATCAGGGCGAGTGCCCAATACGTCCAAAGATAAATTTATTTTTCCGTGTGCGTTAACTTTTATTTCTTTCATATCTTTAAATAAAAAACACCATAATGTAGCCATTATGGTGTTTTAACTATTTCATCATTGAGTGAACCATATCTACTGTGGACTTTCCAAGTTCCTTAATCTTTTCTTCGCCGTCTGCAAAACTATTGCCGCGAATGCCATAGTAGAATTTCAACTTAGGTTCAGTACCCGAAGGTCTGATGGCTACCCAAGCGCCGCCTTCTAGTTCATAATAAAGCACGTTCGACTCTGGAAGTCCTGTATGACTCATCTTACCAGTGACCATATCTCGAATAGTGTTCATCTGGTAATCTCTAGTCTTTAACACTTTGTATCCACCGATTTCTGTAGGGACATTGTGACGAAGATTATCAATAGTACTTGCAATCTTCTCGACACCTTCCTTACCTTTAAGTTCGATAGACTCAGTGCCATCTTTCCAATATCCATAGCGCTCATACATTTCTTTGAGTTTGTCCCAAAGAGACATACCCTGTGTCTTGCAGTATGCAACTGCCTCACAGAGTGCCATCGATGCCACAACTGCATCCTTGTCTCTAGCGTGTGTGCCCACAAGACAACCATAACTCTCTTCGAAACCGAAGCAGAAATGTCCTTTGCCAGTGTCTTCCATACGCTTAATCTGCTGTCCAATATATTTAAAGCCTGTCAGGCATTCTACGAGTTTCACTCCATAGAAACCTGCAATGTCATTTGCCATATTAGTTGAAACTATAGTTTTGATGAACTCTCCATCATCAGGAAGTGTTCCGGCAATCTTCATCTGACTGAGCTCGTACTCTGCGAGCAAGCAACCAGACATATTGCCCGTGAGGGCATGATACTTACCTGGCTTGCGACCTTTCAAATAAACGCCAAGTCTATCAGCGTCCGGATCAGTGGCAAGCAAAATGTCAGCTCCCACTTCTCTTCCGAGTTTCACTGCAAGTTCAAAAGCCTGAGGTGTCTCAGGATTAGGATATGGGCAAGTAGGGAAATCTCCATCAGGCAACTCCTGCTCTGGAACCACATGTACATTCTCGAAACCGAGTTCCTTCAAGATTCTTCTGACAGATTTATTTCCAGCACCGTGAAGTGGTGTGTACACAATGTGTATATCCTTCTGAGCTCTCTCGATAGAATCCGGATTCTTTACGAGTTTCTTGAGTTCCTCCATATATCTAGCATCGATATCCTCACCAATTTGAACATAGAGTCCCTTTTCGATAGCCTCTTCTTTATCCATTGTCTTGGCATCTGTGATGCCAACTTTATTAACGGCATCCATGATTCCTTCATCGTGAGGTGGTGTAATCTGTGCACCGTCCTCCCAGTAAACTTTGTAGCCGTTGTACTCTGAAGGGTTGTGAGATGCTGTCACATTGATACCTGAAATACATCCGAGCTCTCTAACTGCAAATGAGAGTTCCGGTGTAGGACGAAGTTCGTCAAACACATACGCCTTGATACCGTTGGCATTCAAACAAAGCGCTGCTGCGTCCGCAAACTCAGGTGACATATGGCGTGAATCATAAGCGATAGCTACGCCCTTCTTCTGTCCCTTCATCTTTATAATATAATCAGCCAAGCCCTGTGTAGCCTTGCGAACAGTGTAGAAGTTCATGCGATTAGTACCCGCACCAATAACACCGCGAAGTCCTGCAGTTCCGAAAGCTAATTCTTTATAAAATCGATCTTCAATCTCTTTTTCGTCGTTCTCAATGGCCTTCAATTCCGCTTTTGTCTCGTCATCAAAGTATGGATTTTCTAACCATTCATTATAAATACTTTTATAATCCATGCTGCCTCCCTCGATTTCTCCCTAGTTGCATATTATAATACAAAACCGTCTATTTTTAAACAGATTTGGGCTGGTTTTTCTTCATTTTTTAGCAGGTGGCTAAATTTTATTATAAGCCCAATAATCTTGCGATTGATTTACATAAGTTTCTTTGCTTCAGCTACCAAAATATCGTGCTTATTCATCTCTGGTTCTGTCAAAACTATATCTAATAGGGCTTCCAATATCTCGCCTATCTTCTCACCTTTTTCACATCCTAGATTTATCAAATCCTTGCCCGTTATTTCTAGTTCACCGATAGTCGTCGCTATACCATTTTCTTTAATAATCTCGTACTGCTCTTTCTCATACTCAAAAGATTCCATGCTCTTTTCTTTTGCAAAGTCGCTCTTTCCAGCATAGTCAGCCTCCACCAATTTCAAATAGTCATCGTAGTATTCTTTTCCTATAGCGTGCACACTCCGACGCACTGCTTCTGGCGTCTTATTTTTTGCCGTAGGCCTGTCGTCATGATGCAATACCAAAACTTGCACCGCGCGAATCGTCTTGTTGTCCATCTTAAGTCGCTTCATAATCTTTCTGGCCATCTCGCTTCCCTCTTTGGCATGACCAATGAAATGGTCTTTCCCCTCTTCTGTGTATGCAACGACTGGCTTTGCAATATCATGCAATAGTGCCGACCATCTTAATACTTTCGTTGGCTCCACATTTTGCATTACGATAATCGTATGCTCGCCGACACTGTATTCGTGGTACTTCGTTTTCTGATCTTGCTCCATCATCGCATCGAACTCAGGAATTACAACTTTTGTAATTCCTAGTTCATAGGCTGTCTTCAAATCTTCAGGATGCTTCGACATTATCGTCTTTTCAAGTTCCACTTGTATACGTTCAGCACTAATATTGGCGAGTGTACTCGCCAATTCCTTCATTGCCGTTTTCGTTTTCGCTTCTATCTTGAAACCTAGCTGAGCTGAGAATCTGATGGCACGCAAAATACGAAGCGCATCTTCTTGGAAACGATTTCTCGCATCACCGACACACTTTATTTCCTTTTTCTCTAGGTCATTCATTCCTCCGAACGCGTCAACTAAACCGACTTGTGGATTGTAAGCCATAGCATTGATCGTAAGATCACGCCTCTTCAAATCCTCCAACAAATCGGATGTAAACTCCACAGACTCCGGATGGCGGCTGTCCTTGTACTCACCCTCGATACGATAGGTGGTAATCTCGTAGCCTTTGCCCTTGTAGCGCACAGTCACTGTTCCGTGCTGAAGACCGGTATCGAAAGTGCGATGGAATATGCGTTTCACATCCTCAGGCAATGCCGATGTGGTGATATCCCAATCATCTGGTTCACGATTTAGTATTGCATCACGCACACAGCCACCGACAGCGAAAGCCTCGAATCCCTCTTTCTCTAAAATGCGGATAATCGATGCCACGCTTTTCGGAATCTTAATATGAATTTCTGGGTTTGCATTGTATGTGCTCATATCTGTTTGCTCTTTCGCTTCCTTGAACTCTTTCTCAATCTTCTTTAGTGCTTTGTCGAAATCATCTATCTCGACAGCTGAATAATTAATTATAAACTGATGTCGATATTTCTCTTTTCTATTGTAGCAGCAATCCGCTACAGTTTTTATCTTAACTCCATCTTGTGCCAATCTTTTTACAAAACTCTCATCATCTATCTTATTCTTGACCTTCACTATAAAGTGCAGTCCAGAGTTGTTCTCGATGATATCTATGTCTTTGTATGTTGGCGAAGCCAAAATGCTGTCGATAATCGCCTGCCGATGTTTCCTATAAAAATTACGCATGCGATTTATGTGCCTTCCGTAAAATCCCTCTTCGATGAAAGTCGCTAACGTATACTGTTCGAATGTCGAGACTGTACTCGAGTAAAAACTTAAGTTTTTTCTGAATTCCTTCATCAGCTCATCCGGCAAAATCATATACGCAATTCGAATCGACGGCGAGAGCGTCTTCGTGAAGGTGTTCATATATATGACCCTTTCAGGGTCAATGCTTGCGATGGTTGGAATTGGTCGGCCGGAGAATCGTAATTCACTGTCATAGTCATCTTCGATGATATAGCTGCCAGTCTCGTTAGCCCAATTGATCAGTTTGTGTCTTCTGCTCGCCGGCATTACCGCCCCAGTCGGAAACTGATGCGATGGAGAAATATGTACAGCCGATGCTCCGCTATTTTCTAATCTATCAACTTCCATTCCATCTTCGTCTACAGGAATGTGCAGACATTTAATGCCATTGCTCTCATAAATCTGAGTTACTTTCGTATGCCCTGGATCCTCCACGGCAATCATCTTGCTATGCCCTAATAGTTGCACTACTAAACCATAAAGGTACTCCATACCTGCGCCGATAATTATATTATCAGGGTTAACTTCCATTCCTCGATACTGCAGCAAGTGCTGTGAAATAGCTTCCCTTAGTCTCTCAACTCCCATATGGTCTGGACTCTCCAAGAAGTCACTCTCGTTGTCTGCAATACTTCTTCGCATAACTTTCGCCCAAGTGTTAAATGGGAAGTTATCTTTGAATATATGGTTTGATGAAAAATCGATAATATCTTTTTGGGAATCTCTATCTGATTCATTCTTTTTTGCTGAAACACCACTAGAATTTGAAACAGCCCTTTTCTTATGATTTCCGACTATCTCATCACTCGCCTTATGTTCCACCTCTTCTACATAGTATCCCTTTTTCTCTTCAGCGCGAACATACCCCTCAACTAAAAGTTGTTCATAAGCATTCTGAACAGTGACTACACTCACATTGTGGTTTGTAGCCATCTCCCTTTTTGAAGGTAGTTTCTCGCCTGATGATAATTCACCCGATAAGATATCGTTTTTTATGCAATTATACAGATATTCATAGAGAGGCGTTGTTCCTCTTCTACTTAAATCGTATGTTCTCATCTGGTATTATTATTTTTTCCTTTTTTGGTACTTTTAATAATACCACAAAAGTATTAGAATTTATACAAATTTTTATTATTGCCAAGGGCAACCGAGGCAGAATGGAGTATATTATGAAAAGATTAATGACTATTCAAGACATTTCATGTATAGGAAAGTGCTCACTTACTGTAGCTCTTCCTATCATCTCAGCGACGGGTGTGGAGTGTGCAATTGTGCCAACCGCAGTTCTCTCGACTCACACTCAGTTTAGCAATTTCACTTTCCGTGATTTGACAGACGATATGGAACCTATTAAAAAGCACTGGAAGGATGAGGAGTTCAAGTTCGATGCTATCTACACTGGTTATCTCGGTTCTGAGCGCCAGATTCAAATCGTAGCTGACTACTTTGATACTTTCGCATCTGCAGACACTTTCAAGATTGTTGATCCAGCGATGGCTGACAACGGACAGTTGTATGCTGGTTTTGCTGAAGACTTCCCACAGAAGATGGCTACTCTCTGTGAGAAAGCAGATATCATTCTTCCAAATATTTCTGAGGCATCACTTATGCTTGGAGTTCCTTACCCTGGCGAAGATGCATCTATTGACGAAGTCAAGGACCTACTCTTGAAGCTTGCTGAGTTCGGTTCGAAGACTGTTGTCATCACAGGTGTTGAACTTCCTGATGGTAAGTTTGGATTTATGGGATACGATACTGAGACAAAAGAATTCTTCAGTTACGGAACTGAGAAGGTTGAATGCAAGTCTCACGGTACAGGTGATGTGTTCGCAAGTGCATTTGCAGGAGCATTGATGAACGATAAGTCTATCGAGGATGCTCTAAAGGTCGCAGCTGATTACACATGCGCATGTATAAAAGATACTTTTGAAGATCCAGACGGTGTAGACTATGGAGTTAACTACGAGTATCAGATTCCTTACTTGATTGACAGAATCAAGAATGCATAATCGAGCAAAACATTAGATTATTACTCAATTAAAAAATAAGCGGTATTCAAAATTTTGAATACCGCTTTTAAAATACTTTTCTAATGTCTACTAAGCTAACGCACTTTTTAATTCATCGACCTTATCTGTCTTCTCCCAAGGAAGATCTAAATCATCTCTTCCGAAATGTCCGTAAGCAGCTGTCTGCTTATAGATAGGTCTTCTCAAATCTAGCATCTCGATAATTCCTGCAGGTGTCAGTGAGAATACTTTCTCGACTGCTTCTACTAACTTCTCATCATCCACAGTGCCAGTTCCAAAAGTATCAATCATGATAGACGTTGGCTCTGCCACACCTATAGCGTATGAGAGCTGAATCTCACACTTGTCAGCAAGACCGGCTGCGACAATGTTCTTTACCACATATCTTGCAGCGTAAGCCGCCGAGCGATCAACCTTTGTGCAATCCTTTCCTGAGAAAGCGCCACCACCGTGACGTGCGTAACCACCGTAAGTGTCCACGATAATCTTTCTGCCTGTCAGACCAGCATCACCGTTAGGGCCACCGATCACGAAACGTCCCGTAGGATTTATGAAAATCTTAGTCTTTTCATCTATCATTTCTGATGGGATGACTGCGTCAATAACTTCGCTCTTTATATCCTTGTGAATCTGCTCCTGCTCAACATCTGGATCATGCTGAGTAGAAACTACTATCGCATCGATTCTGGAAGGCTTTCCATCAGCGTACTCCACTGTAACTTGCGCCTTGCCATCTGGCCTGAGATAAGAAAGTGTTCCATCTTTTCTCACAGCTGCTAGACGTTTAGTCAGTTTGTGTGCTGTCGCAATAGGATAAGGCATCAACTCTTCAGTCTCATTAGTCGCATAGCCAAACATCATTCCTTGGTCGCCAGCACCATCCTGATCTACGCCCATAGCAATGTCAGGTGACTGCTCATCGATAGCCACAACTACACCGCAAGTGTCTGCATCGAATCCATACTTTGCACGGTCATAACCGATCTCGCGGATAGTATCTCTGGCTACTTTTTGTATATCTACATATCCATCCTCAGTGGTGATTTCACCCATAACAAGAACAAGCCCTGTCGTCGTTGAAACTTCACAGGCCACTCTCGCATTAGGATCCTGTCGCATAAGTTCATCCAAGATAGCATCTGAAATCTGATCGCAGATTTTATCAGGATGTCCCTCTGTCACTGATTCTGATGTAAAAAACTTCTTGTTCATACTCTCTCCTTATTTCTGATTTCTAAACTGAACCGGTGTCATACCATACTTTTTCTTGAACAATCTAGTGAAATGCTCAACGTTCTGATATCCCACCTGCTCCGCAATACTCTCCACAGTCTGATTGCCAGACTTAAGAAGTGTTCTCGCCTTTTTCATTCTAACATTTTTTACTATATCTCCGAAAGTCTTTCCTGACTTTTCTTTTATATATTTTGAGAGATATGGTTTTGAGAGATGGAACTCATCGGCGAGTGAATCCAATGTCACATCAAGATAATTAGTATTGATGTAATTCAAAATCTCTGTGAGTCTCTCATCTTGTTCGGTCTGTTCTTCATTGGCTGCCACACACTGATTGACTGCTGAAGCAAGGGCATTGATAGATGAACGAATGATATCCTCATCTACACCTACTCCCCAATACATTGTGCCGTGGCACTTGATTCCAACATACGTCATAGCCTTTGATGAAGAACCTCTGGAGATAGCGTGCTCCTCGTAAAGACTAAGCAAGTATGTGATATCGAAGAACTGTTTAAGAGCATTGCTGACGGCATCAAGACGACCGTTACCTGTACTCTTAACCACACGAGTCTTATCTTTATATTTGACTGTCACTTCTGCAGTGATTCCATTTTTCTGCTGGAAATGAACATCCTCTATCGTAAATTGACTGCGATTCTCAATATACTTTTCAATGAAAATCTGCTGAACCCATGAAGGTGAAAGTTCTGCGTGTTCCTTGTCGGAAATATCCTTCACAGTATAACCAACATCAGCGCGCATCTGCTCTGGAATGTCATATCCAAAGTTCTGTTTCAAGATATAACTTACTCCACCCTTACCAGACTGACTGTTAATTCTAATAACGTCCGAATCGTAAGTGCGTCCAACATCCACTGGGTCGATAGGAAGATATGGAACTGTCCATGTATCTTCTCCACTCTCATCGCGATAAGCCATACCCTTGGCAATGGCATCTTGGTGCGAACCTGAGAAAGCTGTAAATACCAACTCACCAGCATATGGCTGACGAGGACTAACCTTCATGCGAGTCACGCGCTCATAAAGATCAACTATCTCTGGCATATTGCTGAAGTCTAACTTTGGATCAACTCCATGCGAGAACATATTCATCGCAAGTGTAATGATATCGACATTGCCGGTGCGCTCTCCGTTTCCAAAAAGCGTACCCTCGATACGATCAGCACCGGCAAGAAGACTGAGTTCTGCCGTAGCCACACCACATCCTCTGTCGTTATGAGGATGAACTGATATAGTAACTGCATCACGATACTTCAAATGCTTATCCACATACTCCACCTGAGTTGCGAAGACATGAGGCATCGCATTCTCGACCGTAGCTGGAATGTTTATGATAACTTTATTGCTTTTCTTTGGTTGCCATACATCAAGAACTGCGTTGCAGACGTCGACCGCATAGTCCACCTCTGTTCCAGGAAAACTCTCTGGGCTATATTCAAATGAAAAGTTGCCATCAACCTCATCGGCAAGTTCTTTTAATAACTTGGCACCGTCCACGGCAATCTGCATAATCTCTTCTTTACTCTTCTTGAACACCTGCTCTCTCTGTGCCACAGATGTAGAGTTGTAAAGATGGATTACCGCATGCTTTGCACCTTTAACTGCCTCGATAGTTTTCTTTATGATGTGCTCACGAGCCTGTGTCAAAACCTGAACTGTTACATCGTCAGGAATCATATTGCGCTCGATCAGAGCACGCATAAAATTATACTCTGTCTCAGACGCCGCAGGAAAACCAACCTCAATTTCCTTGAATCCGATATCAACGAGCAACTGGAAAAACTCCAACTTCTCATCTAAACTCATAGGCTCGATCAAAGCTTGATTACCATCGCGCAAATCTACGCTACACCATATAGGCGCCTCAGTTATATACTCTTTTTTTGCCCAATCGCAAGTAGCCTCTGGGGGCATGAAATATTGTCTTTTATACTTCTTGTAATTCATAATAAAAACTCCTCCAATTTTGCGATAAACGAATACTATCACAAATCAGAGGAGTTTTGTAGTGACAAATTTAATCAGTTTCCTTGATATATTTTAATATGTTATTTCTTAATCTTTACTTTCTTTTTAGCACTCCATGCACCATATAATGTATCCCAATCATCGTAGTTGATTCCACGAACTCTGAAATAATATGTCTTTTTCTTCTTCAATCCTGAGATGGTAATCTTCTTCTTTCCAGATTTCTTTTTCTTGCCACCCTTGAATGAAGATTTGAGTGCATAGTTTACTTGGTATTGTCTAGCATATGAAGCACCCTTCCAGGATACTATTGCTTTCTTCTTAGCATTATTCTTAACCTTAAGGCCAGTAACCTTTGCTGGTTTTACCAATTCATCGTCGGTATCATCGTAGTTGTAACTCTTTCTAGTAGTTGTAGTAACAGGATTTTCTGTATCACCAGCCACGAATCTAAGATTCTTTACATTAACTGTACCAACCCAGTTTACTTCCTTATATGTTATAAATCTCTCTGGCTTAATAAATGCGCCATACAAGAATTTGATTACGATATCGTCATCTCCCTGTCCGAGATAGAAATGGAATTTAAATGTCTTATCTGTAGTAGAGAGAACAATAAATCTTGTGAAGTATTGATACAAGATACCACCATCCTCATCAAGTTTAAGTCCGCAAACTTGTACGTACTTCTGACTTACGGCCTCATCGCCAGTCAACTGTGACATATAAGCACCTTCGTCAATACTAGCTTCAAACTCAACAGTATATCCCATGCCCTTTTCAAGTGTACATGTTGTGAAAGCCTGAAGAGTATATGGATTGTTTCCTAAAAGAATAGAACTTCCTTCACCTTTTTCATTTGTTGTTGTTACATCTGGCTCACTCCAATGTCCTGACCAACCATTTTTCTCAATTGAAGCTTTGTAACCGTCAGCTGGACCTGCTGCTGTCACTGTCTTGCTATCATCCACATGAATACCAGGTGTTCCTGTGCTAGGTGATGCATGTTTAAAATCAATAGATGTCAATTTTGGAACTCCCGAACCTTCAGGGAATGTAACTCCACTGTATGCGTTGAGTTCCCATCTGTTCCACCGATCAGTCTGGCATCCTGTCTGGAAAAAGCTCCATGGTGTACTCGTATATGAAACTGGAGTACCAGGTGCTAGAGCAGCTTTTGTTGTATGAGAAACAACCATTGCTCCTGCAACGGCTAGTATCATTACTGCTGTTATCATTATGCTTTTCTTCAAAAATGTCATGTTTTGTTTCCCCCTTTTAGAAAAAACGTACACTGATTCAGTATTTATATTAACATATAATGTCCATCCCGTCATCTCATATTTCACAATCTCATCAAAAAGAAATTGGCGGCCGATTTCTCGGCCGCCAATGAAATAATCACTATTAATCCTTATTCTGCAGACTCTTCTTTCTTAGCCTTTTGAGTCTCAAGGAACTTATAAACGCATGTCGCAATAACTGCACCAAACAATGGAGCTACGATGAATACCCATACCACTCCGATAGGTCCTTTGTTACCACTAATCAATGCCATAAGAGCTGGTCCTATAGATCTTGCAGGGTTTACAGACGTTCCTGTAACTGCGATACCAAAGATATGGACAAATGTAAGTGTCAAACCAATGATAAGTCCACCGAATGATCCATGTTTAAACTTCTCTGATGTAACACCGAGAATAGCTATAACAAAGATAAATGTAAGTGCTGCCTCTACCAACAATGCTGCGATGATAGCATCACCTGTAGTGCTGGCCTCTGGTAATCCGTTTGAGCCAAAGCCCATCAAAGCACCATCTGGGCTAGTCATATCTGGCTTGCTCATAAAGTGGAATACGAACTTCAACGCTCCTGCTCCTAAGATAGCACCGATAACTTGTGCTGCCATATAGTAGAACATCTCAACCAACTTCATTCCACCTGACAACCAAACTGCAAGTGACACTGCTGGGTTCACGTGACATCCAGAAATGTTTCCGATGCAGTAAGCCATTGCCACGATAGATAATCCGAATGCCAAGGCAACGATTAAATATCCGGTACCTTCATCGGCTCCGTATCCACATCCAACTAACATTGCCGTTCCACAGCCCATAAATACCAATACGGCTGTACCTATTAACTCAGCAAAAAATTTCTTCATATTAAACCTCCTAAACTAAAAATAAATCTGTTCCGCTTCTATGTATATTATACATTTTAAATATTTATAATTCTATTACTTTATCTTATCAATAAACTCTTCTCTGAGTGTTTGTAACAGTTCACCACTGTCGAGAGACATAACAGAAATAACCATATCTAAATCTTTCAGCCCAATGATAAACTGGCCAAACTTTCCATCTGCTCTGAAGTCACCATCTTTACCCTCAATCCAGATTTGATAACCATACTTTTCTTCCCATTCTTCTGGAAGTTGATTTCTCGTCATCTCCTGAATGTACTCCTCTGGAACTATTCTCTTCCCATTGTACTCACCACCGTTAAAGAGCATCTGTCCAAATCTACTCATCTCATCGATAGTTAGATAAAGACCATTGGCCGCGTGGAGGTGTCCGCGCGGACATCTTGTCCAGTCAGGACTATAAATCTCAAGTGGGTCAAAAATACGTGGCTTCATATATTCAAGCAAATCCATTCCGCACTTTCTCTCTAACATATGTCCTAAGATGTAGGTATTAAAGTTGCTATACAAAAACTGCGCGAAAGGTGGATGCGTGAAATCCGCACTGAAAAAGTAAGCTGTCCAATCCTCTGTAGTGTAACGCTCAGGGTCAGCTGCAAAGAAAAGGGCGTTGTCGAGACCCGTCGTCATCGTAAGAAGATGCCTTACTTTCAAATCAAGAATATTGCTGTCAGCATTCTTTGGCACATAGTCGAAAAATGTCTCCGAGATTTTTTCCTCGAGGTCTATGATGCCCTCCTTCTGAGCGATGCCTACGGCAACGCTTATCACGCTCTTAGACACAGACCACATATTTAGTCTGTCGATGCGATCAAGCCTGCTCCAGTTGAAAACAACATCTCCGTGCTGTCTTACCTGGAAATAATTAACCACTTGCTCGCGTTCCTTAGCCTTCGATATGAAATTTTCAAAAGCCTGCTCTATTGTCATAGAATCCCTCCTAAAAAAATACAGTTGGCCAAGCCAACTGCATTAAAAAATCATCATCCTGCTTTAAGTTTGAATTTCTGCTCTTCCTTTTCTGAATCAACCTGAGTGATAATCGCTCCGAGGTTTCTCAACTTCTCGTCGAATCTCTCGTAGCCTCTCAAGATGTAAAGGATATCATTTACTGTCGTAAATCCGTGAGCAGCAAGTCCTGCAATAACAAGCGCCGCGCCAGCTCGTAAGTCAGGTGCTGAAACCTCAGCGCCCTCTAGCGAACCGACACCAGTTAAAAATGCTGTGTTCGATTCTACCTTAACCTGTGCTCCCATTCGGTTGAGTTCGTCCACATACTTAAATCTGTTCTCGAAGATACTCTCCGTGATAGTACTGCTTCCGTGTGCCAACGTCATAACTGCTGCCATCTGTGGCTGCATATCTGTTGGGAAACCTGGGTAAGGCTGAGTTTTAACCTTGGCGCTTCGAATGAAGTCGCCAGCCTTAACTCGCACTGCATCGTCATATTCAATAACCGTACATCCCATCTCCATCAACTTAGATGAAATTGACTCTAAATGTCGAGGGATAACGTTCTTAATCAAAATCTCTCCTCCAGTAGCTGCCGCTGCACACATAAATGTACCCGCCTCTATCTGATCAGGAATCGTAGAATAAACTGTTCCGTGTAGTTTAGGAACTCCCTGGATACGAATCTTATCAGTACCAGCTCCACGGATGTTAGCACCCATGCTGTTGAGCATATTGGCTACGTCTACGACGTGTGGCTCTTTAGCCACGTTCTCGATAACTGTTCTGCCCTCAGCTCTAACTGCTGCAAGCATAACATTAATAGTCGCACCTACTGAGACAACGTCCAAGAAGATATGGCTTCCTGTGAGGATGTCCGCCTTAGCGTTTACCATACCGTGGTCCGTGATGATGTCTGCGCCAAGTGCTCTGAAACCTTTGAGATGCTGATCGATAGGTCTGCTACCAATATTACATCCACCAGGAAGAGCTACCTCTGCCTGAGACATCTTGCCCAAAAGTGCGCCTAACAAATAATAAGAAGCTCTTATCTTTCTCATCTGTTCGTAATCAACAACATGAGATCTGATAGTGCTTCCATTTATAGTAACTGTATGTCTATCATTTCTAGTGACAGTGGCACCGATATTTGCGATAGCATCAATAAGCTGATTGATATCACTAACATCAGGTAGATTCTCAATAGTCACGTCTTCGTCAGTCATAATAGCTGCGGCCAAAAGACCAAGTGCTGCATTCTTTGCACCACCTACTTCAACCTCTCCACTGAGTGGAGTGCCACCTTTAATCACATAACGTTCCATGTTAATCTCCTAAATTTAGTTTAGTCCATACCCGGCTATATTATAGCACTAGTATTTTTCACACGCAATAGCCATTTTATCGGTATTTCGCGCCTATTCATCGTCATCATTTTCGAGCAAACTAGCTCTCGTAATCGTATCTCGTCCGAACTTTTCTTTAATCTCATCTAGCGCCCTATCTAGCTTCTTCAGCTTATCATGCGATGGCTTCGCCAATGAGTTTTCTTGCCCCTCGCTCATCATATCCATAATGGACATTTGCTCTGGGTCTCCGTCTTCGCCGAGATTGGCGGTGCGGATACCGAGTAATCTTACAGACTTCTTATCCCACGCATCGCCAAACAGCTTAATCGAGCATTCATATATCTCTCTGCTCGAATCAGTAGGTCTATCGACCGTCATCTGCCTCGTAATGCGCGAAAAATCGTTGTACTTAATCTCAATGCCGACAGTCTTCGCAGTCTGGTTGGAATATCTAAGCCTGCCACTCACCTTGTCGGCAAGTTTCAAGAACACCTTCTCTATCTCTCTTATGTCCTTGTAGTCATAAGGAAGCGTCACCGAATTTCCAACTCCTTTTAACTCTTCCACTTCCGGGTCGACCTCACTGTCATCGATGCCGTTGGCAAATTCCCATAGGGTTCTTCCGTGACTCTTCAGATGAGACTCTAACACTTCCACAGGGCTTTTCGCCAAATCACCGATAGTCATAATGCCCAGTTTATTCAGCGTATCCACGCTAGACTTTCCGGCAAAAAATAAATCTCCCACAGGGAGTGGCCACATCTTCTGTTCTATTTCTCTTCTATATAAAGTATGTACTCTATCAGGCTTCTGAAAGTCAGATGCCATCTTGGCTAAGACCTTAACATCTGATACTCCGATATTAACTGTAAAGCCTAACTCATTTTTCACTTTGTCCTTTATAGCATAAGCAGCTTCTTCTGGAGAGTCGAATGAATTTTGAATACCACTGAAATCCATATAACACTCGTCCACGCTCACCTGCTCTATCACAGGCGTAAAGTCACGAAGCAACTCCATCAGTTTCTCACTCTGCTCGCCATAGTAATAATAGTCTGGTGCTACTATCTCTAGATTTGGACACTTTGCCTGTGCACTGGCAATGGTCTCAGCTGTGTGAATATGGTATTGCTTCGCAGGGATAGATTTCGCAAGCACGATTCCGTGTCGCTTTGACTCATCTCCTCCTATAATAGAAGGAATCTCTCTCAAGTCCACTCTGCTTCCCTCTTTCAGCATCTTAATAGCTGTCCAACTTAGGAAAGCTGAATTGACATCTATATGAAAAATGATTTTGTTATTATTTCTTTCGCTCATAAAGTGTCACATCTGTCAGTTTCAAATTATCACCTTTGTATTCATATGTGAGTTTAAGTAATTTGTATACTTTGTACTTCTTCTCTTTTGAATAACTGTTTGAAACTGATGTCTTTGTAGATAACGTATATTTGTTATAGTAAATGGTCTCCACTATAAGTTTGTTATCCTTTTTCTTAACAACCCTCTCAACATTTCCTAAGGAATACTTAGTGATTGCACGCTTTTTCTTTTTGCCCTTAGGGTAATATTTCTTTATCTGATACTTCAGTTCTTTCTGGAATTTCTTTTTGACATCCTTATTGTCGCCTATTTCTTTCGATAAGGCTTTGTTCATTTTCTTTTCCTTTGCAGACTTATAGAAATTGTCGATAATCTTATCTGCCTTTTTATTTAATGTAGGTCTAAACTTTTCAATGACGATATGATTCTTGTTCGTCATATCTTTGATTTGGTCAGGATTCATCTCTACATAATACGTAGGAATAATCATCAATCCCTTCCTCGCACTTTTCATACGAAGAATAAACGGATGCACATTATTATGACCTGTCTCCTTAATTTTAATCGTAATAGTTTCTATTCCATTCTTAGTTTCAAGTTCTCCCACATCGTAAGTGTCAATCGCAAATTGCTTGCGCAACTTCTTCATACGATTCACAAATACATTCTTGTCGATATGGTAGCCGTGATCATTGTAGACATGGTCATACATCTCGTCATAGTCTTTCTGAATAAACGCACGAAAATAAGTTGCAGCAATATCAGTTGCATTGTTTGAGTGTTTGACAAAAGCAATACCCGAACCGATTCCGATGCATACTGCAATGAAAATAAGAATTAATATGAACGAAAATAATCTCGTTTTTTTGAATTCACTAAACTTAAATTTTTTCATAACTTTACCAACTCAATGTTACTCATATTCCTTGATTTTTGCAAGGCTTTTATGTATCATTTATTTATCAGATACAGTACGGATTTATCGAATAAAACGATTGTTTGAAGTTCATTTTTTTACTAAAAAGGATTACCTATGGATGAAAAAGTAGCTTTAATGGAAACATATTTAAAAGACGTTGAAAACATCGATCCTATCTCTGATGAGGAAAAGGAAGAGTTGATTACTAGACTCATAGATGGAGATGATGAGGTGGTTGAAGATTTAATGCATTCGACACTATGCCATATTGCGGAACGTGCCGAAGAGTACAAAGATCAAAATGTCCACTTTCTAGATCTCATCCAGAGTGCGAATCTAGCTGTCAACGAATCGCTATACGATTTCGATGGCGATCCAAGCACCTTTGATGAGTACGTGGATGATGTTATCACAGAGGCATTAGAGAATGCTGTGGAGGAGCAGAGAAAAGCTGATAAGATTAGCCAAAAGTTAGTCGACCAGCTAAATCGTCTAGACGAGACAGTCACAGCTCTCACCGAGAAGTTAGGAAGACCTCCTGAAATTGATGAGATTGCTGAGGCAATGGAAGTCTCGCAGGACGAGGTTTCAATGCTTCTAAAAACTTCTCTTGATGCCTTATAAAACTAAAAGCGATTGGGGAAACCCAATCGCTTTTCTTTATATAGTCTCTTTTATCTTCTTGTATATTCCATCGGCATCTAAGCCAAACTCTTTTAGAAGTTCTAATGCAGGACCCGAGTGTCCATATTCATCGTTAACTCCTATCTTAGTTACTTTCACTGGATCCTTTTCTGCCAGCGCATCACACACTGCACTTCCAAGACCTCCGATTACCGAGTGTTCCTCTACTGTGAAAACTCTTCCTGTTTTATTGGCGGAAGCCACTACTAAATCTTCATCGAGTGGCTTAATCGTGTGGATATTGATGACTTCTGCGTCAATTCCTTCCTCTGCCAACTTTTCAGCAGCCTCTAAGGAGTAAGCAACCATCAAGCCTGTGGCAATAATCGTAACATCCTTGCCCTCTCTCATCACGATGCCCTTGCCCATCTCAAAGTTGTAATTACTCTCATCGTTTATAACAGGCACTGCCAAACGTCCAAATCTTATGTAAACCGGACCGTTCATCTCATAAGCTGCCTTAACTGCTGCATATGCTTCCACATAGTCGCATGGATTGATAACTGTCATACCTGGTATAGTGCGCATCAGGGCAAGATCTTCATTACATTGGTGCGTCGCACCATCTTCTCCTACTGAGATGCCACCGTGTGAAGCACCTATCTTAACATTTAAGTGAGGATAGCCGATGCTATTTCGAATCTGCTCGAACGCTCTACCTGCTGCAAACATCGCAAATGAACTAGCGAATGGCACCTTGCCACAAGTCGAAAGACCTGCTGCTATACCCATCATATCTGCCTCTGCGATTCCACAATCTATATGTCTATCTGGAAACTCTTTTGCGAACTTATCTGATTTCGTGGCTGCCGCCAAATCGGCATCCAATACAACCACATTGTCGTGCTCTTTTGCAAGGTCGATTAAAGCATCGCCATAAGCTTCTCTAGTAGCAATATTCTTTACTTCTGACATAATGCTTCACCTACCTTCTCTAAATCTTTAAGCGCCTCTTCAGCCTGCTCATCGTTAGGTCCCTTGCCATGCCAACCAACTTGATCTTCCATAAATGAAACGCCTTTACCCTTAGTTGTTGTCATTACTATTGCCGTAGGCATACCTTTAGTCTCGCGAGCCTCTTTTAAAGCACTTCTTATCTCATCAAAGTTATGGCCATCGATTTCGATAGTATGGAAGTTGAAGGCCTCAAACTTAGAAGCGATAGGATATGGCGAACAAATTTCTTCGACTGAACCATCAATCTGAAGATTGTTGTTGTCGATGATAAATACGAGATTGTCTATTTTGCGGTGTCCGGCGAACATTGCTGCCTCCCAAACTTGACCTTCCTCTATCTCGCCATCTCCGAGCATAGTATATACTCGAAAATCTTTTCCATCCATCTGGCCAGCCAATGCCATTCCAACTGCTGCTGAAACGCCCTGTCCGAGAGAGCCTGATGACATATCCACTCCAGGAGTCTTCACCATATCTGGGTGACCTTGAAGGAATGATGTAGGTTTTCTAAGAGTTAAGAGATCTTCCTTTGGAAAGAATCCTTTCTCTGCGAGCACTGCGTAGAGAGCAGGTGCTACGTGACCCTTTGAAAGAACGAATCTATCGCGATCCGGATCATCAGCTACATTTGGGTTGACATTCATCTCTTCAAAGTAGAGAAATGTCATCATGTCTGTCGCCGAAAGTGATCCGCCTGGGTGTCCAGACTTCGCCGCATGAACTTCTTCCACGATGCTCTTACGAACTTCATTGGCAATCTTTTGAAGTTGCAAATTTTCCATTACGATTTTTCCTCTCTTTTCAACATCTATTTGATGTCGAAGAATTTTTCCTCTAACAAAGTTTCTTCTCCATCTTTCTTATGGGAGAATAATTTTTTGTGTTTCTTCTCTGCTTTTTCAATAGCCTTATCTATAATTTCTTCCACTTCGCCCTTGCCCATCTGCTTGGTTGAGCCAAAGTGGTCATCAATTGCTCTGTGAACAGCTAGGTTTGCCATCTCGTCGATATAGTAACCTCTGCTCTCAGCATATTCATTGGCGTAAGCCACCCATTCTTTGATGTCGTAAGCCTTTACATGAATCTGTGTTGCGAAGACATCTTTCATTCGTGGAATGTCGTCGAACTTCTTCTCCATCTCATCTTGAACTGCCTCAAACATTATAATCATATCGTCGGTGTCAGTCTCGATGCCATTCATTATCTGCTCAATCATATCGTCAGAAAGATTCTGCGCATGTTCTACCACGAGGTCATTACCTCGCAACTTTTCAATGACGTTCATAAATTCTTTCTTGTTTAGAGCCTCGGCATCTATCTTAGCAACCTTTCGGTGTGCACGGCCACGACGCTTGTTGACTATCTTGACAATCTCAAGTGCTAACGTGGTCTTACCCATGTGCTCTTTTCCGAGCACAAAGACTGTGCTATTCTTTGAAGTTCCATCTGACTTAAAGTTGATTGTCATATCGGCGATAACCTGGTTTATGGACTCCTCGAGTCCTTCCACGTTCAAGTAATTTTTAAATACTGTGGACTCTTCCTCGTCCAATGCCAACTGGACTTTTCCAGTATGTTCTTTCTCATCTGGAGAAGAATTTTCTGGTTCATCAACTTCTACTAAATTTTTATTATCATCTTCCTCGAAGAGATTTATTTCTTTTTCCTCTTCTTCCTCGTCCATCACTATCTGATCTGCGAGAGAAGTATTAGGATCGAGAACAGCCTCGAAATCGTCAGTGTCACCTTTTACATGTTTTGGTTCTTCCTCTGACTTTTCTTCTGGCTCTTCTTCCTGAATTTCCTCTGGCTCTTCCTCTTCAGATTCCTCGGTTAATCCTTCTTGTTCTTCTGCATCTCTTTGAAGGTCATCCTCTTCCTCATCTTCAAGTTCTTCTGGTTCTTCAATTATTTCTTCTAACTCTTCTACTTCTTCAACTGGAGTATCTTGAATTTCTTCTATTTCCTCAACTGGAACTTCTTCTGTGTGAGTTTCTTCGACCTCATCTATTTCCTGTGTATCCATCGCTGCGTCGAGTTCACCTTTTTCTGGCATTATTATTGTAGGGGCATTCTCTGCATCGGTTGCATCAACTTCCCCTTCCAGTTTCTCATCTATTTCTTCAACTTCTTCTACGATGTCTTCAAAATCATAGTCGTCTTCTAACTCTTCTTCCTCTTCATCGTATTCATCGTCTTTATCATCAATTAGTTTTACGCTCTTCTCACGTATCACTTCAAAAATAGTTTCTGACTCTTCCTTGATATGTGGCTCACGGATTTCCTCTTCAACTTCTTCC
The DNA here is from genome assembly GCA_017406925.1 of Eubacterium sp. GTDB lineage: Bacteria > Bacillota > Clostridia > Lachnospirales > Lachnospiraceae > Eubacterium_G. The sequence goes on from JAFQXO010000011.1 coordinate 180,621, forward strand.
TGAGTTTCTTCTGCTGCCTCTTCCACTGGAGTATCTTCTGTAGTTGTCGCTTGAACATCCTGTGGAATCTCTTCTTTTGCTTCCTCTGTCTCAGGCACTACTATTTCTTTCATGCCTTCTGCCTCGACAGTATCGTTTTGGGTATCTTCATCTAAGATTTCTTCCATCAGTTCACCTTGAAGTGCTGCAACTACTGCTGGAATCTCGCCTGTCTTTGTGATTTCAACTTCTGGTTCTTCTGCTGGCTCACTAGTTGCTATTTCTACTTCATTGCTAGTCGTAACTTCCTCGATTGGTTCAACTTTTTCATTGCCTTCAGGCACAGTTGCCACTTCTTCATTGTCTTCAGACACAGTTGCAACCTCTTGGAGTTCTGCTTCTTCAGGCTCCACTGCTTCCTCATACTGGATTTCAGGAAGACTTGTAGTGTCGATTGGAACAACTTCACCATCTTCGTCCTTCAATTCCATAGAAGGTCCTTCATTCTTGGCCGCCTGCTCTATCTCAGCAAGATCAAGTTCCTGTGTGGCAAATGGGTCTTCATCAGCAACTGGCTTCACAGTAACTGAAGGTTCATCTGCTTTAGGACGCTTAAAGAAGTGCTTCATCTTCGAAGCAATATCAGATTCTTTAACCTTCTTGATAGGTTCGTCGTCTGAAAAATCAATTTGCGCTCCAGTTTCTTCCATCTCTTGAAGTGGTGGTTCTATCTCCTGAAGTGGTGGCTCAATCTCTGTTCTGAGAGGCTCCACTTCCTCATCGTCATAGTTTTCTAAAGGCTCATCAAATATCTCATCTGACACTGGCTCATCAGAAGTCTCTTCAATCTCAGGCTCTCCATAAGTCTCTTCAACTTCTAGCTCTTCCTTAGGCTCAACTTCAAAGTCCTCAGGAGTGCTGCTATCTTCGTCAGAATCTACATCAAAGATATTCTCATCCTTTGGATGTTCTTTCTTAGGTTTTTCAATCTCATCTTCGTTTCTGTAAACATCAGGGATAGTCATAGTGTCGTACATCTCTGATGGCTTCTGGTCTTCCTCTATTACATTGACCGCACGGTCAACTGTGTCGGCCTTCAAAACACCCTTATCGCGCAGACTTTGGAGAAGATTCTCCACATCTTCTACGCTATTAATTTCAGGCTCTTCTTCTGGTTCAACATCATCAGGCATAACAAACATTGGCTCTTTCTTTTCGGCCTCACGCTTCTCCTGTGCCCAGAGGATTCCATTGTTAGGACGTGTGAACTTCGAATCAAATACAGGACCACTGTCCACGAAACTTGGTGTCTCAACTTCTGGCTCCGTCGTTGTCTCTGGAGTTTCCGGTTCATCATAAACGATGCCTGATGGCTCGCCAATGATACTATCTGGTTGTTGAATAAGTTCCACATCACCCTGGTGTGTTCTATTAGAAATAGGCTCCTGATCGCCTAGTCTGTTATAAAGGTCATCTACTTGAGGTTCCAAGTCATCTATAGACTGAATCTGCGCTTCTTCAATCTGAGCCTTAGCCATATCAGCTTCTGCTCTAGCTCTCTCAGCCTCTTCGCGAGCTTTTTCGGCTTCCATTCTAGCCTTCTCCGCTTCTTCGCGTGCCTGTCGCATAAACTCTGCTGCCTTCGCCTGACGCTCACGCTCTGCCTCGGCTTCTTCCTCGGCCTTTCTTCTAGCTTCTGCCTCTTCACGCGCTTTCTCCTCATCGCGCTTGATGCTATCATCTAGCAACTGCTGCTGTGTAGCATTCAATGGCTGGATCTTCTGTCTGAGTTCCATAACTTTGGCGATGTAATCGCCATCTGGGAACCAGAGCGAAAGCTCATCACAAATCTCGATACACTTGTCATTGTCACCATTTTCGTAATAGAGTTTCGCAAGTTCGTACGCCCAGCGCTCCTCCATATCAATATCCATATATTCCTGAAGAATGTCTATGAGTTCGCCTCTTGAACGGTTGCGAGCTCTAGCCATCTCATATCTCAATACATATCTGGCCGTATCCTTTGGAGCCATCTCCAAGAAATCTTCGTAAAACTGATCCGCGTCCTCGAATTCACCTGTTCTGAGTGAGAGAATACAAAGTCTGAAAGCAATCTTTCTACCAGCGCCTGTTCTAGAATAAGCTTCCATCAAAATATCTTTTGCGTCAGCAAAATCATTGATGTTCTCATAGCACTGAGAAAGAAGTTCGAGCAATTTCTTGTCCTTAACCCTGCGCACATCAATATCGTCAGCCACATTGGCTGCACGCTCGTAATCTCCCTCGTTCATAGCGAGTTTGAAATCTTTAATTAGCTGTTGATGATCCAAACGGTCCATTTATAACCTCTCATTAAATAGTTACTCTGCCCTGAAGGGCTCTTAATAGTGTTACATTGTCTATGCATTCCAAGTCTCCGCCTACTGGCACTCCGCTAGCGATTCTGGAAACCTTGATGCCCAAAGGTTTGACAACTTTTGATATGTACATCGCTGTCGCCTCACCTTCCACGCTCGAGTTGGTTGCGATGATGACTTCGTCAATGTCATCTTTAAGCCTCTCGAACAATTCTTTTAGTTTGATATCGTTCTGTCCTATACCTGCCATTGGATTGATGGCACCATGTAAGACGTGATAAACACCATTGTACTCACCCACGCTCTCATACGCCGCCATATCCTTTGTGGTTTCAACCACCATAATCGTCTTTTGATCACGGCTGTCACTCGCACAAATAGGACATAGTTCAGCATCTGTCAAAGTCTGACAGCGCTTGCAGTACTTCACATTGTTTTTGGCGTCCACTAGAGCGTTTGCCAATTCCTTTACCTCATCTTGAGGCATATCTAAAATGTGGAAAGCTAATCTACCTGCAGTCTTCGAGCCTATGCCCGGAAGATTAGACAGTTCTTCTATTAACTTGTTGATATATCCACTGTATAAATCCAACTAATTATCTCCTCTTAGAAAAGACCGTTCACGCCTCCTGTGATGGCCGACATCTTTTCACTGGAATCCTCTTCCATCTTTCTGATGGCTTCATTGACTGCTGCCATCACGAGATCCTCAAGCGTCTCCACATCCTCTGGATCCACTGCTTCAGGATCAATATGAATCTTCTTGATTTCCTTCTGACCCGAAATAGTCACCTCAACCATTCCACCGCCAGCTGTTGCTGTATATTCTGCATCTTCAAGCTCTGCCTGTGTCTCTTTCATCTGTTTCTGCATCTGCTGAGCCTGCTTCATAAGTTTTCCCATATTAGGTGGCATACCGCCTCCGCCTGGAAATCCGCCTTTCTTACCCATTTAGAAATCCTCCTCTTCTATGTCCATCTTGACTTTCTTTTTTACTTCTTGGTAATAGTCCTCAAATCTATTCGTGGCTTCGAGTTCTTTCATCTCGATTTCAACTTCCTTGTTAGTCTCTTCGCCAATGATGCGCTTAAACATCTCAATAGTTTCTCTGTTGTTGCACAATGAATATCCCACATCACCCTGAGGGAAAATGATTAGCAATTTCTCACCTTCCACTGCAAATCTCACATTGTTAAAGGCCATTTTTATTTTAGGTGGCACCACTCTCAATATTTTTTGAAAGTTATCTACCACATGCTGTACATCTTCAGGTACTGCCTTTTCGTACTTTGGCTTGGCAGGTTGCTCTACTGGCTTATTCTCAGTTGGAGCTTGCTGGGAAGTCTTCTGTGTTGGCTGCTTCACTGCCATAACATTGCCTTCGGCAACGGCCTTCTCAAGTTGCTCTAATCTATTGATAACAGAAGCATCATCCTTCTGCATAGTAGGCTTAGTCATTTTGATGAGAGCAATCTCAATGAGAACTCTCTTCTGTGACGAATATCTAATCTGCGCTGATAACTCTGACAAGATACGGATGTATCTCATAATAACCGGAGTCTCAACCATCTCCGCCTCGGCCTTCAATGCATCAAGATGTTCCTTCGACATATCGATAATGTTCTCTGCGTTGTCAGAACTCTTCAGAAGCATAAGATTTCTCAAATACCAGATAAAGTCATTTACAAACTGACCGAGTTCTCTTCCCTGCATAACAATCTCGTCCAAGATTTGCATAGCACCTACGACATCTCCATCGACCACACTTCTAGTGAGACGACTGAAGACTTCATTATCAACGGCACCTAGCACCTCTAGAACTTTTTCATAAGTGAGAGCTTCGCCCATATAGAATGCGATGCATTGGTCAAGCAAACTCAACGCAACACGCATTGAACCATCTGCTGCCTTCGCAATGTACTCTATCGCTCTAGGCTCCACTTCAACTTTTTCTTCTTCCATCAATTCGGAAAGTCTTGCCACGATAGTCTCAATAGATATACGCTTGAAATCATATCTCTGACATCTAGATAAGATAGTTATAGGAATCTTATGTGGCTCAGTTGTGGCGAGTATAAAAATAACATATGCTGGTGGTTCCTCCAATGTCTTCAACAATGCGTTGAAGGCACCGATGGATAGCATATGCACCTCGTCGATAATATATACTGTATAGCGTCCCACTGATGGGGCGTATTGTATTTCATCTCTAATCTGTCTGATGTTTTCTACGCCGTTGTTAGATGCTGCATCTATCTCAACGACGTTCATCGCACTTCCACTCTCGATTGCTTCGCAAGTGGAACAATCCATACATGGACTTCCGTCCTTTGCACTTTCGCAGTTAACTGCCTTAGCGAAAATCTTCGCTACACTTGTTTTTCCTGTTCCCCTTGTACCACAAAAAAGATACGCATGTCCTATGCGCTCTGCCGTTATTTGATTTTTCAATGTCTGTACGATGTGATCCTGACCCTTAACTTCGTCAAATGTCTTAGGTCTGAACTTTCTGTACAAAGCAGTGTACGACATAATAGATTCCTTCCTCGCAAACGGTAAAAATCGCTTAAAATAGTACGATTAAACCTTTGGATTTATTATACAATATGCACTATTAAAATTAAAGAGGTAAACCCTCGAAAATGTCGATATTTTCAGTAGTTTTACCTCTTTTTGGCATAAAAAAATCGCGCGATTTGCTTTGTTGATTTTTCATAGGCGTTACCTCTACAGCCAACTCGGTTTAGGCACCCTTATGTCACTCAAAGTATTCTGCTTAGTGCTGCTCCATTCCTGGCCTGACACGGTTCACAGGGCTCTGATGCATAAGACCCAAACGTCAACATCGCTTATAAAGGGCAGCCCTACAATAAATCCCCGAGGCAAATCATCACCCCTGCTAAAGCGGATTGCAGGAAAAGGGTTCCGCTAACTCCCCGGCTGCGCGAAAGGTTATATCAAATTTTACAGGTGTTTAGTATATCACTGCCTCCGCAACTTTTCAAAGAAATCTTTCAGCAATCTGCTGCACTCATCTTTAAGGACACCTGTCTCTATTTCAACCTGGTGGTTGAACTCATCCACTTGAAGCAGATTCATTATTGATCCAGCACATCCTGCCTTGGGATTCATACATCCTATGTACACTTTGGCGATTCGTGCTTGCACGATAGCGCCAGAACACATCTGGCAAGGCTCTGTCGTCACATACATCTCGCAGTCATCCAAGCGCCAGTCTTTCATCTTCTTGCTAGCTTTCTTTATAGCTATCATCTCCGCATGACTGAGTGTATTAGAATCCTTGTTTCTTCTGTTGTAGCCACGGCCAATGATTTTGCCATCATGCACTATGACGCATCCTATCGGTACATCCTTAATCTTCGCAGCCTTCTCGGCTTCTTTGATGGCTTCCATCATATATTGTTCTTTAGTCATTTCCTTTTTCATAATTACTTAAAATATGGTGCGATAACATTCCAAATATTGTCAGTCTCTTGACCAAGTTTCCAGAATGCACTTCCACCTAAGTTGTATTTGTCCATGAATTTTAATCTCTTGTCTATCGACTTCGAGTTCTCAAGCCACATTTTATATGTCGCAGTTCCTTCATTCCACTCCACATAGTCCTGACCAGTTGAAGAGTCATACTGAGGTGTGGCATTTTTCTTATACGCCTTCTTGGCGCCAGCCATAGTCAAAACTGTCGAGGACAATTGAGTTCCGCTACCTTCCATTTCTTCATCCGAAGACGTCTCCATCCAAAGTCTCGTATAGAAAGGCATAGCATTTATAATACGCTTTGAATCTTTTGTGAGGTCAATCGTAGATTTGATTCCATTTTCCATAAATGACATTGATGAAACCGAACCCGCCTCCTCACTGTTAGCGTTGTGCTCGTCGTAATTCATGATGACAACATAGTCTGCAATCTTATACTGCTGTGGAATATCGTAAATATTGTTACCAGTTCCATCTGGCGCGTAATTGTCTATAGAAAGAACGAGGTCATTGTTTCTACACTCAACCGAAAGTTCTCTCAAGAACTGTAAGTAACCTCTTGCATCTTCATATGTCACATATTCGAAATCGACATTGATACCATCGATGTCATATCTCTTGGCTTCGCCAACAATATTATCAACGAAGTTTTCTCTAGCCCTCGTATGGTTCATAACATAGACTGTATTCTTCTTTGATTTGAAATCATCTACGACTGCCCATACTTTCAAATCACTCTTGTGAGCCTTGCTCACATACGTCTGGTCCGCCAATGAATAGATAGCTCCACTCTTATTTTTCAAAGAGAACCATGTAGGCGCAATAACTTTAAGATTCTTAGCATGCTTAATCTTTTCGCCAAAAAAACTCGTCGCCACTACATTGGTCACACCATCAAACGCCATCGAAACTGGTTTCTTGTATGTGATATGTATGTAAGATGAATCGTCGTTTTTATACGAAACTTTCTTAGTCTTTTCATCAGCCACTTCATCACTTCTGATGTAGCCGATGATACCTTTGTCAGTTCGGATCTTAGTCCAATTCTCACCACTGTTTATAATCTTAAAAGGAGTATCCTCCTCTATTTCCTGAACAATCAAGTTCTGATAATCGCCCTTCGTGCGAACTTCGGTATCGCTGTCAGCCTTAGCCATCCTCACCTTGCCAGACTCATATGTCAGCATAACTATCGCCGGAACCTCACCCGACTTTTTGATAACCTTGTAATCAAAGTCCACTAGCTTCTTCACAAAATTTATATTCAAATATACTTTTTTATCATCCTTGAAAGACTTATTTCCACCGATGTCGTAAACATTGTTGCTCGTGGCATCTGTGAAAATGATTTTGTTGCTGTTTTTGTCATAGTAAAATCTATCGTCCATTTCTCTAGCTGTGTCGACATTGAGATAAACTTTTCCACCTTTGATAATGGCAAAGTCTTCGCTATATTCTTCTTCCATTGCAACAGCAGCCACCTCGCCTTTAGAGGATGTGTAAACCTTATCCTCGCCACCATCTGCTGAGTAGGTGAGGTTCATATACCAATTAATATCAACCTTGCCACTGTTCTTCCTAAGGAACATGTCACATCCAGCAGTCGTCACTGTGGCCAGAGCCAATGCCAATATCAAAACCAAACTTGTTATTCGCTTTTTCATTTCAAATCCTCCAAAAAATGCCGGCACAAGATATTTTGTGCCGACATGTGCGTTCACTTGAGTCTTTAATAGAAGGTCATCAGTGATGTATATTAAACCTTCTGTTGTTAGTCTCAAATAGCTGCAATCTGTTCGACACCATTATAGCATGCACCATTTCGAAAATCAACACAAACAAAATGTGATTTATTTATACATAAGCACCGCTGCCGCTATCGCAGCGTTTAAAGATTCTACATTACCTGACATTGGAATTTTCACTAACTGATCCGCCTTGTCAGCAATTTCTTTTGAGAGTCCTTTAGACTCATTTCCAATCATGATAGCCCTTTTGTCTGCCATCTGAATTTCATTCAAATCTACGCCATCTAAATGTGCGGCATATACTGTAATGCCCTCACCCTTTATCTCATCTATTGCCGATGCGAGGTCGTCAACTATCACAAATGGAACTCTATAAATCGAACCCATCGTTGATCGGATTACTTTTGGATTGTAAACATCCACTGTATCTCGACTCATAACAACAGCACTCACATCTGCTGCCTCACTTGTTCTAATAATGGTTCCAAGATTTCCTGGGTCCTGCAATCTATCTAAAACTATAATCGTAGTTTTTTCACCGCTATTTTCCAAAATTTCTTCTAAATCATACTTAGCCTGTTTTACTACAGCTAGTATTCCTTGCGGAGTGACCGTGTCGCTCATCTTTTTGTAAACACTATCCGTAGTCACGTAGCATCTCTTCCCAGAAATCTCAACTGTATCTTCTGCTTCTATGTTTTGCTCTTTTAAGAAACTCTCAGATACAAATCCCTCTGCGAACTGTTCCTCAGATATTTCCTCGAACATCTTTATTCCTTCCACCACAAACACGCCCTCTTCATTTCGGGCTTTGCTCTTCTTTATGAGTTTGCTTACTCTTTTAACTTGTTCGTTCGAAGTGGATGAAATCATTAGTCTACTACCTTTACCATATCTTCGCCGTATCTTTCCTTAAGTTTCTCCACGAAACTCTCGGTAATCTCTACTCTTTTATCGGCCGATAAACTTTTCTTTTGTCTTTCTTCAGCTAGCGCGATAAACACTTTATCGTTGCCTCGGTGCGAGGCAATAATCTCTAACAACTCTGGTTCCTTCGCCTCATACTCATCTTTATTCTTAAAAGCAATCCAAAGTTGTGATGGCATCTGGTCAAACTCAGTTATGCTGTTTGCCAAAACTTTTCCATCGTTGTTTTCCTCAATCTGTGCGTCACCACTCACAAAGAGAATGCGACCTTCCTCAATTAGATTCTTATATTGCTCGTACTGTCTAGGGAAAACAATCACCTCAACCGTTCCGACGAGGTCTTCTAGTTGGATGAAAGCCATCTGCTGTCCCTTCTTCGTAAATAATGTTCTAATATCATTCACGATTCCACCGACTGTGACTTTGCTCTTGTCCTTGATAACTGGATCTTCACCTTCTTCAGGTTCCGCAAAGTCAACGGAGATATTTGTTATATGCTTTTTCCATTTGCCCTCAAGAGTTTCCAATGGATGACCACTTACATAGATTCCGAGAACTTCCTTCTCGAACTCTAGCATCTGATCCTTCGCATACTCTCCAACATCTGGCAATTGCATTTTATATTTTTCCTGGTCTTCCTCGTCCACAAAGTCGAAGAGTGTAGACTGACCAGCCATAGTGTCTTTCTTTGTTTGATTGATGCTATCCACTATCTGAACATACACCATCATCATCTGTTTTCTAGTGGCATCAAACGAGTCAAATGCTCCTGCCTTGATAAAGTTTTCGATTGCACGCTTATTGACGCCGAGCGGCGATGTCCTTGTGATAAAATCTTCGAGGTCCACATACTCGCCGTGAGCGTCACGCTCTGCAATAATCTCGTTAATGATAGATGTGCCGACTGACTTAATCGCAGCGAGACCATATACGATGGCGTCGCCCTTTGCGGAGAACTCACTCGTACTGTGGTTTATATCTGGTGGCAGAATCTCGATTCCCATCGAACGACAAGAGTAAATATACTCCGCCACCTTTGTATTCACATCCATTACAGAAGTTAACATCGCGGCCATAAACTCTGTTGGATAATAATATTTCAAATATGCTGTCTGATATGCGACTACCGCATATGCTGCCGCATGAGACTTGTTGAAGGCATACTTTGCGAAGTCAATCATCTCCTCGTAGATCTTGTCTGCGACAACTTCACTAATGCCGTTATTTACACAGCCCTTAACGCCCTCTGCCTCATTTCCGTAAACGAAACTCTGGCGTTCCTTTTCCATAACGCTCTGCTTCTTCTTACTCATTGCGCGTCGAAGAAGATCGCTTCGACCCAATGAATATCCGGCGAGGTCGCGCACAATCTGCATTACTTGCTCCTGATATACGATACAGCCGTATGTAGGTTCAAGAATAGGCTTAAGCTGTGGGCAATCGTAAGTCACACTTGAGATATCATTCTTTCCTGCCAAGTACTTTGGAATAAAGTCCATAGGGCCTGGACGATAAAGTGAAATACCCGCGATAATATCCTCAAGGCTTTTTGGTTTTAGCTCGCGCATAAAGTTTTTCATTCCTGCACTCTCAAGCTGGAATATGCCCTCAGTGTTTCCTGTTCCTATATAATTCAAGACATTCTCATCGTTAACATCAAGAGATTTAATGTCCACATCCACATTTCGATTTTTCTTAATCAAATCAATCGTATGTTGGATAACTGTAAGATTTCGAAGACCTAAGAAATCCATTTTCAAAAGACCTAGTTCTTCTAGCGTTGTCATCACATACTGCGTCGTCGGCGAGCCGTCCGCCGCAATGGATAGTGGAACGTAATCATCTACTGGCTTCGCGCAGATAACTACACCCGCCGCATGCATTGAAGCATGGCGTGGTAAACCTTCCAATCTCTTTGACATATCTATCAAATATTTTATTTGAGAATCACTGTCGTAGCGCTCCTTCAAATCTTTGTTCATCTTTAACGCCATATCTAGCGTGATGTTAAGTTCGTTTGGAATCATCTTTGCGATTTCATCGCACAATGCATATGGCATATCGAGAACTCGTCCAACATCTCGAACTACACCCTTCGCTTTAAGCGTTCCAAATGTAACGATTTGTGCCACATGGTCGTGTCCATATTTATTTGCCACATAATCGATAACTTCTTGGCGACGCTCGATACAAAAGTCGATATCAATATCGGGCATCGATACACGCTCTGGGTTTAGGAAACGCTCAAACAGAAGCGCATACCTCATAGGCTCAATATCTGTAATTTCCAAAACGTATGAAACGATACTTCCCGCAGCCGAACCTCTACCAGGCCCAACTGGAATACCGTGTGATTTTGCATAATGTATAAAATCCCAAACGATTAAGAAATACTCGATGTATCCCATATCTCGAATGGTGTTAAGTTCAAACTCAAGACGCTCTTTCAACTCCTCTACTGTGGCATCACAGTTAGGGTCCTCCTCACCTCTCATAACTGGGTAACGCTTCTCTAGTCCATTCTCGCAAAGTTCTTTGAGATAAGTCCAAGCTGTATATCCTTCTGGAACATCATAGTTAGGCAGTTTAGTCACGCCAAACTCAAATGTCACATTACATCTGTCAGCAATCTTTTGCGTATTCTCAAGCGCCTGTGGAGCATACTTAAATAGTTCAGCCATCTCCTCAGGAGATTTCAGATAAAACTGTCCGCCTTCATAGCGCATTCTATCTTCATCGCTCTTCAACTTTCCTGTCTGAATACAGAGCAATATATCATGTGCCTCCACATCATCTTTGTATGTGTAGTGCACATCATTGGTACAGACAAGGTCTACACCAATCTCTTCGCTAAGTCTGAGAAGCGACTGGTTAACTGTCTGCTGTTCAGGAATACCGTGATCCTGAAGTTCCAAGAAATAATTATTCTTTCCAAATATGTCCAAGTGACGAAGAGCCGCCGCCTTTCCTTCTTCATAGTTGCCTCTGGCAAGATGCTTCTGAACCTCACCTGCTAGACATGCGCTAAGGCATATGATGCCCTCGTGGAACTCACGAAGCACCTCATAGTCCACGCGTGGCTTGTAGTAAAAGCCTTCCGTGAAACCTTTCGATACGATCTTACACAGATTTTCATAACCCTTATTATTTTCGGCCAACAAAATAAGGTGATTGTATCTCTCTTCACTCTCACCTGGGGATTTTTCAAATCGCGAACCTGGCGCGACGTAAACCTCGCAGCCAATGATAGGCTTGATGCCCACTTCATTGGCGGCACGGTAAAAATCAATCGCTCCGTACATAACGCCGTGGTCCGTAATCGCCAAACTATTCATGCCAAGTTCTTTGGCCTGCTTGGTAATCTCTTTAATTTTGCTCGAGCCGTCCAACAGACTATATTCTGTATGGACATGCAAGTGTGTAAAATCCATTTCCTTTGTACCTATGTAAAAAACTTCCGGATGGACCATCCGGAAGTTTAATCTCTAATATCTTTTTCGCATCCTAGGTCGTAGAACTGCTATCTCATAAATATAGAATGCTATGGCCGGCATGGCGCTTACCAGTCCATACAACAAGCCTCTCAACATCTGTTCTTTACTTACTATCAATCCATTTGAAACAATCATTCCCGCCATTACAAACAGCAATATCGCTGAAACTGATGGCATATATCTGATACGTCCAGCCTCTCTCAAGAGGAATAGAATCATCACAACCATCATTACTAGCGTTGTAATGAAGAAGATAGTAACATTCAATCTACTTCTGCGCTGGAATAAACCAGCAGTCTGTGTAAACATTGCGGCCGCAGCCTCAAGTCCACTAAAAATAGCAAACAGTAGATAAGTAATCTTTAAGCTCTTGCGAATATTTCCTCTTAAGATAGCAATAATAAAAATAATCATTGCAACCAATGGAATTAGCAAGATAGCAGATGAAACAGCATGAGAAACTTTAATAGTGTAAGCAACATTCATCGCCTTCTCAGCCGCTTCTCTCTTATAAATAGGATCTCCTCCAACTACGTACATAAAGCACTTAGAACCTGTGTTCCACAAAGGCTCTTTCATCTGGATGATGATGCCTCCGACACTCAATATACTAAAAATAATTGTAAGGATTTCCCCTATTGAAATACGTTTTTTTCCGTTCATAATAAAATTCTCCTTTTTCATACCCACTAGAAATATTTTACTAAAACCATATATAAATGTCAAAAACCGCACAGCGTAAACTGTGCGGTTAAAATCCTTTATTTATGCGCTAACAAGGAAGTCTGCGATGTCTTCTATCGCTCTCTCCTCATCATTGCCTTCGGCAAGAATAGTAATTTCTTTGCCAGGTACGATGCCGAGAGCCATCATTCCCATAATGCTCTTTGCGTTGACCTTCTTGGTATCGCATTCTATATAAATTTTACTCTCGTACTTGTTTGCGACCTGTACGCATTTGGCCACGGGGCTAGCGTCCCCTGAGTCCTTTACATCAATTACTACGCTTTTACTTGTCATTTTTTTCTCCCTTTAAATCCTCAGCAATCTGACTTATCTTTCTAAGTCGGTGATTCACTCCTGATTTTCCGAGTGGCGGATCCATCATCTCGCCTAACTCCTGAAGTGAAGCCTCTGGATTTTCTAATCTAATCATCGCGATGTCTCGCAATTTCTCAGGTAAATATGAAATACCTTCGTAATCTATAATATACTGGATATCTTCTTGCTGTCTGTGCGATGTCTCAACGGTCTTTTTGATATTGGCCGCCTCGCAGTTAACCTGTCTGTTGTAGTAGTTGCTCATACCTTTCAAGATACGAACATTTTCCATCTCCATCAAGGCCACTGGCGCTTCTATCACACCAAGCGCATCTATGATGCCCTCGCCTTCCTTTATATAGACCACATAGTTCCCTTTTCGGGCAACTACCTTCGACTCGATTTCAAAACATTTAAAAAGTTCAACTATCTGTTTTGCCTTATCTTCGCTCACAGTCTTTATCTCGAAGTGATACGAATTATTTGGGTTGTTAACCGAGCCCTGTGCAATAAATGCTCCTCTAAGGTATGCTCTCTTACAGCAATCCCTCTTTAGAATCTCATTTTTGCCAACGGAAAGATTTTCTCTTATTTCGCCTGTTTTGTCAAGAATTTTTGTTTCCTCGAGAATTTGAATCGCTTGCTCGTGTTCTCTCACCCACACAGTGTATGTGTTCATCTTATGTGAGTATGGATTCTCCTCGAGGTTTATGTCTGACTCTATTTTATATGTCTTGCGAAGCAATTCTTTGAACTTCTTCGCAGTGGTTTCTGTCTCAGTGTGAAGTTTGATTTGATACTTGTCTTCGACATCAATCAAAACATCACCACACATAGAAATGAGGGCAGCAATCTCTGCTACCCTACAATGTCTTGCATTACTTATGCGTTTTTCTAGTTCTCTCTTTACGTCGCCAGTAAAACTCATTTATCTGTCTATATCCCTGTGTTCGATTCGAATTCCGAAATCTCCCTCTGATTCTTGAAGTTTGTCATACAATTCTCCAGCTACTGTCACTGATCTGTGGTGACCACCCGTACAACCGATTCCGATTACGAGTTGGTTCTTGCCCTCCTCCACATAGTTTGGAATGAGGAACTCAATCATATCAAACAGTTTGTCCAAAAATACATCTGACACTGGTGAATTCATAACATAATCTTTAACTTCCTTGTCCGTGCCACGAAGTTTCTTTAGTTCTGGCACATAGTATGGATTAGGAAGAAATCTCACGTCGAAAACTAAGTCGCAGTCTGCAGGTACACCGTACTTGAATCCGAAGGATTCAATGGTGACAAACAGATTACTGTATGCCTTGTTCAAGACAAAGATTTTTTCTATCTCACTTCTGAGTTCTTTTACGAGAAGGTTTGATGTATCGATGATATAGTCAGCCTTCTCTCTCAAGAACTTCAGTTTCTTTCTCTCTTCCTCTATCTCATTTTCCACACTTCCTCTATCACCCATCGGATGATTTCTTCTAGTCTCTTTGAAGCGCTTGATAAGAGTCTCGTTATTACAATCTAAGAATAGGATTTCATAATCCTGGTCTTTCTTTTCCAAGTTTTCTAAAACTTGCTCTATGCGATCAAGATTTTCATCTGTTCTAATGTCGACACCCATCGCAACCTTATTCTTTTCACTCGCCTGCGTGAAAATAAGGTCGGCAAAGTTTTCAATCAAATCGATTGGAAGGTTGTCGACACAGTAAAAACCGTTGTCCTCAAAAATTTTCATTGCTGTGATTTTTCCAGCTCCGGATACGCCAGTTACAATTACAAAACGCATATCTCACCTCTTACAAAATCTTAACCTCAGGCTCCATCTCCACATCAAATGTTTCTTTAACTTTCGCCTGAACATCTTTTATCACTTGAAGCACATCTGTGGCTGTTGCGTTTCCGCAATTAATCACAAATCCGCTATGTTTTTCCGAAACCATAGCATCGCCCACACGATAACCTTTCATTCCAGAATCCTGAATTAGTTTTCCCGCATAATAACCTTCAGGTCTCTTAAAAGTACTTCCCGCACTTGGATACTCCAATGGCTGACTTTGTTTACGCTTCATCATCAAGAAATCCATCATCTCTGCGATAGCATTGGCATCGCCAAGTTCTAACTTAACGCACGCCTGAAGCACGATCATGTTTTCTTTCGCAATAATACTCGTTCTATAGCCAAGTTCAAGCTCGTCTGCCTGTAGAGTCTTCACCTCACCAGTCTTCGTAATCACCTTCACCCACTTAAGAACATCCTTCATCTCTCCACCGTAAGCTCCAGCGTTCATCACGCACGCTCCACCCATGTCTCCAGGAATGCCGTGCGCAAATTCCAAACCGGTAAGTTCATTATCCAACGCCACTGTGGCGACTTTGTTCATCTTGGCGCCAGCATCCACTACGAGCTCGTCGCCAATGACATCTATATCGTTGATGCGTGCGTCTATCTCGACTATCGCACCATCATATCCCTCATCTCTCACGAGAAGATTACTGCCGTTTCCAATGATGTAATAAGGAAAATCTTCGTCGCGAAGCACAGCCAAAACCTCGACTAACTCATCGATACTTCCTGGCTGAATGTAAAGTTTGGCATTTCCGCCGCACTTAAATGTGGTGTGCTCTGCCATACTCTCATTTTCAAATATAAAATTCTCGCCTACTATATCTTTTAATCTATTAATCATCTTATTCCTTAATCGCTGCTCTCGCTCCAACTATTCCGGCATCATTGCCAAGTGTCGCCAAAACGATTTTAGCGTCTGCACATTCAGTAAGAGCATACTCTCTGTAGTACTTCTCCACTTGCTCTGTGAGGAACTCACCTGCGTTGCTGACACCACCACCGATAATAAACACTTCTGGGTTTACGACTGCTGCGATATTAGCCATTCCTTTTCCGAGGTACTTAGCCATTGCATCCACAACCACCTTAGCGCCCTCGTCGCCATTTTTTGCCAATTCAAATACTTCATGACACATAATCGCATCGCCGATTTCGTGCATCTTTGTATCTGGATGCTCGCTCATATACTTCTTAGCGAGATTTACCACACCTGTAGCTGAAGTGTACTGTTCAAGACAGCCCTTGTGACCACAGTTACAGCTTTCTGTCTCATCGTAGTTTACTATCATGTGGCCGACTTCTCCTCCGCCGCCACAAGCGCCCTCGATGATTTTATTATTTATAACGATGCCTCCGCCAACGCCAGTTCCAAGCGTAAGCATAACTGAATCATCACAGCCTTTGCCGCCGCCCTCGATGGCTTCGCCAAGTGCTGCTGCGTTCGCATCGTTCAATGCCTTAACTTTTTTTCCGTGGAAGAGTTCCTTGAATTCCTCTGCCACATCTTTTCTATCCCAACCTAGATTTACACATCTAGTCACGACACTCTCATCTATAACAGGTCCTGGAAGCGCAATTCCCACACCCTCTACATCATCGATAGATATAGAGTGCTCCCCTAGTTTCTCATCAAGAGAAGCTGCTATGTCTGGCAAAATATCTTCACCTTTATTCATTGTTCTCGTGTTGATTTCCCACTTGTCGACAATCTGACCTTCGCCATCAAATAGTCCGATTTTAACTGATGTTCCACCAACGTCCACGCCAAAACAATAACTCATTATTCGTCGTCTCCTGAACCGTTTATATTCTCATTAACTCTTGTGTACAACTCCTGTGCTGCATTGTAACCAAGTTTCTTCTGTCTGTGATTTACAGATGCAGACTCCACGATAATCGCAAGGTTTCTACCTGGACGAACAGGAATGTCATAACATACGATATTGTTTCCTAAAATATCCATAGTCTTATCCTCTAATCCGAGGCGATCATACTCTTTCTCACGCTGCCACTCCTCGAGATTGATGACCATGTCAATGTTAGTCGTATCCATTACACTCTGAACACCGAACAAAGCCTTCACATCGATAATGCCAATGCCTCGAAGTTCAATCATATGTTGAGTGATACTCGGAGCTGTTCCAACCAAAGTTTCATCGCTGACTCTTCTGATTTCAACTACATCATCACTTACTAGACGATGTCCACGCTTAATAAGTTCTAGCGCAGCCTCGCTCTTTCCAATACCACTCTCGCCAGTAATCAAAACACCTTCACCGTAAACGTTAACTAAAACGCCGTGGATAGTCTGAATAGGTGCGAGTTCCACATGAAGCCATCTTGACAACTCAGCGTCAAACTTAGATGTGTCAGCATCTGTCACGCAAACACATACATTGTTTTTAACAGCTGCATCGATAAGCTCCTGCTCTGGCTTATATCCTCTCGCAAAAATCAAACATGGAATACCGCTAGACATCAACTTGTCATAGACCCAGATTCGATTTTCCTTCTCCATGCTGTCTAAAAAGGCAGTTTCCACATTTCCTATAACCTGCACACGCTCCTTGTCGAAGTGCTCATAAAAGCCCGCAAGCTGAAGCGCTGGTCTGTTAACCTCAGGCACAGTAATGATAACCTCATTCGCGTCTATTTCCGGAGTGAGATTTTCTAAATCATAATTATCAATAATTTTCGAAAATTTAATACCTTCCATACTATTTACCTCTCAAATTTCATTTTATCATCAATGAAAATACTCGTAAATATTTTTAGCAACATTTTCAGTAATACCCTCGACCTTCGCCAATTCCTCGACGCTCGCATTTCTAATGCCATCTATATCTTTGAACGCCCTCATCAGAGCCTTTCTTCTGGCTTCGCCAACGCCCTCGATATCGTCTAAGATTGATTTGATACCCTTTTTCTTTCTGAGACTTCTGTGATACTCGATAGCAAATCTATGAGTCTCATCTTGAATTCTCGTAATTAGTTTAAAGCCTTCGCTATGTTTGTCAATAGGTAATTCATTATTATTAAAATACAGCCCTCTCGTGTTGTGGAAATCATCCTTCACCATTCCACATACTGGTATCTCAAGTCCTAGTTCTTCTAATACCTCAAGTGCAATATTTACCTGACCTTTTCCACCGTCCATCATAAGCAAATCTGGAAAGCTGCTAAATGATCCCAGTTCATAACTAGACCCTTCAGCGTCAAGTTTCTTTCTCTCCTCAAGTCCATGCTTAAATCTTCTTGTCAAAACTTCTCGCATACTAGCATAATCATCTGGTCCCTGGACAGTTTTTATCTTAAACTTCCTATAACTATTTCTCTTTGGCTTGCCATCCTCATAGACAATCATAGAACCGACTGACTCAAAGCCACTCGTGTTTGAAATGTCATAAGACTCTACACGATGAACTTTCTTGACTCCTATAAGGTCCTCTATCTCTTTTACTGCTCCGACAGTTCGCTTCTGCTCTCGTCTATATTTTTCTTTATTCTGCTCGAGAAGGTTTCTTGCATTCTTCTCAGCGAGTTCGACGAGTTTTTCTTTCTGACCCTTCTTAGGATTCACAATCTTTACGGTATAGTTTTGATTGCGGCTGAGCATCTCAGTCAAAAGTTCCACCTCATCCACTTCTTCCTGCACCAACAGTTGCTGTGGAATAAATGGAGTTCCAATGTAATGCTGTTTTATAAAACTCGTGAGAATATAACTTCCACTCTCATCTTTAACATTATTTATATAGAAGTGATCTCTTCCAATTAACTTTCCATTTCGAACGAAGAATACCTGGACCACCGCTTCATTTCCTTCTGATGCATACGCAATGATATCTCTATCCTCAAAATGTTTCGTAGTCATCTTTTGATTGCCAGCGACATGCATAATGCTGTATATCAAATCACGATATTCCATCGCCTGCTCGAAGTCTTGCTCGGAAGAAGCCTTTTCCATCTTCTCTTCTAGTTCTTCTAAGACATTATGATAATTGCCTTCAAGAAACTTGATGGCATCATCCACCTTGGCGTTGTAATCTTCCATTGATATTTCACCTTGGCATGCGCCATCACACTGGCCTATATGATAATAGAGACAAGGTCTGCCGTTAGGATTAAAGTCATCTCCTCCGACTATATTCTTATTACAGTTTCTGATTTTGTAAATCTTCTGCAAGAGTTCTATCGTATTTCTGACTGCTCCACCACTCGTAAATGGACCGTAATATTTGTTACCATCCTTCTTCATCTTGCGAGCAATCTTAATGCGAGGATAATCTTCCGAAGTCATCACGCAAATGTATGGATACGCCTTGTCATCCATCATAAGGGTGTTGTACTTAGGGCGATACTCTTTTATCAAATTACACTCGAGAATAAGGGCCTCAAGTTCAGAGTCGGTCAGAATGTACTCAAACCTCTCAACTTTAGAGACCATCGATTTAATCTTGCTTGTATGGTTTGTACTTTTCCTAAAATAAGAACTAACACGACGCTTTAGATTGACGGCCTTACCTACATAGATAACGTCGTCATGAGCGTCGTGCATTAAGTACACGCCCGGAGTCTCGGGCATATTTTTTAATTCATCACTGAATTTGTTCATCGTGGAATATTTCCATAAACTGAGCACCCGTGATAGTTTCCTTCTCATATAAGAACTCTGCTATCTGATCGAGTTTTGCTCTATTTTTCTCTAAGAGTTTTTTCGCTTCATTGTAACTATCTTTCAATAGTTTTCTTGCTTCCTCTTCTATCTCCTTGGCCATGGCATCAGAACAATTGAGTTTTGTATGTCCTCCGAGATAAGGATCCTCTATCTGCTCTAAACTGATAAGTCCGAACTTGTCAGACATACCATACTGAGCAATCATTGACCTTGCAATCGAGGTCGCCTTTTCCATATCATTGCTGGCACCTGTGGTAATGGAGTTAAATACTATCTCCTCAGCAGCACGTCCAGCCAAAAGTGTAACAAGTTCAGCGTTCAGTTCATCCTTACTCTTCAAATATTTCTCCTTCTCAGGAGCAGCAAGCACATATCCGAGAGAACCCATCGTTCTAGGAATAATAGTAATCTTCTGAACTGGCTCAGCATCCTTCTGAACAGCTGTAACCAAAGCGTGACCAACCTCGTGATAAGCCACTATCTTCTTTTCCTCCTTGGAGAGGATTCTATCTTTCTTTTCTTTACCGGCGATTACAACTTCCACGGCCTCCATAAGGTCAGCCTGCGAGATAGCTGTTCTACCATTCTTAACTGCATTGATAGCAGCCTCGTTAACCATATTTGCAAGGTCAGAACCCACAGCACCAGATGTGATGTTTGCAATAGCATCGAGATCAACTGTCTCGTCCATCTTCACATCCTTGGAGTGAACTTTCAAAGTCTCAAGACGTCCTTTCAAATCAGGTGTGTCCACAATAACACGTCTGTCAAAACGTCCTGGACGAAGAAGCGCTGGGTCTAGCACCTCAGGTCTATTAGTGGCTGCCATGATAAGGATACCCTTCGTAGGGTCGAAGCCATCCATCTCTGCCAAGAGGGCATTCAATGTCTGCTCGCGCTCATCATTGCCTCCACCAAATCTAGAATCGCGACTCTTACCAATCGCGTCAATCTCATCAATAAAAATAATACAAGGCGCTTGCTTCTCTGCCTGCTGGAATAGGTCTCGAACTCTCGAAGCACCTACGCCGACGAACATCTCAACAAAGTCTGAACCCGACAACGAGAAGAATGGCACGTGTGCCTCTCCTGCAACTGCTCTTGCGAGCAATGTCTTACCGGTTCCTGGAGGTCCCACTAAGAGAGCTCCCTTTGGCAACTTCGCGCCAATGGATGTATACTTGCCGGGGTTATGCAAGAAATCAACCATCTCGACAACAGATTCTTTCGCCTCATGCTGTCCAGCCACATCCTTGAATGTGACTCCAGTTTCTTTTTGCACATACATCTTTGCGTTGCTCTTTCCGACTCCGAAGATACCACCATCTCCTCCGCCTGAGCGACGCATCAGCATTCTAAACATTATGAAGAAGAATGCCAGAGGCAATATCCATTCAGCCAATGTGAACAAAAGTGTTCCCCATGTACTAGGCTGCTCACCCTTAAAATCTACTGTAGTATATTTAGTCTTCAGTTCATTTACTAATTCTGGATCTTCGATATTGGTAGTCCAGTAAGTGATAGGAACTAGAGTTTTCCCTTCATCTACCGGTGTGATAACTATCTTCTTGTCATCGAAAACTACTTCCTTAACTTGATTGTTATCCAAAAGTTGTATGAACTGAGTATATGATATTTCTTTCTTAGTTGCGGAATCGAATAGATATGTAGTAAATGATGTCAAAATAAAAGCTGCCAATATAGCAACTACAATACTGACTATTCGCATACGCTTCTGCTGTTTGTCATCTCTTCTCTTATTATTATCCATAGTTCTCCTCTCAATTCTTAACTATTCTAACATATCATAACTGTCAAATGTGAATAATCAATGAATTGAATCTTAAACTTTTTATTCCACATTACTCCAGAAATCAACGGGCTCGTAATCCCTCAAAGCCACGAGATATCCGTTCTTCTGAAGATCCTCCTGGATTACATCCAATGTCTCTTCATTGTCGGCCTTCACTGTATGATAATGATAACCTGATGTAATCTCCTCCAATGGAAGCGAAACGTCACCGTTTACATCCTCCACATATTTTTTCGCATCGCGACGAGACTTCACGTTCATTTCCACGCGAATAACACCGTAGAGTTTGTGATATACGAATTCATCCTCCACGATTCCACCTGCATCTACGATAATGTTCAACTCATCAAGCATCTTTTTTGAAGAATGCTTAACTTTGAACACTCTCTGGTTTGAGCCCTCTTCTTCTAAGATGTATCCAGTGTGCGTAGAAATAATATCATGATTGCTCGCACGGAGAAGTGCGATATCTTGCACGATAATCTGTCTACTCACGCCGAAGTTCTTCGCAAACTTTGCGCCAGAAACTGGCTCATCACTCTCAAGTAGAATTTTTAAAATTTTCTCTCTTCGCTTAATTCCATTCTTCATATTTATGTTCTGTGTAAGTTCTTAAGTGAAATATCCAAACTTGGCGCCGAATGTGTGAGCGCGCCACTTGAAATATAATCCACTCCAAGATCAACTAATCTCTCAACATTTTCTTTAGTTACATTACCGGAAACTTCAATCTCCGCACGACCATCAATCACACCAATCGCTTCCTTGATTTTGTTGTTATCCATATTGTCGAGCATAATGATGTCGGCTCCTGCCTCCACGGCATCCTTCACCATATCAATAGTCTCGACCTCTACCTCAATCTTTCTGACGAAAGGAGCATACTCCTTAGCCATATGCACGGCTTCCTTCACGCCACCTGCTGCACTGATATGATTATCCTTCAAAAGAATTCCATCGCTGAGGTTATATCTGTGGTTGTGGCCTCCGCCAACTCTCACAGCATACTTCTCAAGAATTCTATTATTAGGCGTAGTCTTTCTCGTATCGAGCAACTTCGTCTTTGTTCCCTCGAGCATCTTTGCAATCGAGTGAGTGTAAGTTGTTATTCCGCTCATCCTCTGCAGGAAGTTCAGCGCTGTTCTCTCACCGACGAGAAGAATTCTGATGTCTCCGCGCACTGAGCCAATCTTCTGACCAGCCTCCACTTGATCTCCATCCTTTATATGAAGATGAACATTTACATTTGGATCTAGCATAGTAAATGCACGCTCGAAAACTTGAAGACCGCTAATCACGCCATCCTCCTTCACAATCAAATCAACCTTGCCGGCAACGGCACTAGGCATAACCGCATTCGTCGTAACATCCTCGCTAGTTACATCTTCTTTCAATGCACTCTCAATCAACGGTTCTACATTTAGTTTTAATGTAATTGGATCAAACATATTTGTCTCCTTTTCATCTTCGCTCTTAATCTCTTGCTCGATAATCCTCTTGTTTTCCCTAGCCCATGCGTCTAGGTCTTCATACTCTCGCCAATCTATATGGTCAAACGTCTTAGTCTGGACTTCATCGTAATGCTTCATCATATCGATAGCTGCCCTTTTCGCAAACACCATGCTCTCCAAAAGCGAATTGCTCGCCAATCGGTTGTGTCCGTGAACTCCGTTACAAGCAGTCTCGCCTATCGCGTAAAGCTGTTCCATCGAACTCTTGCTGTTCAAGTCCACCTTTATGCCACCCATAAAGTAGTGTTGCGCTGGAACAACTGGAATCATATCTTTCGGAACGTTGTATCCTTGCTTCTTACAATAATCGACGATATTAGGGAAATGATTCTTCAACTGCTCCTCCGAAATAGGTGCGAGTGATAGCCAAACATTATCGGCTCCCGTTTTTTCCATCTCGGCAATGATATTCTCAGTCACCACGTCCCTAGATCTAAGTTCATTGGCGAAGCGCTCACCTTTATCGTTATAGAGCAGTGCGCCTTCGCCACGCACGGACTCTGAAATCAGAAAACTTCTGTCCGGATTTTTTTCTATATAGAATGTTGTCGGATGAACTTGCACGTAGTTGACGTTCTTAACCTTAACGCCGTGTCGGATGGCTATCGCTACGCCATCGCCGGTGATGTGCTTAAAGTTCGTCGAATACTTAAAGATTCCGCCGATGCCTCCGCACGCCAATACTGTATAGTCCGCATAGATTACATCGAGTTCGTCGTCATCCTTCTTTGCGATGATTCCGAAGCACCGGTTGTTGGCGGTCAGGATATCGACCATCATCCAATGTTCCTTTATTGTGATGTTGTCGCGCTTTTTGCATTCCTCATAGAGGTGTGAAGTTATTTCTTTTCCGGTCGTATCTTCGTGGAAAAGAATACGGTCATTAGTGTGTGCTCCCTCTTTCGTATATAGGAACTCACCCTTTTCATTGCGAGCAAAATCCACGCCCATCTTAACAAGATCGTCAATAAGTGCTGGAGATTCTTTTATCATAGCCTCCACAGCCTCTGGCTTATTGTCGTAGTGACCGGCGCGCATCGTATCCTCGAAATAGCACTCAAAATCTGAGTCATCTTTCAGCATACAAATACCGCCTTGGGCCAGATATGAATCACTGTGCTCCACGACATCCTTTGTGATAATCATTATGTTTTTGTCCTTCGGAAGATTTAGTGCGCAGTAAAGTCCCGCACATCCGCTTCCTACTATTAAAATGTCAGTCCTCATATGCCTTTTCCTTAAAGTCGAACCCCTGGGATTTTTTATCTTTCCTCCAGGGTATTGGGGAAATTATAGCATAAAAAAAAGAAAGTGACAAGACAGATGTCAAGTCACTTTACAGTTCCATTTTCACTTCCGTTCTTAGTAGACTCCTATCATATGTAATAGCGAGTGTTTGTCGAATAACATAGGTTCCCTCATTGGGAATACAGTAATCATCCTATATAAATAGTAAATCATCATCAAAATGCATATAACAAAAATCACTTTGATAAGAATTTTCATTGCCTTGGCATAAGTGTTTTCGTCTGCAATAAAGTATCGAATGATAACCCAAGCGATCAACACTATCGCTACTGCTATCCAGAATAGATGCATCTGTGTGGCTTCGCCAAATTTAAACTGAACCGCTAGAAAGCAAGCCCTCGTCAAGCCACATCCCGGGCAAGGAATTCCTGTTATTTTTCTCAAAGGACAAGGTGACTCAAACAAAAGCGTTCCCAATCCTAAATACAAAACCATCGCGAGCACCACTAATATGATAATCTTATAATCTTTTTTCAGATGCTCCTTTTGGAACTTCATCTATTTCATCTCCTCCAAAACGCTACACAGCAACTTCCATGTGCGCTCTGCCGATTTTATATCTATCTGTTCCTTAGGCGTATGTGCGTAGTCAATCTGTGGGCCAAACGCAATCGCGTCAAGGCCTGGTATCGCATCTACGAAAATTCCACACTCGAGTCCGGCGTGTATACCTTCAACAGTTGGCTCCTTACCATACTGCTCCTTATACTTTTCTACCATTAGTTTTCTAATTTCAGAGTCTTCCTGATACTCCCATCCTGGACAATCAGCGTCAGTGTTAACTACACCGCCGAAAATCTCCGTAAGAGAAGTCAACTTTTCTATCAAGAACTGCTTCTCGTTCGCATTAGAACTTCTCACCATAAAAGACATCTTCACTCCTTCGGCTTCAGTTCTAAGAATTCCCATATTTAATGAAGTCTGAACTAGCCCCTTAACCTCTGGATTCATTCTCTGAATTCCATCTGGCATATTTACCATCGAAATAATCGTCGCCAATGTTGAAGCATCAGTCAACGCCTCCACTAAATTCTCAGGAATAACATTCGTCTTTAGTTTCATATCTGGATCCGTCGTGGCATATTCTTTCTTAATCTCCTCGAATACATCCTCGACGATTTTCTTTGCCTTCGGCAATGTCTCTGGAAGAAGAACTATAGCTGCCTCCGACCAAGCGGCGATAGAATTTTCTTTTTCACCACCATTTACGGCCACGATTCGCATACCAACTTCTTGGAACACATTGAGGAGAATTCTTCCCAACGCGACATTCGCATTCAGTCTCTCCTTGATGATCG
Source organism: Eubacterium sp. (assembly GCA_017406925.1). Lineage (GTDB taxonomy): Bacteria > Bacillota > Clostridia > Lachnospirales > Lachnospiraceae > Eubacterium_G. The sequence continues at coordinate 206,119 of JAFQXO010000011.1, forward strand.
ATGTGCCAGAATGACCACCTGTCAAACCATCAATCCTAATCTCCAAAACTTCTCCACTGATTGGTTCAGTGTTACCTGGGAGTATGCAAGTCGTAGTTGCGCCGCCAGTACAGCTAACTACAAATCTTCCTTCATCTTCAGAGTCGATATTTAAAAGTGTCTTTCCACTTAGCTTACTCTTATCAAGTGCCATCGCACCAAACATACCTGTCTCTTCGTTCGTCGTGAACACTGCCTCGATAGGTGGATGAGGAATATCGTCCGAATCCATCAACGCTAATACGTATGCCACAGCAATACCGTCATCAGCACCTAGTGTTGTGCCTTTAGCAGTAAGGATATCGTCGTCTATAATCTCAGGTTCAACGCCTTCCTTTGTAAGGTCCTTCCCCACTCCGTCTTCCTTCACGGCGACCATATCTATGTGACCTTGAATAATAACTGGCTCAGATTTTTCGTAACCTTTACTTCCATCACACCAGATAATGACATTCTTTGATTCATCCTGATATGATTTTAGGCCTCGCTCATTGGCGAAGCCTACTAGATAATCACTTATCTTATCTTCATTGCCAGATCCATGTGGTATCTCACAAATCTCTTCGAAAAATTCCCAAACCTTCTCCGGTTTTCTACCATCTAAAACGCCCATTTTATTTTCCATCCTTCTTTGAAAAATCGTCTAATTCTCTCTTAACTCTACCCCAGTTCCCAAACACTTTCGAGAACAATCTATGTACCCATAAGAAAGGAAGGAGCCATCCATGTTTCTTGAGGATTGGATACGAGAATTCCATTCGCTCCCTCTCCATAAACATACGTTTAAAGAAATAGCCTTTTTTGGATTTAACACCCAACTCATCCTTGTATCTATTATACGACCACTCTTGGAAGTGTTCGAAAGTTCCGAATGCTCCTGATGTGATGATGAAGTGTGCAGGTTCCTCTAAGGCTTCTGTCATCTCTCCATCGCCAAACCAAGCTTCAGCCAATTCGTCCATCATCTTTTCTAGTTCTACATAGTTGAGTGTAGGAAGTATCTCCGCAACCTTATCCCAATCTATGCGATCCTTTAACTTCGTCTTGAACAGATAATGATCAACTAAATATTTGATTCCACTTCCACCCATTGAGAAATGTTTCTCAAAGTGAAGCAAGTGATAAATATAAACATCTTCCCACGAAAGAGTTTTTAAATATTTGTTTTCATCATTGTCCCTGACACGATCCCAGATATCATCAGTGTACCAATGGTTTTCCTCGGTCGGTGGAAAAAGTCTGCGGTGCATCTCCACTTCCATATAAGGAAGTTTCGCATAGTCGTCCGTGCTGTCTTCCTTTCCGACATCTTTGGCATCGTATCCGAGTTCCGTCATAATAGGCACCACGTCATCTATCTGACCTGGTTCTATCATATAGTCGATATCGCCCTGCTCTCTAAACAGCGACATGCGATAGTACGGTTTCAAAACTATACCTTTAAGCGGAAGTATGCCGATGCCTGCCTTCGTCACGGCATCGACAACAAGCTTGTGCTCTTCCTGTTGAAGAACATCCACTAGCTGATTTTTTTCGTGCGCACTAAACCACGCTGACTGATCTTTATCAGTCGGCTTGTCGTTTAGCTTCGTTATAGAATAAAATGCCATCTCTTCCACCTTGTGAAAATGGGCTAACTCGAGGAGTTTACTCCATGACACATCTTCAGGTTTCTCGACTGGCATTTCATCCTGTACTGTAGCTTTAATTAATGAAATTAAATAATTGCTTACAGATTTATTAATATCCATTTAGTCTACATTGATATCTTCCGGGGTAGTCTGAGGAGCTGCTGTCTCAGGCTTCTTGGTTACCGGCTTTTTAGTCTCTGGTTTCTTAGTCTTCTTTTCTTTCTTAGTCTGAGGTTCTGTCTCTACCTTTGTCTCCTGAGGTGCTTCAGTCACAACGATAGGTTCTGCAGTAACTTCCACTGTATCCTGCCTTGTTGTAACTTCTGTCTCCTGAAGACCAGATGTAGTTTCGACTGCATTCTTATTGCCGAAGGCAGATGAAAGAATAACAGCTGCGATAACTATGATGATAACGATAGCAACTGCTACACAAATAGCAATCACGTTCATCTTCTTGTTCTTCGCACTCATCGCTTCATTCTGAGCTGCTGTAGGTTCGTCATCGTCGAAATCGAATCTATCTTCTGGGTCGTGGAACTCTTCGTCTAGTTCATCTTCCAAAACCACATCCTCTTCGAACTCGATTTCTTTAGGTTCTTCAGTGTCATCTAGAATATCTTCTAAGTCCATTCCACCGATAGGAGTTGTATCAAGTGCCACAGGCTGTGTCTTATCAGTATCCACACCGTCGAACACTACTGTATCTCCTGTTGGAACATCTTCCTCTGTCTTTGGTTCAAAGCCTTCTACAGGCTCACCACAGTAAGGACATGCAGGTTCTGTGTCCTGAACATACTTACCACATTTTTTACAAAACATACTTTTCCTCCGTTATTTAATATATCCTAATATGTAATCTTCCACTTTGTCGATTTCCATATCCAAAGCGAGCGACATTTCATTATTCAAAATATCTTTCGCCTCTTTCAAATAGCGATCATCCACGTAAGTCATGCGCTTGCCCTGAGATTCGCGCACGTCACCACGCTTGTGGAGCGTCTTAATAATCTCCACAATTCTCATGCTGTCGCAAGAAGCAATTGCTTCCTTGTAGAAAATCTCTCTCTGGCGGTCATTTTTGATATAGACTGGCTTAACATTCTTGATTTCCCTCAAAACTTTTCTAGCCTGAGGTTTAGTCATAATAGGTCGAGTCACAATCTTGTCATTGTCCACTGGAAAGAAGATTTTGCTTTCTGGTGTTTTTATAGGAATCAGAACATAGTACTTCTGATCCTTGTCTGCCCCGGACAACTCAAGTTTAGTAATGTCTACAACTTTGCAGACACCGCTACGTCCATGAACAATATACTCACCTTTCTTATACAATTTACTCACCTTCTAACACTGAATGTACGCCTGTTAGTTCTTCTATTTTCTAAGCATATCTTTGGCAGTAAAGAATATGATTATAATCGCAATCATCAATGCTGCCACAAGTGCAATAATTACAGGATTATCACTCGCTGCGATAGTAACCAACACGATACCTACTATACAAGCAACGGTTAGCATACTAGCAATAATCAAGATGATAATATTTGTTTGGTTTCTTCTCCTTCTTCGTCTACTTCTGTGTCTCATAGTCTGTCCTCACTTAAAGTTTTTCATACCCCTGAAGTTTTTCTACTCTCCATCTATAAAGAGTACGCCCAAGCATCCTGGTCCACAATGACTTGAAATCACTGAACCCGCCTTGGTCTCAATTATTTCTTCAAAGTAATCTAGGTTTTCTAGGTACTCTCTTACTACATCCACTATCTCAGGTTTGCATGTTGAATGTGTGATAAACACTCTCTCAGGCTTTGCCTTCAAAAGCTCATCTTTCATATCATCCACATACTGTAGCAAGACTCTCTTCAACGGTCCGCGATACTTCTTCGAAGCATCCATCTTTCCGTCTTCCACTACGATTTTAGGTTTAATCTTTAACATACTTCCGACTAAAGCAGCTGTTGCGGAGCAACGTCCTCCTCTGTGAAGGTATGTAAGTGTGTCTACGACAAAACTAGCTCTAACCTTTTCTCGCAAATCTTCTATATAAGATATAACCTCCTCGAAGCTTCGGCCTTTTTCAATCTCCTGTGCTGCCTCAATAATCTGTAAACCGATACCTGTCGAGAGATTCATGGAATCAATCGCATAAACATGGTCTTCATAATCAATGCTATCTGCTGCCAACTTCACCACTTGGTTCGATGATGACATACTAGCAGAAACTGTGAAAACAATTACATCATCCCCTGCTTCCTTGTACTTTTTCAGTACATCTGCCACATCTTCAATAGAAGGTGCTGCAGTCTGGGGAGTCGTGTTGTTTTCATCAGACCATTTATAGAGTTCGTCAATAGTAACGTCTACTCCATCGCGTCTCTCATCGTCGCCCATTCTCACAAACAACGGAATGATTTCAACATTATATTTAGTTAGTAATTCTTCCGACAAGTCACAAGTACTGTCTGAAACAATTCTAATCATATTCTATCCCTCTAGTCTTCAGGCTCGTTTTGAACCTCATTAACATCGTATGGCGTAGTCTGATATACATAGTAATTAATCCAGTTTGTATACAACAACTGTCCAGCCGCACGCCAATTTACAATCGGATCTCTCGTAGGATCATCATCTGGGAAGTAATTCTCTGGGATTTCAGGATTGAGCCCCTTCTCTACATCCCTCTCATATTCCTTCTTAAGCGTGTCGCTGTCGTATTCCGTATGACAGAATACATAGAACTGTCTACTGTCCTCGCTCTTAACGATTGTAACTCCAGCCACATCTGACTCAGCCATCAATTCTAACTTTGGCTGCGCCAATATATCATCACGACTGATACCTATGCCTCTCGAATGAGGTGCATAGAAAACATCGTCGAAACCTCTAAACAGAGGTGACTTTTTATTTAAAATCCTATGCGAATAGATACCGGATATCTTCTTGTTAAAGTAGATTCTATCAATGCCATAGTGATAATAAAGTCCCGCAAACGCTGCCCAACATAGATAGAATGTACAGTGGACGTGCTTCTTCGACCATTTCATAATGTCAACTAACTCATCCCAGTACTCTACATCCTCATATCTAACTTCTTCCAAAGGCGCACCCGTAATAATCAAACCATCGTAGTAATCGTCCTTCACTTCATCAAAAGTGGTATAGAACTGATTCAAATAGTCTGCATCTGTATGCGTAGACTGATAAGTAGCAGTCTGAAGAAACTCCACTTCTATCTGAAGTGGGGTATTAGACAGTTTTCTGAGGATCTGAGTCTCAGTTTCCACCTTAGTAGGCATCAAATTAAGAACCAGAACCCTCAAAGGTCTGATATCCTGTGTGATGGCACGCTTTTCGGTCATCACGAATATGTTTTCATTCTCTAAAATGTCTGTCGCAGCTAAATTCTGCTGTACTTTAATCGGCATAGTAATCCCTCATAGCCTATTATAACCCTATTTTAAAGTATCGACAAGCCACTGCGTCGCGAAATTTACGCTATTAATTCTAACTTCATTCCTGTCAGAATGATCGAAATGTTTCGTTACAGTATGTGTGACTCCATCAATGTAAAATCCAAAGCAAACTGTACCTACTGGCTTCTCATCTGTGCCTCCGCTAGGTCCTGCAATACCAGAAATACCTACACTTACATCGGCACCGACCTCATTGGCGACGCCTTCAGCCATTTCCTTTGCCACTTCTTCACTTACGGCGCCATACTTTTCTATAGTTTTAGGATTCACATGCGCATACTTGGCCTTTGTGACGTTCGCGTATGTCACAAAAGATGCATTTAATACTTTAGACGCATCTGGCACATCCACAATACTCGAGGCCATCATGCCTCCAGTACAGCTCTCCGCAAACGCAATGGTATATCCTTTATCTATTAAAATCTTTACTAATTCTTTTGATTTTTCCATAACATACTCCATTCGTTAATCGCTCTTTATTCATTATAACGCATTTCGGCTCACGTTTGTTTGAAATCTGTCTCAAAACCATATATACTACCTTCTATGAGTTTAAACAAAATCAGAAAAGTGAAAAGTCCAGTTGCACTAGTGATTACAGCAATGATCTGGGGAACGACATTCGTAATCCAGTTGATCGGCGGAGAAGCCATCGGTCCATTTACTTTCAACTGTATTAGGTCGTTTATCGGGGCATTGGCACTCGTGCCAGTCATCCTAGTGTTAGACAGAGTGGGCTTATCACCTAAAAAACCTAAAACAAAAAAAGACTATCGCTCGTTACTCATCGCAGGTATAGTATGTGGTATTGTTCTATGCCTAGCCAGCAATATCCAGCAGGTCGGCATCAATATGAGCAACTCAGCTGGAAAGTCTGGTTTTATTACTACACTATATATTCTGATTGTTCCAATCTTGGGATTATTCTTTAGAAGGAAAAGTAGTTGGAATGTTTGGATTAGCGTGGCCATCGCATTAGTTGGTTTATACCTACTATGTTTCAGAGGACCACTCGGATTTAAGCCAGGTGATTACGTACTGTTGTTAAATGCATTTTTCTTTGCAGTACATATTTTAGTTGTGGACAGATATGCCCCTGTCGAAGACAATATTAGACTTTCATTCGTACAATTTATTGTTAGTGGACTGATTTCCATCATTCCAATGATAACGGTGGAACTTATTCCGAGAGGATTTTTCAATTGGATAACACAATTTAGTAGTTTCAAGGGATGGGTAGCGTTATTATTTGCAGGCATTTTGGCAAGTGGTGTTGCATATACACTGCAGATAGTCGGACAAAACGGAATGAAACCTGCAGCCGCATCACTCATTATGAGTTTTGAATCGGTATTCGCTTTTATAGCGGCATGGATCATTCGCGGAGAACAAATGACTCCAAAAGAAATGTTAGGTGGCTTATTGATATTCATTGCCGTCGTCTTCGCACAGATACCGTTCAAAGAAATACTAAGCAAAAAGAAAAAGCGTTCTACAGTCTAAACTGTAAAACGCTTTTATTTTTTATAAGATACTCTTTAGAAAACTCTGAGTTCTTGGATTTTTCGGATTGTTGAAAATCTCTTCCGGTGTGCCCTCCTCGGCAATGATACCGTCATCCATAAACAATACTCTGTCTGCCACTTCTCTGGCAAATCCCATCTCGTGTGTCACACAAAGCATCGTCATTCCCTCGCGAGCTAACTTCTTCATAACTTCTAGAACATCTCCTACCAACTCAGGGTCGAGCGCTGATGTTGGCTCATCGAAAAGCATAATCTCTGGATGCATTGCCAGAGCTCTGGCGATGGCAACACGCTGCTGCTGTCCACCCGAAAGTCTGCTAGGATACTCGTTCACCTTATCTGAAAGTCCCACTTCATCAAGAAGTTTGAGAGCTTCCTCCATCACTTCCTGCTTATTCTCTTTTCTAACTAGCGTAGGTGCTAGCATGAGATTTTCGAGAACAGTCTTGTGCGGGAAAAGGTTGAAGTTCTGGAAACACATACCCATCTCGAGCAATAGTTCCTTCATTTTATCTTTTGGAAGTCTATCCACTGTATGGCCCTTTTCTCGGTGAAGGAAAAGTTCACCATTGATGAAAATCTTTCCGCTTGTAATCTTCTCAAGCTGATTGAGAGATCTCAAGTAAGTAGACTTTCCGGCGCCTGAGGCTCCGATGATACAGATAACCTCACCCTTCTTCACTTTCAAGTCGATGCCTTTAAGCACGTGGATGTTTCCAAAATTCTTAATAATATCTTGTGTCTCTAAAATATATTCACTCATCACTCCACCTCCTATTCATAGACTGAGAATTTCTTCTCAACCTTATTAAATATAAATGTGAAGAATGCAGTGATTATCAAATAGATAACTAGGGCTGGTATAAATACCAGATATGATCCCTCTTGCATCATGATGGTCTTCGAAATCGTTGTGATATCCATCAACGAAATCGCGAATACCAATGACGCATCCTTCAATACCATAATAAACTCGTTACATACCGGTGGAACCATTCGTCTGATAGACTGTGGAATGATAATCTTTCTCATAGTCTGAGCATAACTCATTCCCAAAGCCTTTGCCGCTTCGTTCTGTCCTTTGTCGATAGACTGGATAGCGGCACGCACTATCTCTGCACAATAAGCGCCAGAGTTCAATGCAAACGCAATAAGCGCTGCCACGAATGCTCCTTTATATACTGCCTCAGAATCGCCTGGGAAGAGGTTCTTCCATGCGAAATTCAATACACCTGGAACTGTATAGTAGATTACGAACAACTGGATAAGTAGTGGCGTTCCTCTAAAGAAGAAAATATACGCACTACTAACCTTGCTTATAATCGGATTCTTTGCAATCTTTCCAAGCGCAAGAATGATTCCTAAGAATACACCTATAATTATAGATAGAACGGTCAGCACAATCGTAAGCTTCGCACCGTGCATCAAGTTCTCGCCCACGCCGAGCATGCGGTAAGTATAATTGACCATCTGGCCAGTTGTTCCCCACACTCCAGAATCAGCTTTGTGGATTTTTGTCGCAAATCCCACATACTTTTCTTCGATGCCGTCTGCACCCGATGTAGAAAACGAAATGTAATTAATTACGAACATATCGTTGTATGTTATCGTAACTCTTTTACGTGATAGTGTCTTATCCTTTTCTATGTATCTTTTCATAGTAGGAGACGCCTGTTTCTCCATCTGTGCCTGGCTAGGCTTTAAGGCAGCCAAGATGCACGCTGCGATAATAGCCAATATCACAATAACCGTAACTATCTTAGTTTTTTTCTGCCATTCTTTAATGTTAATTAATTTCTTAAACCAATCTTTCATGATATTACTTCAGATTCTTAGTTGCCTTTTACGAACCAATAATCATAAGAATCTTTTATAACGCCTTCCTTCTCCATATCTGCAAGTGCTGCATTGATTGCCTTCTGAAGTTCTTTGTTCTTCTTGCCCATGGCAATACCAAACTGCTCTGGCTCTTTATCATCCTTCCAAGCAATCTTGAGACTCTTGTCCTTTGCAACCTGTCCGTCAGCTACTGTACTATCTACAAGTACTGCGTCTACTTCGCCATTCTTCAACTGCTCGAAGCATCCTGTAACCTTCTCTGACTGGATGTAACTAGCCTTCTTCAAAGTCTTAGTTCCAATGAGATCCTTCATAATCTCAAGTGAAGTGGTTCCCTCCTGGAGTCCTACCTGCATGCCCTCAAGATCCTTGAAACTTGAAATCTTCTTGTTGTCATCAGCCTTAACTACTACTGCCTGATAGTTGTCAATATATGGGTCTGAAAAGAACATAGTCTTCTTTCTCTCTTTAGTAATAGTAATAGCTGAACAAACTACGTCGTAGTTCTTATCGATACCCTTGAAGATACCGTCAAATGCTGTGTTTACGAAGTTAACCTTAACTCCCAATCTCTTTGCTACTTCACTGATGATATCAACATCATATCCCTCAGGTGTAGTTCCATCTTCTGCGAACTGCTCAAATGGTGGATATCCAACTTCGATACCAACTGTAAGCTGTCCCTTGTTCATAAAGTTAACCTTTGATGCGTCAACTGTTGCAACTTCTTTATCTGCAACTGTAGTTGTGTCGTTACTGCTGCTTCCACATGCTGTGAACATTGTAACAACCATGGCTAGCGCCAATGTTAATGCTAAAATCTTTTTCATCGTACAAAATCCTCCCTTATTTTTCATTATAAAATGTCCGATAAAAATAGCAGTGGACAAACAATATCCACTGCTTATCTCATAGATAAAATTTTACTTGAATAGATAGTTATGTGTCAACCATCTATCACTTTAATCTACTAAAATATGCATAAATTTATGCATAAAACGTCATTTTTTGCATAAAATTTAATAGTCAAAATGCTTCTTCGCCTTCGGGAATATAGGTTTATATTCAAAGAATTTGTCCATTATTCTACCGAATATTGTGATAAGCGGAGCGTTTACAAACGCTGCTATGACAGTTCCTACTCCCATGAGCCACTGGTTTCCATTCTTTAGTCCGCCGAACAATGCAAACGCCATTATTACAGCAACGATAAGAATGCTGATATCAAATGCATACTTAACCTTATTCTGTGCAAAGTTCCACTTCTTCGCAATCACCAACACAAACAACTCATATGACTGTGGTGAAATATAACTTCTAAAGAATAAAGCGATAGAAAACGCAATCATAAGTAATCCTACCGTATAAAGGATGATTCTTAAAACCATCTGCTGTGGTTCAGGGTTAAATACCTTTAAAAATGCATTCGTAGGATGATCGGATATCAAAAAAAATTCAAAACATCTCAAGATTTGTCCATAAAAATATATAGTCACTGCTGTGAAAAGATAACCTGCCTTGAACTTTCGAATAATTATAATGGCTGCGATAAATAAAATAGCCTGAACGATTCTCTCAGCATCGCCAAAAGATATTCCCAGCTTCTGCGACAAAATATAAGAAGGTGCTACTACCATTTCCACGCCAAAGTTAGCCCTGGCAGTTAGAAAAACTCCAAAGGCTACCACAAACAGCGCCACTATGTATATTATTTCTTCATGAATTACTCTCTTTTTCAAATATTTAAACCTTTTCTTCCAATCTCACTTCTAAATTTGACTGGAATCTCTTCGTCTCTTTCTGTGGCATCGAAATATTCCTGCTCGATACTCACTGCTCTCTTCTTAAACAAAAGAACTATCGTCGATCCTCCGTAAAGGAACTTGCCCTTTTCTTCTCCCTTCGAAACCTCGCCGCGCTTCTTGTAGTTTTCGATTCTTCCTATCATAAGCGCGCCGACTTCTATCTGCGCTATCATTCCGAAAGTCTTCGTCTCAATCATCGTACACTCTCTCGTGTTTTGTACGAATACAGGATACTGTGCCAAGGCAATAGGTCTCACCGTATGAAGTTTTCCCTTCATATGACGTCTGCTGATAATCTCGCCGTCATCCACATAACCGTATCTGTGATAGTCATCCACGCACAGTCTGAGAACTACGCATGTTCCACCTTCAAAGTCTTCAGCCTTTAGTTCATCACCTATCAAGTCAGCCACCGAATAGCGACTGTTCTTAATCTTAAATGTCGAATCTCTCTCGATATTGTAAACGCTCATCTTTCCATCGCATGGCGAAGCCAATGAATCTGGACTCTCCGCTAGCGGACGAACATCTAACTTAATTTTTCGCGTGAAAAAATCATTAAATGATGCATAGTCAGTCTCTTCGTATAGAGACATATCAATATTTGCTCGCTTAATGAATCCCTTGATGTGTATCTTGGAAAGTTGCGTATTCATATAAGCCCCGGCAACCTTAGAGATGACGGGACTAATCAAAATGCGAAGCACTACTCTGCCTGGCACGGTGTGATATAAAAATCTTAATGCTCTCGATTCTTTAGAAGGCAATTGTTTTAATCCACCTCGCTATAAATACTGCTATAAACTCTAAAGCTCCGATGCCCACGAGAATATATATCCAAACCATTTTTGGTTTTACTAACTTAAATTTAGATACGAACAATACTCCTACGATGATTAATAGGAAATAGTATATAAATGAAAGGTCATAAGGAACCATATAGTTTGCAAGCATAAATGTCGGAAAGATGATAGCTGTCGTAGTGACAGGTAGTCCATAATAGTACTTCTGTCTACTCTGTCCGATAGCCTGTGTCTCATCACATGTCACATTAAAGTATGCAAGTCTGATTAACGCTGCCAAGATAAACAATGCTCCTATGGCAACGATGATAGACACGTGAACATTTTGCAAGTGATTGGCGGTGTCCGCCACACCCTTTCCCCAATCAAACTTCAAGAGTTCTGACTGCTTATCTACTTTACAGTTATATATCGCAAAACCGATGCATGCCGGAAGCACTCCGAATGCCAAGAGATCAGATAATGAATCGATCTGGATTCCGAAGTTCTTGTGCATCTCAGTTCTGTTTTTCTTCGTTCTTGCAACCATCCCATCGAATGTATCGCATAGTCCACAAATCATCAAGCAAAGAATAGCCCAGTAAGGATGTGGATTCTTGAATCCAATGGACACAAAAATTCCCACTCCGGCTGAGAGGGCTGAAATATATGTGAGTATTACAGTATAGTCAAAAATTCCTACCATGCTATTTCCTTTTCTGTTTCTTTTTCTTTGCTCGCATTCTCAAGAATATGTATGAGCCTACAGTAATCAATCCGCTGACTACTACACAGACGTAAAATGATATACCGCGACTAACTAATTCGATGCTGACTGGATCTGAACAAAGGTCAGCAAAGCCATCAATGAACAGGTAGTCTGCTGCTCCGACTGCTCCTGGAATAGGAACACTGTTAGAACCTATCGCCACGAAACCTTGCGTAGCAAAAACGTCTAATATTTTTGAGAAGTTTTTCTCGATACCGATAAATACAAAAACGGATACGAGAATCTGTGAAATACGTTGAGCCATGTTGCATAAGAATGCAACTCCCAACTTTTTCTTGTTGAATTTGATAACGCTAGCACATTGCTTATACTCCACTTCCATCTTATCTAACTTCTTCAATTTCTTGTCTAAGTGTTTAATAAGATGAATCTTCTTGAAGAAGTGCAATATGATGCTAGCAGCCTTCTTCACGATTACTGATTTGTAAACCAATAAAAGGAATACGGCTATCATTATGAATTGTAACACAAAACCTACCGTAATCATAATGTAAGATAGCCAATCGAAATGTCCTATCACTCCTGGTGAGATAATAAAACAAGCTAAACCTATCACTACGATAGACATTGTATAGAAAATCAGATTTATGAGCAACGTCATCGTTGCCGAGGCGGCAGTGATGCCGTCTTTTATCATAAAGAATGCCGAGGCAGGCTGACCACCTGTCGCGGAAGGTGTGATTGCAGAAAAATAGACGTCCGGTGCCGCATACATAAAAGACTTTCTCTTTCTCTTGCGGAATCCAAAGACGCGTGCAATAAGTACAATCGCTAGGCCTTCAAAGTATATGAAACCGACCATGCCGAATACTGCGAGCACAATCCAAGGCCACCATGCGTTTGACAAGAGATTTATGAAATTCTGAAAGTTGAATGTTTTCGACTGAGAAATCATGACATAGACAGTAAGTATTGCAAGCAAGATTACAACTGTCATGCCGATGATAGTTGTCTTTTTATTCTTCATGTTTCTCCAGTTTACGCATCAGCGCATGATATATTCTGCCGGTGCGCAATTTCTTTGATACAATCAATCCGATTTCTACTACAACAATACCACCAATTATGTCCAAAAACAAATGCTGATTGACCAAAACTGTAGATGCAAAAACAAGTATTGCTGCTACGAATAAAAAGATTTGATAACTCACAACCGCTGTTTTTGATTTAAACAAGCGCTTGCAACTGAAGGTTGCTCGGAAAATCATCCAGCTTTCCAAGCAATGAATAGATGGGAATAGGTTGTTAGGTTGGTCAGCACCATAAACTATGTTGCTCAAGAAACCTATGAACCCATGTCCAGATATGTGTGTAACTGTGAGATCTGCTGGCATTGCCGTAGGCATCGCAAAGAAAAAGATGAGGCAGATGAATTTTGCGATAAGTTCTGCCGTCATAATGCGAAAGACAGTATCCCTGTCCTCACGGCCAATCATAATATAGCCGAGAGCCCATATTGGAAATGCCAATACATATATAATCATCCACGCTGGGATGAATGGAATCTTATAATCCAGACCGATGCTGATATCGTAATGTGGTAAAAGATTTGTCAGTGGTCTAGTACAAAAGTAGGTGAAAAAGTTGAAAAGCAACGATGCTGCGAGCGGAATCACAGAATACAATGGTAAAACGTTTAGTATTTTTTTGTCCCAATCTATTCGCTGCATGCCTCTTTACCTACTACTTCTTCTTAATCTTTACAGTCTTACAAAAAGCACCATAATAGTACTTCTTACCAACTTTTAGATACGCTCTAACTTTTGCGTAATACTTTTTCTTCTTGTTGAGTTTGCGAACTCTATATACATTACTCTTCTTATTTTTATTTCTTACTATCTTCTTGAAGCCTTTATCTGTTGCAACAACTACATTATATCCAGTCTTACTTTTAACCTGAGACCAAGCTAGGCGAGCGGTTTTGCCCTTGCCTAAGCGCATAGCAGTCATTCTGAATGGCTTTGCAGGGTTCGTATACTCATTCTTCGCAGCACAAGCTTTAGACTTATATGTCTTATTATTCACCGTATAATAAGTCTTAACTCTAAATCTATGCTTAATGCCTGACTCAAGTTTCGTAGCTGTGAAAGTCGTCTTTGTATTTCCTTTGATTTTCTTGAACTGCTCGTACTTCTTAAGCTTATAGTTATACTTTTCTACAATATAACCCGTCACGCCTGCTCTCTTTTTCCAAGTCATCTTAAGCTTAGTAGCGTAACTCTTCTTATACTTAAAGCTCTTCACCTTAGGCATATTGATTTTGAAAGTTACATCCTTCTCGCCCACGAAGTTGTTAAGTCCGTTCACGTTCACGATTCCCTTTTCAGGGTCTCTATTGTTCGTGTAACTAATCTCGTAATTCAAACCTTCCAAAAGCTTCTGTCCATTAAACGTTACAGTAGCCGTAGGTTTCTTTCTAGTTTTATCGAACGTATATGATGTCTTCGACAATTTTACTGTAAGTTTGCTAGCTTTATACTTTTCCTTAAGCATATCAAGCGTCAACATATGAGATGCAATCTTGTTAGTAACAAACATCTCTACACCTTGCTGGAAATATGCTCCCATCATAGGAATGCTGTCTAGAGTATATGCAGATAACTTATAGCCTTGACTCAAAGCGTTTTCAATCATCTCTGTTGTATTAAACTTTTCGTCTGATTCAGGCGTTCCATTAAAAGTAATCACTTCAGGCTTACACTTTTTCGCATAGCCCAAATGCTCAGCATCAAGTGCCTTCGCCAAATACCAATAATGCACAGCACTGCCAAGTCTACTTCTCATTTCGTTCAAATAAGAATAGTGGAATGATGTAATAGTCACCATATCCGTGATATCCCTATCTGTTATGCCGTCGGCAATGGCATCAAAAAGTATAGGCTTCATCTCTGCGTCATCATCATCAATATCTTTAATCTCTATAACGAAATTTGTTTTCTTTCCACTAGCTTTAACTTGTTGGATATAATTCAATACTTCCACTAACTGAGGAATCTTCTCGTTAGGGTACTGACTTATATTATTGCCCTTTGTGTACTTATATTTCATAACTTGTGACAATTTCAAATCAGAAATATTTAAGTCCACTCCGCATGTTTTCAACAGCGAATCATCATGTGATACAACCCACTCGTAGTCATATGTATATCTGATATCAAATTCTATATTTTTGAAATTCCTTGCGACAGCAAGTTTAATAGACGACATAGAATTCATTGGCGCGTAACCAGAATAACCTCTATGTCCTACTAGATCATAAGTGTCATTATTAATGTCACTTACTGCGTTTGAATCACCTGCCATAGTTTCATCGGCTTTGGTTGTCATTGCAGGTGCACCGAAAGCCCCTACTGCGAGAGTAAAAGCTACGATTATTGCTGAAATTTTTAATAAACTTCTCTTCTTCATCGAATACCACCTCAACCTGAGATATTATACCATTATTAATATAGTTTTGCACCTTGCATTCTAGACTTGAAATTTTACGAAAATTTGATGTTTCTTCTATTGAAATGTGTGCAAAAATCAAGTATTCTAAAAGTCGAGTTTTTTATTATTTGGAGGGAAAATGAAATCTATATCTATTGAGAACGAATTGCGTGGGAACGCATACCCTGGAAGGGGCATTATTATTGGAAAAACACCAGATGGAAAGCATGCTGCAACTGCATATTTCATCATGGGAAGAAGTGAAAATTCTAGAAACAGAATCTTCGTGGCAGAGGGTGACGGCATCAGAACAGAGGCTTTCGACCCATCGAAACTCGAAGATCCTAGTCTTATCATCTATGCACCTGTCCGTGTGCGAGGCAATGATACCATCGTCACAAACGGTGACCAGACTGATACAATCTACGACCTTATGGGCGAGGGAAAGACTTTCGAGGAGGCTCTTCGCACTCGCGAGTTCGAGCCAGACGGTCCTAACTATACTCCTCGTATTTCAGGTGTTATGCATATGGCTGAAGGTTTTAATTACGAGATGTCTATTTTAAAGAGTGACAACGGAAACCCAGACCAATGCAATCGATATACTTTCTTTTACGATAATCCAGTAGCTGGCGAGGGACATTTCATTCACACATATATGCACGACGGCAATCCACTCCCAAGTTTTGAGGGAGAGCCTAAACTCATTGAGATGAACGATGATATGGACGCATTCGCTGATATGCTATGGGATAGTTTAAATGAAGATAATAAAGTAAGTCTATTCGTGAGATACATTAATCTCGAGGATGGAACTGTTAGAACTAAGATTATAAATAAAAACGAAAAATAAAGGGGAAAAATCATGAAAGAATTAGAATTAAAGTATGGCTGTAATCCAAATCAGAAGCCATCACGCATTTATATGAAGGAAGGTGAGCTTCCTATCAAAGTATTAAACGGTAAGCCAGGATACATCAACTTCTTGGATGCTTTCAACGGTTGGCAGTTAGTAAGAGAATTGAAGAAAGCGACAGGTCTTCCTGCTGCTACTTCTTTCAAGCATGTTTCACCTGCTGGCGCTGCAGTGGGCGTGCCATTGTCAGATATCGAGTCAAAGATTTACTGGGTAGATGATCTCGGTGAACTTTCACCACTCGCTACTGCTTATGCCAGGGCAAGAGGTGCTGATAGAATGTCATCTTACGGCGACTTCATCGCACTATCAGATGTCTGTGACGTATCTACTGCTGCTGTCATCAAGAGAGAGTTCTCTGATGGCATCATTGCCCCAGGCTATGATCCTGAGGCATTAGAAATGCTTAAGGGAAAGAAAAAAGGCAGCTACGCGATTATCGAAATCGACCCTGATTACGAGCCTGAAGAACTCGAGACTAAGGAAGTCTTCGGAATCAGCTTCGAACAGGGAAGAAATAAATTAGATATCGACGACGACTTCTTTGCAAACGTCGTTACTAAGAATAAAGAACTTTCAGATCAAGCAAAAATCGATATGGCCATCTCAATGATTACGCTTAAGTACACTCAGTCAAACTCAGTGTGCTTCGTAAAGAATGGACAGGCTATCGGTGTGGGTGCTGGACAGCAATCACGTATTCACTGCGTGAGACTTGCAGCTCAGAAGGCTGACAATTGGCTACTTCGCCAGTCTCCTACTGTTCTCAACCTTCCATTCAGAGATGATATCAAACGTGCAGAGAGAGATAACGCTATAGACCTCTATATTGGCGAGGACTATATGGATGTTCTAGCTGATGGCGAATGGGAGCGCGTGTTTACTGAGAAGCCTGAGGTATTTACTAAGGAGGCTAAGCAGGAATGGCTCTCACAGGCTGACGGTGTTACACTCGGCTCTGATGCATTCTTCCCATTTAGTGACAATATCGAACGCGCTTCAAAGAGTGGCGTGAAGTATGTAGCTCAACCGGGTGGTTCAATCAGAGATCAGGATGTTATCGACGCGTGTGACAACCACGATATGGTGATGAGTTTCACAGGCTTGAGACTTTTCCACCACTAAAACATTGTCGCCGGAGGCGACAGGACGGAGATTGGTATGAGTAAAACCAAATTTACAGGTACAGATACATATGTGGCTTCGGAGGAGCTGATGGCGGCAGTCGATGTCGCAGCGCAGTTGCAAAAGCCACTTCTCATAAAGGGCGAGCCTGGCACGGGTAAGACTATGCTGGCGGATGCAGTTGCAAAGGCTTTGGATAAGGATTTGATTGTTTGGAATATCAAGTCTACTACTAAGGCGCAAGATGGACTTTACATCTATGATACTGTACAACGTCTTTACGACAGCCAGTTTGGCGAGAAAGGTGTCGACAATATCGCTCAGTATATCAAGCTTGGAAAACTTGGCGAGGCTTTTACGGCTGAGAAGCAAGTGGTTCTTTTGATTGATGAGATTGATAAGGCTGACATTGAGTTTCCTAACGACTTACTCTGGGAGCTCGACCAGATGGAGTTCTATATCAATGAAACTAAAGAGACGGTAAAGGCCAACGAGCGCCCTATTGTTATCATTACTTCCAATGCAGAGAAGGAACTTCCTGATGCATTCCTCAGACGATGCATCTTCCACTATATCGATTTTCCAGATAAGGAAATGATGAAACAAATCGTAGATGCGCATTTTGAGAACTTGGAAGACCATCTACTTGAGCAGGCGATGAACACATTCTATTGGATTCGTGGAATTCGCGATTTAAGAAAGAAGCCTAGTACTTCTGAACTTATCGATTGGCTTCGCGCACTGATGATTGGTGGCTGTGATCCAGATAAGATTCAGGAACAACTTCCATTCCTTGGAGTTCTTATGAAGAAGGATGAGGATCTGGATGTAGTTAAGGATATGAATAACTAATGTTTAGCGAGTTTTTCTATGTTCTGAAGAACAATGGTCTGGAAGTCTCAATGACTGAATGGCTAACATTGATGGAAGCTCTCGACAAAGGCTTAGCAGACTCCAACTTTACTTCTTTTTACAACCTATGTCGCACTATTCTCGTAAAGAGCGAGGCTGACTATGACAAACTAGACGGCGCTTTCCTAGAATATTTTCAGAATATCAAAGAAGAAAAACTGAATATGGATGAAATAAACAAATGGCTTCACAACGATGCAGAGGATGCGAAGCAAACAAATCCTGAAATGTATCGTGATATGAGAACTGAACGTGAAGCCAAGGAAGTTCATCGCAAGTTTCGCGAGAGACTCGGTGAACAGCATACAGAACACAACGGCGGTAATTATTGGATTGGCACCGGCGGTGGTTCTGAGTTCGGAAAAGACGGTCACGTAGCCGGCGGCATCCAATTGGGTGACAAGGCTGGTATGAAGACCGCCTTTGCTGTTTTAGGGGAACGCAGATATAAAGACTTCAGACGCGACACAAAACTTACGATGAGACAGTTCCAGGTGGCTTTTAAGCAACTCAGACAATACTCGCGAAAGATGGACCTGCCAAAGACTGAACTCGACATCGACAAAACAGTTGATTCAACTTGTAATCAGGGTGGATACTTAAAGTTAGAATTCGAGCAACCTAGAAAGAATTCTGTGAAGTTGATGCTACTCTTCGACAGTGGCGGATCTATGTATCCATATATGGAACTTTGTAATCAATTGTTCCAGTCCGTTGATAAGACGAACCACTTCAAAGATGTGAAAACTTACTACTTCCACAATTGCATTTATGCGAAACTTTATAAATCACCTGAATGCAACAGTGGAGATTGGGTAGATACCACTTGGGCTTTCAAGAATTATGATAAGGAATATAAAGTTATCATTGTCGGCGACGCCGGCATGGCTCCTGAGGAGTATCTAGATAAGAATGGTAACTACAGTGGTCCTAACGGAGGTCTCTCTGGACACGAATGGATTCAACTGTTTAAACAAAAATATCCTCACTGTGTATGGCTAAATCCTTCATACCACGCTGCGGCGTCGAGCATGTATTGGATGGAGTCAGAAAAGTTGATCGGTGAGACGATTGATATGTACCCACTGACGGTCGATGGACTTAAGGCTGGAATAAAGAAATTGATGAACGAAAATGCATAATTGTCCGAAGGACATTTTAAGGCAAAATAAAAAGCCTCGAGACTAAATCTCGAGGCTTAATTTTTTATTAACCTTTATAAGTATTTACGATGTACTTCCAGTGCATTTCTGAATTTCTCAAATCGTAACGCTTGCCACTATTTGATAATACAACTGTAAACTCTCTGATCTTATTCTTTGGAAGTGGTCCACTGCTAAGTCTCTTCTTGACAATTTCTTTCTTATCTGATGTAAATACGAAATCTACCTTGAACTCTGAGAAATCATACTTCTGTGTGTTGAGATAGAAACCGTCCACCATAAGTTTATCTTTTCTGTAGTAAATCTTCGTAGGTCTCACATACTGTGATCCCTTCTTATATGAAGAAACCTTTGTTGGGTATGTCCATGTGTGGTAATTCTTCTTAGCCTTAGACTTCTTACTCTTATATTTTTTCTTATTAGTAGGGCACTTTGCAACTACCTTATATTTCTTCTTAGCTGCGTTCTTCTTCTCGTATGTAAGCTTCTTTGTCTTCTTGCCGTTGTTCTGAATAGTCTTAATCTTTTTCTTGCCTGCATAAACATAGAAGATACTTCCACCCTTAAATCTCTGTGACTTAGGAACAGTAAATCTGATAGCAACCATGTTCTTAGTTAACTTTGTAACCAAAGGTGCTGCTGTCTTAGTAAACTTAGCTGTTCTAACTGTCTCTTTAATTCCTGTTCCTGTATATGTAGTCTTACCAACCTTGAGGTATGGTGCAACCTTAATTTTATGCTTGCTGTTAGGTTTTAATTTCTTTCCTTTGAATCTATACTTGCGAGAAACATTCTTCTGCTTAGTGTCATCCTTCTTTACCATTTTCCCGTCAAAGTAAAGTTTACAATTGCTGTCCGACTTGAAATCAAGATTAATGGCATTATATTGAGTCGACTTAATCTTAACCTGGTAAGGAGTATTTGTGATATCGTTTCCGATAATAGTCTTTGTAAGCTTAGTGCGAGTCAAATACTCTTTATTTTGAGGATTATAATTCACTAGAGCCTTGATATCTGCCTTACTAGAATACTTCTTATTAGAAGCAGCAAAGATATACTTACGCCCATACTCTATATTGTATTCTAGTCGATCATTAGCTGTACACTTGATGTACGCCAATCTCTTATTCTTTACTCCATCATATAAGTAGTAACTTTTACCCTTAGTAAAATCACCCTTTATTCTCACAAAAGGTTTTCCTGTGGTTTCATTCAATCCATATGGAAGAACGATACCCTCTTGCTTCAGTGTCACTGAACCAAATTTCATAGCCAAGTTAATAGGTGTGGCTGCGCCAACCATTGCGGGAGCAACACTTATTGTCATGACTAGAGTTAAAAATAAACATAAAATTCTCTTTTTCATAATTACTTCCTTTATTAAAAACATATTCTTCCGAACTATATAATACACTTTTAACCCACTTTTTACAATAGAAAAGGCTTGGCCAGAGGCCAAACCTTCTCATTATTATCACAATTTATCAGGTGCCTTTTCTAAGTATATTTAGATAATCTTCGCATTTTGCAATACTCATTGCGTTTTAGTGTTTTTTCTTTTGGCAATTGCCATCATAACAAATCCTAAACATACTAGTACAATTGGCACAATCACGTTTGATACTGTTTGGAAAACATTTAGGCTGCCATCTTTGTTCGTTGTATACATTCCCATAATACATGAGGCAAGAGTCAATACAAAACACCATGTAGCAATCGTCATTCCTATATATTTATTCTTTACAAATTTATATTCGCTATTTTCATTTCCAAAGCGTTTTTTTAAGAAGAAATACGCTACAAATACCCAACAATATCTAAGCGGCATACATACTGAATTCATCTTCGTAAGGAAATTATTAAGCGCATCGTTATTGCCTGCGCCTAGCGCTGGCACGATGATTAGTATCGTTACGATTACTACTATCATTATCAATCCATTGATGTATGCACCTTTCTTTGTCTTCTTCAAGATACCCTTTGGAATGTATTTCGTGTCAGCGTTATCTAACAGAACTCTAAGAGGAGCATCTATTGAGATAATAAGTGCTGCCGAGAAACATATACCCTGAGTGACTGCGTAAATAATTCTAAACAAACTTCCTACGCCATAGTACAGTCCGAGCTTTTCAAATGATTCATAAGCACCACTTGTAACAAAGTGATCTTTGTCTTGCAAGTCAGCTGGTGAAGCAACCATTCCTAAAGCGATGGTTCCCAAAACTGCACATATGGCAACCATTATTGCTACTGCAATCATTCCTCTAGGGAAATTCTTTCCTGGTTTTTTCATCTGATTAACGTAAGGTGCAATCTTTTCAGCACCACCTACCGCCAATATTAGGATAGACAGACTCGTGAAGAACGAAACTCCCATCTCAGGCTTAAATGTATCAAAACTCCATTTAATATGTTGCACATTCCCTTCAGTTATTGCTGGCGCAGCCCAAATCATTAATATAAAGAGTATCGAAAGAATAAATGAACATATACCCGCTATCGATGCTATCTTTTTGATAATACTTATCCCACGGGTTGTTAAAAATATGCAGAACAAGAATATTCCTAAGCAGATAGCTGCTACTAATAATGTCGGAAGATTTTTAACTTTATCCGCACCCTGTTCTCCAAATATGGCCCAACTGATTGCAACCACTACTTGATTTGGTTTCTGAGACAAGTATGGCATATGAACTACCCAGTACATCCATCCTGCAAAGAATGCAAATACTGGAGCTGTCGTTTTAAGTGTCCATGAGCTCACTCCACCACCATGTTCTTTGAAAGTGGCTCCCAGTTCACCAACAATAAGTGCATATGGTACAAAATACAAAGCCATTATCAAAATCCAAGGCAATACTGCTGGTAATCCACCATAGTACGCAAAGCCATTTATGATGTTCCCAAAACCCCATACCGTGGTAAATCCCATAAATGCAAGGGTATACCACATCATCTTCTTGTTACGTTTTCCTTGTTCAGCCGGCGCTGATGTTGGTTGTCTTTTCATTTTTCCGTCCTTTCTTGCTAACTCTATTTTATCATATATTTGACGGTTGTTTTATCTCGTGATAAAATTCATTGCAGTAAGAAACTCACAGTTTTAAACTCAAATACTTAAAAGGGAATTATTTTAGGAGGTAATTAATTTTGTCTATTTTATTAGGCGTATTACTTATGATTGGTGGATTCTCATGTTTGTTTACACCACTTCTTACATTTTTGGGTGTAGGACATTGCATAGTAATATTCATTATGATTTTTGGTATATTTGGAATCGTTAAGTCTTTCCGAGAAAAGAGATTTGGATTAGATTTTGTGTTTAGCATAATAAGTACAATATTTGGTATTTGTGCTTTGATTGTTCCTCAACTAACACTTGTGTCAGATGCAGTATGGATATATTTAACTGCAGCATGGTTTGTTTTATTGGGTATTGTTTCGATTATAGCATCGATCAAAGTTACCAAACCTACTGGTTCTAAGATTTGGATAGTACAGTTAATATTTGGAATACTTGATATTATCATTGGTGGTTACTCATTCTTCCACCCTTTGGTACTAGCCCTTACGATGGGTATCTTAATTTCAATATACTTCATAGAAACAGGTTTGACTATGTTGATTAGTGGAATAGCATTTGCGAGTCAAGGTGAAAACTAAAAAAATCTATATTTCTATTAAGTTACCAATCAATGTTTACAAAAAAGGAACCAGTTTTTTAACTGGTTCCTTTGCTTTTATTAATATTAATTATTTCCAACGTTTCCTAAGCAAATGTGCTGCTGCCTTAGGTTGTCTGTTTCTAGTGAACACTCCTTTTTTGTTTCCATCCACACGATTCAAACCCTGTTTCGTCTGGAAATCACAGTAAGCCCATACATGCTCACCTATCATATATTCTAGTTGATCAAACACTTTATGATACTCATCCAGATATTCACATTGGAATTCTTCTGTAAAAGCTACTGCGGGAAGCTTGTGATAACCGGCGATAGTGTCCGCGCCATATTCGCTCATGATTATTGGTTTATTATACTTGGCGTGCCACTTGTCCATCTCTTCTTTTAGTTGCAGTCCAATCACATCTAAATGACCATGGTCGTTATACCATGCATAATATCTGTTAACACAAATAACATCTACCCACTGACTTACTTTATCTCCATCAGGGCCAGTAGTATGAACTATCGTAATAGGTCGTGTGTCATCTAGACCTTTCATTGTCGATGTTACTTTTTCAAAATATAGCGCTGCACCCTCTTCGTGAGTAGCAGCTTCATTGGCCACACTCCACATCACAACAGACGGATGATTCTTATCGCGCTGATACATTTCACTTAGCACATCCAAATGATGTTCTAGAGTTTCATCACTTACTTTGCCTCCGGCAAAAACGCTCTGCCCATCCCAGAAGCACATACCCACTGCTGGAACTTCATCGATAACGACTATTCCTTCTCTATCTGCAAGCATCATTTGTTCCTCAGAATATGGATAGTGAGAAGTTCTAAATGAATTAGCACCAATCCAGTCAAGAAGATTGAAATCTCTGATATTAAGTGCTTCATCGAGACCCTTGCCATGAATATCACTGTCTTCGTGACGACCAAAACCTTTGAAGTAAAATGGTTTTCCGTTTATCTTAAACTGTTTATCAGTAGTCTCGATAGTTCGGATACCAAACTCTTCAGTGTAGATATCTTCTTTACCTTCCACGCATAATTTGTAAAGATAAGTGGCTCCTGGATTCCAAAGTTTAGGGTTTGTCACTTCTACTTCTGCAAAATATGTTTCCACATCGTTTGATGAATCTTTCGCATCTTTTAATGAATCAATTACATTACTTTGAGTAATTTCTTTCTCGCAGACTATTTCATTATTCTCATCAATGATTTTGACTGACTGAATCTCATCTGTAGACTCTACCCAAACCTTAACTGTCGCTTTATTTGCCGTGGGCAGTTCTTCTAACTTTTTGTAATCTTTAATAGTGACTGGCTTTTCATCCGAGAAGTCCGGGGATAGTCCCTCTACTTCAGTCTTGATTGTAATATCTCTAATATAATTCTTTGGCGTAGCATAAATTTTAACCGGTCTGTGAATTCCTGAATAGTTATAAAAATCAAAATATGATTCCTGATAGTGATAACCTTCAGGATATTTGCTCCCTTCTTCAGTGATAACCTCTCCACATGGAAGACATGTCCAATCAAGAACATTACTAAGCGCGACTGTTAATCTATGATTCTCTATGCCGCTTGTCTCAAGCAATTCAGTTATATCTGTTTCAAACGGAAGAAAGCCTCCTTTATGTCGCACCACTTCTATGCCATCCAAATACACTCTTGCATGGTGAGTGGCGCTGCCAAATCTCACAACGATTCGCTTATCAGTCCAACTATCTGGAACAATGAATTCTCTCTCGTACCAAACATAACCAACATGCTCTTTTAGTCGGGCATCAGTAAATAAGTCATTGTAGCTAGCTGGAACTGCCATAGGAACCACATCAGTCAATGGTTGTTCATACCACTTCTGCTCTATACCGGCATTGTCAGTATCAATCCTAAAGTTCCAAATACCGTTTAAGTTTTTAACTTCTCTCACTTTGTTCTCTATTGGATATAGCATTCAAAACCTCTACTATCAGTACAGTTATTCTACTCATATTCAATAGCTACTATTATTTCACCGTCACTTTAACTTTCTTATACAAGCAATTCTGGGTGAAGACATAAATAGTTGTTTTACCCTTTTTAAGGCCTTTAACTTTACCCTTCTTTGTCACTGTAGCTATGGAAGTATCTTGGCTCTCGTAACGAAGTTTTGCAATGTGGTAATATACCTTTTTCTTGGATTTCACTTTTGCCTTAATTTGAACTTTCTTTCCAGCTTTTACTTTTAGGTTTTTCTTTTTAAGAACTATTTTAGTAGGATTACCAAATTTTGCTCCCTTTGTTGCAAGGTGGATAGTCATAGACTCAGCTATAACCTTAGTCACATTTCCATATTTCTTAAATGCCTTAATCTTTAGTTTATAATAAGTGCCTTTTTTAAGTTTTTTGTAAACAAATTTCTTTATTTTGCCATTTTTTAGAGTAGCAATCTTCTTCGCACTTTTATTGCACTTTTTAGTGCTACATTTAGAAGCATATACATAGTATCCGTCTGCTCCAGATACTGGGTTCCAACCAATAATAATCTTTTTCTTTTTAGCTTTTCCTTTGATTTTAATTGCTTTATCAGTAAGCTTTGGAATTGATTCTGTCTTGGTAGCATGGCACTTAGTACATGTGTATGTCTTAATACCAGTCACTTTTTTAGTAGGATATTTGGTAACCTTTCCTGCATCCCATGAATGAGGAATCATTGCTATTTCAGTGTCTTCCTTGGTGATTTCTTTGATTCCATTAGCATCTTCAAACAATTTCTCACATTTTGGACACTTGTAATGCTCAATATTTCCTTTTGCAGAGCAAGTAGCTGCTTTGGCTTCGACCTTATCTAATGGATCATGAGTAATCTTGGCAAATAGATTAGTATCCGTTTTAATTTTGGAACCGTCATATGCATTAGTGCAATCCTGATCCAAGTACCATCCTTCTAGAGTCTGACAATCTGTAAGTCCTAAATCCTCAGCAGTAAATAATTCTGGAACATGATTATACTCAACTGTTCTTGTCTCATGGAATTTACTTAAATTGTCAAAGTAATTTACTACTAAGTCTTTATTTGAAGCTGTTATCTCTACCCAATCAGTATAGTAATCTCCGATAGTTACTCTGACATGGTATTTACCAGCTTCACTAAACTCTACTTTGTTTCCATCTAATGTCATTCCTTTGTAAGGAAGTTCCTGCTGTTCCCATCTGTAGTCCTCTGTTATTTCTTTGCCGGATTTATCATAGACAGATACCATCAATCTATCTTTACCTTCAATCGATTGTGGATCATCCCAAACAAGACCATTATATGAACCCTCTATTTTAATGCTTCCATCGAAATGAAGTTTTGGAAGGATCGTTTCTTCTTTTGTAATCTCTTCTTTGCCTTCATGGTCACGGAAATATTTTCCACATATAGGGCATGTGAAGTATTCTATGTTTCCATCTTCAAAATATGTAGGTTCTTTTCTTTCTGTCTTAATTAAACCTAAATGCTTGATATTGGCATAAAGAGCGGTGTCTTCTTTGAGTTTTGTTCCATCTTCATAAGGTTTAGTGTACTCTTTATCTAAGAACCAACCATCGAATTGTTTACACGCAGGAAGGTTCATTTCTTCTGAAGTAGGTAATGTAGGCGCTGTGTTGTATCCAATAGTTTGTTTTTCTTGTTTCTTTCCAAAATCACCTTCGAAAGAAACTTCTACGTCCTTCTTCACAGCAGTTACTTCTACCCAATCAGAATACATTTCTCCTGATACCGCACGAATGTGATATGTGCCCGGCTTAGTAAACGAAACATTCGAACCATCTATGCTTATTCCTTTGGTTGGAAGTTCTTTGGCTTCCCAATAGTATGGTCGGCTCACTTCTTTTCCTGTATCATCTGTTACTGTAACTTGGAATGCTCCAGAATCATCAAGAGATTTCGGATCGTCTCCCACTATACCTTCATAACTGCCGTTAACAGTAACATCACCTTTAAATCTATCGTCTTTGACTTCGATTTCTAATGCTGCTGTCTTATTCAAGTCACTATTCTTTGTATATTCGTCGCCATTATAGGCTGTACTATATTTATCTTCATCTATAAAATACTTAAGGAAGCATGTTCCTGCTTTCACTGCTCTGTATTCTACATTTTTCGAAATAGGATTTACTTCAAGCGTGACTGGTGCATCATCACCTAAAGGATTCCCCTCTTTGTCCACTACTTCCCAGTGTCCTTGTCCTGGAATAAAACCGTGGTATGGAATATTTTTCTCATTAAGTGCAGTAAGCTTTATGTGGTTGGTATACGAGTGTTCTCCTACTGACATTCCAACCTTATAGTAATCTAAGTTTTTATATGACAAACTTTCTCCGGAAACTAACGCCGTATTAGGTGCATCTATTATTACAGCTCTCAATGGATAGAGCGGCATAATACCACTCATCTCAGTAGATGTAGTATCACTAGTTAGATTCATAGATGCTCCCGATGCAAACATTGGAATCTGTTTGGCTGCAGTTTCTATTTTATCGTTGATATCGCTCATAGACGACCAATCCACTACATTTCTAACCACTCTTCCCTCATGGTTTCCTTCAACCTGACCAAAAGCTCTCTCCATTTTATATTTAGTCTTCTCATCTACAGCACGAACATATAAATTCTCTGCCGAGTCATAACCACCTTCTGCACTTCCTGATCCTAGAATAGTCACAAAGTCTTTTGGATGGTTCCAATAATCTGTCAGTGCACGGTCATCATATCTGAATCCATTCATACTGAATATCGCTGTTTTGTAACGTAACGCCACAGGGCAATCATATTCTACATTAACAGTTTGCTTTTCTTGCTTTTGCTGAAGTGCTATAGCAGTATGAGGTGGCAATACTACAGATGATGTAGCACTGTTAGAATAAGTATCAGAAATAGTTTTCGATTCCGTTTTGGCGGTCGATATAGCTTGTGAGGCAGTGAATGAAAAACTCACCGTAAATTTGGCAAGATTCAAAAACGGATCTTCCCATTCTGCGGATGCTCCTATCGTCTCTGCAAAACTATATGTCTTAGTAGAGGTAAGCGAATTAGTAGCAGACTGTGTGGATGACGAAGTAAGGTTGGTGGTAACATTAGAATTAGACTCTGATTTATTTTCAAAGTATGTCTTATGTGTTCCAGATGGTGTACCTCCTGATTCTTTTGTAGTTAACTTCTGATTAGCATATGTTACACCTTTTTCCACTATTGGCGCTAATTCAAAATCATAAAAAACTAACGCATATGAATTATAGTAATATCCATATGTGCCACCGTTTTCATCAATAGATGTTACTATCTTATAAAAGGCCTTTGTGTCTTGTTTATCTTTTGTATCTTTAAGGGTTTTCAAATCTACCTTGTCATAAATAACAGATGCTGGTGTGTTGTGCCTATCGCCCAAACCTTTTGCAATGTCATCTGTCATATGGTGTACAATAGTATCCATATTGGTAGCGTATTGAATGCCAGTTGTTAATACGCAGTCATTACTGTATTCTCCGTGTTCATAGTGATCTTCAGTACTCAAAGCCTTCGACAAGTCAGTCTTTTCGTCAGACTCACTTACACCTGGTCCAAAGTAGTTTCTCCAATCAGAAGCACTATCATCGCTATCATTATGAAATGCTGAATCTGTACTCTTTTCAAAAACTTTACTAGCAATAGGACCCCACTGAGCAAACAGTTTAGGAACATAGTCTGTCATAGTATCTATTCTTATTTCCTTGTCCGGTCCCAAACTTTCGGAGTCATCATAGTAAGTATATGGACTTTTAACAATCTTTTTTATATTTGTAATGTTGCCATCTGCATCCTTCTCATACTCAGGCACTGCATCAGCAGCAAATACGTTAATAGATGATCCGAGCAACATTACTGACAATAAAATCATTGCCATACTTTTAGCTGCTTTTTTCAAGATTTTTGTTGATTTTTTAATGGTTTTCATCGTTGTTCTCCTTTAAAAACATTTTATACACTTCGTTAAATGTTTTCCATATTCAATTATTCCCATCTTCGATGTAACGCCATTTTTATTATACCACTTAGATATAATTTCTCATATAAAAAAACTTGAAAAATGGTCGAGATATAAATAATATACTAGTATAACAAAAGGTAATTATATAAATAAGAAAGGATAAAACTAATATGAAAATTACGGGTTTTAGTCCAATAATTGTTAGTCAGAATGCAGAAGGCATTAAAGAACTATTTGAAGGTTTAGGTTTTGAGCACCTTCACACAAAGAGCGATATAGAAGACGGAAATAACACTAACTATAATCTTAAAGATGCTAATGGCAATAGAATTAATATAGCCACTTCAAATAAAGTACCTAAAGACTTAACTATGCTCAGCATTAATGTAGATAATTTTGATGAGGCTTATGAGTATTTCTTATCTAAGGGTTTTGTAAATTCACGTGGTGACAAGGTTACAGAAACAGAGTCTTCCATATCAACAATGCTTGTTTCACCATCCGGATTCGCAATTACTCTTACGGAGCATATTAAAAATTAATAATATGATCGGCTACGAGCACAACACATGAATAAACTATGAGTATCAGTTCGAACGCAAAGCGTTCTCACTGCGGACTGTCGTCCAATATCCAAAAAGAAAATAACCTCGTAGTTTATTCGTATTCGATAGTTCCTGTAGGTTTAGGTGTGAAGTCATAGAGAACTCTGTTAACGCCCTCCACTTCGTGAGTAATCCTATCTACGATATGTTGCATTACGTCGAATGGAACATCTTCCACTGTCGCAGTCATTGCATCTTGCGTATTAACTGCACGAATGATTACTAACCATTCAAATGCACGCTTGCCGTCTTTGACTCCTGTAGATCTAAAATCTGGAACTACTGTGAAGTACTGCCACACTTTCCCTGCAAGGCCATTCTTCTCAAACTCTTCTCTAAGAATTGCATCCGATTCTCGAACCGCCTCTAATCTATCTCTGGTTATTGCCCCTGGGCAACGAACGCCAAGACCTGGTCCTGGGAATGGCTGTCTGTAAACCATATTGGCTGGAAGACCTAAGGCATCTCCCACCATTCTCACTTCATCCTTAAATAGAATCTTGACCGGCTCTACCAATTCAAAGTTTAAATCTTCTGGAAGTCCTCCAGCATTGTGGTGAGCTTTGATTCCATCTTCACTCTCTAAGATATCTGGCCAGATAGTTCCCTGTGCCAAGAATTCAACACCTTCTAACTTTCTTGCCTCCTCGGCAAATACTTCAATGAACTCTCCACCGATTATCATTCTCTTCTGCTCAGGGTCATCTACTCCTGCCAACTTATCCAAAAATCTATCTGTAGCATCCACATAAACCAAGTTGGCATTCATCTGGTTTTGAAATACCTCGATTACCTGCTCTGGCTCACCCTTTCTGAGTAATCCATGATTTACATGCACGCATGTAAGCTGATCGCCAATCGCCTTAATTAATAGCGCTGCCACTACCGATGAATCAACTCCACCTGACAAAGCTAACAAAACTTTCTTATCTCCAACTTGCTCTTTAATTGCCTCCACCTGCTCATCGATAAATGCGTTTGCAAGTTCAGGTGTAGTAATTCTTTCCATATTATCTGGTCGTCTATCGTATGTCATTTCATCCCCCTTAATCGTAAAAATGTATTTTATATACTGATACTATTTTACTATTTTATCTTAATCTTAACTACCTTTTTCGCGCTCTTATTTCCCCTTCACTTTTTTTATCGCCGACCAAGCGCCAAATATTTTGGCCTTCTTACTGTCTATATTATAGGCTCTCACTCTCACAAACAACCTCTTTTTCTTCTTGAGTTTCTTGTGCTTGATAGTGAATTTCGCCACGTTCTTATTTATATACTTCTTGAACAACGCCTTCTTATTCTTCTTTGCGTTCTTCTTAGTCTTGTAAACGGCTACCTGATAACCTTTCGCCTTCACTTTCTTGATGACGATGCGTAGTTTCTTGGCAGATTTCTTCTTGATAGCCTTCTTAATTTTTACCTTTGCTGGTTTTGCTGGCGCAATGTTCTTTTTAGTTGAAACTGTTGTGGTTACACCGCCAGCTGCTGTAGTGTCTGCTGCTGTTGTTATATCTGCCGTTGTATCTGCCTGACTTGCAGGCTCTGTACTTTCGCCAGGAATCGTAGTTGTCTCCTTCTTAGTCGTCTGGCTTGGATCCTTCGTTGAAATAGGAATATCCGGATCATCATCGCCATCTTCCTCGATAGTTACTGTCTCCGTGCTCTCCTGAACGCTGATCTTCGCACTCACACCATTACTTTCTATACCATTTAATACTGAAGTAACTCTAACTGTATGTGGGCCACCCTCAAGCGATGTAAACTTATAAGTTCCAGCGCTAACTAGGTTTATTCCTACGAGTTCATCATCAATGTAGATTTTATATGTCTGTCCGTTTGTAGCTGAACTGCTAAACGAAACATCAATCTCACCATCCGCATTGCTCGATAGAGCAAGTCCTTCCGCTTCTGTAGGTAAGAAATTATCAGGGTTACCCATCACTGCGATTTCTCTAAGTTGATAACCATAGCCTGATGATTTCTGAGTAAAGTTAATCTTTACATATTCCACTGTGCCTTGCGAATACTCCCCAGTATCCACTTTCACTTCGACTGGATCTGCATACTTTCCGTCTGTCACATTGGCAACAGTCTCGTAATCCGCTCCATCACTTGAAAACTGTATATTAAACGCCTTCGCATAAGTGATATTGTTAACAAATTTCAAAAGCACTTCATTGATATCACTCGCGTTAACTGGTTTCGTGAGATGAAGCGTGATAGTCGCATCGTCCTCGCCCCACATCGTTTCAACTTGTTGACCGTTGATGTCGCCATCAGTCAACTTCTGTGGGTCTTGACTACCCTCATCAGGATAGATATCCTCCACCGTAACCTCTGCGCCTTTGGCAAGGTTCATAGCTGTATCCACATAGTCTCTAAGTGAACCATCCGATACTTCCACTATTCTCGTGATACCTTCGGACAGTTTTCCGTTATAGTAACTTACAGCCTTTACTGTATGTTTGCCTGCTGTGGCAACAGTTAAAATTCCCCCACCAATTATCTCCCCCACATAGAATCCGTCGAGGAATACCAAATACTCGTAGCTATTCTGACCTGAACCAGCCACGATATTACAAGTAATCTTAAATGGCTCGTTACTCGTCGCTGTAAACTCTGCTGGATCTTCACAATGCTCTACCTCAACTGTCTTCGCGTTGGCTTGAGTTGATAGCACAGCCACTTCTCTCATCTGGAATCCCCAGTTGAGATGCCCGTTCATCTTTATCTTCACATACCTGACTGAAGACAGTTTGCTTGAGTAATCTGCAAGTGATAAGACTGCTAACCCATTATCAGAGCTTCCATATGATGCAAAGGTATTGCCTACATTCTTATATGTAATATCATTTTCTGACATCTCAATCGAGTAGTCCGTCGCAAATGTGTTTGCATTCACAAACTGTATTGCCAAGGCATCGATGCTCTTAGTGTCGTAGTTCTCACCAAGGTCGATAATCACATACTCAGATGTATGTGTATTGTCCCAATCAGTTACCACGAACTGGCTGTTTAAATTTCCATCAGTCAATACATTCGTCGTCTGGCTGCCTTCGCCACTATAAATCGACGAAACTTTCACATTCTTTCCGATTGCCAAGTTATATTTTATATCACTAACCATTTCTTTCACGGTCGCCTTAGGTCCAACAGTCACAGCGCATGTTCCAGTCTCGCCCGCTATAGTACAAGTAATATTTACTGTTCCCTCTTTGTAAGCAGTAATCGTTCCATTGTCATTGACAGTCGCGATAGTTTCATTGTCGCTCTCCCATACGGCCGTCAAATCATCAGTTGCATCCGCTGGTGTCACAACGCCTTTTACTGTGTCACTCGACTTCGCCTTCATTGCAAGAACCGCAGGTTTGATATCTACCTTTGTCACATGCTTAGCCTCTGTAACTGTAATCTCGCATGTAGCAGTCGCACCGCTATTTGCCGTTGCTGTGATAGTCGCACTTCCGA
Source organism: Eubacterium sp. (assembly GCA_017406925.1). Taxonomy (GTDB): domain Bacteria; phylum Bacillota; class Clostridia; order Lachnospirales; family Lachnospiraceae; genus Eubacterium_G. The sequence goes on from JAFQXO010000011.1 coordinate 239,295, forward strand.
CGTCCTTAGCCGTAACTAGTCCGTTGGCATCTACCATTGCCACTGCATCATCATTTGAGTCCCATGTCACTGTGTCTGCCGACAATGATGATAACTGCAGTTTTGAGCCAACTGCGATATTCGCCTTAGTCTTGTTAAGTCCGATAGTTCCTCTTATCAAGATACATGATTCCACAACATCCGAAAGAACCATACCTTTTCGATACGTTATGGCTTTCACTATCGCCGACTTATTAAGCTCAAAAGGTTCCACATATGTCTTCGAATCTTCAGTTGGTGTGCTGCCGTCAGTCGTATACTTCACTTCTGCGCCAGCTACAGGTGTATCGAGCGTGACAGTCTGTGGCTCGTTGTAAGTTCCTGATGTAGGACTGATAGTCGGAGCCTTCGCCTTGTTCGCACCGTACACTTCCATCTCAAAAATATTGTATCCATAAACCGTCGCACGCTTGATACCTTTCATCTTCACATACCTAGCGCTGACTGCGTCAAAGATACTCGTCACGTATCCTGCCTTGCCGTTCTCTTCAGACACTGTCGTCCAATCCTCGACATCTGTAGATACTTGAATTTCATATTCGCTTGGGAATGCTGCCTCCCAATTAATCTTTACTGTATTTATCGTCTGAACCGAACCTAAATCCACATAGATCCATTCGTTGTCATTGGCCTCTGCCTGCCAATGTGTATTCGATGTACCGTCTACGATATTAGGCGCACTGTCTTGCTTTGAGCTTGCCTTAACTGTTTTGCCGAAGGCAAGATTATCGTTACTCTGGATAGTGTCACCCTCAATCTTGAAGTTACATGCAGCGTACGCTGAATCTATGCTCCTTTCTTTCACTGCCACAGCCTTCACTGTGCAGTCCGACGAAACCATAAACTCTTCTTCGTATTTCTTAGAGTCAGTTGTTGGCGCGTCACCATTCGTAGTGTAGTAAATCTCTGCGTCTTCATCGTCACAAGTGAGTTCAACCATCTGCGTATCATCGAACCTCACAGTGCCTGTCACGTTCTTCTTAACCTCGCCACTCTTCAAGCCTCGTGCATTAATCTTTGGAGTAGGGTTTTGAGTATATATGAAGCCTCCCTCTGGATCGATTTCAAACTGAACTAGTCCCTTCGATCCGACTTTGGCTTTGCCAATCTTCTCGCCAGTTTTATTGTCAACGACATAGACAGTCTTAACACCAGCTGTTGGATTCCAAACTTCGCCAGTGTACTTCGTCGTCTGTCCGGTCGTCTTCTTGTAAACTGAACCACTGATTGTCGCGCCAGTGATTATATAATCTGTTGTCTTGTATCCAAGCGAATCCATAGCGGAGATAAACCAATATGTGTTCGCTCTATCTTCCTTCTGAACTCCATCCACGCCGGCAGTGAACTTCTGGTAAGCCAACTCTGGATCAGTCTGTGAAAGATAAGGCCACGTAATATGCTGCCATCCTGTATCCGCTGTTGGATATGTGTCTGCTGTATTTTGCTCTTTAGCAAGGTATTCATCAATCTCGTCTTGAGTCTTTCCTTGCTCTCTCATCTTATCAGCAACAATATTTGCATTTATCATTACTTTCTCTTTGGCATCTTCAGTCTCATCTAACAAGCCTTGGTATGTTCTAGCGCACTTCTCTTGCTCCATACCATAATTAGTCAAATATTCTGAAATAGGTAGCCACTGAATACCGTAAATGTAAAGTGGCTGACCGCCAAAGAAAGTTCCATAACTATATGATGCTCCGTAAACTTGACCAGTTCCCTGGAATGGGTATGACTCTAGCCAGTTATCACCATCGTAGTCAAACCAGTACTGCTTAACTGCTTCCATCTCAGTTGTAAAGCCATAAGCACCGGCATCTATATATTTATCTTGTTTTGAAGCTTCGCCCCATAGATACATTCCAACCCAGCTAAAGAGTGATTCTGAAGCTGACTCTTGGTTGTTGCCGTCGTCGTTATCTGCGTAACCGCCAGCCCATGAATGTCCTGAGTACTGGTCAAATGATCTGAACTTACAGAACATATAGTCATCATGACGTGGTTCTTCTGGGTCAGCATAGTCGCGAAGCATCAACTCAACCATATCTTTGTACTTGTTATAGAAATCGCGATCGTAGCATGACAATACGGCTGCTCCAAATAAGAAGTAACCATATGTAAAGTGATGATCACAAATAGCTGCGTTAGCACCATAGGCACTTTCTGGATAATAAAGTGTTCCCCAGTCTTTATTATAGATTAGATAACATCTATCATCGCCACCGCTGTAAGTAAACCAGTCAGTCATTATCTTCTTAAGATCTTTTAGTAACTGGTCTCTCTTGTCAGTCTCGCCAATCTGGTCAGCCATCAAAGCTGTGATGGCAAGTGGATGAACCGCTTTGCCTTGCCAATAGGCATCGGCATTTGGTCCTGTTCCAATTTCATTTACTACTGTATTAATGTATGATTTAATTTTATTCTTTTCTAATTTTGAACTGTTTGGTTTAGCAAACGTTGGGAGTATTCCTGCAAACTGCTGAGTAGTTGATATATCGTTATTACCATACATTTTTATATCACCACGAATTGATTTGTAAGTGTCAAATTCGCCAGCACTGCCTTCAGTTCTATGCTTCCACTGATGTGGATAGAAACCAAGAACAGTCTCTAGAGATAATTCTTCTCTTAAGGCGTTAACATCAGCATGATATGTAGTTGTTATCTTATTGTTGTCTTTGTTGAATTTATATGAAACTTTTGTACCTGTTACACGGTTGTAAGCGTGCTGATAGTACGAATCAATATTGGCAACCTCGTGCATACCACATGCTGAAATATAGGCATTGTCTGTAGATTCAAACTGGATTTTAATTAAAGTCTTATTGCCTACATTCTTTGCTGTAAATGTAGTGTTTTCTGGTACACAGATCAAGAAATCTGATTCGCTGCTTCCTGATCTATCGTTTTCACTATCACTTGTGTGAATAACGATGTTGTCACCTGTATATGTATCGCCAGGATTCTCTAAAATACTATTAGAGTCTTTAGTATTTATATGGAAAATAGATGATGAACTTAGCATTACCGTATCCTCATAAAACTCTGAGAATATATATGGCGAACCCTTAACCATTGTGGATTTCATTTTTAAACCTTCATCATCACAAAGTCCTACGTCCACGTGGAAGTCACCATATCCTTCCACTCTGTCATAACCACTGCTTCCTTCAAAACTCTCAGGCTTTAGATAAAAGTCCATAAGTTTTTCTGTATAATAACCAACACCAAGATCCTGAGGCTTTCTCTCATCAGTGTAACCTTGAGATGCAAGAAGCATACCAAGTCCCTTGTTAGAGAACTGCGCCTTTAGAGGATGAATAACAGCCATATTTCCGTAAGTCTTGATCATAAATGATGACCACCAGCTGTTTGAATCTATTGGTGCGTTAACATTTTCCTCATTTACGAAAGTTGGTAACTTGTTAAGTTCCTTTTTGATTTCACCCGTCACGTAAGAACCCTTACCATTAGGGTTGTTGATAATCTGACGAGTTGGAAGGTCAGGCACTACCTCGTTCTCTTTGCTGTCGCCTTCCACATATTCATATACTTCAAGTTCGCGGATGCTATGTCCACTGCCACTCTCTACTTTCGAGTAACCGAGAAACCTAATGTATCTAACATTAGTTCTATAGCACCTGAACATATCAATCATATTCATATATCCACGAAGGTTTCTATGAATTGTCGTCCATTCCTGCTTATCCGCAGAAACTTGTATATCATAAATCTTAGAGCCATCCTCATTAAATCTCGTAACGACTCTTCCGATATCATATGCTTGTCCTAAGTCTACAACCAACCACTGATCTTCTTCGCCCTGATGTGATGTAAAACTAGTAGAAGTATTGCCATCAACTGCATTTTCAGGTTTTACTTTGTCGTACTCTTCTGGCTTGATATTGCCGTCTCCATCTTTCATCCACCACTCATCGCGAGTGCCAGAGCAAGTAACGTCTTTGTTTAAGGCTAGGTTAGTTCCGTAGTTTTCTGGAGGTTTATTTTTTCCGCCAGTACCCCAAACCTGGAATTCATATAGAGAGGAACCATATGCAGTAGCTCTCTGGGTAGTCACAATCTTCACATATCGCGCTTCTTTGATACTCCAATCATCTGCGCTAATTGTCTGCTTGAGGTTGGCCGTTGGGTCTACTTCGACACCGTTATTGCCGGAGGCATCTTCTTGCGCGTCAAGTTCGAGAACGCCACGACCCATTTCGCGGTTAGTCGATGGATCAAAAGCAACTACTGTGAGAGTATGCTCGCCTTGAGACATACGCACATCTCCACTCGTTCCGCCGTGATTTGTGAAGCGATAGTTGTCACCACCTGCATACGCAATGTGAGCATCATCCTCACCATCTAAATACACCTTATAATGTGCATCTTCCACGCTGGTCCAGTTGACGCTAAACCTATAGTCGCCGTCCGTGCGAGTGCCTGTGTATCGATACGAAACTGCCATCTCCACATCACTCGCTTCTTCCTTCTTTTTCTCATAAACTGTAGTCCAGTTCATCTCGTCGTCAGAAACTTGGATGTTGTAGTACTTCGCGTACGCAGCTTCCCAATGCAAATATAAGTAGTCGATAGTCGCAACCTTTCCGAGGTCAACATACAACCACTCATTCGTATCGCCCTGATTGGCCTGCCATCTAGTAGATGTGTTGCCATCCACTGCATAGTCTTCATTATTTCCTGAGCTAACAAACACTGGTCTATCCTGCGATAGATTGTAAACAACAGTGTCCGCTTTTATCGTTTCAATATTAAAAAATTGTCCAATTGGTGCAATAGAAAATGTTAAGCATAAGACAAGAAAAACAGAAATGATTCTTCCTACGCTTCGTCTCATAATATATCCTCCACCTTATATAAATCCGTACATCAGCCCATATTCGGACCATTATAGTAGTATTATACAAGGTGTCGATTTTTTAAACAAGTGCGCTATTTCGAATATTGATGAAATATGAAGCGTCAGAATGAGTGCTTAACTCTAGTCATTAATGCATTTCGCAAATCTACGTAAAAATAGGTAAATACCGAACACATAAGCGACAGTGATTGCGATATTTACATACATCATATTCATAAATACCACCATCAACACTATGAATCCTACGCTCATCAGGGTGATGATTGCCAAGAATGATTTAGTAGGCTTCAATCGCTCCTTCGCATAGCGCTCCGTCAAGAATAAGAATAGATAATATAGAATTATTGACCCTGTCAGGAAGAGGGTCTTGAATAGAAGATTTACTTCTGGCTCGCGCATAAACTCTAGCGCCACAGAAATATTGTTTAAAGCAAAAATCAGTATTACATGGATCATCATATAACCCGTGCCGTTCGTACTGATTCGCTTGTCGATGATTTCGTTGTACACTTTTCCGTAACTCAAAAACATTCCTACTACTACCAAGAATCCCATTATGGAAAAGTAAATAGTTGTCGCGTTGATCTTGCCAGTAAAATATCCAGCAATCGCGATAATCATCTCGCCGAACGTCAGCACCACATAAAGCATCGCGCGCTCCGTCAGATGCGCAAAATCTACCACCACTAAGTTGTTAATATTGCTAGAAATAAGCGTAGCGATGATGCCGAAGGCAATGGCAATAGGTGCTCCCAAAAATCCTGTAGCATGATAAACAGGAATGAATGCAAAAATCATAATCGCCTCGATTGACAAAATGGCTATGGTTCTTTTAATCTGCGTGAGTTCCCAAGGTGCATCTAAATGATGTCTATACTCAATGATGTACTGGATTGCGATGTTAAGTAAAATCAATCCCCAGGCCACTTGGTACTGATTGAAATCACTGTGCCAGTTGGCCTTCGTTCCATCCGCCATAAAATAAAGCAGATACATATTTATGAAAAGGAAAATGTAGTCGCGAACTCGGTTATTTCCATACCTATTGATATAGAAGTTAGAGAAATTCCAAATCTGAATAATGGCAAGGGTAACTAGCACATAACTAATAAACATACGCCAATCAACCACTCCATCTTTCACCACATGGAGCAGCGAATTATTCCTGCCGATAATAAATACGAAAACTAAATCGTATACTAGCTCTATAAATTCAACTTTTTTCTCTTTCTTACCGATGAACATTTAATATTCCCTCTTAACTTGCTCGCTCTATTTCGTCATGCAGTGGCAATTAATTTCTAACCACTTCTTAACTATATCCCTAGAATCTTTCGCTTCAGCTCCTTGAACCGCCAGACCTTTGCCTAGCTTTGCACCCTTCGTGAGTTTCTTAAGATCCTTTTCGCACTTACCAAGTCCTGATCCTTCGTGAGTCATAACTACGAAAACGTTCTTGCCTGTAAAGTCTATTTTTTCTAACAGCGAAAACATAGGCATAGGGAAAGTTCCCCACCAGCATGGCGAGCCAATGAAGATATTGTCATAGTCTGAAACATCCCTCAGATATTCCACTAACTCTGGTCTAGCCTTATTTTTCAACTCTTCCTTCGCCTCTTCAGTGCACTCAGTATAATCGTCACTATATGGCTTAACAGTCTTTACTTCAAACAAATCTCCACCGATAAGTTCTTGTATATACTCAGCCACGATTTCTGTATTTCCTTTTTCTAAATCTTGAACCGACCCATTCACATAGTTCTGGCCTTTTCTAGAATAATAAATAATTAGATTTTTCATATTCCTTATCCTCTAATAATCTCCACTATCTCTCCAATATACATATCATGCCAATCGCCATCACCATAGAACGCATCCTTTGCTTCCTGAGGCATAGCATCTGGATCTAGCAACTGCTTGTGGAGTTTCTTACAAACCAGTGTCAGCTCCGCCTCTTTAAAAGTCACACCCTTATCAAGCACTTCAGCTGTCAATCCTGAATCCTTCATCTTGTCCATATCTCTGCCTGACTTCGAGCCGAGCACGCCTAGCACGCTCTTATACTCTTCTGGATAAAAACTAACTGTAAAGTAATCGTTATCTTCCATAAAGTCATGCGTATATCTCGACTTCCTCACATAAGTTGTCACCACTGGCTTATTCCATAGAGTTCCCATTCCACCCCAACTAATCGTCATCGTGTTAAACGAACTCTCATCTCCTGCCGTCAGCAATGCCCACTGATCATTAAACTTCGTCAAAATATCCAATTCCAAATTCATATCATTCCTCCAGTATTATTCTATCAACAACTATTTGCCTTGGCTCTTTATTTTTTGAGTTAATGCTTCTTGTAACACTTGGCTGAAATTAAGTCCCAATTTCTTCGCTTTAATATCAAGGCTCCTTGGAATAGTCAACGTTTTCTTTACGGATTTTTCAAGATGCTCTTTCGCATATGATTCATAATCCACGCTGACATAGTTAATAAATCCCTTGTAGCCTTGTCCTTCCAATCCTAGTTTTTTAATAACCTTATTTACGTCCATTTCCTTTGGCTTTGGTAATACTTTTCCATCTTCTGTATACTGTTCTATCACTAATGACAAGCATTCCATTGCCATTTTCATCGCTTCTTCTATGGTTTTTCCGCACGTTCCTCCACCTACTAAAGAATCCTGAAAAATAACAGAGTATCCTCCCTCTGGCTCTTCCAAAAAACATGCTGGATATGTATAAACTGCCATACTTTTTCCTCCTATTTTGCCTTCTTCACTATAGCATATAATACGTACTATATCAATACGTATATTATTTATACGTGTACCACAACGCAAAAAGAAACACACTCAGACATTATTAGTCCTCATGTGTCTCTCTCCTAATACATATTATAATTATTAATTTTCACTTTGCAACTATTTCTCTACCGCTTCCTCATAGGCCGCGTATGTATTACTGTCAAACAACACCCACTCGACTAGATCGAAGCTCTCCTCGTTTTCTTCCAGGAACTTCTTCACGGTGCCTACGGCAATACTCGCAGCTTCCCGCACAGGATATCCATACACGCCAGTCGAAATAGATGGAAAAGCAATACGTCTAATGCCATATTCCTTTGCAAGTTTCATACTTTCCATATAACACGATGCCAACGCCTCTGGCTCGCCTTCACCACCGCCATACCAAATCGGTCCGACAGTATGAATTACATACTCGCAAGGAAGATTATAACCCTTCGTAATCTTCGCCTTACCCGTCGCGCATCCATTCAAAGCCCTGCACTCTTCTAGCAACTCAGGACCAGCCGCTCTGTGAATCGCGCCGTCCACTCCGCCGCCTCCTAGCAACGAGCCATTGGCCGCGTTCACAATCGCATCTACGTCTTCAATTTGAGTGATATCGCCTAATAGTAATTTAATCATCTTTCTTTTCCTTCCTGCTATTATTGTATTTCATCATCTTTTCTAATTCAATCTCTTCCCATGCGCCATCTTGTCTAACAACTCGATTCAACATCTTACATCCTCTAAAAGCATGCTCGTCGATTCGCTCGAGATTCGGTGGCAATACAACTTCTTTTAACTGCTGACAATTTCGAAACATTCTCTCACCAACATAAACATTAGTATGAAGCGGATCTCTCTCGTGTACTCTCTCAACCATAGGTGGGAACACAAACGCTTCAAGGCCACTCCTTTCAAACACTTCGTCGCCCCAGTCTTCAACTCGCTTATTAATATCTACAGTTTTTAATTTTTCGCAACATGCAAATGCCCTATCGGCAATGTTCATAATATAATCATCACCTTTCGCATCAACTCCATCAAAAACATAAACGTATCGTAATGAATTACAGCTCGCAAAGGCATTCTGACCTATCCAGTTTATACTCCCCGGCAGCATAACTTCTTCTAAACTATCGCAACCGCTAAACGCATCATCTCCTATTTCTTCAATCCCATCTCCGAAATGAATCTTCTTAAGATTAATACAATCAGAAAAAACTCCTTCTCCAATCTTAATCAACGAATCTGGCAAGAACAGTTCTTCCAATTGCTCATAATCGCCAAAATACCCCTCGATATGCGTAATACCTTCAGGTACGATTATTCTTCTCTTATCTTCGCACTCCATCAAAACTTTACCCATCTTCATATCATTCTCCTCTCAATGCTCATCCTTGCTTTCGTGGTGCAACAAATACTTATTCCTATACAGAGTCCTTTCACCCGAACCCATAGTTCGATCCACTTCGGAAATATAATAGAATTCATATTCATTTTTATCATCATAAACTTTCCCATTTTCAAATGAATTTATTTCCTGATTGTGAATCTTTTGATTCAAAACTCTAGCGACATCGCCTGCATTATTCAGCATAGTGTCGTATGTCAAAATCTCTTTCACTACATCGGAAATCTCATAAAGTTTCCCATCTTTGTAGAAAGGTTTAGAGCATACCTCACGACAGCCTCTCACATCTTTATATATAAATGTGTGCTGCTTGTATGTTGCTGCCAGTGATATGGCTTCGCCAATGGATATATTAGGTACAAAGAAAATATCTGTCCCTTCATTTCCGTAACTCAGCCTGAACCTATAAATGTCATCTCCAATCATTTCGTATTCAAAGTAGTCTATATATTCATTATCGTCAGGACTTGGTTCTCCTTCCCAATAAGGATAATGACAAGGGCTAATAAAAGCACATCTCAAATAATTCTTATCGGGATGTTGAACATGAAAACCATCATCCCCTAAATATTCTATAACTTTTTCGATTACATCAGCCGACTCACTGTCCGCTTCTACATTGCGAACGACTGGACCAGTTGTATATAATCTGTGCATATGAAAATCACAAACTTTAGTATCAATCATACGAACTCCTTTCTATGACGCAAAACCTATAACTCTTTGTTCTTCTTTTTCTTTATCTCTATAACTTGCAGGCATTTCTATGTCACAATCTTTGATAGTTCTAATGTCGCTCTTCTTAACTGAATCATAATCCATATCTACTAAACGACTAGCTTGCGCCATCCTAGCATCTTCCAAAAGGTTGCGCACAAATCTGCCATTACCGAAATCATCACATTCACACGCGGTCTCAAAAATCTTGTGCATCTTATCAATCGAATCATCAGTTAAGATTAGTTCTTCTTTCTCGGCCATAAGCTTGGCGATGTCGCACAGCTCATCAGGTGTATAATCATCAAATGGAACATGAAACGCAATACGAGATCTAAGCCCTGGGTTTTTATCGAGAAACATTTCCATCTCCTTAGGATAGCCAGCAAACACAACAACTACATCTTCTCTATGGTTTTCCATCTCCTGAACAATAGTGTTAATCGCTTCGTCTCCGTAACCACCAAATTTATCTTCGACTAATGAGTAAGCCTCATCTATAAACAGAACTCCACCCTTTGCTTCCCTAAACTTTTTCTGAACTATCTTCGCAGTCCAGCCTACATATTTCCCAACAAGATCTCCACGACCTACTTCTATCATGTGTCCGTTGGACAATACCTTGTTGTCACGAAGAATCTTCGCAAACAATCTAGCCACTGAAGTCTTTGCAGTGCCAGGGTTTCCAGTGAACACCATATGCATAGCTGGATTACTCTTTTTCATTCCTTTCTCGGCAAACATCTTCTGCGCTCTATAATAATCCAAGGCCTTATCAATGATTTTTTTCACTTCAGTTAAACCAATCATCTTAGCCAACTCATCATACGCTAAACCTTTTTTCTTCTTATTATCAGTTTTCTTGATAGTGGTTATCTCTTTATACTGAGGAAATACGGTGTTCTTAATCTTTAACTGGTACCATTCATCAAATATTTCATTTAACTCCTTTGTATAATACTTTTCACCAGGCTCAATCTTTTCCGTAAGTTTTTTGTCAGACCTTATACTATATTCCTTAGCCCTACTCTTCAGATAATCTATAGACTTTTCGTCATCAGACAAGTCTTCTTCAATCTCCACAAAAGACATATTGTGAAAATTTTCATAAATCATCGATTTAACCCTATTACATTTATTAGAAAAACATAAAATAGTCAAAACTTTATTTCTATATTTCATGATATCTCTACACAGGCATTCTATTGCTTCGTAGTCACCCGTTGCTAGATTACTTTCGCCACTATCTTCTAAATCTATACACATAATAACAGTGCCTCCTTCGGCGTTCTCGTACATTTGCAAACAATTCTTTCTTGAAATACTTTCACCATTATTCGACACTTGAGCAATACTACATCTTTTGCTCAATACTCTCTTGTTGTTATATAGTGCTGAAATCAATACATTAACCAAATCTTTTTGCAATAATACATCACTCGTTTGAATCATATAGTGTACTGGATGAGCAGCCTTTTTCAGTTCAACCACTCTCTCATAAATACGATCTAGTTCAGGAATCAGAGTGTCATCACACATACATTCCTTCGCCCAAGAATATGTCTTGTTTTTATCAATAGGTGATACCATCATCTCATTAAAAGGATTACCTCCAAAGTGATGATTCAACTCACACAGATTAAACTGTTCAACAATCTCATACTTATCATATATAAACGATTTGCGATCTGCATTTAATAGCATAGTATTTGCATTTTTTAATGTCGTTTCCTCTATCGTTATATTCTCTGCAGCAATATGTATGTTTTCCAAAAAACTTATGGTTCTTTTTCTTATTCCATCACCATTATTGGCGATGACTCCGATTCTTATTCTTATCGCAGAAATAGAAGAGACAAAGTAAAAATCATCTCTCGCTTTGTTAAACTCTCTAATTGTTCCTTCTATTTTTTCTTTAGCACCATTAAATTCTTCTCTATTGTTATATATTTCTTTCCAATCATTATCTTTAATGTCTCCATTAATCTCAAAAAACAACATATCTACACTCCTTGTAAAAACTATTCTTTCAACTTACGCATATAAAATATCACATCCAATGTACCTTTTTTGACACATAAAAAAGAGTCCGATTAACGGACTCTTTTTGGTACATATATATCTACTAATATTTTTTAATCGCTTCCTTCAGACTCTTCTTAACACTTTCCCTCAAAGACTTAGGGCTGATGATTTCCACAAAGTTAGCATATTGCATAGCCCAATGCTCCATAGCTAGTGGACTTGCTTTGATTACCACCTTAACCTTGCTATCATCATCACGCACCTTGCTAATCTTCGCCTCATCGCCAAACCAATCTACAATCTGATCAATAATATTAACCGTTGCTTCAAAAGTAACCCTCACTGGTTTATCGGCGTACATATACGGCATCGCTGTGGAAAGAAGTTTATAATCTATTCCATTCTCAAAGCCCTTCAAGCTCCTCAAAGGTGTAGCCTTATCATCTAACACTTCCATATTTGTGATGTGATCCATTCTGTGATATACGATGTTCTTCCAATAATCATTATATCCCATCAAATAGTATCGCTGATTATGCAGAATAAGTTGATACGGACTTAAATGCTGCGTCGAAGTTTTGTGAAGCTTCTTATCTATATCATACTTATTGTAGTCGTATTTGATCTGCCTACCCTTACTGATAGCCTCATCTACTAATTCTATGTTGTAGAACAATGCTTGATTGTCCGTTTTACTCCATTCATTCACCGAAGTAACATTCTTCACACATGATCTAAAATACTTACTTGATAATCCACACAATTTTTCAATCAAGTTCTTCGAATGCACGGCTGAAATATGTTTACTACTAAGCACTCCATCAATCAACATATGAAGTTCAGAATCCTCGAAATCTCTGATTTCAATATAGGAACCCTTCCTACTAGACTCAATCTCCACTCCCATCTCTCGAAGTAAAGAAAGATTTCTGCTCACAGCTTTTCTCTCAATCGAAATTCCATAATCCTTCTTCAAATAATTTTGAATATCCTTTTGCGTCAATGGATGATTATAATCGCTATAATATTTCAAGATATCCCATGTCCTGATCAGGGCCATTTTCTTAGGTTCAAAATTAGCCATAACAATACACCTCCGATACTATTATCTCAATGCTATTGTACCTTTTTAGGTACATAAGGGCAAGAAAAAAGAGGCGGAAGAATTTGAGTTTTTCCACCTCTTTCATATGGGATTATTGTTTTTTTAGAAAAATTCCTTCATTGTCCCAAGTTGTCATCTTAGGTTATAGTTGTCAACATTAGCATCTTTCATTGTATTATTTATCTCCTTAATTTTTAATAATTTCAAAATCATATTGTAAATAATCCGGCAAATCATTATCTAAAGGAATATCATAAAGATACGTAACGCTTTCTTTTCTTGTATTAAAGTCCATTTTTTCTTGCCTTCGCTCATTTGTAAAATGACCTTCGCCAACATAAATAAATGGAAGCGTAATACCATGCTCATTTGCAACTTTTCGAATAAAAATATGTGCACATTTGCATGCCCTTAGTTTTTTCAAATCTTTTTCTCTAATATTTATTTCACATTCCCATTGAAGCAAATTCGATTGCAAAAATTTATTTTTATACTTTAATCTATCTTCTACAGATGAATCTTTTTTTAATTCAGCAAACACTATTGCTTCATCATCATAGAAATACGTTCCCTTCTGATTGTGCTCTGGGTTCTTTAATAATTTTAATTGAACCTGATCAATCCTATAACTTTGCCATAAAACAAACCTTTCATCGTTTTTATAAGTAATATCATACCGAGAAATTCCATAATCAATTAAATCTTCAAGATATTCTATCAGTTGATCGTCCAATTCAATATTTAGAGTATATTTGTTTTTCAATTTAGAAATTGCGCCTTTTCTTTGCATGAACTCTAACGTATGATCAATTTCACCTTCAGAACAGTTTTGAATATTGTCTTTTAAAACATCGGTCAATTCATCTTTGCTTAATTCTTTTTTAATAAGATTTTTTATTACCAAAAACTCGTGCTTTCTGACTAGTGGGATTAAATTTGATGCGTATTTAATAAAATCTATTTGATCCTGTTTAAAAAGCGGTATATTTTCTTCTCCGATTTCTTTCAAAAAATTGTAATAACAGCCTGTAACTCTTCTATTATTATTATTTCCTAGCCTTACTTTCATAAATTTCAATAAGTCAGGTGCGCAATCGTTATTAAAATAATCCATATGCTTTGGATAATCTTCTACATTGATATACTGTTTAAAATTCTTATAGTCTTGCTCAAGATATGATTTTTTATTGAAATTTTCCTTATCTATATAATTAATTATGTCTTTTTGACTTTCTTTATCAAAGTCTATTTTCACTCCATACTCTTCCAGTCCTAATGCAGAATAATTATCTTTTACAAGTGATTTCATAAGAGTTTTTTCCATAATATAGTTTTGCGAAAGACTTCCCATCGCAAGCGCTATTTGAACGCTTCTTCTATAACTATTTCCTATAAAATCTAGCACTGTAGCAAACGTCTTATCTTTATATTTCCTGAGGCCTCTTCCTAATTGCTGAATAAAAATAGTTGCACTCTCTGTAGGGCGTAAAAATAGAATCATATTACATCCCGGAATATCCACGCCCTCATTCAATATATCTACGGTGCAAAGTATTTCTAAAGATCCTTCCTCATTACTTTGCAAATCATTATAAGCACTAATTCTCTCTCCAATATTATTTTTACCTGTTAAATATGCCGTTTTATATCCCTGTTCAAGCAACCCTTCAGACATCATCCGCGCATGATTAATATTTTTACAAAAAGCAATTGCTTTTAGTTTCCCTTTGGGTCTATATTTTTCGATCTTCTCTTTTATAAATTCGCAGTGTTCCTCAGTTGCTAGCTGAGCAATCATTTTATACTCTTCTTTTGGTTTTAACCCATAATCAATTAAACTATCCCTGATACCATAATAATGAAAAGGTACAACAAGCTCATTAATAATTGCATCTCTTAATCGTAATTCAAAAGGAACATTCGTATCAAACAACTCAAAAACATCTTCATTATCCATTCTCTCTGGCGTGGCTGTCAAACCTACTAAAAAAGCAGGCTTAAAGTAATTAATAATTCTTTTATAAGTATTTGCTATTGCATGATGACATTCATCCAGTATGATATAATCAAATTCGTCCTGTCTAAATAATTCTAAGTTTTTACTTAAAATGATATTTCCCGCGAACAAAAAATCTGTATCAATATCTTTACTGTCTTTATTAAAAATCCCATAACTAACTGTATTACCAAATACTTTTTGAAAGGAATCTAATGCCTTATGTAATATTGATCCCTCATGAACAATATATAAGAGTTTTCGAGGATTAAAATTTCTTGCATCAAATGCTGCCAAATATGTTTTTCCACTTCCAGATGCCGCAACAACTAACGCTTTACTAATACCCATAGTTCTATATCGGTTCAGTTCCTTCATCGCTCTTCTCTGCATATAATTTGGCTTAACCAATTCAGATGGGCTTTCATAATCCATATCCCATCGTTCAATGGCGTAATTTAATTTTTGATAGTACTGATTTATTATATCCCTATCCAAAATAAACGAATTATTCCATTTGTCATAATATTCAGCTTTAACATTTTCAAATACTATTTCTGTTTTGTTATCTTTTACTACCAAATCCCATTCTATATTTTTCAATAAAGCATATCTAGTAATATTAGATGATCCTATTATCAATTCTGCCTCATCACCAAACTCAAAATAATATCCTTTTGAATGAAAACCGATTACTGAATACGCATTATCATGAAAACTTTCAAAATCTAAGCGGCATTCAAAATTATCATAGTCATCCATTAAACGTCTGAAATAGTTTAAAGATTCAATATCTGTAAAATTCTGATATGTTGAAGTGATTATTTTTCCTTTTACCCCGCGAGCAAGCGACGCCTCCAAATGATTACTCAACAAATCCAGCCCAGCTTTTTTAATAAAACTCACAGAGAAACTAAACGAATCGCATTGTCTCAAATTATCCTTGATTCGTTCTAAAAATGTTTGTTCTGTATAGTTTGTTAAAAATAAACTTTTCATTTACTCTCCTAATTATTATTTTATTTCATGCAATAAAAATATAAATTCATCATTTCCTCCAACTTCTAGTTTATTATAGCATTGCCAATTGCACGGGTATTCCCCATCTATTTCTATTGCATCTGTCCTTCCTCTTTTTGTTCCCTTACCGGTATTTCCCAGCCAATTAAGTGGTTTCACAATTTTGTTATCCAAAAGATTTCCGTTCTTATCCTTTTCTTTTTCAGCAATCGAAAACATCGCATAGTATGGTTTGATTAGTTTTCCTTTTTTATCAAACTTTCTTCGTGATGATTTTTTGTACGAGTGGTCGTTTGTGAGAAATACCGTATAACCTTTTAGAAAACGTCTTTTAGTTGCTGGATCATTTTTAATGTCCTGTATTCGTTTAATATCTTTTATATAATCATAACATCCACAATCTTTTGCCCCCTGATGCTTTAAGCAATACTCCACATCATCGTCTATATAATCCAATGTGGTTGTTTTATATTTAACTTCAATAGGAATCCATTCCTTTTTCTTTCCCCAAATAACTAATATGTCTAAATGAATAAATATCCCGTTCAATTCAACAGGATATTCACACCTTACTTCAGTTTTATCACTATACATTTCTTTTATTTTCCATGCCAACGCCAATTGAAAATCTGCCTCTGATACAAATATTTTTCTTTCGCTTTTTAGTTTTAATAATACTGCTTCTAAATCAAATTCTTTCATTCTACTTCTATCTCCTTAACGGCACTCCCACATTATCCTTAAATGTTCCTAGTAATATTCTGATAATATCTATCGCCCAACCTATTCCAAACAACCCAAATGTGAATAGATAAATAATTCCCCAAAAAAATCGACCTACATAAAAATAATGCACACCAAATACTCCAAAAAGAACGCATAAAAACAATGCTACCCATTTACTTTTACCACTTGTTATTGTTAGATATGAATTCATAGTTTCTCTTTAAATCATTATTCCTCAATTATATAGTATTTGCTTATTTGTTTTTTTACATCTTCCATTGAATCTTTAATATTCTTCACAAAATCTTTTTCTAACTCCATGCCTTCGAACAGTCTCAACATTCCCGTTTCTTCATTAGCATAATCTTCAAAGTCTATCTCATAATTTTTATACTCTAAATTTTCCCAGTACAACCAGGAGTCTTTGGTTTCTCCTATACCAATTTTATTATTTTCATTTTCGACATCAACATTAGCATTAGCACCCCTTATTACATCGCCTTCAACTTTTCGCAAAGTTAAGCCTGAATAAAGTTTTTCTCCTATTTCGATGAAAAAAAATACTTCAATTTTTTCATCTTGATTATCTATTGCTTCTCTTAAATTAGTTTTTATCTTTTCTTTGTCTATTTTTGCGGCTATAGCCGGCCATGATCGTTTTCCATATACATAATAATCACTAATATCAGATTTGAATAATGTTAGTTTATTGTCTAGTTTTTCCATAAATCTTGGTTCAAACCAATAATCACTACATTCGTTATTAATGGTTTCCATCACTTTTGACAATAAATCACCAAGTGCCTCTTTTCTATAATCATATAACTGATCGATTTTTTTAATGTCCTCTACATTTTTTATCACTTCTTTATATTCCATAAATGTATCTCCTGATATTTTTTTGCATAAACTAATATACTGTTTTATCGAGCTTATATATTCTTTGTATTTTAATATATTCTTTCTTTCGCATACTTGTTCCAAAACACAAACTATATCTTTCTTTAATGTTTTGTTAATTACATCATTTCCGCCTGTTTGATTTTTGCGTGATCCCGGAGTTAAAAAATAAACATTCCCATTTTTATATCCGTTTTCATTTAAAAATTTTCTATATCTTTCTAATTGTTTCGGCTGTTCTCCTGCCCATATTTTCAATTCTACTACTATTGCTTGTCTTTCTTCACTTACATTGGTTTTATAAGTAATAAAAAAATCTAAACGACCATAATTGGTGGAATATTCGCGATAAACACTGATATTGGAGTATTCTTTATCAGCGTCCACTATTTGCTTCAATAGTAGGTTTGCATTTTCTTCATCTATTCCTTTACCATTTTTGAATGGTTTGAAAATATAATATAAAAAAGCAGAGTGCGCTGAAACCTCCTTGTTTTCCATTCCTAAAATGGAAAACAAGTTTATTTCTTCAAGAGGATTATGCTCTTGGAGTTTTACTCTATCTAATAATTCAATCAATTCTTTTTGTTGCTTCTCTTTCATCTCACTCATCCAAATAACACTTATAGTGTTCGCTATTGTCCGCTTTGCAATTTACATCACTGATACCATTATACCTGTTTAAACCGAACATTTCCACGCACCATTCAATCAATTCATCACCACATATATAGGGACTTGCGTATATGATGGCTTTGCCATTTTTAATTTCTACTCTACCTCTTGGATAATAGTCGAACGGCTTGTTGTTGGTATCTTTCTTTTCTAGTTTTTCCCATGTTAGCTTATGGTTGTAGTTGTCTTTCTTCTTGGAGTTTAAGTCTAGATTTCCAACATTTTGAACATTGCCCTGGGCGTCCACAAGAATGGTGAGAACTACATTATCCGTGAAGTCGTCTGTGTCTTTAATCCAAAAGATGCCTTTGGTTAGAGTTTGATTTCTTTCCTCTTTGCACGTTGGTAAATTATTATAATCGGGCATTTGGGGGAAACCATCATCGTTATATTTGAACTCGACGGTTTCTCCATAAGTATCATTCCATATGCTAACTGCTGCCTCATATCCTGTAGCTGCCTTTATATTAGACTTATCCGTGGTTGATTTTATAAAATGCGACTCCCACACAGACTCCATAATTTTTATAAATTCTTTCTTTTGATCTTTGGTGAACATTTTCACAAGTGTATCATGGTGTGTAAAATAATCGGCTTTATCTAACCTTATATAAAAACAAGATTCTCTGTTTCGACTTTTATCAAAATACACATGCAAGTGAGGAACTGAGCCTTCACCACTTTGTTCTAGTTCAACTTGAATGTTTGTAGTTTTACAGAGTTGTGGATTAATAATCGACATTGCTACATCGTTAAATTTACTTAATGATTTTTTCATAATTCGAGGTCCTTTCTTGGTGGGATACTTTAAATGATTCTCGTTAATATAGGTTCATATCTAGAGATACTAAGTACATTACCAGTATCTATGAGGTAAACCTGGCAATTATTTCTTTGCTTTTTATTCAAGATAATTTGTTCTAAATCATTCTCCAAAGCGTCTCTCGAGTTATCATACTCTGCAATAACATGACCAATTACATAATCATTATTTAAACCTGTAGAAATGCGCTTTAGACCATTTTGATCCTTGTAAATGACACTATCTTGTGAATATTTAGTTCCTAGTCGGAGGGCGTCCTTTAATGAAATGCCATAAATAATCATACCGGACTCATCTATCTGCTCATTCTTTTCGTTTGTCCAACGCGCTACAATATGACAATATCTGCATTTTAAACCTAGAGTTTCGCCTCTTAGTTCTGTTGTTTTATCCAAGCTTGAACTACACGTGCCAATAATCGCAAGTTTCGTATCGCTGTTGCTGGATAATGAACTTATTATCCTATTTCTGGCGTATTCACTTACTTTTTTAGTATTATATGCTTCATCTAATTCGTCTTTGATATATTTGTTATATGTTTTTCCTTTATATAACTCTCTATCAAACATTATTAGCTCCTTTCGATTACTCGTGATAATTAGGGTTACATTTATGGCATTTATAATGTTCATCTAATTCGACAGTGTATTTTCCTGTTGGTATTTCAAAAACATCAATAATGGCATCTATATATTCTTGGGTGTTCAAATCACTATCAACATAGATAATGTACTTGTCTTCGACATAATTGTACGCTACTCGACCCCTTGGATAATAATCATACTCATGGTCACTGAATGGTTTACCATCCTTGCATAGCACATCCCAAAAACTGTAATGATCTTTTTTAGAATCTTTAAAGTCTCCATAAGTGTCGCTTATATCTTTGATGTTTTCAGTATCTGCAAACACTTCATTATTTATAATATAAAAGGGGCCAATCTGAGGATACTCACCATAATTTACAGTTTCTGGCTTGCATAAGATGTCTCCTTTTTCGAATGGAAGTGGAAACTCAAACCATTGCTGTTCAAAAGCATCACGAAGGGCAAAATCTTCTTTCAGGTTTTCGCTGACAAAATCTGTTTCTGTGATTTCCAAATCACGGTTTAATCTCACCATCTGTGGACTTTTATCGTTCTTTCCAGTTGTAATTCTATATACTTTGGAATACAAAACCTTATTTTCGGGACATTCTATATCATGCTCTTCTATTTCTTTCTTGATCGATCCACATGCATCTTTGAAAGTTTCATAACATCCGTTTTCATATTCTTTGCCATATTCCAATTTATCATCGCTTGTGGTTTCACAAATTTTTACTTTGTATACATGTGGATCTTTATACTCTTTTTCTAGGTTGAAATACTTGTTCGTGTACTTCTTCGACAATTCGATATGTTGTCTTAACATATCATGAAAGCTCTTAATGTTATGTTTTCCCCAAGGCAAAACAATATCTACTTCAAAATCAGCAGTGAACTCAATTAAGTCTTCGAAGGCTTCATACTTTTCTTCTTGTGTGGTTTTAGTGCTCCAAAAAATAAGCCATGCTATTTGCTCTGGCGAAAATTCATAAAGAGGAATGTCGTTTTTCAGATATTCTCTAATGTCTCTTGAATTTATAAATTTATATATGTCTAGTTTTTTTCTTCCAGGCTTAATAGTGACGCATAGTTTTCCGTTCTTCTCTTCAGCTGTCTGATATATATTCTTGCCCAAAAAGATGTTATTGTCTTCATACTCAACGACATAGTTGATTACATTACCGTCTTTATATCCGATATTCATTTGAGTGATGTCTTTGTTCTTCATACGGTTATATGATGTTGGCTCCCGATTCTCGCCAAACCAATGACACTCTTCTTCATCAGGCGAAATAATTCTATCTTCTAGTAGCACAAAACTAACTTTGCGAGCACGATTCCATTCAACCGTTTCTTCCGAATCATCATTCACATCTCTCTTTTCTATATAACTTTCAAAATTAAACTCTTCAAATTCATCAATGTTGAATTTAAGCCAATCTCCATTCTCAAAAATTAATTCTACATTTTTAATTTCTTTCTTATCGTGAATGGCCATAGTTTTGCTCCTTTTCTATATCGAATTATATAAAATCTTATGTCCTTTTTTTAGTACATTGGGCAAGCGCCCTGTGAGCTCTTTTCATATGGCATTCCTCGCCCGTATTAGTTATAATTGGCTTATATTGATTGTACGGAGGTTTATTATGAAGATAAGGAAATTATCGACTATTTTAAGTTTAGTTCTTAGCATTGCGTTGATTGTTACTTCGATAACATTGGCACCAGCCAAAGCTGAGACTATCGCGAAGAAGTCTTTCGCTTTCCCTAACATCATCACTGTGAAAAATGATGTTACAAGCGACTTCTACTATTCAGACAGCTACTTTACGAATTCGAGCTTCGAATATAATTCTAGTCTGGCTACGATGAGTTGCTGTATGGCTTCTAGTGCCATTGGCACCACTGCCACGACTGAGGCTGGCCAGCCTGACTACTCGAAGTTCGATTCCAACTTGAGAGACTTGCTAACGAAGGCTGGTTTTACATCTTTCTACTCTAATGAGGATTACACTACTAAACCTACAAAGGATAGCTTCGGTTATGCGTTCGCGAAGAGACCAATCAAAGTGGACGGCCAAGATTACACTCTTATAGCGATTAACTTTAGAAATGCTATGTACGATAAGGAATGGATGAGTAACTTCAAACTTGGTTCAGATGGATTCCATGCAGGTTTTAAAGCATGTGGCACTAAAGTTCTGAACGAATTGGAGAACTATATCAATGCCAATGCCATAACTGAGAATGTGAAGTTGTGGATTGCTGGTTACTCCAGAGGTGCTGGCGTTGCGAACTACCTTGGCTATAAACTAGATAATGATCATTACATTGGTGATGTCAGTATCGATACGAAGGATTTGTATGTATATACTTTTGGAACACCTAACACCACGACTGACATGGACTACAAGAAGAGTAAATTTAAAAATATCTACAACATCATTTCGCCTTATGACATGATTACACAGATTGCTCCAGAGCAATGGAATTGGCATCGATACGGCGTGGAGATGACTCTTCCTTCTACTCATGATACGCAGTATGAGGCTAAGAAGGCGAGAGCTCAGAAGTTTATGGATTTGATGATAAAGGATACTCCTGTGGTAGCGGATATCGTGCCTGGATTTAAGGTAAACATAGATACTACGACTTATGCGATTAATATGGAGCCTGACGGCACGAAGGATGTTTCTGCAGTAGTTGATGATCTTATGACTGCTCTGGCTATTTCTATCGGTTCGACTGATAAGTTTAATGAGTTAGATCCACTAGTTTCTGCAGCTGTAGATAATTATTTTGACTTAACTGAGGAACAAAAGGATATCTTCCTCGGCTATGTGATGGAAAAAGTTCAAGAGGAAGGAATGTTGTCTATCATCGCTGATGTCTCTATGCAAGGCGATATTCTTCCTGACATTATGGTAGATGGACTTGCTGAGGCAGGTGTTACATTGGATAATCCAGACGAAGTCAAGGCTGCTGCAAAGAAGCTTCTGTACTATGTTTTCTCGGCTGTAATAGGTAACTTCGATACAGTTCCTGGTGCCGGTGCGACATTCTACAAGAACCTCTATCCTATCATTGGAAACCATTTGAATTACACGATGCTAGCATGGTTGCAGTCGTTCGACTCTAACTACAAGCTACCTTCGGATGGTCCTAAGCCTGCTCCTCCTGTTAAGAAACCAGGTAAGGCAAAGGTCACTTATGCCAAGAAAAAGTCATCGAAGAAGGTTTCTATTAGGCTGAAGAAGATTAAAAACGCTAAGGGATATCAGGTAGTTATTTATAAATCAAAGAAGTCTAAGAAGGCTTTGGTTAAGAAGACCTACAAGAAGACGAAGTTTACTATTACTTCTAAGAAGTTCAAGAAAAAGAAGAAGTTATATGTAAGGGCTCGCGCTTACAACTTTAAGACAGGCAAGAAGAAACAATACGGTAAATGGTCTAGTTGGAAAAAAGTTAAGAGATAAATAAATTTATAGTTGAAAAGACCTCCAACATTGTTGGAGGTCTTTTTTTATATGTTGATTATAATAATCAAACAATCTGTTATTCTTTATTCTGCTTTCTCGCGATTGCCATCATTACAAATCCTAAGCATACTAGCACGATCGGTATGATTACGTTCATACTAGTCTGGAACCAGTTAATGGTGTGGTCTGCATTCTCCACATACATTCCCATGATACATGAAGCCAGCGTCAATACGAAGCACCATATAGCCACTGTCATTCCCACATATTTGTTTTTCAGGAATTTGTAGTCGGACTCCTTCTTCGAAAAACGTTTCTTCAAGAAATAGTAAGCCACGAACACCCAACAATACCTGAGCGGCATACAAACCGAATTCATCTTCGTCAGGAAGTTGTTCAGTGCATCATTGTTCCCAGCGCCTAGCGCTGGAACAATAATAAGAATAGTAACGATAATCGTAATCATGATCAAGCCATTCTTATATGCGCCACGCTTCGTCTTTTTGAGAAGTCCCTTAGGCAAATATCTTGTGTCGGCGTTGTCGAGCAATACTCTGAGTGGAGCATCAGTCGAAATAATGAGCGCCGCCAAGAAACAAATACCCTGAGTTATCGCATAAACAATTCTAAAGGTGCTGCCTACGCCATAGTACGCATAACCATTGATGATGATGTTGTTGAATCCCCATGCTGTGGTAAATCCCATAAACGCTAGGGTGTACCACATCATCCTTTTGTTTTTTTTCCTTTTTCGGCTGGTGCCGTAGGCACTGGTTTACTCATATATTTTACCTAACCTTTCGTTTTCGCTCACATTGCGTCCACTACTTGCGATACTTAATCTTATATCTTCCGTAAGGTTTATTCTTAGCCTTCTTGAAATACTTAGCTGCCTTACTGCATTTATAAACATAGATTTTCGTTCCCTGCAAGCCTTCCTCTGTCTCCATTATCTGCTTACCTATCTTCTTGACTGTCTTTGGGAAGTAAATCTTCTTAAGATATGTGTCTGCGAAACATCTCTTTCCGAGTTTTCTCACACCCTTCTTCATAACAATCTTCTTGAGACCGCTGAAAACAAACGCTTCTGCTCTTATAGTCTTGCAAGTTCCAGGAATGATTACAGTTCTAGTCTTTGCTGGATAACCTTCAACCACCTCGAACGCACCACCAGCGATTGCTTTTACTTTCTTTGGAATCTTGACTGTCTTCTTGCTTCCAACGTAGCGAATAAGGACTTTGTTCTTGATGATAAATCCGTTCTTATCTGCCTTCTTCACTAACGCTTTCCATGCTGCCGATGCATCGTCCGCCGCCTTTATTGGCTGCGCCACAAATGCCATCGAAAATACAAGTGACAACGTCAATACTGCTGCAACTAATTTTTTCATAACTATTTCTTTCCTTTCCTAATTTTGTTATATTGAGCTCTAGTTATTTTTCCATCTGCTAGCATTTGCTTTAATACTTTACTAGGTATATCTCTCGGTTTAGAAACTTCATACTAATGATTCGTCTAATGTTTCTCATGATTTCCTCCTTGAGATTATTTTTCCTTTTCCCACTTAAAACAAAGCATTGTTATATCGTCGAACTGACTATTGCCATCTATAAATTCGTTTATTGATTTTCTAACACCTTCAATCAATTTATTTGGATCGTTATCATCAGTCTGGAAGCAATTAAGCAAGCGTCCTTCGCCAAATAGATTGTGGTCTTTGTCTTCTGCCTCTGTTACACCGTCTGTGTATAAATAAATTACATCATCTTCGTTAAGTTGGATAGTTTCTTCTTTATACTCTACGCCTTTCATGCCAGCTATAACAAAGTTATTTTTCTGCTCAACATATTCTGCGTGTCCTTCTCTCGACAATATTGGAGCATTATGTCCTGCACTCACAAATTTTAGTTCTCCGTTAGTTAAATCTAAAATGCCAACCCAAATGGTAACAAACATATCTGCTTCATTTCTTTCACACAAAACATTGTTTACAACCTTCAATGCATCTGCAAGGTTAGTAATGTCTCTTATGCAATTTTGCAAAATAATCTTAGATGAAGCCATAAACAATGCCGCTGGAACACCTTTTCCAGAAACATCACCTATAACAAAAGCGATATGCGTATTATCAACGAAAAATAAATCATAGAAATCGCCGCCCACTTCCTTGGCCGCTTTCATATAAGCGTCCACTTCAACTTCTTTGCGGCCAGGGTAATCATTGTTTATCATTGGCAACAGAGAATGCTGAATGGTGCTTGCAACTTCTAATTCTGACTCCATACGACTTTTTTCAATCGCCAGTGTACGTTGCTTTTCCATATATGTAATAATGATAATCATCAAGCAAAAGCCTACTGCATTAATAGAAATAAACGGTAGCGCTATTTTTTTCACAGTCTCTAGCGCCATTTCAAATGGCTTGGTTACTATAAGCACTATGCACAAATGCATCGCTTCCATCAGGGCACTGAGTAACAACGCAAATACTGGCTTCTTAATTAAATTGTGTTTTTTCAACGAAACCGTACCACAAATCAATCCGATAAGGGTCGTTGCAATAGCACACGCTATAGTTGTATCACCCGGGTCGCTTATGGTGTGTATTCCCATAAAGATTCTGTGTGTCGCAGCAATAAGTCCTGCAAGCAAGCCACCTATTGGTCCACCAGTGAAACCTGCAAGCATAGGGCCAATATCGCGCACAGAAACACGTGCGCCTCCTAAATCAAATCCAGCAATATTTCCATATATTCCAAAAATACCACCTAGGATGCCTGCGGCAAGAATAAACTTCCACTTTTGTTCGGTTTTTACAAATTTTGTTATGATGTCACTGCCGCCAATAAACGAAGCAACGACTAGAATTACTGCTAGCGTTCCAATCATTTGCGCAAACATTGCGCTCATATCACCAGACATATAATATCCTCATTTCTTAAACATTTTATATTCGTCCATTTACTCTGTAGGATTTTATTATACTACAAATTAGCTTCATATTATTATTTTTATCTAACCTATTGTCCATACACGATTATTGATATATACTCGAATTACAAATATTATTTCCGAGGAGGTACAGACATGGGAATGTTTAGCGAAGCTAACAAAGAATCTACGTATTCAAGCGCTTCAGGCCAGGAAGGCTTAGCTTATGTAGTATTACAAGTTACTTTAAAGGAGAAATTGATCGGTACAGGTTCTGGAAACCTTACAGCATTAGAAGAAGTTATCAATGAGCAAGCAGCAAAGGGATATCGTTTACATACTATCACAACTGCTTCTGCTTCTAGTGGTGGTTTGATGGGTGGAGACAGAATCCAAGCTACTTTAGTTTTTGAAAAACTATAAGAACAAAAAGGAAGGGCATAAGCCCTTCCCTTTTTTTATTTTCTCTTAACTTTTTAACTTTAGACCAGCTACAATATTTTATTCCCCTTATGTATTTATGTTTTTTTATTGATTATTTAAGTTTAGTATAATCTGGCATTTCTAAATATGGGTCTACCTTAGGTCTTCTATTATTTGTATTCCATAAACGTAAAGCTAATTCCCAATTAGTACAATCAAAATTCTCGGCTGGTTTATTAAAAAACTCTATTAATGATTTTCTAAAGTTTTTATTTAATTTATCTTCTTTACCTTCGTGTTCAAAATATTTTGCATCATTAAACTCTATACAAGAATGAAATTCACTCCCATCTTGAGCATATCTTAAATGAAAATGAGGAATATCACCATTATCATCTGTATTAACATATACTTCATATTCACTTGAACCCTTTTTCTTTTCTGGCTCTGCTTTCATAAATCCAACTCTAGCCATTTCGGTCAAGTTTTGACACCTAATATCTTTAGAATTAGCAAACTTAAAAGTATCCATATCATTCTCCTTTTGAGGGTATTATAGGAGATTGGATGTACTGTTTTTGGGACTCTCTATTCGATTTCTATCGTTCCTGGTGGCTTGCTTGTAATATCATACAATACTCTATTCACACCATCGACTTCATTGATGATTCTATTCATCACTCGATTCAATATCTCGTAAGGGATTTCGCTACTCTCAGCAGTCATGAAATCTATAGTCTTCACTGCACGAAGTGCTACTGCGTAGTCGTATGTACGCTCGTCTCCCATCACACCTACTGATCTCATATTTGTGAGTGCTGCATAGTACTGGTTTGGTTTCCATGATGCTTCCTCACCAGTTTTTTCTTTATGTTCTGATAAGGCCTGATCAACTTCGTCTCTGAATATCTTGTCGGCGTCTTGGACGATTCTAACTTTCTCTGCCGTCACATCGCCGACAATTCTCACTCCCAAACCTGGACCTGGGAATGGCTGACGGAATACCAGATATCCAGGAAGTCCTAACTCTAGTCCTGCCTGTCTTACTTCGTCCTTAAACAATTCCTTAAGCGGTTCTATTATCTCTTTGAAATCCACATATTCAGGCAGTCCACCTACATTGTGGTGGGACTTTATGACTGCAGACTCGCCGCCGAGACCACTTTCCACCACATCAGGATATATCGTACCTTGAACCAGATAGTCCACGGCACCAATTTTCTGTGACTCCTCCTCAAATATGCGAATAAATTCTTCGCCGATAATCTTCCTCTTCTTTTCTGGCTCAGTTACACCAGCTAGTTTTTCATAATATCTTTCTTGTGCATTCACACGTATGAAGTTAAGATCATAATCGCCACTTGGTCCGAAGATGCTCTCCACTTCGTCTCCCTCATTCTTGCGGAGCAATCCATGATCCACAAACACACATGTGAGTTGCTTTCCAACTGCTTTCGATAGAAGAACTGCTGCGACTGAAGAGTCTACTCCACCCGAAAGTGCGAGCAATACTTTTCCATCGCCTACCTTATTTCTTATAGTTTCTATCTGAGTTTTAACAAACGAATCAATCTTCCAATCACCCTTGCACTCGCACACATTATATAGGTAGTTGTTGAAAATGTCTTTTCCATATTCTGTGTGAAGTACCTCTGGATGAAACTGAATAGCATACAGCCTTTTACTCTCATTTTCTGCTGCTGCCACAGGGCAATCAGTTGTTTGCGCTATAGATTTAAAACCTGGTGCAGGTTCACTGATGTAATCAAAGTGACTCATCCATACGATACTTTCTTCTGGGATATCGCTAAACAACTTAGAAGTAGTATCGAAATGTGTAGTAGTTCTGCCATACTCTCGCACAGGTGCCTTCTCAACCTTGCCACCAAGGATATGTTGCATAAGTTGCGCACCATAGCAAAGTCCTAAAACCGGAATACCCAGTTTGAATAGTTCATCTGTATATGTAGGCGAATCATCTTCGTAACAACTGTTAGGTCCACCTGTCAATATGATTCCCTTAGGGTTTATCTTCTTGATTTCTTCGATATCAGTCTTGTATGAATAGATTTCGCAGTAAACTCCCGCTTCTCTCACACGACGTGCGACAAGCTGGTTGTATTGTCCTCCAAAATCTATAACTATGACTACTTCTCTATCCATGTTTCTCCCCTGTTAATTATTCTTCTTATTTTTAACTATTGTCTCAAATCCTTTATTAACAGTTTCTACATCTTGTTCTTCGCCTTCCATTGGCTCGATTTTCTGCTTGAAGTAAATCTTGCCATATCTATCCATCTGGCGTTTTTCTTGTCTAGCAAGTTCTTCTTTTAACGGTAATGCTCTTTTATGTCCTGGTATCTTCTCGTCATCTATAAACCACCATCGCATAAACTTCTGTCTCATATATTGGTCCGTATAGTGCTTATCCATATATTTTGCAATTTTAATTTCTGGCTTTATACCTTGATGTCTGTGTGACCAACGAATGATGCAACCTGTCGTAAATGTTAAGTCTAAAATCAAAATGATAGTAATGATAATCGTAATAGTATTCCAAAGTCTACTTTCTATCCTATTAAATAGTTTTTCAGCTCTAGGAATGATAACTCTGATAAATGTCACTCCACAGACTCCCCAGATAAATCCCATCTCTAGGCAACAATAGCCTAATAGACTAAATGGTGAATTGTGGTAGTGCCACACACGCATTCCGAGAATGTATTCCATTCCCAGTCCAGCAACCAACTCAATTGCTGACATTCCGATTGCACATACTAAAAATTGAATGATTATATGTTTTTTTCTGATGAACAATGAAATAATATAGACGTATGCTGCGCCGACTCCATAAATTAAGCACAAACTTGTCGTTAACGTATTTACGTGCGCTTCCCAACGCCCGAAATAGAATGTCGACCAGATTCCCTCCATCAATGTTCCGATGAAACTCCCGAAAATAATAATCCACATCACTCTCAAGAAATGCTGATAGAATGTCAGTTTCTTAGACGGTTCCATATTTTTAACTTTGAACTTTTTGTTTCTTTTTTTCTTCTCTGTCTCTGCCACTTATATCCCCTATTTTTTCAATTCTTTCTTTACATACTTTCCCGTATAACTCTTGTTGCATACGGCCACTTCCTCAGGTGTTCCCGAAACTACAACTGTTCCGCCGCGATCTCCACCATCAGGTCCCATATCTATGATATAGTCGGCCACTTTTATGACGTCCAAGTTGTGTTCGATTACTATAACCGTGTTTCCATCCTCCACCAATCTGTGAAGTATGTCGACTAACTTGTGTACATCTGCAAAATGCAATCCTGTCGTCGGCTCGTCTAGGATATATATCGTCTTTCCAGTACTGCGCTTGCTAAGTTCACTCGCAAGTTTTATTCTTTGCGCCTCGCCTCCCGACAATGTAGTCGATGGCTGGCCAAGTTTGATATAGCCAAGTCCAACATCATACAATGTTTTTATTTTATTATAAATACGTGGCACATTTTTGAAAAATTCAAGTGCCTCTTCCACCGTCATCTCAAGTACATCATATATATTCTTGCCCTTGTACTTAACTTCCAGTGTCTCTCTATTATATCTCATTCCATTACAAACTTCACAAGGAACATATACATCTGGCAAGAAATGCATTTCAACTTTCAGAATTCCATCGCCAGAGCAAGCCTCGCAACGTCCGCCTTTAACATTGAAACTAAATCTGCCCTTCTTAAAACCACGCTCTTTCGCGTCAGGAGTCGTCGCAAAGAGATCGCGAATCATATCAAACACTCCTGTATAAGTAGCAGGATTCGAACGAGGCGTTCTTCCGATAGGCGACTGATCTATATCAATCACCTTGTCTAGTTGTTCTATTCCCTCGATAGTCTTATGCTTGCCAGGAATCACTCGTCCCTTATTAAGGCTCTTCGCAAGGCTCTTGTAAATTATCTCATTTACAAGCGAACTTTTTCCTGAGCCTGAAACTCCGGTTACACAAGTGAAAACTCCAAGAGGAATCTTCACATCTATATTTTTCAAATTGTTTTCCTGTGCACCTTTGACAGTTATAAATCCTGTAGGTTCTCTCCTAGTCGTTGGAACAGGAATCTTTTTCTCTCCACTCAAATACTTTCCAGTAATCGATTTAGGGTTTGCGATGATATCTTCCACCGTGCCCTTGGCAACAACCTTACCTCCGTGCACGCCAGCCTTCGGTCCAATATCTATGATGTGGTCTGCTGCACGCATCGTCTCCTCATCATGTTCAACCACCACCAAAGTATTTCCTAAGTCTCTCAAACCTTTCAGCGATTTCAAAAGTTTTGCATTGTCCGCCTGATGCAGTCCTATGCTTGGCTCGTCCATTATATATGCCACGCCTACTAGTCCCGATCCAATCTGCGTTGCCAGTCTGATACGCTGCGCTTCTCCACCAGATAGCGTTCCTGTCGCACGCGACAACGTAAGATAATCAAGCCCCACGTCTCTCAAGAACTTAAGTCTTCCTTTAACTTCCTTTAGAATCTCATCACCTATCTTCTTCTGCTTTTCTGTCAGTTTCATTTGGTCGATAAAATTCAGTTCGTCAACGACTGGCATATCAGTCATCTCATATATATTCTTATCGCCCAATGTCACTGCGAGCGATTCTTTCTTTAGTCTCTGTCCGCCACAAGTCTCACATGGAGTAAATCTCATAAACTCCTCGTAGCCTGACTTCTGACTCTGTGTCCAAGCCTCGTGATATCTTCTCTTTACGTTTTCTAAGATACCTTCGAATGGCATTTCATATTGGCCTCGGCCACGCGTGCTTCTATAGTTAAACTTCACTTTTTCGCCACGTGTTCCGTGAACCAAAATGTCTTTTATCTTCTTTGGATATTTCTCGAACGGTGTGTCGAGATCAAAGCCGTACTTCTCAGCAAGGCCCAATAGCATTGCGTTAGCATAACTACCTTTCTTATTACAGTTCTGCCAGCCGTAGACAACGACAGCGCCATCGTTAATCGAGAGGCTCTGGTCTGGAATCATCAAGTCGATGTCGAACTCCATCTTGTAGCCGAGTCCCGAACAATCAGGGCAAGCGCCGAATGGGTTGTTGAATGAAAAACTTCTAGGCTGAATCTCGTCAACGCTGATATTACAATCCGTACACGCAAAATTCTGGCTGTAAGTTTTCTGCTCGCCACCAATCTCGTCGATGATGACCAAACCCTTCGCCAGTTTCAGCGCAGTCTCAATAGAATCCGTGAGTCTCTTTTCGATTCCATCACGAATACTCAGTCTGTCGACTATGATATCTATGTTGTGCTTGATGTTTTTATCAAGCTTAATCTCTTCCGTCAATTCATACACGTTGCCGTCCACATTTACTCTCACGTAGCCGCTTCTCTTTGCGCTGTCTAGGAGTTTTTCGTGACGACCTTTCTTTCCGCGAACTACAGGTGCTAGAATCTGAAACTTTGTCTTCTCCTTCATCTGCATAACCTGGTCTACGATTTCATCTACTGTCTGTCGTTTGATTTCTTTTCCACAGTTAGGACAGTGTGGCACGCCAATGCGAGCGTACAACAGTCTCATATAGTCGTAAATCTCCGTCACAGTTCCAACTGTCGATCTAGGGTTTCTGTTAGTGGATTTCTGGTCTATTGATATTGCCGGAGGCAATCCCTCTATACTCTCGACTTTTGGTTTTTCCATCTGACCAAGGAACTGGCGAGCGTACGATGAAAGCGATTCCATATATCTGCGCTGACCTTCAGCGTAGACGGTATCAAAAGCAAGCGACGACTTGCCTGAACCCGACAATCCCGTTACCACTGTGAACTGGTCGCGTGGAATCTCCACGTTTATCTTTTTTAAGTTGTTCTCATTCGCTTTTTTAATTTTGATACTTTTAGTCGCCATAATATTCTACTTTCAACTCGGCTAGTTTTTCTCGCATCTCGATGGCTGTTTCAAAATCGAGTTCTGCCGCTGCCTGATTCATTCTTCTCGTAATCTTGTCAATGAGTTGTTGTAACTCCTTCTCGTCCATTGACTCTGGATCCTTTTCTAACTCATTAATCTGCTTATCAACTTCTTTAGAAATGCTGATGAGGTCGCGCACTGCCTTCTTGATAGTCGTAGGTGTAATGCCGTGCTCGTCGTTGTATTTTTGCTGAATACTTCGACGACGATTCGTCTCATCTATAGCATTCTTCATAGACTCTGTGATTTCGTCTGCATACATTATAACATGGCCTTCACTGTTACGTGCGGCTCTTCCTATAGTCTGAATAAGTGATGTTTCAGATCTTAGGAATCCTTCCTTGTCGGCATCTAATATGGCCACGAGCGAAATCTCAGGAATATCTAATCCCTCTCTTAAGAGATTGATTCCTACTAGAACGTCGAAAACATCCAGTCTCATATCTCTTATAATCTCGGTTCTCTCAAGTGTATCTATGTCTGAGTGCAAGTACTTCACGCGGATTCCCACTTCTCTCATATAGTCTGTGAGATCCTCCGCCATCTTCTTGGTCAGCGTCGTAACTAGAACCTTATTTCCTTTTTCAGTTTCTTTGTTGATTTCAGAAATTAAATCATCTATCTGTCCGTCTATCGGTCTCACTGAAATCTCTGGGTCCAACAATCCAGTAGGTCTGATAATCTGTTCCACTCTCTTTAGTTCGTGGTTTTCTTCATACTCGCCTGGAGTGGCTGATACGAACATCATCTGGTCTATCATATTTTCAAATTCCTCAAACTTCAGAGGTCTGTTATCTTTTGCCGAAGGCAATCTGAATCCATACTCGACGAGCGTGTTCTTTCTTGACTGGTCACCGTTGTACATTCCTCTTATCTGCGGGAGTGTGATGTGTGACTCGTCAATGATAATCAAAAAGTCATCGTTGAAGTATTCCATCAGCGTGTGAGGTGTCGCACCTGGCTCTAGTCCTGCCATATGACGCGAATAGTTTTCGATGCCAGAGCAAAATCCAGTCTCCTCCAACATTTCCATATCAAAGTTGGTGCGTTCCGCAATACGTTGCGCCTCTATCAGTTTATCTTCAGATTTAAAATATGCCACCTGCTCAGCGAGTTCTTCCTTGATGGCTTTGATAGCGCGCTTCATCTTGTCTTCCGAAACTACATAATGCGAGTTTGGAAAGATGGCAGCGTGTTCCACATATCTGATGACCTCACCGGTCAATGTATCTATCTCTGCGATTCTTTCTATCTCATCGTCGAAGAACTCCACGCGGATAGCCCTATCGGAAAATGAAGCAGGGAATATCTCAAGATTCTCACCGCGAACTCTAAATGTTCCTCGCTGAAAATCCATATCGTTTCTATCATACTGTATACTGACTAACTGTCTTATGATATCGTCGCGCTCTCTTATGGTTCCAGGTCGAAGAGACACTACCATCTCTTCATACTCTATCGGATCTCCTAAACCATAAATACAAGATACTGAAGCCACTACGATTACGTCTTTTCTCTCAATCAATGACATCGTCGCCGAGTGGCGTAGCTTATCTATCTCATCGTTTATAGCCGAGTCTTTTTCTATATAAGTATCAGTACTTGGAACATAAGCCTCTGGCTGATAGTAATCATAGTATGACACGAAATACTCCACGGCATTGTCCGGGAAGTATTCTTTGAACTCACTATATAATTGCGCAGCAAGCGTTTTGTTGTGCGCGATGATTAGTGTAGGTTTATTTAGTTTTTGGATGACATTCGCCATAGTAAAAGTCTTACCTGATCCAGTGGCACCTAACAGCGTTTGAAACTGCGCGCCTGCTTTAAATCCTTCAGCCAACGCCTCTATGGCCTCTGGCTGATCTCCGGTAGGCTTGTACTCGGAATGTAATTCAAAATGATCCATACTTATGATTCTTTCTTAATCTCTCCTGTTTTCTGAAACATTATCTTCGTCAGGATAGGTCCTACTAGTTCATATATAATCGTTCCACAAACTACTACTGCCATTATCTGATTAGAGTATTCTGGAACTACTGAGCTACACATCATCGCCAGTCCGATAGCAACACCGGCCTGAGGGATGAGTCCTATGCCCAGATATTTTCTTACTTTTTCATGTGCGTGTGACATTCTAGCACCTAGATTTGCGCCAATCATCTTTCCAACCACTCTCACAATTATGTAAACCAATCCGATAATTCCTATTTTAGGAATAACACTGACATCCATTCCTGCTCCTGTAACGAGGAAGAATATCATAAATATCGGAGGTGTCATTCTGTCCATCTGTTCAAAGACTGGTCCCCAATTCTTAGATACATTGACGACAGTCACACTCATTGCCATGCAGGCAAGAAGTGGTGAGAAACTTAGGAACTCTAAATTCGAAACTGCCACACAGAGCGAGACCATTGCTATCGTTATCGCAAGTCGATTTCCACGGCCCGTGTAGAGTCTGATAAGTCCCGTAAAGATGAGTCCTAGAATGATACCAAATACGAGTGAGCCGAAAATTTCTTTAAACGGCTCTATGATAGTCATTATTGAGAAGTGGCCTGTGAATGTTTTGGCGATAGCCACACAGATGCCGTACATTATGAGTGCTGTCGCATCATCGATAGCCACGACTGGAATCAATGTCTTTGAAATCGGTCCCTTCGCCTTGTACTGTTTTGCAACGAGTATCGTCGCCGCTGGGTCGGTAGCTGCTGCGATGGCTCCCATCACGAGCGCAAGCTGAATATTTCTAGTCACGAGGAAGATGCCTCCGGCAACGAGCACTACTGCGCACGCCGATTCCATTATCGCTATGACGATAGGAGACTTTCCTAGTTTCTTTATGTATTTGAATTCAAATTCTGTTCCGATGGAAAACGCGATAAAGCCAGTCGCAAGGTCTTTGATGATATCGAACTTTGTAACCATATCTTGCGCCACATCTTTCCCGAAGAAGTGTTGCAGTTGATTCGTCCCCAAAAGAATACCGGCGAGCAAACCGATAATGATGTAGCCCGTTACATTTGGGAGTTTAAATTGCTTTACGATTTTTCCAGCTATAAGGCAGAGGAACAAACCTACTGCGATATAGATCAGAATAATATATTTTGCGTCCATTTACTCTCCTAATCCTTCTGCATAATCGATAGGGATAGTGAACATGACCGCTGTTCCACCCTTGTTGATGTCACCAATGACATTGTTGATGGTATCCTTTGTTGGTTCTATCTGATCTTCGTCTAGAACGAACATCAACATCTTACACTCTTCATTGTATTCGAAGTTCTTTGCGCGACGCATAAGGCCACCGATGATAATCGAATCGTCTGACCAAGCACGAAGTCCACTCGTCATACTCTTTGCATCGATGATAGTTCCATGATGGATACCTATACTAGCCAGTTCATCGTTCAAGTCACTGATGAGTTCTGTCTGTTTTAAAATTAGTATTAGAAGTTTCATATATTTCTCCTTCTTATTTAAACAAAGGCCCTAAGGCCTTTGCTCTTTGCTTTATTGCTGTTTTGCTACCAACTGGCGTCTCATCAGATTGAGCGCCGTTGAAAGTTGTGGGTCTGTGTTTGGTTTTGTGGCAGGACCCACTGCCACATCTGGCGTGATGCCTTTACCTTGGATGTCTCTTCCCTTCGGTGTATAGTAATGCTCCACTGTAAGTTTCATAGCACTTCCGTCAGTGAAAGGTAGTATCTCTTGAACTACTCCCTTTCCATATGACTTCTCGCCAACTATCTTGCCTGCGCCGAAATCTTGGATAGCTCCAGCAAATATTTCTGAGGCGCTGGCACTATTTCCATTCTGGATAATTACCATTGGAAGACCAAGAGCGTTCTTATCCGAGAACTGAGGAGTCTTCTTTCCATCCTTATCTTTTGTGTAGACAATCATGCCCTTAGGCAATAACTCATCTAGCATCGCACAAACTATGTCATACAGTCCACCGCCATTGTCTCTGACATCAATCATCAAACCGCGAACGCCTTGCTTCTTAAGACTGTTAATGGCAGCGTCGAACTGATCTTTTGTATTCTCATCAAACTCGAAAATCTGAATGTAGCCTATCTTGTATTTCGCATCAAATAACTTTGAATCAACTGATGGGTAAGCCACTTCCTCTCGTTTAACATTTACCGTCACATAGTTCTTGATAGATGGACGATAAACTTGAAGTTTGAAAGTCGAGTTTTCTTTACCCTTAATGCGAAGAACTATCTTGTCCACGCCGAGATTGCTCACATCCTTATCGTCAATCTTGTAAATGACATCGCCTTTCTTTAGGCCAACTTTTGCCGCTGGCGTATTAGGAAAAACTCTGACGATAGACGACAACCTTGTAGTTGGATTTTCTTGCACGAGCACACCTATTCCTGTGTAAACTCCAGCAGTACTCTTCTTCAATTCATCATACTCAGCCTTCGTATAATAAACAGAGTATGGATCGTCCAGGCCGTCTACCACGCCTTTGTAAACTCCGTCTTTCATCTTGGACATATCTATCTTTCCAAGATACTTATTGTTTATGATGTTTTCCATCAGGTTCATTTTCTGTCTAGTGTTTGCTGATAGTGAACTGCTTCCACCGTAAAAGATAGAATAATAAATTCCACCTCCGATAGACACCATCACAACCAGCGCTATCACTATTCCTAATATGATACCTTTTCCAAAATTACTATTTTTCATAACTACCCTCTATAGATAATCCCATGGATTCACACACTCTCCACCGACTTGAACGCTAAAGTCTAAGTGTGGTCCCGTGGACCAACCAGTAGTTCCGACTAGTCCGATTACTTTGCCTTTCTTAACATACTGTCCCGCTGAAACATATCGCTTGGACAAATGCATATATCTTGTACGGATTCCTCCGCTGTGATCTATTCCAATAAAGTTACCCGCTGAGCTACTCTTGTATGAGAACGCCACTGTTCCTGATGCTGCCGCAATGACTGGTGTTCCCGTAGGAGCAGGTATATCTATGCTGGCGTGGAACTGTCTTCCACTTCCAACTGGATTGCTTCTCCAACCATATCCAGATGATACGCTCGTGTATCCTGGGACTGGCCAAGCCAATGTTCCTGAGCCACCAGAGTGTCTTGATTTCTTTGAACTGTAATGTCTCTTTGAACTGCTCGATGATGGGCTAGCTGCAGCGAACTTTTCAGCATTTGATACATTCACTTCCTGTGCTCTAATCTCTGCTTCTAAATCTGATGACGCTGCGTCCACATCTGCCATCTTCTTGTCGTAAGAATCTATCTCAGCCTGCTTCTTTTCCTGAAGTGATGCAATTCTTGCTTGGTCTGCTTCCTGTGACTTCTTCAAAGAGGTGAGAGCCACTTTAGACTTCTCCAATTTTTTCTTTGATTTTGCAATAGACTTTTTCGTATTTTTCAACTTGCCGAGCATATTTCTATCGTATGTGGATAGTTCTGTAATGTACTCAGCCTTATTTAGGAAATCACCTATGCTATCTGAATTGAGAATTAAGTCGAGCATTTCTGTCTCGCCATTTTCGTACATATATTGAATACGAAGTTTCATATCCTTGTATTGCTTGTTTACGCTCGCCTTAGCCTTCTTAAGTTTCCTTGTCGTAGTCTTTATATCTTTCTTCGTATTTCTAAGATTAACATTCGTCTGGTATAGTTTCCCTGCGATCTCTGATTGCTGTGCATCTAGTTCGTCGATAGCCGCCTGAGCCTTCTCTTGCTTCTTCTTTAGCTTCGCTTTCTTGTTTTGGACTTCAGACTTCTGGCTTTTAAGATTATTGAGCTTGCTCTTCTCACTTTTAACATCAGCAAAGCTTGACGATAAGGCCACAGAAACTCCCATGACCATCACTAAACATATTGCAACTGCCTTTTTAAATATGTTCATATCTCTCTCCTATACTTTCAGATGCTTTCTAATAGAAAGTGCTGAACCTATCAGTCCGATGCCTGCACCCATAATGATTCCTAAAGGAATCAATATTGAAAAGACTCTGTTTGCTGGCGCAAATGGAATATTCGAAGCGAACACTCCGAACTTATTAACAATGAGCGTTATAATTCTCGAATATGCTAACGCCAAAACAATCAGTGGGATAATAGATCCTATCAATCCTATAACAACACCCTCTATAATAAACGGTGCTCTTACAAAATGATTGCTGGATCCAATCAATTTCATTATCTTAATCTCCTCGCGTCGGACATTGATTCCCAACATAACAGTATTGTTGATAAGGAAAACTCCTACGCACAGAAGAATAATTATTAGTGCTATCGAAATATACTCGAGGATTCTTTTGATGTTAGCCAATGTATCTTTGGCTTCCTCAGAGTGTTTAACTTTTCTTACTCCTGATACTTTCTGAATATCATTGACGAAGTCATCCTGTGTTCCTATATTTTTAAGGTAAACGGTATAGTGAGCCGAGTCAGCTAGTGGATTGTCATTGGCAAATCCTTTTGCCAAATCTGGCTCGTCACCAAAATAGTCTTTTTTGAAATCATCCCAAGCCTGCTCTGCCGAAGTGTACTCCTTGCGGTCCACACGCTTATCCTTTTCTATCGTATCGCCAATCGTCTTAATCTGTTCCTCACTGATGCCCTTTTCGAAGAAAACGGTCACTCCAACCTTCTTCTCAAACTGAGCCTCCATATAGTTGAGGTTTAAGATGATGGCAAAAATCACAGTTATTAAAAAGATGCTCGCCGCAATCGTTCCGATAGACGCCAATGAGTATAGCTTATTTCTTTTGATGTTCACTAATCCCTGTTTGATGCAGTATCCCACACTTCTCTTATTCATCGCTATCCTCCGACTTGCTATCTGCAACTTTCACGCCTTGCTTCAAAGTGACAACTCTCTTCTTCATCTTCTCGACGATTTCCATATTGTGTGTCACCACGATAACAGTCGTGCCTTGCTCGTTTATCTTTTCAAGGAGTTTCATAATCTCCCATGAATTTTCCACGTCCAAGTTTCCTGTTGGCTCATCCGCCAATAGGATATCAGGTTCATTTACTATGGCTCTCGCCAATGCCACTCTCTGCTGCTCACCACCTGACAACTCGTTAGGGTTCGAACGATATTTTTCAGAGAGACCAACCAAACTTAAAACTCTAGCCACGTTCTTTTTGATTTCCTTTGGATGCTTTCCAATCACTCTCTGTGCAAACGCAATATTAGAGTAGACATCCCTGTCCGTCAAAAGACGGAAATCTTGGAATACTACTCCTACATTTCTGCGATACTTCGCGATAGCTCTAGAGCGAAGTTTTGACAAATCTTGGTCGTTAACAATGATAGATCCTTCAGTTGGATCTAGTTCTTTCAGCAAAAGTTTGATAAGTGTAGACTTTCCAGAACCACTGGCGCCTACGACGAACACAAACTCACCGTTATTGATTTCCATATTTACATTTTTGAGAGCTGGTGTGCCCTTACCGTATGTCTTACTAACACGGTCTAGCTTTATCATAAAAACTCCTTATTCTAAATGGTCTATATATTCCATATATTTGACAACCATCAATGCTATCTTCAATGTGATGGCATCATCAAATACTCTAAGGTCTAAACCTGTCATCTTTTGAATCTTATCTAATCTATAAACTAGTGTGTTTCTGTGAATGTATAACTGTCTAGATGTCTCCGAAATGTTTAAGTTGTTTTCAAAGAACTTATCTATAGTAGTCAAAGTTTCATCATCGAAATCGCTAGGCGACTGATCTTTGAATATCTCCTGTATAAACAGTTTACAAAGTGGCAATGGGAGTTGATAAATCAGGCGACCGATTCCAAGATTGTTGTAAGCCACTACTTGTTTGTCGCTAAAGAATATCTTTCCGACATCTTGTGCCATCTTTGCTTCTTTATATGAACGAGACACTTCTTTTATTTCATTTACGATAGTTCCAAAGCTTACCGTTGCAGATGTCATTGCCTCTGAGGCAAGCATATCTACTATCGTCTGAGCAACTTCCTCGAGAGTATCATAGTCCTCGTCATCTTTTAATTCCTTGATAAGAATAATGTTCTTTTCATCTACAGTAGTTATGATATCCTGGCTGTCTTTCTCAAACATGTTCTTGATAGTCTCGACTGAGACGCTGTCCTTACCACCTGTAGTTTCAATAATGCAAACACTTCTTCTAGCGTCTGTATCTATTTCCAGCTTGCTCGCCCTATTGTAAATATCAACGAGAAGCATATTGTCGAGGAGTAAGTTCTTTACGAAGTTGTCCTTGTCGAATCTCTCTTTGTATGCCACAAGCAAGTTTTGAATCTGGAATGTAGCCATCTTTCCTACCATAAATACATCATCGCCTGAACCTTGAGCAACAAGAATTAACTCAACTTGCGCATCGTCGTATATCTTGAACAACTGGTATGGTTGAACTTCCTGACTTTCCGCATTCGACTCTGCAAACTCCACGATGACATCGCTCATTTCATCTGTAGTATCGGCTGTATGCGCAACAAAATCTCCGGTCGTATCAGCTACGAACAGATCTACTCTGGAAATTCCTTTTATACCGTCGATAATGTTCTGAATAATCTGGTTTGAAATCATACCTAATCTCCCATTTTTTCGCATAATGTAGGCTTTTTTTACGCCCACTAACCCAACTATTATTGTAATTCAGTTCTATGCAAAAAACAAGGCAACAAATTGGACATAAAAAAATACCTTGCAGGTCTCCCCGCAAGGTATTTGGTTTTTTATTTTCTTAGTTTGTGATAACTTCTTCTGTATCTTTATCAAAGATGTGAAGTTTTGTGAGGTCCATAGCCATTGTAATCTCATCGCCTACTCTAGCAGTAGTTCTTGGATTAACTCTAGCTGTTACATCGAATCCCTCAACGTCTACATATAGGTAAACCTCTGCACCGAGAAGCTCATAAACCTTAACCTGTGTCTTGAATACACTGTCTGGTGACATTTGAATGAAGCTTTCCTCATCGTGAATGTCTTCAGGTCTGATACCAATGACAACAGTCTTGCCGACATACTTCTTCTCGAGAAGAACCTGAGCCTGCTCTGCAGGAACTGTGATATATGTACGAGCCTGTCCAATGTGAAGTTTCACATCGTCGCCATCGCGCTCAACTTCTGCATCGATGAAGTTCATCTGTGGTGAACCCATAAATCCAGCAACGAACAAGTTGACTGGTTTGTCATACAAGTTCTTAGGTGAATCTACCTGCTGTACAAGACCATCCTTCATAACGATGATTCTTGAACCAAGAGTCATAGCCTCTGTCTGGTCGTGTGTTACGTAGATGATTGTTGCGCCTAGACTCTTATGAATCTTAGCAATCTCAACACGCATCTGTACTCTCAACTTGGCATCCAAGTTAGATAGAGGCTCATCCATCAAGAATACCTTAGGGTCACGCACGATAGCACGTCCCATAGCCACTCTCTGACGCTGTCCACCTGACAAAGCCTTAGGCTTACGATCAAGTAGTGCCTCCAAATCTAATATCTTAGCTGCGTTCTTAACCAATCTTTCCTGCTCAGCTTTTGGTACCTTTCTGAGTTTAAGACCGAACGCCATGTTATCATAAACAGTCATATGTGGATACAGAGCGTAGTTCTGGAATACCATCGCAATATCTCTGTCCTTAGGTTCCACATCGTTGACCAACCTATCCCCGATGTATAACTCGCCTGATGAAATCTCTTCCAATCCAGCAATCATACGTAATGTTGTTGATTTACCACATCCTGATGGTCCTACGAATACGATGAATTCCTTATCCTTGATTTCAAGGTTGAAATCCTTAACCGCATGGAAGCCATTTGGGTAAATCTTGTTAATGTTCTTCAGTGATAAACTTGCCATTTTTTCCTCCTAATTTAGGGCATAACCCCATATGTAAAGTATATTTTAAATGTTTTTATTAAAAATTGCTATGTGCAAATATACAAAAAATATCTACGAAAATTGTCTATTTTGTATAGAAATATAGGCTAATCTAGCAGTTTTATGCCTGTTTCTTCTATTTCTATGCGTTTATTCTTGAGTAGCCTTCCTATCGCTCTCTTAAACTCTGCTTTGCTCATCGCAAAATCTTGCTTGATGCGTGCAGGCTCCGCTCGGTCCGTGTAGTCTAGCTTGCCACCGTGCTCTCTCATAAACTCATAGATGGTTTCTGCATCCTCATCGATCTGCATATACGATTTCTTTCTCATCGCAAGATCTAGCTTACCGTCAGTTCTTCTACTCTTGACTCGCGCCTTGATGCGCTCGCCAATTCTCATCTCACTCACCACTTCTTTTTTCTGAATCATTCCGTGGAACTTATCATCCACTGCCACAAACACTCCATACTCTGGATTAATATTGTAGACAGTTCCCTCCACGATATCTTCAGCATCGTGTGTGGAATTGACTGAGAGATACGAATATATTTTCATTGTCGCCGCCAGGCGCTCACTCTTATCAACGTAGACGCCTGCTAACACTTCATCGTTCGGTTTAACCTTGTAGGTCTGTTCTTTATATGGAAGGAACAAATCCTTTCCCATCCCCCAATCGAGGAATGCTCCGTGCTTCGTCACATCCTGAACTTTCATTCTAGCCAGTTCACCGACTTGAGCTGTAGGCTGATGCACTGTTGCAATCAATCTATCTTCGGAATCTCTCATAATGAAGACTTCCACTTCATTTCCAACATCCACACCCGCTGGCACTTCGTTCTTTGGAAGCAAAACCTTGTCATCCTCCTCACCGAGATATACACCAAAGTCTACTTTATTGACAACTTTTAATTTCTGTACTTTTCCTATTTCCATGGTATTTCCGTCCTCTTATTCCAACTCATTTATTATAACACAATTTGCTTTTTCTTCTATATTAAAGGGTTTATTATTTGATTTTTCTTCTATATATAAATATAATTAAATAGTTATGAAAAATACGAAATTAAAGGTGGCCTTGTTATTGTTGGCCCTAGGTTTTATTTTCATAGTTTTGGATGTCGAAGTTGCAACAGGCCTCGACTATCCTAACAAGTATCAGAATACAGACAAATTGTCAGGCGAGTATCAGTATTACAATATTCGCACTAATTATGGTGCGACTTGTACATATAAGATGATCGATGACAAAAAGTATGCCTCTGAAAAAGAGT
Source organism: Eubacterium sp. (assembly GCA_017406925.1). Lineage (GTDB taxonomy): Bacteria > Bacillota > Clostridia > Lachnospirales > Lachnospiraceae > Eubacterium_G. Next base: position 282,945 of record JAFQXO010000011.1, read on the forward strand.
TTGAGTCTAAGCCTATAGAAACTCATAATCCGAAGTCCTCGGATGGCGAGCAGGCAAAGTCTAAAACAGTTACTATCAAGGTTATCGATGATGTCTACTACAATGGTATTCACATAGATGTCCTACCAGATATTTTAGGATTCATCTTTATCATCATTGGTTGTCTGTTATTGAAGAAATGTTCACGCAGATTTGGTCTTACCATACTCACCGCTTTGGGTGGTTTGATTATCTGCGCACTATTATATAGTCTTCCATTCTTTATGAATGGAGTTATGCTATGCCACGCAGCTTTCATTATCGGTTTTGTATATATGTTTGCAAACATATTTACACTTTACCTTGCGATGACTTCGCTTCTTGCGATGATTCCTGGCGTGGTTTGTCGAGATGAACGCAAATGGAGCAAGATTACTTGGGTTGGTATGCTTGCCACTTTCATTGTGGCCACATTCACTCATTGGCTGGGCGCAGACTTCGGAATGCTTTATACGCTTTCGAACATTGGCTATGCCATCCTACTCTTTCTCATCATTTTGTTCTGGTATATTTTATTGCGTGCCAGACATTACATTAACAAATCATATATCGAAGCATATTCGAAATAGAGGTTTTATGAAACAGAACACTAAGATTTCACTAATTAAATATATGTGTGGATTTTTATTGGCGATGGGTGTAATCATCGCCACAAATCTTCATGCGCAAGCTGGCGAGATGAAACTTCACGCGATTTTCGTGGGTCAGGGTGATGCTCTCGTAGTCGAGAGCAATGGTCATTATATGATGGTCGATTCTGGTTGGTATAACACTTACAACGAGGTTATCGCTTATCTAGATAAGTTGAAGATTCCTAACAAACATTTCGACTATATGGTATCAACTCACCCAGACGCCGATCACGTGGGTGGCTTTAAACATATTTGGAAGGCTGGCTATACTGTAGATAAACTCGTTTACAGTGAATGTGCTAAACCTACTATTAAAACTTATAGAGATTTTATCGCCGCTATCCCTACAACGGGTGCCAAGGCTTGGAATCCTGTGGACGGTGAGAGTTGGAAACTCGGCGATGCAACTGTGAAAGTTGTTTACGACGGTAGACAGGGAACTACTTATAACGAGGACAGTATAGTATTGAAGGTTTCGTGCGACGGAAAGTCTATGTTGCTAACCGCAGATATGCCTTCTACTATCGAGAAAGTTCTTATAAAAAAGAAATATGATTTAAAGGCTAATATTTTGAAGGTAGGACATCACGGCGCTACTCTTTCTACTTGCGATGATTTTCTAGATGTGGTTAAACCATCACACGCAGTAATATCTACTGGAAAACCACCTGAATATCTCACACCAAAGCCAGCTATGTTGAAGAGACTTGCAGTACGTGATATCAAGACATACAGAACTACAGATGGCAACGTCCTTGTGTCAGTTAAGAATGGCGTTATCTCATGTAAGAATAAAGAAAACAATGGTTATAAAAACCTTACACATGCAACTATCACAACTAGCAAAAAACAGTACTACGCTTCTAGTGTTGTGGGCACTAAGCTGATGCCTAAATTCAAAGTTAAGTTGAACGGCAAGAAAATTAGTTCGAAGTACTATTCTGTTACATATTTGAACACTTACTCCACTGGCATTGGTCAAATCGCTATCAAAGGTTTGGATCCATATGTTGGAAAAGTTTATGCAGATGTAAAGATTTTGCCTCGCAAGGGTGTTATATATGCAGCTTATGCCCCAAAGAGCAAAAACAAAATTAAACTTTTATGGTCACGACAAAGTCATTCAAGTGGATACAAGATAATGTACTCCAAGAATAAGAATTTCAAAAAGGCAAAGATTATAACTATTAAATCTGCGAAAAAGAATTACTGTACTATAAAGAAACTTAAGTACGGAAAGAAATATTACGTAAGAGAAAAAGCTGTCACTAATGGTGTAGGCGAAGGCAAATGGAGTAAAACTATAAAGGTTAGCATTCCAAATAGATAAACTTAATATTTTTCAAAATAAAAAGAGTTACAACTTTTCAGTTGTAACTCTTTTTTATAATAATATGTTTAATCTATTTTATACTGGTCTTGATTTACCCCAGAAGAATATGGCGATAGTTCCGTGTCCCGTATGTGAACCGATAGTTGGTCCGATTGGGAAAATCTCAACCTTGCCATCCATCTTAGGGAATGCTTCCTCTATCAAGTTAGCCATCTCTCTTGCATCCTCAGGGATGTTTGAGTTACTGAGATAAATCTTTCCGTCATAATCTGCACCGTCATTGGCAACTTCCTTCATGACGTCAATCATATGCCTCATAGCTCTCTTCTTGCCTTTAACCTTATCTCTAACTACAAGTCTTCCCTCATCATTTACATTAAGGATAGGGCAGATATTCAAGAGTCCACCCACAAAACCTGATGTCTTAGAAACACGTCCACCTCTGATGAACTGTGTAAGGTCAGTAGTTGTAAACTCATGACGCAAATGTTCCTTATTGTTTTCAACCCAATCAGCAAGTTCCATGATGCTCATACCTTCATCTCTCTTAGTTGCTACCTCATCCATCAAAAGTCCAAAGCCACTTGATGCAGCTAAAGAATCTAATATAACAATTTTTCTCTCTGGATATAGAGGTGTTAACTCTTCCTTTGCAATCAAAGCAGAATTGATAGTTCCACTAAGTCCTGAAGACAATGCCAAGTGAAGAATGTCATATCCCTCTTCCAAAAATGGAGTGAAATACTCTTTATACTGTTCAGCATTAACTTGTGATGATTTCGCTTCCTCACCATTATGGAGTCTCTCGTAAAACTCCTCTGATCTCATACTCTTCCAGAGGTCGTCCCTATATGTAGTTCCTCCTAGAGAATAATTGAAAGGAACGTATTTGATGTTTCTCTCTTCCAAATGTTCATTCGTTAAATCACATGGTGATTCACAACTCAAAATAAAATTTGCCATTTCTAATCTCCTTTTACTTTACTAGTTTCGTTGCTAAGTTTTTCAGTTGCTCTTTATTGTCGTCAGACATTGCTGACTTAATTGTAACCACTTGGTCAATCAATTCTATGTTTTGCATTCCCTCTATGATACCCTTCATAGTTCTAGCTGCTGATGGTGCCCAAGAACCATTTTCAATCAAAGCGATAGTTCTGTTCTTATATCCTTTGTGTACCAATCTTCTCAAGAAGTCTTCCATTGGCGGAAATACACCTCCATCATATGATGATGCTGCTAGTACTAGTCTATCATATCTGAACGCATCTTCCACTGATTCGTGAATATCTTCTCTGTCCAAATCTGCTATCGCAACTTTCTCGACTCCTGCTTCCTCTAGCAAAGTTTTAAAATACTCTGCTGCCTCAGCTGTGTGTCCGTGAATAGATGCATGCGCAATGAATATTCCAGGTTCTTCTGGTTCATAACTACTCCACTTGTCATAAATGCCAATGTAGTAGTCTAAATCCTTGTCTAACACTGGTCCGTGAAGTGGACAAATGATTTCTATATCAAGAGCTGCCGCTTTCTTTAGCACAGCCTGTACTTGCATTCCATATTTTCCTACTATATTAAAGTAATAACGTCTCGCCTCACATGTCCAATCCTCATCAGCATCTCTAGTACCAAATTTGCCGAAGGCATCTGCGCTGAAGAGAATCTTTTCGCTTGGCTCATACGACATAAGTACTTCTGGCCAGTGAACCATAGTTGCTGTGACAAAGTTAAGTGTATGGCTTCCGAGTTCTAGAGTGTCACCTTCCGTTACGACGATATTGCCGTCGGCATAATCTGCGTCTGTCCCGTCGAACTGTGCCATAAATTCAAATGCTTTTGCACTAGAAACAATCTGGGTGTCAGGATACTTTTCCAAGAACACTTTGATGCTTCCCGAATGATCTGGCTCCATATGATGAACTACAAGATAGTCAGGCTTTCTGTCTCCAAGAGCCTCGTCCAAGTTCTTCAACCATTCATCTGTCACATCCGAATCAACTGTATCCAGAACGGCTACCTTGTCGTCCAAGATGACATATGAGTTATACGCCATGCCCTCCTCGAGTTCGTACTGACCCTCGAAAAGAGTGAGGTCGTAATCGTTAACTCCTACATTTATTACTGTATCTGTAACTTTTTCCATATCTACTCCTATCTGAAATAAATGTTATACCAAACTAGGAATACGTAAATCACATAAACCTTTAGCCATAAGTTACTGTTTCCTGCGATGTACTCATCTAAGATGCTCACGAGTTCCTCTGTGTGGAAGAACTTGCCAGCCGTCTCGCTTGTAAACGCCTCGCGAATCTTTGATGCGTATGGCTCCTGCGATAACCAAAATCTAACTGGCACCACGAAACCGAGTTTTTTTCTAAAAGCCACTTCGTCTGGAATAAATTTCGATGCCGCAGTTCTAAGAGCTACCTTATTCTGCTCATCGTTTATCTTGAACTGGGCTGGCATGCGTGACGCAATATCAAACATTCTGATATCTGTGATAGGCATGCGAATTTCCAAACCGTGAGCTGTCGATGTCTTGTCGACATTTAAGTATATATCTCCCTCTAAATAATTGATAATGTCGATGATGCTCATAAGGTTGATGGCATCTTCGCCCTCGTTATCGTCATAGAGGTTTTTCAACATATCAAATGGTTGCACTTCTGGATTGTAGTACTTGAGGATTCTCTGCTTCTCTTCCTCTTTCATAATGTTAGTGCTTCCAAGATATTTTTTATTTTTAATCTTATCGTAGTTTACAGGATTGCGGTACGCATTGTAACCACCAAAGAATTCGTCTGCGCCCTCTCCTGAGTAGCAATACTTCGTGGCTTCTGCTGTCGCCTTACATCCGAGTGAAAATGTTATTGCGGACGCATCACCCAATGGCTGTTCCATATTTTCCATTACGAATGGAATCTCTGCAAAATACTCTTCAGGTCCTACTTCCTTTTTAACAAACTCTCTACCGAGATGTTCCGCTGTCTCCTTCGCGAGATCAGCTTCATTGTATCTCACACCATTGTAGACAGCCACATCGCCGAGTTCGTCTTCGTCGTATCCGATAGAAGCAGCACAAGGCGCTCCTGTGATGGCAAGCACATATGATGAATCCACACCACCTGATAAGAATGAATAGAACTTCTCGTCTGGTGTCTGAACTTCAGTCACAATCTGCTTCATAGTCTTGTCTATCTCATCAGCCCAATCCTCAAGACTCTTACCTTCCTCTGGATGAAACTCTGGCTTGAAATATCTCTCGATAGTTACTTTGCCATCCTTGAAAATAAGAATATGACCTGGCATCAACTTTTTGATTCCCTTGAACAAAGTCTCATCACCAGGAATATATGTAAAATTCAAATATATCTGAAGTAAATCTCTGTTGAACTCTTTTACACAGCCAGGCTGCTTTAAAATATCTCTAATCTGGCTTCCATATAGGAGTTCTCCATCTTTAGTCACATAATAATAGAAAGGTTTCGTTCCGAAATGATCTCTGACACAAAACGTCTCTTGCTTCTCTTCATCGTATATTGCAAACGCAAACATGCCAATGAGATGATCTGCGATTTCTTTACCCCATTTGCCGTAGGCACCCAGGATAATCTGCTTCTCGCGTTCTTCTCTCGACAAATCTGTTGCTATTCCTAATTCTTCGCAGAGAGCCTTCCAATTTCTAATATGACCTTTGTAAGATTTTAATTCTGCCATTATAATCCCCTTATTTTTATCCAAACTTCATCCGTTCCATTATATCACAGAACAGGTGCCTTCTCATTATTTATCGTGCTCCTCGATATAGCGCGCAAGTATCTCTGTGGCATCGCCAACGAGGTCTTTACATGGGCGTTTCTTATAAAACTCCTTCGTTCTCTCTGAAGACTGAGGACCTTCTCTCTTAACATCAAGGCCTAACAATTCTCTACATATTATAGAGCCGTTCATCTTTTCGAATTCTTTTGCGACTTCTTGTACGCGCTTGTAGTGTTCAGACTTTCCCTCGAAGTCCTTTGGATCATCAGTTCCATAGTAAAGTCCTAAGACCATAAACATTCCTGTTACTGTGCCACAAACTTCACGAAGTCTGCCCATTCCACCACCAAAAGACATAGACACTTTTGCGAGCGTCTCTTCATCCATATCTAACATATCTTGAAATGCCAAAACCACTGCTTGGCTACAATTATAACCTTCAGTGAAATAATTCATCGCTTTCTCTTTTCTAGCATTTATATCCATTTTATACCTCCAATAAAATACGCCTCAAATGTTATTTTAACATACATTTGAGGCGCATTTCATACTATTATGTTGTCAGTTTAACTGACCTATTATCTAGTAAAATTGTGAAGTGCTAACGACTTGTTGTTAACGTTCATTGTCAAACTCTTCTTCGCTGAGCTGAGGTTTCCAGCAGCTCCTGTATATGTGAAGAAGTCTGATGTTGTGCTATATCTCTCACCATTTCCACCTCTGATGAGTAAGTATATTGCATATGTCTTTCCAACTTCCATATACTCTGACAAGTCGATAGTTCTTACATCTTCCTTGATGCTTGCTGACTTTATAAGTGTTGAGCCAAGATACAACTTGTAAGTAATAGTCTTAACTGTGAACTCTGGGTTCAACTGATATGACCAAACACCTGTTATTGGGTCAAGCGCGATATTTCCGATTCCATCAAAGTCTGGTGTTGCAGTTGTTGTTGGAATTGGTGTTGTAGTAACAACTGGTTTAGTTGTAGTTACAACTGGCTTAGTAGTTGTAGCAACTGGTTTTGTTGTTGTTACAACTGGCTTAGTAGTTGTTGTAACTGGTTTTGTTGTTGTAGTAACTGGTTTTGTTGTTGTAGTAACTGGTTTTGTTGTTGTAACTGGTTTAGTTGTAGGTTGAACAGATGGTGTCTCTTCCTGTGCTGCATTTGGATCATACAAGAAGTTATCAGATGTAATACTCTGTTTCTCTCTGTTCGTTCCTGTTACTGCGATGTAAATCTTATACATCTCGCCTGGTTCCATAGCGTCTGACAAGTCAAACTCTCTAATGTCACCTCTCAAAGTACCTGACTTAACAAGTGTATTATTCTTGTACAACTTATATGTAATAGTCTTAACTGTAAAGTCTGGATTCAACTCGTAAGACCATACGCCAGTCTTCTTGTCCATCTTAACGTTTCCGATTCCATCTACTGGAGTTGTAGACTCAGGAACCTTAGTAGTTGTAGGTTTAGTTGTTGTAGTCTTCTTAGTTGTTGTCACTGGCTTAGTAGTTGTTGTAGTTGGCTTCTTAGTTGTTGTCACTGGCTTAGTAGTTGTTGTAGTAATCTCTGCCTCAGTAGTCTCCTCTTCGCCAATCTTTGTAATCTGAATATTTGAAATATCTAATGTTCCGTTCCAGTTAAGTTCCTTAGTCTGAACATAAGCTCCATCTACATACATAAATGCGCCGAGTTCAATAGTAACTGTACTTGCAACTGTAGATAACTTCTTAAATGTAATTGAGTGAGTTGTCGATGTTCCAGTAACCTTGAATAACTTAGTATCAGCAAAATTCTCATCCTCTATTGTTACCTGGATGTACTTATCTGTAGTAGCCTTACCATCAATTGTGGCTCCCGCCAATACTCTATCAGTAATTTCAAACTTATATGTTCCTGGTGAATTTACTGTAAAGTCTGCTGATGCTGTCAAGTTAGATGGAAGGTTGTCCTTAACATCGCCAGTCTCATCATCATACTGAGCTGCAAATCCATTGGCTTCAATTCCAATCTGCATTGCCTTTGCAGCGCCGCCAGCCTTAACTATCTTCGCGTCAGATCCTCCGTCTGGATAACCTGCTACTGGTGCGAAGTGTGAGAAATCATCTGCTGTCAAATCTGTAACGTTGTTTGCAAAGTCTACCTTTGAGAATGCACACAACTCATATGCGTTGTAGTAATCTGTGCTTGTACCAGTCTGGTAGAACTCCCACTTTCCAAGGTTGGCATCACCAACATTTACTGTTGAAGGTCCACTTGATGGTTTTGTTATTACTTCAACTTCTGGGTCATCTTCATCGTCTGATTCTTTCACAAGACTGAGTTTCGAAAGTGATACTTTACCGTACCATTCCTTCTCAACGTTTGTTACTACGTCATCTACGAACATATATGCACCGAGCATGATTGATACTTCATATCCATCACCAGCGGCTGGTGCAAGGAATGTTAGTTCAAAGTTTCTCTTTGAATTAGTTAACTCATATGTCTTAGAAGCAATAGTATTGTCATTGTACTTAACAGAAACTGTCATATACTTCTCTCTTGTCTTACCAGTGGCTGTTTCGCCAGTAAACTTGAGAGTATGTTTTCCTTCTTGGCTGATATTAAGTTTTGCCATTGCCTCAAGTTCGTATGGCGCGTTTCCGTTAACATTGCCTGTGGCATCATACTGAGCTGCGAAACCGTTGCTCTCGATGTCTGCTGTAAATCCTGCAGATGCTCCGCCTGCTGTAACTAACTTCTGATCATACACACCTGTATAACCTGCAGTTGGTTGATTGTGGCTGAACAATGATTGCTGCAATGCAGGAACTGAAGTATCCGTGAATGTTACTCCCTGGAATGCCGCAAGATCCCAAGCATTTACAGTATCTGTACTTGTACCAGTCTGGAAGAATGCCCAAGGCTTAAGTGTACCTGCACCGATACTTACTGTTGAAGGGCCACCTGCTGTTCCTGAAATCTCCTCTGTAGGTACTTCTTCGTCTTCTTCTTTGACAAATACCATGTTGAGGATATTTACCTTACCGCTCCACTCTTTTTCAATCTCTGTTACAACTTCATCCTTGAACATGAATGCTCCGAGCATAATCTTCACATCATACTGTCCACCTGCTGTTGGAGCGTAGAATGGAACTTCATAGTTCGTAGAATTAGTTGTTAATTTGAATGTTTCTGTTGCAATAGGGTTTCCATTGCTCTCAATAATTACTGTCGCATACTTAGCTGAAGTTGCTGAACCAGCAAACTTGAATGTATGCTTACCTGATTCATTAGTTGTAATTCTAGTAATAGCCTGTACATTCGATGGGTTGTTTCCTACAAGTTCTCCATTTTCAAATGTTCCACCCCAACCATTTGACTCAATAGTTGCTGTGAAGCCAGTAGAGCCCTTGTCTGCCTGAACTGTCTTGTAGTCAAAGTCTTGGATTCCAGCATATGGTTCCTTGTGTGAGAACGCTGATGCTGCAAGATTTGTTGCGTTGTTCTGGAATGTAACTCCCTTGAATGCACACAACTCGTACGAATTGTAATAATCTGTACTTGTACCTGTCTGATAGAATGACCAAGGGTCAATCTTAACTACGCCAGTATCTAACTGCTTGTCTGCAGTAACATCATTTATTTCAGGTGCTGGATCTTCTGGCATATCTGTTGTAGATACGCTGAAGTTCTTAATTCTAACAGTTCCTGAATAGTTCTTCTCTGTCGAAGTAACAACCTTACCGTCTTCGTACATAAATGCACCAAGCATTAGAGTAAATGTTACTTTGTCATCTTTACTTCCGTAGAACTGAATATCATAGTTCTGGCTTGTAGAAGTAAGTTTAATATCCTTAGATGCGATAATTACTTCTTCGCCATTTATCTCTTTCTTAATAGCCAATGTAGCGTATTTCTGTCCTGCTGCCGCACCGTCTACCATTGAATTGATAGCGTCTGCACTCAATGAAACTGTCTGTTTTCCTGTCTTTGTGAGTGTCATTGCAGTAGATGCTGTCAACTCGTATGGAATGTTAGCAGCTGCATTTCCATTATCGTCATATTCTGCTGCATAACCGTTTGACTCGATTGTTGCCTCAAATGATTTTGAAGCTCCACCAGCTTTAACGTTCTTCTTGTCGTTAACTTCCTGGTATCCTGCCATTGGTGTGTTGTGTGAGAATAATGACTGCGCCAATGTTGGAACAGAAGTTCCATTAAATGTTACTTTTTCAAATGCTGATAATTCATATGGGCTATGGTAGTTTGTGCTAGTTCCTGTCTGGAAGAATACCCATGGTTCAATAGTAGCTGTACCAGCTGAAAGTGTTTCTGGGCCACCTGCTGTACCATTTACATCGATAGGATCTGGATCAGCGTTTTCTCCCTTAACGAACTGCATGTTCTTAATGCTTACACTACCAGTCCAGTTCTGATCTACATCTGTAACTACATCATTAGTCTTGAGGAATGAGCCAAGCATAAACTTAACTGTATACTCGCCGTTATCCTTCGCTGCGAAGAATGGTAGTTCATATGTAGTCGCTGTAGTAGTAAGTTTATAAGTCTGAACTGCAACTGTGTTGTCGCCTGAATTAATCATTACTGTCACATACTTGTTAGCATTGCCGGAGGCAACTGAACCAACAAACTTGTATGTGTATTTTGCAGCCTTCTTAATAATTACTTTTGAGAATGCCTGCAAGTTAGATGGATTGTTATCCACTAATACTAAATCTTCGTAAGTACCTGAGAATCCATTGCTCTCGATACCTGCTGTAAATCCTGTTGAACCCTTTGCAGACTGAACTGTCTTAGCATCCATTGTTCCCATTCCTGAGTAAGGCTCATTGTGTGAGAACTTGGAAGCGTCTAACTTAGATACATAATTGGAGAATGTTACTCCATTAAATGCACAAAGTTCATATGGATTGAATACGTCTGTACTTGTACCTGTCTGATAGAATGTCCATGGTCCGATGAGTGCAGTAGTTGCATCATACATCTGGTCATCTGTAACCTCTGGATCCTGTGGACCTGGAACATCAGGCATGTCTGAAGTTGATACCTTCATTCCTGAGAAGTTAACTACACCACTGTAGTTCTTCTCTAGTGAAGTTACTACGCTGCCATCCTTGTACATAAATGCACCAAGCATCATAGTAAATGTCACTGTCTCACCTGCTCCTCCTGAGAAGCTCAATGAATACTTCGTTGGAGTAGTTGTGAGTTTTATAGTCTTTGATGCGAGAATGTCGCCATTGCTTCTCTTAGCAAGAACTGTCGCATACTTAACGTTTGAAGGTGAACCGTCAACCGTTCCACCTGAGCTTACATATGCAGTAAACTCTGCAGTCTGCTTACCAGCCTCAGAAAGTGTCAAGTTAGTTGATGCTGTCAACTCGTATGGAAGGTTTCCAACAATCTGGTCGCCTTCATACTCTGCTGCATAACCGTTTGACTCGATAGTTGCCTTAAACTCTGCTGATGCACCGCCAGCCTTAACGTTCTTCTGATCGTCTGTCTCATGGTATCCTGCCATAGGCTCATTGTGTGAGAACAATGAAGCTGCCAATGCTGGAACCTGTGAGTTAGGGAATGTAACACCCTGGAATGCTGATAGCTCGTAAGGGCTATATCCGTTAGTGCTTGTTCCTGTCTGGAAGAACTCCCAAGGACTCATTGTCGCATTACCTGCGACAACTGTTGCAGGTCCACCTGCAGTGCCGTTTACTTCGATAGTTTCAGTTTCTTTATCCTGCTCTTTTATGAAAGAAATGTTAGTTACATTAACTGTACCTGTCCAGTTCTTCTCATCTGTTGTTACCACGCCTTCCTTATAAAGGAATGCGCCGAGCATAATCTTCAATGAATATTCCTTATCTGTGCTTGTCGCGAAGAAAGAAAGTGTCTTAGTCTGATTGCTTGTTGTCAACTTAATAGTTTCTACTGCTGCAGCATTATCTCCATCTGCGATCATAACTGTCGCATATTTAGCCTTGCTGCCCTTAACAGTATATTGCAATGTGTGCTTACCAGCCTTGTTCACTTTGAACTTAGCTATAGCCTGCAAGTTAGATGGATTGTTTCCTGAAATCTCTCCATTATCAAATGATGCAGACCATCCATTCGATTCGATGCCTGCGGCAAATCCAGTCGATCCCTTGTTAGATGTAACTGTCTTTGCATCCATTGTGCCGAATCCTAAATATGGCTCATAGTGTGAGAACTGTGACTGAGTCAAAGCGTTCGCTCCACTAGTTGTGAATGATACGCCATTAAAAGCACACAACTCGAATGAGTTGTAGTAATCAGTACTTGTACCTGTCTGATAGAATGACCAAGGTCCCAAGTTAGCTGCTCCAGCTGAAATCATTTCGCTAGCTGTTGGTGATGCAACATCAGGACTAGGAACTGTAGGTCCTGCTGAATTCTTAACATCAAATGAAGTTACATGTACTTTTCCTGCCCAGCTTGATTCTGGAGATGTAACTACTTCATCTTCCTTCATAAATGCGCCGAGCATTATCTCGAAGTTAACTTCGTCGCCTGCTGCAGCGAAGAAATCAACACTAAATGTCTTATTAGAAGTTGTAATCTTAATAGTCTTAACTGCTAAATAGTTTTCGCCTTGTGTTACAACAAGTTTTGCATACTTGCAATCTACTGTTTTTCCGTCTGCAGTTGCATTGCTGTCAATGTATGCCTTAAATGATGCAGTCTGCTTACCAGTCTTGTCTACCTTAATCTTAGTATCTGCTGTAACTGTGTATGGTGCATTGCTTACGAGCACTCCGTCCTCATAATCTGCTGACCAACCGTTACTTTCGATGGAAGCATTAAATCCATTGGATGCTCCACCTGCTTTGACAAGTTTCTTATCTGAGTTAGCGTGATATCCTGCCTTAGGTTCATTGTGTGAGAACAATGACTTAGGAAGTGCTGGTACTGAAGTATCTGCAAAAGTTACTCCACTATATGCACATAGTTCGTAAGGACCTATGTGGTTTGTGCTAGTGCCAGTCTGGAAGAATGTCCAAGGATAAATAGTTGCATCTGTTACTGCGTATGATGCAGGACCACCTGCTGATCCGTTTACTGTAGTAGTAGCAATTTCCTCGTCTCCGTCTTCCACGAACTGCATGCTCTTAATATTTACATTACCAGTCCAGTTCTTATCTTCTGTTGTTACTACACCTTCCTTGTACATGAAAGCTCCGAGCATAATGATAACTTTATACTCAGTGTTTGCTCCTGTACTGTAGAAAGGAACGCTTATAGTATTTGGAGATGATGTAAGTTTTACAGTCTCCGATGCGATTGTATTTCCGCCTGCGTTTTCAATTAAGATTAATGCATACTTAGTTGAGTCTGCAGAACCCTGGAACTTGTAAATGTATTTTCCTTTTTTCTTTGTGTAAATCTTTGTGATAGCTTGTAGGTTAGAAGGATTGTTTCCGGTTATGGTACTTCCAGTATATGTAGCTCCCCAACCGTTTGATTCGATACCGGCTGTGAATCCTGTAGCACCCTTATTGGATGTAACTGTCTTCACATCGAGTGGTTCAACTCCTAGATAGCCTGCTCTATGTGAGAACGAAGACTGAGCTAGAGATGTTGCAGCACCATTCTGGAATGATACTCCACTAAATGCACAGATTTCATAAGGATTATAATAATCTGTACTTGTACCTGTCTGATAGAATGACCAAGGTGCAATCTGAACTGTACCTGTGTCTACTCTAGATGATTCTGAAGAATCTGGAACGTTAGGTTTATCAATTACGATTTCACCACCGTTAGATACATTAAGTGATGAGAACATTACTGTACCTGTCCAGTCAAATTCTTTTGATGTGATTACTTTTCCATCAACGTACATGAACGCACCAACCATAATCTTGAGTGTAACCTTTTCACCGGCTTCACAATTGTATGTGATGCTATTTGTTGTCGCTGATGTAGTAATGTTAATGTCTTTTACTGCTAAATACTGGTCACCTGTAGGACTGCCACCTCTGATAACCGCTACAGTAGCATACTTATGGCTAGATGCTACACGCTTACCACTAGTTCCTGTACCTGTCTTTGCGCCAGATGCGATACTAGATCTGAATGAAATAGTATTCTTTCCTGACTTGGTTGCTGTGACAGGAACATAAGCATAAAGATTAGATGGGTTGTTTCCGGTTAGAGTCGTTCCTGTATATGTTCCAGAAAAACCATTCGACTCAATAGTTGCCGAAAAACTAGATGACGCGCCTTTAGCTGTAACATACTTTTCGTCACTAACTGACTGTGGCTTGTTTGATGGCTTATTATGTGTAAAAGAACTTGAAGTCAAACTTGCCACGCTGTTGCCAAAGTCAACATTACTAAACGCACATAACTCGTAATGGTTATATGCATTCGTGCTTGTTCCTGACTGATAGAAAGACCACTTGCCAATTGAAGCTTCTCCTACCGTCATTGAAGAATCAGTGCCTGCCGCCTTCACATCTTTTGCAGGTGAAAGAGCAATTCCACTGATTACCATTGTTACCGCAGCCAATACTGCAATAATTCTCTTGAACTGATTCATTTTTCTACCTCCATATGAACCTAAGCTTATAGTTTCAATAGATTTTCCCGTTCTTGATACTCACCCAAAAATTTTAACACATTCAATAAGAAAAAACCCTATACTAAATTTTAGTATAGGGGTCCATTTTTTAGCAATAAAATAGGGGGTTTTCGCCTATTTTTCATCACTTTTTAATCAATTTTTGTCATATGAGCATTCACCAGTCTGCAAAAGACTTTTTTATCTCTTTTATATGGCTTAAAAATACCTACTACTTTTATTTTTGCTCCTTCATCTGGATAATTTTTAATAGTTTTTGCATCATTTTTAAGTTCAAATTCTATTCCTTGTTCGCAACAAGCTGTGGCATCTTGTACCACACATGCATGTCTTAATTTATCTTTTTCATCAAACTTGAATGAGGTAATGTTCCCTTCCATTATTACTTCTTTCCCATCAAAGTCCTCTGGAGAAGTAACCATGCTATAAACTTGCGAATAAACCATTGTACTAGACATCTTTGTCAAATCAATAATTTTATTATCCTCTTGCTCGTACTTACCTTTGCATCCACAACCAACCAAAAACATTATAATTAAAACAAATATTACACATTGTTTTAAAACTTTTATCATCATCTTCCACCTACTTTTCCAATAAAGGCGCACACCACAAATGAAATGATATCAACTGCCACAATAGTAGAACCTACGGGCGTTCCAAATAAAATAGATAAAACGATACCAATCACTGCACATAAAACTGACAGAATGGCCGCACATACCGTAACAGATTTAAAACTCTTAAATATCCTCATGGAAGAGAGTGCAGGGAAAATTACCAGCGCAGATACTAAAAGTGATCCAACCAGATTCATAGCTAACACAATAATTACTGCAATAATAATAGCTATTATCAAGTTAAATGTATTTACTTTTGTGCCTACTGCCTTCGCAAAACTTTCATCAAATGTAACCGCAAATATGCGATTATAAAATAATATAAAAGCTATAACCACAATCAAAGATAAAATTGCACACACTATTACCTCGCCTTGTGTCAATGTCAAAATTGAGGTTGACCCAAACAATGTCGTGCATACATCTCCTGCCAAATTAGGCGATTTGGGACTAAACAAATTCATTAGAAGATAACCTATCGCCAAAGCTCCAACAGAAATCATCGCCAGTGAGGCATCTCCCTTCATTTTGACATTATTTCCTGTCCACAAAAGAAGAATTGCTGCAATGATTGTGATAGGCATTACTATTAGCATATCGTCAACTAGCCCCACTACTGCTGCGATAGCCATAGCACCAAAAGCCACGTGTGAGAGTCCATCACCGATAAACGAGAATCTCTTCAAGACGAGAGTAACTCCCAAAAGCGATGAACACAAAGCAATCAACACGCCAACTATCAGAGCATACTGTGTGAAAGGATGTGAGAAATATAATATTAGTTTATCAAGCATTCGCCTCACCCCTCTCTATATACGACTTTCCAATATCGGAGTTTTTGTACTCCTCCGTAGTTCCATAGAAAGTATCAGCGCCGATATGCAAAATTAGGTCAGCATATTTCACGGCTGCTGCTATATCGTGAGAAATCATAATTACTGTGATTCCCTTGTCGTTTAATTCCTTGATTACATCATACATTGCGGTAGCAACCTTAGGATCTAAGCCTGATGCTGGTTCATCTAAAAGTAACATTTTTTCAGTCGCGCAAAGTGCTCTTGCGAGCAATACTCTCTGCTGCTGTCCTCCGGACAATTCTCTGTAACAGCGCTTAGTCATATCGCTGATGTCTAAAAGTTCCATTGCCTTGGCAGCCATCTCTTTATCCTTCTTGGAATAAAAAGGCTTCCATCCCATGTTAGATTGGCAACCTGAAAGAACCACTTCGATAACCGAAGCAGGAAAATCTTTCTGAACTACCGTTTGCTGAGGCAAATAGCCTATCTCAGTGGACTTTAGTCCCTCATAAATCACATCACCCGATAGAGGCTTTTGAAGATTTAGAATCGTCCTCATCAATGTAGACTTACCAGCGCCGTTTTCACCAATGACGCAAAGATAGTCACCTTTATTTACTTCAAAGTTGAGATCCTTAACTAAAATATCATTCTCATATCCCAGCGTAATGTTCTTACATTTTAAACCAGCCATCGCGACTCCTTATTTCAATGCCTTTTCCAATGTATCTCTGTTCTCACTCATAAGAGAGAGATAGTTAACACCTACTGTTATATCTTTAAACGTAACGTTTTGCATAGCATTCATCGACAAGATTTTCTGATCTTTCGTCTTTGTATTTTCTCTTATCGTCTTTGCTATCTCGTCGTTACTACCCGTTTCTTTTAGAATAACTTTGAGTTCTAATTCATCGCATTTTTTTGCCAAAAATGAGATGGTCTCAAAACTAGCTTCCGTCTCTGCACTGCACCCATTAAATGCTGCGTAGTACTTGATGCCATAGTCGTCCATCAAATATCTGAATGGAAATCTATCGCCGAATAGTACAGTATCTTTCTTAGAATTCTGCACAGTTTGTGTATATTCTTTGTCGAGTTTATCAAGCTTTTCTATATATTTTTCAGCGTTATTTTCATATGTTTCCTTGTTATTTTCGTCTACTTCTTGAAGTGTTTCTGAAATTATATTTACAAATAACTTCGCATTTTTCAAAGAAAGCCAAACGTGTTCATCGTTTTCTCTTTCAACCTCGTGTTCTTCATGTTCTTCTTGCATGCCTTCCACAGCTTTTTCTTCTCTCACTTTATTCCCAAGAACTTCCATCAGATTGATTATCTTTATATCTTTATTTTCGGCTTCCTTTAGGGCGTCTTCTACCCACTCATCAGACTCGCCTCCTACATAAATAAACACATCGCATGTTGATATTTTAAGAACATCATCAGCCGTAGGCTGATAACTATGAAAGTCCACACCCTTGTCTACCAATAGAGTAGTCTTTATATTTTTCGAGTCGCCAACTACCGATTTAACCCAGTCATACTCAGGAAAAATCGTTGCAACCACGTTTATTCTCTTATTTTCGTTAGTGTTTTTTTCATTGCCACAAGCAACCAAACTAACAATCATTGATGCCATCACAAGCATCACTAAGATTTTTTTCATAAACTCTCCTTTGAATGCTTTAGTTCCAAACCCTATTATAACAGTTACTTATTTTTTTGCTACTTTTTAGGCTTTATATAAAATAGGTTGAAAACTACCTATTTTTTTGATACTCTTAATTTGGAGGTGATAGTATGTTTATCAATACTAATTCAATAATCACAGCTACTGAGGCCAATCAAAACTTTTCAAAAGCATCTCGCATGGCTGAAGAACAGGGTAAGGTTATTATTTTCAAAAAAAATAGACCTAAATATATGTTAATTGATATTGAAAAATCACCAGTTATCGAGATGACTGACAATGAAAAACTTGAATTTGTTGCTAAACGTATTCTCAGCAAATACAAAAAAGCATTTACGGAGTTAGCCAAATGATAAAACTAACCAAAGAAAAAGTTTTACTATTACATAAACTAATCGCTGAGGAAACTGGTGGCAGCGTAGGCGTCAGAAATGAAAAGTTGTTGGACTCTACTCTTGAAAGTATTTATCAATCTTTTGATAACAAAGAGTTGTATCCTACGAAACAAGAAAAAGGTGCGCGCCTTGGTTACTCTTTAATTTCTAATCACGCGTTCGTTGATGGAAACAAACGAATCGGTGTTCATATCATGCTCACTTTCCTCGAATTGAACGGTATTAAAATCAATTGTACCGATGATGAATTAGTTGAGATTGCTCTATCCATTGCCTCCGGCAATATGGATTATGATGCTTTGTTAGAATGGGTTAAATCGCACGAAGATTTTAGTTCCCCAACAAACTACGAAGCATAATTAATTAATCTCTAAATATTTCTTCACTTCTTCGAGTCTTCGATACGCTTCTTTGCGGCCTTCTTGATATACTCTCTCAAGTTCGTCTGGATCTTTTTCAGTTCGTTTAATACCTAAACTTTCCTGCGGACGAATAACTAATACTTTTCCTTCATCCTCATCTTTATTAATTCTATCAATCAACTTGTTGTAAACAATATGACGAATTTTCATTGCCTCGGCAACTTTAGGATACTTTCTAAGTTTCAGTTTTACAAGAGGAATGATTTTCGTCTTTTCTTTTCTGTACTCTCTAGGCTGGGTGAGAATGACTACATTTCTATCGTATCCTCTATCGAGCATTGGCTGGTAAGGAACTGACTCAATCATTCCACCATCTAGCATCTTATGCCCATCTACTTCCACTACTCTTGATACAACAGGAAGAGATGCCGTTGCTTGAATCCACTTCATATCATTGGCTCCGCAATCATCACATCTGTGATAAAGCACTTCGCCCTTCTCGATATCCATCGCTCCCACATAAAATTCCATTGGATTATTTTTGTATGTCTCATAATCAAAAGGATCGTGTTTATTAGGAATATCGTAGTAACAAAACTGCACGCCATACAAATCTCCCGTCTTTATCAGAGATCTAAGACTACAATAACGTGGGTCCTTGCTATACTTTTTGTTGTATCTCAATCCTCGCCCTATCTGTTTCGACTTAAAGTTTATACCAAAAGTCGCGCCCGCAGATATTCCGGCCGCTCCATCAAATTCTATTCCCTCTTCCAAAAATACATCTATGACTCCACACGTGAACATTCCACGCATAGCGCCACCTTCCATAATTAATCCTTTTTTCATCTTAAATTTCGTTTTCCTTTTTATTTATTAAAAAATTTTAATATTCTTTCTTTAAAATCTGGAGCCACATCATATGCTGCATGCCCATAATTATCATAAAGATAAGTCTCGAAATCTTTTCGTTCTCCCAGTTTGTTTTTCATTTGTTCGATTCCATCTGCTCCGAATATTTTATCATCCCTTGAACCAATAGTTAACATTGGACATTTTATTTTTTCTAAATCATCTGTCACATCAAAGCCTTTGATGCCTTCGGCAATAACTATGAAATGCTCTAGGTCATTGTCTGTCACACTTTTTGATGTTTCGACTAATGTATTTTTCAGTTGTTCAAATAAGCTTTCTGGATAAATCATTTTTCCAAAGTCTAAATATAGGTTTGTCGCTTCTTTGTTCTTCCCAATCAGTATCCAGTTTTCAATAATTTTGTACTGTTCATCTGTAACATGCGGAGTGCTAGATGCCACAATAAGTTTCTTTACAAGTTCAGGATGATTGATTGCTATCTCTAGAGAAATCATTCCTCCTTGCGACGCACCAACTAGATAGAACTGTTCAAGACCGAGTGACTTTATTGCCTCAACTGTATCTTCGGCCATCTCTCTGATGGAGTATTTTTGAGGCACCTCTTTTCTGCGGTCAAAAAGATAAATAGTAAAATCATCTGTCAGTAAACGATAAGCATCGGTTACCATTTCTGCATAATTAGTGATGCTATCCACACTAAGACCTGGAAGCATCACTAAGTCTTTTTTGCCATGACCAAATTTATTGTATTCCATTGTGAAATCTTTACATTCGACTTTTCCTATTTCCATACTTACTTTTTGATTTTAAGCGTTCTCAAATAATCCTTTTGTTCTTTCGTTATGCGATTGCTTTCGATGGACTTTTGGATTGCTTTGTTGTGCGTCCAAGAGTCTAATTTTTTATTCTCGATAAACGGAATAATATCATCCCACTGTTTTGCGAGAGCTGTCGCAAAGTACCAAGCAATCATCATGTTTACGTAGTATTCATCTGAGCGAACTTTGGCAACTAATCTAGGATACTTTAACTCAAAGGCATCATCCAAGTAATGTTCCAAAAGCATTCCAATTCCGAAACGCTTGGTGTATGTTTCATCTGATGCAATCCATTCTCTTATATGTTTGTATAAATCTTTTAAATTCTTTTTAAAAACTTTAGGCGATAGTTGATCGCAAGTTGCCCAGTTATCAACATATGGCAAAAACTTTTCAACTTCTTCCACCGCTCTATCATAGTCTTTCATTCCAGACACAATAAAAGCATGGAGTTGATTCATGTCAAAATACTTGTGAGGAAGATCGTTTAAAAAAACATCAATATCCTCTCTCTTTGACATTTGTTTTGCCAGTTTTCTAGAATCAGGAGTTCTCACACCTATAATAGTTTTCTCATCTACTGTAGGCATCAACTTCTTGTGAAAGTCACGATACTCCTTATCTTGCAATTTATATAATTCTTTTTCAATGTCTTTATTAATCAAAATTTCTCCATAAATATTTATCTAAATCTACTTTACTATTTTCTACTTCTATTCCATCTTCTCTCAAAAGTTTTTCTTGGGTGCCTTCTCCGAAGGCAAAATTTGCTGGAAGTTCTCCTTTTGCGTTGACCACTCTGAAGCACGGAATGTTTTCTGGGTCAGGATTGTTGTGCAATGCATTTCCCACTGCTCTACACATTTGGGGGTTGCCAGCTAGTTCTGCCACGAGACCATAAGTTGCAACCTTGCCCTTGGGAATAGTTTTTACTACCTCATAAATTCTTTTTGTAGGAGAATCTGTCACGAGATCATAACTCTCGGCAATCATCTTCTTTACATCCTTGTCTGGAATGCTTCCATCAAGAATAATGGTGTTCCAATGCTCTTTGTTTTGATGATAACCTGGCGTTACTGACTCATATGCTTTACGCCAAAATTCTCGCCATGCCGGATCTACTTTAACATTCAAGCAAATGTATCCGCCTCTTTCGTATGTCCACAAAAAAGCTTTTTTACTTCCTTTGACTCTAACTAACTGCCAGTTTGGATCATGAAAAGGCGCCTCCTGATAAGTATCAGGAAATGACAATCCGTATTTAAGTGCTTGCTCTCTCGTCTTCATCTTATTTCCTTATCGAATCCATAGATACAGGGAATTCAAAATATGTTTCTGGATATGGTTCGTCCTTCAATGTAAAATGCCACCACTCAGTATCAATTGGCTCAAAGCCACCATCCATCATCAACTTTTGAAGAATCTTTCTGTTGTGATACTGCTCTTCAGTTATATCTTCATAGTCTGGATGTGAGATTTCATCGAAATAATCAAACGGACTTCCCATGTCGAGTTCTTTACCAGTGTCCATATCAACTAAAGTTAAATCAACAGTGCTTCCTCTACTATGACTAGACTGCGATGCGATATAACCTTTTTTAAATAAATCGTGTTTATCAATATCTGGGTAGAAAAATGTCTTCATCTTTTGGTCCAAATCTTCAATCTCCCAAAGTACAAAATGCTTCACTGCTTTCGCAGGTCTGTACGCATCAAAAATCTTCAAGCGATACCCTTGCACGTTTGCAATATTGGCTACATCCTTAAGAGCCCTAGCCGCTTCCTTTGTCAGAAGTGATATAGGCTCTTCGTAACCGTCTATTCTCTCACCTACAAAATTGTAAGTTGAAAAATATCTAATTTCTTGAATAATTCCTGGCACATAGTCGGACAATAAAACAAATCCTGAACTATCCATTGTTATGTCTGGTGTCATTTACTCCTCCATTATTGCTTTTCCATCAACACTACCGTTTCCACATGCACTGTCTGTGGAAACATGTCGACTGGTGTCATTTCCTTCATTCTATATCCGCTCATCGACAATAAACTAATGTCGCGTGCAAGTGTTGCGCTGTCGCAACTAACATACACGATGCGTTCTGGGTTCATTTCTATCATTGTTTTTAAGAGTTTCATGTCGCAGCCCTTACGAGGTGGATCAACCACTATCACATCTGGCTTGCATCCTTCCGCGTCCGGATTCTCGCTGAAATATTTCGGCACGATATCCTCCGCTGCTCCTTCGAGAAACTCAACATTGCCGATGCCGTTTATCTCGGCGTTAATCTTTGCATCCGATACGGCATCAGGCACAATCTCAACTCCGATGACTTTCTTTGCGTCTTGTGCAAGGAACAAAGATATTGTTCCTATTCCGCTATACAAATCCCAAATAATTTCTTTTCCTGTTAAGTCTGCATACTCGAGCGCCTTTCTATAAAGTAGCTCAGTCGAGTAAGGGTTAACCTGATAGAATGACTGTGGCGAAATTCTAAACTTCACCTCGTCCATATAATCTTCAATGTAACCAGGACCGTATAGTTGATTCGTATGTAATCCCATAATTACATTGTTTCTCTCTTTGTTTATATTTACTGAAATATCACACACTCCAGGTATTTCCAATAATCTTTGTGTGAGATACTCTGCATTCGGAATCTCATTTCCATTGATAACTATGCAGACACTTACCTGTTTCGTCTTCTCTCCAATTCTGATCAGCACATGTCTTACTAATCCAGAATGGCTTTCCTCGTCATAAGGTTCTATACCCTGAACTTCCATGAATGTCTTGATAGTTTCCATGACCTTTGCGTTTACATCTACACCATCAGGACATATTCCAAGTTTACAATCACCCGATTCTATAATCGAATGCGTTCTTCCTGCGTAGAAACCATAAACTATATTGCCGTCGGCATTTTTACCAACTGGAAACTGTGCTTTATTTCGATAGTTGAGAGTTTTAGGCGAAGCGATAATCGGATGCATTTCTATCTGGCACGAATCCAATCCGCCAATTCGCTTTATATTGTTGTAGACTTTCGCCTCCTTGAACTGCAACTGAGTCTCATAGTCCATTGCCTGCAATTGGCATCCGCCACACTGTCTTGCAACCTCGCAAATAGGCTCAACTCTATGCTTCGAAGGCGTAATTACCTCGAGAAGTTTCGCAAATGCATAGTTCTTCTTCGTCTTCATAATCTTCACGCGCACTTCATCGCCGATAATTGCGTCCTTTATAAAGAGGGTAAAGCCTGTAACTTTGCCTATACCCTCTCCGTTAGTTCCCACATCTGTAATTGTCACTACAAGTTCATCGTTTTTCTGATACATCTATTCCGTAGTCTTTCTAATATTTGAATCCATTGCTCTGTTAAAGCCCATCCAACCGTCAGCATTCTGTGGTGTGCCTTCGGCAAGAGCTTTACGCATAATCTCAAACTTTGCATCTGTGTTGTCAGCAAAGTTGAGAGCCAACGCCTCGATAAGCGCTGGTTTTTTAGGCGAACCAAACTCATACTCTCCGTGATGTGCGAGAATACAGTGATCTAACTCACGCATCTTCACTCTTGGAAAGTCTGGAATGGTTTTTACCTTTGCGTTTACCATCTCTACTCCGATAACGATATGTCCAAGCAAGTTGCCAGCATCCGTGTAATCGTTTTCTGGAAAATCTGATAGTTCCACTGTCTTTCCTATGTCGTGGCAGATCGCTGCTGTTATCAGCAAACTTCTATTGATGTAATCATACTGTTTGCAATAAAAGTCGCACATCTGTGTAACTTGCAATGTATGTTCTAAAAGTCCACCTATATATCCGTGATGCATAGATTTCGCCGCTGAAGATTTCTTGAACTTCGCCACGAACTCTTCATCGTCAAAAAATGCTTTTAGCAATGTCTTGTAATCTGCATCTTCCACGCTATCGATAAAACCTTGAAGTTCAGACATCATTGCCTCGGCATCCTTCTCGGTCGATGGCATATAATCTGCTTCATTTATGAAGTTAGCCTCCACTTTTCTAGCGCGAGCAACCTTCATCTGAAGTTGATTGTTGAAAGAAGTCATCTCTCCTGACACTTCCACGTAATCTCCAGCCTCGAATTCCTCAATTCCAGCATCGTCTGGCTCCCAAATTTTGGCATTCATCTCGCCAGTTTTATCCTGCAAAGTCAGGTTCAGATATTTCTTGCCGTTCTTCGTAGTCAACTCCGCTTTTGTTTTGCAAAAATAAACATCTGAAACTGCGTCATTCTCTTTTATATCCTTGATAAATCTCATCTTTTCCTCCGTGAAATCTTTACCTCGTCATTAATCTTTATTATAATTGATTAAGTAGTTGTTTACAACAAAACTACTGTTTTAAAGGGCATTTTATGAATACTAAAGTCGAAAATACACTAGAATTTAATAAAATTATTGAGATGCTGACTGAGAAGGCTGGATCGAGTCTCGGCCAGCAACTTTGTCGCGATTTGAAGCCGATGGATGACATTTCGGCTATTAAAGAAGCACAAAATTATACTTCTGATGCCTTGGCACGCATAGCGCGCCGCGGCAATTTAGGTTTTACTGGACTTTTGGATGTCAGCGAATCACTGGCTAGATTGGAAATCGGCTCAACACTCGGTTCTGGGGAACTTTTACAGATTAGTTCTATCCTAAAAGTAGCTTCAGATGCTCTTAAATATGTAAAAGACGAGGATGATGATGTCGAACCTGATACTCTCACTCCTCTTTTTGAGAAAATCGAGCCTTTGACTTTTGTCAAATCAAGCATCGATAAAGCTATTATCGCTGAGGATGAAATCGCAGATGACGCCTCGACGAATTTAAAAAATATTAGAAGACAAATGAAGATTGCGGGTGACCGCATACATACACAGTTGAACTCTCTTGTAAATTCGAAGGCTGGACAAGATTACTTGCAAGATTCGATTATCACTATGCGAGACGGCAGATATTGTGTTCCCGTGAAACAAGAGCATCGCGCTCAAATTCCAGGCGTGGTTCACGATCAGTCATCGACTGGTTCAACTGTTTTTGTGGAACCTTCAGCTGTTGTCGATTTGAATAATAAACTTCACGACTTATCAGCAAAAGAGGCTGACGAAATTCAAGTTATCCTCGCAAATTTAAGTCTTGAGTGTTCTGAGCATATCGAGGAGATTAAGCGAAATATCGCCATTATGTCTGAACTCGATTTTATCTTTGCCAAAGGCATGCTCGCCAAAGAAATGAAAGCTACTGCTCCTGAATTAAATGAACATGGGCAGATTGATATTAAGCAGGGAAGGCATCCTCTTTTGGATACGGAGACTGTCGTTCCTATAGATGTGAGACTCGGTAAGGACTTTACGCTTCTGGTTGTGACTGGTCCTAATACCGGTGGTAAAACTGTCTCCCTTAAGACGGTCGGACTTCTCACTCTAATGGGACAGTCTGGACTTCTCATCCCTGCAGATATTGGAAGTAAACTTGGCGTGTTCAAGGAAATGTTCGCTGATATCGGTGATGAACAGAGCATCGAGCAAAGTCTCAGTACTTTCTCATCGCATATGGTTAACACAGTGGATATTCTTTCCCAAGCGGATGAAAATAGCCTTGTGCTCTTTGACGAGTTGGGTGCTGGAACGGATCCTATCGAGGGTGCTGCTTTGGGTATTTCGATTCTCACCAATTTAAAAGAACGTGGTTGTCGCATCATGGCAACTACTCATTATAGTGAACTTAAACTTTACGCTCTCGAGACTGATGGAGTTCAAAACGCTAGTTGCGAATTTAATGTAGATACACTTAAACCTACATACAGACTCTTGATTGGGCTTCCAGGAAAGAGTAATGCGTTCGCCATTTCTAGTAAACTTGGTCTCGATGACTCGATTATCGACGATGCTAAATCTAGAATAGATTCTGAGGACGAGCAGTTCGAGGATGTATTGGCTCAAATCGAGAAACAACGAATTCAGATTGAGAAAGATCAGGAAACTATCAAGGTTTACAAGTCTCAGATTTCTTCTCTCAAGGAAGATTATGAGAAGCGAAAAGAAAAATTGCTCAATCAGCGCGAACGTATCATTGGCGAAGCCAAGGAAGAGGCTTCTGCTATACTTAAGAAGGCTAAAACTACAGCCGATGAGGCTATTCGAAATATAAATAAACATGGCGCAAGCGCCAATGTCAGCGAGATGGAAAAGTCGCGCAGTATGTTGAACGCTGGTTTGAAGGAAACTTCCACTCAGGGCATCAAGCGTGATGTCCAGACACGTGAATATAAGCCATCAGATTTTCAAATTGGTACTGGAGTTAAGGTTCTCAGTATGAATCTCGAGGGAACTGTCTCTTCTCTCCCTAATGAGAAGGGCGATATGAAAGTTCAGATGGGTATTTTGAATTCGATAGTAAATATCAAAGATGTTGAGATTCTCGATGAACTAGATATCAAGGCCCCAGGAATGACTCACACTTCTTCTGGCAAAATTCAGATGGACAAGAAAAAAGATATCACGATGGAGATTAATCTGATTGGCAAAAATACTGACGATGCATTAAATGAACTTGAAAAATATCTAGATGATGCTTACATCGCCAAACTCCCACAAGTAAGAATCATCCACGGTAAGGGAACTGGTACTCTGCGCAAAGCTGTGCAGAATTATTTAAAGAAATCTAATCTAATTGATTCATATAGAGATGGTGCGCAGGGCGAAGGTGGCTCTGGCGCTACTATTGCCATTTTCAAATAGGAGGTCCTTATGGCAGACAAACAAAAAATTCTTATAGTAGATGACGATGAGAATATCGCAAATCTGATTTCGTTATATCTCACGAAAGAATGCTTTGATACGCGCATTGAACATGACGGTCCAGCTGCACTAGAAGCATTCAAGGAGTACGATCCAGATTTAATATTGCTAGACATCATGCTTCCAGGTATGGATGGATACGAAGTATGTCGCCAGATACGCACTACTTCTAAAGTTCCTATCATTATGCTTTCAGCAAAGACTGAAGTATTCGATAAGGTTCTGGGACTTGAGCTTGGCGCAGATGATTATATGATTAAGCCTTTCGACTCAAAGGAACTAGTGGCCAGAGTTAAGGCTGTGCTTCGCAGATACAGTGAAAAGACTGAAGAAGCTGATACTCCATCAGACAAAGTATTGGAGTATACAGATCTTGTTATAAATCTTGCGAACTATGAAGTTTTATATAAGGGTAAGCCTGTTGAGATGACTCCTAGAGAGATAGAGTTGCTCTACTTCTTAGCGTCATCGCCTAATCAGGTTTTCACTAGAGAACAACTTTTGGAGCAAATCTGGGGTTATGACTTTGTCGGAGACACGAGAACGGTCGACGTTCACATCAAGCGTATCCGTGAGAAAATCCCTGATACTAAAGAATGGTCTATCGCTACAGTTTGGAGCGTAGGCTATAGATTTGAGGTTCACAAATAGGAGTCTGATATGAGAATGTCTATTCTAAAGAAATTTTTTATATCATTTTTGCTATTTTTCGCACTGTCTTTTATGTGTGTCTATTTGATTGACTATTTTTACTTTACGACACCTGATTCTAGACAGTATGTGAATATAATGTATATCGTTTACTTTATTACTATCGCTCTGTCGTTGATTATTTTCTTATCACTCATTCTAATCGTTTATCGTCCACTCAAGAAAATCCGCGTGGCTGCTATGGAGTATGCCAGAGGCAATTTTGAGTATGACGATTACGACGTGAAATCTGGCGATGAAATTGGTGACGTAGCTGCTTCACTAAAATATATGTCTTCACAACTCTCTAATACTAGAGATTATCAGAAAGATTTTATTTCGAATATTTCACACGACTTCAGATCTCCACTCACTTCTATTAAAGGATATCTAGAAGCTATGATTGACGGCACCATTGCTCCTGCAGACCAGAGAAAGTATTTGCAGATAGTGCTCTCTGAGGCTAATCGACTAGAAAACTTAACGACTGGACTACTCAGCCTCAATGATTACGGCACTGACGGTATGGAACTTATCGTGGAAGACTTCGATATGGAACAGGTTGTAACTGAGGCTGTCGAGACATTCGAAGGCAGATGTAGAAAGAAAAACATTCAACTCATTATGCAGTTTCCAGATGACCATTTCATGGTCAATGGCGACAAAGGCAAATATGCTCAGGTTCTCTACAACTTATTAGACAACGCATACAAGTTTAGTCCTTCACAGTCACAAATTATTATTACAATATATAACAAGAACGATAGACAGTACTGCTCTGTCAAAGATTTCGGATCTGGAATTAAGCAAGATCAACTAGATAAGATTTGGCAGAGATTTTATAAGAGTGATACGTCGAGAGGACGCGACAAGGCTGGCAGTGGCATTGGCCTCGCCATCGTAAAAGAGATTATGATGGCACACGGCGAGACAATAGATGTCATCTCCACAGAAGGTGTTGGATGCGAGTTTATTTTCTCCCTAAAACAGTCAAAATAGGCGAAAAATCTTGCAAAAAAGTATTTAAAGTTAGTCATTCCTAACATATTGAATTTTAAAATCCTTTGTTATATCATAGATGTACATTATCTGACAAAGATGAAGGAGGCTATATTATGGCATACAAAATAACTGATGGATGTATTGGTTGTGGCGCTTGCGAGGGCACATGTCCAGTCGGAGCTATCAAGGCTGCTGGTGATGTGTATGAAATCGATGCCGACGCTTGTATCGAGTGTGGTGCATGCGCAGGTTCATGTCCAACTGATTCAATAAAACTTGATGACTAATCTTCATCAAAAAAAGACTGCCGACATCGGCAGTCTTTTTTTTTGCTTTTTTATAACTGTTCTTTATTCTTGTTCTCAAACTTAGTGTAATCTGGAAGCCAAACAAGTTCTACTTCTCCAGTAGGGCCGTTACGCTGTTTAGCTACATTTACTACTACTAAATTCTTATCTTCTAGTTTCTTTTCTCTGTCATAATATCTAGACATCAACATAACCACGTCGGCATCCTGCTCGATAGCTCCTGATTCACGAAGATCGGCAAGCATTGGTTTCTTATCCTCTCTCTGTTCAGGGCCACGGTTAAGCTGTGAGAGTGCTATCACTGGAACATTCAATTCTCTGGCAATAGCTTTAAGCGATCTAGAAATTTCTGAAATCTCGTTCTCACGACTGTGTGTTCTGTGTCCGAGTTCCATCAACTGCATATAATCGACGATTACTAACTGAATGTCGTGTTCCAGTTTGAACTTACGACACTTCGATCGCATCTCACTAATGGAGAGACCTGGCGTATCATCGATAATGATATTATCGCCACCTACTTTATTGGCGGCAGCCATCACATCACTCCAATCAGCCTCAGACAACTGGCCAACTCTCATCTTCTGACCTGGCACCATAGATGTCTGCGACAATAGACGTCTTACAAGCTGATCGTTGGCCATCTCGACGCTGAAAATAGCTACTGGAATTTCATTTTTAATAGCTACATTTTCTATAATATTAAGCGCAAGCGCCGTCTTACCTACTGAAGGACGAGCGGCTATCAATACTAGATCAGATGGTTGAAGTCCTGTAAGCTTATGGTCTAATTCCTTAAATCCTGTTGGAATACCTGTTACAGCACCCTTTGATTTCTGAGCTTCTTCTATCTGATTGATTACCTTAATAACTACATCATGAGTAGGGGTATATTCTTGCTTATTTCCAGCCTGCAAAATATCAAATGTAGATTTCTCAGCATCCTCAAGGATAGAATCCAGTTTTTCGTCTCCCTTGTAACACTGCTCGGTAATTCTATCGTTATTTCTGATGAGCTTTCTCATCACAGACTTCTCGTAAACGATATCTGCGTACTCTTTAACATTGGCAGATGTGCTAACCATATCTAAGATATCCTTGATAAATTCAAGACTCACTGTCTCAGATGGAACACCCATCTCCTCAAGTTTATTTTTTACAGTGACAAGGTCACTGTTTTTTCCTTCGTTATATAGTCTAACCATAGCCTCAAAAAGAGAAGCGTACTGTCTGTTATAAAAGTCATCTTTGTTGAGACGCTCTTCCGCTTTTGGAATAGCATCCATATCCATCAGCATAGATCCAATGACAGCCTGCTCTGCTTCATTGCTATGTGGCATTATTCTCTTAACTACTTCCTGTGCCATTTATTTTCTCCTCGCTTTAGTGTATGTACTCTCCATTATACACTACTTCGCTTCTACCTTCACTCTCAAATTTGCAGTCACATCTCTGTGCAACTTAACATTCACTGTATAAGTGCCAACCTGCTTCATATCT
Organism: Eubacterium sp.; assembly: GCA_017406925.1. Taxonomy (GTDB): domain Bacteria; phylum Bacillota; class Clostridia; order Lachnospirales; family Lachnospiraceae; genus Eubacterium_G. The sequence goes on from JAFQXO010000011.1 coordinate 313,187, forward strand.
TCAGGCATAACAATTTTTTTCTTATCTATTTCATAGCCTAACTGATTCTTAGTCTCCATCGCAATTTCCTTAGTAGAAACTGATCCGAAAACTTTTCCTTCCACTCCGGCTTTCACATAAACAGTGATTTCCTTTGTGGCGAGTTCCTCCGCCAATGCTTTGGCTTCATCCAGTTTCTCCTGAGCTATCTTCTCATCATTTTGCTTCTGAAGTTTGAGATCATTTAAGTTTTGGCTAGTAGCCTCCACACCCTTCTTCTTAGGCAATATAAAATTTCTAGCGTAACCGTCATTCACATCAACGATTTCACCTTTTTTCCCCAAAGATTTAACATCTTCTAGCAAAATTACTTTCATTAGATTTCTCCCTCTTTGATTTTCTTGTCTATCAATTTCTTCAAGTCCTTAGTGACTTCCTCTATAGTCGCACCCTTAACTTGTGCTCCCGCAAGAGTCATATGTCCGCCACCGCCGAACTCTTCCATCATAACTTGAACGTTCATATTATCTAGAGCTCTAGCGCTGATATAAATCTGTTTGTTATATGGTGTGAGAACGAAAGATGCCTTAACATCTTTTACGTTCAAAAGTTCATTGGCGACTTGCGCGCCAACGAGCGTAGGCGAATCTGCGTCGCCATCACACACTGATATAGCAAATACATCTTTGTAGATTTCTGCGTTGCTGATAGATGCAGCCTTAGCTTTGAAATCTCCTAAGTCATTTCTAAATGCCTTGTGAACTGTAGCAATGTCAGCGCCTTTTCGTCTAAGGTACGCTGCTGCCTCAAAAGTTCTGACGCCAGTTCTTCTAGTGAAATTGTTAGTATCCATCATAATTCCACTGTAAAGAATATTGGCCTCCTGCTTTGACATACGGATAACCTCATTTATGTACTGCATAATTTCTGCAACCATCTCACATGAAGATGATGCTGAAAGTTCCACATAAGTAAGCTCTGCCTTGTCGATGACATCCTCACGTTGTCTATGATGATCCAAATACATTACTGTCTCGGCCTTATCAATAAGTCGAGGGCACTCTGTATACGACTGCCTACTACAATCAACCACAATCAAAACATCATCACTTTGAATCTGATCAAGTGCCTGGTCTCCAGATATGATAATGTCGTCTGTGTAGTCGTCGCTCTCCTTGAACATTTCAATAAGTGGTTGCACACTACTCGACATTTCACCCATGACTATATAAACATTTTTTCCTAAAGTCTTTGCGATGCGATAGAAACCAACCTGAGCGCCGAACGAATCGTTATCACCAATGTGGTGACCCATTACATAGACATCGCCCTTAGTTAACATCATCTCTCTAAATGCTGTAGCCATAACTCTGGCCTTAACCTTAGAATTCTTTTGAACGGATCTAGACTTTCCTCCATAATAAGAGACCTTGTTTCCGTTCTTCAAAACTGCTTGGTCTCCGCCTCGACCCAATGCAAGGTCTATCGCCGTAGATGCAAGTTCTGCATTCGCATGATAACTATCTCCGCCACATCCGAGACCAATACTGATAGTAACATCAATCTCGTTTCTAGCACCTATTTCTTTAACTTGATCTAGCAAAGAAAACTTGTCACTCTGAATTCTATTAAGGTACTGATTTTTAAATGTCACAAAATACTTATCGTTATCTATCTTTCTAACTATTCCGTCATAATTTGCAAAATAGTTAGTTATCTTTCTATCTAAATATCCAATCGTAGTTGATCTTCTAGCGGCCTCTGCTTTTTCAAGAACTTCATCATAATTGTCAATTACGATAGTTCCCAATATCGACTTCTCGTCGTTATTTTCCTTCTTCAACTGAGCCACAAGTGTATAATCAAAGAAATAAACTGCGATAAACTCAGACTTCTCGCTAATAGCCTTCTCAACTTCAGTATCGTCTGACTTTTCCTTCAATGCAAACTGCTTAAAAATGACTCTATACTCATTTTCTTTCACATGGATAATCTTCTCTCTGCGCTCTTCACCCTCAAAAGCAAAGTCAGACTGCTCAATCTCATCAAACAAGTTGATAATATTCTGCCCACTCAATTCATTTTTGTTCAAGAGTTCTTGTAACTGAATATTGGACCACATAAACTGACCTTCTTCATCGATCAAACCATAAGGGATGTCCAAATCATGTAACATCTGTCTTTGAACCTGTGAATATTGCGCACCAAAATTCACCAAACGTCTTGTGATGCTTGGCTTAAATCTGAGATACATAATAAAAGCAAAAACAGTGTAAACGATTCCTCCCACACAGATAATAAGACTCGCTATTGGATTTATACACACACTTATAGCTGCGACAATAATCCAAACAGGAATCAAATAAAACGGCCATCTCATGTAGCTGTTCATTTTGCCTTTTAACTTATCGCTATTCTTATTTCCCATTACATTCCCTCTCAAAGAAAACGTTAGCCCCTCTAATGAGGGGCGCAAGTTTTATAATCTCTTTTTAAGTTCCTCTGTCATGTCCTCAAATCCCGGTTTGCCGAGCAATGCGAACATGTTCTTTTTGTAACTCTCCACACCTGGTTGGTTGAATGGATTAACTCCTAGTATGTAACCACTCACTCCACATGCGAATTCATACATATAGAAAAGCTGTCCAAGGTAAAACTCGTTTCGCTCTGGAATATTTATTTTTAAATTCGGAACTTGTCCATCAGTGTGTGCGAGAATAGTTCCATTCATAGCACTCTTATTGACGAAGTCCATATCTTTTCCTGCTAAATAGTTAAGTCCGTCGAGATCGTCTGGGTCCTCTGTGATAGTAATCGTATCTTTCGACTCATCCAGTTCCAAAACTGTCTCAAACATAATTCGTGAACCATCTTGGATAAACTGTCCTAATGAGTGAAGATCTGTTGTGAGGTCCACCGAAGCCGGGAAGATTCCCTTGCCGTCTTTACCCTCGCTCTCTCCGTATAACTGTTTCCACCATTCTGCTACGTAATGGAAACAAGGCTCATAGTTAGCTGTAATCTCTACTGACTTTCCATTCTTGTAAAGGATATTTCTTACTGCTGCATACTGAAGTGCATCATTGTCCTCATAGGAATCATTTAGTGCCATCTCTCTCGCTGAAGCAGCACCTTCCATCAACTGGTCGATATCTGCTCCGCTGACTGCAATAGGCAACAATCCTACTGCCGTGAGAACTGAGAAACGTCCTCCTACATCATCAGGAACTACAAAACTCTCGTAACCTTCAGCATTTGCAAGATTCTTTAATGCCCCCTTTTCCTTATCAGTTGTAGCATAAATTCTCTTGCTAGCTTCTTCCTTACCATACTTCTGCTCCAACTTTTCCTTGAAAAGTCTAAAAGCAATAGCTGGTTCTGTCGTTGTACCTGATTTTGAAATAATATTAACTGAGAAATCTCTATCGCCAATAACATCCAAGAGTCCCTTCAAGTATGAAGAACTAATGTTATTGCCTGCATAGTAAATCTCAGGTGTCTTTCTCACACTTTTAGGTGCTACATTATAGAAATCGTGTCCCAAGAACTCGATAGCAGCTCTTGCTCCGAGGTAAGAACCTCCGATACCTATAACTACTAACACTTCTGAGTCCTCTTGAATCTTAGTTGCTGCTTTCTTGATTCTAGCAAACTCATTTTTATCATAGTCTACTGGAAGGTCAATCCAACCTAAAAAGTCGTTACCTTCACCTGTTTTTTCTATTAAAGTACACTTAGCACTCTCTGTAGTCTCCTTCATTGCTGCAACATCGGCTTCTGATACAAATGATGCCGCTTTGGAGTAATCAAATCTTACTTTACTCATTATATTCCTCCATTTTTTCGTTAGTCATTATTATAATCTTTAACCATTTGTTTTACAAGCAAAAACGCATTGTGCGCTGCCATAATTTCAAACTCCTCCGTCAATGTTTCGGTGCCTCCATCGGCATTATCAGAAATAGATCTAATAACCACAAACGGTATATTATTTAAGGTTGCAACATGTGCGATGGCTGCTCCTTCCATCTCTGCACAGTCAGCACAAAAAGTTTCTCTTAAATCTTGTTTGTCTTCATCACTTGCTACAAATAAATCACCCGTTACAATTTTTCCATCATAGACTTTTACATCTAGCCCTGCCTCTTTTATTGCCTGCCTTGCAATGCTGCGCAATTTATCATCTGCCTTAAACTCTTTTCCTAATCTTGGGATTTCTCCTCTCTCATAACCCCAAGAAACTGCATTCATATCATGCTGAACTAGTTCTGTTGATATAACCACATCAAAAAATTTAATGTCATCATTCAAACTTCCTGCTACACCTGTATTAATAATAGCTTCAACGTCATATTTGTCGATTAATATTTGTGTACATACAGCAGCATTGACTTTACCCACACCACATTTGGCTACTACAATATCTTTTCCCTCTAATGTGCCTTTGTGAAATGTAGTACCTGCTATATCACTTTTTTCAACATTCTCCATTAGTTCTTGCAAGTCTTTTACTTCACTCTCTAATGCTCCGATAATTCCTATCATTTTTTTCTCCTTAGACAACAAAAAGGCCTACGGCCTTCTCATTGCTTTTATAATTTATACTTTATTTCTAGTCATTCAATATTGATTCATAAACTGAAGCCACTTCGTCGATGTCACCCTGCGCTACCATCTCGCCGTGTTCTAAGAGGATAGCTTTGTTACACAATCTTTTAACTTGCTCTAAACTGTGTGATACGAAGAGTACTGTAACTCCGTGATCGAACATTCCCTGCATCTTCTTTTCACACTTCTTTCTAAACTTAGCATCACCTACTGACAATACCTCGTCCAAAATCAAAATTTCTGGTTCAACCACAGTCGCTATTGAGAATCCCAATCTAGCTCTCATACCTGATGAATAGTTCTTGATTGGAACGTCGATGAACTCTCCCAATTCCGAGAACTCTAATATCTCATCATACTTGTCCTCAAGAAACTCTCTCGAAAATCCTAGCACTGAACCATACAAGAATATGTTCTCTCGTCCAGTATAGTTGGGGTCGAAACCTGCTCCCAACTCAATCATTGGTGCGATGTGTCCGTGGCGCGTTACATTTCCGGCTGTAGGTTTATAAACACCTGCAATTACTTTGAGAAGTGTACTCTTTCCAGCACCATTGAGACCTAAGATACCCAATCTATCGCCCTTCTTGAGTTCAAAATTGATATGCTTGAGTGCCCAAAACTCATCGAAATGAATTTTCTCACCTTTTAACTTTTTAAATAGTAATTCTTTCAAGTTATCAACATTTTCTTTGCTAAGATTAAAGCAAATGCTAATATCTTCCACTTGAAGTGCTAAATCACCCATTATTTCCTCCTAGATGTGCAGGATAAATTTATCCTGATTCTTCTTGAAAATAACAATTCCAAAAATTAGAGCTGCCACACTAAATACTGACGAGAAGATAAACATCTTCAAGTTTGAAATACCGTAACTGTACGATGTAAATATTGAGCCCTGCTCAAGAAGCACACATCTGATGTTACTGATAATGCAGTACAGCGGATTATATCTCAATAACTGCTTGGCTACGCCAATTCTATCTATATAGTAGAAAATAGCCGAACAGTACATGATAAGCATCAATAATACATCCCACAAATACTCTAAATCTCTAAAGAATACGCAGACTGTCGATAGAATAAGACCTGCTGCGATACTCATTATAAACAAAACAATCAAAGGAAGTATCGCTTCTACCACATGCCATGTGAAGTGAACTCCCAATACGATAGATGTCGCTGCCAAAATAATAAGTGACAATAAGAATAGTACATAGTTGTACAATACGCTCGAAAGTGGGTATAAGTACTTAGGTACATATACCTTCTTTATCATTGCCTGGTTGGCACGAATAGATCTCATAGCAATCTTCGTACAACTAGAGAAACAACTATATACCAAACGACCACTAAGGATGTAAACTGGGTAGAACTCGTTTCCGCGTCCGAGCAAATTACCGAATACGAATGTGAGTACCATAGTTGTGAGCAATGGCTCAAGCAACGTCCAGATCAATCCCAAATATGATCTTCTATATTTTAATTTGATTCCTTTGATGACCAGTTCTTTAAGGAGATATCTATATCTCATAAAGCCTGCCCAATATTCTTTCATATAACCTCCGGCCACGTATTTTCGCAACCTAAATCATTATAAATAATATGGCATTTAAGTCAATACTACTTTTCAAACACCTTCTCGACTACTCTCTTTGACGCATTTCCGTCGTCTACACTACAAAATTCATCGTAGAACTTGTCGAACTTCTCTTTGTACTGCTCTTTGACTTCGTCAATGTGCTTAATGTTATTTACTAGTTCGTCATTCGTCTCAAAAACTGGACCTGGCATATCATTCTCTATATCTATGTAGAAACCTCTGAGATTATTTTTATACAACTCTAGGTCATACATATAGAACAATATAGGTCTCTTGAGATTTCCATAGTCGAAATATGCTGACGAATAATCAGTGATAAGCATATCGCTTACGAGATACAAATCAGTGATATCGCTATACTGACTGACGTCAATGACGAAATCTTTGTACTTGCTTAAATCAAGTCCCTTTACTATGAAGTAGTGAAGTCTCATAAGAATGACATATTCGTCTGAGAACTCTTTTTGAAGTCTATCTAAATCCATAGCCAAATCAAAGCCATACTGTCCCTCGCCTATCCAATCGTTGTCACGCCATGTTGGGGCATACAATATTACTTTCTTGTCTGGATCTATGTTTAATTTTTTCTTTATCTCTGCTGCCTTCTCATCTCTGTCCTGTGCGTACATAGGATCATTGGCTGGATAGCCAGAAAGGAACAGAATGTCATCATCTAGTTGGAAGCAATTCTTAAACTTATCTACCGAATAAGCGTTGTCTGCTAAAAGATAGTTCCACTCTCTAGTCTGCTTGTATACTATATTTTTATATTCAGGCGTAGCTGAATAGTTGTCATCCATATCAAACACAAGGCGTTTCAAAGGTGTGCCGTGCCATGTAGACAATATAACTGTCTTGTTTCGCTTTGGTATTACCAATGGTTGTCTCATATTGATAACCCAATACTTACTTCTATTGCGATAATAGAAATCCCACATTCCAAAGCGCTTAACTTTCTTGCACTTGCCATCAATCTTTGTGCGTGTGTCATTTAATAGCCATATATATTTATACTTATTGCCATAATGCTTTTGCATATACTGATAAATATACTTTGGATTTCCTGAATAGCTTCGTCCCATAAATGATTCGAACACTACCCAGTTCTTCTTAAATGGCAATTTGCTAAAGAAGTGAAGTGATAAATTTTTATTGCGCAATCTAGCATCGTGACGCATATCACTAATTTTACGCTTAAATCTTGTTCTATCTATCGCGCGTTGAATCTTGGCTTCGTTTCCTTTGATAAAGATATACATAAATTTCTTGCTGATGCGATCCATATCGCTGCGTTTTATGATTTCTTTATCAATATCAAGCGCTAACTCTTTTAGTTTCTCGTAATATTCGCCTCTCCACTTGTCCTCTCTCGACAATCTATGCTTGCGAGGAAGCCATTGGGCAATGTAATACGACAAAATCAATTGATAATGTCTGCGCACTCTCTCATTCGTTACAACTTCCATCAAATGATCATACGCCATAAAGTAATAAGGCATTGTCTCATCTTTTGGATACTGACTGAGAGAAGGGTTGTTTACTTTGTCATTGTGCAAGCGTTGCATATAGAGTGCACCCTCTGCGCCCTTCATAAAATCTGCAACGCTATAAATATCAGCCACTACTTCTACATCTGCATAGTAAGGCTGATCTTCGTAAAATTTAATATCGTTATCTGTAAATAGTTTCTTCCTATATATAGTTCCCAGAACTGAAGGCATCTCAATAGAATCATAGCGCTCAATGTTATAATTGACAGGGTCATTGAAATCAACCTTTGCCAACTCTTTTTCTTCGCCCTCATAAGGTGATGCGAGCCCACTCAAAACAGCCTCACGCTTGAAGTAAGTTCTCTTGTACTGAGGATATACGAAATCCGTCTCCTCCTCGAACTCATCCATCATAGCCTGCAAAGACTCACCTATCATGTAGTCGTCATTATCAAGGAACATAACAAAATCACCCTGTGCCTTTTCTAGGCCAAGGTTTCTTCCTGCTGCCACACCTGTCTTGTCCGTGAGTTCATATACTTTCAAGTTGGTTGATTCGCCGAACTCTTCTTTGATGTCCGTCAAATCATCCTCTGTGTGGTCCAACACGAGTATAGTTTCTATATCTTTATATTTTTGCTCCGCAATGCTTTCTAAACAGTCATGTAAGTAACTTAAGTTTTGCTTATGTGTGACTATTATACTAATCATTTACGCCTCCAAAAATTATTGTTCCTTCTTCTCGTTCATATTCTTTTTGTTAAGGTCGTCCTTTATCTGAGTCGTAGATACTCCCTCTGTGCGAGGCAAATAAACTACTTCACAGTAGTCCTTCAAGAAATCAAACTTTCCTTCCCAGTCATCGCCCATAACGAAAATGTCGATGTCATTATCCACTACATCAGAAATTTTCTGGTCCCAATTGTTCTCAGGGATAATCTCATCCACATATTTAATAGCTTCGAGCACAATCTTGCGCTCCTCATATGTAAAATAGCACTTTTTCTGCTTTTCTTTCCAATTAAACTCGTCTGATGACATCACAACAACTAGATAATCACCGAGTTCTCTCGCACGTCTCAATAAATTCACATGTCCATAGTGAAGCATATCAAAGGTGCCGTATGTGATAACCTTTTTCATAAAAAATATCTCCTTATAATCATAGAATATTATAATATATCGCCTTTCTTTTAGCAATAATACCGCATATGTGTTAAAATACCTTGGAAGGAGATATGATTGCCGAAGGCAATGTTAAAAAAATGAGAATTTTTAAGATTATTATCGGAAAAATAAAGAGACTTTTGGTTCCTCTATACAAACTTGCTTTCATTTGGGTGCCTTTTAAGGATGATGTCATCATTTTTGAGAGCGGTATGTTTAGAAACTATACCGGAAATCCTCGATATATCTACGAGGAGCTTGTCAGACAGGGACTCGACCAGAAATACCAGTGTATCTGGGTTCTCAGGAAGAATTCTCATGTTATGGAGTGTGATATCCCTGGAAATAGACGTATTATTCGCTACAAGACTAGCAAATTTTTCTATTTCGTGAGATCAGCTCATTTTATTGTCTCCGACAATAGGCTTCCACGCTATGTGTTTATGAACAAAAAGAAAATTTACATTCAAACATGGCATGGTACGCCGCTCAAGAAACTCGCTTTAGATATGGACAATCTCGATATGGGTGGCAGCACCAATATCAAGAAATATCATAGAAACATTAGAAAGAATTCAGCCACTTGGGACTATTTGATAACGCAAAATAGATTCTCGACAGATATTTTCAGAAGATGCTTTGCTTTTGACCGCGACTATCAAGAATTTCTCGAGTATGGCTATCCTCGAAATGATAAATTAATTAACTCGACGGCGGATGACATAGAATCCATTAAGATAGACTTGGGACTTCCTTTAGATAAGAAGATTATTCTTTACGCTCCTACTTGGAGAGATAACGAATACTACGATAAGGGTGAGTACAAATTCATCTGTCCTATAGATTTCGACGAGTTGAGACGCAAGCTCTCAGATGAATATGTGATTATAGTTAAATATCATTATCTAATAAAGGATACTGTAGACTGGAGTCAGTACGATGGTTTCGTTTACAACTTTAGCGAGGAGTCCGACATAGCAGACTTATATCTCGTGAGTGATATGCTCATTACAGACTACTCCTCTGTTATGTTTGATTACGGAGTGCTCAACCGTCCGATGATTTTCTTCACTTATGACTTAGAAGAGTATAAGGACAGTCTTCGCGGCTTCTATTTTGACTTCGTCAATGAAGCTCCGGGACCGCTAGTCATAGAGCCTGAGCATCTTGCTGACGCAATACTAGATTACAACCCTGCTGCATGGGTTCAAAAACACCAAGCATTCCACGACAAGTTCAATACCTTCGATGACGGACATGCATCAGAGAGAGTTGTGGATATCATAAAATCAAAAATGTAAGCAATAAGAAAAGACAGCCGATGGCTGTCTTTTCTTATTTTATAATCTCCCTCGCTACCTTCAGTCCGCAATCCGGACCATCTAGGTAGTTATATGTCTCATTGAACAATGAATACTTCATATCTACTGCATGCCATGCAACCTTTCTCTTTATCTGCTCCGCGAGTTCATCGAATTCTTCGATAATAGGTCCTGGCAAATCTAACACATCTATGTAGAGATCTCTTATATGATTCTTGTATGCATCCAAATCATACATATAGAAAAGAATAGGTTTTCTCAAGTTTGCATAGTCGAAGAACACTGATGAGTAATCAGTTATCAACAAGTCACTTGCTAGATAAAGTTCATTGATATCCTCGACATCACTCACATCTATGAGAAAGTCTCCATATATCGAGAAGTCTGCTGCTTTTGAAATGAAATAGTGTCCCCTAAAGAGAATCACATAATCATCACCTAACATCTGCTCAAGTCGCTTAAAGTCTATGCCTATCGCATTGTTAAAACCTGTAATCTGCGAGTGAGCATTGTCCCTAAATGTAGGAGCATACAAAATCACATGCTTTTTCTCATCTATTCCAAGCTTCTTTTTAATAGAAGAAACTTCTGCGTTCGTCGCTGTGAATAATTCGTCGTTTCTTGGATATCCTGTCTCAAGTACTTTTTTGTCGTCGTCCAAATCAAACGCCGAAACTAGTTTCTCTGTGCAGAACTTCGAAGGCGAAATAAAATACGAAATCTTTTCCGCTTCTCTTCTATATAAAGGTGCTATATCTTCTAAGTCTGTTACAGCATTTCCTGCCTTCTCAACATCGCATCCTATTTTCTTCAAAGGTGTTCCGTGCCAAGTCTGAACAAACACTTGGTTATCTTTTGGAACAACAAACTTTCTAGTGTTTGAGTTGAATACCCAGTATTTGGCTTTCGCCAATGCACGATAATACTTAAAGCTTTCAAACTTCACCACTTTTGTATTGCTGCTTTTAATATAATCGTGAGATTTCACATCTCTGAACGCCCAAACATGTTTATAGGCGTTGTAGTCCTCACTCTCATCCATTGCTTGGTATATGCCCTTAGGGTTACACGAATAGTTTCTTCCTTGAAAACTCTCAAAGAATACTAACTTATCGTCAACCTTTGTGGTGCGTTGCGCAATCTTATATAAAATTTTCTTGTAAAATAGCATCACTGCACGCAATGCATCTTTTATAGTTTTCATTACAGTTGAATATAGCGATCAATAATTCTCTGTGATGACATTCCATCCTGGAAGTTATTCATCATATTATTAACTCGCTCCCTTTCCATTCTATAATTATCCACTTCGAACACAAGCATGTTAATAAACTGCTCTATATCTTCAAGTGATTTAATCATTGGCCCTGGCATATACTCTTCTGGATTGTCAAAAATAAGTCCACGCTTATTTTTATACTCATCCAAGTCATCCACAGCAAATCCGATAGGCTTATCCATCAGAAGAAAATCGAAATACACTGATGAATAGTCTGTAATAAGTCCATCTGCATTTCTAAGGAGTGTATAGACTGTCATTCCGTGGTCTAGCAAATCGTCATCGCTGTATATATTTATATTGGAGAACTTCAATTTCATATCTGGCAGTTTCTGCATTGGATGAAGTTTGATAATCATCCTGCACTCTTGCTGCTTGAGATATCTATTTAGTTCGTCCATCTGTCCTTCTTTTAAAACTGAAACAAAGAAGCTGTCATCGTACTCTCTATAAGTTGGTAGCCAGACAATGAGTTTCTTCGCTCCCAATCTAATTGATTTATCAGTAATATCATTTCTCTCAAACATCTCGTCGTTTCGAGGATTGCCTAGCACATCCACTTCTGATCTATCACAACTAAAAATTCTAGACATTATAGATATGTAAGAACTCGAAGCCGTCACCACATTTGTGAAGTAATGATAATTTACATTCTCCATTCCTCTCTCGAGATTTCCAATACGCTTCAGCGGAGTTCCGTGCCAAAGATTTACAACTGTCTGTGTCTTGGCTGGTTTGATTGGATACTTGCCGAAGCAATAGAAAGCATATCTAGCTCTCAAGAAATGTTTGATACCACCTTTAGTGCTCACGAAAGTCACATTCTTTGGTGCATTCTTCGCATATTTCTCCCACTCGTTGATACTTACTACAAACTCCATCTCATCATTGTAGTTGTTCTCAATCATATAGTCGTAGAGCGCTCGAACATTATCTCTGAAACCGAGATTCGAATAAAAGAATATTAAGTTATCTTGTTTTCTCTTGATTTTATTCCACCATGAAAGAGGAATAAAACAGATTTTCAACAATGACTTCTTCATCTTCCACCTCTATTTGCGAAGCGTTTTGTTATACATCGCTTTTCTCGAGCGGTTAGGCATCAAACTCACGATAGTTCTTCCCGTCGCGCTGTAAATATATCTTCCAAAAGAGATAAACCCTATCTCTTTCATATTCTTCTCGAAACTCCAAATACAACTCAAGTAACCTTTGCCGCCTCGTCTCTTGTAAAGGTCTGCCCCAGCTCTCATATGAAGGAGTACCTTTTGAACATTATATCCTTTACATCCATTTGCAAGCATCGTAACCCAAAGATTGTAGTCCTCGAAGTACTGGTAGTCTTGATATTTGCCTGCGGCAATAACTTTATCCTTCTTATAAATTACTGATGGATGGTTGAAAGGACTTCTCTTTTTTGCAAATGCAATTATTTCGTCGTTTGTCTCTGGAACTATTCTAGTCTTTAATTTATTATCGATGCTCTCATCAAATTCATCTATCAAACATCCGACAATATCAGTTCCGTGTTCCTCCATTGCTTTCAGTTCTTCTTCTATTCTATTCTCATCGCTTATATCGTCACTATCCATTCTGGCAACGACATTGTTTTTGCATTTTTCTATGCCGGTATTCAAAGCATTGGCGAGGCCACCATTCTCAGGAATTCGCACCACATTGAATAAACCTGGATGTGCGCTCTCAAAATCGGCAATCACATTATCCAGGTTCTCATTTAGAGGCCCATCGCAAACTAATACAAAATCATTCGTCTTGTGCGTCTGATTAAGCATGCTCTCGATAGAAGCCTTCAAATATTCTGCTTTTTCTGCTTGATAAACTGACATTAATACTGAGTAATCTGTCATAGTTCACCTATTTCCTTGTGATGGTAGCTGTCTTCTGATCCTTCTCGACGCCTTCCGAATTTTCCTTGAGGAACATAATCTTAAACGTCATAAGAATCAACTGAATATCCAACCATGCATGATAGTTTTGTATATAGTAAAGGTCGAGTTTAAGTTTGTCATATGGAGTCGTGTTATACTTTCCGTAAACTTGCGCATAACCCGTGAGTCCCGCCTTAACTTTCAGTCTGTACTTAAACTCTGGCATATCTTTCAAATACTCTTCTGCGATCTCTGGTCGCTCTGGACGAGGTCCAACGATAGACATCTGTCCAACCAATATATTGAAAACCTGAGGAAGTTCGTCCAGATGCGTTGCACGCAATACTTTTCCTACCTTAGTAATGCGGTCGTCATCCTTGGCGGCAAGTCTGGCGCCATCCTTCTCAGAATCAACTTTCATACTTCTAAATTTGACAACTTTAAATTTCTTTCCATTTTTTGTGAGACGTGGCTGCAAGTAGAAAACTGGACCTCTATCCCAAATCAAGTTACAGATAAAACAGATAATCGTGACAAATACTGCCGGAATACACAAAATCAACGAAACAATAATGTCCACGAGTCGCTTAAATACAGCCTGCTCCCATTTCAATCCCTTTATTTTCGTCACGAGAAGTGGCGAATCAAAGATAGTGTTTTGGTTTGCACCAATGATAATCAAATCAGAAAGCTTAGGTGTGATGTAAGTTCTCTTATCGTGCATATAACAATACTTGATGATTTGATTTCTTCTACTACTTGGAATATCACAAAGAATAACTGCCTTGTGTCTTCTGATGGCATCTCTCAAGCTTCTGAAATCTTCGTCGCAATGAATACGCTCGCTTATTAAATACTTGTCCTTACGAGTGTCCATCTTACTGATAAGATTATCTGGATCTCTATCGCTATATATAAGTAGCATTTCTCTAGGTGGATATAGCCATTTATAAATGATGATGGCAAGTCCTACCCAAAGCATACAAGCTAACACTTGTACAAACATCATTCCTATAAGAGGAACAGGATTAACTGCTCTCAATGTGAGCAATGACACCTGCAAATAGATGATTAGGTTCGTGAAGAACAATGCAAGTACCTGCGAGAATGTCATATTTGCGTACTGAAGACTTCCTATCTTAAATGCTCCATATACATTTGCAAATACAGCCAAAATTACGGCATAAAGAATAAACAGGACGACATTACCCTTGAAAACGAAGCTACGCTCAAGCGCATCGTTGTAGTAAATCATCCATGTTTGTAAAAATATAAGTGTCTGCACTGCTATCATAATGCCTAACAGGGCCAACACCATCATTCTTCTAAAAGCTCTAGATTTTCTCATAGAAACTCCATTCTATTCGCATCAAAAGCCCATATTTTATGGGCTTCTTAGACGGTTTCATTTTACCAAAGCCCCTATTGTTTGTCAATTAAGGGGGTTTGATGTATAATTATAGAGACTTGAAACACGAAAAGGGTTATTTAAGCCCTTTTTGTTCTTGTTTAAGGAGGTGTCTATGAGTTCCAGAAAGCAAGACTCAGAAATTAAAACTGGATATTACGGATACAGTTCAGAGTCTTCTGCTATCAGAGGTGGTAACGGCGATGGTCGTCGCAGAAACCCTGGTAATGCTAAGAGAAACGCCCAGAGACGCGATTCAAGTAAATTGAGAAAGAGTGCGGTAATCGGAATGATTTTCGCATTGGTACAACTAGCCCTATCAGTAGGATTTATATGGGTGCTAGTTTTTTATAGAGCAGATATCACAAAAGACATCTTAGGAACACTTCTACTCCCTGTAGTAGCAGCTATACTTGCTGTTCTTATAGCGTTGCTCGCTATTGTTTTTGCTATGGAAGGCCGAGGCAAGCTTGGCACTAAGAGATTTGGCAAAGTTTTGTCAGCAATTATTTCTATTATATTGGCACTTTGCATTTATGTTTTAGTATTTTTCCCAGAAGGACTCTCTGCAGGTACTAAGGTAGACGATGATCCTTTTGTGGTTCTTATCTCAGCGACAGATACATTCGGTGATTTGTCAAAGAAAGAGAATCTTCGTTCAGATACGAACATTCTCGCCGCAGTACATCCTAAGAATCATGAAATCATGATGATTTCTATTCCTAGAGATTATTACATTCCTATGGTTGGTAAGAGTATTGCGCCAGCACAAGCAGGTTCATATGCTTCGTATGATAAGTTGACTCACGCTGGTTTATACGGCACAGGAACAGCTTTTAATAAAAACACTGGACAGGAAGTTGGTCCACAAGATTGGAATTATGCTCAGGAAGTAAGTTGGGATGTCGGAAAGAAGACAATTAAGAAGTCTCTAAAGAACATCTTCAAGTTCAAGGTTGATTCAAAGCACTATCACTGCGTACAGATTAACTTTACTGGCTTCGCCAAATTAATCGACGCTCTCGGTGGTGTCACTGTAGATGTAGACAGATCATTCTCTGCTACTACTTACGCTAACTACAACAAGGATGATGGTTCTAGAAAGACTTACAAATATACTAAGGGTCAGATGACTATGGACGGTAACGAGGCGTTGACATTCGCCCGTGAGCGTCACTCATTCGGTGAAGGAGATATGGCCCGCAATAAGCATCAGGTTAAAGTAATGGAAGCGTTGCTCGAGCCAGCAACTGTTGCCAAGGGCATCGCAAATTACGGCAAAGTGACTGATGCTGTTGGAAAGACGTTCGATACTGATGTTAGTATCACATCTATGATGGGACTTCAGACTAAGTACGGCGACAAGAAATGGAAGATTATGTCTTTCAACGTAATCGGTGAGCCTAACAGAATGATTTGTACTTGGAATGGTCAGTCTCTATCAGTTACTATGCAGGATCCTGATTCCATTGCCAGAGGCACTAAGCTTTTGAATATGGTATTGCAAGGAAAGAATTCTTCAGCAGTTAAGAGACAGATAGAAAAATATAAAGATCAGCAAAAAGGAAGTTACTAAATGAAGAAAATCATTTTGACTGGCGGAGGTACCGCGGGACACGTGATGCCTAACTTGGCGCTTGTACCTGCCCTTCGCGAAGCTGGTTTTGAAATTAAATATATAGGTTCTAAAAAGGGAATGGAGAAGGGCATTATTGAAAATGCAGGCATTCCATATTTTGGTATTGCCTCCGGCAAATTGCGCCGCTACCTCAGCCCTAAGAACCTCGTGGATCCTTTCAAAGTTATGAAGGGATACTTGGACGCAAAGCGCGTAATCAAAAGGGAACAGCCAGATATCATCTTTTCAAAAGGTGGTTTCGTAACTGTTCCTGTAGTTTTTGCAGCAAATCGTTTCGGCATTCCAGTTATCATTCACGAATCGGATATGACTCCTGGCCTCGCCAATAAATTGGCTAGCAAAAAGGCTACTAAAATCTGCTACTCTTTCCCTGAAACCGAAAAATACCTCGAGGGCAAGGGCGTTCACACTGGCTCACCTATCAGACAAGAATTATTCGAGGGGGAACCTAGTGTGGCAAAAGAAAAATGTAGATTCAATGATGAAAAACCTATCATTTTGGTAACAGGTGGAAGCCTTGGGGCCGAAAATGTTAATAAAGTAGTTAGAAAATCTCTCGATGAACTATTGAAAGATTTTCAAATTGCTCATCTATGTGGAAGAGATAAGGTAGACCATGAATATGACGGCATCGAAGGATATGCTCAGTTTGAAGTGGCTACTGATGATATGAAAGATTTCTTCGCAATGGCTGATTTGATTATCTCGAGAGCTGGTTCTAATTCTATTTTTGAAAACATTTCTCTCAACAAACCAAATATCTTGATTCCATTGCCTGCGGCAAGCAGTCGTGGAGATCAGATATTAAATGCTGAATCTTTCAAGAAGCAAGGCTTTAGTGAAGTATTAGAAGATGATCCTGAAAACTCAAAAGGTCTAGTGGATATGGTCCACCAAGTTTTTGAAAACAAGGATAAATATATTAAAGCAATGTCTGATGCCTCAACGCACAATGGTGTGGATGGCATTATGGATGTTATTAGTAAATTAACAAAATAGTTCATTTTCATGGAGGCTTATAATGGCTGAATTAAGTGAAGCAGAGAAAAAAAGTAAATATGACTCGGCGAAACAACTTTTTGAATCGGTCGAGTGTCTTGAAACCAATAAATATAAAGTTAAGATGTGCAACAATGCCGCAAAGCGCTTCGAGGAGTTAGGAGACTACGAGGATTCCGCAGAGATGGCCAAGAAGTGTCATGAGATGGCTGATTTGTTTGCTGCGCAACATGATCCTAAGATTGCAAATCCTGTTAATCCTATGGAGAAGAAAGAACCTACTAAGTTTGGAACTTGGATGTTCAGAATTTGTTTTGTGCTAGTTATTCTCATTGTCGTAGGCATCATCCTTTCTGTCTTTACAAAAGAAGGTAGATATATGAGAGCCTCGGCTCACGCCTTCGTCGGAGATTACAAGAAAGCTTACCAGATGTTCGATGGCCTCGATGGCTACAAGGACAGCGAAGAGCGATTTGAGAAGTTGCAAAACAAACATGCGAAGAGATTGATGTACCGTGAGAAGTACAAAGATATCAAAAATGATATCAAGGTCACGGATACTTATGGCAATAACGGTGAGATACTTTGTCAGGCAGAGATCAACTTGATCAAGCGCACCAAGATTGGCGAGAAGGTTACTTTCGGTGATACAGAATGGTTGCTCGCCGAAAAGCAAAAGGATAAGGCTTTCCTTATCAAATCAAGACCTGAGAGTGGTATTCCTTATAACACTGAGAGAAAGCCTGTCACTTGGAAGACAAGTTCCATTAGAAATTATTTGAACTCTACTTTCCTTCACGCGACTTTCAATAAGGAAATGATTTCTCATATTATGAATACTAACATTAAGGTTGAAGGCAATGATGAGTTCAAGACTAAAGGTTGCAAAACAACAGATAAGATATTTATGCTGAATGAATTGCAAGTTTACAAATATGGAACCATTCTTTCCAACTTCAAACGAGACTTCTGGATTTTAAGTCCTGGCGATGCTCAAGACAAAGCCCAGTTCGTATCGTTCGGAGAAGTAATGGACGATGGTTACAGTGTAGATAGCCCATATATCAACATCAGACCTTGTCTGTGGGTGACATATAACTAGCCGCCTCTCGTCAATACTATTATAAGAAAAACGCTGATTGAAAAAATCAATCAGCGTTTTTCTTTTATCTATACTATCATATATTCTAATCTCCACCGTCAACAACTGTAGCACTCTTCTTTAAGAAATCTATGTTTCCGATTGCATAATTTAGCCACATTCCAGAACCATAATATTTAAACAAATAATCTGAGTAAATATAAGATTCATAACAACCACTATCTCCGCCAAAGTATACTTTTGGTATAGTAGTCACATTAAATGGTATATTTATCTTTGCCTCAAGGAACAAAGAATTGGTTCCTTTTAGTATTACCCCTTTTTCTGGGATCGCTTTCCAAGTCACACCATCTGTACTATAAGAATTAATATGACAATCATAAGCCCAGAATGGTTTGCCTTTAGCTTCCGTATAAGTATAGGAATAATAATCCTCTTTATTGGCAGGCATCACGGTAAGGTCACCATTATACTTATCCTTTCCTGTCATTTTGAAACGGAAAGTATTAACTTCGCCAGCTGGAGTTAAACAATCAACTTTATATTTTCCTACTAGATTAAGTGCGCTAATCCTTTCCACTTGAGAATATTTAGAATAGTATTTTTTCTTTTTATATTTTCTATAACTTCTTACCTTATATGAATAAGTTTTACCTGGCGTAACTGTTTTGTCTACAAATTCAAGTTGGTACGCATTCTTTTTTACTTTATATGTGGCTATTTTTTTGTACTTTTTCTCTCCATTTGCTTTTCTATATACCATTACTTTCTGTGGCGTAGCCCCAAAGTCAAACATTGCTACCAAATACAATTTGTTTATAGTGTTTTCGTTGGATTCTCCACAACCGTCATTATATAGTTCAGGTTTATCCAATCCAACATATTCATAAGGATCTAGTTTATTTTCATAAGTTGAAGATATTAGTTTGTCCTTTCCTTTTCGTTTTTTATAACCATTTATATAGTATACATACCACTTATTTCGTTTTACTTTTTTGTCATTGTAAGATTTTTTATTTTTTGTCGTTGCTATTTTTTTATATTTTTTCTTTTCTATTAAATCTAGATACTCTATATCTTCACTTCTTTTTATTTTATATCTGTAAATCTTGTAATACGAAACTTTTTTATTTTTCTTCCATGTCAGTTTCATGCTTTTCATTCCCGGCTTAAGTGTAAAGTTTTTTATTGGCTTAACTTTCGCCTCCGTCTTCATTGGCTTCGCCAATGTAAACATGGTAGCTACCATTGCTACGGCGCATAAAATGGCTATACTTTTCTTTAATACTTTTTTCATCTTCTGTCTCCTTACTGTTTTGCCTTAATTATCTCATCCACATCTGCCTGATTGATTTCACCAGGTTTCCACTGCAATACCTCTCCTTCTCCGTATCTAGGAATCACGTGGATATGGAAGTGAAATACAGTCTGACCTGCTGCCTCTCCGTTATTCTGTAAAATACTGATTCCTTCACATCCTGTGATGTCTTTCAATTCCTCTGCAACTTGCTTTGCCACTTGATATGCTTTAGCAATCAGTTCATCTGGCATCTCGTATACATTGGCATAGTGTTCCTTTGGTAGCACTAACACGTGTCCCTTCGTCGCAGGGTTTACATCAAAAATAACTCTGAAATTTTCATCTTCGTAGTAAGTGTTAGTGTCAAAAACCCCATTTGCCAGTTTACAAAAAATACAATCATCTTTCATTCTTCTTCAACCCCTTTCTTCTCTTAAGTTCTTCTTTTGCATATTTAAATGTTGCTTGCTCTCCGTTCTCGGCTAGCATTTCCAATAATTCTGTCAAATCTCGCTTCGTGTTAGGGTGCATGTAATACTGCGCTCTTCCCATATGGAAATAATGCAGTGCATCTTTTTTCGTGTAATCTTTACCATGATATACTTTGCAAGCTGCAATGCGATCACACATCATCTCAACCACATATCTATATGGCATTTCTACTGCGCTCTCACCCTCGCCTTTTTTCACATAATCTTTCCAATATTCGTAGTGATGTTTGTTTCGTCCCTTATGATGAATCCACGCTTTGGAATATCCATACGCTTCTCTCTCTCCTACATTGGGGCTTCTATGCCCCACATAGTATTTTACACTGGGAATAAACTCTGTCGGACTAAACTTTGATAAGTCATGCACTAGCCCTTGCCTTGTTATTCCACACTTTACACAGTGGACGATCACTTTATGTCTATGTTTAATTATCGTTCCTAAATGTCCGAAAAATTTCTGTACACCGTTCATCCTAATTCCTTCACGTACTGCGCAAGCATTTGCGCAATATCTATATCGCTCGCCTCATAGAGCATCCTTGCTCCTGCTGCATCTTCTATCTCATTCAAAACTAATTTATTCTTATTATACATCAAATCAATTCCCGCGTAATCTATAGTGAGAACTTCATTGATTTTATCAACGATATTTTTCATCTCCTCTGTGGGCTCAACTAGTTTAATGCTTCCACCCAAACTATAATTACTCTTGAAGCCACTCTGCGCGTGCCTCTCAACTGCTGCGATGATTTCTCCACCTAGGATATAAACTCTAACATCTCTTTCAGGGGTGTCAGCAATCACTTGTCTAATGTAATCCTTCAACCCTTTGCTTTTTTCTTCTTCCTTATCCTTTACGAGAAAAACTTCATTGCCGCCGTGGCCGGCAATACTCTTAATTACGCAAGGGTAGCCAACCTCTTCAGCGCCAATCACTTCCTCTCTGTATTCATATGGAAGAAAAGGAACTACACCTTCCAAAATTTTATATGTCTTTGCTTTATTGTTACAAACGCGAGTCACTTTCGAAGAATTAATAACCTTTACGCCATTGGATTCCAAACTCTGTGCTGCATGATAATCCCTGCTTCTGTTTATAACTACATCCGGTCTGTTTTTGTATTTTAAATCTTCCACCAAAACAAGCTCGCTATCAATCTTCTGGTATGAAAGATTATTGCGTAGCAAGTCGATAAACAGTTTATTCTTTTCAACGTCGTCCTTTGAATATAATAGCCAACAATTCATTAATCGATTTCTTTTAGAATGTGCTCTATTATAGCCTCCGCCACATTTACTCCCGTGCAATCATATATATTTTTAAAATGTGCATTCGAATTTACTTCGCACAATAAATCTTCATTCTCGCCAAACAAGATGTCCACTCCAGCAAAGTCCGCGCCTAACTGTTCACAGACTTCTAGCGCAATTTTCTCTTGCTTCTTGGTAGGTGTGTATGGTTTCATCACTCCTCCGTTTGTGACGTTTGCTCTGAAGTCATTTTCGTTTGTTCTCTCCATTGCGGTTACTACTTTATCGCCTACCACTTGAAGGCGTATGTCTCTTCCTTTAGAACTTTCGATATATTCTTGCATGATGAAATCGCAAGTTCCAATTTTGTCTATACACTCCTTCGCTTCTTCGAAATTGTTTACAAGATAAACTTGCTCGCCGAATGAACCCTTAGTTTCCTTTATTACCATTGGATAACCAAGGTGCTGCTCAACTTGCATAAGAAATGTATAGTCACTGTATTTATCATCAAATGTAAGTGGCGCTACGAACGTCTTTGGCGTAGCCACATCAAGACCTTGAAGTTCTATATATGTGCGTGCCTTGTCGTCGCATATTTCTATTGCGTCAGCACTATTAAAAACCTCGAACCCCTCTTCTTCTAGCATATACGCCAGTCGAACATCCTTGTCCCAGAATATAATAAAATCAGGCTCGCTCTTCCAGTCCGTATCCCCAGGGTTTACGGGCAGGGCAGACAAAACCTGATCGTTAGTCAATTTTCTAAGTTTGCAATCGTTCTTCTCGGCCGCATCGATAAGCCAAGAATATATTTCGTCGAACTTTTCGCTCTCTAAATATCCGTTTACTATAAGCCAACCTTGTTTCATAATTCCTCCGTCCTTACTATTATAACAGTTTATGAATATATAATCACTTCACAATAGTCGATTCTTTTTTTTTACAATTATCTGTGTTAGAATTACTCTAAGTTTTAAGGAGGATTATATGATAAATATTAAATCATTTTCAAAAAAAGCATTGGCAATTACGCTTCTAGTCGTACTGGCCGCAGGAATGTTGGTTGGTTGTGGATGCAGTAAGACTGCCGATAAAGAATCTAAAAAACCTTTAAATATCAAAGTAGTTAAGGAAGAGGGAGACAAGGCAAAGATCATTAAGGCTAACCTCAATGTGAGAGATGCAAAACTTGGCTCTTCTATTAAAAAGATAAAGAAATATGAGGATAAACAAAAAGATACTGCAGATAAACCTAACGAAAGTTCCTCACAGGATGGCTACACATATGTAATCTACTCTTTTGACAGTAAGAACGCCAAAGAGTGTTTCGGCGTCAAGCCAGGAGAAGCTTCTAATGGTGCAATGCTTACATATGTATTCTTTGACAAAAAACTTACAGAGTTGCGCTTGCAGTATGGCAAAGTTGGACTTGAAGGATATAACAAAATAATCGAAAGCCTCACATCTACATTCGGTGCTCCAACATATTCAAACACATTTTCTAATGATGCAAAATCATCTGAGTGGAATACTGCAAAGACACAGATTCAAGTAGTGTACCAAGATGGTTCCGTTACACTTTACTTTAGAAAGAAATAATTTACATACTAAAAAAGAGGTGAGTTTTACTCACCTCTTTTTTTATATAATCTTCTTTATTTCATCTTTGTTTGTAATCTTGATGCCTGGCAATGACCTCTTATATGCCATCTCTCTTCCTTTGGCTCTGATTCTCTTTTTGATGAAGCCTAGCCCTCTAATTTTTGTTTTGAAAATCTTTTCTTGAACAGGACCAATCAATCGACAATAAGTATATATAACATATGTTACTTTGTCATTATACTCGTTGTAGAACCAATCATTCATCAAGCGATGGAATAATCTATTTCGAATAGCAAATACTGTGTTTTCCAAATCATGATCTGCCAAGAATTCGTCGTACTCTTCTTTCGTCTCAATGCGCTTAGGTTGTACAACAAGTTTCCATCTCTTTTCTTTATTGTGACTGTAATCGTCGACAATCAAATCACCTTGTTTGCCATCAAATATGAAATCTACAAGCTTCTTTGTCGCATCAATGCTATCATGCTTTAAGTATTTTTCAAAGTAGTCTGTCGCATCGTTATAAGTAAAGTTCTTGCACTCGTCATTCTTTAGTGCATTGCACATTTCTTCCATATCGTAAATCTTTTTAAATGGAAGGTCTTTGATATCAAAATACATTCCTCGATCTGCCATATAGTCTTCATAATCATACATAAACAGAACTATAGGTTTTCTAGTGATTGAGAAGTCAAAGAATATACTCGAGTAATCTGTGATGAGAACATCCACGCTGTTTACAAACTCATAGTTTTGTACTTCTGTTGGAAATTCTTCTATATGTTTATACTTTGAGTAGTCTATCTCTTCATCCACATTTGGATGCAAGTTAACGAATAGCATATCATTGTCGCCAAGGGCGTCATCAAAGTGAGCCAACACTTCCTCGATAGCTGTAGTCTGCATCTTGCTATAACTGTTAACACCTCTCCAAGTAGGCATATATGCGTAGACTCTCTTGCCCTCAAGGCCAAGTTGCTTTTTGACTGCCTCTCCTGCTTCCTTATCGCTGAAGATGGCGTTTCTAGGATAACCGCCAATGATAGTCTTCTTTGTAAAGAGTTTATCGAGGTTATAATCCTCCATCATTACATCTTTCGTAAACTTGTTTGGATAGAGATTGTAATCAGCCTGCAAGAAGTTATGCTGAATATTGGTCATAGACTCAATACCCTTCTTCATCTTCTTTCCAAGTGTCTTCAAAGGTGTGCCATGCCATGTATTCAAATATATCTGGCCTGGTCTAGACACGAAGCAAATAGGGAAAGACACGTTATTGATAAGATATTTGGCGGTAGCCATAATCTTATGATACTTCTTCGTCTTTAACTCAACTAATTTAACTTTCTTGAGCCCTTGTTCATCAAGGAACTTACGATTCTCTTTCCAATACTTCTTCTGAGAAGTCGCATAAATCTTATATCCGCCTCTATCGTAAAGTTCTTTCATCATATAATAAGGCGAATCAGAAATGTTCTGTCCATGAAATGATTCGAAGAGAACTCTATTAGGAACAATTCTCTTAGTGTGAATAATTCTGGAATAATATCTCTTTGAAAGTCTTGTCTTTCTAAATTTCAACATAGTATACTCATCAAACCATCTTATAAATCTTAGTGGAAGCAATACTGCTAGGTACCAATACCAACGTCTCTTATAGAACCATCTCTTAATATGGCGATCCTTGTGAAGCGTAAAGTAAATATATGTACCTGAGTTGTGTCTCCAATCTGGGAAGTACTTACCTAACAAATTGAATGAATTGTTGACCAGTTTGAACTGATGCAAACGATCCTTATATCTTATAAATTCTTTAAATCTGAAATAGATGTGGCGAAGATTGATGGCCACTAGTGGATCTCTAAAATCATCAAACAGTCCAAGTTCTTTAAATCTCTCATCGAGAAGTCTTAGCGATTTGATAACTAGAGTTTTCGATTTGTTAAATGTACCCGTGATAGAATCCTGTCTTTCTACTATATAATAGTAAAGTTCCTCATCTACCTTAGACACTTTGTTTGCTGCCGCAATGAGCGGATACATCGTACAGATGTCTTCGAATATATATCCTTTAGGAAAACGAATTCCTGTCTTTTCTAACAATGTGCGCTTAACGAGTTTGTTCCATGCGTATGGTGCGTTAGCCTCAATAACCTGTGGCTCTTCTTTCGCAGATTTATCATAAAGTTCCATACTTCCCATCTGCGCACTCTTCATTGTGAGATCCTGGTCGTTCACCTTAAAGTAACCGCACACTACTATCTCTGATTTCTTTGTGATAGCTTCGTTGTACAGTTTTTCATACATTGTAAGATCTACGTAATCATCGCTGTCTACGAATGCTACATACTCTCCCTTACAATTTGGTATTCCAAAATTCCTGGCATCAGAGAGTCCTCCGTTTTCTTTGATGAGACCCTTAACCTTGCCCGGATATTTTTCTACATATTCGTCAATGATATCTTGACTGTTATCAGGTGAACCGTCGTTTACAACAATGATTTCAATATCTTCCAATGTCTGATTTACTAGCGAATCTAGACATCTTCTCAAATAATCTTCAACATTGTAAACCGGAACGACCACACTTACTTTAGGTTTGTTCATAACCTTAGCCTCTCCCTTTTTAATGTGTGTTACCGCAATATATTTTACTAAAAATAATTACTTCTAACAAGTGAATTGGCTATCCTTGAATGCCTTTCCCATATAAAAAATGATACCATCCCAGACAATTTAATGTCCAAGACGGTACCCGCGTACGCCTCCAGGGGCTCGAACCCTGCACACCCTGATTAAGAGTCAGGTGCTCTACCAAATGAGCTAGAGGCGCTTATTATGTTTTCGCGTATAGCGAACGAAAACAATTATATACCACATTCTAGGCTTTTTCAAGTGATTTTTCCCATTTTTCATTGTGCTATATTCTATTCTGTTTTATACTAATAATAGCATTGAAAAGGAGCGTGTATTATGGAAAATAAAAACAAATTTTACAAAAATAGTAAGTATTTTACTATTGCTACTTATGCTGTTTTAGCATGTATTATAGTTGCTGTAGCATTGAAGGTATTATTCTTCTGGGGTGAAGCCAGCAGTTTTGTTGGATCATTCCTTTCTACAGTTTCTCCTTTCTTGATTGGTATTCTAATCGCATTTTTAATGAACCCGCTTATCAATTGGCTTAAGAATACTGTTTTCGGCAAATGGATTAAGGTTAAAAATGGTGCTGTTAACAAGATTTTATCTATCATTTTTGCGTATGTTATAGTGCTTATTGCATTGTTATTAATTATCGCTTTCTTAATTCCTTCACTCGCTGCAAGTATTACTAAACTATCGCAGCAAGCGGCTGGTTGGTATGATCAACTCTCCAATTTTTTGAAAGATTTATATCAGAATCAAAATAATAACAAAATAGTTAAGTTTATTCTAGAACAGTTAGAGGCTCAGAAGGACACTATTATGGGCTTTATCAAAAATTTCCTTCCTTCACTTGCTTCTTCATTGATGGGTGCTGGAATGGGTGTTGCGACAGCAGTTGTAAATATCTTTATCGCACTTATCATTTCGGTATACTTAATTGTTGACAAGAATATGCAGATGCGCAGTTTCAAGCGTATCGCTTACGCTTTCTTGGAAGAAAGAAAAGCAAAGAAATTAGGATATGTTGTCAAGAAATCTATCACTATTTTTAGTGAGTTCTTCGATGGCAAGATGATAGATTCACTCATTATGGGTGTTATCACTTTTGTTTTTATGATTATCGGCGGTCTCTGCGGACTAAAGGGATATTATGAAAACGCTGTTCTTATCGCCGTTATCGTAGGTATCACAAATATGATTCCATATTTCGGACCTTTCATCGGTGTAGTTCCAAGTTTCATTATCCTATTCGCATTCTCACCACTCGGTGCTGTAATATTTGCTATAGGTAATATCATACTAATGCAGATCGATGGTAACTTTATTGGACCTAAGATTCTCGGTGAGTCTGTAGGACTTAGGCCTTTGTGGATTATCTTTGCTATCTTGATTGGTGGCTGGGTCGGCGGCTTCGTCGGAATCCTGATTGGCGTTCCTTGTGTAGCTACTATTACTACTCTTTTGAATGAATCAGTAGATGTACGACTTGATAAGAAAAACTTGGATATTCCTCGTCTCGAAAACGAAAAAGTAGTTGATGACGAGAAGAAAGCTGCTAAAAAGGCTGCAAGAAAAGCAAAGAGACATAAAAAGTAAAATTATCAATATTATTAAAGGACTGATTCATAGGAATCAGTCCTTTTTTATTATCATCTTATGTATTGGGTGACCTAGTTTTAAAAATTTCTTTTCATACTCTGTCATAACATTGCCTTCGGCAAGTTTATCATCATTATGAAGGTCAAACGTCTGGGCTATCAACGTCCATTCCGCGATAGGAACCTGCTCTAGCGAAAAGGCAAACAAATCGTCATTGTCAGTCTTAAACTCTACCACTCCATCCCGCTTCATTATATTCTCATATCGATGAAGAAATCTCTCCGAAGTAAGTCTGCGCTTCGCATGTCGATCTTTTGGCCATGGATCTGAGAAGTTTAGGTATATGTGGTCCACCTCATCATTGTCGAAGACATTTTCTATATACTCCGCTTCCATCCTTATAAAACGAATGTTAGGAAGTTCTAGCTCCTCGCACTTTTCAAGTGCTCTCACAAGCACGCTAGAGTATTTTTCTATTCCTATATAGTTGATATTAGGGTTTTCCAGAGCCAATGTAGTCAAAAACTGTCCTTTTCCCATACCTATCTCTAGAAAAATAGGATTCTCATTACCGAACACTTCGCTCCAACACCCTTTATGCTCTTCTGGATTTTTTACAGCCAGGGGATGCTCCGCAATCATCTCTCTAGAGCCTGGCACATTTCTAAGTCTCATTTTAATACCTCGTCAAGTATAGTTTTCTCTAGAAATTGTATATATTTATAGACTCTTTTGCAAGGTTTTTTATGTGGTTTTTTGGCCTCATTAGTGGTAACATATTATATGTGGGTTAAGGAGGCTTATTATGAGTAAAAATGCTAATGATGTCATTGATCAATTGGCAGAAATTGACTCTCAGTCATCGAGAATAATTCAACAAACTCAAGAGAAAAAGAATGCTTATTTTGATGAAATCAATCAGAAGAAGCATACTTATGATCAGCAATCCAAAGAGCGTATTGCAAAGGAAGTGGGCGAGTACAAGGCGTCCGTAAATGCTGAAAATGAGAAGGTGTTGGATGAGTTTTCAGAGCGCTGTAAGTCTCAAATAGAAAAAATGAATAAAGATTACGAAGAAAAATCCGACGAATGGGCCGAGCATATTTTTAATAGGATTATTAGGGAATAGTAATGGCTACAAACAAACTAGCCACTTACAGTGGCGTGAGCACTAAGATACGTGCAATGAGCGTAAACTTAATAACTGACGAGCAGTTCAATCAAATTTCCAACTTCAAACACGTCGAGGAATTGATTGCTTTTTTGCAGACTAATCCTTCTTATTCTAAGGCTCTTGCTCATATGGATCCGTCTATGATGAGACGTAGCGAGTTTGAAAAACGAATGCACTTCTCGACTTTTTCGGACTTTTCGAAGATATATCACTTTGTAGGTAAAAAACAGAAGCAGTTTTTGAATTTCTTTTTTAAGGAATACGAGACTGCTCTTTTAAAAGTTTGCATAAGAAATATTTTAGACTATCGCGTTCCTGATAAGATTGAGGTTGCTCATGATTTTTTTGAACGCCTGGCTCCTTTTGATTTGGACGAAGTCACTTCGGCCAAGGATATGGATAGTCTCATTGACTGTCTAAAGGAAACTGAATACTATGAGCCTTTAATGACAGTTCACGCGATTGATAATCCTACCCTCTTCGACTATGAGATGGGGTTAGATTTGTTTTTCTTTAAATATATTTGGGAGAAGAAGCACGATTTCGTCCCTAGAGGTGAGATGGGAATATTTGATGAGGCCTTTGGCTCAAAGATAGATTTATTAAATATCCTTTGGGTTTATCGATGCAAAGTTTACTACAACATCACACCTTCTCAGATTTACTCATTTTTGATACCAATTCATTTTCATATAGATGAAGAGACATTGAAGTCTTTAGTAGATGCCAAAGATATGGATGCTTTTTACGATACTCTTTCTAACACGCACTTTGGCAATGAATTTGGTTTTAACCCAGAGATATCGATGGAATCTCAGTTTGGAGATTATATGTACCAGATTAATCAAACTCAGTTTAAAGAATCTCCTTATTCCATTGCATGCATCAACTCTTTCTTCTATTTAAAGAACTTAGAAGTATCTAGAGTTATCACAGCTATGGAATGTATTCGCTATGGGTACGAGCCTGAGAAGATATTGGAATTCGTAAACAAAAAGCGAGGTGTATTGTAATGATTGAAAAAATGCAATTCGTCACGCTGTCAGGTCCTAAGACAGATTTGGACAATCTAATAAAAAAATACCTCTCGAAAGTAGATATTCACTTGGACAACGCTGTGGAGGAATTCGACCACGACCACTTGAATTCTTACTATGAGGAAAATCCTTTTGAAGGATATCTTCCTCTTTGCGAAGATATCGCTTCTCTTATCGAGCGTCCAGAAAAATTTGATATTGTCAAAATCAAATCTAAAGATGCTTGTGAATTAATAGATGAAACTCATAAAGAAATTCAGAAAAATAGAGATGCCATCACAAAGCACGAGGCACAGTTGTCAGCTATAGATGATGAGATTTCAAAAATTGAACCTTTCACATCTCTAAATACAACCATTGAAAAATTGAGCGACTTGTCTCTCTTCACGCATCGGTTTGGAAGAATCCCTCACAAGAACTTTGAGAAGTTCGACCGGTTCTTAAAGCCAGACATTCACTCTATCTTTATTGAAACATCTCGCGACAACGCTTTTGTATATGGATTGTTCCTTATTCCATTGACTGAAGTCAATGACATCTCAAAGACGCTTGTAGATATTGCATTTGAAGAGATTCATCTTCCTGCTGAATGTTCAGGACTCTTGAGCGATGAGATATCTAAATTCGAAGAAGAAAAAGACAAAATTCAAGAACTAATAGACAAAGAACACGCAGCTATAAATGAATTTTTAGACAATAATAGAGATAAACTACTGTCTGCTATCAGACGTATTCAGATTTCACACAATAACTTTGACGTGAGAAAACTCGCCGGCGTTACTGGCGAGCATGACCACGCCTTCCAAACTGTCTGTGGTTGGATGACTGTGCCACAAGCAAAAAAATTGGAAGAAAAAACAAAAGACGATCCGAATGTAATCTGTACAGTAAGCGACGATGTGGATGAGCATCGCAAGACTCCTCCTGTAAAACTTAAGAACAATCGCTTTATCAGACCATTCGAGACTTTTGTTAGAATGTATGGAATGCCTAATTATCACGAGTTTGATCCAACGTGGTTCTTGTGTCTCACATACTCTATTATTTTCGGAATGATGTTCGGTGACATTGGACAGGGACTCTGTCTCTTGATTATCGGACTTATACTATATAAGATTGAACACTTTGCAATCGCGGGTGTAGCCTGCTGCGTTTCAGTATTCTCCATATTGTTCGGAGCGCTATTTGGCAGTTTCTTTGGCTTCGAGTTTGAATCTGTGATTCATCCACTTCACAGTGTTGCTGAACTACCAATCATTGGACGTATCAACCATGTAATTGTAGCCGCATTTTTCTTTGGCGCCTTTATCATTCTCGTCACAATGATTGTAAATATGGCTAACGCCATCAAGCGAAAAAAGCTGGGCAGTTTCTTGTTTGGTCCTAACGCACTTACCGGTTTTATCTTCTACGGAAGTATAGTAACCATTCTCGCGTTAGTTCTCACTGGTCACACTGTTCCAGGAACTATAATAATGATTGTAACGTTGGTTATTCCACTCATACTTATTATGTGTGAAAAACCACTCAGAAACTTAGTTGAGAGAAAGAAAGTCTTTCCTGAGGGCTCTCCTGCTATGTCTGTAGCCACAGGATTCTTCGAACTCTTCGACTACTTACTCACTTACCTGTCGAACTCTCTATCGTTCCTTCGAATCGGAGTGTTTGCAGTAAGCCATGCAGCTATGATGCAAGTTGTGATGACTTTATCCGGTGCCGAAAATGGTGGCTCCGCCAATTTACTTATTGTCATCATTGGAAATGTAATCGTGGTTTGTATGGAAGGATTAATTGTCGGTATACAAGTTCTTCGTCTAGAGTACTATGAAATGTTTGGACGTTTCTATGAGGGCTCTGGTCGCGAATTTGTTGCTTATAGAAAAAACATTAAGTAATTATTTTTAGGAGGTTTTATTATGATTATCAATGTTTTATTTACTATTGCACTATTTACAACTATTATCTTGCCTTTGATTATTTATTTTGCAGGCGAGAAAAGCAAACGTCGTTTCAAGAGAAGTCTTGCTATGAACATCATCTCTTTCGTTGTTGTTTTCTTGGCAGGAACAGTACTTCTCTTCGTAGACACAGCTCAGGCTGCAGTGGCAGCAACTAACGCAGTGGCTAACGCAGTTGGTATGGGCGCAGCAGCAGTAACTATCAGTTGTGCATGTTTCGCCAGCGCATATGCGGTTGCAACATCTGCTACTTCTGCTCTTGGAGTATTGAGCGAAAACGACAGTATCTTTGGTAAGGCACTTATCTTCGTTGCCTTGGCAGAAGGTATCGCACTTTGGGGATTTATCGTAGCGTTCTTGATTTTGACACACGTTGCCTAAATCTATCATATTGGCGCGTGCGCCAATGAAGGTATAACTATGAAGATGTATTTAATTAGCGACAATATCGATACGTTGACAGGTATGCGTCTCGCTGGGATTGAAGGCGAGGTTGTACATGGTCGAAAAGAAGTTACAGAAGCACTCGAGAAGGTGATGGACGATCCAGACTTGGGTATTCTTCTTGTGACCGAAAAACTGTGTGATGAAGCACCTGAACTCGTCAACGATATTAAGCTAAATAGACACACTCCTCTGCTCGTCGAGATTCCAGACCGTCACGGTACTGGTCGTGATCCTGAATTTATCACGAACTATATCGATGAGGCTATCGGAGTGAAGTTATAGAAGGGAATGTAATTATGACTATAGAAGAAAAGATGGAATACTTTCGCCAACTTTCAATAGATGCGGCAAATAAGCAGAGCGAAGAAGAAGTTAATAGTTATAAGCAATCCTTAGATGAGGAATTTGAGGCTTACAAGGAAAAGGTGGATCATCTTTCTGAGACACAAGAAAGTGCGCTGAAGTCGCGTGTTCTTTCTGATGCGAAGAAGGACTTATCTGCCAAGCAGTCTGAAATGCGAAAAGAAGTTACTGAGAATAGAAAAATTCTCAGGAACAAACTTTTCACGCGCGTTAAATCAGAGCTAGATGAATTTAGAAAGACTGATGAATACACTAAGTCTCTTATTAACCAAATCAAAAATTTAATGGATACGTACAGAGATTACGAAATTACTTTTATTATCGATCCTACTGACAGTCATCTGTTTGCCGAGATACACGAGGCAACAGGTGCCAAGATGGAACTTGGCAATAAAGATTTCAAGGGTGGCATCAGATGTATGGTTCCTGAAAAGAACATCCTTATCGATGAATCTTATCAGACGAGATGGCTCGAGGAAAAAGAACGTTTCTCTGTCAATCTATAGGAGGCAATTAATTGGAAAAGACAGCAAAGATTTATGGAATAAATGGTCCTGTCGTTTATATCAAGGGTAAAACTGATTTTGAGATGGGCGAGATGGTTTTCGTCGGCGAGGAAAAACTCGTAGGCGAAGTTATCGGTCTGACTTCCGAGACTACTACTATCCAGGTTTATGAAGAGACCGCTGGTCTCAAGCCTGGCATCACAGCGTACGGAACTGGAAGACCTATCTTCGTTACTCTCGGTCCTGGAATTATAAACAATATCTTCGACGGTGTCGAGAGACCTCTATCTCAGATAGCTGAGCACTCTGGAGCTTTCATTGCCAGAGGTATCAATGTCGACTCTCTTGATCCAGAGAAGAAATGGGACGTTCATATAACTGTTTCGAAGGGTGACCGTGTGTCGGGTGGTACTGTTATCGCCGAGACTCAGGAGACTAAAGCGATCAAGCATCGCTCTATGGTTCCACCAAATGTCAGTGGTGTCGTGGAGGATGTGGTTAGTGATGGTGCGTACACCTTCAATGATTGCTTAGTTAAGATTAAAACTGACAACGGCGAAATGATGGATATTACCTTGGCACAGAGATGGCCTATCAGAACACCGCGCCCAGTAGATAAGAGGTTTGGCGTCACAAAACCTCTCGTTACCGGTCAGAGAATAATGGATACTCTCTTTCCGCTAGCTAAGGGCGGCACTGCTGCTATCCCTGGCGGTTTTGGTACTGGTAAAACAATGAACCAGCACCAGATCGCTAAATGGGCTGATGCAGATATTATTGTTTACATCGGATGCGGCGAGCGCGGTAACGAAATGACGCAAGTTCTCGAAGAGTTCGGCGAACTGGTGGACCCAAGGTCGGGCAATCCTTTGATGGACAGAACTGTTCTTATAGCAAATACAAGTAACATGCCAGTGGCGGCTAGAGAGGCTAGTATATATACAGGTATTACATTGGCTGAATACTACAGAGATATGGGATACGATGTGGCTATTATGGCCGACTCTACTTCTAGATGGGCCGAGGCTTTGAGAGAGCTCTCGGGACGTCTCGAGGAAATGCCTGCCGAAGAAGGTTTCCCTGCTTACCTAGCCAGCAGACTTTCTGCTTTTTATGAGCGAGCAGGTTATATGGGTAATCTAAATGGCACTGAAGGTTCCATTTCTATTATCGGCGCAGTTTCACCTCAGGGTGGTGACTTCTCCGAGCCAGTTACTCAGAACACTAAGCGTTTTGTTCGCTGCTTCTGGGCGTTGGATAAATCATTGGCGTATGCCAGACATTATCCTTCTATTCACTGGCTGACAAGTTACAGCGAATATGCGGCAGAACTATCTGTGTGGTACAACACCAATGTCGGTGCTGATTTCACTGAGTGCCGTGCACAGATTTTGAATATTCTAAATCAGGAAAGTTCTCTGATGGAAATCGTAAAGTTGATTGGTAGCGATGTGCTTCCTGACGATCAGAAACTGACACTTGAGATTTCGAGAGTTATTCGTTTGGGATTCCTTCAGCAGAATGCTTTCCACGAAACTGACACATGTGTGCCTCTTGAGAAGCAGCTTAAGATGATGCAAATTATTCTGTATCTCAACTCGAAAGCAAACGCTCTCATTGGCATGGGCATGCCAATGTCAGTTTTGAAAAAGAATGATATATTCGAGAAGATTATTTCTATTAAATATGAAGTCGGAAATGATGAACTTGAAAAGTTTGATGATTATTACAAGGCTGTCGACGACTTCTATGACAAAGTAATGAAAGAGAATGCGTAAGGGGGTATCGATATGGCTATAGAATATTTAGGTTTGAGCGAAATAAACGGTCCTCTTATCGCATTAGAGGGCGTGGAAAACGCAGCCTTCGATGAAATCGTCGAGTTTTCTATAAACGACGGTGAAGAGAGAAGGTTTGGAAGAATTATTGAGATTTATGAAGACAAAGCAGTTATTCAGGTCTTCGAGGGTTCCGAGGGAATGTCTCTCTCAAACACTCACACTAAATTGACTGGTGAGTCTTTGAAGATTGCATTGTCGGATGACATCTTGGGCCGTACTCTAAACGGTATCGGTCAACCTATAGATGGGCTATCTCCTATCGCCGGTGAGCGAAAGGATGTGAACGGCCTGCCTCTCAATCCAGTTAGCAGAGTTTATCCTCGTGACTACATCAGAACTGGTATTTCATCTATCGACGGACTTACTACTCTGATTCGCGGGCAGAAGCTTCCTATCTTTTCAGGAGATGGTCTTCCACACGATCAGCTTGCTGCGCAATTAGTTAACCAATCGTCGCTCGGCGATGATGCGAAAGAAGATTTCGCCGTTGTCTTCGTAGCGATGGGTGTAAAGAATGACGTGGCTGACACATTTAGAAAGTCTTTTGCAGAATCTGGAGCTCTAGATCACACAGTTATGATTCTCAACATGGCGAGTGACCCTGTAGTTGAGCGTTTGATTGCTCCTAAGGTGGCTCTCACAACTGCAGAGTACTTGGCTTTTGAAAAAGATATGCATGTGCTAGTTGTTATGACGGATATGACTGCGTTTGCCGAGGCAATGCGTGAGGTTTCATCTTCGAAGGGTGAGATTCCTTCACGTAAAGGATATCCTGGCTATCTCTACAGTGAACTTGCGTCACTCTATGAGCGCGCTGGAATTATAGACAACGCTGAGGGTTCTGTTACACAGATTCCAATCTTGACAATGCCTAACGATGATATCACTCATCCTATTCCTGATTTGACTGGATATATTACGGAAGGTCAGATTACGCTAGACAGAGCATTGCACGCTAAGGGCATCTACCCTCCAGTAAATGTTCTTCCTTCACTCTCACGTCTTATGAAGGACGGCATCGGTGAAGGTTACACTAGAGAAGATCATCAGGATGTAGCTAATCAGCTCTTCTCCGCCTACGCAAAGGTGTTCGACGCTAGAGCACTTGCCTCAGTTATCGGCGAAGATGAGCTGTCAGATACAGATAAAAAATATCTTGAATTCGGAAAAGAGTTTGAGGAGAGATTCATCGGACAAGGTCCGGATTCCAACAGAACTATTACTGAGACATTAGACCTTGGTTGGGAACTTCTACATCTCATTCCTAAGGAAGAATTGGATAGAATTGATACTAAGATTTTGGAGAAATATTACGAGTAATGGATTTAAAAACTGTTGCTACTAAAGGAAATTTAATAGCGGCTAAGAATTCATTGGCCCTGGCCAAGCAAGGTTTCGATTTGATGGATCAAAAGAGAAATATTCTGATTCGTGAGATTATGGACCTTGATTCTCGTGCGAAAGAAGTTCAATCCGAGATTGATACGACTTTTACTGAAGCTTATGCTGCCCTACAGCAAGCAAACATCGAACTCGGAATTAAGAATGTGGAAACTTTCGCTTTTAATGTGGAGCCTGAAAATGATATCAGTATAAAAGTGCGAAGCGTTATGGGTACAGAAATTCCTCTTGTGAGACATGAGGAAGAACAACACAATCCTGTCTACTCATTTTATAAGACAACTGAATCGCTAGACCATGCGAAGACATGTTTTGAGAAGGTAAAGGATTTGACTATAAAGTTGTCTATGATTGAGAACTCAGCGTATAGACTTGCTTACAATATCAAGAAGACTCAAAAGAGGGCAAACGCTTTACAAAACATCACTATTCCCAACTTAGAGCAAACTATTAAGGATATTACTAACGCTCTTGAGGAAAAAGAACGTGAAGAATTCACAAGATTGAAAGTTATTAAAAGACGAATGGCTAAACAAATATAAAATGTTGCTTTTTGTTTTTTATCTGATACAATAAACGGTGTGAAAGTACACATATTATATAAGGGGATTTTATGATTACTAAACATTTTAGGGGTGTAATTCTTCTTGCTGTGCTTGCAGCAAGTATAGTTTTTATTGCGACTACACCTACAAAGGCCGATTCTAATAGTTGGCCTAACGGCGGGCCTTCGATAAAGGCCAAATCAGCTATATTGGTGGAACCACACACTAATATAGTTTTATATGAAAAAGATGCTTATAGAATGAGATATCCTGCCAGCATTACAAAGATAATGACGGCTCTTCTCACTATCGAAAACTGCAAGATGGACGAGAAGGTTACTTTTTCAAAGCATGCTGTCCACTGTTATCAAGTAGATAACGCTGCAAATGTCGGCGCTAAGGTGGGCGAAAAAATGACAGTTAAAGATTGCTTGTATGCGTTGATGCTACACTCTGCTAACGAAGTTGCTACTGCATTGGGCGAGCATATTGCAGGCTCAGAGAGCAAGTTTGCAGATATGATGAACAAGCGCGCTAAGCAGGCAGGAGCCAAAGGTACTCATTTCAAAAATTCTAACGGTCTTTTTGACAAGAATCATTACACTACTGCCTATGATATGGCAATGATTATGAGAGCGGCTGTCGCTCATCCTGAATTTGTAAAGATATCAAGTTCTACGGAATACACTATTCCTAGGGACAATAAAAGAAAGAAAAAGCAGCCTATTTTCCAGAGGCATAAGATGCTTTGGAAGGATGGTCCTTATTATGTGAAGGGCGCAACGGCAGGAAAGACTGGCTATACTGTTGAAGCCGGTAATACTCTTGTAACATACGCCAAGAGAAATAACTTAGAATTGATTACTGTTATTCTTAAATCTGACTTAGCTCATGAATATGATGATACTAGAAAGATTTTAGAGTACGGTTTTGATAATTTCAGCTATGTCAATTGCGCTAAAAACAATAAGAGTTTTTCGGAACAGGCGGACTTGTCTATTCCATCTCCTTTTACCGAGGACAAAGACTCAATCTACATAGATCCAAAAGCATATGTATTATTGCCTAAGAGCACAGACTTTTCAAAAGTGCAGATGACTACTGACTTCAAGCTTAAGGGCAATAAGTTTGCAGATATAAAATATAAATATGCAGGAAAAAATGTGGGTTCTTCAGCTGTCTTTTATAAGAAGACTCCACTTAAACTTACAGCTGCAGCTATACCAGAAGAAACTACTACTCTCGCAGGTCAGCAAGTCACAAAGAAGACTCCTGAACTGAAGGAAGGTGTTAAGAGCGTAGTTAAAGATGTGCCTTCGAAATTTTCTTCCCTTTCAACATTTTTCGGGTCACTAAAGACATGGCACTATGTTGTTGCAGCAATCCTCTTAGTTGTAATTATTTGTTTCATCGCCTTTATGAAACATCTAAAGAAACTTAAGAAAGTTCGCGAGGAAAAGCGATACAGAGTTCGTTACACAAGCGAAAAAGGGGATTTTAATACTAAACAACAATAAATAAGGAGGTTTTTATGAATTGGGTTGCACCTATTAAAGACAAAGATACCCTTGAGGCGTTCGGTCAGACACTTAAGGATATGGATTATAAATATTACATTATGTTCCAATTAGGTGTTGGAACTGGATTACAATTGCACGATATTTTGGATTTCAGAGTAAGAGATGTCTTAAACAAGAAGTCTTTAACTGTCACTATCGGCAAGCAGAAAGAGAAACTTACTTTTAAGATTCCTGCTTCTCTTCAAAAAGAGATTCGCGAATTCTGTAAAGAAAAAGATGGCAAGACATATTTGATTTTGGGACATAAGTCTAAGAATAAACCTGTGTCTAGAGAACAGGCATACAGAGTATTGCGCACAGCCGGACACAAGATTGGTTTGAATTCTATCGGTGCTCAGACAATGAGAAAGACTTTCGCATGGAATTACTATCATGAAACTGGTGATATTTATTATCTTCAGAAGTTGTTTAACCACGCTTCACCTTCAATTACTTATAGATTCATTGGCGAGAAGCCAAACATTGAAATCTTTATGCGTAAGATGACTCCACAGGAGAATGAACGCAGTCGCTATCTTCTATATCTTAACGGAAACGGAAAGAAGCGTCTCAACAAAGTGATTGGAACACTTGAGGGAATAAGAGACAGTCTCGATAGTCCTGCTAACAACGATGCTTTTTATGGCAGAGTGGATTGTTTGCTTGAGGAGTTAGATTCTTTGATGGACAATTACAACAACACTGATAAATAGTTTTAAACACTAAAAAAGGAGCTACTGTCCTAACGGATTGTAGCTCCTTTTTTTAATCGTCATCATCACTGTTATCTTCCGCATCATAGTATGCGTCGATGACTTCTCTCTCATTAGATCTCTGTCTTTTCTCTCTTCTCTTTTCCCTTATAGATTCCTGTTTTTCTCTTATTCTCTCAACTCCGGCTTCGTCTGTCGTTTTCATAATCTTTATGGCGAAGAAACTGTCTGCCTCTCTCTTCTTGATTTTAATCTTGCCTCGCACATAACCATGATCTGGACACTTGCCTACGCAGAAGTATGTTTTTCCACTGTCGGAGAACCAATCGATAATTCGCTCGAGGGTTTTGCCACATTGATTGCATCGCATACCCTCAACATTTTTATCTTTAAACATCTCCTCCTTGGTGAGAAACTCTCTAGTCACTAGTTTTGTGTACTCATCGAACTTAACGAAGATTTCTTCTTCTCTTATTCGCGGAGAATAGAACGTGTCTATCGACAATCTCTTTTTAAATCTACCGAACTTTCCTTTTTGCATAATCTTCGCAGTATAGTATGCGTCGCTTAATGCTCTATGGAAAGTTTCATCCTCCTTGATTTTGAGTTCCTCCACCGCGTTAGATAGTGTACTCTTTTCATGTCCATCACTATAGGCCAAACTGTAAATCTTCTGTAAGTCCACGTAATATAGAGGAAAGTCGAGTATTCTCTCTAACTTGTAGTACTTCATATTCTTTTGTAATTCTGTCAAATCCATTGATCCCCAGGTAACGAATGTATATTCATCACCACACCATTTGAGGAATTCTCGAA
The DNA here is from genome assembly GCA_017406925.1 of Eubacterium sp. GTDB lineage: Bacteria > Bacillota > Clostridia > Lachnospirales > Lachnospiraceae > Eubacterium_G. The sequence goes on from JAFQXO010000011.1 coordinate 352,924, forward strand.
TAGCCTTTCTGAAGTCCATTCCTTTTTTCAACTCTTCATTAGTGAGATGCGTTATCTCTTTGATTTTGTAATGAAGTTTCTTGTAGACTCTAGGCTTTATTACCTGCTGATACGAATCCTCAATCTCTAGTTTATGATTGAGGCGCACAGCGCCAATCTCAATAATCTCAAATGGTAGGCCTGGTTTGGAACCTTTCTTTCCGTAAGGATTTTGGTTCCACTCTAAGTCCAATACAATATAGTCCATTTAAATCTCCCCATTTTTAATTGTAACGCACCTGACTGGATTCGAACCAGCGGCCTACCGCTTAGGAGGCGGTTGCTCTATCCAGCTGAGCTACAGGTGCTTTTATATCTAGTCAAAATTATTTAACTTCTATTTTTTTCATTCCGCCCATATAAGGTTGTAGTGCTTCTGGAATATTAACACTGCCATCCTCATTTAAGTTGTTTTCTAAAAATGCGATTAACATTCTTGGCGGAGCCACAACCGTGTTGTTCAAAGTGTGCGCTGGATAATTTCCGTTCTCACCCTTAATTCTTATGCCAAGTCTTCTAGCCTGAGCATCTGTCAAATTAGAACAACTACCAACCTCGAAATATTTCTGTTGTCTTGGAGACCAAGCTTCCACATCGACAGACTTAGATTTCAAATCTGCTAAGTCGCCTGAACAGCACTCCAATGTCCTAACAGGAATATCCAATGTCCTAAACAAATCAACAGTATTCTTCCAAAGTTTATCGTACCATTCTTTGCTATCCTCTGGCTTACAGATGACAATCATCTCTTGCTTCTCAAACTGGTGAATACGATAAACGCCTCTCTCCTCGATGCCGTGTGCACCCTTCTCTTTTCTGAAACATGGTGAATAACTCGTTAAAGTATATGGGAGGTCTTCCTCCTGAACGATAGTGTCGATAAATTTTCCTATCATTGAATGCTCACTCGTTCCGATAAGATAAAGATCTTCGTCTTCTATCTTATACATCATTGCATCCATCTCTTCGAAACTCATAACACCAGTCACAACATTACTGCGAATCATAAATGGTGGAACACAGTATGTAAATCCTCTGTCTATCATAAAGTCTCTTGCATACGCAATAACTGCTGAATGAAGTCTAGCAATATCGCCCATCAAGTAGTAAAAACCATTGCCTGCAACCTTTCTAGCTGCATCCAAATCGATACCGTTGAACTTCTCCATAATGTCCGTATGATAAGGAACCTCAAAGTCAGGAACCACAGGCTCTCCAAATCTCTCGATTTCCACATTCTTGCTGTCGTCTTCTCCGATAGGAACAGTCTCGTCGATAATGTTTGGAATAACCATCATTCTCTTCGTGATTTCTTCTTCCAGTTCTCGTTCTTTCTCAGTCAGTTCATCAATCTTTGCATTGCCTGCGGCAACTTGAGCCTTAACTTCCTCTGCCTCATCCTTTTTGCCGGCCTGCATTAAACCGCCAATCTCTTTTGACAGTTTATTCTTATTGGCGCGCAAAGCCTCCACTTCCTTTTTGTTGTCACGGTTTTCTTGGTCAAGTTTTATAACCTCATCCACCAAAGGAAGTTTATCATCTTGAAACTTATTCTTTATATTTTGTTTTACAATCTCTGGGTTTTCTCTCAAAAATTTTATATCAAGCATCCTTTTTCCTTTTCTATTGCTTCTATATTATTACTATCTAAATTGTTAATTACTTTTTCTATTTCTGTTATTCGTTACTTTTACTATCTTAGCTATTCATCGCTTTATCAAGCGCTTCCTTTTCCTCTTCGCCTAATGTCGCGTAAGCTTCGCCTTTAATAATTTCCTTAATATATGTGTAGCTACTATCACGTCCATGCATAGTGTTTAGAATAAATCCGGTGTTATTATCGTCTAGTAAGCACAGAGCAAAACTCAAGTTTCCGCCCATCTCCTTGAAAGCATCATACTTTACTATTCCTAGTTTCCTAAATGTGGAAGTCATCGTCTGGATGGTTTCCTCAACTTTCAATTCACTTTTCTGATGTTCAACCTGAAGATCACTCATCTGTTTGAAGTTTTCCTCAATAGCCTCAGAGAGATCCTCTGCATTTTTACCCTTCATAAATCTCTCATATCTAGACATCAATTTTTTTATTTTATTGTTCTGCATAATGATCATTACCACAAACGCGATAAACACAACAACCACTATACCCGCGTAAACATATTCTCTCATTTCATTCTCCTTCGCACTAATTTGTCACGACTTTCTTCTATATATATATATATATATTAGTCTTCGATTTTTTCAAACATTTCCAACAGTCTTTCGAGTTCCTCAACTGAATAATACTCAATCTCGATTTTACCCTTGCCGTCTTTCTTGTTGTTAATCGTCACCTTTGTTCCAAAAACATTTTTCAATTTTTCAGAAAGCCTTCTATAGTGTGCCTGTTCAGTTGTTGGAATAGGAAGTTTTCTCTGCTTAGGATTTAATGTGTTCTTAACCAGCTTCTCTGTTTCACGAACACTTAGTCCCTTATCCACAACTCGCTTGGCTACTTTCTCCTGCAACTCAACTTGCTCTAATGACAGTATTGCTCTCGCATGTCCCGTGGACAATTGACCATTTACCACATACTGCTGAACTGCCTCCGGCAATGTAAGTAATCGAATAGAGTTTGTTATCGCAGATCTAGACTTGGATAGTCTCTTCGACAAGTCCTCCTGGGTCAGTTTGTATTCATCTAATAAATTCTTGTAAGCAGTAGCTTCCTCAATAGGATTCAAATCTTTTCGCTGAATGTTTTCGATGAGCGCAATCTCTGTAACCTCTTGCTCATTAAAATCTTTAATTACAACAGGCACCTCTTTGAGTTTAGCCATCTTGGCCGCTCTCCAACGACGCTCACCAGCAATGATTTCATAATAGTCTTTTTTCTTTTGAACGACTATCGGTTGAATCACTCCATACTGAGAAATAGAATCGGCCAACTCCTCAAGACTATTTTTATCAAAGTCTTTTCTAGGCTGATCCCTATTAGGCTCAATATCAGATATCTTCAAATAAGTATCTGCAGGCACTTGAACCTCTTTAACTACCTCTTTCACTGTAGTTTTAGGCTCTTTTGTGGTTTTAGTAGTGCTTTCCGCTATTTTTTCTTTAGGTTTCTGTGGAATAAGCGCATCTACGCCTCTTCCTAAACCTCCTCTTTTTTTAGTAGCCATGTTTCCTCCATCAATAATGGTTTACATAATTTTATTTATGTCAACTATTTATCTATTAATTATTTCTTGTGCTAGAGCACGGTATGACTCTGCTCCTGCTGATTTAGGATCATATTCGCATATTGGAAGGCCGTAACTAGGAGCTTCGGCCAGTCTGACATTACGTGGAATGAGTGTATCGTAGATATAGAGGTGAATATTCTCTTTAACATTATCTACAACCTCATCTGATAATCGAGTTCTAGTATCATACATAGTAAATACGATGCCATCAATTTCAAGCATCGCATTTAATCTATCTTGAATCAACGTAATAGTATGGATCAGTTGTGACAGTCCTTCCAAAGCATAGTATTCGCACTGGATAGGAACAAGCACTGAATCCGCCGCGGCCATGGCATTAACAGTCAGAATGTTTAATGATGGCGGACAGTCCACAATCACAAAATCATATTTATCCTTTACGTTGTCAAGTTCTCTTTTTAATATATATTCTCGGTCATCTACGCCAATCAAATCAATCTCGGCGCCCGCCAAATTCTCGTTTGATGGAAGTACCTGAAGCCCTTTAATAACGCTGTCTGTAAGACAATCGTTGAACGTGCAGGTTCCCAAAAACAAATCATATATAGTATTATCTAGCTGTTGTTTTACAATTCCAACGCCGCTAGTAGCGTTTCCCTGAGGATCGATATCTACAAGTAATACTTTTTTGTCTGCCTCTGCAAGGCATGCTGCAATGTTGATTGCTGTAGTAGTTTTGCCGACGCCGCCCTTTTGATTGGCAATCGCTATTATTTTTCCCATGTTTTTACCTCGATTCCTTTCTTTGCCCAAGTAGTATTTTAGCATATTTAATACGCTTTTTCTATATATAAAAAACAAAAATGTTTCACGTGAAACATTTTTGTTTGTATTTGTTTCCTTTTTTTGATTTCCAAATTAAAAAATTCTTTTCTTCAAGAATTTACTTTTGCATAAAAAAAGAAATGTTTCACGTGAAACATTTCTTTTTAATCTTGAAAAATAATGTTATTACATATTTCTAATAATGTTTGCCAGTTCAACAATCGCTCTTTTTTGATCAACTCTACAAAGTTGCAAAACAAAAATTAATTTCTTTTTAAGTTCTCCATTTGGCTTAATGTTAGATTCTTGGCTTGAACTTGTAAGCTCAGGTCTTTCATTTCCGTCTGC
>JAFQXO010000012.1 GCA_017406925.1 Eubacterium sp.
CGTTGCATGTCTTTTCTCTTGCATAAAAATAGAACAACTCCAAATACTACTCGTACCTGGAGCCGTTCTTTGTTTTTATCTACTGAAAGGATCATCTTAGAAACGCCCCACTGACATTAAGGGCTTCGATTTTTCCCCGCGCGATAACTGTTTTGTTAGTGTTAACCACCTATTACTCGCTCTGAAAGACATTTTCTATCCACTAAAAGTATGGAGTCGATAGTAATTCAACTTCGATTTTCTCATTTTCGGCGTTTTTTCTAGTATGGAGTCGATAGTAATTAAAGTTTTTGTGTTGTAGATTGCCAAAAAACTGAGTTTGGAGTCGATAGTAATTTAGATTAACACCCACAAAATGCCCTTATAAATGAAGCACACGGTCCTTTAACTCTGAGGTGCGGCCTTGATTCCAATACTGTGTTCCAATATAGCCGCAAGTTCTTCTAGCCACATTCATAGTGTCTTGATTTGTGTTTCCACAATTAGGACATTTCCATATCAATTTACCATTCTCATCCTCTATAATCTCAATTTCACCATCAAAGCCGCATTCCTGGCAATAATCAGACTTACTATTTAGTTCAGCATACATAATGTTATCGTAGATAAACTTCATTACTTCGATAACTGCTTCAATGTTATTTTGCAAGTCTGGCACTTCTACATAACTAATTGCTCCACCTGGTGATAGTTTTTGGAAATCAGCCTCAAATTTAAGTTTATCAAAGGCGTTAATGTCTTCCCTGACGTTTACATGATAGCTATTAGTTATATAGTTATGATCTGTAACGTCTTTAATCCTTCCAAAACGCTCTTGTAAGCATTTAGCAAACTTATATGTAGTAGATTCCATAGGTGTACCATATACAGAATATGCTATGTTTTCAGCATTTTTCCATTCTGCACACTTATCGTTTAGCTTTTGCATAACTGATAGTGCAAATGGTTTAACCTGTGGATCTGTGTGCGACTTACCTGTCATATACTTACACATCTCATATAATCCAGCATAACCTAGTGAAATGGTTGAATATCCATCATAGAGCAATTTATCGATAGTCTCACCCTTATGTAATCGGGCGATAGCACCGTTTTGCCAATGAATTGGGGAAGTGTCGGTAAGTGTTCCCAAAAGCCTCTCATGACGGCATTTTAACGCCCTGTGGCATAATTCTAGGCGTTCATCTAGGATTTCCCAGAATTTATCCATATCACCATTGGAAGAACATGCTACATCAACTAGGTTAATAGTTACCACGCCTTGATTAAAGCGTCCATAATATTTACCTTTGCCATCAACATAATTTGAGGCGTTAGCAATATTTTTGGTCGTAGTCATATCTGGCGTTAAGAAACTTCTGCAACCCATAGGTGGATAACATGCGCCTTTTCCAGTCTTATCTATCTTGTATTCCTTCATAATCTTTTCAGATACATAATCAGGAACCATTCTTTTTGCTGTACACTTAGCAGCAAGCTCTGTTAGATACCAATACTTAGAATCTAGCTTAATGTTATCTTCTTCTAGAACGTAAATCAGCTTAGGAAACGCCGGAGTAATCCATACGCCTTTTTCGTTTTTTACGCCTTCTATGCGTTGTTTTAAAACTTCTTCAATACACAAGGCTAAATCTGCTTTCGCTTGTTCTCCTTCTACTTCATTTAAATACAAATTCATTGTAATAAATGGTGCCTGACCGTTTGTGGTCATTAGAGTTATTACTTGATATTGAATAGTTTGAATACCAGCTTTAACTTCCTTTTTTACACGCTCTTCAGCAATCTCTTTTACCTGGTCTTCTGTTATGTCAATACCAGCCTTTTCAAACTCTTCTCTTACATCTTTTAAGTACTTTTGCCTACTAACTTCAACAAAAGGTACTAAATGAGATAAAGTGATAGTCTGTCCACCATACTGATTAGATGCAACTTGTGCAATAATCTGTGTGGCGATATTACAAGCGGTTGAAAAGCTATGTGGTTTTTCAATCTTTGTACCAGAAATAACTGTGCCGTTTTGTAACATATCTTCTAGATTAATCAAACAACAGTTAAATATTCTTTGCGCAAAGTAATCTGAATCATGGAAATGAATAATTCCTTTCTTATGTGCTTCCATAACTTCCTTAGGAACTAATACTCGCTCGCATAAATCTTTACTTACTTCGCCCGCCATGTAATCTCTTTGTACGGAAGCTACTGTGGGATTCTTGTTAGAATTTTCTTGTTTTACTTCTTCATTCGTACAATCTATTAAACTAAGAATAGCGTTATCCGTTGTGTTGGCTTTTCTGGCTAATTCTCTTGCATGACGATATCTAACATATTTTTGTGCAACTTCGTAGCCTCGCATTTCCATAATGGCAACTTCTACCATATCCTGGATCTGTTCTACATTAACAGCAAATGGCGTTGAAAGAACTCTGTTTGAAACCTTTTCAGTAATGCTTCTAATTTGAACATCACTTAGTTGGTTTACTAATTCAACTTCATTGTTTGCTGCTTTGATAGCTTTATAAACTTTTTCTTGATTATAAGGAACTTCTTGTCCGCTTCTTTTAATAATTATCTCCATTGTATTCTCCTTTCTTTTGTTTTATGTTTATTGGTAATATCTTTGATTTGGGGAAATGAAATTATATAAAAAGAAGCGCCCGAGGGCGCTTCGACTAGGTTTTGTGTTTTTAATGCTTACTACTAAATTACAATAATTCAGCTTTAATTAAAAACTTTGCGAAGTTGCAGCTCACCTAAAACTGTTTATAGCTTCACCATACACTCTCTTCGCTAGGGCGTATAGATCGTAAGCATGAGGTTATCATTTAAGCTATTAATACTTTTTAATAATAATTGCAATACACAAACGACGATAATGATCATAAACAAAAAATTCCATACTCATTTGTAGATGAAAATAATCATTTTTAAACGATATTACCCATTATTATTTTGTGTGTATCTTTAGCCGCAAAGACACATGTGTCTTTGCTATGCCAACCTCGTGATAATAATATGTATAATTTTATTTTTTAAAGACTTTATGGCATAGATTTTTCTAATCGCTCTATCATCTCGCTTCCTGTATTATTTCCACTATATTCTCCAGCATCACTTTGCTTATGGATATAAACACAAGATTTAGAAATGCGCTCGCTTTGCTTTTTCTTAAACTCTTTTTCACTGATCTTTTTCGTGCCCCAAAAATGAGAATATGTTAATTGGTCATCTTTTATAGTTCCAATAGCTTGTCCTTGACCACGATTTTTCATTCTGCCACAGGAATATTTATAATACTTATAATAGTTATCTAACACGTTTTCTTCACAGATTGCTATCTCGCCGGTTATATCATAAGAAATTGAATCTTTAAAACGGAGTTTCTTTAATTTTAATTTCTTAGACATATAATAAAGCGTCATTTCATTATTATATCCTGGATGCCATACTATCATGGAAAGACGATAATAATCTCCAATTGTAGATATTTTTGATGAAATATGATCGTCCGGGTATCGCTCTAATTCGTTCCTAATGGCTTTAATAAATCCCTTACAAACCTTTCTTCTTAATCGCTTTTCTGCTTTCGAAGGTTTGGAGCCGTTTCCTTTTGCATATATATGTATGTAATCTATCTTTTTCTTAGAATTAACTGCTTTTAGTTCTATAAATATTGCTCTATCCGCAGTAAGTTTTACAAAAGTTACATATCTATGTTTTTTAAGTCTACCATCTTTTTCTACTGAGAAGCCTTTTACTTTAAAGTTTTGATCCATATAGTAACTAATTTCTTCTCCTATACGATAACCTAATATACCTACGCGCTTATCGTTTTTTACAGTGATATCAAATAAAGGATATTTGTATTTTTCAATTTGTTCATATGTACCTTTTTTGTTTTTTAATGATATATCATTATTTTCCCAAATCTTTGTATAATTACTTTCGCCCTGAAGTGATAATTCAGGAATCTTATATGTAGATGCTAAAACATCTAGATTATCAAAATAGTTATATAGGTCAACATTTTCTGGGTCTATCTCTACTCTTTTTGTGGTGGATTCTTTTATTATATTTGCACTTGTTTCTTTGTTGTTTTGCTTTTCTGTTAAATTTTTGTGTATCATTAATCCACAAACCATCATGGCTGCTATACATGCACCACTAAACAACATCATTCCAAATCGTTTCATATGCTCGCTCATTATTATTCTTCCTTTCTTGATTTATCAGTAATAATATGTTTGCAGATTCTCTAAAAACGCAAAAACTTTTAAAAATTTTTAACTACAAAAAATAAATAAAATTGCAAAAACAATTAAGAATTAAAGAAAAATGTCAACTTTAAACAGATTTTCTGTCTAAAATTGACATTTCCTTTTGCTTTAATTAGATATTTATAGTTGTTTTAATTTATTTGTGTTGTTTTATTTTTTAGTTTTAAATGTTACTTTATCAGAATAAGCACTTAATACAGTGTTCCCACCATTTTTAGCATATGACTTCAATCTAATAGAATAAGTCTTTTTCTTCTTTAATTTTATCATTACCTTTTTGCCTTTAATGGCACTATATAAGCTAGTAGGAGCTTTCTTTCCTCTTCTTAGATATAAATAACATCCTTTATAAAAGTTCTTAGTAACCGTTAATTTGATTCTTCCATGTTTAAGTCTCTTCACAGTAAAGGAAGGCTTAGATGGAACTTTTGTTTTTGATAATACATTTGAATAATCAGACTTGTAGGTTTCTCCTTGTGTTGGTACGGCAACTATTTTATAAAAATACTCCTTACCATAACTTCCACCTTTATCTGAATATGTCTCTTCGCTAGTGCTTCCGTTATAAGAATAACCGCTCTTTTTATTAGTTGATCTATAAACTAAATAATTCTTCGTATTAGTCACCTTATCCCATTTAAGTGTTACTTGGCCGTTTGAAATATAGGCCTTTTTCAATGTAGGCTTTTTCTGATGGCAAATATAGTAAAAGTAAACACTGTTTCCGTGTTGTGTATTGATTTGAACCGTAGTACTACCTACATATTTTTTCTTTAATACGAGGTTATATCCTTCGCCACTTTTTCTCTCAATACTTGCAACCGATGGAGCTGAGTTTGAAACATCTTTAATTCCACCAGGATTTTCTATTAAGTTTAGGTAAACAGTGTTTCCGTGTTTTAAATTATCTAGTTTTGTGCCTGATAAAATATCAGTACCATCAATAAATCTCAACGCAAAACTAGAATTTATTACTTCAATACTACATTTTTGTGCATACTTTGATTCTATGCCTTCTCCAATATCTGCATATAATGGATTATTTTTTATTACATCATCCGTATATGTCACTCCTATAGAAGTTTTTCCAATATTTCCTGTCTTTATGATAGGGTATTGAGCTCCCTCGTCGTCTATTTCGCAAACGTGGGCATTTCCTGTAAACCATTCGCATTGAATATTATTGAGAGCTCCACTACTACCAATCGTATAGCCAATTTGGTTTTCGTATTCTCTTTGTTTTTGTAATACCAGTTTTGTTTGCGTTAATTTAACACTTGGTTGTTCTCGAAAATATAAACTTACTGTATCAGTTGGTGAAGCGTTTGCATCTTGCACACCTCTAGATATAAGTTGAATTGTAGTGTTTGCTTCTTGTGTTCCGACAATATTAAATCCTAAAGAGCCAGGAACGGAATAAACTTGTTTATAATTGTTTCCGTTTTTATAGTCTACTTTTTGAATAGCGTTAAAATATGACCAACCTGATATTCTTCTTATTGGATAAACTCTTGGCTGCATCCATGTTTCTGTATTAGTGTATGAGTATAATGCTGTAATTGATCTTGTTCCTAAATCACCAGGGATTCCATAGTTACATGCAGTTGATACTTTTGTTGGCTTTACATGAACGTAGAAGATAAAGAATCCGCATTTGCCATTACCATACTGTACACCTACATCCACTCTTCCAACCTTGGTAAAGGTAATATTCAACTCTCCTGTGGTTAGAGTGGCCGTAGCTGCGCCTGTTGAACTAATAGCCTCAAATGTTTCTTCCTCGCCTTGTTCATCATATCCGCTACTTGCTCCTAATGAAACTTTTCGCCCAATAAGACCATTATGATTAGTGATATAAGTAGGTGTTACACTTCCGTTTTGATAAAAGCCACCATTATTAACCATGTCGTTATAAATATCAACACTATATTCGCGACTTCTGGCATACCAATAATCAGTGCTATTTGTGGTTATTGTCTGACCTACAGTTGTCTCAAAAGTGTAAATATTAACTACTTCATCAGAGCCACCTGGTCTTACTTTTGCGGATGTTTTAAAACTACTTACGAAATCTTTAAAGGTTTGATCGCTATCGTAGTTATTGTCAACCTTCCACGCATCTATATGAGCTTCTGTTGTTTGTGTAAATAAAAACCCACAGAACAATAAAACTACAGTAAAGATAGGTATATATAATAGTTTTTTCATTATTATGCCTCCTTTTGAGCGTATTTTTATAATTATAATATGATTGATTATCTATCCCTTAAAAATGGACAAAAAAATAAAGCCTATATAGACTTTTATTTTTTCGAAAACTCGAACATATGTCGGGTTACTATTGGGGTTACTAATTTATTGCGTGATGCCCCACAACCCCCTTTCCGTCGAGGTTTCAGGAATGCGGAAGATGGGACTTGAACCCACACGAGCTAACCGCTCACAAGATCCTTAATCTTGCTCGTCTGCCAGTTCCGACACTTCCGCGTATCTCGCGTCGTCAGACGCAAGAGAAATATTATCACATTAAAATTAACGTGTCAAATTAGTGCTTACGCAAGCTTTTCCTTTGCAACATCAACAAGTTTTGCAAATCCGTCTGCATCATTTACTGCCATTTCTGCAAGCATTTTTCTGTTGATATCTACGTCTGCAAGCTTAAGACCGTGCATAAATTTGCTGTATGAAAGTCCATTGATTCTTGCAGCTGCATTGATACGAGCAATCCAGAGCTGTCTGAACTGTCTCTTTCTCTGCTTTCTTCCTGCGTAAGATGTAGCAAGCGCTCTCATTACTGACTGCTTAGCTACTCTATACTGATTACTTCTGGCTCCTCTATAACCTTTAGCCAGCTTTAAAACTCTTTTATGCTTTTTCTTAGCGTTCATTCCGCCTTTTACTCTTGCCATTTTAAAATTCCTCCCAACTTTAGATTATAGATAAGGTAAAATCTTCTTCATGTTCTTCTCGTTAGTCTTATCTGTAGTAGTTGCTTTACGAAGATTTCTCTTTCTCTTTTGTGATTTCTTTGTCAAAATGTGTGACTTATAAGCCTTATTTCTCTTAAGCTTACCAGTTCCCGTCTTCTTGAATCGCTTTGCAGCGGCTCTGTTTGTCTTTACCTTTGGCATATCTTCTCTCCTCCTTATAATGTACGCAATTATTTGCGCTTTTTCTCTAAAAACATAGTCATGTTTCTGCCTTCAAGCTTTGGTCTCTTTGTTACGTCAGCAACATCCTCAAGCATCTCGGCAAAATCATCTAAAACTGTTGCATTGCTACTAATGTGTGCCATCTCTCGGCCTCTAAAGCGCAAAGTAACCTTGACCTTGTCACCCTTATCTAGGAACTTCCTAGCGTGCTTGGCCTTAGTTCTCATATCGTTAATCTCAACGTTTGGAGAAAGTCTAATCTCCTTTGTCTCAACGACATGCTGTTTCTTCTTTGCTTCTTTTTCTTTCTTCTGTTGCTCGTATCTGAACTTACCATAGTCCATAATCTTGCAAACAGGTGGTTTAGCCTTTGGTGAAATCTTGATGAGATCATAATCTGCTTCGTCAGCCATCTGCTGAGCTTCTCTCGCAGACATAACACCAATCATCTCTCCGTCTGGCCCAATCACACGAACTTCGTCGTCTCTAATTTGTTCGTTAATCTGTAATTTGCTGATAGTATTGCACCTCCATTTTGTTCCACTAAAAAAGTGGATAGCACAGAACTATCCACTTATATATTTAAACTTAAATAATGTTTAAAAATATTAACCTCGAATCACCTTATGTGTCTGGGTGAGAGTGGATACTCTGCTTTCTTTTTGCAACGGTAGTATATTACCAAAGTAGCCTATCTTTGTCAACAACTACTTATTTCTGCTTTTCTTCCTGTGGCAACTCTTCTCTAATCTCCTGAGTCTCGATTTCTTTCACGATCTGCTCGATGAAATCACCAAGTGGTTTAACGCCCTCATCACCTGCAAATCTAGAACGAACTGACACTGTACCGTCAGCCTCTTCCTTCTCGCCTACAACGAGCATATAAGGAAGTTTGTCGAGTCTGGCTTCTCTAATCTTATATCCAATCTTCTCAGAACGATTATCAACTGTCACATCAACTTTATGTGCTTTAAGTTCATCTGCCACCTTCTCTGCATAGTCAGCATACTTCTCTGAAATAGGAAGAACTCTTACTTGCTCTGCACACATCCATGTCGGGAACTTTCCTGCATAGAACTCAATGAGCCAAGCAAGTGTACGCTCATAACATCCCATAGATGTTCTGTGAATGATGTATGGGCGAATCTTATCGCCGTTCTCATCGATATAGTACATATCAAACTGTTCAGACTGAAGTGTATCCCACTGGATAGTAATCATTGTGTCTTCCTTGCCGTAAACATTCTTCGCGTTGATATCTACCTTTGGTCCATAAAATGCAGCTTCACCTACATCCTCTACAAACTCAATATCTAAATCCGAAAGCACCTTTCTGATACTTCCTTCTGAGGCATCCCAATCCTTGGCTTCGCCAATGTAATTATCAGCCTTCTCAGGATCCCACTTAGATAGATGATATGAAACCTCGCCTTCTACGCCTAATGTCTCAAGACAATACTTGGCGAGAGCCATACATCTCTTAAACTCTTCTTCCATCTGATCTGGACGAACTACCAAGTGTGCCTCTGTGATAGTAAACTGGCGCACGCGAGTAAGCCCGTGCATCTCACCTGAGTCCTCATTTCTAAAAAGAGTTGAAGTCTCAGAATATCTACAAGGCATATCTCTGTAACTCTTCTGTGAGTTTTTAAATATATAATACTGGAATGGACATGTCATTGGACGAAGTGCCAAAACTTCTTTATCCTCTTCTTCGTCTCCCAAAACAAACATTCCTTCTTTATAATGGTCCCAATGTCCTGAAATCTTGTAGAGATCTGACTTAGCCATAAGTGGTGTTCTTGTGCGAGTGTATCCCCACTCATTATCCTCTAAGTCCTCAATCCATCTCTGCAACTTCATGAGCATCTTTGTTCCCTTTGGTGTGAACAATGGAAGTCCTTGTCCTATCACATCTACTGTAGTGAATAGTCCCATCTCGCGACCAAGTCTATTGTGGTCACGCTTTCTAGCCTCTTCCATCTTTTCAAGATACTCTGCTAGGTCAGATTTGTTGTCGAATGCTGTCCCGTAGATTCTCTGCATTCTGGCATTGTTCTCATCACCTTTCCAATAAGCCATTGATGAAGATGTAAGTTTAAATGCCTTAATGCCCTTTGTGCTCATCAAATGTGGTCCAGCACAGAGATCAACGAACTCACCCTGACTGTAGAATGAAATAGCCTCACCCTCAGGCAAGTCCTTAATGAGTTCAACCTTAAAAGGTTCATCTCTGTCTTCCATATATTTGATAGCATCTTCTCTAGGGAGCGTGAATCTCTCTAGCTTAGCGCCATTCTTTATAATCTTTTTCATTTCTGCTTCGATGGCATCCAAGTCTTCTCTTGAGAATGGTTCATCCACTTCAAAATCATAGTAGAAACCATCATCCACTTTAGGGCCAATGCCAAGTTTAGCATTTGGGAATAATTTCTTTACAGCCTCAGCCATTACATGTGAACATGTATGTCTGTATGCACCTTTTCCGAGTTCATCTTTAAATGTGAGAATGTTCAATGAACAATCTTTGTCTACTATTGTTCTCAAATCAACATACTCACCGTCGATTTCTCCAGCACAAGCTGCTCTGCCGAGTCCCCCGGCAATTTCAAATGCTATGTCATTAACTGACATTGGCTCCGATAATTCCATTATCGAGCCATCTTTTAATGTTATTTTCATGTCCTTCTTCTCCCTCTATGGTCTAGCACTAAATTCCTGTGAACAGAATGCGGCCATTCTCCAAATATTATAATCATCCTTCCATACTAATCCTGAATTGAACCCTATACCAATGTCGTCATACGCAGGGCTTAGCATGTTGTTATTATGAAGAGATGATTTCTCAAGTTCAGTGAATATATCACCAGGGAACAGATACATTTCTCTAACATCCCTGATAGCGAATGCACAGTTTTCGCCAACTGACTGTCCCTTCTTCACATGATACTCGTCATAAACACTCGCAAATGATAATCCATTTGGTCTCTGATGTGAGAAGCATTTATCATCCGAATATGCATATTTGCGGCCTTCACTAAACTTCCAATTTTTACAAGTAATTTCCCCTACTCGAACATTCGCTAGCATTACTAAATCGTCCCTAAGAGATAGAGGTTTAATGTTTCTCTTTGCTCTCGATCTGTTCACGGCATTAAGCATCTTGTAAACACTCTCCTGCTCGAACACATCGATAGGCTGTTTCAGATTATTAACAGCGACTGAACATACGATAGATTTTTTATCCACCTTTGCGACTATCTTGGCGGAGCCAATGTGTCGTGCAGTCACAACGCCGCTTTTGTTAACCGAAACAATATTTTTATTGGTACTGTACCACGTAACTTTTTTCTTATTGTTTAATACATGTAAAGCAAAAGTACTGTTTTTAGCAGTATCGATGATAGGCACACTGTTTTGACGCTTTATTGGATGTAAATTTATTCTAAGGAAATTCACATTCATAAGCTTCTTCTTGTAATTCAATCTAGTCAGATACGAATCACCAAGAACAGTTATCTTGCACTTATACTTTTTCCTTCCAACCTTACCTGTTATGGTACATTTTCCTTTACGAATTCCCTTTACTACTCCAGACTTAGAAACGCGCGCAATGGACTTCTTGGATGAACTCCATTTCACCCTTCTGTTCTTACTCTTGTGCATGATTTTGAGTTTGACAGTAGCATCACCTGGTAGTCGATAGTTAATGTAATTAAGATGCATAAACTTCTTAGCCTGGGTTGTCGTTGATACGAAAGAAGGTAATACTAATGTCACACATGTCAAAACCATAGCGATTAAAATTAATCTCTTTAGTCTTAACATAATACGCTCCTTTCAATAAGGGGGATTCAACCACGATTACTTTGTAGGAATCTTATAAGCTTTCGTTACTGTTGAATTATCGTATACATAGTCCTCAGCTTTGTCAGCGTAGATAGCTTCACGGATTTCACTTACCTTATAATCCTTTTTCATAGCTTCTACTGAGTCATACCCACACTCTTCGTAAAGTTCTTCGTACTTGTCTTCTATTTCTTTATTTGTGATTGTAAATAACTGATCCTCTGCGATAGCCCACATTACAAGTTCAGATTTCGTCTCTTGAATGTAAGCCTCCTCCAATGTCTTCTTGGTGTAACCACTAAAGTCATAGAGATATTCTTCTAATGAATATCCGTAGTAGTCAGCATTATAACTTGCATCGTTATTAAACTCTTCTACTACGTCGTCATACATCTTCTGAGGATAACTGGACATCTTGGCATCTTTTACGCACATTGTCCATATTTCAGTTTTCGCATCATCCTCTAAAGTATGTTCAATCCAACCATAGAAATCTTTAGTAGTTTTAAGACCTTCTTCGCCGTAGGTTTCTTTAACCCACTTATCAGTTACTTTCTCTCTCTTAAGTTCACCAACTGAAACTACTTTACCTTTCAGTTCAGAACCTTTTTTGTAAACTTTTTTGCTCGTTGAGATTTCTGTAGTTTCCTTTGCTGATAATTTGACTGTAAACTTATCCCCCGTCTTCTTATCTAATACAGCATCAGAAATTTTCTTATACGCACCAGATTTGTCCTTGCCAAGTGTGAAAGAAACACCCTCTGCAGAAATGTCCTTCTCTTTCTTGCCATCAAGATATCCGGTGTACTTAACCTCAACGATATCGCCATCCTGTGCTGGACGATCTACATCTTCAGTAGTATCAGTTTCCTCGCGAACGGATTCGTCAAACTGCTTCTGTGTAATAGTGTATTTGAATCCTGAAGTCTTGCCCAACGTTATATAGTCTGTCGCAGTCTTTCCGTCTTCAAATCCTGCTTCCTTATCGATAGCTGCTTTTTCACTATTCTTAATCAATACATTCCTGCCTACAAGAATACCAACGACAAGCGCGATAATCGCCAAAATAGCAACTATAGGAATTACAATTTTCAATTTGTTATTTTTCATATCTTCTCCTTAGCTCTCTGTTGTATAGTTAGGAGCCTCTTTTGTGATGTGGATATCATGAGGATGGCTCTCTTTGAGTGAAGCGGCTGTAATCTTAATGAATGATCCAGTAGACTTCAAAGTCTCAATGTCTTTTGCTCCGCAATATCCCATACCTGAACGAAGTCCGCCCAACAACTGGAATACTGTATCCTCTACGCTACCCTTATATGCCACACGCCCCTCAACTCCTTCAGGAACGAGCTTCTTTGCTTCGGTCTGGAAATATCTATCCTTACTACCGTTTTCCATAGCTGCGATAGATCCCATTCCGCGATAAACCTTATATTTTCTTCCCTGGAAGATTTCGAACTCACCTGGTGCCTCATCACAACCAGCGAGCATTGATCCCATCATGCAAACGCTGCCGCCTGCGGCAATAGCCTTTACAATGTCTCCAGAGAACTTGATTCCGCCGTCGGCAATGATTGGAACTCCAGACTTCTTAGCCTCTTCGTAACAATCGATAATTGCGCTAACCTGTGGCACGCCAATACCTGCAACCACACGCGTGGTACATATTGATCCAGGTCCAATACCAACCTTAACTGCATCTGCTCCAGCCTCAATCAAGTCCCTAGTAGCCTCACCTGTGGCAACGTTACCTGCGATAACCTGAAGATCTGGATATTTCTCTTTAACTTTCTTCAAAGTATCAATAATATTCTGCGAATGACCATGAGCCGAATCGATAACAATTACATCGACCTTGGCGTCAACCAAAGCGTCAACTCTTTCCATAATATTGGCGGTGATGCCCACAGCAGCGCCACACAAAAGTCTACCCTGCTCATCCTTCGCTGAAAGTGGATACTTAATCTGCTTCTCTATATCTTTGATAGTGATGAGACCTTTCAAGTTAAAGTCATCATCTACTATAGGAAGTTTTTCCTTACGTGACTTCGCGAGAATCTCCTTCGCCTCATCGAGCGTTACGCCTTCCTTGGCTGTGATAAGTCCATCCTCAACTGAAGTCATAGACTCCTTGATAAGTTTAGAGCCGTCAGTCTCAAACTTAAGATCACGGTTTGTGATGATACCTACCAATTTCTTTCCAACTACGATAGGCACACCAGAAATCTTGAACTTACCCATAAGTTCGTTGGCTTCCGCCAATGTATTGTCTGGAGACAGATAGAATGGGTCAGTGATGACACCGTTCTCTGAACGCTTTACTTTGTCAACTTCCTCAGCTTGCTGCTCGACAGACATATTCTTGTGGATAATACCAATACCACCCTGTCTAGCCATAGCAATCGCCATTCCGTACTCTGTTACGGTGTCCATTCCGGCACTCATAAGTGGCACGTTTAGTTTAATCTTCTTAGTCAAATTGGTCGTGACATCGACCATGTTTGGTGTAACCTCAGAATACTGAGGAACTAAAAGTACATCATCAAATGTAATTCCTTCTCCTTGAATCTTTCCCATAACTATCCCCTCTCTACTGTTTTACAATGTTAGGGCGCACATGATACATAGCATTAATAAGCCTTTCGTCAGGCTCAATAATCACAAGGAATGTACCAACGTCTCCCTCTTCTTCTATTATCATACCATACTCTTTATCTTCATTCTTGAAATGTGAAGAATAATCAAGTTTGGCCAAATCATCAAATCTTCGTCTGATTTCTTCATTGCCCATTGGGGCAATAATCTCAGCGTTTTTAATGTCATAAGTGGTGATGTGTTTGCGTCTACGCTTACCCATGATTTTATCAATTGTAAGTTCACCATTTACGAATGAATACTCGTATTCCAAGCTAGTGTAAACAAAACCAAGATACGCTAAATATACAAAAAGTGCTGTAATCGCAAATCCAAACACCCCAAGGATTGGAATCGTACAGCACGCAGCGATGGCGAGCACCGTAACTCCTATTCGAATCAAGATGCCCACACCACTAATTTTTCTTTTTACAATCTGTTCTACAAAAACATCATCCATATCTCACCTACTCGACAGAAATGATATAGTAGTAAACTGGCTGTCCGCCAGGATATACCTCTACCTCCACCTCTGGAAGTGCTTCCTCTATCTTCGCAGCTAGAGCGTTCGCATCTTCCTCTGTCGTATCTTCGCCATAGTAGACACTTACCATCTCAGAATTTTCATCTGCCATAGCAACAACTGTATCTACTGTAGTGGCTTCTATTTCTGTGCCTACGGCAAGGATTCCATCATCGCCAAGGCCCATAATATTTCCTTCTTTTATTTCTTTGCCATCGATTTCTGTATCTCTCACTGCGTATGTAGTCTGACCTGACTTAACATATGCGAAAGCTTCAACCATTGATTTCTCATTGTCCTCTGGAGACTGATCTGGCATAAAGCTAATCATTGCCGCAATACCCTGTGGGATAGTCTTCGTAGGGATAACAATAATATTCTTATCCTTCACAAGACTCTGCGCCTGCTGAGCTGCCATAATAATATTTGAGTTATTAGGCAAAATGAAAATGTTATCAGCATTGACTTCGTCAATGGCACTCATAATATCGTCTGTACTAGGGTTCATAGTCTGTCCACCAGAAACGACATAGTCTACTCCAACGCTCTTAAAGATCTCCGTAAGACCGTCGCCGACTGAAACAGAAATAAATCCGTAATCTTTTCTAGGCTCCTCGACTTTCTCAGATGCCTCTTTCAACTTTTCCTGTGCTGCCTTCTTAGAAGCATTCTCAATAAGTCTCTCGTGATGCTCCTCACGCATATTATCAACCTTCATGCGCGATAGAGAACCAAATGTAAGAGCCTTAGTAAATGCCTCACCTGGCTGGTTAGTGTGAACGTGAACCTTAACGATTTCATCATCTGCTACCAATACGATAGAGTCACCGATAGATTCAAGGAACTCCTTGAAACCTCTCTCAGTGTCATCTGACATTGGGTTATCCAAATTGATGATGAACTCTGTACAGTAACCAAACTTGATGTCTGCTTCTTCCATTGGAAGGTCATCAGTATTGATGGTTACTTCAGGTGCCGCTGCACCTTCAACTGTGTAATCTATCTCTTTGCCGAGCAATGCATCGTAGCATCCCTCAAGCACTACCATCAAGCCCTGTCCGCCTGAATCAACTACTCCCGCCTGCTTGAGGACTGGAAGCAGCTCAGGTGTCTGCGACAATACATACTCGCCGTGCTTGATAGTCTCGCTAACTAATTTGATAATATCATCCTCATCGTCTGCAAGTTCGTTAATCTTCTCAGAGATTCCCTTTGCAACTGTAAGAATCGTACCTTCTTTAGGCTTCATAACAGCCTTGTAAGCCTGCTCAACAGCCTTAGTAGATGCCTTTGCCAACACTTCAGTAGTTATCTCGTCTTCCTTCTTAATTACACGTGTAAAACCACGGAAAAGCTGTGACAAAATAACACCAGAGTTACCTCTGGCACCTCTGAGTGACCCACGGGAAATGGCTGTGGCCACATTATCCAAATTAGGATCTGTGATACCGCCAACTTCCTTGGCTGCTGACATAATAGTCATCGTCATATTAGTTCCAGTATCTCCGTCTGGGACAGGAAATACATTCAATTCATTAATCCATTCTTTTTTAGAATCCAAGTTCTTTGCACCAGCAATAAAGCACTTCTGCAACAACTTGGCATCCATACTCTTAAGTTCCAAAACAATTCCTCCTCAGATTAACTAGTCAATGACTCTTACGCCTTCAACTATCACATTAACCTTTGCTACAGTCATACCAGTAAACTCTTCCACTTTATACTTCACACTCTCAATGATATTCTCAGCGATGGTGATAATATTATTGCCGTAGGCAACAATGATGTGGAAATCTATAGTGATTTCGTTATTTTCGTTGATCTCTACCTCAATGCCCTTTGCTAAGCTGTCACGCTTCAAGAGTCTAGCAATGCCATCGCGCATGCTAACCATAGACATACCAACGATGCCGAAGCACTCGTAAGCAGTCTCACCAGCGTACTGAGCAATAACGTCAGGGTCTATGAGAATCTGGCCCATCTCTGTATTCATCTTACCTTTCATAATGAGTCCCTCCTAGATTTTGACTAACTTTCATTATACTAAAAAGTTACTGTATTTTAAAGGTTTTTAGGGGTCAAAAAAGCCTTATTATAACAAAAAGACCGTCCCTAAAGAACAGTCTTTTTTAATATGCATAAGTTGATTATGCTCGCTCTACTTTTCCTGATTTTAAACAAGAAGTGCAAACGTACATTCTTTTAGCAGCGCCAGTTTCTGTCTTAACCTTTACGCGCTTGATGTTTGATTTCCACATTTTGCTGGAACGTCTATGTGAGTGACTCACTGCGTTTCCAAAGTGAGCGCCCTTACCGCAAATTGCACATTTAGCCATAATTGCACCTCCTTCAATAATAGATTAAGTCAAACTACTTCTTTGACTTGACACGCGTGTTATTCTATCAAAAGCATACATAAAATGCAAGCATTTTTTAGCCGAGTACTTTTTTGCAAATATCAGCACTCATTTTGGCATCTTTTGCGTAAAAATCGGCGTTTATCTTCATTGCATAGTCCTCTGTAAGCACCGCTCCACCGACGAATGTCTTACAATCTAGCCCCGACTCTTTGAGAAGCCTAATAGTCTCTTCCATCGCTCCCAAAGTCGTAGTCATAAGCGCTGACAATCCTACGAGTTTGACATCGTTCTCGCGGGCTGAATCTACTATCGTCTGTGGATCCACATCTCGCCCGAGGTCAATAATGTCATATCCGTAGTTTTCCAGTATAACTTTTACGATATTCTTGCCAATATCGTGTATATCGCCTTTAACCGTGGCCAAAATAACCTTTCCCTTGCTCTCTGCCTTCTCATTGGCGTTAGCCATACGTGTCTTTATGGTATCGAAGCACTCTTTGGCCACTTCAGCTGCCGTGATAAGCTGAGGAAGGAATATCGTACCTTTCTCGAACTTATCGCCGACCACATCCAAAGCTGGGATGAGAGTTTCGTTAATAATCGTAAGTTCACTCTCAGTCTCAAGCATTTTTTCTGTCAGTTGCTTACCCTCTGCCTTTAAGCCCTTCTCCATAGCATAGAGAATCGTGATATCTTCCTTAGATTCAGGCTCTGGAGTCTCTTCACCCACCTTACTCTGCTCACGTTTTATATATTCCTCTGCGTTTTTGTCTTCATTGCGCAAGACTCTCGCAGCCATTTCGTCATATTCTAATTTTGGAGCATTAGGATTTACAATCGCAAGATCCAACCCCTTCTCTATAGCCATCTGCTTAAATGTCTCGTTAATAAGTGGTCTATTCGGAAGACCAAATGATACATTAGAGACACCAAGCGCTGTTTTAACGCCTAAAGCCTTAACTTTTTCTAACGCAGCAAGAGTTATATTTGCGGCCTCCTGCTCAGCAGAAACAGTCATTGTGAGTGTATCAATTATAATCTTATTTCTCGCGATGCCGTATTCCTCGGCCTTCTTGATAATCTTCTCAGCAATCTTTACTCTGGCTTCTGCGCTATCTGGAATTCCATCCTTATCAAGCGTAAGTCCGATAACCATAGCGCCATACTTTGCGACAATCGGAAGAATTGCTTCCATCACTTCATCTTCACCGTTTACTGAGTTTACGATAGGAACTCCGTTGTAAACTCGCAGCGCAGCTTCGATTACCTCTGGCTTAGTCGAATCTATCTGAAGTGGAACATCAACCACCGCTTGAAGCGCTTTCACAGTATCGACCATCATCGCTTTCTCGTCGATATCAGGTACGCCAACATTCACATCGAGTATGTCTGCGCCTGCATCCACCTGCGCTATGGCTGTCGCCAATATATAATCCATATCATGCTCTCGCAAAGCCTGCTGGAATCTCTTCTTTCCAGTTGGATTGAGTCTCTCGCCAATAACCTCGAAATCATCTACAGTCACACCTTTAAATTGCGAGCATACTGTAGGCTCTTTGTTTGGCTCAACGCCTTTTTCCACCTCTGTTGCAAGCATCTTTTGTATTTCTTCTATGTATGTTGGGTTAGTTCCACAGCATCCACCGAACACTGTGACACCCATATCAATCATCTTCTGATAGTGCTTCGCAAACTCATCTGGCCCCACACTGTACTCTCCAGTCACAGGGTCTGGAAGTCCTGCATTCGCCTTTACAATAATAGGCGTATGGTCAGAGTATTTGCAGAGTTCCTCTGCAATAGGTATTAAATCTTCAGGACCTAACGAACAGTTTACGCCTAAGGCATCCACGCCCATACCTTCAAGCGTAGTTACCATTGCCTCCACAGATGTTCCCGTAAAAGTTCTCTTATTCTCCTCAAAAGTCATAGTTGCAATCACTGGCTTATCACTGTTTTCTTTCGCAGCCAAAACCGCAGCTTTCATCTCAAGAAGATCTGTCATCGTCTCTATAGCTATAATGTCAGCATGCTCTGCACACTCAACCTGCTCTTTGAAGATGTCATAAGCCTCTTCAAATGAAAGATTTCCTGTAGGCACTAGTAGTTGACCGATAGGACCGATATCCAAAGCCACCAGTGTCTCTGTTCCATCTGCAGCTGCTCTTGCATTGGCGATAGCCAATGGAATAACATCCGAGACAAAAAGTCCTGTTCCATCTAACTTATATCTGTTCGCTCCAAATGTGTTTGTATATATTATCTGTGCGCCAGCATCTATATAGGACTCGTGCACACTTGTTATCCATTCTGGTTTTTCTATATTAAGTTTTTCTGGCATCTTGCCGGCAGGCATACCCATCTTTTGAAGTGACGTTCCCATCGCTCCATCTAGAATTGTAAAATCTTTAAATAATTTACTCATCGGACGCCTCCTTCAAACCTATTACACAAGTTACAGATTTCGTAGGTGTGAGCATATCGCTATCTGTCACGCTAACACCTACGCGCTTAAGTGCATCGAGCGTTGCCAAAAACTTCTTCTGCCCTGACAGTGGAAAATCTCCATATCCCAAACCATAACGGTGTGTCTTTTCATATCCTTCAAACTCTTTCATGATAATATTTTCAGTCTCATCACACGCTTGCTCAACTACGCTGGAAGCTACGCTATCTATAATCACAGCCTCGCTCAATGCTGTGATTTGTTTTTTTCTGATCAGTGCATCGACTTCATTACCAAGTGTCACACATAAGAAAATAACCTTTGTGCAACCATCCAAGTGACGCTTAATATCTTCACCTTCTAGTTCGAAGTCACAACCCACTATATCTACCCCATCAAGGTCAAATACTTTGTACACATAGTTTGCCTTGCATGCATCCAAGAAATCTTTCTCACATAACAAAAGAAGCTCACGAGTATGGTCGTCGGGTTCAATATTCTTGTAACCCAAATATCTCAGAGCCTCATCATAATCAATTTTTTCGATTTTGATTTCACTTTTGTTATCCATAGTTTACTTCTTCAAATTATCGCTTCCGATAATGTTGTGAACACTCTCTGTAATCTTCTTAGCCACATATGGATCATTCATCGTATAAATATGAATACCATCTACTCCACTTGCAACCAAATTTATTATCTGATCAATGGCGTATGAAATACCCGCATCTCTCATAGCGATAGGATCGTCGCCAAATCTCTGCAAAAGTTTAGCAAGTTTAATAGGAATACTGGCACCACACATAGATACCATTCTCTGGATCTGACTCTTGTTAGTGACTGGCATAATACCTGCCTCTAGTGGAACGTTAATTCCAGCCTTTTGCACTTGCTCATAGAACCAATAGAAATCATCATTGTTAAAAAACAACTGAGAAATTAAATGGTCTACTCCTGCATCAACTTTCTTCTTCAAGTTTTCAATGTCAGTTTCCATATCTTCGGCTTCCTGATGTACTTCTGGGTAGCATGCACCTGAAATATGAAAGCCCATATCTTTAGACTTAATATACTCCGCCAAATCTGATGCGTGTTGAAAATCATTCTGTGTCTCTAATCCAGGTGTAATATCACCTCTCAAGGCAAGAATGTTATCCACTTTCGCATCTTTTAGTCGTTCTAAAATTTCATCTACCATTTCTCTAGTATTATAGAGGCATGATAGATGAGCTATTGTTTCAATACCATATTCGTTTTTGATAAGTGAGCATAGTTCGGCCGTGTCAACATTCTTGGCTCCTGAGCCACCTGCACCATAAGTGACACTGATGAAGTCAGGATTCAACTCCTTCAAATCTTTGATAGTCGAATAGATACTCTCGATTCCACTATCCTTCTTTGGAGGAAAAACCTCGAATGAGAAAACAACTTTCTCGCCGAACATTTTGGCAATGTTCATAGTTTATGCCTCTTCCTCGAAAATCTCCTCTTTTTCTTCCTTATCATCTTTGTTTGCACCTGTCATCTCTGAAACGATATTGACGATGTCAGGAACCATATCGAGAATCTTAGAAACGCCATCTTGATCCTTGATACTGATAAGTTTTGAAGTTCCGCCTTTTATAACCAAAACTGCGCTAGGTGTAATCTTTCCACCTACACCGCCTGTACCATTGTCTCCCTTAGTGAAAGTTCCCACTCCCATTCCGAAAGAAACGTCTGCCATAGGCAATATAATAGTATCGCCCACCTTAATTGGCTGGCCGACTACAGACTTAGTAGTTATAAAGTGCTCCATTGCCTCTAATAAATCATCTGTTGCTCTTTTATTCTTATCTGCCATAATCTCCTCCTATTTTTTGGCTTCCTTGTTATCTTTTTTATCTTTATATTTTTCTTTATCTTTCTTACTCTTCTTCATGAAGTATCTAATCAACTTCATAACATCTCTATTAAGTAAAAATCTAATTACTAATAGCAGCATATGTCCCAAGAAGAAATGTCCCTTGAACATACAATCTGCATCTAATTTCTTTTCGACAAAATTTGGATATGCCTGAAACCTTTTTCTGTCGATTCCAAGTGCTGGATAAGCCATAGCCAGTCCAGCCACTGCCTGGCCAGTGACGTGCGGTTCATCAAATCCGAACTCCACACTTCCTTCCAAATGTCTAGGCAAAATATCCTTCAAAAGCTTGACGATTAATTTCTTCAAAGCTTTCATCGCCCTTTTAGATGTGGCTGACCTAAACACTCTCCGGAGCTCTGTAATATTTTTCTTTGTCTCTGTGATTGAGTCAATGCCTTTCTTCAGAGCATCTCTGATTTTCTCCAGAGTTGAAACAATCCTATCTCTTATTCTATCAAAAATATTTCCTTTTGACTTGCTTTTTTTCTGATTTTCTTCTGAATCTTCTTCAGTGCTGTTTTCTGATTCTTCAATCAGTTCAAATAGTTCTTCACCTATTTCGTCAGTTTCTTCGTCCTTTTCATCAGACTCTTTATCCTTTTTGTCAGCATCTTCTTCCTCTTTTTTCTTATCTTTATCTTCAGACTTCTCATCGTCTGATTTAAAGAGCGACATAATCTTGATTCCGAAAATTCTGACCGCGCCATCTGTACCATTGTCATCGACACTAAAACCAACAAAAATGATTCCGAAGAGATAATGGATCCTAGCCTTCATCTCAAAGCCACTTTCCTCCGTCATCTGAAGACGTCCCTTATACATAAACGGAGAAATCAAAAGAATCACAATGATGCCAAGAATGACCAGAAGAATTATTCCTATAATTTTTAATATAAACAGAACAACTCCCATGCTTTACACTCCCATCTTCTCGAGTATAAATTGCTTAACCGAAAGTTGTCTCGTATTCATTATGCAATCGTTCACGATAAGTTGCATTAGTTCCATCGCCTCTTCTCTTCCATTGGCTACGCCAATGACAACGATGTCATCGGACTTCTGAAACCATTTTTGAAGCAAAATGTTGGATGGATATATCTCAAGAGTGTCGTAATCATTCTTAGGAAGCGTGAGAAGAAACTTATCTCGCATAGTCTTCCCCGCTTTGATATCTTTTATTATTTGGTTTTTGTTTTCTAAGAGACTGTACCCTACGTACATGTCCTTATACCATTTCATCCATGCCACCCCATTCGGAAATAATTTTGTCATAGATATCTACGCATGCAAGTTTCTCAACTGGATCGCTACATGCGCTGAGCGAATTGTATATGTAATCTTGGAGTTCTGAGACATTTCCAAACGGAAATGGTAACTCCGTAAGTGTCGCTGACATTACTGCTCTGTTAAGGAGCATATTATGAGCGTCAAAGAAAACTTGGAAATCATCCAATAGCTCCTGCTTTTCTTTCTCAAAATATTCTGTAGTTACTTTTTCCTCTGTAGGCGCTTCTAACTCTGCAAAAATACTATCTGAAGATAGTCTAGGTAATTTGTAAATCACTTCGAACTCATTGGCGAGGCCAACGCCTTCGACCTCATCTATGAGCTCT
The DNA here is from genome assembly GCA_017406925.1 of Eubacterium sp. GTDB lineage: Bacteria > Bacillota > Clostridia > Lachnospirales > Lachnospiraceae > Eubacterium_G. The sequence continues at coordinate 22,764 of JAFQXO010000012.1, forward strand.
GTCTTGATGTGTTCTGTGATATCGTACTCTGATAGTTTAGGATAAAGTTTTTCCTGTATACCTTCGAGTTCTGCAAAACCAGATTCAATGTCCTCGAGACTCTTCGTCAAAACTTTTCCTATCATCAGATAGTTAGTGTCTTTCAAAATGCTGTGACAAATCTCTGTCGCATCATCTTTGTAATTACCTTTTGTATATAGAACGATTAATAAATCGTTAATGATTTTCTGAATAAATGTGTAAACTTCTGTCTGCTCGATAATCTCATACGAGACCATCTCAACTTGCTCAACAGAATCCTTGTATTCTTCCTCAGAGATTTCTTTTAAATCCATCTCCTCAAAAGCCTTAACAACTTGTTCTAAATAAGGGAAGTTGTCTGCCATCGTATTAGATGTCTCAAGACAAGCTCCCGTTCTAATTCTATAAAGAAAACTATCAAATACACCCTTTGACTCTTCGTGGTACTTCTCCATAGTGTCTGACAGTTCGTCTAAAAACTTAGTCTTTGAAAGTCTAACTGGAAGTTGTGCTACAACTTCAGCAATCTTATCGTTGATTACTATTCTATCCTCATCAGAAAGAATAAACTGCATTAATTTCCTAGTTAAAGCCTCATCTATATTTTCATCTAAAGGCTTCTCATCGAATTTGTGCTCAATTCTATTGAGCGCATACTCATACATTTTTATGCGATCCACATAGATAGTTAAGTCCGCAAGCTTCTCGATAATATCTTTTCTTAAAGTCAGAACATCCTCGATGGCTTTGTCCGTATCTCTATCTTCTACGAACTCTTCCATAGCATCATTAAGAGCGTTCACCTCATCCTGAACCTTGTCATACAACATCATGTCTTGCTCGTTTCTACTCTGCAAGAAAAGTGTATAGTAATTCATCGCAAGGCGAGTCATCGCAAAACGATAATTTAATTCAGAGTACTTCTCATAATACTCAGGAAGATTCAGTTCTAAATCTTTATCTCTTAAGATTGCTTTTACAAGGCGTTCCATCTATAACCTCTATTTCAAAATATCGCTGAAATCAAATGTAGCGAAGTAATCATCTGGCGTCTCCGCTCTTCTAATCAATTCAACCGAGCCGTCTTCTCTCAAGAGAAGTTCTGCCGAGCGAAGTCTTCCATTGTAGTTATATCCCATCGCAAAACCGTGAGCTCCCGTATCGTGAATATATAAGTAATCACCCATATCAATCTTAGGAAGTCTGCGATCCACAGCAAACTTATCATTGTTCTCACACAAAGATCCAACAACGTCATAGACATGATTAGCCTTTTCGTTTTCTTTTCCGAGCACAGTAATGTGGTGATACGAATCATAAATTGCTGGCCGCATCAAATTGGCCGCGGTAGCGTCCACGCCGATATACTCGCGATAGATATGTTTCTCGTGGATAGCCTTAGTTATAAGTGCACCGTAAGGTCCCATCATAAATCTTCCCATCTCTGTATAAATGGCGACGTCGCCCATTCCCGCAGGTGTCAATATTTCTTCATACGCCTTGCGGACGCCCTCGCCAATCTCCATAATATCGTTAGGCTCCTGATCTGGTGAGTAAGGAATTCCAACTCCACCTGAAAGATTTACGAAACCAATGTGAACTCCACACTGATACTGAAGTTCTACTGCTAGTTTGAAAATATCTCTTGCGAGCATTGGATAATACTCGTTAGTTACTGTGTTAGATGCTAGGAAAGCGTGAATACCAAAATTCTTAACGCCCTTCTCTTTTAATATATTAAATGCTTCAACCATCTGATGGTATGTCATACCAAACTTGGCATCGCCAGGGTTATCCATAATACCGTTGCACACTTCATAGACACCACCTGGATTATATCGACAACTAACTGTCTCAGGGATGCCACACTCCTCCTCAAGGAATTCAATGTGTGTGATATCGTCAAGGTTAATAATGCCGCCTAGGTCGTTCGCATACTTAAACTCACCTTCAGGTGTGTCATTTGATGAGAACATAATCTCGTCATCTCTGAAGCCTAACTTATCAGCTATCATAAGTTCTGTGTATGATGAGCAATCCACTCCACATCCAGCCTCTTTCAAGAGCTTGATAATAAATGGATTAGGCTCAGCCTTCACTGCAAAGTACTCCCTAAAGCCTTTGTTCCACGCAAAAGCCTCGTTTACCTTTCTGGCATTCTCCATAAACGCCTTCTCGTCATAAATATGAAAAGGTGTAGGATAATCCTTTACTATTTCTTCAACTTGTTCCAATGTTACAAATGGTTTTTTCTCCATTATCTATACTCCTTATCTGCCATAAATATCGCAAAAATATTTCAATCTGTTAACGTCATCTTCCGTGAGCTCTCCGTCCAGCAATCTCCATCTCCAGTTCGTACCCATAGTCGATGGAATGTTGATTCGCGCAGTCGTATTCATTTTCAAAACATCCTGCAACTGGAAGATAACTAAATCTGCCACGCTCGAGTATGCCACTCTAAACAACGTGTCAACTATATACTCTATAGAAGCATGCTTGTCGCCGACATATTCTCTAACATACGAGAGGTCCCACCACTTGAGGCCTGAAAAATAACCCATAAGAGTATCGTTGTCGTGCGTTCCTCCGTAAACGACTAGATTCTTTTTATAGTTATATGGAAGGTGTTCGTTTTCACGATCACCATCAAAAGCAAATTCTAGAACCTTCATTCCAGGATATCCCGCCTGGTCCATCAACCTAACTGCTTCTGGCATCTCGATGCCGAGGTCCTCGGCAATGATTTTCTTATCGCCTATAGCCTCTTGGAAGACCTTAATCAGTTTCTTTCCAGGACCCTTGTGGTATTCACCACCTAGAGCGTCTGGATCTTCTGGCGGAATCGCATAGTATTTAACTATTCCAAGGAAATGATCGATTCGAATGACATCATAAATTTTTGCGGAGTATTCCATTCTCTTTCTCCACCAAGCGAAGTCATCTTTCTCCATCTCATCCCAATCATATAAAGGATTTCCCCAGCGTTGTCCGAGTTCTGAGAAACTATCTGCAGGAACTCCTGCAACAGCCTCAGGTCGCAAATCTTTGTCTAACTGATACTGTTTCGTATTAGTCCAAACGTCTGCTGAGTCCATAGCCATATAAAGCGGAATGTCGCCGATAATCTGGATGCCTTTCTCATTGGCGTAAGCCTTTAGCTTAGTCCACTGCTCGTAGAACTTAAACTGAATGAAGCCATGGAAAGCAATATCCTCAGCCAACTCTTTCTTGAGTCTGGTGATAGCTGTTCGTTTTCTGAACTTTATATCATCATCCCAGTTTTGCCAGGAAATGTTTTCGTATTTATGCTTGCACGCAAAGTACAAAGAATAATCGTCTAACCAGAATTTGTTTTCTTTTACAAACTCCTTGTACTCTTTAGTTTCAGCGTGCTTAGATTTCATAAAAGCTTTTCTGAGCACCTTGAATCTAGAGCGATACTGAAGTCCGTAGTCGACTTGCGCATCCTCCATATTCCACTTAAAGCGCTTAACATATTTTTCAGTTATAAGCCCTTCTTCAATCAACATATCTAAGTCGATGAAGTAATGGTTGCCAGCGAATGCTGAGAATGATGCGTATGGACTGTCACCGTAACTCGTAGGTCCCAGTGGCAGTACCTGCCAATACTTCTGACCGGCGTTCGCCAATTGATCTACGAAATCATAGGCAGCCTGTCCGAACGTTCCGATTCCATATGGAGATGGAAGGCTCGATACTGGCATCAATATTCCTGCACTTCGCTCAAAAGCTTTCTGTTTCATATTACTCTCTCTTTATTAACTATGAGTATGTGTGAAGAGATGATCTTCACAATACTCTTTGTTATCACTACATTTTGAACAATATCTAAATGTCAAATTTGGATTGTCCAATTCTGTTCTTCCGCAGACATAGCACTTGTGTCTCGCACCACCTGCATACTTCGCCATATCTTGATCGTGCTGCGCCTTCTTAACTGACTGTTTGTATCTCTTTCTCTGTGCTTTCTGCTGTGGGTTCAATCTGATAGTTTTTCTCTTTGTAAAGAAATATAGTAAGAAGTTCAAAAGTGAAACCACAATCATCACAGAAACGACTATACCTATAAGAGCATCCATACTGAATGCTTTTGCCACATCGATAAGCATAAATGCTCCATAAACGATTCCTAGCCATTTCACTCTAACTGGAATAATGAAATAAAGCATAAGTTGCATATCTGGATATGTGGCAGCAAACGCCAAGAATATCGACATATTTATATAATATGTACTCGTGTATCCTCCAACTAATTCGCCAAGCACTTCATTGATGTCACCTGATGACTGAGATATCATTTCTGCAGGCAATATAGATGGATTGTTCTTCGCAATAATCACTAGCACAAAATACAAAATCATAGCGCCTATAACTGTGAAAATGAATCCCAAAAATAGATAGACGTTATATCTGTAAGCGCCCCATGTCTTCTCAAGTGAACGACCAAGCGAATAATAGAGAATCAGCATAATTATCGTGAAGATTCCTAGCGTCTGTGGCGCCGACAAAATCCACGTAAATATACGCCAAACCTGACCTTTCATAATGAGGTATGGATCAAATGTGATATATGAATAAATGGTAGGATTGATGTACATCAAAATGTAACCAATCACGTACCCTATAATCAAATATAATGTTAAGTTTTTAATCGCGTACTTTCCGAATTTACGCTCAAATTTAGACATTCTAATGCCCTCCTATCATAATAAGCCAACTTAAAGTATAAATTCTACCATTTACTTTGTCAAACTAGTTGAGTTATTTCCCTTCTTATATTATAATATGTTTCGTTTACGATATAGTATGCACAAGACATGTGAGGAATTGGTGAACAGATATGAAGTATAGTTTAGGAATTGATATTGGATCTACCACCGTTAAAATCGCTATCTGCGATGAAGATGGCAAGGTAGTTTTTTCTGACTATAAGAGACATTTTGCAAATATTCAAGAGACATTGGCTGAGCTATTGGCGCTAGCCAAGGATGAACTCGGTGAAATTACACTGGCCCCTATGATTACGGGTTCCGGTGGTCTTGCGCTGTCCAATCACCTAAACGTTCCTTTCGTACAAGAGGTCGTAGCTGTATCTACTGCTCTTGAGACTTATGCTCCTCAGACTGACGTGGCTATCGAGCTCGGTGGCGAGGATGCGAAGATTATTTACTTCACGAACGGTATTGAGCAGAGAATGAATGGTATCTGTGCAGGTGGTACAGGGTCTTTCATCGACCAGATGGCTTCACTTCTTCAGACTGACGCTTCTGGCTTGAATGAGTACGCCAAAGACTACAAGGCTCTCTACTCTATCGCAGCCCGCTGTGGTGTGTTTGCAAAGACAGATATCCAGCCTCTAATCAACGAGGGCGCAACTAAAGAAGACTTGGCTGCTTCTATTTTCCAAGCAGTTGTTAACCAGACTATTTCTGGCCTTGCCTGTGGCAAGCCAATAAGAGGAACAGTTGCATTCCTTGGTGGACCACTTCATTTCCTACCAGAACTTCGCAATGCATTTATTCGTACACTCAAACTAGACGACGAACATATCGTTGCTCCTGAGCATTCACATTTGTTTGCTGCTTGGGGTGCGGCGCTCAATCATAAACCTGATATTACTGCGAACATTTCAGACCTTCACAAGCAACTTGCCGAAGGCGTGCAGATGTCTATGGAAATCAAACGTATGAAGCCACTCTTTGACAGCGAGGCTGATTACGATGAATTCATTAAGAGACATGAAAAGAACACAGTAAAGAAAGCGGACCTTTCAACTTATAAAGGTGATTGTTTCCTTGGAATCGACTCTGGTTCCACTACTACTAAGGCTGCTCTTGTGGCGGAGGACGGATCTCTTCTATATTCGTTCTACAGCAGTAATAACGGAAATCCATTACAGACTATTATTGATGCATTAAAAGACATATATTCCAAACTACCTGAGGGTGCTCATATCGTGCGCTCTTGTTCTACAGGATACGGCGAGGCACTTATCAAAGCTGCCCTCCTATTAGACGAAGGTGAAGTTGAAACTGTGGCTCACTACTACGCCGCTGCTTTCTTTGAGCCTGAAGTTGATTGTATCCTAGACATCGGTGGGCAGGATATGAAGTGCATCAAGATTAAAAATAATACTATCGATAGCGTGCAGCTTAATGAGGCTTGTTCATCTGGTTGTGGCTCGTTCATTGAGACCTTCGCCAATTCTCTCGACTACTCAGTTGAAGACTTCGCCAAGGAAGCTCTCTTCGCAGCGAACCCTACTGACCTCGGAACAAGATGTACAGTATTTATGAATTCAAATGTTAAGCAGGCACAGAAAGAAGGCGCCACTGTCGCTGATATCTCTGCAGGTCTTGCTTACTCAGTTATAAAGAATGCTTTGTATAAAGTTATCAAGATTTCAGATGCTACTGACCTAGGAAACAAGATTGTTGTTCAAGGTGGTACTTTCTACAACAATGCTGTTCTAAGAGGTTTTGAACGTGTCGCAGATACAGAAGCTATACGACCTGACATTGCAGGTATCATGGGCGCATTCGGTGCTGCCCTTATCGCACGTGAGAGATATAACGGTGAAGAGTCTACAATGCTCTCACTCGAAAAACTTAATGAGTTCTCATATGAGACACAGATGACTAGATGTAAGGGATGTACTAACGCTTGTCTTCTTACAATCAACAAGTTCTCAGACGGTCGTCGCTTCATCAGTGGAAACAGATGTGAAAAAGGATTAGGTGGTGTCAAGAACAAAGAAAACCTTCCTAACCTATTTGAATACAAATACCATAGAATATTTGATTATGAGCCATTGGATCCAAAGGAAGCACCAAGAGGTGTAGTTGGAATTCCAAGAGTTTTAAATATGTATGAGAACTTCCCATTCTGGGCAACGTTCTTTAAAGAGTTAGGTTTTAGCGTACTTCTATCACCTAAGTCATCACACAAAGTTTACGAACTAGGTATAGAGTCTATTCCTAGTGAGTCTGAGTGTTACCCTGCTAAGATTTCACACGGACATGTTCAATGGTTAATTAACGAGGGGTGTAAGTTTATCTTCTACCCTTGTATTCCATACGAGAGAAATGAGACTCCAGACGCGAACAACCATTACAACTGTCCAATGGTTACATCTTATGCAGAGAATATCAAAAATAATGTCGAGGCTTTGAGAGATCCTTCTATCAACTTCTTGAATGCATTTATGGCTTTCACCAACGAAGAGATTCTCACAGAGCGTTTGCAAGACATTTTCAATACTGACTTTGACATTCCTGTTGAAGAAATTGCTGAAGCATCACACAAGGCTTGGGCTGAACTACTTCAGTCTAGGGAAGATGTTATGAAAAAGGGCGAGGAAACTATGAAGTACCTCGAGGAGACAGGCAAGCACGGTATTGTACTAGCCGGACGTCCTTACCACGTTGACCCAGAAATCAACCACGGTATTCCTGAGATGATTAACTCATATGGCCTTGCTGTTTTGACTGAGGACTCAGTTGCTCACCTAGGTGACATTGAGAGACCTCTCATCGTATCTGACCAGTGGATGTATCACTCTAGACTATACAAGGCGGCTGACTATGTGAAGACTAAAGATAATCTCGATATGATTCAGCTCTTCTCATTCGGTTGTGGTTTGGATGCTGTTACAACTGATCAGGTTCAGGATATCCTCACAAACTCAGGAAAGATTTACACAGTTCTTAAGATTGACGAAGTCAACAACTTAGGTGCTGCTCGTATCAGAGTTAGATCACTTCTTGCAGCTATCAGAGTTCGCAAGGAAAAGAAAATCGAGAGAAAGATTCAGTCTTCTGCTTTCGAGAAACAAGAGTTCACAAAGCAGATGTACGATGACAAATATACTATTCTCGCTCCACAGATGAGTCCTATCCATTTTGGAATGTTGCAGAGCGCATTCAATTCTGGTGGATACAATGTGGAAATTATGGAGAGCAACAAATCGTGTATTGATATGGGTCTCAAGTATGTAAACAATGACGCTTGCTACCCTTCACTGATTGTTGTCGGCCAGATGATGGAAAGTCTTCAGTCGGGCAAATATGACCTTGATAAGACTGCTATCGTTATCACACAGACCGGTGGTGGATGTCGTGCGACAAACTATATCGGATTTATGAGACGTGCTTTGGAGAAGGCCGGTTTAGACCACATACCTGTTATTTCATTGAGTTTCAATGGTATCGAGGTTCACAGTGGATTCAAGCTTAATCTGAAATTCCTAATCAAGGCTACTATGGCACTGCTCTACGGCGATCTATTTATGAGAGTTGTTTATCGCATTAGACCTTATGAGAAGAACAAAGGTGAGACAGATGCACTTCATAAAAAGTGGGAAGAAAAGTTAGAGAAAGAACTTGCTAAACCTAAACTTGGTATCAGAAGATTTAAAAAGAATATGAAACAGATTGTTCGTGAATTTGACGCTATCGAAACTGTTGATGTCAAGAAGCCTAGAGTTGGTATCGTCGGCGAGATTCTTGTTAAGTTTTCTCCTACTGCGAACAATGACTTAGTAAATCTACTTGAGGCTGAAGGTGCTGAGGCAGTTATGCCAGATATGATTGACTTCTTCCTCTATGGATTTAGAAATGCTACATACAAGCACGAGAAACTTGGCTTCGCCAAGAAAGAAGTTCTCATCAACAACCTTGGCATCAAGGGAGTTGAGTGGTTGCGCGGTGGCGCTAAGAAAGAATTGATTAAGAGTAAGCACTTTACTCCTACTTCAGATATTTGGGAGATGAGTAAGAATGCTCAGAAGGTCGTTTCTGTCGGAAACCAGACTGGTGAGGGTTGGTTCTTGACTGGTGAGATGCTTCACTTAATTGAAGATGATGTTCCAAACATCGTTTGTGCACAGCCATTCGCTTGTCTACCTAACCATGTCGTAGGTAAAGGTGTTATAAAGACTATCAGATCTTTGAGACCTGAGGCTAACATCGTGGCGGTTGACTATGATCCTGGTGCCAGCGAAGTTAATCAGCTTAACAGAATTAAACTTATGCTTGCAACGGCAAAGAAGCGAATCAAAAAGCAAGAAAACGATAAATAATAGTTAAACATAAAAAGAGGTTTCGGAAACGAAACCTCTTTTTTTAATGAATAATAATATGACATTTTGCTTATCTGGTTATCTAATTGTTTTTTATCAATTATCTTTTGGAAGACTCCAGTCAATTGGCTCTACTCCATTTGCTTCTAAGAATTCATTGCACTTACTGAAATGTTTACATCCGAAAAATCCTCTATATGCAGATAATGGGCTAGGGTGTGGCGCTTCCAAAACTAAATGTTTAGGATTAGTAAGCATAGATTTCTTTTTTCTCGCAGGACTTCCCCAAAGCATTATCACTATAGGACGGTCCTCTTTGTTTACTGCCTCTATCACTGCATCTGTAAACTGTTCCCAACCTTTTCCCTGATGTGAGTTTGCTTGGTGGGCTCTAACAGTCAAAACTGCATTTAGCAAAAGCACTCCTTGATCTGCCCACTTTTTAAGATACCCATGATTTGGAATATCAAATCCAATATCATCATGAAGTTCCTTATAGATATTCACTAGTGATGGCGGAATGTCATTGCCTGGCAACACAGAAAAACACAAGCCGTGCGCTTGATGCTCATTGTGATAAGGATCTTGACCTAGTATCAACACTTTCACTTCGTGTAATGGCGTGAAATGAAAAGCATTAAATATATCCTCCGCCGGAGGATATATAGTCTTTGTCCTATATTCATTTAAAACGAAATCATACAATTCTTTGTAATATGACATCTTAAACTGTGGTTTAAGTGCTTCTTCCCAATCGCCTGTAATTCCAGCCATGTCGTCTCCTATTTGAAATGAGTATATTCATCTTCTGACACTTTATCCCTTATGTCAGAAATAACTTCCTTCTTACTTTTCTTTTTCTCAATTCCTAAGATTTCATTAACAATAAGTGGATCGTAGAAAATGCGAACCGCATCCTTTTCCATCACAAGTTCAAAATGCTTTCCGCTCATCAACTCACCATCGACATTAAAGAAAATATCTTCATCAGAATCCACTATAACTTTTTTGTCGCGGTATCTTGTAACTGTAGATGACTTCTCGTGCTTTCCACGAAGCAATTTCGCAAGAACACCTAGTATTCTTATCTTAGCCATCTTTCTCACCAGATAGATATCAAACATTCCGTCGTCTAACAATGCGCCAGGCGCAATGCGATATCCACCGCCGTAATATTGACCATTGGCGATAGCCAATATAGTGCAATCCTTTATCATGGTCTCTTCACCCATCTGGATTTTTAGTCTCTTAAACTTATATTTAAAGAATGTGTAAAGAAGACTTACATTAAAACGCTGAGTCTTTGGAACCCACTTTTTGTTGCGGAATCTTCCGATATTGTTTGCAACATCAGCGTCCAAACCGATACATGCAATATTTATAAAATAATGGTCGTTAATCTTTCCTATGTCTGAAATATGAATTCCTGGATTAAGTCTCTTTACGGTTCTGTCAAAATCATTTCCGCTACCCGTAGGAACAACAGCCAAAATCTTGTTCTTTGCATCCTGAAGACCATTCAAGACTTCACATACACAGCCGTCTCCACCGACAGCAAAAACAACACACTCCTCCGTATCAGGAATCTGCTTTGCCAGCCTTCTAGCGTCGCCTTCTGTCTGTGTGTACAAAATCTCATAAGGCATCTCTCGAACGAAGCACGCCTTACTAATGTTATCTACGATTTCTTTATCAAATTGTCCACTCATTGGATTTACAACAAAATAATATTTCATAATTATAGGCGAACTGAAACGCCTTTCTCCTTCAAATACTTTTTCAGGTCACTAATCTCCATCTCTTTAAAGTGGAAAAGTGAAGCTGCAAGCGCTGCATCCGCATGTCCTTCCACGAAAGCATCGTAGAAATGCTCCATCTTTCCAGCTCCGCCTGAAGCAATTACTGGAATAGATACTGCGTCCGCAATGGTTCTAGTGAGTTCAATATCGTATCCCTCTTTCACACCATCACAATCCATACTGGTAAGAAGAATCTCACCTGCTCCGAGTTCATTGGCCTTCTTCGCCCACTCAACGGCATCGATTCCCATATCAACGCGGCCACCATTTTTGTATATATTCCAGCCGCCATCCTCACGACGCTTCGCGTCAATGGCAACTACTATACATTGGCTTCCAAACTTCTCTGCTCCCTCTCTGATAAGTTCAGGATTCATAATCGCTGCAGAGTTGATGGCAACCTTATCGGCACCTTCGCGCAAAACATTTCGCATATCATCAACAGTTCTTATTCCACCACCAACTGTGAACGGAATAAAAACTTGCTCTGCAACTTTTCTGGCCAAATCCACTACAGTATCTCTATCATCTGAACTTGCTGTGATGTCTAAGAAAACCAACTCATCAGCTCCAGCTGTATTGTAAGCCTTCGCAACCTCTACTGGATCTCCAGCATCACGCAAATTCAAAAACTGCGTGCCCTTAACCACCCTATTATTATCGATATCTAAACATGGAATAATCCTTTTAGTAAAACTCATAACTCTTTACCTTTTCAAAAACTTCTTTATAATCTCAATTCCCAAATCACTAGATTTCTCTGGGTGGAATTGACATCCAAAAATATTATCCTTCTCCACAGAGACATCCATAGTTGTCGTGTAATCACAAGTTGCGGCAACTACATCTCTATCATCTGCTTTTAAGTAATATGAATGTACGAAATAAACATAAGGTTCACTCTCTGCTCCATAAAAGAGACTCGCATCATCTTTAACTGCAAGCGAGTTCCAACCAATATGTGGGATCTTGTAACCCTCCCCGTCTGGGATTTTAACAATCTCGCCTTTTAAGATTCCGAGCCCAGACACTCCAGGGCTCTCCTCGCTTCTCTCAAATAGAAGTTGCATTCCAAGGCAAATGCCGAGAAATGGTGTTCCTTTATCTATAACTTCATTGATTACGCCAACTAGATCGTATTCGTTTAGTTTTTGCATGGCGTCGCCAAAAGAGCCTACTCCAGGCAGAACAACCTTGTCGGCAGACAAAATCTTGCTCGCATCACGTGTGAGCAAGACATCTTCGCCGACATATTCAAAAGCCTTTTGTACGCTCTTAATATTGCCTGCATCATAATCAATGATTGCTATCATAATGTATCCCTTTCTAAGCTTCGCTTAGTTGTTTTTCGCATCCAGTTCGAACCAGAACTTTACTCCATCTGCTTTGTTCTCAACACCACACTTCTGGTCGTGTGCATCCATAGTTGCTTTCACAATCGAAAGACCTATACCGCTACCACCATATTCGCGTGTGCGTGCTTTATCCACCTTGTAGAACTTATCCCAGATATGTTCAAGTGATTCTTCTGGAATTGGCTGTCCAGAATTGAAAACAGCCACTCTTACTATATCATTTTTCGGAGTAATTTCCACCTTAATATTTTTATTGTCATCGACATGATTGAGGGCATTATTTAGGTAGTTCATTATTACTTCCTCTATCTGGAATTCGTCAGCCCAAACATCAGCACTCTCAGGCGCCTCAAGTTTTATTTCAACATCTTTTTGCTTCGCAACCATACCCATTCTGTTGATAATGGCTTTGACAACAGATACGATGTCAAACCTGACGATGTTCATCTTGATGTTTCCATTCTCAAGCTTATTGAGTTCTAGAAGTCCCTTAACCATCTGATTCATCTTGTTCGCTTCATCGCTGATGACCGAACAATAATACTTCATATCTTCAGGGTTATCTAATACTCCATCTTGCAAACCTTCAGCATAACCTTGAATGATTGCAATCGGAGTTTTAAGTTCATGAGAAACGTTTGAGATAAACTCTTTTCTCGCCTCATCGATTTCTTCCTTCAGTTTGATATCCTTCGCAAGTTCGATATTCGCTTCCTTTAACTCAGTAATGGTAGTCTCAAGCTTATCAGACATTTCATTCATACTCTCACCGAGTTCTCCAATCTCATCCTTGTTAGGGCCTTCATACTTTGTATCAAAGTCAAGATTAGACATTTTTTTAGAGATTCTTGAGAGTTTAAGCAAAGGAACTGTATATCTTCTTGTAAGCAAGATAATTAGAATCGTAAGAATAATAAGAATTGGGATTCCAAGAATTAAGTAGAATCTATTAGTAATCGAAATACTCTCCTTGAAGTTTTCCACGGAGATTCTAATAAGCATAAAATTATTCTGATCAATCTGACCAGTCAATTCGTAATATTTAAGTCCAGATTGCTTATCGATTGTAGATTGTAATTTATACTTATCGTTTTGCTCTATAATATCGTTATTTTCATTTTGATATAAATTGTTTCCAAAGAACACATCTCTGTATCTGGTGCGCAATGAATCATCTTGGCCGAAGGCATACAAAACTTGACCTTGGCTATTCACGATAATTACTGAAGCTGAATTCTTTTCACACATTCTAGTCATACGAGAAATAGAATTAGAATTGGTGAAACCATTCTTCTTTCCAATGGAATACGTCGTATTATAAATCTTCTTTATAGCTCGCTGCTTGGACTGAGTATAGAAAGACTCACCAAAAACACCACTCAAAACACTAATTATCAAAAGTGACAGTGCCATTAAAATGACAATGTAAATTGATAACTTATATGAGATGGTGTGTCTGAATTTCTTCCATGCATTTTTAGTTTTAGTTCCGAACGTCTTATCACTCATCTTCTACCTCAAATTTGTATCCCATACCCCAGATAGTATGAATGTAATCTCCACAATCGCCTAACTTTGAGCGAAGCTTCTTAACGTGAGTGTCAATAGTTCTGGCGTCGCCAAAGTAATCGTAATTCCAAACATTGTTTAGAATGTTCTCACGTGATAAAGCAATACCTGTATTTTTAATAAAGTAAGTCAAAAGTTCGAACTCTTTCAAACTAAGATCAATCATCTCTTCATTAACAGTAACTGTGTGTGCAGAATTATTGATTTTAATATTTCCAGCCTCTATCATTCCATCTTCGCCTAAGTTGTTAGTGCGGCGCAAAATCGCATCAACTCTAGCTACAAGAATCTTTGGACTGAACGGTTTAGAAATGTATTCGTCCACGCCGAGTTCAAAGCCGAGTAACTCATCCTGCTCCTCGCTCTTTGCTGTAAGCATAATAATAGGCACCTTCGAGTTCTTTCTAATCTCGCGGCACGTCTCCCATCCGTCAATCTTTGGCATCATGACATCAAGGATAACTAAATCATATTTATTGTCAGAGAAAAATAGTTCGATAGCTTCCTCGCCGTTTGCGGCTTCGTCCACCGAATACTCTTGCCTCACAAGAAAGTCCTTAACTAACTTTCTCATTCTAGCTTCATCGTCTACTACTAAAACATTAAGTGTATCCATTTCTTTTCCCTTTACTTTCTCATTGCCTTCGGCAATGGTTTAATCGTTCTAACAATAATTAAACTATAAAAGTGTGTCTATTATATGAACTAAAAATAAAATAACCATTACTATTATACGGTACGAAATATGGCTGTTACAAGGCAATAAAAATCAGAGTATATGAATACTCTGATTTTTTATGGACTAGATGGGAGTCGAACCCATGTCCAAAAACCCTTCCACTGTTCTTCTACGAGTGTAGTCTATCATTGGAAATTCCCAACCGGAATGGAGATAGACACCCGAATCCGTTTGGTAGCTTCAAAGTACGCCCAGATGATAAGAAGCTTCTCACCTGTCGTTTCCTACATAAAACGAAGCCTGCACCCTAGCGTGTAGGTGCACTAAAGCCGACTGCAACGTTTAAATTACGCTGCAAATGCTAAATTACGTTTAGCGTCTAAATTAGTGGAGATTAACGTGTCTCCAAACGACTCGCTTCACCAGATTCCAGATCCCTGTCGAAACCAGTACTAGCCCTTACTGGTAATAATTATTCAATTATTATGCTTTGGTATAGTAACACAATTAAGTGCTTGTGGCAAATAATCAATCAACATTTAAATATCTTTTTTTATTTTTCATTTCACAAGTTTAAAATAACTATAGTTATCTCTCTTAATGCTATTTAATTATTTAACAGTACTTAATCGCATATTTTATCGCTTTTTTACTAAAACCATCTTTTTTTAGTTTTTTATACAACATTCGTTTCGACATTCCGTTCCCGTGACTCATATAATATCTAGCTCTCTTTAACGCTTGCCTTTTCCATTTATATGAATTTGAATAATCTCTGTATATTTGAGAATCCTTTCTTATCTTAAATTTCCGAACTAATATTTTAGTTGTAAACACCGATGAGTCTATTCCAAGACGGCCATCTAATCTCTTTTTTGGCGCAATTGAATATCGATAAGCAGCATCCTTGTCTGTCGAAACACCTTTTCGATCACCGTAGTCACCACCAAATCCAAAAGCCACAAAACTGCCCTTTCGCTTTGCTCTAAATGTTATTTTAACCTTTTTCCATTTTCCTTTTTTGCAATCAACCCATTTGCCTACAACAGTCTTTTTTTCTCCAATCCCTACTTTGATATAAACATATTTTTTTATTTTTGTTGACTTTATTTTAAATGATATTTTATATTTATGGCCCTTTTTAAAGTTATAATTATACCAGGCTTGGCCACCCCATACTCCTCCCCATCCAATTTGTTTGGATAGATTTGCAGTAAATCCTCTTTTACTAGTTTTAATTGTACCTCCTGCGCCCTCATACCAACCTTTATTAAGGCCCAAATAAGTCTTCCATTTTTTTGTTTTAGCGTATGTATTGCAAGGTAGTGTTGTTAAACAACCAAAAATTAATGTAACTACAATAAGTATACTTACAATTTTCTTCATTTTGTTCTCTCCAATATATTTCACTTTATTTTCTTTTGCATTTCCTCTTCCGAAATATTCAATTTCTTCGCTGCGGTTTCAATCGCAATATCACCACTACGCACTAATTCAAGTAGCAACTCTTCTCTTCCTTCTTCTTTTGCTACTTCTGCGATATGTTTCATATGCCTTTCTTGATCATATTCAGTTAATACCACGTCTCTCACCTCCGCTCTATGCGCTTCTTTTTTAAATCCTTTCCTTCGGGATTTCGATCCAGAAGATTACGCCTCGTTCAGGGAGGTTTTCTACGCCGTATGAGCCCTGGTGTACTTCCATTACGCTCTTTACGATGGCGAGGCCAATGCCTGTGCTTCCCTGACCGTTAAGTGCTGAGCCTGCATCACCTGAGTAGAACATATCCCAAATCTTATCGAGGTCTTCTTCTGGAACATTTTCGCCTTCGTTCTGGACCTCGACACGAACTGCATGTTCGCTGTCCAAAACTCGAATAGTAACTGTTCCACCATCAACTGAATGCTTAATAGCGTTCGTAATATAGTTTCCGACAGCCTGGCGGATAAATCTGACATTCACCTTCGCGATAGCTTTCTCGTCTAATTCTTCAATCAAGACGATTCCGTTACGTGAGAAGAGATCCTCATACTTCTCACACATCGACTTGATCATTTCAGAGATATCAGTCTCCTCGAGTTTCAACTCCTCGTTTCCACTCTGTGCCGAATACATAACTATCATATCGTTAATCATCTCAGACATCTTTTCAGTTTCTTCAATGATTGACGAACGATACTCATCTCTCTTTTCCTCGTCGTCGAGGATTCGAAGCATCTCGACCTGACTCGAAATAATCGCAAGTGGAGTCTTCAGTTCGTGTGAGACATTATTTATGAACACACGTCTCTCCTGCTCTTGATGTTTTTCTTTTTCAAGTTCGTCCTGAATATCTGCCATCTGCATTCGGATTTGCTCAAGCATAGTATTCATGCTCTTTGCCAAACTGGAAGTTTCACGATAATCCTGTTTCTCATCGATAGTGATATTGAAACCGCTCTTTACGGCTTCCTTAGCACTACGCTGAATCTCCTTAATAGGCTTCGTAATTCTTCCAGAAATATAAATCGTAACCAGAATTCCAACCACAATCGTAATCAAACCAGCGATAATAAAGAAATACCTGAAGTACAGAAGCATGATATTAGCAGTCGTCTTCATTTCGTAAATGCAAACATAGTAGTTGGTTTGCTCTACGTCACTACCGCTGATGATGCCGTAACCGGCAATTCTGGAATCATTGTTTGTAGTAGTGTATTTCTCGCTATACTTTGAGAAGTTGTCTAGAATGTTAATCTTTATAGCCTCTTGCGCATCAACTGGTTTCTTATTTAAGTTTGTAACATAAACGCGCTCAAAAGTATCATCACAAATTACGAACGTCAATCCACGCTGTTCATAATCAGCTATAGGTGAATTGTCACTCTTCAATGTTGTGATGTCAGTCTTTTGCAATACTTTATATGCCTCATCTATTATCCTAAGCTTTTGCCAATAATAAAAATTGTCAGCAAAAGCGGCAAAGATAATAAATAGGCCTGCTATAAAGACAAAAAGCAAAGTGGTCATTATGATGACCATTCTACTTCTAAGGGTTCTAGTCATCTTCTACCTCAAAAATATATCCAACGCCGTAGATGGATTTAATATATGGACACTTCTTGCCCATCTTAATTCTGATTTGCTTAATAACAGTGTCAACTGTACGGAAAGTTCCGTCGTAATCTCTACCCCATACAGCATCCAAAATCTGTTCGCGCTTCAACGCAACGTTCTGGTTGTTTACAAAGTAAACAAGAAGGTCGAATTCTTTTGGTGTGGTCACAATAAACTTGTCAGCGACATACGCTTTTCTAGACTGTACATCTAGTTTCAAGTTTCCAACCTCAATAGGTTCTTCCTTCTCCACTTTCGCAACCTTAGGTGTGGAACCAGCACGTTTCAAAACTGCCTCGATTCGAGCCTTCAATACGATAAGCTGGAACGGTTTTTTGATATAGTCATCTACACCGTTTCCAAAACTCTTGACCTGCTCATAATCTCCAGCCTTGGCTGTCATCATAATTACAGGAACGGCTGAAGTCTCTCTAATCTTTTTCAAAACATTCTGTCCATCAAGTCCCGGAAGCATAATGTCCAGGATGACGAGGTCAATCTTCTTCTCGCTCGCCTCAAACTTTGCAAGTCCTTCCAAGCCATCAGCAGCCTGAATAACTTTGTAGTCTGAAGTTTCAAGAAAGTCTCCAACTGTGTTTCTAAGTTTTTCATTGTCCTCAATGACTAAAATAGTAGCTCCCATATTTCCCTCCTTACTCGGCATCCAAAAATGCCTTATAACATTTATATGCCTCATAGACATCTGCTTTGCTTGCCAGTTCCCAAGGTGCGTGCATATTCAAGACTGGCACGCCACAGTCCACAACTTCCATTCCATAAAGCGAAAGAATATATGCGATAGTTCCTCCGCCTCCTCTATCTATTTTTCCTAACTCGCCCATCTGGAAATTGACTTTGTTGTCGTCAAAAATCTTTCTGAGTTTTCCGAGATACTCAGCATTGGCATCGTTAGAGCCAGACTTGCCTCTGGCACCATTATACTTCTTAAGCACCACTCCACGTCCGAGGAATGATGAGTTTCTCTTGTCGAAGTTTTCAGAGTAAAGTGGATCGTATCCCGCGCTTACATCCGAACTGAGCATCATACTGTTTGCAAGCGTTCTCTTAAGATCCATTTCGTTGTATGGCTCATTGCCAACGGCATCCAACAACTCAGCCACTGTGTTCTCGAAGAACTTCGAGCGCATTCCTGTGGCACCTACGCTGCCAATTTCCTCTTTGTCAGCCAAGAGACAACAAGCTGTTCTATCCACATCTGTCTTCTCAAACATCGCCACGAGAGATGTGTAAGCGCAAACTCTGTCATCCTGACCGTATGCTAAGATCATACTCTTGTCGAATCCTGCCTCGCGAGCTGGACCTGCCGGAACAACTTCGAGTTCAGCAGACATAAAATCTTCTTCATCTATCTGATACTGTTTTTTGAGAATGTCGAGGACACCCTTTTTCACAGCATTCTTTTCTTCATCATCAACAGGGATGCTTCCAACTATCACATCCAAGTTCTCTCCCTCAACTACTTCCGTAGCTTTCTTTGTCATCTGCTTGCTCGCAAGATGAATCAAAAGATCTGAAATACAAAAAACTGGATCTTCAGGTTTCTCACCTATATTCACATCCACTATGCTTCCATCCTTCTTTGCGACCACGCCGTGTATCGCAAGCGGAATAGTAACCCACTGATACTTCTTAATCCCACCGTAGTAGTGAGTATCAAAGTAAGCCAAATCACTGTTATCGTAAAGTGGATAACTCTTCACATCCAATCTAGGAGAGTCGATATGTGCTCCAAGAATATTCATTCCATCAGTCAAAGGCTTCTTTCCAATATTAAAAAGCGCAATCGTCTTGTCCATGCACACTGCGTATATCTTCGTGCCAGGGGCAATGTCTTGCTTTACCACTTTTTCTAATGAAATGTAGCCTGCAGCCTTGGCTTGAGCCACAATCTCTTTCACACACTCGCGCTCAGTTTTCCCAGTAGAAAGAAAATCTATATAACCTTTATTTAAGGTTTCTAATTCCTCTTTCTGCTTTTTGTTGTAAGTAGTCCACGCGTTTACTCTCTCCATAAAATCCTCCAATTGTATTCCGTAATGGGTATAAACCCCTCTCATATTATTTTACAATTTAAAATGTTTCTTAGTCAATATAAGTAAGCGTACCTTTTCCGTCTTTGCTAGTGATTTCAGCCTTCGCTCCCATAATCCATGAGAATTGTGGCCCCTTGTGGCCAATGTCTGCATCAAAAATTATAGGGACATCTAAATCACCGATAGCCATCATCACGGCTTCTTTAAACTCGATTTCTCTCATACTCTCGTAGAACATTTCTCTTCCGATTACGAATCCTTTTGTATACTTGAAATATCCTAGTTCTCTCATCTGCCATAAATGAGAAATGATATCATCGTCACTCATCGCAAAAGTTTCGAGCGCCCAGATGATTCCGTCATCTTTATAATTCTCTATGAACTCACTTGTTCCATCATACTTAGTTCCAAGCAAGAACTTAATCACATCAAGGCAGCCTCCAATCAGCCTACCTGATATGTTAATTTCATCCTCGCCTCGAGCGTTAACCCAATTAACTTTTTTATCTTTCCAATATCCTTCTAATCCAGTTTCATAATCATGAAAATCATCTTCATGATATTCAAAAGAATTCTGAGTTTTAATATTTCCCTCTAATATTCCAAGAGCATTCTTAACACAATCTTCCCACGGTTTCATTCCAAAGTCACTAATATGACAACCATAAATAGCCGCAATATCACACTTAGTCACAATCGGGAAAACCAAACCCGTATTATCCGAAAAGCCTTCAAACCACTTAGGGTTCTCTTTTACTTTTTCGAAATCCACATAATCTAACATCTCCATCAAAGTCTCACCACCAGAAGGCGCCAAAATAGCTGTTACGTCTGGATTCGAGATAAGATCGTTAAACTGTTTGCCTTTCACGTCTCCTGAACTACTTCTACCAAACTCATCAGCTGTGAAAACATTTCCAGTAAAAATCACTTCGTAGCCAGCATTTCTCAAGTTAAGCGCTGCATTTTTAACTCTCTTTTCTTTTAATGGATCCACGATTCCATTCGATGTGGCGACAACGCCAATGGAATCACCATGTTTTATATTCTTAGGAAAAATCATAACTCCTCCTGTTTTTGTTTTATTTTATAGTGTAATCTGATCGTTCAATTCTACAGAATAAATAATCAGTTCTGAAACTTCATTGCCGGAGGCAGCCTCAAGCGCCTTCTTATAAAACTCTAACTGAACGTGATAACCATTCACCAAACTCTGCATGTCATCTACGCGGTCAGTCTTGTAATCTGCGATTACGAACTTACCATCTTCCATAAAGCAGACATCGATGATACCTTGGACGACAACGCTCTCGTCACTATCTGAATCAGGATTAATCTCCTTCACCGGAATGGACATAATAAACGGCTGCTCCTTCTTAAGTTCGCCTCGCTCGTCAGCTGCCTTCATTCTCTTAAACAAATCTGATTCAGCAAACTTAGCAAGTTTCGCTTCATTAACGCTCTTTCGTTCAAGCTCTGTGATATGACCGTCGGCCAACATTTGATTCAAAACTTCTTCAGCCTTATCGGCACTGAAGTTTTTCATATCAATATGCTCAAGAACATTATGGTATGCACTACCTCTCTTGGCGCCTGTGAGTTTTTCTTCCGACTCTACTTCTTCCATAAATGCTGGAACTCTAATGTCAGTTGTTTTCTTTTCGGAATCAAAAGGTCTTGAACTATCTTCATCTTCCTCGTTAGCCATTTTCTTAATCTCTGTAACTGTCAACTTGGCATGTTGATTCACATCGTCGGCATAAGAATAAGTGAAACCGAAGCGTTCATCTAATATAGATTTGATATCTTCTGGAACCTTCTTTTTTGCAAGTTCATTAAATCCTTCTTGTTCTATTGCTGATTCAATCTGATCAACTGTAGCCATCTCTTCAACATCTTTAATACGTTGGAATACAATATCGATTGAAGCATCTTTATGGCCGGCTCTTGAACTCGATTCTTTAATCCAATCAATAAACTTCGAAGATTTTACTATATTCTTATAGTCCATTGAATCTTGCAAGAGATTGCTATAGGCAAGAACTTCTTCTTTTCGCTTCGCGAAATCATCTTCACCATCATTGCCGTTTTTAGCCATAGTTGTCACTATCAGTTTTTCTTGCGCTCTTGTCATCGCTACATACAATAGTCTTAATCGCTCAGCAGTATTTTCTTTTTTATCAACCGCTTTCAAGTATTCTTTTGCAATAGTTGTACTCTTACTTCTAGTTTCTTCATCATATGCATCGAGACCAATCAATCCATCATCATTTGCAATTACTTTATCTTTATTTGTTGTCGCTTCCGAATCACAGTCTGACAAGAAAACAATTGGGTATTGCAAACCTTTACTCTTATGAATAGTTGAAATACAAACCGAATCGTCTTCCTCTGTAACCTCTAGCATTTCACCTTCGTCTTTTTCTAGATATTCCATCTTCTCGATATATCTAACGAAATTGAATAGACCTGTGAAACTGATAGACTCATAATCTACGGCCTTCTCTTTCAAAGCCTCGATATTCATAAGTCTTCTCTTGCCATTCGGCAATGCTCGGATATACAAATCAATTCCAGTAACATTTAGTATCTCATCAATCAATTCTGCAACTGTCATTATAGGAACTTGTTTTCTAAGTGTTGAGATTGTGTTTTCAAAAACAATAAGCCTATCTATCAGTTCAGTATCTCCACCATTTTCTATATAGTCATTGATACAGTTATAAAGCGACAAATATCTATAATCCTTACTATCTGTATCACTTTTTTTCGTTTTGATGATCGTCAAATCATTCTCGTCAAATTTAAACATCTCACTGGTCATAACTGCACCAAGTGGTATATCTTGGCGTGGATTATCAAGAACTTTTAATAGATTTGTGATAGTTCTGACTTCTAAAGATTCATAATAACCAGTTTTGACTTCTCTGTAACAAGGAATACCTTCTTCAGTGAGGGCATTCTCATAGTAGCTTGCCACATTCGAAGCTGCTCTCAAAAGAATAACTATATCTTTATACTTGGCCTTGCGATACTTCTTCACCTCTTCGCCATCTACAGTATCGAAATATTGAATATCCATGCCTGTCTCTTGATTAGTTATCTCTTTTATTCTTTTGGCAACATACTTAGCTTCTTGGTTTCGATCATTCTTACTTCCTTCACACTCCACATACACGATTTCCGTGTTATTGTTTTGTCCTTCAGGCACGTCCAAGTAATCAGCATGTTGTCTCAGCCTATGACCATCTTTATAATCGATACCTCCAACTCTATCTTGCATTATGTAGTCAAATATAAAATTGACGCTGTCAATAATCTCTTTTCTACTTCTAAAATTATCGTCGAGTATAATCTTGCAATTACTAGCTTCTAAGTCATCTTCATATTTATTCAACTTATTAACAAATAGTTTTGGCTCAGCTTTTCTGAAACGATAGATACTCTGCTTAACATCGCCAACCATAAACATATTGTTGCCCTTTGATACTGATGTGAGAATAGCCTCCTGAACGTTATTGCTATCCTGATACTCATCTATCATTATCTCGTCGAATTCGTCTGCCATACTCTCAGCAGTTTTACTAGGTTCTAGCTCTCCATCTTCTTCTTTGCACAAGATATCTAAGGCATAGTGTGCTACATCATCAAAGTCCACTATTCCCAACTCGTTCTTTCGTGCGATGAGACGCCTTGTGACTTCCTCTGTAAGTTCAACCAAAACAATCGCATTATCCTGAGCACTATTCAATTCCTTTATCACTTCATCATAGTCGAGGTTCTTAACCCATGAAATGTAACCTTTAATGGCTTTTTTGCACCCATCATGAATAGCCTTAAATGCATCTTTTTCACTATTATCTATACCTTTCTTAAAGCTTAACGTTGGTGCTTTCTCAGGTATATTTTCCAATTCACTTATGCTATTAATATTGCACGTCTCATAATACTCTAAGATTTTATTTTTTGTATCCTCGGTAATTCGTTCTATACCAAGTTCTATATCTTTTTGATAAACAAACTCAAATTCTTTAATATAACTTTCTATTAATTTCTTTCCCTCTTCAATAAAGTAACTTATGTATGGCGTTTCCAATAATTCTTCTTTAGAAGTAATTCTATCTTTTGCTTTGCATTCCTTTAGCCAATCTAATGGTTTTCTTTGACGATATGCCGCTTTATACATAGTTTCAATCATTTCAGGAACATCATTTTTCACTTTACCATTAGAAAACTGTTCCATAAAACGCATAAAATCATCATTGCCTTCGGCAAAATAATCCGACAACACTTCCTCTATAATATCGGATTTCAACATATCGTTTTCATTTTCATCAGCCATTCTGAAGTTCGGATCTACATCCACTTCCTCGAAGTGTGAGCGAACCACATCGTTACAAAAACTATCTATGGTAGAAATATGAGCTGTGTGGATGAGCGACAACTGATTTTCTATATATTTATCATTTGTCTCCCTATACTCCTTCTCTAGTTTTTCACGAACACGTTCTTTCATTTCGGAAGCCGCTGCTCTGGTGAAGGTCACAACCAAAAGTCTGTCGATGCTCGACTCCTTATTAATTATTTTGTTATAGATGCGCTCAACTAATACAGCCGTTTTCCCAGATCCGGCTGCCGCAGACACAAGTAAATTTCTGTCTCTATTTTGTATTACGTTTTTTTGCTTGTCAGTCCACTCTGTCATCTAACTATTTTTCTCCAAATTCATCCTCAATATCTTTTCGTTTTTTATCTTTGTTCTTGATATATTCACTACCCAAGCTGATATCAAACTGGCATATTGCCTTATGTGGACAATACTTACAACTTGTATATTGATTTGAATATTCCTTAGGATTTATTTCAATATTTCCACTCATCATTTCTTCTCTGTGTTTGTCTGCCTCTTTTGCAACATAGTTTACAAACTTTTTATATATTTCCGCGTCAAGAGCATAGTTTGTGCGACTATCTAAATTTCCATTTTGGGTAACCGCAATACCACTCATCAGTTCTGAGTATCCTGCCAGGTCTTTCTCCATCATTTTTAGAACGTCAATATCTTTGTTATAAAGCCCTGACATCTTGTACTCTTTGAAGAAGTTATCTTTGAGAATCTGAATTTTCGCTTCCTTTTCTGTTAATCCCCTATCTAAATATTCATCAAGACTCTTCTTACTTATATTCTTCGTCACATAAGGATTTTGAATATGGAAATACATTGCGCCGGCAGGAACAATCTCTTTATCAGGATATTGCTTCTTTGCTTTATCCATAGCACCTTTCATATAAAGCATGAGCTGAATAGATTCGCCGTAATATGCAGATGTATAATCGAACGTTTTATTTCCAGACTTATAATCGATTATCTTCAAATACACTTTATCTTCCGTCTCATACTTATCAATTCTATCCGCAATTCCTACGCTTACGTCTTCTTCATTTTTGTACGGAAGAAATACTCCTCTATGTATATGTTCAATTAGAATGTTAATGGTCTGCTTTACTGTATCTTTAACTTGCTTCTTCACAAACTTCTCTCGAACATCTTCATGAATAGCAAGATTATCATAGCCCTCAATAGCCTGTTCTATTCCGTTGTCGATTATGTTTGCAATATCACTTTCATCTATAGACATCCAATCTAACTTTGACGCACTTATGTCGTTAAAGATAATTCTAATAGCTTCATGGTAAATATTACCTAGGTCAAATGATTCAATCTGATATTTTTCGCGAAGACTCAAATTAAGTGCTCGGTTAACAAACTGCTTATAAGCACATGATGCGTATTCTTCTAACCTTGTAGCTTTTATATCTGTTAAATGGCCATATAATTTCTGTGCAAGTTCACCTGTAATTGTAGGAGTTTTCTTTTTGTAGAAAATACCATCTCTGATAATTGGAATCCTGTCGCAATCCGTTTTCCTATTACTCAAATAAGAAACCAATAATTTGAAAGTATCGCCGTTAGTATGCGCTGCAAGATATTCATATGCTATTCTTTCGTTCAAGATGTCATCAATCTCATAATCACGAACCTCATCGTTTATAACTTTCAGCTGAGCAAACATATTCTCGAGGCGAGTAACCACATACGAAGCGCGCATAACACTTCCTTCCATATCCGATTTCGAATATGAAATAATCATCTTTTCTGTTGGCTTCGCCAATAATGAATAAATATATAACTTCTGTGAAAGCACATTGTCTTTTGCTGTAGGTGCGAGTTCAAACTCGTAATCTTTCTCAGCAATGAAGTCACGGTCGGCATCTGTAATAATACCAGCCCCACTGACTTCTTTCGGAATCACGCCGTCGTTAGCGCCAACGAGGAAAATAATCTTCTTCGTATCTTTGAGACGCGTACGTTCGATATCACCAACCATAACCGTATCGATTCCCGGAGGTATGATTCCAATCTTGAGGTTTTCAATACCCGCTGTTAAAATCTGTGCGAACTCTGCTAGAGCTACAACCTCATCGCCGAGCGAATCCACAAGTTTTTCCAACAAATTTATATAAGCATCGTAGATTTGAGAGTATTCTTTCTCCAAATCTCTCTTATTTTCATTCTTAAATCGCTCTACATATCGCTCTATTTTCGCGTTTATGTCTAAACTGTCACATAAAGAGTAAATTGCAGCGCAATAGTCCTTTATCGTCGCATTTTTGGCCTTCATTGCCTTGTTAAAGGCATTAAATGTATCATAAACTCTGCGCGCTAGATTGTTTAAGTGAATTAATTCATCATCGGTCATTCCCTTAAACTTTTTGCCCCAGTTTCCTTCATAACTCTTAAAACCGAGCCTACTAAACCTGATAACATAGTTTTCAAGTTGATCGATATCCAGAGTATCAATATCAACTATTCCAAGTCTCAAAACATGGAACAATGTATCATATGAAAAGTTTTGATCTACAATCCAAACCACAGAGACGATGAAATCCATAAATGGGTTTGTGAGAATACTTCTCTTCACATCGAAGAATCCTGGAATGTTATACTTTTCAAAATAGTCTTTCAAAAATCTATGATACCCAGGTAGGTCACCTGTGATAACTGCAATATCTTTATAGCGATAGCCATCTTCCATCACCAGTTTCGCAATCCTTGATGCAACTTCCTGCGATTCGATTCTAGGATTAACAGACTTGTGAAGTTCTATAGCATCCTGTTCTCCTTCAAATGAAGCTGTTGTGTTTGCGAAAAAGTTTTCCTCCACAAAACTTAACGCCTCATTGTCTTTTATTCGAACTGGAACATCATCAAAGTCATTTAAATAATTAACTTCCACTTTTTCTTTCTCTGCAAGTTCAATTAATACTTTCATCGCTTTTCTTCCAAGCATAAAAGTATCTTCTTTTTCTAGGTCGCCAAGTTCATCATGTGGAATAGTGAGCGCAATATTTACTTCTGGCGCATATTTCATCAACGCACCTAGAACATTGTTCTGTATAGGTGTAAATCCAGTAAAGCCGTCAATGAAAATATGTGTGCGCTTAATCAAATCTGAATTTGGGATGAACTCTACAAACTTTGTAAGTAAATCTTGCGATGTGATATTTTGATTATCTAAATATTCAATGAACTTTTCATTTATCTTTTGAATATCTTTTAACTTTTTATTCAGGGCTGGTCTATCTTCAGAGTCCGAAATCATCTGCTCCAAATCATCATTAGAAATGTCATATTGCTTAAACTCTGAAATAACCGTCTTCATTTTCTCAGTAAAGCCAGGCATTCTAATCATTTTCGAATAGACGCTGAGGTCATCTTTGCAGTCAGACAAAACCTTTCGCAATACGAAAGATTTCTTCAACTCGTCCATCACGCTATAGTCCGAGTAACCCTGCTCCTCGAGAACCTGTCTTGCAAGACGCGAAAAACTAGTAACCTCTATGTTGAGGCTAGCTCCACTTTCAGTGAGAGCCAATATCTCCTTCTGCGCCTCCAAAGAATACTGGTCTGGTGCAATTACCACATACAAGTCTTCAGGATTCTTCTTTGATTCCGCTATTAAGTTTTTATAAAGTCGTGTCGATTTACCCGATCCCGCACGACCATTTATAAATTGCAGTGGCATACTGCCTCCTCTAAATAAAAACGGCTATACGAATATAGCCGTTTATAATTATTCTATATCATTTACTGCATCTAGCCACGCGCGCACGTCGGCATCGCTTGGCAAAGTCAAACCACCTCTTGGTGACAAACTTAAATTAGTAACCTTTGGTCCATCAGGACTGCAGCTACGCTTAAACTGTGATTCGAAGAATCTCTTATAGAATATCTTGAGACATTCCACTATCTTGCTCTTGTCATACTTGCCCTCAAATGCCTTCTCGGCAAGGAATGCAATCTTGCCTGGAGTGTAACCGTATGTCAACATATAGTAAAGGAAGAAATCGTGTAACAAATATGGTCCTACCAATTCCTCTGTCCTCTGACTAATCATTCCGTCATCTGAAGGTAATAGTTCTGGACTAACAGGTGTGTCCAAAACATCGTAAAGAATCTTCTTTAATTTATCATTGTCGGAGGCATCAGCATAATACTTCACAATGAAACGAATCATCGTCTTTGGTACTGACGCGTTCACACCGTACATCGACATATGGTCGCCGTTGTATGTTGCCCAGCCAAGTGCGAGTTCAGACATATCGCCTGTACCCACCACGATACCGCCGAGGTCATTCGCGAGGTCCATCAACAAGAATGTGCGCTCTCTCGCCTGCGCATTCTCATATGTGGAGTTCTTGTCATTTTTGTCGTGACCAATCTGTTCAAAGTGTTGGTCCACTGCCTTCTCTATATTTATCTCCTTGAAGGAGCATCCTAATGTCTTTACAAGTTCACCTGCATTGTTATATGTACGGTCACTCGTGCCGTAACCCGGCAATGTATAAGCGTGGATATTTGCTCTTGGAATTCCGAGTTGGTCAAACGCTTCCGCTGTAACTAACATTGCAAGCGTGGAATCCAATCCACCTGAAACGCCTATAATTGCATGCTTACATCCGATAGCTTCGAGGCGCTGCTTCAAACCAGCCGCCTGAATCTCAATAGCTTCATTGCACGCGTGCATTCTCTTCTTTTTATCGCGTGGAACAAATGGTGACATCTGAATCTCACGCTCAACAGCATAGTTCATAGGCTTAAGATCCACATCAATATGATTAGCGTCAAAATACACATCTACTTCACGACATAATTCACGTCTCTTAGCTACTACGCGTTCCAAGTCGACATCAGCATACACTGCTTCGTTTTTAAATCTATTGGCCTCGGCCAACTTTCTACCACACTCATAAATCATATTGTGAGCTGAAAATACAAAGTCAGTCGTAGACTCGCCCTCTCCTGCGTCCGCATAGATGTAAGCTACCTTCGCTCTCTCTGACTGCGTACACACGAGACTCTTTCTATAAATCTTCCTTCCCACGATCTCGCGATTCGCTGAAAGGTTTGCGATGACTGTTGCACCTGCAATGCTCAACGCTGTGCTAGGTGGATTTGGAACCCAAAGGTCACCGCCCAGTTCTACTCCCAGTTTCAAACCAGGAACTCTATCAAAATCAAAAATCAAGTTAGCTCCGAAAGGAATACCTTCGTATTCACCTTCGACATATTTTCCTGATTTGAAATATCTAGTTTCATTTGCATCTGCATCCGAAATGTGAGTCTTAGGAATAAGTCCGACAATCTCACCATTGTATATAACAGCTGCACAATCATACAACTGCTCCTCGAAACGAATAGGAAGTCCTACTATAGCAACAACTTCCTTTCCCTCCGTGTGCTCCGCAATGGATTTAAGTTTATCGAACGCTGAATCAACCAACGATTCCTGCCAAAAAAGATCTCCAACCGTGTTTCCTGTAATACAAGCATCTGGAAATACAATAATCTGAGCGTGCTTCGCATACAAATCATCAATTAAACTGTTGATCTGTAACGCATTGTAATCGCAATCTCCAATTTTGATTTTTGGCGTAGCCGAAGCTACTCTAAAGAATCCGTGATTCATAATATCCCCTTAGTCAATCACATCAGACATATCATACATGCCTGCACTCTTGCCCACCAAGAATTTTGCAGCATCGATAGCGCCTTTTCCAAAGACAGCCTTTGAGTAAGCAGTATGCTTAATCTCAATAACCTCATCAGTGCCAGCATAAATAACTGTATGCTCACCGACGATATTGCCGCCTCTTACAGCAGACATTCCGAGTTCATTCTCTGCTCTCTTCTGATTTCTCTGGCTGCGATCGAATATATATTCATACTTTCCGTCTTTTACTTCATTGATGCTATCAGCAAGTAGATAAGCAGTTCCGCTTGGAGCGTCTGCCTTTAAGTTATGATGCTTTTCTACTATCTCGATATCATAACCTCTGTCCGCAAGAACATCTGTCGCTGTACGCAACAACTTAACTAACGTGTTGATACCGAGTGACATGTTCGCAGACTTAAGGATGGCAACTTCCTTGGAAGCCTCTTCCATCTTCTTAATCTGTTCATCAGATAAACCTGTAGTACACAAAACTACTGGCGTCTGTGTTTTTACTGCATAATCCAACAAGCCATCCACTGCCGCTGCCACAGCAAAATCAATGATGACATCAGCAGATACATCGCACTCGTCGATAGATGAGAAAACTGGATAGTCATTAGCCGTTTCAGTATTCGCATCCACACCAGCAACAATTTCTATATCATTATCCTGTGCTATAAGGTCCGTGATTACTCTTCCCATGTGACCATTACAGCCATGCATAATTGCTTTTACCATTATATCCTCCCGAATGGGTCAAAAAACGCCCATTGATTAGTCGATTACTCCGTACTCTTTCAAAGCCTTCTCTAGTCTAGGCTTGTTCGCCTCACTCATATTTGTGAGTGGCGCACGTACGATACCAGCATTGAATCCCTTCATATTCATAGCTTCCTTAACTGGGATAGGATTTACCTCACAGAAAAGTGCGCCAATGAGTTCCATAGCCTCAAGCTGAATCTTAGTAGCCTTGGCGATATCGCCATCGAAGAATGCCTGGCACATATCATGAGTCTTCTGTGGTGCTACGTTAGCCCAAACAGAGATAACTCCGATTCCACCAAGTGATAACAAAGGCAATACCTGGTCATCATTACCAGAGTAAATATCGATACATCCATCTGCGATAGATGCCAACTTCGCCACTTGAGAAATATTGCCGGAGGCTTCCTTAATAGCCACTACGTTCTCAACTTCTTTCGCGATGCGAACTGCAGTCTCAGGCAAAATGTTAGTGCCTGTACGTGATGGTACATTGTACATAATGATAGGTATATTAACTGCATCAGAAATAGCTTTATAGTATTCATATAGACCATCCTGTGTAGCCTTGTTGTAGTAAGGTGTCACACAAAGAAGTCCATCTGCACCGAGTGCCTCGGCCTTTTTAGAAAGATTAACTGATTCGCGCGTACAGTTAGAACCTGTACCAGCGATAACAGGCACTCTACCTGCCACTTTGTCGATACAGTACTTGATAACCTCAAGATGCTCATCGTCATCCATAGTAGATGACTCACCAGTAGTTCCACACACGATAATCGCGTCGATATTACCAGCGATTTGATCCTCAATTATTCTTCCAAATTCATCAAAATTTACTGATTCATCAGCGTTAAATGGGGTGACTATAGCCACTCCTGATCCTTTAAAAATAGCCATTTCTGTTTCCTCCTAAAAATACTTTCAATCGTTTATAATTTTACCACCATTTACAACGTCGTTCAACACAAAGAAAAGGCGCCACACCGTAGTGCAGCGCCCCTTTCAAAAAGACAAATGAAAAAATTACTTCTTCACTTTCTTACTCTTTTTACCGCTCCATGCACTATATTTTTTGTTCTTGCCATTTAGTGCATAAGCTCTAGCCTTGAAATAATACTTCTTCTTTTTCAGCTTCTTAACCTTGAAAGTAACCTTAGTCGAAATCATACTCTTGGCCTTTTTAAATTTCTTGCTAGTCGAATATTTAATCTGATATCCGTTAGCATTATTTGCTTTCTTTAACTTAACCTTTATAGTCTTCTTCTTAATATTCTTCAGGGATACAATCTTCGTCTTACCTGGCACCTTTATGCTTGCGGCAATGTAAGTAATTCCTGAATCAGCAGGGTTGCCAAGATTTCCTGCCGCATAATATGAATTAGGATTTCCTTGCTTAGCATATTCTTCTCCAACTACAGATAGTCCGCCATTACCAAACCAGAACAGACCTTGCTTTACTTCTCTTCTATTAGTTGGGAACCAAGCATATCTCTCAACACAATCTAACTTATCCAACTGTGGAAGCAAGTATTCGATAAATGATCTAGTTCCTTCCTCGGTGATATGGTTCTCTTCACCTGATGTCGAGAACTCAGTGAGCCAAATTGGCTTGTGGTAAACCTCATACGCTCTCTTAATTCTCGTTACAAAGTAATCAGCCATTCTTGATCCACCATCCCAATTCCATGGATATGAATGAATGCAGATAAAGTCCATCTTTCCACCAGACTTTTCAAAGAATTCCACAAACTGCTCATTTGCCTTTTGTGTCCCATCTTCACTGGCTGCTGGCCACTCACAATATGCTGGAGAACCAACATAAAGTCCTTGGTTCAAAAGTTTAGGCCATAGTGAAACAACTGTATCTACTGTCATATTAGCCTGGCTACTTCCATCCGGTTCATTAAAGCCAAGAATATACTTACAACCAGCTGCTTTGGCTTCAGCCACCTTGCCTTCTACATCTCTTCCGTTCCAAGCCATGTGAACATATTCGATATCTCCGAAACCATTGCTCTTAGCAGGCTCGTCGGCTGGGCCTCTTCCCCAATTGTAATACCAAGCCAAGTTAAACGCCCATGGATAACAATGCTGTCCGCCGTACGATGTGGTATCGATACCCAAGCCCTTCTTCGAAATAGTGAACCTTCTAGTAGGTGTATAATATTTCGAACCATCAGGCATCACAGCCTCAATCCACGCTCTGTGGAAGTTTACTTTTACTGAATAGAACTCATACGAAGTATCCTTTGTTGTCGCCAACAAAGCACCGTCCATATAAATGTTATATTCTTTTGCCCCACTCTTAGCGTTCCATTTCAGATCATTGTGTCCAGCCGCCAACAGCTTATCGTTGGTAGGTGCTGTGATTACAAAATCATCAGCGCTAACTTTTTCGATTTTAGTGAATGTCATTGGCGTAGCCACAAGGGCTACCGCCAATAACATCACTATCATCCTTTTAACCATTTTCATACTGTACCTCTGTAATACTACTTCTTAGTCTTGCATTTTTCTCTACCGCTCCACTTGCAGTAGTAAGTCTTTCCACCAAACTTCTTGTAAGCTCTAACCTTTGCGTAGTAGGTCTTTTTCTTCTTCAGTTTCTTAACTGTTCCCATCTTCGCATTGGAACTTGATGGTTTGATGTTGATAGTCTTTGTCTTATATTTTTTCTTCTTGCTAAATTTCTTGTTCAAAGAATAAGTAAGTTGATATCCAGCTGCACCACGTACTGACTTAATGTCATACTTGAATGCTTTCTTCTTACCATAAATTCCATATAGAGTCGTCTTGATACTTCCGATACATGACTTAACTGATGTATCTGTAGAGATGTCAGATGAAACTCCATAAGTCTTTGATGGATATCCCGCTGGATTCCCTATCTGTGCATAAATCTTTCCAGGAAGTGTAATCTCACCTGTGGAATATACAAACAATGAAGATGAACTAGCAGCCTTCTCTTCATACGATGGGCTGAACCATGAGTATCTCTCCACATAACTTCTCTGGTTTAATCCTTTGAGAACTATTTTCATAAATTCTTGGGTCTTAGCTGCACCTGATTTGTCGCTCTTATCAAATTTCCAAACGGCAAATTCAGTTAGCCAAATAGGTTTTCTATATTTCTCATATGTGGCATCGAGTGCCTCCAAATACTGAAGTGCTGATTCTTTGCCATCATAGAATTTTTGATAATTGTGTAGAGCAATAAATGAAGTTTCATTTCTTCCACTTGCTCCGAGTGCGTTCCAATAAACTGGCCACCAAGCATTGTTCATACTTGGGAAATATGAAACAGATGGCGAGCCAAGTCTCATCTTATCTTTATATTTAACGAAATTGTAATTCCAATCATTAGCTGCTTTTCCATATGATACATCGGATTCCCATTGAAGGTCAGGCTCGTTGTAGCCTAACATAAACTTGTATCCTTGATTATTAGTGCTTTCAAATATTTTATTAAAAGCAACTGATGGGATGCCCCAAATCATAGGAACAAATTCCAAATTATCAAACTTTTTGTTTGTATAGTTTTGTTCTTTGAATGATCTGTAACCCCAATTGTAGTACCAACCACAATTTAAATCTGCTGGGTCTACTGCGGCTCCCATATCATTTGTGTTAACACAAATACCTTTCTTTGTTACATAAAACTTATCTTCTGGAGTTTGAACAGTCGTTCCATCCTCAGTTGTCGCAACAATATATGCAGTATGTGCTGACACTGCTGTCGTATAAAACTCTACAGTTAAGATTTCTTCTTCTGTAGCGTTTACAGTTTTCTGTAACTTGCCATCTACATAGACGCTATAAGTAGATGCCTTATCTAAGTTATTCTTGAACTTAACATCAATATAACCAGCACCAATCAGCTTGCCTGCCTCTGGCGCTACGATAGCTTGCTCTCCCCATGCATCTGCATCTAAACTAGTATTGGCGAATGCCAATGTAGATGTGAGCATAAAGGATGAGATAACTAGCGCTAATACAGTTATACTTGAAATGATTCTTTTCAACATTTTGCTTCTCCTAAATTAAAAGGGCAGAAAGTTTATACATATCCCGTATAAGCCTTTCCACCCTCAATAATTTTATATTATGATTATTTTACAAAAGCTGACTTTCTGCCTGACCATTTTCCATATACTTTGTATCCTGCAGAATCTTTGTTATAAGCTCTAGCCTTGATGTATGCAATCTTTCCTCTTTTGAGTTTCGTGATCTTATACGACTTTGTGCTAGATGTTGTCTTAGTCTTAGCTTTTTTCATGCTCTTCTTGTATGAATACTTAACTTGATAACCTTTGATGTTAGTACCCTTCTTGAATGTTACCGTAACAGTCTTTTTCTTCTTGCTCTTTGCTGAGAATTTAGCCTTTGCTGGCTTTGGTGTGTTAACCCAGTTAGCAACTAGTTTTGTATCTTCCGTTACTGGCATACTGAAACTATACTTATAACCATCTTTTGTATATCCGTTTAATGTCTTACCCTTCTTTGTAAGAGATACGAAAGGAGCTGTTCCTCCATCATTTACATATCTTGTGGCTTTCTTAGCTGTGCCATCATAATATGTAACCTCATGCTGTGTTCCAGCAATAACCTGAATATCTCTAGCATAAACAGTACCTGTCATAGCGATTTCCTTATCATAACTTACAAGAAGTGCACCAAATGCAAAGTATAGACCTAACTTAGTTGTACTGCCTTTGTCTTTTCCATTTGACCAAGCATTCCTGTTATTAGGAATCTGTATTTCAGCAGTAACATCTTGATATGTTAAATGTTCTGCACTTGCAGATGGTTGTAACTCAATAGTTCCATCTGGCGCCGCTCCCTCAATTGAAAGGAATTCAGCTGCAGGTCCACCAGGTGACTGATAGTCATAAGCTTTGAACTTAATGTGTTTAACTGCCGGACCCGTAACACCAGTCTCTTCATCTTTCATTTTAAGCGTGCTAGCCAATTTGAATTTAACTGTATATTTACGCCCAAACTCAACTGGGATACCATCATAATTACATCTCAAGCCCCATGGGTTGTCACCAATCAGTTTGCCTGTGGCTTTGGAATACTCGCCATCCCATCCGGTATTGAATGCAAAGAAGTTAAATCCTTTTTGAATGATGTTATCTTGATCTATCCAGCCCTCTGTAGCATAATCCGTACCTTTTACTTGTCCGATAGCAATCAGTGACTGCTCCCATTCTGACAAAGCTGGATAAACAGCTGGATCATAACATACCGAGAAACTAGTCCACTTTGAGCTATCAACGTTAGGCATAACATCAGCACCGTTTGGAGCATGTCCAGCAGCAAAGGCTACAGACTGTAGTCCAAATGTCAAAGCAATAACTAATGCCGATGCAATTAGTCTTTTAACAATTCTTTTTTTCATGACTATGCCCTCCTCTTTCCGATTATTTTTATCACAAGCCCAATGGGTTAACATTGGGCTTGTAGTTCTAATTAATTATTTTTTAAGTTTCTTAGTAACTGTCTTTGACCACGCGCCTGTCTTATATCCAGTTGCTGTTGCACGAACTTTAACTTTAACCTTCTTTTTCTTCTTAAACTTCTTGTTCTTAATAGTCTTTGAAGTCTTTGTTGAAGTATAAGTCTTGCTTCCAACCTTAATCTGATATTTCTTAGCATTCTTTACTTTCTTCCAAGAAACCTTAATAGTCTTCTTCTTAGGGTTCTTAACCTTAACGCCTGTTACCTTGCCTAACTTCTTAGTAGGCGTAGGTGCAGGTTTTGTTGTCTCAGGCTCACCTGTAGGCTGCTCAGTAATAGGTTGTGTAGTAGGTGCTACTGTAGGTTTAGCTGGTGTACTTTCTGTTGGAGTAAATCTAGGATCAACACCCTGATCTACTAACTTGATGTTACTTATCGTAACCGTACCCCTATACTGGTTCTCCAATGGAGAAACTATATCAGATACATCATTTCCTGCATAATCAACTGAACCATCAAATGCACCTAACATAAATGATGTATTGAGCGTTTCACCTGAAACAAAGTTGGTAAAATTAAATTTATATGATTTTGTTGTACCTGTAATAACAATAATGTTTTTATCTGATCCATCATTTAGTCCTGCTTCAGCATATGGTGTCATATCGTTTCCTTCAACAGTTGTACTAAATCCCATATAACAATACTTTTTACCAAATGTTACATTATCTACATTTGATCTTGCAGATTCTTTAGCATCAAATGTCAATTCATAAATATGTCCAGCCTCCATAGGGGATGTTATTTTTGCCTGAACAGACCATGGGTTAATCACATCTTCGCCATTTGGACCTTCTCCCCATTTTGCATCCCAACCTGTTCTATCGATATCGATAGCAAATCCGTTTTCTGCTTGGTCTGCATCTCTAGTGTATTCTTGATGGGCCCAGTTCTCAATTTTTGCACCTGATGGTAGTGAAACGCTGTTGATGAAGCCATAATTTCCTGGTTCACCCCATCCGTTAACTCCCTGGTGCGAGAAGCTCAACTTTGATAATTCAACGTCAGTATCAGCGTTTGCTACTCTCGAAATGTTAACTCCTACTGCTAATGCAGCAATCATTGCTACAGTAACAACAACTGCCATAGCCTTTGTAAATAATTTTTTCATTTTTTAATCCTCCTTTTGAAAAAAATTATCCGTTTATTTGTTACTTAAATTATAACATATCTTGATTAATCTAGTAGTCCTAACTACTTCTTAACTTTTATTTTCTTCACATTTGACCATGCACCTTTTCCAGCGTCATTCACGGCTCTTACTCTGAAGAAATATGTCTTTTTCTTTTTAAGTTTTGTAATCTTATAAGTAGTCTTTGTCGTCGTCTTTGTTTTCGACTTCTTTGTGAACTTCTTGTTCATCGCATAGTTCACATTATATTTTTTAACTCCTATAACTGCCTTCCATGTTAAAGATACCGCTTTCTTTTTAACATTCTTTGGTTTACCAAGACTTACTTTTCCTGGCTTTGTAGGAGTAAGCTTTACTGTTGTTGTCTCTGGAGCTTCTGTGGTCGTTTCTTTCTCGTACTTTTCTTCACTTGAGATGACATTTGCATTGTATCCCGATGGATTTCCAATGGATGAATAAATGCAACCTAAATCAGTATATAGACCTGACGCATATTCAAACATCGCCGTTCCGCCTGAGCCATCGAATTCATCCACTTCATTAGTACTGTCTATATCATATGAAAACCAACAATATCTCTCAACGTATGGACATGCATCTAAGTAAGCAACAATATCTTGAACATACTGTTCAATCTCATGTCGTTTCTCCACCAACTCATAACTCATATCCGTTGGGTAACCTTTCATACCAAATAATCCAATTTCCGTTATCCATATAGGTTTATGATATGTACTCCACAATTTTTCAACAGCCGTCTTTATCCCATTAAAGTCCATCCTGCTTAAATAATAATGCAATGCCACAGAATCTATATTGTCATCCACTCCATCTACCCATTCTTTGCTAGCCTCAGCAAAATCCTGTCCAATAAATGACTCATAAACAACCCAATTTCCATCCTGGTCTTTGCATCTATAATCACCATTGATGAAACGCTTAAGCCAATCAGAATTTCCAAATGGCGCTGCTGGTGCAGGGGATACTTTTCTGAGATTTATATTTTTAATATTATTGTTCCAGAACTCTATCCCTGTCCAAAATTGCATACAAGCCTGCGAACCAATATCTGGTTCATTGTAGCCTAAAACGTAATTCGAGTTAGTAGTAAATGTTGGGAGTTTCTCAACTATGTCGTCACCGTTCCCCCAAATCATTGGCATGTGTGGAACACTGCCATCTATCGCGTTATTAAATCCTTCCATACCCCAGTTGTAATACCATGAGCAGTTAAGTTTTTCGAGTCTAACTTTGTCTCCCATGTTATCACCCATAGCTAGTCCCTTCTTTGAGACATAAATGGTTCTAGGTTCTGAAGTGATAGTTGTTCCGTCCTTAGTCGCCTTCACTGTGATCGTATGCTTCTGAACTTTCGTTGAGTAAACTTCAGTCTTAGGCGAATCACTAGAGGTAAAAGTTTTTACACTGTCACCTGTCTGTCTGGTTTCACCAATGTCAGTCTTGACGATATTTCCATCTCTCCAATAGAAGGAATTTCCGTCCATCAAAACTTCATAAGAATAACCGTCCATAGAATTGTTGAACTCCACAGGAATATAACCTGCAGGAACAAGTTGACCTTCTGCTGGTACGGTTACTGCATTAGTTTTCCATTCACTCACCTCATCAGCCTTTGCTTCTTTGGTAAATACAATGCCACTCATAACAAGTGAAACTGCTAGTGATAATACTAATAATTTTTTAATTATTTTCATAATCATCCGCTCCTTTATACCTCTTATACTATTGGTATAACACTTGATTTTGATATTATGATGTTGTCCCCCGTTCAATGATTTTCTAAAAAAATCATACCTCACTCAAAATAATATACCATAAAAAAAGGACCTTGTAAACAATTTACAAGGTCCAAAAATCACTTATTTTATCTAGATAAGAACGTTCTAGTTGATGTCCATGCTCCGTAAACTTTATTGCCTGCAGAGTCCTTATTGTATGCTCTTGTTCTTATATAATATACTTTATATTTTTTCAAGCCACTTATATTTCCAGTTTTTGATGAGCCAATGTTCTTAATCTTAGCTTTCTTCATATTCTTCTTCAAAGAATACTGTGCTTCAAATCCGCTGCCTGCAGAATCCTCATCGATAGTTACTGTACACTTCTTCGACTTGCGACTCTTCGCCTCAAATACAGGTTTAGCTGGTCCCTTTGTCTTCGTCCAACGAGGATAAAGATCAATGTCTTTTTCCATTGGCGTAGCCATATCAAATGCAGTACCGTTTTTATACTGATAACCTACCATAGTGTAGCCCTTCTTCTTCATAGCTACCTTATCGATAGTCTCGCCTGTATTGTAATAAATCTTCTTAACCAATTTAGAGCCGTTGTAATAATTGGCCGCGAACTGGTCTTGCGCAAGAATCTCCATGTCCTTAAGATAAATGTCACCCTTCATAGCAACTTCTTTAGGATAAGTCTTGAGGAATGCACCCATCGCAAATAGCACGCCCATCTTAGTTGTGCTTCCCTTATCCTTTCCATTAGACCACGCTGCCTTATCAGCAGGAATCTGGAATGTAGCAGAAACTTCTTTCCAGTTGAGATGATCTTTATCTGTAGAAGGTGTTAACTCAATCATACCTTGCTTAGTAGCACCTTGAGCCTCTGAGAACTCAGCCGCAGGTCCACCGCTCGATTGATAGTCATACGCTTTAAATGAAATATGTTTTACGTATGGTTCATATATAGGATTGTTTATATTATTTGTGTTTACTCTCAAAGTACTAGCAATCTTAAACTTAATAACATATAGGCGTCCAAACTCACAAGGGATACCTGTCGTCTCATTTGTAAGTCCCCACTGGTTATCACCAGTCAAAGATGACACTCCTGTTATTCTACTAGTATAGTAGTTTCCATCCCAACCACTGTCTACAACGTGACATTTAAAGTCAGGGTATGAATATCCATAATCATTGAGATAATCATTTGTTATCACACTATCTGGATCCTTACTATTTATCTTTGGAATTTCATAATTCTTATTATTGTAATCATTTATAACATCTTCATTGACAACAAATCCTTCTGTGGCATAGTCGACACCCTTTGTCTGGTATACGATATCGCCCCAGTTATCGTACTTATAAGTTCCATCCTCATTAGTACATTTAACCTTTGTCAATGAATCTTCCCACTCAGTCATCTTAGGCCAAACTGAATGATCGTAGCAAATCGAAAAGCTCTTCCACTTTCCAGTAGTAGGAAAAACATTCTCTCCATTTGCTGCGTGGCCTGCCGCCAATACTGGCGCACAAAGAACTGTTGTCATAACGACAACAATTGCCATAGAAGATATGATACCTAATAATTTAGTCTTCATAGTCTGCCCTCCTGTTGTATATACAGAATTCCATACTTAACAGAAATTATAACATACCTGTATTACTTAAATCAATTTACATCTGTGATTATATTACAGAACAAATTAGATATAAAAATGACGGTCACTTTAAAAGTGACCGCCATATATTTTTGATATTAAGTCAGATTATTTAACCTTAACTTTCTTAGCTGCTGACCAGCCTGTCCATGTTCCGCCAACGTTAGCTCTAACCTGAACCTTAACTTTCTTCTTGCTCTTAAGCTTCTTAACTACTGCCTTAGTCTTCTTAGTAGTAACCTTCTTAGATCCAGCCTTAACCTGGTACTTTGAAGCTCCGTTCATCTTACTAAATGATACAGTAACTTTCTTCTTTCCAGCCTTAGCCTTAACGCCAGTTACCTTAGCTGCACCAAGTTTGAATCCTGTTACAGAAATAACTGAAGCTGCATCTCCAGTAGCATCAAGTGTTGCTAGGTTGAGATGTGCGCCTTTTCCGTACTGCTTATCAAAGATAGCATAACGTGTAGCGAAATCGCCTGTCCAGTTATCGTTACCCATATCTCCTCCGATACCGAAGTAAACAGAGTTAGCTGCTACAGGTGCCTTGAAAGCTTTGTTAACCTTAATGTTCTTACCCTTCTGAAGCTTCAACCACTCGCCGTGTGCTAATGATTCGCCCTTAGCAATCTTAAGGTAAACATACTTTGTTACTCTTGTTGACTTAGCTGTAAACTGAACCTGATAAACTTTTCCTTTAGCAACGTTTACAGAACCAGCTGGTTTGTAAACCTGTCCGCCCCAAACGCCGTTCCAGCCTGTCAACTCAACGTTAGCTGTCCATGCTGTAGCAGAGTTCTTAGCCAATCTTCCTGCAGCACCTTCTGGATCCTCAGATGGATTGTCAGTAGCTCCAAAGTATGATTTCCATGAAGCTCCGAAACAAGTTGTTCCCATTGCGAGCACGAGTACGATAGCAAGTGCTGATGCAATAATTTTCTTTGTCATTCCTTTCATGATGACTCCTCCTT
This sequence comes from Eubacterium sp., assembly GCA_017406925.1. Taxonomy (GTDB): domain Bacteria; phylum Bacillota; class Clostridia; order Lachnospirales; family Lachnospiraceae; genus Eubacterium_G. The sequence continues at coordinate 64,292 of JAFQXO010000012.1, forward strand.
TTAAATTATAATTTAAAATCCTATATTAAACACGTTTTGAATATTCTCCTGTACGTGTATCAATAACAATAGTTTCTCCTTGTTCTACGAACAATGGAACGTAAACTGTGGCTCCTGTCTCAACAACCGCTGGCTTTGTAGCATTAGTAGCTGTGTTTCCTTTGATGCCAGGTTCTGTATCTGTAACAACCAACTCAACTGTGATAGGTGGTTCGATAGCAAATACATCTCCATTGTGTGAACAAATCTTAACTGACTCGTTTTCCTTTACGTATGTAAGTGAGTCCCCTACTTTATCTTTACCAACTGCAATCTGTTCATATGTCTCGCCATCCATGAAGTAATATAGATCGCCGTCGTTATAGAGATAATTCATATCCTTTCTCTCGATATGAGCATTCTCAAACTTTTCTGTAGGTCTAAATGTAGTCTCTGTAACACTACCAGTCTTGATATTCTTCATCTTAGTTCTAACGAACGCTGCACCCTTTCCTGGTTTAACGTGTTGGAACTCAACTATCTGATAAATGTTTCCTTCGTGTTCTATAGTGAGACCGTTCTTAAAATCTCCTGCTGATACCATTAGTAATCTCCCTCTTCTTTCAACTATATTGTAAATCCGTACTTTTACGCTTTCAAGCCTACCCGTCTATAATACACTAATTATCATCATATTTCTAGTAGAAATAATTTCTTTATGCCTTCGGCAATTCTCGTCTTAATCGACCCTCACAACACCGCTTTTCTTAAGCTGTTCGATGATGCGATAGCAAGTCATCACTCGCTCTCCTCCGTCCACATTGACAGTGATATCGGCAGCCGTCGAGTATCTTCCCTCACGCTCATTCATCATTGACTTGACATGCTCAAGCGACATATCGTCGTTCAACAGCGGGCGAGTAGTCCTTCTCTTCACTCTCTTAAAGATAACTTCCGGATCTGCGTCCAAGCGCACAACCGTCGAAGTGTCTTTTAATATATGAACATTCTCATTGCGTAGCACTATTCCTCCGCCACAAGAAATAATAGTGTTCTCTCTCTTAGAGATGTCTCGCAGAATCTCAGTCTCAAGATTTCTAAACTTCTCTTCTCCCAACTCAGGATACAGTTCTGCGATTTGCTTTCCAGTCTGCTCGACAATGGTCTTGTCAGTGTCGACTTCTTCCATTCCAAGTATACGTGATAGTGCGTGACTGACTGTCGTCTTGCCTGTACCCATAAATCCGATAAGCGAAATGTTTTCCGCCACTCGACTGTTGTGATTAACTTCCAACAGACTCTTCGTAATCTCAAATGACAACTGTCCAGGTGCCGACTCCTCGACTCCAGCCGCAAATGTAATGCATGACTTCGTCAACTTCGTGCACACTCTTGTGATGGCGCCCAACTCTTCCATTGCCATCGTGACTATCGGAGCCTTCAATTTTTCGTTGGCCTCACACGATGCACCAATCAACTCCTCGACATCGTATTTATTGTGCGGAAGCACAGCGAGCTTGCAAACATCGCAACCCATTTCTTCTATATTAGTAAGTATCTCTACGAGTTCCTGTTTGCGTGGTGTCGAGTTCACCTTGTGGCACGAGCCAATGATTTTTGCATCCGCATCGTGTATCTCATCGATGAGTTCATCGATTCCTTTTACATCTCTCTTCGAATACGCCTCCACATCAATCAAGTCGACATTGCACTTGTCTGCCATGAGGGCAATGTAATGGAGATACTTTTTGTAAGTCTCGAAGTTCACACGACGAGCTCCACCCTCATCAGTATTCCTAAATGAAAAAAGAATCGGAAGAGATTTCAGACTTTTGTGAAGCACTTTCAGTGCATAGGTGAGTTCCACAACATCGTTCTCAGGATCTTCAATCTTTAAGAAGTCTGCTCTCCACTCTACTAAGTCCGGTTTCATCTTCCGAATCTGTTTTGCTTGTGATTTAATTTCAGTCAAATTTGCGCCAGTCACTGGCACACATACAAGCGTTTTGTCATCACTTAAAGTAATGTTCTTGCATCTCAATTCCTTCATGAGATAACCTCCGAATCATATTAAGTAAAGTATAAAATAGTGCGCTATCTTAGTCAATGATAAATGCTAATTCAATCACAGAATTTAGTTTTTTATTTACAATATCCCCCTTAAAAAGTATAATTTTTTTGAGGTGTTTTATGAAACATATAAATGTAGAAATGGGCGATACTAAACTCACATGCATCATCGGCTCTCCGGTGGCTCACAGCAAGTCTCCTGCCTTGCACAACACAGGCTACGAGAAACTTGGGCTAGACTACAACTACCAGATATTCGATGTGAAGCTAGATGAGTTAAATAGTGCCTACGAAGATTTAAAAAATATAAACGCTGCCGGCTTCAATGTCACTATGCCTTTGAAGACAGCCATCTGCGATTTAGTTGATGAGAAGACTTCTGCTGTCGAGCTTATTGGCGCAGCCAACACTATCGTAAACGAGAATGGAAAGTTCGTAGCTTATAACACGGATGGGATCGGTTTCGTGAAGGCGCTTGAAGAAGCTGGTGTGAATATCGCTGACAAGAAGATTACTGTGCTAGGTTCTGGCGGTGCCGCTTCTGCTATTATCGCGCAGAGTGCCATCGATGGTGCCAAGGCAATAGATGTTCTAGCGAGAACACATTCTAATGGTAGAAACTCGATACCATTTAAGGATGATATTGTTGATTTAGTAGATAAGGTTAAGGCTAAAACTGGTTGCGATATTAGACTTATCGAGCTGAACGACGAGAATATATCGAAGTCTCTTTCTGATAGCGATATCGTGGCAAATGCCACTCCTGTCGGAATGAAACCTAACGAAGATCAATGTTTGATAGACGAGAAAGATTTAAGAGATGATTTGACAGTCTTCGAATCTATTTATAATCCTGAAGAGACTATTCTTATCAAGAGAGCTAAAGATAAGGGATGTACAGTCGTCGACGGACTAAGGATGCTCTACTACCAAGGCGTTGTGGCTTTTAAATTATTTACTGGGTGTGATTATCCAGAATAAAAAACAGGTACGTGAAGTTACGTACCTGTTTTTTATTATTTATTCTTTTTCTCTTGTCGCTTTCTCCAGCGCCACATTACGAACTTTTCTGGGATGCGCTTTAGGACTATCTGAATCTCTTCATGTGGGTCGATTGGTTTTACCATGATAGTTGGAAGACCTGTGCGATTGGCTCCCCACATATCTGTAAAAATCTGATCGCCGATAAACATAGTCGAGTTAAGATCTGTTCCCATCAACTCCATCGCCTTGATATAATTCTTCGTCTTTGGCTTGCCAGCCTTACAGATGAACTGTGAATCTGTAGCGTCTGCAAATGGCTTTACACGAGGCTCGTCGTTGTTTGAAATAAAACAAGTCGCGATGCCTTTATCGTGAACCTTCTTGAAGAACTCTATCGCGTGTTCGTCAGCCGGTGCACCGTGCGGCACAATGGTATTGTCGATGTCAGAGATGATGCCTCTTATGCCCTGTTCGTATAACTCATCTAAATCGACGTCATCGACACTATTCAAATACTCGTCGGGATATAAGTTCTTAAACATTATTTCAACAACTTGCTGAGCTCTTCCATGAATGTGTTTACATCCTTGAACTCACGGTAAACTGATGCGAATCTAACGTAAGCAACCTGGTCAAGTTCTTTCAACTTCTCCATTACAAGCTCACCGATTACATCACTTGAAATCTCTTTCTGCTCCATGCTGAAAATAGCATTCTCAACATCTTCCACTGTCGCAACGATATCATCGTACGAAACTGGACGTTTATGACATGAGCGTAGAATACCTGCCTCAATCTTTGAGCGGTCATACTGCTCTCGAATATTTCCCTTCTTGATAACAATGATAGGGATGCTCTCAATCTTTTCATATGTTGTAAATCTCTTCTGACAATCCTCGCACTGGCGACGACGTCTGATAGCGTTGTTGTCCTCTGCTGGACGAGAGTCGATAACCTTAGTATCTTCTGCTCCACAATATGGACATTTCATAATCTATACCTCCGTGTATTAGGTTACATAAGATTTGTACCTTTTGTAAAAAAAGAGGCACAACTTTGTGTGCCTCCATTTATAATCATTATAATTATTTATTCTGAAGGAAATCTGGAATCTTGATGGCTCTATCCTCACCTGGCTTAGCTGCTGGAGTCTCAGTAGCCTCTGTAGTAGTGGCTGCCTGTGCCTGGCTGTTGAAACCAAATGGCTTAGCTGCCTGCTGTGGCTTCTTAGCAAATCCGAATGACTTAGCAGTCTTCTCATCGCCAATACCTGTAGCCATAACTGTGATAGTACACTCATCAGGATATGTGTCTTCGTATCTAACACCAAAGATGATATTGGCATCGTCACCAACAAGCTCCTGTACATATGAAGCAGCCTCGTTGGCCTCAAATAGACTAACATCACCAGTGATATTGATGATAACGTTCTTAGCGCCCTCGATAGTTGTCTCAAGAAGTGGTGATGTAACAGCCTGCTGTACAGCCTCTGCCGCCTTCTCATCTCCACTGGCTGCGCCAATACCGATGTGAGCTACACCTGCGTCTCTCATAACTGTCTGTACGTCAGCGAAGTCAAGGTTGATCAATGATGGAACATTAATCAAATCTGTGATACCCTGAACTGACTGCTGGAGTACTTCATCAGCCTTCTTAAGAGCCTCTGGCATAGTAGTACGCTTATCTACGATTTCCAATAACTTATCGTTAGGGATAACGATAAGAGTATCTACATTTTCTTTTAATCTCTCAATACCTGAGTCAGCATTGTTCATACGTGTGTCCGCCTCAAATCTGAAAGGCTTAGTAACAACACCAACTGTAAGAGCGCCCTGCTCCTTAGCAACACGAGCAACAACAGGACCGGCACCTGTACCAGTTCCACCACCCATACCGCAAGTTACGAATACCATATCGGCACCCTTGAGTAACTGAGCAAGTTCTTCTACGTTTTCCTCGGCTGCAGCTTCACCAACCTCAGGCTTTGCTCCTGCACCGAGTCCCTTAGTAATCTTCTCACCAATCTGTAATGTAGTAGGTGATTTACTTCTCTTGAGAATCTGTACATCAGAGTTAACTGATATAAATTCAACTCCCCCAATATTCTCGTCAATCATTCTGTTGACAGCGTTATTGCCTGCACCGCCGACTCCAACGACGATTATCTTAGCAACCGCTTCGCTCTCATTTGTTGTAATTTCTAACAAAGGTTCTTCCTCCTTAAATCGAATAAATAAATTTCCTCAAATATAATTCTACTTATAAGAAATCATACTATGTATATAATATTATTTTTTAGGCGAAAATTCAACAATAAATTACAATATTTAGCAAAAAAACTGCGAAAAATCACCATATTTAGTAATGTTTACTTTTTCTTGGCTGTATAGCCACCATCGAGGTCGACCACGCTCATATCCAAAACTGTCTTCTTAAGTTTCTTGCCTTTTATCGATTTGTAAATATCATTAAACGATACTAGTTTTCTGTCCAAATTATCGGTGTTTTTGATAAACGCTGATATCTTGTCAGTGACTAGCGTCAATTCATTTTTCTTATCAACAACTATCTTCTTAACCTTGAACTTGTACTCTCCCACTGCAGTCGCAACTTTGCACACTTCGTCAAAGTTTTTCTTGTTGTCGGCGACAACTTTCTCGTACAGCGTAGGTTTCTTAACCTTGATGCCCACAATGCGAGGTGCTTTCTTGACTCTGTCAGAAGAAAGTTTCATCAGAATGCCACCGTTAGTGAAATAGTAATACTGATCACTCTGTTTTATCTCGCCCTTGAACTTTTTCTCATACGCTTTTATCTGAACTTTGTGTGGAGAGAGCATCTTTACTGAATACTCTTCAAACATTGGCATCTTATACTCATGTCTGATAAGACTTCTAGCCCATAGCCACACTGTGTTTTCGATATTTTCTTTTTTCATATATGATGCGATCTCTTGAGCACTGAACTCACCCAAGTCGCCTTTGTACTCCACTTCATCTATCTTGCAGAAAAAGTGAATACACAAAACTATTCCTACGATAATTGCAATCATAAGAACAGCTTCCAAGATAAACTTCCACAGTTTAAATTTTTTCTTCTCTCTTTTTCTTGCCATGATACATACCCTTAAGTTTTATACTGCTCGTTGAATCTTACGCGAGACGGAAAATACAATTCCCATCTCTAACATGAGGAAGGCTAACGAGGTACCTCCATAACTAATAAATGGTAGTGACACACCAGTGTTTGGCATGCTGTTAGTTACTACCGCCACATGGAGTACTACTTGCACAGCTATCTGTGCAATGATACCACACACGAGCATTGCGTCAAACAAATCTGCTGTGTGAGTTGCTATCAAATACATTCTATGGATAAGGAATACAAATAATGCCAATATGGCAATGGCACCAAAGACTCCTAGTTCTTCACATATTACTGAGAAAATCATATCGTTAGTTGACTCTGGCAAGAATCCCATCTTCTGAGCACTGTTGCCGAGTCCTTTTCCAAAGATTCCGCCTGAGGCGATGGCATACAAGCCTTGCATAACCTGATATCCACCTGACTCAGAATAGTTCTCTGGATGAAGCCACGCGAGAATACGCGCGAGACGGAAACTCGCCGATCCTGACATAGCGTGTGCTAACAAGATTAATCCTGTCGTTCCCGCTATCATAAGTGCGATGAAACCAGCAACAAACTTCTTGTTTGCGCCAGCAATTACTAGCATAACAAAACTAATCAAAACAACTATAATAGCTGAACTCATATTTTTAGTTACAGCATACAAAAGAATTGCTGGTACAAATGAGAAAGCAAATATCTTAAGAACATTCTTTATGCTCTTAAGACTTTCTCTACTACAATTTGAAATCATATATGCTGTGATCAGGATTACTCCAATCTTAACCAACTCTGCCGGCTGGAATTGAAGTGGTCCTAAGTTAATCCAACGCTTCGCACCGTTTATCTCGATTCCAAGTGGTGACAAAACCACAAATATTGAAATAAACGAAACTATATATATTACAGGACAAAGTCTCTTGTATACTTTTGAATCTATAAAGAATGCTGCGAAGAAAGGAATGAGTCCTACTGCTGTCGCAAGCACCTGTCTCTTCAAGAAATATAGCGAGTCGCCATAAGCAGTCATCGCCGTGTATGAACTCGCACTATACAAAAGCACATAGCCCAAGATCATCAAGAAAACCCACACTATAAGAAGACTGTAATCAAAATAATTATTGCTTTTGACTCTTCTCTTCTGTTTTTGTTTAAACTGTGCGATTTGCTCTGGCATACTAACCTCTCAAATTCTTAACTAGTTCCTTAAACTTGTCGCCGCGCTCCTCATAGTTTTTGAACATTCCCCAGCTAGCGCACGCAGGCGACAATAATACTGTATCTCCAGGCTCAGCGTTTTTGACACTCTGCTCCACTGCCTCTTCCAAAGATTTAGTGAAGATAATGTTTTCAAAACCTTTCGCCCTAACAGTATCTGCAATCTTCTCCGAAGTCTGACCGAGCAGAACGAGGCACTTAATCTTGCCTTCAAACTTATCAGCCCATTCATCGAAAGAAGAATTCTTATCATATCCACCAGCTATCAAAATCGTTGGTCGCGTCATTGACTCGATCGCTTTGATCGAGGCATCTGTATTCGTGCCCTTAGAGTCATTGTAATAGATGACATCGTCAATGGTATCGACATACTCTAGACGATGCTCAACTGCGTTGAAAGTTCTGATAGCCTCTGCTATTGTGCCGACCGGCACATCCATATTCATTGAAATGGCGATAGCCGCCATGATGTTTTCTAAATTGTGGATACCCACAAGATTATTGGCATTCTTGTTGGTAACGTATGTCTTCTCACCATCGTCGATGTAAACTATATCGTCGCCCTCGAGATAAACTCCGCAAGGAACCTCTCTCTTGATGCTAAACCATACTATCTTCTTGTCGAGCGTAGTCGCGTAATCGCGAAGAATCGAATCCTCGTAATTCAAGACTATAGCCTCGCCAGGTTCCTGGTTCTCACAAATTCTAAACTTCATATCCGCATAACACTTCATCGTACGGTGACGATCAAGGTGGTCAGGCGTGATGTTTAAAATCGCACTAACGTCAGGCTTAAAGTCAACGATAGTTTCTAGTTGGAAACTACTAATCTCAGCTACAGTCACAGTGCTCTCGTCCGAGTCGCCCGCTGTAGTCGTGTAAGGGTTTCCAATATTTCCAACTACGTCCACGTGTGCATAGTGAGCGGCCATAATCGCGCCCACTAGCGATGTCGTAGTAGTCTTTCCATTCGTTCCAGTGATGGCCACTAGCCTACCTTTACCAACTTGATATGCGAGCTCCACTTCACTCCAGATAGGAATGTTCGCTTCTCTCACCTTAACAACAAAAGGCTCCCTGGTTGGAATACCAGGGCTGATAACCATCACATCCACCTCATCGAGAAGAGACTCTTCTAGTTTGCCTACGGCAATAGAAACATTTGGGTCATCCAAACGTTCCTTTAAAGCCTCCACGTCGAGGTTTTCGTTTTCGTCATATATAATTACTTCTGCGTTCACTTTTCTTAAGAGGTTGCAAGCTCCGATTCCGGATTTGCCTGCTCCCGCTACTAGAAAAGTTTTGTTCTCAAAATCCATACTGTCCTTATCTTGTTGCTAAATACTATCCTTACCTTACTGCCAAGTAACCTAACATACAAAGTATGATTGTAAACACTGTAAAATATGTTACTACTTGTGTCTCAGATTTTCCACCCTCTTGGAAGTGATGATGGAGAGGTGCCATTCTAAAGATACGACGACCTTCACCATACTTCTTCTTTGTGATCTTGAACCAACCTACCTGAATCATTACTGAGATAACCTCAATCAAGTAGATAAATGCAACTATCACGATGATGAGTGGCATTCTTAGAATACAAGCCATACCGGCCACGAAGCCACCTAAGGCTAGCGAACCCGTATCGCCCATAAACACTCTAGCAGGATGGACGTTATAGAGCAAGAAGCCCATTAACGCCCCAAGAACTGCTGAGTTGTAAATTACTAGGCCACTCTGACGAGTTATTCCGATAAAGAAAATCGCAATAATAATTGTGACGCTAGTAGCTAGTCCATCGAGACCGTCAGTGAAATTGGCGCCGTTTACGGTGCCAATTATAACGATGAACATAAATATCGCGAAGAGCCAGACCGGCATCTCCCATTCGAGGTGATGACCCTGAACTTTAACGAATGGAATGATGATGCTCGTTCCTACGTTTCGCACTAGATAAAAAACAAAAAGAGCGGCTACTATAATTTGCCCTAACATTTTTTGTATCTCAGATAATCCCTCGTTCTGCTTTCTGATAATCTTCAAAAGATCATCAATGAAGCCGATAAGTCCAAATCCCATCGTCAGACATAGGACTGGAACATACGAGTAATCCTTCAATGCAAAAATGAATATAAGTGATGTCGCAAGGATTGCCACAAGGAAAATAATTCCACCCATAGTCGGTGTACCTGATTTGCTCAGGTGAGACTTAGGTCCTTCCTCGCGAATAAACTGTCCAAACTTCATTCTCTTCAAAATAGGAATGACGATAGGACAAAGTCCTGCGCTTAATACAAATGATATTCCTGTTGCCAAAATAACAATCTCTGATGCTTTCATAGTTTTTCCTTTCCAATTCTCAACCTAAAAATTATTCCTCAAGAGTCTTGTCTTTCTTTACTAGACTTCCATCATCGCCTGCGATGATTCCACCTGAGTAAAACTCTTTTTCAAGATTCTTTTTCTTAACTTTCTTCTCAACTTTTTCAGTCTTATCCACTCCGAGGTATGGAAGCACTTGCTTCATAATAGCCTTCCAAAGTTCAGTGTTGTAAGCTGTCGCCTGAGTATTGCCCTCTGGCGAATCCATAAGTGTGTAACAGACCACTTCTGGCTTCTCACATGGCACTGCGCCAAGGAATGAAAGAATGTACTGATCTTCGAGACGTCCAGTACCATTGCCGGAAGTATCCACCTTCTCGGCTGTACCGGTCTTACCACCTACCGTGTAACCAGGAATCTCTGCTGTAGTACCTGTTCCGCTGAGCACCACTTCTCTTAGGCACTCGCGGATGAAGGCCGAAGTATCCTCCGTACAGGTCTGCTTAACCAAGGTTTTCGAAAAACTCTTCACGAGTTCGTCGTCCTCAGTCACAATCTGCTTAACCACGTGTGGTTCGTAGTAATTTCCGCCATTGATAACAGATGAGAAAGCCGCTACCATCTGCACCATATTGACCGTAAGGTTCTGACCGAATGAGTTAGTTGCCAATGTGGCACTATCCATCTCATCTGAGTCATAAACCAATCCTCTCGTCTCGTTAGGAAGGTCAATACCTGTCTTGGCACCAAACCCAAATCTTGACTGGTATTGGGATGTGAGTTTGTTTCCAAGGCGGAAACCTATATTCATGAGTGAGTCGTTACACGATTGTGCTATCGCGCCTTTTACATCAAGCGTGCCGTGTCCACTCACGTTATGACATTTGATATCGAAATCGCCTACGTGCTGATGACCGTCACAACTAAAGTTAGTATGCTTAGTAATCTTTCCTTCTTCTAAGCCCGCTGCCACTGTGAACGGTTTGAACGTAGAACCTGGCTCGTATGAATCTGAAACACAGAAGTTCTTCCAGATTTCATTGAGCTTCTTAGATTTAGCCTTGTCAGACATCGAATCAATCTTTGCCTCCGACATAAATGGTTTTAAGTCGTAAGGCTTGTTCAAGTTGAATGTGAGGTCATCACCCATCGCGAGAATCTCACCTGTATTTGGATCAGCCACAACTACTGCTATTCGTTTTGGCTTATATTTTTTCATGTATTTTTTGATGGCCTTCTGAACTACACGCTGGATATTAATGTCGATAGACGAAACAACATTCTCGCCGTTAATCGCATCTTTCACGACATTCTCCATATTGTTCGCGTTGTCCATATAGCCGAACTCTCGACCTTCCACACCACATAGAACATCTTGATAACTCTGCTCTATACCTAGCGATGCCACATTCTCAGAATTGGCGAAGCCAATGACGCTACAACCGAGACTCTTGTGTGGATACTTGCGCTTGTACTTTTTCTCAAACCAAATACCCTTCGTGTTGTTGACTTCCTCTTCATCAGCATCAGTCTTAGCGAACTCGCCATTTATATACTTCTCGAACTGCTCAATCTCTTTGAATTCGAGATTCTTTTTCAAAACCCAATAACTATTCTTCGCACGGGCCTTAATGCCCTCTTCGAGCTCTGCTCTGTCCACGTCGAAATATCTTGTGACTGCGTCAACAGTTGGCTGGAAATAGTCCTTGTTGGACATGATGATCTTCGAGTCGATGATAAGGTCATAGACCATAATGCTCGTCGCAAGAAGGTTTCCGTTTCTGTCCTGAATGTTGCCACGCTTGTAAGGAATAGTTCTGCTCTTGAAGCTTCGTTGAGACAAAACTTGGATAGAATAATCATTTCCCTTGGTTAAATTCAAATAAATAATCCTACCACATAACGCAGACAAAGCTAGACTGATGATGATTAACACCACCGCTAGCTTCTTTCCCATTCTGCGATTGAATCTCAGTTTTAATCTCTTACGCCGTCCCGACGCGTTGCTCCTTCGTTGTTCCATGATTACCTAGTTGGAATGTCTCCGTACTGAACTGTGTAGCCAGTGTCTGAAGTCTTATATCTGTAAATTTGACTTCCCGAAGCTTGCTTCATTCCAAGTTTCGTAGTTGCTACTTTATATATCTTGTCTGAATCTTCGCAACTGCTAATCGCGTACTTTCTAGCCTCATTTTGTGACTGGATAGTACTGATGTCAGCCTTGATGCTCTTGATATCAGTCTGTGCCTGAGTTATTTGAGACATCATGTTGAGGTATGCTATCGCCAATGCAACACAAGCAATAGACACTATCACCATAAATCCCACTAATGGGAAGTTCATTGGAAGCGCCCTAGTCTCAGGAGCTGGATCTCTTCTCTTGCTCCTCTCAATGCGTTGATCCTCAAAAGGCTCTGCCTTTCTGATCGTGTTGCCACTTACGTATTCATTTCTGTAACTTCTGTTTGAAACTCTAGCCATGATTAGCTCCTCTCAAAAATTCTCAATTTAGAACTCTTCGATCTACTGTTGTTTTCCATCTCCTCATCTGATGGAATGATCGGTTTCCTAGTTACAACCTTTCCCTTCGAAACTTTTCCACAAACACAAATCGGAAAATCTGGTGGACATGTGCAAGGATCTTCATTGTCCTTGAATTTAGTTTTAACTATTCTGTCCTCCAACGAATGGAAAGTGATTACGCATATCCTTCCGGAAGGGTTAAGCCTCTCAATCATCGAGTCCAACGATTCCTTCAAGACGTTAAGTTCATCATTTACCTCTATTCGTATAGCCTGGAAAGATCTCTTGGCCGGATGGCCACCTGTCTTTTGAACTTTCATCGGGATGGCCCCGCCAATGATATCTGCCAACTGTTTCGTTGTAGCTATCGGCTGCTCTTCCCTAGCCTTTACGATGTGCTTTGCAATGTTCTTTGCGAATTTGTCTTCGCCGTAATCTCTTATCATGCGGTAGATGTCGTATTCTGAATATCCGTTTACGATGTCTGCCGCTGTCAATGTCTGTCTCTGATCCATTCTCATATCGAGTGCTGAATCTTCCATATAAGAGAATCCACGCTCATCATTATCTATCTGATAGGATGAAACACCCAAGTCCAAAACTATGCCGTCAACTTTTTCGATTCCTAAATCATCAAGGATGGTTCCGAACTCTGAATAGTTGCTTCTGACGAGTGTTACTCTGTCGTCAAACTCTTCTAGTCTCTTCTTGGCTGCCGCCAATGCGTCTCCATCTCTATCAATTCCGATGAGTCTACCCTTTGGTGACAACTGCTTACATATCTCGTAAGAATGTCCTCCGCCACCTATGGTGCCATCTACATATGTACCATCGGGTTTTATGTTCAAGCCGTCGATGGTTTCTTTTAACAATACGGTAGTATGTTTGAAATCCATAGCGACCTTCTTTCTATTAGATACCTAACTCAGCCATATACTCGGCAAGTTCTTCGAGCTTCTTATTAGCGTCGCTTCCTTCTGCTGTGAAGTCAGCCATCTGCTTGTTCCACTCGTCTATATTCCAGATCTCCATGCGATTTCCAACGCCTACCCAAACTACTTCTTTTTGTAGTGAGGCGTAGCCCCTCAAAACCGACGGCATAAGAACACGTCCAAGTTTGTCAGTTTCGAGGTTAGCGACGCCCGCGAGGAAAAATCGATTGAAATCTCTGACTTTCTTATCTGTAAATGGGAGTTCTGCCAATTTCTCTTCTAGCTTCTGGAACACTTCTTCAGAGAACGCAAAAAGACATCCGTCCAGGCCACGCGTAATAACAACTTTATTACCTAGCTCGTCACGGAATTTGAAAGGAACTATTACTCTTCCTTTGTCGTCCATCTTTTGAACATGCTCACCCGTAAACATAAATCTTCTCCCAAAAGTGGCTTGATCCCCCTATTTTAAGGGGTTTCCGTACTATAGTGGAGGATTTTGTAAATCTTGAAATTTACCACTTTCTTCCACTTTTTACCACTTATGCGTCTATTTTATACTATAATTCCCACAATATCAAGGGTTTTCTCCATATTTTTTTAAAAAATTAAGTATTTATTTTAGTTATGAAAGTGGAAATTTTTGCAACAAAAAAAAGACTTCAGCGTTTTCGCTGAAGTCTTTTAGATTTCTTACTTAAACATTAAATCTAAATGTAATTACATCTCCGTCTTTTACGACGTAGTCTTTTCCTTCTTGTCCAACTAAGCCCTTTTCTTTTGCTGCCGCAATAGATCCACACTCCATAAGGTTATCGTAAGTCACAACCTCCGCACAGATAAATCCACGCTCGAAGTCTGTATGAATCTTGCCGGCGGCCTGCGGTGCTTTCGTTCCGGCTTTGATAGTCCAGGCACGCGTCTCATCTTCTCCCGATGTAAGATAACTGATGAGACCGAGCAACTTGTAGCTTGCCTTAATCAATTTATCAAGACCCGACTCACTGATGCCTAGGTCCTCCAAGAACATCTGCTTCTCATCGTCGTCGAGTTCTGAAATCTCCTGCTCTATCTCTGCGCTGATTACGAACACCTCTGAGCCATTGTCGGCGGCGTACTTTCTAACTTCTGCCACCTGTGCGTTCGATGCGCCGTCGTCAGCGATATCATCCTCTGAAACGTTAGCTGCATAGATGACTGGCTTCGCCGTCAATAGATTGTACTCGCTCATCCATGCTTCCTCATCCTCATCTTCGAGTTCAAGCTTGATAGCGAGGTTTCCATCCTCTAGGAACTTCTTAACCTTCTCAAGAAACTCAAGTTCCTTGGCGAGAGTCTTGTCATTCTTTGCGCCACGTGCAGTCTTAGCAATTCGTCTCTCAAGAATCTCAACGTCCGAAAAGATAAGCTCATAGTTTATAGTCTCGATATCTCTCAGCGGATCAATGTGTCCATCTACATGGACAATGTTGTCGTTCTCGAAACATCTCACCACGTGAACGATAGCGTCCACCTCACGAATGTTTGCAAGGAACTGGTTTCCAAGACCTTCACCCTTTGAAGCGCCCTTCACAAGTCCTGCGATGTCCACGAACTCAATCACTGCTGGAATCGATTTCTTCGAATTATATAGAGCGGTCAACTTATCTACTCTCTCATCCGGAACTGTAACGACACCGACATTTGGGTCGATGGTACAGAAAGGATAGTTCGCAGATTCTGCGCCCGCTTTTGTTAACGAATTAAATAAAGTACTCTTGCCTACGTTTGGCAATCCGACAATACCTAGTTTCATGTCGTCCTCCTAAAGTTAAATTCCAGTGTAAAGTTTATCACACTTTCAGGCTTTTTGAAATGTTTACTTATGCCCCGCTTTCGTTTAAACTAAATAGAGGTAAGGAGGCTTTTATGGCTGCAAAAGGAATTAGTTTTCCAAATTTACATATACATTTTGCGAACCTTCCAAAGACGATTAATATCTTTGGATTGGATATTGCGCTATACGGAATTATCATTGCCGTAGGCATGATAGCGGGGCTGGCGCTCGGCTTATATATTGCGAAGAAGACGAACCAAGATTCTGACCTTTATATCGATCTTGCGATTTTCGGAATCATATTCGGCGTGCTCGGTGCTCGTATCTACTATGTACTATTTAGTCTGGATTACTACACCAATCATCCGACGGAGATTATAGATATCAGGCAAGGCGGTCTTGCAATATACGGCGGCGTGATAGCTGCGGTTATCACTGCTCTTGTCATCTCTAAGATAAAGAAGGCGAAGTTTACGCTCGTCGCAGACACGGCTATCTACGGTTTGATTCTCGGTCAGATTATTGGACGCTGGGGCAACTTTGTAAACCGTGAGGCATACGGACAGGTTACGACTTTAAAAAACCCGCTCGCGATGCGCCTCTACTTCGACAACAATTTCAGCATCTTGCAGGTGCCTCCGGCAATAAAGCAAGACATGGAGAGTTTGTTTCACAAACCATTGTCACAAATCGGTTTCGTTCAGGTTCAGCCGACATTCCTATATGAATCATTGTGGAATCTCATTGTTTTGATATTGATGCTAGTCTTCAGAAAGAAGAAAGCATTCGATGGCGAGATTCTGCTCTGGTATCTCTTCGGATATGGACTTGGAAGATTTATCATAGAAGGATTCAGAAGTGATCAGTTACTAATTCCTGGAATAGGATTTCCAGTTTCGCAACTACTATCTGCACTGCTTGTGATTACAGCTGTTGTGATAGATGTGTTTGTCCGTGTCAAAAAGAAAAATGGAAATGAAGCACAATCAGAAAATAACAACTAAAAAATAAAGCAACAAAAAAAGATACTTCCTACGAAGTATCTTTTTTATTATTTCAATATTTCTTTAAACGCTTTTACATTTGCTTCGACGTCGCCTTTGTAAACTGCCGAGCCGGCAACGATTACATTGGCTCCAGCATCCAGAGGAACGTTTACATTGTCGAGCGTTACGCCTCCGTCTACTTCTATCAAGCAATCATATTCTTCGTGCGCAATAATCGCACGGAGCACTTCTAACTTCTCTGTACACTCATCGATGTATTTCTGGCCGCCGAATCCCGGATGAACTGTCATAACGAGAGCCATATCTACATATGGGAGATAAGGAACTATGTCCTCCACTGCTGTCTCTGGATTACAAGCGATACCAACCTTGAGGCCTGCCTCACGAATGCCGTCGATAGTACGCTGCACATCTTCGCAAGCTTCCACGTGAATCGTTAAGAGGTCTGCTCCAGCCTCCTTGAACGGTTCTATATATCTACCTGGCTCAGCCACCATCAAGTGAACGTCAAAAAACTTGTCCGTCACCTTGCGGGCACTCTTAACCACTGGAACTCCAATGGAAATGTTAGGGACGAAAAGTCCGTCCATCACATCCACATGAATCCAGTCGCATCCCGCCTCGTCTACTTTTCTGATATCTTCGCCCAAGTTCGAAAAGTCTGCCGACAAAATCGATGGTGCTAGTTTAGCCATACTGGTTCTCCTTCTTCTTAATCTCTTTATAAAATAGCTTATAGTTTTCATACCTACTAAGCGCTATCGCGCCATCCCCCACTGCTTTCTTGACTGCACAATCTGGCTCATCTATATGAGCGCACCCTATAAATCTGCATTCTCTAGTGTATTCGAAAAACTCAGGGAAATAATCCTCCAACTTTTCTTTTGTCATTCCAGGAATGTAAAGCGAGCTAAATCCCGGTGTATCAAAAACATAAGTGTCTTCTTCTATTCTAAAAATTTCCGAGTGGCGAGTGGTATGCTTGCCGCGACCAATCTTTCTGCTCACCTCGCCAATTTCCATCATCTCATCGTCAGTCAGTGCATTGAGCATAGATGACTTTCCAACGCCCGATGGTCCTGCGAAAACTGTTGTCTTTCCGCGTAGAGTATTCATCACCTCGTCCACGCCCTCGTTCTCGGTGGCGCTTGTAAAGATAACTTTGTACCCCGCTCTGTTATATATGTCTTTAACATGTGCGATAAATGCCTCATCGGCAATGTCTGTCTTATTAAAGCAGATGACTGTCTCAATATTCTGAAACTCCATCATCACAAGAAATTTATCTAAAAGATTAAAGTTAGGATCTGGACTTTTCAGAGCAAAAACAATCATCGCCTGATCCACATTGGCGACAGCCGGACGCACGAGTTCATTGTCTCTCGCAAAAATCTCTGTGATGTATCCTTCCTTATCAGCCTCGTCGACCACATCGATTTTGACATTGTCACCAACCAATGGCTTTATGCTCTTGTTTCGAAAAATACCTTTTGCCTTGCACTCGTATACATTGCCCTCGGCATACACGTAGTAAAAGCCGGCAATTCCCTTGATAATCTTTCCTGTCATTATTTAAATCTCACCGTTCGCTTTGCGACAACCTTTCCGTTGACTGAAAGTTCACAAGTCTTCTTTCCTTTGCCGCGGTTCTTGAACTTCAAAATCAAATCGCCTGGCCAGTTTTCGAGCTTGCGATACTTCGCTGGAATAGTCTGCTTCTTGCCATCAAGCGTCACAGTAACTGAACCCTTCTCGAGCGGATTTCCACTTTCATCCAAGAGGTCCTCCATCGAGAACGAAGCCGTGCCTGTGTAAGTTCCAACTGTAGTTGTCACTTCCTTGCCCTTGGCAACACTCAAACCAATCGTCGTCCCGAGCGGTGCTGACGTACCAGCCTTTATGTACTGACGAAGCACTGTATCCTTCTTCGCCTTCTTGTCGTTTACAACCTTAATCTCGCCAACCGAGAAACCAGCAGTTCTGATTGCAGCCTGCGCGCGAGCCTTTGACATGCCAACCACGTCAGGAACCTTCGCAACCTTATCTAAACCGTCAGTCTTCTGACCACGGCTAACTACCAGCTTAATCACGTCATTCTTAGTTACGAGTGCCTTCTCGCCAGGCGAGCAGGCAATAACTGTTCCGATTTCTTTAGGTGAATACTTGTAACGAATCTTCCAAGTAAGACCTACATCTTCCAGTTTCTGCGTAACATCATTTAAATCGTTGTTAACTAAATTCGTAGGAACATTGATGCGCTCTGGTCCTTTCGACATAGTCAATGTAATCATACTATTCTTGTCTACTGTTGTTCCAGGGTCCACCGACTGACCGATAACATAGTCTCTAGGATAGTCGTTGCTAAATTCCATAACTACATTAGGATTCATTCCAAGGTTCACCTTGTTAAGCGCAGCCTGTGCCTCTTCTTTCGAAAGGCCAATCAAGTTGGGAACCGTCGACTTAGTTGGGTCCTGCGTAACTTGCTGAAGTTCTTCTACGCCCGAAGGTCTCTTATCGCCTCCGAAAATAAACGCAGTGACAACAATCGCAACCACAATAAGCGCGAGCACTCCCACTCCGATTCTCACATAAGTCTTAACTTGCTCCATCTTAGGATTGACGATATCAATGTCATCTTCATCGTCACTCTGATTCGGAATCACGACTCTTCCATCAGGAACCTTGTCTGCGACACCAGGACCAATCATAATAGTTGAGCCTGTGTCTTCAACATTGTCCATCTGGACAAAATCCTCATCTGGAGTCTCAAGAGAACGTGTGAGGTCAGAAATCAAAAGACCGATTCTAGGATATCTAGCGTCGACTTTCGTCTGCGTACACTTCTCAATAATCTTTTCCGTGCTGATAGGAACATCTGGCACGTAATCTCTAACTGATGGCACCTTGTTCTGGATGTGCATCAGCGCTATAGAAACGGTCGAGTCGCCGTCGAAAGGCACCTGACCTGTAATCATCTCAAAGAATGTAATACCGAGTGAGTAAATATCACTCTTCTCGTCCACGTACTGTCCGCCCGCCTGCTCTGGCGAGATGTAGTGAACTGAACCCATAGCCGTTCCACTCATCGTGTTCGAAGATGCAGCTCTAGCGATACCGAAGTCCGCCACCTTTACCTTACCCTCGCGGCTAATTAGGATGTTCTGTGGTTTTATATCACGATGGACAATCTGGTTATTGTGCGCACACTCAATGCCGTTGGCAATCTGAATGGCAATGTTCGTAGCCTCTGGCACAGCGAGCTTACCCTTCTTCTGGATATAACTCTTAAGCGTAATGCCCTCGATGAGTTCCATTACGATATAGTAGTAACCATTGTCCTCACCAACGTCATAGACGTTCACGATGTTCGGATGAATAAGGCTGGCAGCTGACTGCGCCTCAGTCTTGAACTTCGAGATGAACGACCTGTCGTTGTTGTATTCACGTTTTAAAACTTTGATAGCGACATTTCTGCTGAGCTTGCGGTCGAACGCCTTGTACACATCAGACATTCCACCTGTACCGACGCGCTCGAGCACCTCATATCTTTCGCTAATTACTGAACCGTTCTTTAACATAGATTCTCCCCTTTATGGCTTAACCATCACGGCTGAAATATTATCTTTTCCGCCATTGTCATTGGCTGTAGAAATCAGTTTGGCTACCGCCAATTCCAAAGTATCACTGTCATTGACTATCTTAAGAATCTGGTCGTCTGGAACCATATTGGTAAGACCATCTGAACAGAGCAATAAAATATCACCATCCTTCAAGTTAATCTCGAAGATGTCAGGCGTTGCGACAGCTGAATCTGCCACGCCGATAGCCTTAGTAATCACGTTTTTCTTGTAGTGGTTCGCAGCCGCTGTTCTATCGATAACGCCCATACGAACCATATCCTCTACAAGAGAGTGATCCTTCGTAACCTGAGTGATAGTGTTATGGTTTATCAAGTAAAGCCTGCTGTCGCCGACATTGGCCACATAGGCTTTCTTATCATCAATCGTCGCCACCACGAAAGTCGTACCCATTCCATTGAAATCCTTGTTGCTCTCCGCCATCTTGTAGATCTCATCGTTGATGTGAACGATGCCAGAGTCAAGAATGTTCGTAGGGTCACTCATATGCGTAGTGCACGCGTACTTTATGAACTTCTCAATAGCTGCCTTCGAAGCTACGTCGCCGGCCTTATGACCGCCCATGCCGTCGGCAACAATGAAAAGATTTGGAAGTTTTCCTATAGGTTCAGGCGACACAAAAACACTATCTTGATTGATAGTTCTCATCATGCCTACATCAGTTTTTCCATAAACCTGTATCGTCTGATCAGCCAATAGTTTCCTCCTTCATAGTTTCGTTTCTCAATTGTCCACAAGCCCCGTTAATATCGCGGCCCATTTCCCTTCTTATAGTAACATTTATGCGGTATTTTTCAAGTATGCCACGGAAGCGCTCTATCGCCTCTTTTGTGCTCTGTTGATAGTCTCTCTCGTCCACTGGATTCACTGGAATCAAGTTGATATGGCAGTTTTTGCCATAGAATAACTCTGCCAATTTTTTCGCGTGTTCCTTAGAATCATTCACGCCTGATACTAGGCTATATTCGAATGACACTCTTCTTCCAGTCCTCTCAAAAAATTCCCAGCAAGCCGCCAACGTCTCATCGATAGTATATTTGTTGGCGATAGGCATCAGCTTCTTTCTCGTCTCGTCGTCTGGTGCGTGTAGCGACAATGCTAGCGTTACCGGATACTTAAGTTCCGCTAACTTCCTTATGCCTTCCGGCAATCCGCATGTAGACAATGTCACATTTCTCTTTGAGAGTTTAGTTCCATTGTTATCTGAGATAAGTTCAAGGAACCTTGCGACGTTGTCAAAATTGTCGAATGGCTCGCCAGAGCCCATGAGGACAGCGTTGGTTAGTTTCTCATTGGTGTCCTTCTCTATCGCATAGAACTGACCTAGCATTTCTGCTGGAGTCAGATTTCTCTCAAGACCGTTGATAGTCGATGCACAAAACCTGCAGCCCATCCTGCATCCCGACTGCGTCGAGATACAAATAGTATTTCCGTGGTCGTAAGGCATCATAACACTCTCGATAAGTGAGCCACCTTTCAAACGGAAAATGTACTTGCGAGTTCCATCTATCTTGGAAATCAAACGCTTTACAATCTCAAGCGTGTAAATCTCATACTCCTCATCGAGCACTTTCCTGAAGTCTTTTGAGATGTTAGTCATCTCCTCAAAAGTTTCAGCGCGGTCGACATGAAGCCAGCGAAAGACTTGCGTCGCACGGAACTTGGACTGACCAAGTTCTTCCATATCCGCTTCTAATTCAGTTATGTTCATTGATAAAATGTCTTTTTTCATTGTTTCACTAACTTACAAATATAAAACCCATCCTGCTTTGCATTAGGCATCAATTGTTGCTCTTCTATCTTTTCAAAACCCAATTCTTCTATGTATCGGCTATTTTCTTCGTTTTCTCTTTTATTAATCGTGCAAGTCGAATAAATTAATTCTCCACCAGGTTTCACATACTGTGAAACGACATCCAAGATTTCTCGCTGAAGTTTAATCAAATCTTCTATCCCCTCGCTAGTCACGTTATACTTGATATCAACCTTGTGTCCCATTACTCCAAGCCCAGAACAAGGAAGATCAGCAATTACCAAATCTGCTTGCTCAATGGCATCTTCATCTAGGGCTGTCGCATCTTGCACTTTCGTTTTAATATTTTTATATCCACATCTTTCGATGTTTTCTTCAATCAGTTTAACTTTCTGTTCACTTAAGTCGCGCGCCTCGACTACGCCTTCACCATTCATTAGATTTGCAATATTCATGCTCTTTCCACCGGGTGCTGCGCAAACATCGATAACGTAGCTTTCAGGCTTATCATCAGCACTTGTTCCAACGAGACATGAACTGTAATCCTGCGGAATAATCATCCCCGCCTTGAAAACATCTAGTCTTGCGAGATTATCATAGCCAGAAATAAAGATGACTCCGTCAATGTCAGACTTCTCAACCTTCACTCCATTAAACTCAAGGTTTGTAATTACATCATCTGCACTCGCATGAAGCGTGTTGATACGAACCGTGGTTGCATCATCATGAGCATAAAGTCCATCAAGAATATCCTTCGTCACATCCTCACCATACTGCTCATTCCACATCTCAATAATCCAACGTGGAACTGAGTACTCAACCGAGAGTTTATCAATAATATCAGTTGGAAGTTTTAGATTATCTATCTCTCTAGCGATAGTTCTTAAAACACCATTCACGAAACCTTTAAGCCCTGCAAACTTTCTCTTCGTAGCCAGCTTAACAGCCTCGTTTACAACTGCAGACTCCGGAACAGAGTCCATATACTTTAACTGATAAACGGACATTCGCAAAATATTACGAATGACCGGTTTCATCTTTTTGACTTTTGTCTTTGAAAATGAATCGATGATGTAGTCGAGTTCTATCTGTCTCTCAATCGTACCTTGAAATAGTCGAGTCACAAATGCTCTCTCCTGCTTTCCAAGGTCGCTGTGAGCGTTTAAAGTTTCGCTCAATACGAGATGACTCTTTCTGCTCTCTTCCACTTCCAAAAGCATCGTCAGTGTTAAGTTTCGCAAATTGATATTATCTGCCATCTATCTTCCCAATTTCTTACCTAGCAAGTCGTGTGAATTCATAAAATCCTTAGCCGACATACGCTTCTTGCCCTCAAGTTGCACTTCATTAACTTTTAGCCAAGAAACACCACCATCGAGCACTGTTACCCCCTCTTTTTCATATGACTGAAGCATACTATCTAGATTTTCAAAGCCACTTCTTACCAAGAAATAATCTTTTGCAACGCCAGCAACCATTCCCTGCTCAGGATCGTCTATTTTTTCTTTAATCTCCATTAATGTTACAAAATCAGTATTATGACCATCTACAATAATAGGCTCTGCATCCCAAATCTTTAGCATCTTGCCATCGAGATATGTGTACGCGCTAGGCCATGGATTGCATCCTCTAATCAAAGCATCTACTTCGTAGCCACCTTTACTCCAGTCAATCTCTCCGAGAGACTTTGTAATCTTTTTGGCATAACTACTCTCGTCATCGTCTTGTGGTGTAAATGTAGCAGTGCCATTCTCTAACTTTTCTAAAGTTTCTATTATCAAGCCAGCTCCCTCTGTAGCCAACTTATCAAACAAGCTTCCGCCTGTTTCTTTTATATCTATTTTGATTTTTCTCTGATCTATGATGTCACCAGTATCAAGTCCCTCGTTCATAAGCATTGTGGTAACACCTGTTTCGTAATCATTATTTATTATCGCCCACTGAATAGGTGCCGCACCTCTGTATTCAGGCAAAAGCGATGCATGCACATTTATGCAACCGTACTTTGGAAGATCTAGCACTTCTTTTGAGAGAATCTGACCGAAAGCGATTACAACTATCGCATCTGGATTCATCTCCTTTATCTTCTGAACGAACTCTGGGTCTGAAACCTTCTCAGGCTGATATACATCTAAACCTAATTCCAAGGCGCACTCTTTAACAGGCGTGTGTTGAACTTCTAGCCCACGTCCTTTTGGCTTATCGGCTTGTGTAACTACTCCGACAACCTCGTGATGCTCTGCAATTGTCTTCAAGGCTGGAACCGAAAAATCCGGTGTTCCCATAAATAAGATTTTCATAAAAACCTCCAATTAATAAAAAATTTATTCCTTGTCTGCTTCCGCTTCTTCCTCTTGCTTTTGTTCTTCCTGTTTCTTCAAAAGTTCAGCTAACTCTTCATTCGTGTAGAGTTTTCCTTCCACTCTCGATGTGTAAACGATTCCATCCAAATGGTCGTTCTCGTGCTGGATGGCTCTCGCCAATAATCCTTCAGCCTCCAACTCAAACTCCTCGAAATCTGCATTCAAAGCTTTCACTTTGACCTTCTCTGCGCGAGTCACAGTTCCGCTCTTTCCAGGCACGCTAAGGCATCCCTCAAAATCAGTCTGCGCTCCTTCGCTCTCTAAAATTTCAGGGTTGATAAAAACGTATTCCTGAGGCTCATCCTCAGTTCCTACATCAATCACAAATATTCGTCTCAAAACGCCCACCTGTGGCGCCGCCAATCCCACGCCTTCTGCTTCATGCATAGTGTCGAACATATCCTCAATCAGAACTTCCATTCTGTGATTCATGTTCTTAACTGGCTTACAAACTTTTGTTAAACAACTGTCTCCTAATTCTCGAATCGTTCTAATACCCATTTTTCTGCCTCTTTTTTAAACTTTAAAATCAAACTGTACGCTTGTATCTTTCATCTTCGGCGACTGCGAAATTACATACTCGACGTAATTCTTCACATTCACCATCTCACTTCTACTCTCGTCCTTCATATAAATCACTCGCCTATGCACATCTTTAATCTTTGCGACGGGTGGCTCTGAAGGACCGATTATCATCAGCTTATTACACTTCTCATCCTTAATTTGTCTGATAAGTTTTTCAATCTCTAAAGTGACTACGTTAATTCTCTTCTCATTCTTATCTTGAATCATTATCGAAACCATAGCCTGCGTTGGTGGATACAACATTAGTTTTCTAAATGCAATCTCATTCTCATAAAACTCTTTGTAATCCTGACGACTTGCAGACTGTATAGCATAATTGTCTGGCTCATATGATTGAATCACAACATCACCTGGGGCATTGCCTCTGCCTGCGCGGCCTGCCGCCTGGCAGAGCAACTGGAATGTTCTCTCCGCTGCTGTGTAGTCTGGCATATTGAGTGATAACTCAGCTGCGAGTATTCCGACGAGTGTTACGTCTGGGAAATCGTGACCTTTAACTATCATCTGAGTTCCGACTAAAATGTCAGCCTCTTTGTTCGCAAACGCTGAAAGGATTTCTTCGTGGCCAGTCTTTCCTGTGGTCGTATCCGCATCCATTCGAAGAACTCGCGCCTCTGGGAAGAGCTCTTTAATAGCCTTCTCCACTTGCTGAGTGCCGATGCCGAATGCTCCGAGATACTTCGAACCACATTCAGGACATGTGCTCGGTTGCTTAATCGTGTAACCACAATAGTGACACATCATCTTTCGGTTTTTGTGAAGTTTCAATGTGACATCGCAGTGAGGACATTTGATAGCCTCGCCGCAGTCCTTGCAGGAAACAAATCCCGAGAAACCTCTTCTATTCAAAAACAGCATAGTCTGCTGGTTTCGATCTAATCGATCTTTAATCAAGTCTTGGAGCTTGTGTGAGAAAATCGAATGATTGGCATTCTTCGCCTCTTCCTTCAAGTCCACGATGTGAACTGTTGGAAGCTCGCCCTTCTCACGCTTGTTTAGTTCATGTAACTTATACACTCCTTGCTTTGCAAGATAATATGACTCCACTGAAGGTGTCGCAGAACCTAGAACTACAGTCGAACCTGTCATACTTGCTCTGTACTTTGCCACTTCCACAGCGTGGTACTTTGGAACAGGCTCTGACTTGTATGAAGTCTCATGCTCCTCGTCGATAATAATCAGTCCTAGATTTCTAAACGGCGTAAACAACGCTGACCTAGGCCCAATCATTATATTGATGTCTCCAGCCTTTGCGCGCTCGAACTGATCGAATCGCTCACCCTTCGACATTCTCGAATTTATAATACTTACATCATCCTTGAACTTTCTCGTAAATCGCATCACCGTCTGATAAGTGAGTGCTATCTCTGGAATGAGAACGATGGCTTGTTTGCCTTCTTTGATACACTCTGAGATTAGTTCCATATAGACTTCAGTTTTTCCTGAGCCTGTGATTCCGTGAATGAGATGAACATTCGCTTCGTCCATCACCGAAATCCCACTCTGCTCGCAAACCCAAGCCAGGTTGCTAGCCCAAGTCTTTTTCATACTCTCAAAAATCTCATCAGCCACTTTTCTTTGCTCATCATTTAAAACGATGTCATACTCTGGCTGTTCTTCTAAGTCTATAGGATTACGATAGTCTATCGAACTCTCGATAACTATATCGCCTAACTCTTCTAGACTTTTCAAAGTGCTACTTGAAATATTTAGTTTGTCTACGACAAGGTTTCTAGAAAGTCTCTTTTCTTTCTTTAACTCCTCAAGGAGTCTCACCCTTGCCTTGGCATTTTTCTTCTTATATGTCGCTAACTTTTCTTCCAGTTCCTCATCAGAAAGATTAAGGACGATAGTCTTCTTCTCAACTCGCTTAATCTTTTCCTTCACAGGAAGAACAGTCTTTAGCGCTTGGTTCATCGTCGAGCCATAGTTCTCCTTCATCCACCAAGCAAGTTCGATGAGTTGCCCTTCGGCCTCGATGTCCTTTTCATCTATCGAAATAATCTCCTTCATCCTTGAAGGCTCGAAATCACTCGAGTCAGTAATGTCTATTACATAACCCTTAATCTCTCGATTACCTCTTCCAAATGGTATATTGACGCGGCTGCCTACTTGCACCGCGCCAATCAAAGAATCCGGAATAATATAATCAAATGGTTTGTCCAGTTTTTCATGTGAAATATCAATTATAACTTTCGCAAACATAAGTTAATATATACCATCTTTTTATTTTTCAACTTTTGTTGTTAATTTATTAATGTCTTGAATGCTCCACAGATCATTTTCCCACACGGAGCGAATATCTTTTTTCTTCTTAAATATTCTCGTAAAAGTATCTCCAGAATTATCATATATATGAATAACATCACAAACATCAACTAATTCTGGAATTAGTTTTAAAGCCCTTCTATAACGTTTTCGTATCTTCTCATTAGGAACATCATGCCCTTGTTTCTGAACTCTTCCCTTAACTCTTTCAATATTTATATCATAATTCTTCGTTAACACATAAAAGCACTTAATGAAATAACCTTTCTTTTTTGCTCTTCGAAGCAAGTCAAGATTTCTCTCCGTTGATAGTACAGTTTCAAAAGTGAAATCTTCTTTTTTTGAAAGATGCTTTTCACGAAGTTCAGTTGCAATAATTGCAGCCTCTTTTGCACTGATGTTTTTTTCATCTTGAATATCATCAGCATTAATATAATCACCATAAATGTCTACTACTTTAGTAATTGTACTTTTTCCTGAACCATTTGGCCCAGCAAAAACGAGGATGGCTGGTTTTTTATCCATGATACACCTTTTTTCCATTTGGATATACAGTATAATTCTGCTTTTTTTCAGTATCATAGAAAGTATTAGGGACACCACGTTTTTCGTTCATCTTTATTTCTTTTGCTATTACCTTTTGAAATTCTTTATCCATTTTTTCATCTGAAATAGTGTCTACATTTATTTTTTTCATAATACACCTCTTCAAAAACTACCTTCCATAATGGTTTTCTACATAAGTATTATATCATATGATAATTGCTTTTATCCTTCTAGTTCAAGGTTGTACCCTATCCTATGCTTCTTAAACAATTTACTATCAGCATCGTAACTGTCATTGGTCCCACACCACCTGGTACAGGAGTGATAGCTGATGCGATGTCTTTTACATTTTCAAAGTCGACGTCTCCGCAGAGCTTGCCGTTCTCGTCTCTGTCCATTCCGACGTCGATAACGATGGCGCCTTTCTTCACGAAATCTTCTGTGACGAACTTCGCCTTGCCGAGTGCGGCAATCAAAATATCTGCCCTCTTACAAACGTCTTGCAAATCCTTTGTTCTCGAATGCGTAATTGTAACTGTCGCATTCTCGCGAAGCATCAAGATCGCCATAGGCTTTCCAACTATATTGCTGCGGCCGATGATGACACATTCCTTGCCCTCGATATCTAGGCCGCTACGCTTAATCATTTCAACGATACCCGCTGGTGTGCAAGGCAAGAATGACTTCTCCCCTATCACCATCTTTCCAACATTAACTGGATGGAATCCATCCACATCCTTATTCGGATCAATCGCGAGCAAAATCTTATTTTCATCTATATGGTCTGGAAGTGGAAGTTGAACTAAGATGCCATTGATAGAATCATCGTTGTTTAAGTCAGCAATCAAATCAAGAAGTTCTTCTTCAGTAGTGTCTGCTGGCTTCTCGATCTTTTTCGAGTTCATACCGACATACTCACAAGCCTTCTCCTTGTTGCGAACGTAGACAGCTGAAGCTGGATCGTCGCCCACCTTAACTACTGCAAGCGTAATCTCAGTGCCTTGCGCCTTTAGCTCAGCCACCTGCTCTTTTACTTCATCTTTGATTTCTTGTGATATTTTCTTTCCATCAATTATCATAATTCTTCCTTACCGCTCTTTTAGGTTTTCTAGAACAACCCTTCTATCTTTCCGTCATCTGTCAAATCTATTCCGTACGCTGCAGGTGTCTTCGACAATCCTGGCATCGTCATTATACTTCCTGTGATAGCCACTACAAATCCTGCACCGGCTGAGATATAAACCTCACGGATGTTTACAGTAAATCCAGTAGGTCTTCCAAGTTTTTCTTTATCATCTGAAAGTGAGTACTGAGTCTTCGCCATACAAACTGGGCAATCGCCATAGCCCATCTTCTCGATGCGAGCGATAGCATCTTCAGCCTCATCAGAATAAGTCACTCCATCTGCTCCGTAAATCTCAGTCGCAACCTTCTCAATCTTCTCTTTGATTGAAAGGTCAGCCTCATATAATGGATGATAGTTGCTTGGCTTCGTCTCAATAGTCTCGATAACCTTTTTTGCAAGTTCGATACCACCTTCGCCACCGAACTCCCATACTTGTGCAAGCGCGAACTCACAACCTTTGCTCTCACAAAATTCTTTGATGTAATCAAGTTCTTCTTTTGTATCTTTTCTGAACTGATTGAGAGTAACTACTACTGGCACTCCGAACTTTTGCAAGTTCTCTATATGCTTCTCAAGATTGCAGATACCTTTCTTAAGTGAATCAAGGTCTGGATCTTTCAAATCTTCTTTTGCAGTTCCACCGTTGTATTTTAGTGCACGCACCGTCGCAACCAAAACTACACAGTCAGGTTTAAGTCCTGCCATAGGACACTTGATATCCAAGAACTTCTCAGCACCGAGATCAGCACCGAAACCTGCCTCAGTAATCACATAGTCTGCCATCTTAAGAGCAGTCTTTGTGGCCTTAACTGAGTTACAGCCGTGCGCGATATTGGCGAAAGGGCCGCCGTGCACGAGCGCAGGTGTGTGCTCAAGTGTCTGAATAAGGTTAGGCTTCATAGCGTCCTTCAAAAGGGCGGCCATGGAGCCAACAGCCTTTATATCTTTCGCAGTCACAGGCTCATCGTCGTATGTGTAAGCGACAACGATTTTGCCCAGACGCTTTTTCAAATCAGCGTAATCTGTCGCAAGACAAAGAATCGCCATTATCTCAGATGCAACTGTGATAACGAAATGATCCTCACGCTCCACTCCATCGACATCACGACCGCGACCGACGATAATGTTTCTTAAAACTCTATCGTTGATATCCACGCATCGCTTCCAAACAACCTTTGTAGGGTCGATGTTAAGCTCATTGTCCTGCTTTATGGAATTATCAAGCATTGCTGCAAGCAAGTTGTTCGCAGATGTAATCGCATGAAAATCGCCTGTAAAATGAAGGTTAAGATCCTCCATAGGAACGACTTGTGCATAACCGCCGCCGGCCGCTCCACCCTTGATACCAAAGCAAGGTCCCAAAGATGGCTCGCGAAGTGCTATGACAGCTTTCTTATCAAGCTTTCCGAACGCTTCGCCAAGTCCCACTGTCACGGTAGTCTTTCCCTCTCCCGCTGGAGTAGGGTTGATGGCAGTCATCAGAATGAGTTTGCCGTCCTCGCGGTCCTTAACAGACTCGATGAACTCGTTACTGATCTTTGCCTTATACTTTCCGTATAACTCGAGATCATCCTCGCTCATTCCAAGTGAACTAGCCACTTCTTTTATTGGAATCATCTGCGCTTCCTGCGCAATCTCAATATCAGTCTTCATTACTTCTCCTAATTAAACAAGTTTATCAGGATCAACGATATATGTTCCTGATGCAATCTTTACGATATCAATGATGGTGAATACCAATGATACTATCAATCCAGCACCACAAATCCATCCACCAACTAATGTCATAACAAGCTTGAATACACCTTTCTTAGTCTCACCCATCATAAAGTTGTGAATACCAAGTCCTCCAAGGAATACAGCTACAAGAATAAGAACTGTCTTATCCTGTCCTGCAAGCTCGCTATCTGCTTTAGCTCTTGCAGCATTCGCCTGTCTCTGTGCTTCGTTAACTACACAACCACACTTAGTGCAAACTGCCTGTCCTGGTTGAACCTCTGCACCACAGTTTCCACAATACTTATTTCCTGTTCCTTTGGCGAAGCCACACTTAGTGCATACCGCCTGAGCATTATCCATCTGCTCACCACAATTTGTACAATACATATCGTTCCTCCTGATATTTTATTCTTCGTTAGTTCCGTTGAGCATAGCCTCAAACTCTTCCATGCTCATCAAGACTTTTCGTGGTTTATTAGTTTCTTCCTGTCCGACTACTCCTGCGTCGTAAAGCTGATCCATAATCCTAGCCGCTCTGTTAAATCCTAGTCTAAACTGACGCTGCAACATAGATGTCGAACCTTTATCTCTCTCGATGCAAAGTCTACCTGCATCCGCAAACACTGGATCGCGCTCATCGCCACCGTTCTGTGCCACGTCTTGGTCAGCAGTAAGCTTCGCATCTATTTCTTCTTTGTATGCTCCATCGTTAGAGTCGCTGTTCTTCTTGATATAGTCCACAGTATTCTTAATCTCTTTTTCGGAAACGTAAGCCGCCTGGATACGGATAGGTTTCACATAGCCCTGTGGATAGAACAACATATCACCATTGCCGAGAAGTTTCTCGGCACCATTCATATCGATGATAGTTCTTGAGTCCGTGCCAGAGGCAACGGTCAAGGCTGCTCGAGATGGAATGTTGGCCTTGATAAGTCCTGTGATAACATCAACAGATGGACGCTGTGTAGCGATAATCATATGGATGCCGGCCGCACGTGCTAGCTGAGCCAGACGAACGATGGAATCTTCTACTTCCTTCGCTGCGACCATCATAAGGTCAGCAAGCTCGTCGATGATAATGAGGATGTGAGGCATCTTCTCGATAGGCTCACCGTTCTCATCAGTCTCGCCGTCTTTCACCTTCGCATTGTAGCCGTCGATATCACGCGTACCCACGTTAGCGAACTTCTTGTATCTAGTCGTCATTTCCATAACTGCCCAGTTAAGAATACCAGCGGCCTTCTTAGGGTCAGTAACCACATCATAAAGCAGATGTGGAATGCCGTTATAAACCTTAAACTCAACCACCTTAGGATCGATGATAATCACACGCACATCATTTGGCGTCGTGCGATAGAGAATACTCATCAAAATCGAGTTCGTAAACACTGATTTACCTGAACCCGTCGTACCTGCGATTAGCATATGAGGCATCTTTGTGATGTCTGCGACAACGACCTTACCTGCGATATCCTTTCCTGCAGGGAACGCAAGATTTGATTTGTGGTTCTGAAGTTCTGGAGTCTTCAAGAGTTCCTTCAAGTAGACATTAGTTCTGCCCTCGTTAGGAAGCTCGATACCGATAGCAGCCTTTCCTGGGATAGGAGCCTCGATACGAATATCTGTAACAGCCATATTTAGTTTGATGTCGTTGGCAAGGTTTGTAATCGTGCTAACCTTCGTACCCAACTCTGGCTGAAGTTCGTATCTAGTAACCGCTGGTCCGCGAGATACATTTGATACCTCTACATTTACTCCGAACTGTGCAAGCACTTCCTTAAGCTTATACGCTGTCTGCATAAGTGCTGCCTTAGTAGTCTCTGCACCACCCTGCTCATTGTCTTCAAGCAATGTATATGGTGGCTTCTTATATTTGAGCACCTTATTCTTAGGTGCGATAATCTTTCCTTCGTTAGAAGCCTTTTCAACCTTCTCTTCTTTCTCTTCTAAGATTTCTCCAGTCTCTGGGTCCACCTTAGGTCCACTCGTATCGAATGGT
Organism: Eubacterium sp.; assembly: GCA_017406925.1. Lineage (GTDB taxonomy): Bacteria > Bacillota > Clostridia > Lachnospirales > Lachnospiraceae > Eubacterium_G. The sequence continues at coordinate 96,269 of JAFQXO010000012.1, forward strand.
TTTCTGGCCATTGTTTCCTTTGCCTCATCAGAAACGTCGATGCGCTCTGATGGCTCGAACTCGCCGTCAGTAGCGTGCTCTGACTCAACTGGCTCTGGCTTCTCTGCTTCTGGCTCTGGAGTGTCGACTGGCACATCAAATACTGTGTCGTCTTGCTCAAAGTCAGTATCATCTATTACATCAACTCCATCAATCTTGAATGGAACTTCATTCTGAGTGATAGGATCATCGGCCTTAACTGGCTCATCAGGCACTACATCATGCTTTCTAGCATCGATAGCCTCTGCGCGCTTAGCGGCTCTGTTCGCCTCTTTGGCAGCGCGAACTTCTTCTCTCTCAGCCTCGCGACGCTCTCTAGCTTCAAGCGCTGCCTCTCTAGCAGACTCGCCACGGCGCTTAAGATATCCTGAGATAGACTTCTGTGAAAGAAGCACGATAGCTACAACCAAGAGTACTATCGCAATGATAACTGCTCCAGCCATTCCCAGTCCGTTATATAAAACAATACCAAGCACTCCACCTACTATTCCGCCACCAGCTTCACCAGCTGAGCAGTCAGTATAAGTATCTAGAATAGACGAAACGTCATTCGCCTTGAAAATCAAGTGACTGAACAAGCATAAATCTATGAAAAGAACGATGATGCCCATCACACGAGTCATCAACGCTCCGCTCTTCTTGTTAAACATCACATATAGTGCAACAATGATAAGCACGATAGGAAATAGATATCCCATCACACCAAAAAGACCTAGCATTACACTTTTTAATCCATCTCCCACGGGTCCGATGATCCCGAAGTTAGATAAGAACAAAAGTGCAGCAAATGCCACGCCTATCCACAACAAAACTTCTTTTGTTATTTTCTTTTTGCGCTCTGCAGCCTCCGCCTGTGCTCTACGCTTCTCAGCGTTCTTCTTCCTAGTCTCAGCGGCCTTCTTAGCGGCCTCGCTCTTAGACTTGGCAGTAGACTTCTTTGCAGTGCTTGCTTTCTTTTTTGCTGCCATTTAGATTCCTCTCCTATCGGGCGATGAGTGAGCCAACGATGGCAACCACTCCAGCCAATGTACAATAATATGCAAAGTATTTGAATTTCTTATTTTTAACAACTACGAGCATCAATCTGATACAGAAATATCCCACTATCGCAGCCATCATAGCACCTGCGAGGTATTCGGATATATTGCCTCCGGCAAAATCATCCGCCATATCAGGGATTTCAAAAACTGTAGCTCCTAGAATCGCTGGTATCGACATAATGAACGAGAACTTCACTACGAAGTCGCGTCTCAAACCTCTGAAGATTCCAGTGCAGATAGTCGCACCAGATCTTGAGATACCAGGGAGTGTCGCGATGCCCTGGGCAATACCGATGATAACCGCATCTTTCCATTTCGTGCCCTTAGGAGTCTTTCGGCCATCAGGGAGATTGTCGGAAACAATCAAAAGAACAGCTGTCACGATAAGACAGATGCCCACTATCCAAAGATGGTTGCCGGCCTCCTCTACTATCTTCTTTCCTAGGACGCCAAGGATGGCTGTAGGAATCGAAGCCACGATAATAAGAAGCGTGAACTTGCGGTACGCAGTTGTTATGATGCGATGATACTCCGCCTTGTCGCGATTCTTTCTCGAGAAAAAGATGCCAATATTCTTGCAGACATCAACTACGATGCCGAAGAACTTGACGATGAGACGAAGGATATCCTTCCAATACACCACAAATACGGCCACTAACGTGCCGAGATGTAGGAAAACATCAAATGAAATCCCGACATCCTTCATATGAAAGATAGTCTGGAAAATCGCTAAATGTCCAGAGCTTGAAATAGGCAAAAACTCCGTCAAACCCTGTATTACTCCTAAAAGCATGGCATATAATAAACTCATCTGTCTCTCCTATACTCAAAGTAGCCCATAATCCCTATAATTATACTATATGTAGGCTACTTAATCAATTTAACCTCATCATATGGTAAATCGCCACCAAACAGGTCTAAGGCGCTTCCAATCGTAAAATCAAGATTACCTTTACCTAGTTCTGCGAACTTTTTGATATCATCTCCTGTCGTGATTCCGCCCGCGTAAGTCACAGGGCATCCGTCGAACTCAGCAAGGATCCTAATCAGGTCTTCTTCCATTCCGTTCTTTAAGCCCTCGCTGTCCACGCCGTGAATCAAGAACTCATCGCAGAAATCACTCAGGTTCCTAAGAAGCTTCGCATCCACCTTCTCGTTTGTGAAAGTCTGCCATCTATCTGTAACGACATAGTAATCGCCGTCTTTCTTTCTGCATGAAAGATCGATAACGATACGCTCCTTTCCTATGGCATCCGCCAATGAATCTAACTTCGAAAGGCTTATCATATCTCCATCGAAAATAAACGAAGTAACGATAACGTGTGATGCTCCGTGCAATATATAGTCGTACGCTGTCTCGTCAGTGATGCCGCCACCTATCTGGAAACCACCTGGGAAAGCCTCAAGCGCATCAATCGCAACTCTGCGGGAAGCCTCATAACCCGGACTATCCTTAGAGTTGAGTATCACAATATGACCACCGTCAAGGCCGTCTTTCCTATACTTTTTCGCAAACTTGTCAGCGCGCTCGTCAGATGTGAAATTTACATCCGCTACATCGCCGTGCATACTGCCGCCGACTAACTGCTTTACGAATCCGTTATGAATATCGATACATGGTCTAAACTTCATAAGTCACCTACTTTCTCCTGTAATCCTTCAGGCAGATATGTGATATCAAAACTCCAATGCAGAAAAGCACTGCAATGATAATAACCGAAACGATAAACACCGTGACGTTCATAGTAACTATCACGAAAGCATCTATAAAAAACAAAACGAAAAGCACTGTACACATATGTGTGCAGAACTTTCCAATCTTGATCTTCTTCTCTTCTGGCATGTTATCGAAAAATTTCATAGATAAACCCTCTCTTAAGTAACCATTATACCACAAATGACAAGCCAAAAAATGCCCAAAAATACACAAAAAATCACCTGCTAGAATAAATTCTAGCAGGTGCTGGTTTTTTAAGTAGTTTCCTCTACAGATGTCTCTGTCTCAGTCTCTTTTTCTGGTTTGCGAGTAGTCTCCTCTTTGCGCTTCCTCTTCGTCGTCTCCTCGATTCTGATGATAGGCTCCTTAGCTTTCTTCTGGCTCTTCTTCTTTTTCTTCTTAAGTTTCTTGAGTTTCTGCTTAGCCTTGGACTTATCTTTCATATCAGACTCATCGAAGATAGGTCTGTAAACTCCTATGGCATCCTTGTCATACTCAGATACCTGACGCGTACGGAAGTTAACCTTCTCGCCAGCCATCTCGATAATAGTCTTGTTATCCTTAAACATAGCAACATGTGTCACATGTTTATAATGCTTCTTAAATGTATCGATATCAGGATCAGAATAGAAAATGAGGTCACCAAGTTTTGCTCTAGATAGTTTAACCTTCAGTGCATTCTTCTCGCACCAATCTAACTCAGTCTCAGTATTTCCCAGTTCCTCACCGAAACTCATACCGATATTCTTATAGCACTCATACACGAACGATGAACAGTCAGCATAACCTTTCTGTCCACGCTTCGACTGTGAATAAACTGCATTTTCATATGCAGAGATAAACGCTAGAAGTCGCACGTTCTTCGTAGGAATCTTAAACTTACCCTTTCGCTTGAAAACCTTAGTCTTAAAAGTTAGAACTTTGCCATAATATTTCACACTGTTCTTTTCAAGATCGCTAAGTTTCTCAGAAGCCTTTTCTATAGGATTCGTCGCAAGGCCTCGCTCCACCTTCTCAGTCACAATCTCCATCAGAGACTTTTCCTCGACGGTGTACTTCTTCGCCTTGATAGTGTATTTATATTCCTTACCGTACTCGAACTTGCTCTTAGCATTTAAGACATTCTCATAGGCATATGAATCACTCTTCGCCCAGCCACACTTGTCAGTCACGATGTGCTTGTAAGTGTTGTTAGGCTCTTTGATGTACGCCTTAAGGACGATGTCCTCCAACCCCGACATACCTGATGAACTAACGCGGAGTGCATTCGTCTTAAAATCATATCCGGCATACTTCTTTGGATTTTTAATCTTTCTGGATGTGCCCTTCGTGGCCTTCGCCAATTTTGTAACATCATCTACTTCATCAGCAGACGCAAAACAAACACTGGACATCACCAGTGAAAGAATTAATACTAAAATGATATGTAGTTTTAATAAATGAAATCTTGTCATCGTTTACTCTCTCCTTACTAGTAAAAACGATTAGCATTTTTCATCTACTCTACCGCTCATATTTTATTACCATAAGATAATAAAAACTTTCGCCACACTGATATTATTATAAATCAATATAGCGAAAGTTCAATATTTAAAGTGTGAAAAAATGATGAATTTTCATTTTTATTTTACGTAGTCATCCTCATCTAGGACATTTACGAAAGCGTAGTAAGTCTCAATCTGATGCGCAGATTCAAAGTATTTCGAAAAGTCAGACTTCACAAACTTACCAGCAATGTTCTTTGCCTGTGGATATTTTTCAAATATCATAGCCATGCCCTGGTTGGTCAGTAAGAACTTAAGCGTGGCAGTTCCAACCTTTCCATAGAAACCACGTATGGTATTAAACAGTACATCACGAGCTTTATCTTTAAGATCGTTCTTACCGCCATCACTTGCGCCCATAGCCGCTCCTATAATCGTGCGATAGAAATAGTGAAGTGAATACTTGTCATCCTCGCTATGCTTATTAAGCGACTTCTTATAATACTCTTTATTATTTTTCACATCATCAGAAACTGACTTCATATAATAATCAATAGTTTTCGTACCTCCTGGGAAAGGCTCATACTTAACACCATCGAACTGCTCTGCTATATTTCTAGCCTTTTCTAGATATTTCTTATATGCTGCTTGGCTATTATTTTTGTTACTCGATGGAAGATTCAAAGTCTGTCCATATCTACCATATCCCCACTCGCTAGGCATAACACGCGTCACAAAATCTTCTGGGTTTACGATGTTAAAGATGTTCTGATACTTCGCATTCTTCACATTAGCCCTAGAAACATTAGGTGTCGCATAAGTGTATGCGAACACATCATCTTTAGTTACGTCAGTAAAAACAGAATCACCTAATCCTTCATCAATCTTAGCAGCCACGAGGTTAGCAACTGCACCACCTCTGCTATGACCAGTGATGATAATCTTCGTTTTTTCATTAGCAAGTAGTTTCATAGTTTCCTTTAAGGAATCAAACACTTCATTCGCTGCTATGTCGAATCCTTTATGAACCTTATCATTTAGTCCAGACTCAAAGTTCGAACTCCACTCCTCAGCCTGTGTGCCCTGCACAATGACAAAGACTATATTACAGTTCTCACCATCCATGCGGATAGGTTCATTTCTTTTGAAAATCCAAAATGGGCTAAACTTACCATCAGAATCTCCGCCTTTGTTTTTCGTATACTTTTCTTCTGCTTCCGTATAAAGTGACTGACCACTCTCAGTTCCACTATCCTTAATCTGTGCAATAGCATCCTCAACTGGATCTTTCGTACGGCCTCTCACACCATAAGTAAGTAGAGAAAGTCCCACGGTAAATTTCGCTAGTCGATCCTGATACTGGGTAGAATCCTTAGTTAAATCACTTTCTACATAGTCCATCTCAGCTATGCCATTCTTGCCACGCTCTTTAATATGGTGAACGATATTTGCCTTAGGGTCAGTAGGAACTAGTGTCGTAGTAGTCTCTGTAGGTTTAGGTTCTTTTTTACAACTGCGCGAAAAAATCAGCACTCCAACGAGTGCTAATATTACAACCAATGTTATGATAATTATCCAAAGGTGTTTTTTGTTCATACTACTAACTTTTAATCCTCTACAGTTTCTAGATAGAAACTAACTGGTCTAAATCCATCATTGCAAGAAATCATCGCTGACTTCTCATTCTTCATCCATCCGTCAAAGAAGTTTCCACCACCCGCTGCCAGCTCCTTTACAAAAGGCTCCATAACCTTCCATGCCTCAGAACACATACCTTCAGGTCGCTTTCCTTCCTTAACAACAAAAACATCACCCAGTGTCATATCACACTGGTGCTCAATAGGATTTTCATACTGTTCAATTAAATCTTCGTGCACTGCCCGCTTTAAGACAGTTATTTTAATATCGTGCATAGGCCTTATCAAAAACTTCTACTTGCAAAAATCTTCTTCAATAACTACTTTTTTAGATGTAATTTTTTCTTTTCAATTCCTTTCAAAAATACCTTCTTTAGTTCATTAGGTTGGTAAAAGAACTTTTTTTCTGATTTACTTAATCTTTTTTCATTTCTTTTAATTTTCAATAATTCCATTGTACATATGAAATCTGCAACTTGCAAAAGCCGATACTTTTTAGGAGTTGCTTTTCGGAATTCAACATTAGAAAAATGTGCTGAAAATGCCGCATTTAAAATAGCGCTTAATTCATGCTGCCCATTGTCATAATATACTATAATTTTATCGTAATTATAAAATAAATCTCGATAGTCATCTATCATCCTCGTTATAGACTGACCTAACTTCCCTGATAAACTTACTTTATCTCCTGCCTCTTTTCTATTAATAGCAATCGTATAGTGCGAAATAGGGGACGACATTATAAAGTTTAACATTTTATATAGTAGTTTTCTTCTTTCGTCAATAGAATAATTTGAAAACACTGTTTCACGCCTTATTACGGGGGCTGTATGAATGTACTCAATCGAAAATCCACTCGCTTTTATTGAATCTTCAAGTTTCTTTACTTGTGAGATTATATCGCTGCCCTGTTTATGAAAAACAAATGTTACCAAATAATATGCTGGAAGACTGCACTCTCCAAAATCCCCGGATTCATCTATGAAAATACTAAGTTCTTTCATACTTTTTCCTTTCTAACAAAAAAATGGCGGGAAATTCTTCCCGCCTTCGGTGGCCCAAAGACCTCTCGGCCAAGCCAAGTTGTGATAATCACAACAATCCGTATTAATTGTCCACTAAAGCAGGACCTCTCTATACATTATATATAACATTTGTTATATATTTTGTCAATATATTCATTTTGCGGTTTTTACTATTCCCATTTTTATATCAATTATCATTTTCACTTACTCTATTCAAACAATAATGCCCAAGCAAGATACCCAATTGAAAAGTACCTGCAACGAAGTGAAAGGCAACAAAAAACAAATTTAAACAGATTTTCGTTTTAATTTTGATAAAGGTCTATTGCTGTTGTCGACGACCCATTTTGTTATTTCTTTTATTTGTTGTTCTGTCATATTTTTTCCTCCACATCATTACTTGTATAGTCGTGTGCAACTTTTCTAACCCAATAATTCGTGTCACTTTTTGCTTTTTCAAATATGTAATCCAACACATCGCTTTTTATGTTATAATCAAATCAACTATTAGTATGAATAAGGAGGAACTTATGGAATTGAAATTTTACAAGTGCGCAACTTGCGGACAGATTATTGTGAAGGTTAAAGATGCCGGCATTCCAGTTATGTGTTGCGGAGCACCTATGGAGGAAATAGTAGCAGGAACTACTGATGCTGCTGTTGAAAAGCACGTGCCTGTATACGAAGTTGAAGGTAATGTTGTGAAAGTTACAGTTGGTGCGGTGGAACATCCTATGCTTGACGAGCACTATATTGAGTGGATTGCTATTCAGACTAGTGAAGGCATGCAAAAGAAGGATTTGAAGCCTGGCGATGCACCTAAGGCTTGCTTCTCACTTTGTGAAGGAGAGACAATCGAAGCTGTTTATGCTTATTGTAACTTGCATTCACTTTGGAAGGCATAAGTAATATTTAATCTAATAAAAGTATTGGCGGGGACTTAAGTCCCCGCCATTTTTATGTCCTGTTATATTTGCTTTATCTTTTTAATATCTAGTTTGTAGATACGCACCTGATGCAAAGTAGATAATTGCAGCGATGATTCCTAAGAGTATAGCTACTGCTGAAATAATGATTGCTGCAATAGACAATGTGTGCTTGTACTCTTCGTCCTTCTTAGCTATATCTACGATAGCAATGATAAGTGCTACGATAGATCCACTTCCGCAGCAAAGAACGCTCACGAGTGAAATTACGAATGCTACGATACTGAGTGTTGAATGTGGTAGCAATGAAGGATCCTTAGGTACATTCTGCTCATACTGTGCAGTTACTTCTACTGTCTGGTCTGGGCGATGTGAATGTGAGCCCACTTCCTCTACCTGTGGTTCTGGCTGCTCTACCTGTGGCTCTGGCTGCTGTGCCTGTGGTTCTGGCTGTGTAGTCTCAGGTTCTGGTGCAACGTTGTTTTCTGGTGTCTCATTTGTTTTTTCTGGGTTTGTGTAGTTATTGTTGTCTTCCATAATTATTCTCCTTTTTAATAACTATTATATATTTCGCTTTCTTCAAACATTGCCTCTGGGGCATCTGGCTGAATTTTCGCAATAGTTTCACCGAAATCTTTCGTGCCACCGCTCGTGGCGAATAGCACTATCTTCTTCCCTGCGAAGTCATACGACGCCAAAAATGAATTGATAATCGTAGGCGCTCTGTACCACCAAACTGGATAGCCGATGTATATCGTATCGTACGCCGAGATGTCGATGTCGCCCGTCACTATTTCTGGCTTGATGTCGCCTTTCATCTCTACGCTCGAGCGCGACTCTTCGTTCTTCCAGTCGAGATCCGCGGATGTGTAGGCTTCTGTCGGCTTTATCTCATATGTGTCCGCGCCTAGCTCCTGAGCCTTCTTTTCAGCTCTGGCTTTCGTCGTACCTGTCGCACTAAAGTATGCTATTAGAGTACTCATATCTTTTCCTCCGGTTCGTGTTACTGATTATATTTTATCAAAAGAATAAAGGTTGCGCCATATGAAATACGTAGTTAGTGGTTTTTAGGAATAAACTGTACTCGCAAAACCATGTCCAAGCCATCAGCAAGGCGCGAAAGGAGTTTTAGCGTGGGATTACGTGTCCCATTTTCTAATTTGCTTATATCTGCCTGATCTATTCCTGTCTTTTCTGCTAACTCTTGTTGGCTCATATTCATAGCTATACGAGCCTTAGCCACAGTCTGCATTACTTCTCTCTCTGGCTGTAATTTATCCCATTCTTCTCTAAAGCTTTCATCTTGAAGTTGTTCTTTCATAAAATCATCTAGTGTGTACATTTTATTTACTCCTTTCTATGTAATGGTTTCTACGTTTTTTAGCTAATTTAATATGTTTTCTATCAATACTATTCTTTTTCTTAATAAATCCATTAGTAAGAACAACTCTTTTCCCAATAAAGAAAAAGTATAATATCCTTAATTGGTTGTTGCTAACTTTCACTCTTAATTCAAATATTCCATCTTCTAAATGTTTACTATAAGGTTCGCGGATATAATTTCCTTCAATAGATAATTGTTCAAGTGCGAGAGCTACTTTTGCTCTCATTTTTCCATTAAGAGAATCAATAAAATCTTTTACTGGAATTTCTCCTTTATTATCTTCATAAAAAATTATTTCAAAATTCGATTCTTCCATTCCTTCCTCCTTCATTATATGGTATATTTACCATAATGTCAAACTAGTCTTTCCATTATAAAAACTCGCAAACAATTGCGAGTTTTTATAACTATTCAAATATCAACACGCACTATTTTTCTAGTAATTCTTTTAACTCTTTTTCCTCCTTTCTTAATCTTTTAACAATTTCAAATAGGCGTTTTCTCTCCAGTACCTGCTCTTCTATTTCCGTAACCTTTTCGCTATTACTTTTCCCCAAATATTCAGATATAACTTTATCACCTGACCTATAGTTCAAATAACAATAATCCTGATTACCTATTTTCCTTTTAACCACTGTTCCTTTTGGCAGAGTGTTTAGTTTTTCCAAGTAATCGAGCAATACTTTGCTATTCTGATCTAATTCTTTTTCTAGCACGCTTTTTATTGCTGATGATTGAATCTTTTTCATGATAACCCCTTATACAACAAATAGTAAAATAGTCCAATAATGTTGTGTAAGATTATTTTACACAACACCACCTATTTTTTTCAAGTAATGTTGTGTAATTTTTATTTATACGTTATCAATAGTATTTTAACTTACAGTACTTAGTTGTATAGCAAATATCACTTATTTTTTGTAGATTTTACTACTTTTAAATTTCTTATGTGATGTTGTTTGATTTTCCTTGACAGCGCGATAAACAGGGGGGGGTATACTGCGATTATTCTTGATCAGGAAAAACTAAAAGAAAGGGGATTTTAAGATGGATTACACAACAATAAGTGAACGTGATTGTGAGCGAGCAAACTACTTGTCAAATGATTGTAAACTATTATATTCGGATTTTTACAATCGGTTACAAAAAATTCAGACACTCACACACTTTCTTGACCTTAAACTAGAAGGGGCAGGATATAAACATGATGATTTTTATGTTCTTTATAACTTAATTGAAGATATGTGCAAATCGCTTCCTGCGATTTAATAATAAAAACGCTCGTGGACAAAATCCACGAGCGTTCATTATTCATCATTTGACTTTACTGTGCATCCTTGATTGAGAAACTGATTCTTCCCATTCTGTCTTTGCCGAGGCACTTACACTTAACCTTGTCGCCAAGTGTGAGGTAATCCTCTACGTGCTCTACTCTTTCCTTAGCAATCTTTGAAATGTGAACCATTCCTTCCTTGCCAGGGGCAAACTCTACGAATGCACCGAACTCTTTGATGCTTACAACTGTTCCTTCAAGGATCATGCCCTCTTCGAAATCAGTTACGATAGTCTTAATATATCCAAGAGCCTTATCAATCATAGCTCTGTCTACGCCACAAACTGAAACCATTCCATCGTCTGTGATATCGATCTTAACACCTGTCTCATCGATGATTGTGTTGATGACCTTACCACTCTTGCCGACTACGTCACCGATCTTGTCTGGGTCAATCTGGATAGTCTCAATCTTAGGTGCGTATTCATTGACGGAGTCACGAGGAGCTACGATGGCCTTCTTCATACATGAATCCATAATGAAGAGACGAGCTTCGCGTGTACGTCTGATAGCTTCCTCTACGATAGGACGTGTGAGTCCGTGAATCTTGATGTCCATCTGGATAGCTGTGATACCTTCCTCTGTACCTGTCACCTTGAAGTCCATGTCGCCAAAGAAATCCTCGAGACCCTGGATATCTGTGAGCACTAGGTACTCGTCGTCTGTCTCGCCTGTTACGAGACCGCATGAGATACCAGCTACCATTGCCTTCAAAGGCACACCCGCCGCCATGAGTGACATACATGATGAACATGTGGATGCCATAGATGTAGAACCGTTCGACTCGAATGTCTCTGATACGGCTCTGATAGCGTATGGGAACTCTTCCTCTGATGGGAGGACTGCCATAAGCGCCTTCTCAGCCAAAGCACCGTGTCCAATCTCGCGGCGTCCTGGACCTCTTGATGGTCTAGTCTCGCCCACTGAGTATGATGGGAAATTGTACTGGTGCATATATCTCTTAGTTGTTACGTTTTCGTCTAATCCGTCGATGCGCTGCGCCTCTGACAAAGGTGCAAGTGTAACTACGTTACAGATCTGTGTCTGACCTCTAGTGAACATCGCTGAACCATGAACTCTAGGGATGAGGTCTACCTGTGCATCGAGCTTTCTAATCTCGTCAATCTTTCTGCCGTCTGGACGCTTCTTGTCTTTCAAGATCATCTTTCTGACAGTCTTCTTCTGATACTGATAGATGGCTTCGCCAAGAACCTCTAACCACTCTTCGTTCTCCGCAAATGCCTCTTCTAACTTCTCTGTGATTGCGCTGATGTTTCCTTCGCGAGTCTGCTTGTCATCTGTGAATACCGCTTCTTCCATCTCTGCTGGAGGAACGATTTCTTTGATAGCATCGAACAATTCTTCTGGAATTGCACAACTCTCATATTCGTGCTTCTCTTTACCCACTTCAGCAACGATAGTATCAATGAACTTGATTACTTCCTGGTTCATATCGTGTGCCTTGTAGATGGCCTCGATCATCTTGTCCTCTGGGACAATATTGGCGCCAGCCTCAATCATGATAACCTTCTCGCGTGTAGATGCCACTGTGAGTTGAAGATCACCTTCATCCCAATCCTTTTGGCTAGGGTTCATTACGAACTCTCCGTCTACGAGACCGACCTGTGTCATCGCACAAGGTCCTGCGAAAGGAATATCTGAAATGCTAGCAGAAATAGCCGAGCCGAGCATAGCTACGAGCTCTGGTCTGCATTCAGGATCAACTGACATTACGAGGTTGTTCAAAGTCACGTCATTTCTGTAATCTTTTGGGAACAAAGGTCTCATAGGACGGTCGATTACACGTGCTGTAAGTACCGCATTCTCTGAAGCCTTGCCCTCTCTCTTATTAAATCCGCCCGGAATCTTACCTACTGAGTACATCTTCTCCTCGAACTCCACTGAAAGTGGGAAGAAGTCGATACCATCTCTAGGTTTATCTGATGCCGTAGCTGTAGATAATACTGTCGTGTCACCATAGTGCATCATTGCTGCACCGTTTGCTTGCTTCGCAACACCGCCTACTTCGATAGTAAGTGTCTTTCCGGCAAGCTCCATACTAAAACTCTTCATAATTCTCCTTTGCCAACTCTTGTTGGCTCTCCTTTTATTTTCTTCCTATTATTATGTAACCTTTGATATTATAGGCGAAATAATGCGAAAATGCAAACATAAAAGGACTGAATCTGGCGATCCAGATTCAGCCCCATAGTTTGTTTATTATAAGTTTTACTATTAATAGATTTTGCTGACGTCAAATTCTATTATTTTTACACACGCAGAAGCCCAACTCTGTAAATAGTAGGCATATACTTTTTGCCCCTTCTTAAAATATAAATCACATGGATAATTAGTGTATTGGTTACCCACTGTTGGATAGGTATTAATCTTATACGGTGTAGAATATAAAACTTTATTATCTCCGTCATATACTTTATATTGAGTAGTTGATGTGTAACTCTGATCGAACACTTTTAATGTACATCTGTAAGTTCCGTCTTCTGGAATAGTATATTTAGAAGTTTTTACTTCAAAATCCCATTCGTGGAATGGATAATATTTTACCAAACTGAATATGGCAAAATTATCTGTTTCAGCACCACCGGTAACATCTACGCTTTTTGTAATCTGATTAGATACATACTGACCGTCCTTCATTGCAAAGTATTGCCATCCGTTTTCTTCAACTTTGGTCCATTTACCAACTGTACCCACTTTAGGATCTTGAATTTTCGCAGTTATTTTCTTGGTGTTTAACTTAGTTTTCTCCTGAGAGTACTCTGCATATATGCAATCTCCCTCTGTTAATCTGAAGTATACAACACTTTCAGTTTTGTTATCATTACTAGCTACAACGCCTGAGGACACTAATATAGTTCCATTCGTTTTATATACTTTTATTGTTGCGTTATTTGGCTTTGTTTCTTCAGTATTAGTAATAAAATATTTATAATATCCAGTTCTTGGCGCTGTATATACTGGAGTTTTCACACTAAAACTAGCATCATTATTAGCGGAGCCATCCAGTGTTATCTCTGGTCCATCTTCTAAATTAGTTCCACCTTTATAAGTGATATCGTCAACTCCCTGCACATTATACTGCCAGCCATTGTTTCCAATGGTCTGCCAAGATCCTGATGTACCCACATTAAAGTCTTCAGTAATAGTCAGTTCTTTAATATCTAATACTCTACTGTAAATATAAAAAACAGAATTCCTAATATCTTTGTATACAACTTTGATTTCTTGACCCTTTTTTAATTTTAAAGTGCAGTTGAACGTATTTTTACCGTTACCGGATTCATACAGTTTATTATCGTTTTGATCATAAATTTCCATATATCCTTCGGTATTAGTAAATTCACCTTTTTCAACTTTTAAACCAATATTGTACTTACCAGTTACATTAACCTTGTAGCTTGGAGATTTTATTTGCGATGTCAAGGTGTCACCAACTGCCAGCCCTCCAATATTAAAACTTGGTAAATCCGACCATGATGATCCGCCTGTATATTCAAACTTAGGAGTTTTATTACTTGTGTTCGTATAATAAAAACTCCATCCGTTTGGAGCAATATTGTGCCACTTATTTTTTTCCTTGACAACTCCTGTAACTACCCCATTTTCAATAGGAGTATCATCTATGCTTTCAGGTTCAATCACTTCTAGGTAATTTACTTTCAGATTACTAAAATGTTTTCCACCACTAATACTTGAGCTTGCAGAGCATTCAATATAAAACTCATCATCTACACTAAAATCACAATATGTTGAAATGTTTTTTTGAGTTGATTTGTATATTTCTTTTCCATTAGAAAATATTTTAACCTCATTATATTTGTGCGAAGTAGCTTTAAATGTAATTAAGTGCATTCCTGATTTCGTTACTTTGTAATTAGGCGATTTTAAATATGTTTTATGGCTTCTAGCAGCCTTTTCAACAACAATTGAAGGAACATCAAAAAAATCATTTCCTCCAGAAACAGTTTGTTCACCTAGTTTACCTTGCAAAAACCAATTGAAATTTGCTTCTACCTTATACTGCCAACCATTTTCACCTATGGTTTCCCATTCGGCCTGGGCAGCTTTTACATTTGCCGAAGGCAAAATAATAGACCCTACTATAAGGGTCACTACGCATAGCGATGCAATAAGCATCTTGAGATTTCTTTTCTCCATACTCGACCTCTTTCTTTATTTTATTTTGATGTTGGAATAACGTTCTTCCAACTCCCTATAAATTGCACTTTTATTTTAATTTCTATTAACTCATAAAAACAACTCTTTATTTTTTATTGAAGTGCATTTTTTTGTTCACAAAAAAACAGTGGAACTAAATGTTCCACTGTTTTATAAGTCGCACAATTACTTTCTGATATCAAGCTTTTCGATAAGCTGTCTGTATTCTTCGATGTCGTTTTCCTTGATGTAATCAAGTAATCCACGTCTCTTACCTACCATCTTAAGAAGTCCTCTTCTTGAGTGGTGGTCTTTGTCGTTGTCCTTAAGGTGCTTTGTAAGCTCTTCGATTCTGTATGTAAGGATAGCAACCTGAACTGCTGGTGAACCAGTGTCGTTAGCTGACTTTCCGTACTCTTCAGCGAGCTTCGCCTTAGTCTCTTTAGAAATCATCTTTCTTCCTCCTTTTTAAATTATCCCCTTACACTATAGTACTGGTCGGAGTGTCCGAGCACTGCGTGTAGGTTTTTACATGCCCAAATATATTAGCATATTAATTGTATTGTGTAAAGATGTTTTAGATACGAAAAAACCTATGTTATCTCCTTTTAACTTTCTTCACCTTGCTCCACTGACCGTATAGTTTTTTCTCCCCATCAAAAGTAAATGCTCTAGCTCTGGCATAAAGTATCTTCTTGTTTTTGAATTTCTTCGACTTAAGAATGGTTCTGTCCTTCTTCACAATTTTTTTAAATAGAGCTTTTTTATTTTTGTTCGCTTTTTTCTTGGACTTATATATAGCTACTTGGTATCCTTTAGCACCCTTAATACTCTTCAAACGAATTAGAATCTTCTTGGCAGACTTCTTTTTAGCTTTCTTTATTTTTGTTTTACCCGGCTTAGTTACGTTTGTAGGCGTATTATTTTCTTTGGTAGTGGTTTGTGTCGGTTTTTGTGTCGTTTCGGTTGTGATGTTTTTTGTTGTTGCGACTTCTGTCGTTGATTCTTCAGGCTCATTGACTATTCCATCGGAAGCAACCGTCCCAGCATAACTTAGATATGGAGATGACAGATCTACATTGATAACCGGGCGCACTCCTACAGTATCATCGTCAACTTCAATGCAATAAAAACTATAACCCCCAGTCGGGCCCATGCCACGAGCACCCGCTATAAAAGCAAAATACGTTTGCCCTGATAAAGTATTATATCCATATATCCTTGCAATATCTCTGTTCCAGTATGATGCGTTTCCGTATCCCTCTCCCTCTTCGTTATATACTTTTACGCCATTATTCACAGCATAGTCTGTAGGGGCTGATGCTTTACTGATATGATCAGCTGCTTCATTTAAAAATCCATACTTTTGCTTAAACTGCTCATTGTCGCCTAATAAATATACTTTATCATTGGTACCATAAAGATAAGGGTTCTCATTATAATTATACTTGCTTACAACATAATCCTTTTCCTCAGAAGTAAATGCCGAATCATAAAAAGAATTGGTGTTTGAAGCATCTAAATAACTTCCATTCAACCATCGTCTAAGGAAACTATTTCCCCATGTTAAATCATTCCCAACATCCATATTAAATATTTTGCAATCTAATATTTTGTCCGCCAATAAATATGCGGTGTTTCCATCTACTGACAATACTCTCCATTTAATTGGTTCTGTTTTGAAACCTCCATCTCCGTCTGATGTTTGTGGATAATTGCCAAAGTAAACCGTATCCCAAGTAGATACATCGTTCTCAATTGATGGATTATTTAGACTGATATTATCAGGATTTATTGGTTCAGAATCATTACCATCTATATGTACTGTTATTTCTGTTCCTTGTGATTCTACTTCAATTGGATAGCCTTTTCTTATTCCCTCAACTATCGATGTAACTTTTATTTTATGGTCTCCTGAAAAGAGAACATCTATAACAGGGGATTGTACACTATCATATTCATCGTACAAATAACCATCTACATACACTTTATATTTTTGTTCCTCAACTGCAGAATCCCACTTAATTTTTACTTTGCTATCATCTTGCGAGACTGTCTCTAAATTTGAAACTTCACATGGCAATTGTTCACGGTATCGAACAGTTGTTAATATTACGTCAAAACGCGAACTGTTTTTGATTTGATTGTACGCATATGAGTCTTTTTTTGCCGAAATAACTGTGTCTGCACTGAGAGGGTGAGAAGGAATTACCATTCTGCTTATATTGTCAGGCAAATAAATGTATTTGCATTTCGCATAGGATAGTGCATCTGCTCCTATTTCCTCTAAACTGTCTGGCATATTATATTCTTCAATCTCTGTCATTCCCAAGAAGGCTGCATTTCCTATCGTCCTTACACCTTCACCTATCTCTACTATTTTTACATGCTCTGAATATGCTCGCCATGCTGTATTAGTTGAGTAAATATCGTCATACATATCCCCTTCACCTGTAATGTACAACGTGCCTCTTTTCGTATCCAACAACCACTTCATGCTATCTCCACATATTCCACTATAGACTGCGGCCTGTGTTCTAATAGGCATAAAAGGAATCAAAGTTACTGTGAGCAGAATCGCTATTATACTTGTTACTATTTTTTTCATACTCTCGCCTCCTTATTTTTTTATATTATTTGTGTTCATTATTTTATTTTTTATTCCTCACCTTTTTAATGCTGCTCCACTTGCCATATATCTTTTTATTATTACAAAGTGCAAACGCTCGTGCTCTTATAAATAGTTTTTTCTTTTTTATTTTTTTTGATTTAATTGTAAACTTAACTTTTTTCTTAATCTTTTTAAGGATAGCTTTTTTATTCTTTATTGCTGATTTCCTACTTTTGTATATTGCCACTTGATACCCTCTGGCATTTTTTACTCTTTTAAGACGAATTGAAAGCTTTTTATTTGACTTTTTCTTTGCTTTCTTTATTTTTGTCTTTCCGATTTTTGCATTTTTTTTAGTCATTTCTGATGCACTTGTAGTTTTTATATTAAAATCGTCTTTAGTAGTTTTTATTTCGACTTTTCCTGTGGTTTGAGTTTCTGTCACGCTAATATCAGTAGTAATATCACTTGAAATAGTCTCATCAGTCACACTTTCACTCTCAAAAGAGATGCTGCTCGTTGTTTCATCTAAATCTGTAGTTTCTTCTTTTGGTCCATATGCAGCAATTAAGTTTCTCGTGTTTTCATCATATCCAAATTCTGTTACTTCATACACGAAGTCACCCAAAGAATATCTGGAATTGTGAACAATTCCCAATGATGGATAAACACCATCTACATACCACCCATTTATTGGATATCCTGTATCATTAAACATTTTATCCATATCTAGTGCATTCGGTAATTCTAAATAACAATTTTTACCATAAATATCTGAACCTGTAATACTCGCCACATTGTTACAAATCACTGTATTGCTATCACATATCAATTTGGATATTTCTGGAGCATCGTCCATTCCATAAAGATACGAATCAGTGATGTTTATGCACGCGCCAGCACCTTCTGGTGCTTTATTCCCTTCAATTTTTGTATTCACCAAATTGCATATGACACCATCACGTAAAAACAATCCACTTCCACTATTATCCTTTATTAATGTATTTGAAATAGTGGCTGGTTTATCTCCTTCAATCCGGATTCCGTCCCTGTTATTTGACACTCTACAATTATCCATAGATAACTCAGCATTTTTTATGTATATAACAGAATTATAAACATAGTAATACGAATAAAACTCAGCTTGTGTATTATCCTCAAATGCTGCATATGAAATATTCACTTTACCGTTGGTAGCACATATAGCTTCACCAAAACCAACTTTTTCAGGTCTATATTTTGGTTCGGCCGTGGCCTGGTTCTCTCTAAACAATGTGTTTTCGATATCCAGAGTTGATTTTGATTCAAAAAGAATCGCCACGCCATCTGCCCCCAAAACATTATTTTCGAATATAACCTGATTCATAGGACTAGCACCTCTTACCGTACATGTGCTATCACCTTCTACATATATTGGTCTGGCTGCATTGTGAGATAAAGTGCCGGCGTAAATATTTATAGATGCCTTTGATGGGTCTGCTGTCCCAGAATATGTTTGGATAATATTATCAATTTGTATCCCATTTCTCTCCAAATATCTTCCCGAGAAATTGGTTAAAGCTCCACCGTACATATTTAGTTCACCTGCGACATTAAAACCTACGCTGATAGTAGATCCTTTGTATATATTCACCTTCGCCGTAGTTGAGGCTACATCAATTCTAGGTATATTTCTGTATACGTAGTCTGGTGCCGGTCCATGATGAGAGCTTTTGATAGTTAATCTATTATTATAACTTCCAATTCCAAGATTCAAAGTAGCATCACCTACGACACGTATAAATACTTTGTGCGTGTCAACATCAGCTGACGGTTCCACAGAAATAGTGTGTCCGTTCCCTCTAATAGTTACATCGGCGTTTGTTATTTGAATTTCATCGTCTTCATTAAATAAAATATCACTGCCCAAGATAAAAATATACTTATCATGTGTATTACTTGCAGTGATTGCCGCTTCTTTCAAATCCTGCATATTCTCTACTGTTATGTTTGTTACATCTGCTTTTACATCATGGCTCCCGATTATTCCTATGTTGATACCTGTTATCATCATTGCTACAATTACAAGCATCGATACTACTCTTTTCATACCCTTACTCCTTTCTTGTTAAAAAACAAAAATCTGCAACTAGTAAAGTTGCAGATTATAAACACAAACACTTCTAAACATGGTCTCCCCGTTATTTCATACTCATACAACTCATGTTCAATCTATTATATTGTATTTCCCTATATAAACAGTATACCTAAGGTGTATTTTCTTTTCAACTAAATATTAATAAGTAAAACGCTGTAACCTTCTGGTTACAACGTTTCTCTTTTAGTATATAAATACTGTCTCGCCCACGAACGCTCTCTTAAAGAGTTTGTCGGCAAATTTCGGAGGAAGATTGATACAACCGTGTGATCCACCGACCAGATATCTGGTTCCACCAAATGTCGGCTGCCATGGAGCATCGTGTAATCCCACGCCCGAAGTTGTGAGACGCATCCACTTGTTTACCCACGTCTTGTATCCTCTGCCTTTCAAGTACTTTCCAGGTACGCATTCAGAAATATAGAATGCTCCTGCTGGTGTGGCTCTCTCCTTCGTAGGAAGACCTGTTACTACTCCTGTATCCATAATAACTTTCTTTTTCTTATAAACCCATAAGTGCTGCTTCTTCAAACTGATCTCGATACGCTCTTTCGAATACTTCGTGAAGTTGCGGAGCAACTCTGGTTTTCTCTTGTTATAAGATTTGTCGTCATCGTATGCCTTCTGTATGAACTTCATCTCAGCATCATAGTTGACAGCCGAACCCCAAGTTCCACCTTTAGCCTTTCTCTTCTTTCCTTTGTGATCCTTGAACTCCCACTCTCCACCGATAGTGTCGTAAGTCGCGAGCACCTTATAAGCCTCTTTCCAAAGTGCCTGCTCGTCGATAGTAATCTCGTTCTTCTTACGCTTCACCATATCTGGAGTAATCTTAATCTTCTCGCCATTCTTATACGTGATATGCCATTTCAAAGCATTGTTTAACTTCTTTACTTTTTTCTTAAGATCTTTGTCCTTGATCTTAGGCTGCTTATAAAATCAACTACGTAAATCTCTGTAGCTC
>JAFQXO010000013.1 GCA_017406925.1 Eubacterium sp.
CTTTAGCTTATTAGACTTGATAGTAAACTTAGTCTTCTTGTATGTCTTAGTTACTATAGCCTTCTTGTTCTTCTTAGCTTTCTTCTTAGAAGTATATACCTTAACCTGGTAGCCCTTAGCTCTTGCTGCCTTCTTAACAGTAACTGTGAGCTTCTTAGCTGATTTCTTCTTCTTGGCAATCTTCTTAATCTTAACCTTAGCTGGTTTAGCTATCTTAACTGGCTTTGTTGTAGGTGCAACCTTAGTTGTAGTTGGTTGAGTTGTAGGTGCCTCTGTTGTAGGAGCTGCAGTTGTTGAAGGAGTCATTGTAGGACGACTTACAACAATTGAATCTGAAGCAGAAACTCCACTCTTGACACCATACTTGTTAACACCAGCAACACCAATTACATGCTCACCTGCTGGAAGGTCCTCCAATGTAACTACTGGATCACCTGAAATGAGATACTCAACCTCATCTACATAGTAGACATACTTGTTGTTGTATGTAGCTGGCTGCTTATGCTGTGCCTCATTCTCAAGGAACTCTGGATAAATGTACTGTGGATCGCATACAACCTGTACATCACCGTTTCCAAGATCTGTAAGTTCGATAGCATTTGGTCCTGTTGGAATATCGATAGCATCATCGAATTCAACAGCATCAAAGTGTACGTATGAACGTGCCTGAAGCTCATCAAAATCAAATACTACATTAGTATTTGTTCCCTTGTACTGGAATGAAGGAACCACATATGTGTTTGTTCCTGGACGAACCTTGAAGTCATAGTTAACTCCATCGATAGTCGCGCGAAGTACATCATTTGCTTCCTCTTCAGTGTCAAGTTTTGTTGCCTTATCATATGTGAATGTGATAAGTGCAGCATATGTCTTATCAACAGTAAGATTCTTCTCAGTTGTATATCCTCTGAGTGTACCCATCAAAGCACGAGCATCAACCCATCCAGATACACTTGCAAGATACATTTCTGTGCCACTAACCGTATCATCAGTAGTCTTATATCTCATCTTACCGTACTGACCCTGTGCCTGTGATGTTCCCACTACAGCATTGAGTGTCCATCTACCTGCAGTTGTAGCTGTGTTATTAGGAACCTTCTTATATTCTGAATCAACCTTAACTACATTAACCTTAGTAATCTTAATCTGGTCATTTCTCTGAAGTTGATCAAAGTTGAAGATAACGTCGCCTGAATTCTCAGTATACAACAATGGTTGCGCTTCTGAACCAACTGTGAATGAATTTGCACCATTCTTGATACGAGCAGTGTAAGGGTACTGATCGTCACCCTTCTGTGTATAACCATTGATTATATCTTTGTCATCTACATTAACAATCAAGTTAGAATATGTCTCTGTAGGATCAGCCTTTGTATATGTTGCTTCAACCTCAATGTAATACTCGTCATCTTCTTCGATACCTGCAGTAGTTAAGAGATTTTCAATTCTTGCTGAAACACCACAAACTGGGTTGTTCCATCCTGATGAACTTCTAATAAGCATCTCAGTATTTCCAAGAGCTTCTGCTGGATCACCAGTTGTCTTGTAAGACATCTTACCCCAAGTCTCTGTCTGTGCATTCATTTGTGCAAGAAGTCCCCAAGGACCAACTGTAGTATACTCTGATACTGGAGTCCACTCACCAATTGGTGTAAACTCGATATTGCTAAACTTCAAAGTAGTATCTGCATCAATCTGGTCAAGTTCGAACAATACATTATCTCCAAATCCCTCATATGTGAAGTCATCGAATTCATAATCCTGTCCACCTGTCTGAGTGATACGTAGGTACTTAGTGTAGTCATTACCCTTGCTATCACTATCCATTGTCAACTGGAGATATTTGTAATCTCCCTCATCGGTAATACCTGTTGTCTTATCTGAATCAATTGAAAAGTTAATCTTATATTGCTGTCCAACAACTAAGTTGTTTCCATTAACATCTTTAACTCTGTCAAGATATCCTGGATACTGTGCCATAGTTGCGTAAGCATTAAGCCATCCTGAACTACTCTTAACCTTAACAAGTACATCTTCAGGATTTTTAACATCTGCCTCAGTAGCTGCACCGTTAAGCTTATATTTAAGTCTTCCCCACATACCGATAGGTGAAGTACCACCATTATATGCAAACAAACTCATAACTGGATCTGTTTCATTTGGGAATATCTTTTCTACTCCATTTTCGACATCTTTCCAACCCTGTTGGTCTTCTTTGTTTGTAAATGTAATAGACTTAACATAGAATTCTGTACCTTTTTCAAGTTGGTCAAAACAGAAAGTAATGTTTCCTGTTCCAGGATACTTAGGATCTGAAACAGCATTATATTTCATGTTTTTAATCTCAATTGTCTGATCTCCACCATCTAGTTTTACATCATAGATGTTACCATCAACTATAACACGTAATTTCTTATCGTGATGTAACTCATCTTGGCCTGTAGCCTTTGAAGAATTAACTTCAATCTCTACATCATAGATATCTCCAACCAAGAGACCTTCGTTTTTACAATAATCTCTTAACTGAGCTGTAACTGCATATGCACCAAGCCATCCAGATGTGCTGTTAACCTGTACTTTTGTATCAGCTAACTGGTCACCCTGACCTTCATCTAACTTGTGATACTTCATCTTACCATACATACCATACTCAGCATTTGATGAATACATAGCACTAAGGTCAAACATGCCTACGTGAGTAGCGTATCCACCCACTGCAGGATCTACGTTAGGAACTGGAACCCACTCTTTGTTTACTTCTTCGAAAGAAATATCATCGATTGAGATTTCAGTGTTTGTTGGCATCATACCAAAGTAGAATGAAATCTTGTTCTGAACTTCCTGCTTAACAAACAAGTCGTGATCAAAAGTACCCAAATCAAACTCAACAGACTGGTTTACATCTTCGTCCTTGATTTTGATTCTCTGCTCTACACCTTCGATAGTAACAGGTATAGTACCCTTCTTAGTCGCAGTAATCTTTACTTTAGCATTGTAACTGTGGTCTGCCTCAAGAAGTGCTGTTGCATTAAGAATAGTAGCTGAACTACTATACTCTTTATCACCTGAATCATTACCAGGTGATGCAATCATCTTGAACGATGTGTCACCAACTGCTCCTGAACCCAAATAACCGAGTTTAGAACCGTCTTCCGCAACTGCAAACAAGTCATAGTTGCCAACAACAACATGTGTTTGATTTGGAATTTCAGTGTAATCCTCAGCATTTGCTGTAGCAGGTGCAATTGCCATTCCAGTTATTGCCATAGCAAGTGCACAAACAATAGCTAGAATTCTTTTGAACTGCTTAATCATCTTTCTTCCTCCTTAATTCTTGTTCTTATGAAAGATATTTATTTTAACGAGCGCTTATGCGTCTCGCCAATTTAACACATCAATATGAATTGATTTTTCCTCGATGTGATAAATTCATTTGGTTATCGTTTAATCTTAACCTTCTTAATCTTACTCCAAGCACCGTACTGTTTCTTGCCATTCTTTCCATTGACATAGTTGAAAGCACGTACTCTCACATAGAGTTTCTTCTTTTTCTTGAGCTTCTTGGATTTAAGTGTAAATTTCTTCTTGTACTTCTTAAATGTCTTAGTATAGATAGCCTTCTTTCTCTTCTTAGCATTTTTCTTGCTCTTGAAGACTTTGAACTGATATCCTTTAGCTCTTGCTGCCTTCTTAATCTTAATCTTAAGTTTCTTGGCAGATCTCTTCTTCTTGTAAATCTTCTTTATCTTAACCTTTGCAGGTTTCTTAGTTTTAGTAGTAGTTGTAGACGCTGGATTTACTGTAGTAGACTCAGGATTTACTGTAGTTCCTGATGGATCCGTTGTACTCTCTGGATTGTGTGAGGTACTCTCAGGATTATATGATGTCGTTGGATATGTCTCTGTTGGTCTTGCTGTCGTTGTGACATCCGCTGTAACAACTACTGAAGTACGAAGACCTGTAGTCGTATCTATTCCATTGGCTCTTGCCCTTACTTCAATCTCGTGTCTTCCAGCTGTCAATCCTGAAATATTAACATCCGTATCATCTGTAACTACATTTTCTGCACCATCTACATAGTAAACATATTCTTGTGCGTACTTGTATGGTCCAGCATGCTGTTCACCAGCACCATAGCAATATGGATAAATGGTATCCTTTGGTTCTACCTCTACTCTGATAGTTCCATTGCCCAAATCTGTAGCCGTAACGCCCGTACCATTCTTAGGTAAATCTATGGCTTCGCCAAATTCAACGCTGTTAATCTTAATCATTGAACGCTCACCCAATTCATCAAGATCAAATCTCACATTTGTATTTGCTCCTGTGTAAGTGAAGCGTGGAATAATATATGTATATGTTCCTGGTTTCAGTTTGAAATCAAAGTTATCAGCGCCGTTTAACGATGCACGTAATACTCTAGTTCCAAACTCTGTCATCATTGACTCGTCATACGTAATGTTAACTGCCATCATGTATTGCTGATTTGCAACTAACCCCTTCTCAGTTGTGTAATGAGTAAGTGTCATCATTGTATCTCTGGCCTCAACATCTCCGCCTCTTCTCTTTACGAGAACAGTGGTGTTGCCCATATCATCCGGAGAACCTTCTGTCTTATAAGCAAGTTTTCCATAGTCTGTTCCACCGTATTTAGCATACAATGTCCATGGTCCAACTGCCGTAGGAGTATCATCTGGAACATTAGTAAAGCCTTGATTGTTATGAACTAGTTCAATGCTCTTGATTTTTATTTCTGTAAATAACTCTAAGTTATCAAACCATAACTCTAAGTCCTTATTTTTTTCACTGTTCGTTCTATAAACGAAATTGTACTCAAGATAATTATCACCCACTTCAAGTGGCGCATCAAGCGTTCCCAAGTCACCACACTTAACACGAAGAACTTTTCTCTGACCAGCATATTTAGGATCTGTATCAATTCCTGTGGCTGTATCCGAGTAAACTGTCATCTTGATAGTATATGATTCTTCTTCCTCGCATCCATGGATAGCATTGAAGTTATACCATATAGCCTGTGTAGCCCACGCATCTCTGTAACCAGAAACACCCTTGAGTTTGAATGTCATATCATTATACTCTGTTGGATTTTGCTTATCTGACTTGTATGCGATTCTTCCCCAACGGTCTGGGTTTGGTGGGTAAAGATTGTAAAGTGCTTTACATGTCCATGGACCTACTGTAGTACTCTCGTCTTCTCTGTTGATTGGAAGGTTAGTCCATCCATCATTAGTAGTACATGTAAACTGAAGATCCTCAATAGTAATCTCTGTCATCTTCTGGAGTTCATCAAATCTGAATAAGATGTCAGGAGAACCACCCTCTTGGTAATCACCGCTAAATGTGAACTCAGGAATAGTCAATGTGTATAACTTATCATCACTTCCTGGTATATCTTCAACAGTTACATTCTGCTCTCCAGTATTTAGATGATAATCGTAATCCTTTCCATCCAAGTTGAATCTAAATCTTCCCTGGTAAGGCTCCTTGCCGTCGGGCTCGATAATCGCCGTAGGTTTAGAACTTCTTACCTTCAAAACTCCTGTATATTTCTCACCTCTGAATAATTTTTCAATAGTGTACTTCTCGTACTTAATAAAGTTTGCATAACACTGTACAGCTGGAGTATCTCCATCTAGCCATTGTGATGTACATCTGCAAAGGAATGAGTGTGTATCCATCTCATTCTGTGAGTCAGGGTTCTCTTTGTAAGACAACTGTCCCCACTGACCATACTGTGCATGAGTCTCATTGAAGTTTGCATACGCAATATAGTTTCCTACTGGAGTGTTCTGATCATTAGGAACTGGTTCCCAACCTTGATCCTGAACATCAAGAGATTCGATGCTAAATGTTCCAGGCTGCAATCCACTACCAACACCTTGGTGTGTATATGGATTGATATAATTTCCTACGCCAATGCTGAACTTAAGTTTTGAGTCTTTGTCTGGAACGATAGTTCCGCTAAACTCAACTGGCTGACCGTTTGTTGTGTTTTTTGTAGTGTATGAAATATTATCTTCCTGAAAAGCACCCTGCGTTCCAAAACTGATATCGACAGGATTAGTATGACTTGAGTTCGCATATGTGAACTTAAGTTTAATTGTCAACTTATATACACGTCCACCCTGAAGTCCTAGTGCCTGTTTTGCATCATCAAGTTTGAGATAAAAACCATTGTACTTATACTCTGCAGTCTTGAACAAGAAATCTGTAACTGAGTTAGCATAACGATAACTACCTGGTTTATTCATCCAAGACTCTTCTTGTCCCTGTGAATTGTAGTTCTTTGGAATGGTATATCTCCATAGTCCTTGTTCATCGCCCTCTTCATAAACATCAGTTCTAGCCTGATCCTGATCTACATATGCCTCATACCACTGTAATGGGTCTGCAGACGTTGTTTTAGGCACGAAAATAACGCTGGATCCCACCAGCATTATAGCCAACAATGATGCCATAATTCTCTTCATAATTGTTTTCATTTACTCTTTTCCTTCCGTGTAAAAAAACTGGTTTTCGTTTTTCACCCCACAATACGCAAAATTATACCATTTTCCCATATATATAGTAACGTTTCATTTTTTAATAAGGTATACTTTTTTTAACGTTTTATATGGGGTGAAACACCGAAAAATATACATAAATGGTCCTTTTTAACTAAAAGATGACCCCCTCAATTAGCGTTTATTTTTAAATCGTCATTAGAGTAATGCTCTTTTTAGGCTCTGTTACCGTTCCGGTATATATTGTTTGAGCTGAAGTAGCCGATACTCTCTCTCCATTCACACCTCTTACATTCAAGTACAATGTGTATGGATTACCCTTTGTCATGTAGTTTGAAAGATTAATTTCTCTAATATCTCCTTTTACTGTCGCCGATTTTATAAGCGTATTAGATTCATAGAGTTTGTAAGCTACTGTCTTAACTGTGAAATCTGGATTCAATGTGAATGACCAAATTCCTGTGGCTGTATCCAACCTAATATCAAGTGGTGCCGATTGTGTCGTAGTTGTTGGAGCTACTGTCGTTGTAGTAGGTGCCACTGTTGTTGTAGTAGGTTCCTCTGTTGTTGTAGTCGGAACCACTGTAGTTGTAGTTATTGGTGCCTGAGTTGTAGTTGGTACTACTGTTGTTGTGGTTATTGGCGCCTGCGTTGTAGTTGGCGCTACTGTAGTTGTAGTTGTTGACGCCACTGTTGTTACTGTAGTCTCGATAGATGGATCATACAAATACAAATCTGATGTCGCACTATACTTTTCTCTGTTCGTTCCAGTGATAGCCAAATATAGTTTGTACTGTTGTCCAGATATCATGCTACTTGATAAATCAATCTCTCTTACATTTTCTCTAATAACCGATGAAGCAACTAGTGTGTTCACGTTGTAGAGTTTGTATACTACTGTTTTGGCAACAATGTCTGGATTGAGTTCAAACGACCATACACCCGTCTGCTTATTCATCTGCAAGTTGATAATTCCTGTTGATTTTGCAGTTGTTGGTACTACCGTAGGCTCTTGAGTGGTTGTTGGTGCCACAGTTGTCGTTGTAGTTGTTGTAGTAGTCGTTGGCACTGCTGTAGTTGTAGTCGTGGTTGTTGGTGCCACAGTTGTCGTTGTAGTTGTTGTAGTAGTCGTTGGCACCACTGTAGTAGTTGTTGGCGCTACTGTCGTTGTAGTTGTTGGTGCCACTGTCGTTGTAGTTGGATCATACAGATATAAATCTGAAGTCGCACTATATTTTTCTCTGTTAGTTCCAGTGATAGCCAATGATAGTTTGTATTGTTGTCCAGCCAACATAACACTAGACAAATCGATTTCTCTTACATTTTCTCTAACAATTGCGGAAGAGACTAGCGTGTTCACGTTATAGAGTTTGTATACTATTGTCTTAGCAACAATATCTGGATTAAGTTCAAACGACCATATGCCCGTCTGCCTATTCATCTGCAAGTTTATAATGCCTGTAGGCTCTGTAGTCGTCGTAGGTTCTTGTGTAGTTGTTGGCGCCATTGTAGTAGTTGTCATTGTTGGTACTACTGTCGTAGTCGTGGTTGTTGTCGTAGGCATAACAGTTGTTGTGGTTGTTGTTGGTTCAACTGTTGTAGTTGTAGTTGTGATGGTCGTTGGTACTACTGTAGGTTGAAGTGTAGTAGTCGTTGGCGCCATTGTGGTAGTCTCACCATCTTTCATTAAATTGAAATCTTCCAAGTAAACCGTACCTGACCAGTTAGATTCATGATATTGTTCCACGCCATCCACTTTCTGCATAAATGCACCAAAGTACATATATACATTCAAATCTCCAAAACCTTTATCTGTAGTCAGAGGAATACTTATAGTCTGATAACTTGTTCCCAACTGATAAATCTCACTATGATATACATTTTGAAGTCCGTCTGTGATCCTTATTCTCATATATTTTTCACTTGTCGCTTTCATATTGAGTGTCAAGGTATACGTCGCATTCTGATCTATCGATATTTCTGTGGATGCGCGCAATGTGTATGGATCAACGTAATAGTTTCCAGAACCATCATCAGAATATAATGCCGACCAACCATTGCTCTCGATGCCTGCGGCGAATTGATTGGATACTCCAGTTGCTGTTACTGTCTTTGCATCATCACTTCCCTTTTGACTTCTTGCTTCATGTGAAAAATCAGATGATGTAAGTGCAGTAACTCCTGAATCGCCAAATGTTACACCGTTAAACGCGCACAACTCCCAAGGATTCCAAGAGGCCGTACTAGTTCCGGTCTGATAGAAACTCCATGGTGACATGCTCCATGTTGCCCCGCCTTCTCGAGTGGTAGTCTCTACCGGAGCAGTCGTTGTCAATGTTGTGGTAGTAGGTTTGATTGTTGTAGTTGTAGTTGTAATTGTTGTTGTCGGTTTGGCTGTTGTAGTCGTTGTTGTCGTTGGTTTGACTGTAGTAGTTGTCGTAATCTCCTCTCCATCTGCATAATAAACCCAGCAAGTATACGACTTACCTCCTGATGTTACTGTAAATTGTGTTTCCTTAGCTGTAAAGTTTGACAAGCCAAGGATAATACCAGCACCCTGAACATCATAACTACTCAACGAACTCGATGATATAGCCGATGGGAATGTTGCGTAGATGCCATCCTCGGAGGCAAAACCCGGACGTTGAACATTCACCACCCCTACGCCTGTTTCTGGGCAATAAAATTTATATTTATTAGAATACTTGCCACCTCCGGCTCCATCTCCAAGATATCCTATCGAATCCCAGTCTACTCCACTTGAACCTGTTGGTGCTTGTGTAGTTGTAGCCTTTGTAGTTGTTGAAGTAGTTGTAACTTTCTTAGTTGTTGTAGTCGGTGTCTTTGTGGTTGTAGTCGTCGGCGTCTTAGTAGTTGTCGTTGTGGTTGTAGTCGTTGGCGTGCCACCCTTTTGATATACATTGACGTAGTCAACATACATATTGGTAGTCTTATAACTGTCAGTAGGTCCCTGATATCCCGTATACGCAGAGCCAGAACTTCCCAATGCAACATTCAATAACAAGTGATAATTCTTTTGAAATGCATATGCGTTTTCACTCGTAATATTACCTGTCATATAAACATTCCCATCAACATACCACTGAATCTGAGATTCATCCCAGATGATTCCGTAAGTATGCCAGGCATCAATACCTTGATTTGCATTTGGGAAATTGTAAGCTTGTGCATAATATGCATCATAATACGCTCCACCCAATCCGTTTGGATTCCAGTGCATACATCCGCCAATATAAGTGTTGGAGTTGGCATGCTCCATGATATCTAACTCTCCACAATCAGGCCAAGTCACACCATTATTGATGTCGTCACCTAATCCCCAGAAAGCTGGCCACACACCTGTCTGATTTCCGTTCTCTACTTTGATGCGGGCCTCGATTTTTCCGTACTTAAAAGTTTTCTTTTGAGATGTTTTGATACGACCTGAAGTATAGCTACTACCACCGTAGCTCTCTTTCTTTGCCGTAATCTTCAGGTAACCATCTGACACTGAGACATTCGAAGTTCTGTTAGTGTAATACTGACTTTCCCAGTTACCCCATCCTTGGCTACCGGTTCCAATGTCATAACTCCACACTGATGTGTCCAGGCTAGTTCCTGTGAAGTCATCGCTCCACACTAGGGTGTAATCGTCGGCTTTTGCTTCCTCTGGTTGTTTCGCAGTAATAACAATACCCGAGATTACTAATGCAAGCGCAGTCATTATTGCAATCTGACGCTTATAAAAAGATTTCATAACTAGCTCCTTTCGTTGATACCCTAGAAGTCAAATATAGATAACTGACTATCCTCGGGCATTCCTTCTAGTAACCCTAGTTTTGTCATCGTCTCCATTACCGTTTTATTGAGTTTGCACTTCTCTGCCATTTCTGTCTTCGAAGTGAATGATCCCCCCTGGTTTCTCACTCCCTCTTCTAAACTTCTCGCAGCCTTTTCGCCCATTCCATCGATGCTCACCAGTGATGGCATCAGTTTTCCGTCTACTATCTGGAATTCTGTGGCTTTGGCTTTGTAGATGTCTATCGGTGTAAATTCAAAACCTCTTGCATACATTTCTCTGACTACACGCATATCAATATATTCTGCATCAGCTTTGTCAGTTGTTATGTTTGCCTTTTTCTGCTTCTTATATTCTGCTATGTTTTGCTCTAATTCTTTTCGTCCAAGGCACATCTTCTCATAATTGAAAGCCTTTGATCTGATTCCAAAGAACGCTGCGTAATACGCCAATGGATGATATACCTTATACCATGCTATACGTAGTGCCATCATGATATATGCTGCTGCATGGGCCTTAGGGAACATATACTGGATTCTCTTACAAGACCAAATGTACCACTCTGGCACTCCATGCTCTTTCATCAATTGTTCAACATCGATTTCATTGCCGTCGGCATCCGTAAATGTAGGAATCTTACGACCTCTACGAACGCTCTCCATAGTCTGGAATGAAATCTCTGGGTCTATTCCTTTGTTCATAAGATAGACCATGATGTCGTCTCGCGTACAGATTGCGGACGACAATGTACACTGCTTCTCGCGAATGAGTGTCTGTGCGTTGTTGAGCCACACATCTGTACCATGTGAAAGTCCTGCTAGTCGCACAAGATCCGCAAAATGCGTAGGTTTCGTATCGACAATCATCTGAATAACGAAATCTGTTCCCAACTCTGGAAGTCCCAATGAACCTGTAGGACAGTTGTCTATATCTGATGACGAGATACCAAGTGCTTCTGGACTCTCGAACAATGACATTACTTTTTCATCATCGAATGGAACATCTTTTTTAACATCTGTTCCAGTCAACTCTTCGAGTCGCTTGATCATCGTAGGATCATCGTGTCCGAGCTCGTCTAGTTTCAACAAGTTCGATTCGATCGCATGATAATCGAAATGAGTCGTGATGATGTCTGTGTTCATATCGTTTGCAGGGCGCTGAATAGGGGTAAAGTCGTAAATCTCCTTGTCCCTTGGGACAATAACGATACCACCTGGATGCTGACCGGTAGTTCTTCTGATACCAGTACATCCCTGCTTTATTCTCTCAATCTCTGCTTTACGCTTTTCTTCTTGATGATCTTTGTAGTAATTCTTCACATATCCGAACGCTGTCTTTTCAGCGATACCAGATATAGTTCCCGCTCTAAAAGTACTACCCTTTCCGAACATTTCCTCTGTGTACTCGTGAGCTCTCGCTTGATATTCACCTGAGAAGTTCAAGTCAATATCCGGTTCCTTCGTTCCACCGAATCCGAGGAAAGTCTCAAATGGAATCTCAAGTCCATCTTTCTCCAAGTCTGCTCCGCAACATGGGCACTTCTTTTCAGGCAAATCGTAACCCACACCACTTATGGAACGCACTTCAGTAATGGCGTCCTGATATTCCTTTATAACTGATTCGTCTACGTCTTTCGACAACGAATATTCATTCTCAAATATTGATGTGCGACATTCTGGACAATGATAATGCGGTGGCAATGGATTACACTCCGTGATACCAGCCATTGTGGCCGCAAATGAGGATCCTACAGAACCTCTAGAACCCACTAGATAACCATCTTCTAGGGATTTCCATACTAGTCGCTGAGCCATAATGTACATTACGGCGTAGCCATTTCCTATAATAGAATCGAGTTCAACATCAAGACGATTTTCCACTATTTCTGGTAAATCGTCACCGTAAACCTCTTTGGCCTTCTCAAAACAGATGTCTTTTAGTTGTTTTTCCGAATTTTCCAATACAGGCGGACACTTATCCGGGTGTATTGGGGATACTATGTCTATTTTATCACAAATCTCGTTGGTATTGTCAATGACTATCTCTCTAGCCAAATCCGGTCCTAGATAGGCAAATTGCTCCAACATTTCGTTGGTTGTTCTCAAATATAGAGGTGGCTGATGGTCTGCATCTGAAAAACCATTACCATACTGAATAATACGTCTATATAACTCGTCTTCTGGGTCAAGGAAATGGACATCACATGTAGCCACAGTCTTCTTGCCCATCTTTTTGCCAAGCTCTATGATTCGTTTATTTACTTCCTGTAGATCCTCCTCAGAATCTACTAAAACTTTCTTTTCATCGTCTATGGTAGGATCGCCTGTGCGAATCATATATTCGTTGTTTCCGATAGGTTGAACTTCGAAATAGTCATAGAACTCTGCTATCCTAGCAATCTCCTGAGGCGTTTTCTTGTTAAATACTGCCTCGTAAAGTTCACCCTTTGAACAAGCGCTGCCAATCATCAATCCTTCGCTCATTTTCAAGTAATCACTCTTCATAATACGAGGACGTCTATAATAAGTCTCTATATGTGACTTCGAAATCAATTTATAGAGATTTTTTCTACCTTCCCAATTCTCTACAAGTATAACAGCATGGTGTGATGGAAGTTTGTTTGCTCGATTATTTGATTTCATTCCTTTTTCATTGATTTTATCAAGGTCATCCATTCCATCTTCTTCGGCCATAGCACAAAGTTTTTGGAATATCAACGCTGTCGTTTCTGCATCATCCACAGCTCTGTGATGATGCTCCAAAGGAATTTTCAAAGCCTTTGCGACATTGTTTAGTTTGTATTTAGCGAGACCTTCAAGCATAAATCTTGCCATTCCCACCGTATCCACTGATGTAAAATCACAAGGAATATCTTGCCTACGGCAATTCTCTTCAATAAAGCTCATATCGAACTCGACATTGTGACCAACCATAATGGAGCCTTCGGCAAACTCCATAAAACGTGGAAGTACTTTTTCTATAGTTTCAGCGTCTTCCACCATACTATCACTAATGCCTGTCAGTTCTTCTATTCTGAACGGAATAGGTCTCTCAGGGTTCACAAACTCAGCAAACCTATCCACTATCTCTCCATTTTTAATTTTCACAGCACCAATCTCGATAATTCTATCTTCGACTGGCGAGAAACCTGTGGTCTCCAAGTCGAATACCACATATGTCTCATCCAAACTCTGACCTTTAGAGTTTGTGACTATATTCTTGAGGTCATCTACAAGATAGGCCTCAACACCGAGGATAACTTTAAAGTCACATTCCTTACCCTCTTCCTTACACTCTTTAACTATTTTCTGATACTCTTTCCACGCTTCTGGGAACGCCTGAACCACTCCGTGATCCGTGATAGCGATAGCCTTATGGCCCCATTCATATGCCCTGCGGACAATCTTCTTCACATCGGTCACTGCGTCCATCTCGCTCATTGTCGTATGACAGTGAAGTTCTACTCTCTTGTCGACAGCAGTGTCCATACGAATTTCTTTTTTGAAAGGCTTGATACGTTTAAGTCCTAGGACTCTACCCATCTCAACCTGGCCATCGTATTCGTCAAATCCTATGACACCTCTAGCCTCGATATACTTTCCTTTGTCCACATCTAAAAGGAATTCATCCTTGGCGTGTTCATCTGGAAGGAAAAGTTTTAATGTCACACTGTCTGTGTAATCTGTGACATCCATGATTATCAAGAACTTACCAGTTCTAGTTTCTCTAGTAGTCAGGTTGATAACCTCACCCTTGATTACACATGAACCAGTACCCTCGTAGATATCTTTCATCTCGAGGATTTCATCATCTTTATAATCTTTTCCATAGATTAATCTAGGAAGTGTATTTCTTAACTTACTGTTCTCTGAAGCCTTTGGTTTTTCTTTTGTTTCTTCTTTTTCTTCAGGGAGTTCTTCTTCATTGTCTTCGACATCATCATCGTTGGATTGCAACTTGTCGATGATGTTTTGAACTTCGTTCTCGAGTTTTCTCGAATGGCGCTTCTCTATAATCTCTGTGTCGCCCTTCTTCAATGCAACCTCGACATTCACGTCCATATCGAAACGCTGGCTGAAGATGTTCTTGATGATTTCTTTCATCTCCTCAACCTTCGCCTCAGAGACAATGTTTTCCTCGAAGTCTATGATGATAGTCTGACCATCGATAGTGATTGGCGCAGTTCTAAACATCGCAGAAAGCGCAGGACTCAAGAGATTAATCTCACGCATAATGCTGTCCTTGTAGGCTTCCATCAGATTTGCGAGTGTATACTGGTTCGAGAGTTTATACTTCTCGATAATCTTTATCTCCAACCTTTTTCCCGCAGAGAGAGATTTCGCAATGGCTTTTTCGTATGCGAAAATAGCAGACTTTTCAATAAGTCTACTACTCTCGATGTATACTCGCATTTTCGTGTGC
The DNA here is from genome assembly GCA_017406925.1 of Eubacterium sp. Taxonomy (GTDB): domain Bacteria; phylum Bacillota; class Clostridia; order Lachnospirales; family Lachnospiraceae; genus Eubacterium_G. The sequence goes on from JAFQXO010000013.1 coordinate 14,746, forward strand.
TCGCGGTTCGTTGTAACACGCGTCACATCAACATATTCGAGTACAGCCAATATGTCTTCCCTGACTTGAATGTCAGGAAATACTTCCAAAAATTTCTTACGTTCCATTATATGCTCCTAGCTTAAATTCTAAGCCCAATTCTTCAATTCATCTTCGAGCGCACTCACCAACTGATCTTCAGGAACCTTTCCTATGATTTCACCCTTCTTGATGAGCAAGCCTTCTCCCTTGCCTCCGGCAATACCGATATCTGCTTCCTTGGCTTCGCCAGGACCGTTAACTACGCACCCCATAACAGCCACTTTGATATTTAGATGGTCATACTTGTTGACCACGCTCTCCACTTCATTTGCAAGAGAAATGATATCTATCTGCGTGCGTCCGCAAGTTGGACAAGATACAACTGAGATGCCACCCTCTCTCAAACCTAGAGTTTTCAGGATAAGCTTCGCACTCTTAATCTCCTCAATAGGATCGCCTGTGAGAGATACTCTAATCGTATCGCCGATACCCTCGTGCAAGATAAGTCCTAAGCCAATGCCCGACTTAATGTTTCCAGATGTAACTGTGCCCGACTCTGTAATACCCACGTGAAGTGGATGGTCAGTCTTCTCGGCGATAAGTTCGTGAGCCTTTAGGCACATCAAAACGTCAGAAGACTTGATGCTGATAACTAGATTGTTGTAGCCTAAGTCCTCAATTATTTTCACTTTATCAAGGGCGCTCTCAACAATACCCTCTGCGGTAACCTTTCCATACTTTTCTAAGATAGGTTTCTCAAGAGATCCGCTGTTCACGCCTACTCGGATAGGAATGTTCTTTTCCTTTGCCACATCTACTACTGCTTTCACATTTTCAATGCTTCCGATGTTACCAGGGTTAATGCGAATCTTGTCCGCTCCATTTTCCATTGCCGCAATGGCAAGTTTGTAATCGAAATGTATGTCTGCGACAAGTGGGATGTTTATCTGCTTCTTGATTTCTGCGATAGCCTCAGCCGCCTCCATAGTTGGAACTGCGCAGCGAATAATGTCGCAACCTGCAGCTTCCAGTTCTTTTATCTGTTTAACTGTAGCATCCACGTCCTCCGTGAATGTGTTAGTCATCGACTGAATCAAGATAGGATTTCCACCACCTATCACTCTATCTCCAATTTTTACTTCTCGAGTGTTATCTCTAAACATAAAAACTCCTTAGAAGAAAATCTTTCTTACGTCGTTAAATACTAGTAGTACCATAAGCGCCATCAGGATAATGAATCCGACAAAGTGGATAGCGCCCTCCTTGTCTCGCGGAATCTTCTTGCGCGTGACAATCTCTACTATGTAAAGAAGTATACGTCCACCGTCTAGCGCTGGTATAGGCAAGAGGTTCATCACACCTAGGTTGGCACTTAGGAGTATCGCCAAACTTACTAACGATAGTAATGTAATGCCGAATCCTTGAGTTCTAGTCTCTTTATATGTGTCACCTATTACTTTTACGATTCCAACTGGTCCTGATACTTCCTCAGCCGCAACCTTGCCAGTTACAAGCATCTTCAAACTCTTCAAAACTGCCATTACCTGGTAGCGCATTTCCACGAAACTGTATCTGATGGTTCCAAAGAAATCTTGGCGAACTCTCGCCATATTGTATATGAAACCTGGTGAGTAAACATTTTGCTCAATAGGTTTTACTTTCACTGAGTATGTCTTGTTGTTGCGCTTTAGTAATACATTCACAACTTTTCCGTCTAGTGGATGAGCTACGAGATATTTCGCCACGGCTTCACCAGTTTTGACGGCTACGCCGTCAATCTTCATAACAATGTCGCCTCTCTTAACTCCTGCCTTCTCAAACGCAGAGTCTTTGGTAACCTGCGAAATTGTTGGCGCGTTAGAGCCAGATGTATAACTCATACCTAGGATATATTTCTTTACCGCATCCGGTTTATAGTGGATAGTGTAAGACTTGCCATCTCTCTTGAAAGAGAGTTTCATCATACTTCCATCTATCGGAGCGACAAAGTCTTCGAGATACATCTCTCGTCCGATGGAAACGTGAGTCCCGTCGTAGTTTGTGATGTAATCACCCTTTCTGAGTCCTGCCTTGTAAGCGTTCGAAGACTGATCAACTGAAACAACAGTCGATGGGTCCGAGCCAACTGATGCTATCACGATGAGTGCCAAGAAAAACGCCAAGACAAAGTTAAAGAACGGTCCTGCAAATACGATAGAAAGTCTTCTCCAGACTGACTTCGAATTAAAAGAGCCCTCTTCTTCATTGTCCTCATCCTCACCGAGCATCGCGCAAGATCCTCCGATAGGGAACGCCTTCAGCGAATAAACAGTTCCACTCTTCTTCGACTTGTGTTTCAAAAGTCGTGGTCCCATACCAACTGAAAACTCTTCCACGACTACACCGTTTAGTCTAGCGACTATAAAGTGTCCGAATTCGTGGAAGACAACCAATACGCTGAATATGATTAATGCAATTATGATACTGATTAGTGTCTGCATATTAACCTCTTTGTGCTATAGTCTCGTAAACCCATTTCTCAACTTCTAGTATCTCTTCGAATGATGGGTTTTCGATGACTGTGTGCTTTTTCATACATTCCTCAATGATATCTGTGATATCTAAAAATCCAATCTCACGGTTTAAGAACATGGCCACTGCCTTCTCGTTGGCCGCATTAAAAACAGTAGGCATAGATCCACCTGTGCGACCTGCCTCGTAGGCTAGTTTAAGGCCTCTGAAATTTTCAAGGTCCGGTGTTTCAAACTGGATGCTTGCAATCTCTGCAAAATCCACGCGATCGCCCGCCAAAGGCTTACGCTTTGGATAGTACAACGCATACTGGATAGGGAGTTTCATATCTGGTGTGCCCAGTTGGGCAATGATTCCACCATCCTCATACTGCACCATTGAATGAATAAGGCTCTGTGGTTGTACCACTACCTGGATGTCATCGAAGTCTACGTCGAATAACCACTTCGCCTCGATTACTTCCAAGCCCTTGTTTACCATGGTAGCAGAATCAATGGTTATTTTTTGTCCCATTGTCCAGTTTGGATGTTTTAAGGCATCCTCCACCGTTTTATCTTTCATCTGCCATCTAGTGAGTCCTCTGAAAGGTCCACCTGATGCCGTGAGTAATATCTTGTCAATCTTGTTTCCTTCTTCGCCGTTTAGCGATTGGAATATAGCCGAGTGTTCGCTATCGACTGGGAGAATCTTTACATTGTTTTCTTTGGCGGCAGCCATCACGAGATGTCCGGCTGTGACTAATGTCTCTTTGTTGGCCAAAGCAATGTCCTTCTTCGCCTTTATAGCTTCTAGCGTAGGCTTGATACCAATCATTCCCACGAAGGCTGTGACTACTATCTCGGCTTCTGATATCGTAGCCGCCTTTATAAGTCCATCCATACCCGATACAACTTCGATGTCGATTCTTTGTTTTAGTTCTTCTGCCTTTTCCTCGTTGAACACGCAAACCAATGAAGGCGAAAATTCCTTCGCCTGCTCTTCTAGGAGGTCGATGTTTGAGCCCGCTGCAATCGCAACGACATTCAAGTCATCGTTCGCTCTCACTATCTCTAAAGTTTGTGTGCCTATCGAACCTGTCGATCCGAGTATAGAAATATTTTTCATAGTTTATAGCCTAAAATAGTTTTAGCATTTTCATTGCTGTAAGCAATATCCAGATAACTGGCGCTACGTAAATAACGCTGTCGAATCTGTCCATAATTCCACCATGACCTGGAATAACTTTTCCGTAGTCCTTGATGTCGTGGTTACGCTTGATGGCTGATGCCGCAAGATCGCCGACCATTGAGATCAACGCTCCCACTGCGCATACCACTGCAAAGATGACAACCACGTTGTTCATCTGAATCTTTGGCGCCATAATGGCTGCGTATATTCCACCGATAAGTGCTGCGCCGACAACTCCACCGATAGCTCCTTCGATTGACTTCTTAGGACTTAGTACCGGTGCCATCTTATGTTTGCCGAAGGCAACTCCTGCTACGTAAGCGCATGTGTCACTACCCCATGACGCGATAAAGATGAGCCATACGATGTAAACACCTTGGTCCATCATTCGCACTTGGTAGAGATACGATAGCATAACGCCCGCATAAATCATGCACATCAGTGTATTTGAGATTTCTTCTGTCTTGTACTTTGGATATGTGAACACATACTGTGCGAACAAGACAATCAAAAATACTACGAGCATTATCATCGTGTACTTATCCGCGTGGATAGTTCTTCCAAAAATCTCTTTTCCATACTGTGTCATATAAATCAATGCGTAGTAACAAATCAATGCCACATATCCTACATAAGCTATTCCTTTTTTGTGAATTCCAATAGCTTTGTAGAGTTCGTAAACTGCCACTAATGAAATGATCAGGTTCGCAAAGAAGAGAGGCTTTCCACCCCAAAGGTCTCCGCCCCAAATTAATCCAAGGATTAGAAGTGCAACTAGTACTATTCCACTACATAATCTCGTCACGAATGATTTGTTTGCAAAATTTTTAACTCCCATTATTCTCCTACTCCTCCGTATCTTCTATCCCTGTCATTATATGCAGCAATAGCTTTTTTCAATTCCTCTTTATCAAAATCTGGCCATAGCACATCTGTGAAATAAAACTCAGCGTATGCCAACTGCCAAAGCAAAAAGTTCGATAGTCTCTCCTCACCACTAGTCCTTATGAGAAGGTCTGGGTCAGGAATGTCTGCAGTATCTAAGTAATCACTTATAGTATCTTCAGTGATATCGTCTGCGTTCAACTTTCCATTGGCGCAGTCTGCGCCAATCTTTTTCACAGCTCTGTCAATCTCATCTCGACTTCCATAGTTGAGCGCGATGATAAAAGTGATGCCTGTGTTATTCTTTGAGTGCTCCTCAAGTTCCGTAATCCTCTCTCGAATATCCTCATCAAGTCGGGTACGATCGCCGATACATCTCACGCGCATCTTGTTCTCGTCAGCCTTGTTGATACAATCCTTCAAGTAATCGCGCAAAAGATTCATAAGCGCATTTACTTCCTTGTCAGGTCTGTTCCAATTCTCAGTCGAGAAAGCGTAGACTGTGAGATACTTCACACCCATTCTGTGAGCATCTTCAGTAATCTGCTCCACTGCCTTTGCACCTTGGCGATGACCTGCGTTTCTAGGTAAGTGCTTTTTCTTCGCCCATCTGCCATTTCCATCTAGGATAATAGCAATGTGATTCGGTATTTTCATGTCGGATATATCTATACCCTTAGCCATATCATTTCTCCTTTAACGGAAAATAGAGGAAACGATTGTTTCCTCTAAAATCCAAACTAATCATTCTTTTATACTGTCATTACGTCGTCAGTCTTTGCCTTTACTGCTTCGTCTATTTTCTTTATGTACTCGTCATGCTTCTCTTGAACGTCATCCTCGTACTCTTTGATTTCGTCCTCTGAGATGCCCATGTCCTTGCCTTTTTTCTTAACGTGCTCCATAGCGTCACGTCTGATGTTTCTGACAGCTACCTTGGCTTCCTCGCCAAGTTTCTTAACATCCTTAGCAAGTTCCTTACGTCTCTCCTCTGTAAGGTCTGGGAAGACTAGTCTCACCATCTTTCCGTCGTTAGTAGGATTGATTCCGATGTCAGCCTTGTTGATAGCATGCTCGATTTCCTTGAGCATTGAAGCATCCCATGGCTGAATACAAATCATTCTTGGCTCTGGAACAGAGACATTGCCCACCTGGGCAAGAGGTGTAGGTGTGCCGTAATAATCCACCTGAACGTCATCTAAAACGTGTGGATTTGCACGACCTGCTCTGATAGTCGTAAACTCATGCTTTAAATTTTCCAATGACTTAGTCATCTTACTTTCACATTTTTGAAGTAATTCTTCCATAATATCCTCCTAAACTGTTATCTTCGTTCCGATAGCCTCTCCCGACGCTGCTCGGATAATACTGTCTTCTTCGCCAAGTCCAAATAGAACCATAGGCATTTTATTTTCCATTGCTAGAACGCTAGCTGCGAGATCTATAACTCCGAGTTTTCCTTCGACAACTTCTGAGATAGCCATATCGTCGAACTTCTTCGCGTCAGGGTTGACCTCAGGGTCATCGTCGTAAACTCCGTCCACTGCCTTCGCGCCTAGAATCATATCAGCTTCGATTTCAATTGCTCGAAGCACCATTGTCATATCTGTTGAGAAGTAAGGGTGTCCTGTGCCTCCGGCAAAGAATACTACCTTTCCTTCCGTTAAATCTTTAATCGCATCATCTTTCGAGAAAACTTCAGTCCATTTGCCGCAGGCAAAAGGTGTATAGATGCTAGTGTTCATTCCCTCAGTTCTGAAAATCTCGGACACATACATACAGTTCATAACTGTCGCAAGCATTCCTATTCCATCAGCTTTCGTGCGGTCGATTTTGTTGGATGAACGTCCTCTCCAGAAGTTACCGCCGCCGATAACAATCGCAACCTCGATGCCACTGTCCACAACTTTCTTCACCTGTCGGGCGACACTCACACATGTGGCTTCGTCGAAGCCTGTGCCGGCTTCTCCAGCCAATGCCTCACCGCTAAGTTTCAGTAAAACTCTCTTCATAATCGTTCCTTTCTGGCTTGTATTTTTAGCAAGCACACCTAGAAATATGATACCATATTTTAGGGCAAAATTAACTAAAAAATCCAACAAGCACCAAAATCAGAACTCCTATAATAGAAACTATAATTAAGCAACCAACCGCGGCATCTCCAGCATCGCCTCCGCCAGTTTTATCTTTATCGTGAGCTTCTTTTAATTCTGCTTCGATTCTCTTGTTCTGCTCTTGTATTTTGCGATTCTGCTTCTCAATACGTTTGTTTTGTTTTTGAAGTTGTTTGGCCTGTTTGCGAGTCAGTTTCTTTTCTTCGTCGCCATACATGGCCTCATACAGTAATGCGTCGTCAAATGCATCCCAATCTTCTTCTGACATAACTGCTCTCCTTTATTTACAGAGATCTTTTATCACTTCACCTGCTATAATAAGCCCTACTGTCGATGGCACGAATGCATTGCTCCCCGGAGCATGTCTACCATTTTCTTCATCCGCCACGACACTGATAGGAGCCTCTTTAGAGTATACCACTTTTAGCGACTCTATACCTCTATCCTTCAGTTCTTTTCGCATAACTTTCGCGAGCGGACAAACCGTAGTTTCGTAGATATCTGCCACCTCAAAAGCAGTCGCATCCATCTTGTTTCCTGCTCCCATCGAGGAGATGATAGGCACTCCCGCCTCCTTTGCAGCCTCGATTAGCTGTAGCTTTCCAGTGACTGTGTCGATGGCATCGACCACATAATCATAATCTGACAAATTAAACTGCTCTGCAGTTTCAGGTGAATAAAAAACTTTACGAGTCTCAACATCTATATCTGGATTGATGTCGAGACATCTCTTCTTCGCCACTTCTACCTTGGCTTCGCCAACCGTAGAATGTAGCGCAATAATCTGTCTATTAATATTCGACTCTGATACCACATCATCGTCAACTAAACAAAGTGCGCCCAAGCCTGTTCTCGCAAGGGCTTCAACGACGTAACCGCCGACTCCGCCTATGCCAAAAACAATAACTTTGGCCGCACTTAGTTTGTTCATATTATCATTTCCTAATAATATCGCTGTGCGCTCAAACTGTGTCATTACTTTTTAATCTTCACCTTCTTAGTTTTAGACCAAGATCCGTAAACTGTAGTCTTTCCACCAGTATTGTATGCACGCACTTTAACGTAATATGTCTTTTTCTTTTTTAATTTTGCAATCTTTACAGAAGTCTTCTTGGTAGTCTTCTTCTTTGCACCTTTAAAGTTTTTCTTCTTTGCCCAAGATACCTGATATCCCTTGGCAACCTTTACTTTCTTCCAAGTAACCTTAATAGACTTCTTCTTAATGTTCTTAGCCTTGATAGTTACCTTGCCAGGTTTTGCAGGTTTAGTAGTAGTTGTTGTTGTAGTTTCTGGCTGTGTAGATTCAAGCATAATAGTTCTAATGGTATTAATCTGTGCATCAGTCATACCAAGAGCATCTTTTGCGTATCTCTTACAACCATCCTGAAGATCCCCACCACCATATGCTTCCATAAGGTCTATGAGTTCATCAAGATTTGCTGCATTAAAAGCGATAACATCGCTTACGCCATTGTTACCAAGTTTCGAGAAATATGACAACTCGTATTCACGATAAATATCCACCTTGCTCATTCCCAGAATGCCTTCTAAAACGAGTGCGAGAGTTCCTGTTCTATCTCTTCCCAAATTGCAGTGGAAATAGATAGGATAGTTTGACTTATCTGTGAATACTTCAAGTTCCCTCTTCATAGTTGCGAAACTTGTATCATAGCCGATGTTCTCATATTGTACTCCAGAAATCTGGATGTAGTTCGAATTAGGACCTAATGGTGGAGTCACTGCTGTCTCGCGAAGATCTAAATCAGTTTTAATTCCTAATTTAGTGTTCGCCTTCTCAATACCTGCATCAGTGATGCTGTTCATATTTGCTCCACGATAAAGCATACCTTGTTTTACACGGTACTTTCCATCTTCTGTGTAGCATCCACCTATATCTCTTGTATTAGTAACTCCATCAATGCTTATAGTTCTAGGCAAGTTTGCTGTCGTGAACTTTGTGATGCTAGATTTTGCATCCACACCAGCAGCACTTACTTGATAGTAATAGTCTGTACCTGCATATAAGTCTTCAACATCTGTGCTGGTACCCAACACAGTATATGTCGTGGCATCTGAAAGATTAGCTTTAGTGCCTATTGATAGGATATATCCTGTAGCACCAGTTACTGCATTCCAAGCAAATGCAACTGGCTTTGGTTCATACTTATCGCTGTATCTAGTTCTCCACTCTTTCGCCGAAACACCTATCTGATAGTTAGCTGAAAATTCATAGATATTCCCCTCTAGCATATTTACAGTTGTGCCATTTGCAGGCGTGCAAGTAATTGCATTGGCGCTGTCAGCCTTCGAGCTGACAGTGCCAAACGCAAATGTAAAACTAAATATTAATGTTGTCGCGATAACAAGACTTAGGATCCTTTTCATAAGATCACCTCTTATCTTTTAATCTTAACCTTCTTAATAGCGCTCCACTTACCGTACTGCTTCTTGCCGGTCTTACCGTACATAAAGTTGTAAGCACGTACTCTTACGAAGAGTTTCTTCTTTTTCTTAAGCTTCTTCGACTTAAGTGTGAATTTTTTCTTATACTTCTTGAAGGTCTTAGTGTAGATCGCCTTCTTAACCTTCTTAGCATTCTTCTTTTTCTTGAATACCTTGAATTGGTAGCCGATAGCACCCTTGGCCTTCTTGATCTTAATCTTAAGCTTCTTAGCTTTTCTCTTCTTCTTGTAAATCTTCTTAATCTTAACCTTAGCAGGTTTAGCTACCTTTTTCTTCGTTGTAGGTACAACTCCAGTCTCTCCAGAAGTTGTCTCAACAGCTGTCGTAACTTCCTCAGAGGTTGGAACTACTGAAGGAGCCTCTGTAGTAGCTCTCTTGATATTAACAGTTATTTCTTTTCCTGTACTTTCAATACCGTTGTAGACAGATGTTACCTTAAATGTGTGTTCACCCTCTGCCAAGCCACCGTATGTCTTAGTTACAGCAGAATCGAAATAATCTACATAATAACCATCTACATATACATAGTACATCTGGTTAAGTGCTACCATCGCAGGTGTCTCCTGCCATGTAATAGTTGCATAACTGTCACCTTGGTCTACACAAGTAAGTCCAACAACGTCTATTGGCTGAACGCCACTCTTAGTAGTTGTAACAACTGGAACGTCACCCTTAGTAGTAGTTGTTTCAGTAACGATTGGTTTAGTTGTGGCTCCTGAAGTAGTCGCCAATGTTGTTCCTGGATCTACTGTAGCGCCTGTGATAGTCTCATGTCCGCCTGATGTGCTTTCAGGAATATCACCTGTCTGCTCTAGACAAATATTCTGAATAGCCTTGATTTGTGCGTCAGTGAAATCAAGTTTCTCTTTCGCAAACTTGATACAGTTCTCCTGGAAAGTTCCGTTTCCATAGAAGTGAATGTAATTATATGTAGGGTTAAGTGTAATTGTGTTGTATTTGTTTGCATCAACAATATCTGTACATCCAATCTTTGAGAAGTATGTCAATTCAAACTCTCTGCGGATATCTGGCACTGTCATGCCGAGGATACCCTCAACAAGCATAGCAAGTGTTCCTGTTCTATCTCTTCCCAAATTACAGTGGAAATAGATTGGATAGTTATCAGGATTTGTAAATACTAATAATTCTTGTTTTAGTCTAGCAAGATTTTCATCATCCTCTATCTCTGAGTACTGAACTCCAGAAATCTGGATGTAGTTTGATGTAGGTCCAAGAGGAGGTGTCACTGCATACTCACGCAAGTCTAACTCTGTCTTGATACCCAAATCGTTAAGCATCTTAGCCTTACCTTCTTCAGTAATGTTATCCAAATTGGCGCCGCGGTAAATCAAACCATGTTTTACTCTATAGTAGGCGCCATCATTATAGCAACCACCGATATCTCTAGTATTGCCAACTCCGTCAATACTGATAGTCTTAGGTAGGTTAGCTGTTGTAAAGTGAATAATCTCTGACTTCTTGCTTGTACTATTTCTAGATGCAGTAACCTGATAGTAGTAATCCTCACCTGGATTCAAATCTTCTATCTCAATAGAAGTTGCTGTTCCTGCATCATATGTCTTTCCATCTGAAAGATTAGCCTTCTGACCAATTTTTACTGAATAATTAGTCGCTCCGCTCTGTGCATTCCAAGTCACTAGAAGTGGTGTTGGATAATATATATCAGAGCCAGTTTTCAAATCTTCCGCTGCACCTTCATAATAGTTAGATGCAAATCTATAAACTTTACCAGAAAGCAAGCTTACTTCTGCACCATCTACAGGAGTGCAGATAAATCCTGACGCTCCAGAAGTTGGTACTGGTGTGGTTGTAACTGGTGGTCTTGTTGTAGTTGTTGGTGCTGGTGTAGTAGTCGTTGTTGGCTGCTCACCTGCATCATTAATTGTATATTTTCCAGCATTAGTGTATACGTTCTTAGAAAGATCAATATGCATTACTGGTCTGATACAGTTCTTGTTATAAGTTGCAACATTACCCTGTGGATAAGCTTCACCATCCATTGTAACTGTAGCAGCATTTGCGTTAGTAGCACCTGGAGTTCTCAACCAGTAATATGCGTTATTATTTTCATTTGTAAATGCTCCCTTTGCTATTGCATAAGGAGTAGCTGTTGCTCTTCTTCTAGCTGAAAGTGTTCCTCTATTTGTAGGGAATCCATAACTAGCATTACTCATTTCCTGAATTGATGGAAGATAGATATAACTTGTTGTATCATCTCCACCTTGGCCTGCAGGATATGCTGGATTGTCTGGTGTTGAAACCGTTGTTGGTATAATCGCATCTTGCTCGTCAGCAGTAAATGCAGTTCCGAAAAAGTCTTGGAACCACTCATCCATGTAAGTGTTTGTAGCCCAAGTAACATTTCCTGAAACATTATTATATGGAATACAGTCAATCGCCTGATCAGCCATAACAAATGCGTCGTTTCCGTTTACATCCAATACTCTCCATTTGATTGGCTGCATTGTGCTTGTATTTGCATCTGCAAGATACATATAGTTTCCGAAATAAATACAATCCCAAGTAGTCTTGTCGCCAGTTGTAACAGGATCATCAACGTCGATTGATGGCTGTGTAACAGGCTCTGTTGTAGTCACTGGAGTCTTAGTTGTAGTTGTTGGTTGATCCTGTGACTTGCTAAATGACACATCAAATACTGAGAAAGTACCAGCATGTGCTGCTTCCCACTTAGGTTTCGTTTGACCTGCTTCAACTAGTGATCCATATGAAATGGCGATTTTAACATTTGCGCCGTAGTCTCTAGTGAATGTTCCTGTAAATGTTGTATATGTGTCATCTTCCTCTGATAGTTCAAGTTTTTTCTCCATCACACAATCCTGAGATTCGCCATTTTGAATGATAATTTTCATCCATTGACCCTCATCCTCATCCAACATTTTTGGATCAGTAATCGGAGCATATCTGATGACAACGCTTACATCATATTTAACTTCGTTTTGTATATTAAATTCATTCTGAATGCCACTAGATAAGAACTGTGCTCCGTCCCAGCCATACTTTTTCTGGTTATATGTGAAGTTTTCTACTGAGTCTGCATCCTTATATCTGGCAGCCATATTTCCCCATTCGTTGTCTAATACTTGATAGTTCCATACGCCGTTGCCTGACTCTGTATATGTAGGATTTACAACGCCTGGCTCGTCGCCTTCTTGGTGTATATGACATGGGAACCATCCAGGTTCTTCTGTCTCTGGCTCTTTAGTTGTAGTTGATGTTGGTGTGAACGAGATTGAAACAATACTTACTTCAGCTTGATACGCACCAGTACCGCTTCCATCTACCTGTCCATAAGACAGCATCAAATATGCGTCATTAGATGAAACAGTAATGTCGCCACTATAAGTAGTCTGTCCGCTTCCCGTTTGTGAAGCATTCAAATCTTGTGTAGAATTATATGCTTCTTTTTTACCATCTTTTAAAGCAACTTGTAAGTTTTGAGGTTTGTTCATGTCACCGGTCGTGGTAACCTGATTATTATTTGTGGTACCACCAGAACCAGATCCTTTAAACTGATAACTTACAACCATATTCATCTTGTAACTTTGTCCTTCCTGTAGGTTAAACAAAGATTTCAATTTATCGGTCTGGAAATATACTCCATCCCAACTGTATTTTTGAAGTTCAAATGTGAATCCTTGAACATCGCTAGCATACTTATATCTACACTTTGCATCTTTTGATTCATTCTGAATCAACAAATAATTCCAGACACCTTGACCAGCGCCTTCTTCTGTGTTTGTTGGCATAGAGATGCCTTCTGGGTCAGTGTCCTTATGAACCTGACATGCAAACCATGGAAGTGCTTCTGTCTCTGGTTGAGTTGTTGGTGTAGTAGTCTCAGTAAATGTTAATCCTGAAACTGTAAGTGTTGCAGCATATGCACCAGTACCTTCACCATTTATCTGACCATAAGATAACATCAAATATGTAGGGTCACTATCTGGTGTGAATGTTCCTGTGAATGTAACCGTAGCAGATCCGGTTTTATTAGGATTAACGTCCTCCACTTGGTTGTATGCTGCTGCTTTACCATTCTTCAACTGAACTTGAAGGTTTTGAGCTTTTCCCTTATCAGCATTACTTCCATTACATACGTAATCGATACTCAAAGAAACCTTGTAAGATTTTCCCGCTACAAGATGATACTTGTCTTTAATATCTTTTGTTTGCCAATATGCTCCATCCCAGCAATATGCTTGCTGTTGATAAACTAAACCAACAACATCACCGGCGTTCATATATCGGCCTTTCATACTATTCCACTGATTCTGGATAAGTTGGTATTTCCATATACCTTCATCTCCTGACTCAGTAACTGTTGTTGCAGTAATACCTTGGCTTCCTACCGTACAAGTGTGCCAAGTGTCGTCCGCCTTAACTTTGTCAAACTGCATTCCAATCATAGACGTAACAACTAGAGCCACACTCATTAGTATAGCCCAAAATTTCTTTCTGCTTGCTTTCATAATCTTTCCTCCGTAAAAACTTTTCTGCTAGTTTTCATATTTTGCTAATGTATATAATAACATATTTTATGAATTGTTGTGCGACTTTTGATGTAAATGTAATAATGATACCTGACATAAAAAATGAACGCCTTGTGCCTTTTTCGGCCCATAGCGTTCATTTATATTTTTACTCTGTTTAATATGCAATTAGCTCTCTTACTCTAAGCTAAGAATCCGTGGATAATCATCTCTTCCGCTTCCTTTTCAGAAAGCCCCATAGTCATAAGCTTTGTCAGCTGCTCTCCCGCAATCTTTCCAATTGCAGCCTCATGAATCAATGATGCCTCTACATCGGATGCCGTCAATTGTGGCGTAGCCACAATGGTTGCATCATCCATTATGATTGAGTCACACTCTGCATGACCATTACAGTCTGCATTTCCATCTATTTTAATCACCACTTCTTGGTGGCTCTCTTCCTTGGCGACGCCACGACTAATGAGATCGCAGTCTGAACCATCACCGTTCATCTCAACTGCCAACTCTGCCTTTGCATTTTGGTCACCTTCTGTGAGAATTTTATCGTGAATGATAATCGAAGCATCATCGTCGAGTTTCGCTCTCGTAATGCGAAGCGTGTCATCAATTCCACCAATCTGGGAAGTCTCAAGTTCCATCACGGCACCTTCCTCGAGTTCAATCTCAGTAGTTGGATTCATCAGACGCTTTCCTCTACCTGTACCCTCACCGTAATGTCGCTCAATATATTTAACGTGGCTATTCTTGCCAACGAAGAATCTATGTACACCGTCATGCTTCGAGTCCTCGCCACCGCAGTTTGAAATGCCACAGCCGGCCACGATAGTCACATCGCAATCCTCGCCGATATTGAAGTCATTGTACACAACTTCTTTCAATCCACTCTGACTTATAATCACAGGGATGTGTACACTCTGCTTCTTCGTGTGTGGTTTGATGTTAATATCAATACCCTGTACGTCTTCTTTTGTGACGATGTCAATCTCTGCTGTCGTATTTCGAGCGGCACTTTCGCCGTTACTTCTTATGTTATACGCGCCTACCGGAAGCGCATCTAACTCTGCCACTTCCTTCAAGAGGCTCTTTTGAATCTTATCCATTAGTAACCTCCTTCTCCAAACGCATCTTTTCTAATACTTCATCTCGCTCACCATAGTCGCGAACCTTTCCATCTTCAAGATAAATAATCTTATCAGCGATGTTCAAGATTCTCTCCTGATGACTGATAATCATAATCGTACCTTTTGTATCTCTGTAAAGCTTCTTAAAAACTTTAATTAAGTTTTGGAAACTCCATAGATCTATTCCCGCTTCAGGCTCATCGAAAAGAGTGAGTTCTGTGCCTCTGGCTGCCGCCATAGCAATCTCAATACGCTTCATCTCTCCACCTGACAATGTATCATCGATATCACGGTCGATATAGTCCTTTGCGCAAAGTCCAACTTCACTGAGGACATTGCATGCACGAGTCAATCTATCCTTCTTCTTTTCTTCCTGATCACCTGTGAGTTCTAAGAGGTCTCTAACTTTAAGTCCCTTAAATGTCACTGGCTGCTGGAACGCAAAACTAATACCACGATTTGCTCTCTCTGTAATCGAGAGATTCGTGATATCTTCGCCATCCATGAAAACTTTACCTGATGTAGGTTCAATAATTCCCATGATAACTTTCAATAAAGTCGACTTACCACTTCCGTTAGGACCTGTGATAGCGACAAATCTATCATCCACCTCGAGATTCACATTATCGAGGATCTTTTTGCCTTCTATTTCATATGAAATATTTTCAAGCTTTAACATTTTTTCTCCCAGTTCTTTTTAGTCTTTTTACAACGTTAATATAATAACACAAAACGAGAATAAAAAAAGACCTGTAGGCTCTAACCTACAGGTCTCAGATAATGTTATTTATCTTTTTTTCTTTCTAGTAATCTTTTTAGTTTTAATTCTCTTCTTCTTGATAATATTCTTAGGACTCATTGCCCATGTGTAGTGTGGCTGATGAACGGTATCATACCAAGCACCAATCTTTTGTCTTATCATGGCACCAAATGCATTGGTGGAACCAAAATCAATGAGGATAACCGGAGTCTTCATTCCTGTATAAACCTGTCTTGAATATCCTTTATAGACATTATAAACTTTCAATCTATCTGGATTGTTTACGCTATCCTTAATCTCACGGTAAGTTTTTCTAGCAAGTTTGATGAAGTCAGTTACAACCACTTTAACTCTATACTTTTTCTTACCCTTCTTTGCTATAAGAGTACATCTTCCACCCTTCTTAGCCTTGATTCTTCCAGATTTTTTCTTAATCTTTATAACTTTCTTTCTAGAACTCTTCCACTTAGGTTTCTTAACTCCATATGGCTTAGGAGCTTTCGCCTTGCTGCCTTTGGCAACAAACCAATATCCGGAAGTGCAATAAACTCTATATTTAATACTATTACTCCTTGCCAGCTTAACAGTAATTACACATGTACCTATATGATGTGGTGTGATGTGAATCATACCTCTACCATCTATAGAATCACTAATCTCAACTGAAGCAGTAGCCACCTTCTTGTTGCTTGTCTTAACGGAAGCGCCTGCTTTTGCATAATCGCTGGTTCCTGTGTATGAGAAGTTTACAGTTTTTTTGCTATTTACAGTTCCACTTCTCTTGTTGAGATAAAACTTTCCAAATGCCTTCTTTACGATTTTAACCGAATACTTTCCAGTTCCATAAACTCTCAACTTATAATTGCCTACCGGCAAGTACGCCATTATATTTCTAGTTGGAGCATCAACAGATGGGAATACCGCTTTATCGCCTGATAACTTCCAACTAATATCAGCAGAAGTCGAAAGAGTTTCCACAGTGATATACACC
Source organism: Eubacterium sp. (assembly GCA_017406925.1). Taxonomy (GTDB): domain Bacteria; phylum Bacillota; class Clostridia; order Lachnospirales; family Lachnospiraceae; genus Eubacterium_G. The sequence continues at coordinate 31,308 of JAFQXO010000013.1, forward strand.
TCTGTTCCTGGAGAAACATAGAAGTTATAATAATCACTATCTGTTGAATAGTAAGATGACTTCAATGTATTCGTATATGTGGTACCAAACACAAGATTCTGTGTCTTTCCTGCATCAGCCTTCTGTGGCATAGCAACAATTCCTGCAAATGCAAGACTGAACGACAAAACTAACGCTAATAATTTTTTCATTTTTCCACCTCCATTCGTTCACTGTAATAATTATATCATAAAAAATGATATAAAATCATAATCACATCTTATAAAAAACATCGAATGTAAATAAATTACATCCGATGTTTTTATTATTATTGGCTTCAGCCAATGATTTAGTTCATCTGAGCTGCAACTTCTGCTGCGAAGTCTTCTTCCTTCTTCTCAAGTCCCTCACCAGTCTCGAATCTTACGAACTTCTTAACTGTGATAGTTCCGCCTGCTTCGTTGCCAACCTGCTCAAGGTACTTCTCAACAGACTGCTTTCCGTCTTCAGCTTTAACATATACCTGATCCATCAAGCATACTTCCTTGAACTGCTTCTTGATACGTCCCTTGATCATGCCCTCGATAACCTTCTCTGGCTTCTGTGACTCTTTAGGGTCGTTCATAATCTGAGCCTTGAGGATTTCCTCCTCGTGAGCAATGTAATCATCATCGATTTCATCCTCAGATACAAACTTAGCGTTCATAGCTGCTACCTGCATTGCAACATTCTTGAGTGCTTCCTCAACTGCATCGCTCTTAGGAGCATCAGCCTCAACCAAAACACCAATCTTGCCGCCGGCATGGATGTATGAAACGATTACACCATCTGACTCAAGTTTTTCAAATCTTCTGATGTTCATGTTCTCACCGATTACAGCGATCTGTGAAACAAGCTCATCCTTTACAGTCTTTGATGTGTCTGCGTTCCAGGCTTCAGCCAATAGTGCATCAACATCTGCTGCGTCTGAATCTATAATCTGCTTTGCAACTGCGCTAACGAAAGTCTGGAACTTGTCATTCTTTGCCACAAAGTCAGTCTCTGAGTTAACCTCTACGATAGCTGCCTTTCCATCTTCAACCAATGTAGCAACTACACCTTCTGCTGCGATTCTACCAGACTTCTTAACAGCTGTAGCCTCGCCATTCTTTCTCAAAACCTCAATAGCTTCTTCCTGATTTCCATCAGTCTCCACAAGAGCTTTCTTACAAGCCATTACTCCAGCGCCTGTAGCTTCTCTCAACTCTTTAACCATTGCTGCTGTAATATCCATAATAGTTTTCCTCCTATATAATCTAAATTATTCTGCGTCTGCCTCTGCAGCGTCTTCCTCTACGTCAGCATCTGCTGATGCCTCAGCCTCAACTTCATCTGCCACTTCCTGCTCTGTCTTCTCTTCATCAGTCTCTGGAGTGTCATCTTCAGCTTTTTCCTCGGCAACATCCTCTTTTGCTTCCTCAGCCTTAGGAGCCTCAGTCTCATCATCATACTCGTCGTCATATTCGCCGTCATATGATGCACCCTGATTTGCTTCGATAACTGCATCCGCCATAGTTGAAACGATAAGGTTAACCGCACGGATAGCATCATCGTTACCTGGGATGATATAATCTAAATCTTCTGGATCACAGTTAGTATCAGCGATACCAATCAATGTGATTCCAAGTGAATGTGCTTCCTGCACACAAATCTTTTCTTTCTTAGGATCTACTACAAAGATAGCATCTGGAATACGCTTCATATCTTTGATACCACCCAAGTTACGCTCGAGCTTAGCCCATTCCTTCTTAAGGTTAACAACTTCCTTCTTAGGAAGAACGTCGAAAGTACCATCTTCTGACATTCTCTCGATGTCCTTAAGTCTTCTAATTCTTGACTGCATAGTCTTGAAGTTAGTAAGAGTACCACCGAGCCATCTCTCGTTAACGTAGAACATTCCACATCTCTCAGCCTCTGTCTTTACAGCTTCCTGAGCCTGCTTCTTTGTTCCTACAAAGAGAATAGTGCCGCCCTCTGCGGCAATGTCTGATACTGCCTTGTACGCATTGTCTACCATACCAACTGACTTCTGCAAGTCAATGATATAGATGCCATTACGCTCTGTGTAGATATATGGAGCCATTTTAGGGTTCCATCTACGTGTCTGGTGTCCAAAGTGAACACCTGCCTCTAGTAACTGTTTCATTGAAATAACGCTCATTTTACTTACCTCCTGGTTTTATTATTTAATCTTCCACCTGCTTCACCGTGTCAGGAAACCCCGAGCCAGGGCACCGTCCTCACACTCCACAGATGTGTTTAGTGCAACTCGGTTATGATAGCACAAAACCTTGCTTAAAGCAAGGTTTTGAAATAGTGTTTATTCGTCTTTTTTCTCGATGATTTCTACGTATCCACACTCTGGATCAGCACATGCCAGTTTCTTTCCTTTCTCTACCATATAGCCTCCACACTCTGGACACTTCTCGGTAGATGGCTTTTGCCATGACATGAATTCGCAGTCTGGATTGTCGATACATCCATAATATGTACGTCCCTTTCTAGTTCTTCTATAGACAACGTCTTTGCCACACTTAGGACAAGGAACGCCTACCTTTTCTAGATAAGGTTTCGTATTTCTACAATCTGGGAAGCCTGGACATGCGAGGAACTTTCCGTATGGTCCATACTTGATAACCATTCTGCGTCCACACTCTTCGCAAATCTCATCTGACTCCTCATCTGCTATCTCTATCTTTTCCAGTTCTTCCTCTGCAGTTTTAACCTGCTTTTCAAGATCTGGGTAGAAGTTTCTGATGATATCCTTCCACTGCATCTTGCCGTTTTCAACGGCATCAAGGAGTGACTCCATATTGGCCGTGAATGATGGGTCAACTATCACAGAAAACATTTCTTTCATTACATTGTTTACAGCCTGACCAATCTCAGTCACATAAAGATTTTTCTTTTCCTTAGTCACATAGCGTCTAGCAATAATCGTACTAATCGTTGGCGCATATGTACTTGGACGTCCAATGCCCTGCTCCTCTAATGCTTTTACCAATGCTGCCTCAGTAAAGTGTGCAGGTGGCTGTGTAAAGTGCTGGTTCTCTTCGAACTCTACAAAGTTTAGTTCATCGCCCTTCTCGAGTTTGGCAATCACCTTGTCGGTAGACACCTTCTCCTCTTTCTGAACATAGACTTTCATAAAACCGTCGAAGTCGACTTTAGAAGTAGCTGCTCTAAACTCATACTCTCCGGCAGTAATTCTCGCATTGATAGTTTCATACTTCGCATTGTCCATACGACTTGCGAGGAATCTCTTCCATATAAGTTGATAAAGTCTGAACTGATCTCTCGAGAGCTGGCTCTTCACCTCGTCAGGTGTGATGTTCACATCTGTAGGTCTGATGGCTTCGTGCGCATCCTGGATCTTCTTAGAAGAAGACTTCTTTCCTGCGCCCTTCGCCAAATACTGTTCGCCATAGTTCTCCTCGATGAAAGCCTTCGCCTGAGCTGCAGCTGTATCTGATACACGAGTCGAATCAGTTCTTAAATATGTAATAAGACCAACTGTACCACGCTTTTTCAAATCCACACCTTCGTATAGTTGCTGCGCAATACGCATAGTCTTCTGTGTCGAAAAATTAAGAGCCTTTGATGCTTCCTGCTGCATTGTGGATGTTGTAAAAGGGAGTGGCGCTTTGCGAGTTCTACTTCCGTGTTTCACAGTAGATACACTAAAATCACTGCCCTTTAACTCCTCAATGATTTCATCGAGCTGCTCTTTTCCTGTAATTTCAACTTTTCCATTTTTATCGCCGTAAAAACTAGCCTTAAAATCTTTCTTGCCATTGTTTAATACGACATCCATATCCCAATATTCCTGTGGAATAAATGAGTCTATCTCTTCTTCTCTGTCGCATACCATCTTCAACGCAACTGACTGAACGCGACCTGCTGATAGGCCTCGCTTAATCTTTTGCCAAAGCAATGGACTGATAGAATACCCCACAACTCTGTCGAGCACACGTCTTGCCTGCTGCGCATCTACGAGATCCATATCTATCTCTTTTGGATTCTTAAGTGATTCCTTGATAGCATCCTTAGTAATCTCATTGAATGTAATGCGGTATGTGGTCTTTGGATCTAACTTCATAGCATTAAATAGATGCCATGATATAGCTTCACCTTCGCGGTCAGGGTCGGTAGCGAGATACACTTTCTTCGCTTTCTTCGCATGACGCTTAAGTTCAGCCAGTTTCTCACCCTTACCACGGATAGTAATATATTTAGGCTCGTAGTCGTTCTCAACGTCCACGCCCATCGTGCTTTTAGGAAGATCGCGAACGTGACCATTTGATGCAATCACATCATAATTCTTTCCCAAAAACTTTTTAATCGTTTTAACTTTTGTTGGTGACTCCACTATTACAAGATTATTTGTCATAATGTTTCCCCTTTTAAATTTTCGCAAAAGATAAGCGAATTTTGTTGTAAACGTAAAACACTATACAACAGATAAAAAACTTTTGTCAAGAAAAATGTCTTTTTCATACACACCTCTTAGTCCAATTATTATAATCAAATTTTTTCCATTATTTTATTTGTTATTTATCGAAACTTTTAAAATTTATGGCTTCCGCCAAATAGTTTTTCGAAATCTGCTCATCTGCAAACATCTCGCTCTGTGCAGTTACATCGATTCCTGTCTGGATAGTAACCGTATTTACAACGGTTCCCTCCAACGTACGTATAAATATCTTGTTATAAAAAATTTAAAGGGTGTGCAAAATGCACACCCCTATTTTATATGTAGAAACTCATAAAAATGAGCATTCGTAGATGCTCATTTCTACACGCTATTATGTTTTCACTGGCTCACAAACTGGAATTTATCAGTTCACTTTCAAAATATACGAAGCTATAAGTTCTGCCGTTTCTTCCTCTGCCTTCTCTGTGTTATCTATAAACAACTGGAACTTAGACTTATTTCTTCTGAACCATCCGTTATATTCAATATGCGGTCTTATTATTTCATCAGAAGTAAACCCTCTCTCGGCCGGTCTTGCTTTAAGTCTTTGTTCAATAACATCATCACTTGGGCATAATGCAATCCAATGTGTTGTCTCAATTTCCTCTGGTACATCTATTTTTTGAAAGTAATCTATTGGATTCAGACAGCTTACATAAATCAGATTCTTTCCTTCTGCCATTTTCGTAGCACATCTCAAAGTATCTTCATTATATTTTGATTCATTTTCAGTTCCGGCATAATCCCACCAGTTCAGACCAACCTCGTCACCATCAACAGGCACATACAGTTCATTTGTTAACCTTTTTGATAAATAATCCTTCATTGTTGATTTTCCAGCTCCGCAGGTTCCTGTTATAACAAATAATTTCACCTTGTTACCTCCTGTTTCATATTCATAAACTTGAATTTATTTTTCATCAAAAAACTCTATTTCTTCTCCCAGCGGTCCAAAGCAAAATGCTTTTCAATCTTTTCACTTATGTACTCACTACCTATTGATCCAAAATCATCAAACATAACTTATATCCTTTCTTCTCTTTACCTTATGGTATTAATTATAACAAAACAACTGTCCTTTCAAAGGGACAGTTGCATTTTTATTACACCTATTAATATTCATTTTTTGAAAACTATATCTTTATATTTAATCGTTCAGCTATTCTTTGTTTGTTTTACTAATTTTTCTTTACCACCAATTATTTTTGCCAAATACATTAACATCGTCTGGATAATATTTTTTAGATAACAATTGCATACTTGTAACAATAGAGTCAATCTGTTTTAAATTATCATCTCCGTCTGGATATGCTAAACTATATTTCGCAATATTTCTTGTTTTCTCAAAAAGTTCTAAAACACATCTAATAACCTTTAGATGAGCAAAAGATTTTTCTTTAGTAAACCAAAATAGATTAAACGCAACAAGATCAAACTTATTCTTAGCATCTTCAATATCTTCATAAAATCTTTTTACACCATTACTATTAAGTATGCCCTCTGAATCCATCTGTAATTTAAATAGTCTTGTCAATAAAAAGACATTTGAATAAAACTCTTGAAACAACTCATTCCTTATCTTTTGAAACTGCAAAATACTTGTCACAATCACAACTACCATACTACAAAAGATTCCTACCAAAAAGTCTATTAAAAGCGGAAATATAGACACTTGTTTTTTATTTATGAATAATATCGTTGACAACACAACACAAATAATACTTATCCAAAATCCAATTGATATTATTCTTTGGTACATAGCTAAAGTGCTACTTTGCTTTGAAGGAATCATACATTTCTTAAAAGCATATATTTTTTTACTGTCAATCATCTTTTTTATCAATATCTACTCCTCCTTCGTTCACTTATAATCATATTTCCCTAAATAATCGAAATATTGGATATTTTTCATATCTTTCTTTTTCCTCTGTCGAAAACTCTTCAAAACACTCCTGTGCTTTGATTCTATCTTCTAATAACACATTCTTCCCGAATCCTATGTATATATCCTTTTCCTCTATTCTTTCAATTATTTCTGCATCCGACTCTGATAATTCCCCTCTTCTTTTTTTAATTTGCATTTTGTTTAAGACCAAATAATCCTCATCTTTCAATATCATTAATTCGTCAACAAGATTATCAGCATAATCTAAGAATTTGTTATCATTAGTAATATCATAAACATTAATCATTTTTAATGCTGCACCCAAAACAAAATCAAATGTTTTATCGTTACACTCCATCAATTCTATTTGTTTTTCGAATTCATCATAATTATACTCATATAAATTCGAAAGAATACTTTCGTGAAGATGCATAAAAGCAGGCACTCTATAAATTTTATTATCTTCACCACTATCATTTGAATTAGATATTCCAATAACTCTTTTTTTAGGATATGCAGCGTTTTCCAATAACACTTTTTCTTTATCTTTAATTACAAATAGTGGAACCTTTTTACCGTCATAATTCCAAATGATTGTGCTAATACCTTCAGGAATAGTTTTATCACTATTCCCTCTTTTATAATTAAGCAAAGCAAAAATGTCGTTTTTTTGCTTTTGACTAAGATCTGAGTAAGCACTATCTATTTCCACACCAATCATTTCTAATGTTTCATATAAATCAACTATATAGTCCAATTTTTGTTTAAAATCACTATTTTCTTCAATCGTGCCCAAATCAACTACAGTCCCATTAATCTTCATTTTCTTTCCATCAATCAACGACAACAAAAATCTAGCATCATTATATAATTGTTTAATTGTTGTTTTGTACTCAAATAAAATTCTAGATTTTTTGAACTCTATAATCAAATTTTCACTTATTCTAACCGTTGAAAGAATACCCGCTTCTTCTATTGTTTCATAACTATTATAATAATCTTCTCCATCAACAGATATTGTTTGTTTAACATCACGTCCTAATGCAAAAAAACTATTTTGATTAAGTTGAATAGGTCTAGGATATTTATCATCTTTTTCTTTTCCATACAAACAAATAGATCTATCAGACAATCCTTTTACTATATCAGACATGCTTCTATTTCCATAAACCTCAAAATTCATTTCCTTCAGGTCCTTAATGTCTGTTATATTTATCCTGTCTTTAACTAGAGGAGTATGCACCGAACCTTGTTTTGATGCTTCAAGATTGAATTGTTTGGCAAGTTTATATAAATCGTCTGGATTCCCCTCTAATCTATAAAATGGTATATGTATGCTTTTTTGATTGCCGCATCTTTCTATGTATTCCAATACTAACGAAGGATATAATGAAGCGTAAAAAATCTGTCCATTCCCTTTTCCATCCGTATATACAATAAAGTATACCCCACCTTTTTCACTACCAAATCCATTTAAATCACATAAGTCGACTTTGTGACTAATTTTAGTTTTATCAAAATAACTATGCTCTTGATCATCATGTCCCTTGATTTGCACGGGTATTCTAGCCTCAAAATTTCTCTTTGAAACATCTCCAGTATCATTTTTTGGCAAAATAATATAACCATCCCATATTTCATGTGTATCATCTTCATTAAACGAATGGTCCATAGTATTGTGCTGACTTATTATTCTTCTAAGATAATCTACCGCTCTTTTACCTATTTTTTTACTGGAAACATCACTCATATCATTAAAACTCCGCATACTTCTTCGCATTCCCCTTAGCATCCTCCACCGGATACTTCTTCTCATTCATCTCCATCTTGTCATTCACTATCTGATCCACATCCAACTCAAGAACATCCAACATATCCTGGCAGTAAACTATCACATCAGCTAGTTCTTCTATCACATGCTCTCTGTCATAGTTTTCTTCATCCCATTGGAAGCACTCCAATAACTCATTAGCCTCAATCGAAATCGACTTCGCCAAATTAGCTGGAGAATGGAATTGCTTAGGGGTGTGCTTCTTTTATATTGTAACATATGTGGGTTGAGTTTAAATTATGTTTTTGAAATGCTATTTGGGGTGATGTGTGGGATTGTGTGAGAGGTGCCTGCGGCAAAATATGTGCGGGGATGGGTGTGGGTGTCAGGGACAAAAAGCGCCTGCAGCAAAGCAGGCGCAAGTAACAGAATACTCTAATACATACTAAATAATGTGCCAAACAACTATTTATTTCTTTTTGGAGGTCTATCTTTAAACAAAAACAGTTCCGATATCATTATCAACAGAATTTCATATAGCTTTTTGATATCGTCATCGCGATATTCTACAATTCCATTATGTAAAATATTGTGCCTAAAAGGAATTCTTTTATCAATGCTCTCTTTAAAATCTCTAGTATTAGCATATACAATCTTCGCTATACCAAACATTATGACGGCTGAAATACTATCAGATCCTATTTTCATATCCTTCTCAGTTAATTTACCTATGTCTTTTTTTATACCATTTTTTGTCTTTGTCACTTTTGCGGTTTCATATAGTACCTTTTCAAAATGCAAAAGCAACACAGACACTTTTTCTCTAACATTTATTCTTTTATTATTAATAATGTGTTTTATATATTTATCCGTGTCAGATTGTGCCTTATAATCCCTAATGTAATTTAATGCTTTTCTCTTGGTTTTATAGTCGAAGTTATCTAAATAATCTACAACTTCATTGTACTTAATATCATAACCAAAATCTTCGGTTTTTTGACAAAGAATGCTATCCTTTATTATTCCAGGTAGAGCAAATTCAATTAGCATTATTATCCACATAAAGTCTTCATCAATAGTAAAACCATTCTTTTTGAACCGCTCTATAACACCACTTTTATTTAATCTATCCATTAAATTATTCACTTTTAATTCCTCTATATTTCTTTCAGATTTCTCTATTCCACAAACACTTCTATACTATCTCTCTGACAGCCTGGATACTTATCCAAAAACATATTTAAATATGGAGTTGCAGCTTCTATACTATATTCAAAATCATCAGCAACTTCATATTCTTCTGATATCCAACCTTCTAGGGCAGTTATCCCTTCTTCATCATGCAAATGTTTTTCTTTAAAGTTTATTATTGCTTCATTACCTTTAATAATTATCTTTTTCATATTATTCCTTTCTTTGAAACTATCATTTCACTTATTTAGCATCTCACTAGATAATATACTTTCAACTATTTGACTAATGTTGATCAATTCATCATTTAACACAGTTATAGAATACTTTGAGGTGTCGCCCATTTCACGATTAAAACTAATTGTTGATTGAAGAATAAAACCAAATTCATGTATCTTTCTGTCGTTAGATAACTCACAATCCAATAATGCTACTTCTCCAATTCCTCCGCTTGCCGAAGTTGAGAATCCACCTTGAACTAGAACTTTATAAAACTCACCAATACAATTGCTCTGATTTGTTTCTATATTAATTAAATTATTATTATCTATTATAATTAACCTCATTCCACAAATTGCTTCGTACAATAGTTGACATGCCACTGACAAAGAAAATCTTAAAGCATATAGTATTATTATTGTTCCGAAAACTCTTCCTCCATTACCAATACTACCATCACTGATATTTTTCCATAATACTTCGATATTTGAATTAGTTGGATCAAAATAATCCTTACTAATAGATTTTTCAAGACTACCAACAATCATACGTAAGTTATTTACATCATTTTTTTCTACTTCTTTTAATATATTTGAATTATAAAAAGATTTATACACTTCGCTCCCTCTAAAAGAAGTAGCTATTTTTTCTATATCCTCATCTGATAATAGCATTTCACTATTAGTATCATATTCTACTTCTTTCAACAAAGAATAAGGATTCATAACGTTACCAATGTTAGGTGATTTAAGTGTTATTTCTTCTAAACATTTTTTCACAACGGCCATAATGGTACCATGACATATTTCAAATAATTTTCTATCCTCATTAGATAGTTTTTCCACCGCAAAAGGTGGTTGACTGTTGATACTTTCTACATTGTCATCAACAAATAAATATCCATGGAATTGACTACCGAACTGTCTTGCTACCATAGCAAAATCGCCATTCATCTTATTTGTAATTGATTTTGTGTTTTGATTATCACTAATCGTGTTTAATTTATTTAACAATTCCTGTATTTTCTCTATTTTTTCATTTTTTTGAAGTTTTTTGCAAGCATCAAAAACTTCACTCCTAAATGTACTCATTATACTCTCTCCTCTAACCTACTTTCTTATACTTTTAATAATATCTTCAGATGTTAATTGTTTCTTGATTTCTCCTCCAACTATGTCTTTTATTTGATGCTCACCAATCGGTTTTATTGTGTCTGTTGATTTATACTTTTCAGGAATATATGTTAATCTGGTATTCATCAAATTATTCAATACAATATTCGGAATCATTCTCTTGGCATAATAAATGAACTTTTCTATTAATAGTTTTTCTCCCGACCCATCTTTCAAAACAAATGATCCCCACTTCTCAGGATGATATCTACATAAAGAAGCTAACACAAATAAAGAAATGTACATATTTAATTCTGTTGATAAACTGATTCCTTTTCCATTTTTTGTATAGTCTGATCTTAAATACGGTTGTCCTGAGAATGACATCTCACTAATATCCTTCCCATTAATCTTATGTCTCAAAATAAAGTATGACCTATTATCTGCCAAGGAACGACCTTCTGTTCTGTTTAAGTAAGAATCGTCAAAACCATCCACTTGGTTTAATGTATCGTTAACACGTTTTTTCTCACTCTCACTTGAATAATATACTTTTTCAATTTTTCCTTCAGGAGTATTGAAAACATCTAAAAACACTATTTTACTTGAATCACCATAACAGCTTTCAAAATCACCAGCTATTTCAGCAATGGCCCCAAACAATTCTTTTAAGTTCCATTCTCCATATTTGCATAAATCTTTATTCATATCTAAGGCTCTTGCGAATACATGCACTCCTCCTTTTTCAGCATTATTAAACCATAATTTTGTATCTGCAATGCATTCTGAATCTTCTGGGTCTATTCTCATCCCATGTGTTTCGACTATACATTTTTCACCTGAAAGAAGGTTTGTCATTCCATAGAGAAGATTAGTTGATCCATAATACAATAACAATGGTGATATATGAAGGTTCGCAACATTTGCTGATTTAAAGTATTCATGCGCTTGAAGAAACGAACCAGTTATACTATTGATTAATTCACTATCTGGTTCCACATTTCTTTTTGCAAAATATTTTTTTATGTTTTCCTCATAAGTAAACTGCTCTAATTCTCTCCAAATATCACTTTCTGGGTTTTCTGAATATAGAGTTTTAACATTCATGTCCATACTAGTACCTCTTCTCATTTTTTATTAATATCTGACTAAATTCCATTTAATTTAAATATTGTGGCTCATAGGTTGTTAAAATTATTCGTTATATTTATGCATCTTTTACCCATTATTTATATTTTTCAGTATAACACAAGCAATACTGCTAATATTAGTCATTAAGCCATCTAATTATTGATTAATCCTATATTCATTCAATATTCTTTGCATTACTTGCACAGTTTTATATTGATCTATCATATAATCGTAATTCAACTCCTTGTTAGGTAAATGTGGTTGAGGAATACCTTCAAGTATTTCTTCATATGTATCATCCCAAACATCTTGAACATACTTTTCAAATAATTCTTTTTCTTTTTCGCTTTCAAAAACTAGAACTTCATTAAAAAATACATCATGCGCCCAACATTCTTCTATATCAGTTTCATCAAAGAAAAAAGTATTTAAAGAATTGTTCAAATCGTCTTTAATCATATAAGCATATAGTAACTCACGGTTCCCAAATTTTATCAATTCCAACTCTGGAACAACAGCAAAATATCTTCCACCATCTAAGCAAACAGCAAGAGTTTGCATCAATACTGTTTGTTTATACTTAATATAAACACTTGCCCAACTAATACTGTTCATATCTATTTGATTAAGCATATAATACTCATAACCGTCTCTAAACTTTTCACTTTCAAAATCAGTCTCAATGGTAAACTCAGGAAACGGTTTGTAATGCATTATCTCATTATAAAATCCACTTTGTTTCCAATTATCCTTATCTTCCAAATAAGTCTTGCACCTTTCAAGCGGTGATAATAACATTCCAAATCTCTTCTTCCATAATAATTCAACATGGTGAATATCAGCAGAAGAGTCACTCGGAGTGTTTGTGTCTTGCACTCTAGTATAAATGTTGTTTGGTCTTACTTTTCCAGATTTTTTCTTTAAATAATATGGAGTATCATTTGTATTATGTATAACTATAACATCAAGTGCACTGTTCTCTATTAACACCGTTTCGACTGTAACTGTTGGTCTTTTATCTCCTGCAAATTGTTTTGTTCTTAAAAAAGACACAACATTTTCTGTTGTTCTTCGTTCTTCATCATTTGATATATCAATCAATTTAAAATCGTTTTCTTCGTCCACACCAATGATAATATATGCATCTCTATTGGCTAGATTGTTAGACATACAGATAATATCGTGTAACATATCATCTTTCTTGTCTTTGCCATACCATTGACGCTTAAAGTCCCAGTATTCACCTTCTTGTTTTAGCTCTATCAACTCTTTTATTTTTTCTGATAGTTTATTTGTTTTATTATCTGACATTATTCTTACTCCAACTATTACATAGATTATTGCCATGTTTGTATTTCTTCATTCGTATATTCCTTTCCATCTTCATCTTGCCATTTTGTGATTACTTTGTATTTGTTTTCACTTACTATGTAAATTCCAATAGGCTCCTCAAAACCCGCTTCAGGTTCTAACTTTTCAAATGGAGTTATTTCCTTTGTTAATTGTATTTGATATTCCTCTGGAATGTCATAATCAACATTATATGCAGGAGCTGAACCAGAATTATAGATTTTGATTTTGTATTTTCTTCCGTAAACATTAACAATCCTAGCTTTTACACAAGCCTCTTTCGTCTTACTCTTTTCTGATTCAATTTTTTCAACTTCGTGTTTTTTTATTTGTAAATCATATTCTTTGAGTTTTTCTTCTATTTTTGATACTTTTCTTGATTTTACAAACGCCACTACCGACAATATAAATGCAGAAATCGGAATAAAATATGACACAATCACTTTTAATATTTCTAAAAAAGCTTTCATCTCCATAAACCTTCAATTTACTTAAGTGCTTTTTCTATTTCTTTTACTACTTCAGATGTAAATTCATTTTCCATGTCTTCAATGTTTGCGTTTATTCTATCCTCGTTTTCATCAATCAACTCTTTTTTGGTAATAATTCTCCCACAATCAGAACACTTTAATTCCGCATACTCTGGTACATTATTCACATCTTTGTATTTTGGATCTACAGCCTCAAAATTATCGTTCCCGCATGCTTTACAAAGCATGGTAATACTTCTACTAATATCTTTCATTTTATATCTCCTTTTTTTAATAAACATTTTTAGTTTGCTAATACTAAATAGCATTGCAATTATTCTTTATTAAGGGCTTCCCCAAGAAGAAGCCCCACATAATTATTTAGTGCATCTCGTGCTTATGTTTTGCTAGCACTTTTGCAGCTTCAGACTTTGCTTTTTTAGAAGCATTTTTATCTTTCAAAGTCCTCGCCGCTTTTTTAAGTCTAATACTTGTATGTCGCATTTGCTTCACCTCCCTGTTGAGTATTTAGAAGCAAACACACAGCAAAACTGTTTGCAAAATGCAACAGTTTGAGTTAGACTTATCTTGCGTGGGTAGTCTAATGCTATGCATTTGCTATCTATATGAACAGCCAAGATTTCTTGGCTGTTTTTTAATAGTTTTTTATCCACTCAATATAATCCTTCTTACTAATTTTTTTCTTGTCATATTTTTCTCTCATCATCGCAATATTCTTTTTGTACTCATCAAAATCCTGCTGATACTTCTCATTATCTGGATGACGCTTTTTTCTCATCAACAACGACATATACTTTTTTCTATATTCTCTTGTTAATTCATCCTCTTTTTCTTTCTTAATTCTACTCAACTGAGCCCCTATTTCTTTGCATGTTTTACCAGTTGTCTGAGGCGATTCATATCCACAATATTTCGTATCGTTACGTCCACTAGGAACAAAATATTTCCCGCAGTTTTTGCATTTTACGAGAGTAGCACCATATTCAAGCATATTTGATAATTCAAAAATGAACAAAGACAGCGGTGTTCGAGGCGTATAAATAGGTTTAAGCCCTCCTTTTAAAGAAGCAATATTATAATCAATATGCTGCATACTTAAAAATTCAGCAAATAATTCAGATGGGAATTCGCTTAGTTTTTCATCATCGAAGTCAGCATTTCTTTCAAAAAAAGGTATGGCCCTTTCTGCTTCTTCTCTAGCCAATCCATAAAAAATAATATAGATTATATAAGCATTCATAATAATTTCACCGATAGAATTATTATTTGTATTTTTAATACCTGAATCTTTTAATACATATTCTTTTACCTCATCATAATACTCAAATTGACTTCTGTACTCTTCCTCTACCACTAATAACTCTTTTTCTTCAAGTCTAATAGTACTATCTATTATTGAAACCATTGACCCAATAAGCATTAGCACTGGTACTGGTGGATAGTGATTCAGCAGTTTCATTTTTATCCAATCCATAGATTCGAACAATTTCTTCTCACTATACTTTTCTTTAAAATAAGGAGTTCTAATAATAGTACTTTTGAATTCTATTGGTTTATTGCGAATATATTCACAATAAATACCACCAATATCATACTCTATTTCTTTCTCGCCTTTATCTATTATTGTATAGGTCAATAAATCTTGAATTATAGGTAATCCTTTATGTAATATAATTTTTCCTTTTTTATTATCCATGCCCTTATCATACAACACAAAACCACTTATGTCAACAATAGATATTCTAAAATATCTATTGCTAACAAATGCCATGGTATTATTATCAATTGATAACAGGAAACCATCTTAAGTATAAAATGAGCTTCGAATATTAGACAAAGATCTAAGTGTTTGAGCCTCTATTCATCATGCCTGCTTTTTATAATTATCTTTGCCATACTATGTACTACTTATTGGACACTACATTATTATAAAAAATATATATGAACAATAATATTAATATTGCTTTTATTCGTTTGTTCGTATATATTATGTATTATGAAGGAGGAAAAAATGGATTATATTTCAGTTAGAGATGCTTCAATTAAATTTGGATTATCAGAACGAAGAATCCAGAAACTGTGTGAGGATAATAGAATTAACGGATGCATAATGGTTAGTGGAGTATGGCTTATTCCCTCTTCAGCAAAAAAACCGGCTGATGAGAGAATCTCTGATATTCCAAAAAAACCAACTAATCTTACTCTCAAACAGTTTTGTGATTATTTGTCAATATCCGAAGCAACAGGCCGCAACTGGATTAGATTAAATAAAATTAAACCTAATTTGACTGCAACAGGTACGCCTTACTTTGATAAACAATATGCAAAAACTATAAAAAGAGAAATTAAAACTGGTGAGAATTCAGCTTTAAAAAGTAGAAGAAACAAAAAATACATATCAGGGAATTCCCTATACAATTCATACGTTTCTTCGGATAACAAGAATCTTAGTAAAGTACAAAAATTATTATCCATATCGCAAGAGTATAAAATTAAATTCAATTCAAATAACATTGGTTACTTAATAGCCGATTGTGCTTTGCATTTATTTGCAAGTAAAAACAAACAAGAGTACAATAATGACTCTAATTTATTAGCTAAATACTTAAATAAAGATATTCAATTGAATTCATACAAAGAACTCGTTGAGGATTTAATTGATAATAATAAATCAGCCATTCAATTCTGCAAAGAATATCCCCTACTTTTTAAAAACAATTACTCCTATGAGCCCAAAGAAGATATTCTTGGATTGATTTATATTTCTTTTAAAAACCTTGATAAAAGAAAGGCCACAGGAGTCTACTACACTCCTACCACAATAGTAAAAAAACTAATATCTCAACTAAATGTCAAAAAAAAGGATACTATACTTGATCCTTGTTGCGGAACTGGTAATTTTCTGCTTCAGCTACCAAATGATATTCCACTAAAAAATGTTTATGGTGGAGATACTGATTCATTGAGCGTGAAAATAGCACGAGTTAATATGGCTTTGAGATTCAAAAATGCTGACCCTAACACTATCAAAGAACATATTTCTGAAAAGAATTATCTTCTTAATAAACTCGATATGTCATTTGATTATATCATTGGGAATCCACCTTGGGGATATGATTTTTCTAAAGAAGACAATAAAATATTACGAGAAATGTATAGATCTACCACCAGAAAAAAAATAGAATCGTATGATGTCTTTGTTGAGAAAGCTTTGAGCGATTTGTCATCAAATGGGCAATTATCTTTTGTTCTTCCCGAAGCCATTTTAAATGTAAAAGCCCATGAAGATATCAGGAAAATAATTATGGATGGACATTCCATTAAGTATCTAGAATATTTGGGAAATGCTTTTGACGGTGTTCAGTGTCCTAGTGTAATACTTCAACTCGTTCATACCGGAAAGCCATTTTCGTCAATCGGAACAACGGTCAACAAATCTGGTGTTACTATTACCATAGAAACTGAAAGAGATATTACCTCTGAACGTTTTAGTTTTTTATCTACAGATAGTGAATATAAATTATTAAAAAAAATAAGAAACCAGAAAAAAGTAGTACACTTAGCAGATAATGCTGATTTCGCACTGGGAATTGTAACAGGTAACAATAAGAAATATATACGCAATACAAAAACAAAAAATAATGAAATGGTTCTTAAAGGCTCTGATATACGCAAGTTCCACTTCAACTCATCTGATAATTATATTGTTTTTGAACCAGATAAGTTCCAACAAGTTGCACCAACAGAGTTGTACAGAGCGCCAGAAAAACTATTATACAAGTTCATTAGCAGCCAGTTAGTATTTGCATATGATAATAAGCAAACACTATCATTAAATAGCTGCAATGTGCTCATTCCTAAAATAAAAGAATTGGATATAAAATATGTATTGGCAGTTCTAAATTCCAGTGTTGCACAATTTATTTTTAAAAAAGAGTTTAATTCATTTAAGGTATTAAGATCTCATATCGAGAGCATTCCTATACCGTTAATAAGCAAAAGCAAACAAAAAGAAATAATTATGTTAGTCAATCCACTAATAAAAGGTTTGGATGAAGAAGAAGCTATCGATACATATAAAAAACTTGATCAGAAAATATACGAACTGTTTAACATTAACAAAAATCAGCAAGACATAATTTACAAAGCCTTAGAAAATGAAAAGAATAATCTAATATAAAAAAGCACCTTTTTAGGTGCTTTTTTATTTCAATTAGTCTTTCAACAATTCAAATAATTCACTATAATTCAAAAAACGTTCAAAAAAGTTTTCTCTATGATATTTAATGCTAGTATTATTTATATGAAATTGTCCTTCACCTTCGTTATTTCTGTGTTGTTTGTTCGAATACCCTTGACAATTCGGAATATCATGACTTGTCATTTTATATATTTCAATGATATCAGCAAAGAATAGTCCATAATACAAGACATCAAACTCTTCACATTTTATTTGTTGAATATTGCAATCAAATTCTACAACCTCAGCTTCAGTTGATTTTATCATCCTATCCAAAACATTAGCCTTTCCAATTTGTTCTATAACATTATTGATATTTATTGTATCGTTATTCTTTTCTTGAGTTCGAGAAAATTTCACTTCCACTCTATCATTGGTATTAGTGTCTCTTTTATCAAAAGCTAAATTATCTGATCCCTCTAAATTATACAATTTTTCTATCATTATTTCTGCAACATTGCCAAAGCGTCTGGTATTCATCATTAGAATTCCATCTCTAAACTTTTCTATTTCGATATCATAACTCATAATTCAACCCTCCCATAAATCAATTATACTCGTCCTCTTCATCTTCTTCAAGTCGC
>JAFQXO010000014.1 GCA_017406925.1 Eubacterium sp.
GAATAATAAATGATCAATTTTGTTGTTAGCACTTTAGAAAATGTCATACCAACAGAAAAAAATGGAATGGTAAAATCAGAGATTATTGATTTGATTCAGCAGCTCAAAGCGAAGGATATTAATTTCTGTGTTGCCACTTCCAAAAATTATGATGCTGTAAAAGATATTTTCGGACCTGTTAAAGCAGACATTGTATACATATGTAATGAAGGTGGAGTTGTCATTCATCATGATAAGGTGATTAGCAAGACACCTGTAGATAGATTAGTTTGTTATGAAGTTTCATCTGAGTTCGAGGATATGCTCGACTATGATGTAGTATTCTCAGGTGAGAGAAATGCAGTCGTAACTAGACAGAGTTCATTTTTGATGCAGAAGTTGAGAAATATGGGCATCGAGCCAGAGATTCTTAATTCTACAAAAGATATGTCAGGTGAGATCACGAAGGTTACGATATTTGCAAAGAAAGGTTTGAGTGAGGAAGATTTTGCCAAATACTATGGCAGATGGGAAAATAAAGCTCACTTCTCTGCGACAAATGAACAGGAAGCTTTTCTCACAGGTGAATATGTGTCCAAAGGTACAGCACTTGCAGTAGTGCAACAGGTGTATGATATTTCAGAGGAAGACACAGTCGTATTCGGAAACGGATTCAGCGACATAGAAATGTTTGACCATTCATTTTATAGTTATGCATTGCAGTCGGCAGACGCACAGGTCAAAAATTCTGCAAAGCACATAACTGAAGATATAAAAACGATAATGGAAGACATTATCAGAATGTAATAAGGGGAAATCTATGAAGTTTAAAAAGATGATAGCCATAGGATTGGCTGCTGGTTTGGCGGTATCTGCCTTGACAGGATGTTCCATAAAGACGGATACTCCTTTTATTGGGCATTTTTTCGGCTTAAAAGACGACCAGGTATTTAAAGTTGACGATTTGATTTGCACGAAACCAGAGTATATGATTCGTATTCTTGACACTGCGAAGAAAACATCTAAAGGCCTAGGCGGAAATGTGAATTGGGACAATAAAGTGTCCGAAGAAAAGACATTGGAAGATTATGTGCTAGATAACACGAAGGAATATATCACAGCCAAGTATGCAGTTTCAGCGATGGCTACCGCCAATGGTATCTCACTAACCACTGATGAGCAGGAGAAGGCAGACAGTGATGCTGAAAAATCATACAATGCACTCACTTCAGAAGAGAAAGAGTTTACGGGCGCCAAGGAAGGCGATATGAAAAAACTTTTCACAAACTTAAGACTCGCAGATAAGGCTTACAAAGAGATAACTGATGAGGTGAAGACGACAATAAGCGATGAAGATGCCAGAGTGTGTGATGTTCAATACATCAGAATGTCGATCAAAAAGTCAGGCTTGAAAAAGATAAAGAAGAAGTATAAAGAAATCAAAGAAGTAGTTGAGGGCGAATATCAAAAGTTTGATAAAGAAGCAAAGCAGTATAGCGAAGACGAAAACTATGACTTGACTATCAAGAAAAACGAGGCGAAAAGCAAGTTGGAGAAAGAAGCCGTAAATGTCACAACAGGAACTTGCAGCAAGCCTATCGTAGATGGCGATAATGTATATTTAGTTTATTGTGTTAAAGGTTATGACAAGAAAGCGACAGCAGCGAATAAAAAAGTTCTGATTGACGCGAAGAAAAAAATCTGTTTCGATCAAAAATATTCAGACTTTCTCGATAGTGTAGAAACAGATTTTAACAGTTCAGCAATAAAGGGAATAGACCTTTCAAGCATTAAATAGGTAAAGATAAAAATAAGGCCGGAAGATAATCTTCCGGCCTTTTAATATGCAATTAATTATTTCTGGTCTTTAAGTCTTTTGTTTCTCTTTTTCTCTTCCCAGATTCCAAACCACTTGTCTCTCCAAGCGAATCCTACGAATATTAGGATGCCACCTATTGTGATGAGAAGTCCAGGTACGAATCCTTGTGGTACATACTTGAGAACTATCTCATGATGACCAGCTTCTGGAAGTGAGATACCTAGCAATGCTTTGTTGCATATTTCACTAGTTTCAACTTTTTCGCCATCAACATAAGCAGTCCATCCAGCATCATATGGAATTGATGTGTATAGTAGTCCAGGTCCAGTTGAATCTACAGTACCCTCTACTGATGAGTCAGAGTAATCTGTAACGTTCATTGGCTGTGCGGCAAGTTGTGCATAATCAGCCTCCCAAGCTTCATTGTCGAAGGCATAAGCATAAACTGCGCTTAACGCCTGATCCTCGCCACCTGACAAGGAAATCTTAGAACCGGGAGCTACATCGCCCATGTGACAGATGAAATTCTGATCTGTTGATGAGAATGTTTCAGTCTTCTGAGTTCCACCAGTTACAGTAGCTGTAATGCTTGAAGCAGATGTGGAGCAGAAGAAGTATACATCCATATTGCCCTTCTTGTTTGGTGCAGTGTCACCAGGATCCAAATCATATGTAACATTTATTTCGTTAGAACCATTAGTCTTTAACTTATGGAAAATAGGTGCGCCATTTGCGATAGCAGCCTTAACGAAGTTGTTCTGCGTAGCGAATGGGTTTCCTGAAACGAACTGCCAGTTTGCCATTGTGCTTGAATTAATCATAAAGCCTAATGGCAATGAGTTCTTATATTGATAAAGTCTGAGTGCAACAGATGTAGTTCCATTTTCAGTAGAACCTTGTGTTGAAGAACCTTGCTGAACTAGCTCCATCTCATTAGGACATGAAGGTTCACTATTTGTGTACTCATATTTAACAGCGAACAGCGCGGCCGTAAGTGGCGTATGTCCGTTATATTCATAAGCATTGAATGATGTCTGAAGACCAATCAAATCATAGTAGTCCTGCATAGCAGCAGAAGCAACTGATGAGAATGTCGAGATACTGTTGTAGTTATATCTTGCACCGTCGTTTCTAGTCTCGCGGTCTTTCATTTCAGTTCTGAAGAACTTGATGCCCTCAGATTCGGCATGTTGCTTTGCAACCTCATTCAATTCTTGAGTAGTATCAAACTTGTCGTAGTATGATTCTCTGTTTGATGTACTCTGGATACCTGTGATAGTGAAGTTCAATGTGAGTTCGCAGAATACGGCGAGAATTATCAAATATGTAATGAATCCTTTTAAGTTTGGTTTAGCCTTATACCAGCATAGAAGTGCGGCATAAAGAATAACCAACACAATACTTGGATAAATAATCTCGTTCATTGTAACGTTGATGGAAACGTCGGTGAAGATTGAAAGCTTTGAAGTGTCCATAACCTGTTCGAACAAGAAAATCAAAGCAATAGCACCTGCAGCGCAACCACCAATCATTCTGTATGTTATATCTTTGATGTGTAATACGGCTTCGTAGCCCATGACAAGCACTATGAAGATGTAGATAAATGATTCTCTACATGCAAGGCTGTTAGGGAAGTGAAGTCCGTGCCAAATGTAGTTAGGTATATTAAAACTGAAACTCAAAAGGAGAATTGCCATCAAGACAACTTTGCCCACACGTTCCTTAGCTTTAATCTTCCTAGATAACAAGAAGAGTGGTATGAGAATAAATATCGCGAGTGAGCAGTAGATGTTACAGTCATAAGGATATTTAAGCTCTGCTGGTGGAACGCTGAACAGTGATCTAAAAATCATATATAAGAATGAATAATATGACTCAAATCCTGTTGGGAATTCCGAGTTTGCCGACTTCGTCGTCAATAAGTTGAAGTACTCAGGAAGTACAACGGCTGCAGCCATCGCTCCGCCGAGTAATGAATAAATAACATAATCTCTAACAATTAAAAGTCTAGATTTAACTTTGCCCAGAGTAGTGTCTATGTCTGCTGTGCAGAATAGATAAATGAAGTAGAGCACACTGAAGATACACAGCATGATACCGATATAGTAGTTAGAGAAGATTCCGAGTGCGAGTGATATGCAATACATTTTACACTTGCGCTCGCGCACTAACTTGTCTAGGCCTAAAACAATAAATGGCAAGAGCCACATACAATCTAGCCACATAATGTTCCAACTGTAAGCGGCGAAGTAAGCAGAAAGGGCATAACCCATTCCAAACATAACTGTAACAACGCTTTCTTTGTTGAAACGTTTTGTCAAATAGTATGACATTGAGAAACCAGCAAGACCCATCTTCAAGATAATGAAGAAACTTGTGATGTCCGCTGAGTTAGAAGGCCATATCAATAGAAGTAGATTGAATGGACTTGCAATATAGTAGGCGATGATAGCGAGGAAGTTCATTCCGCCACCAATCTCCCAAGTGTAGAAGAGGCTACTAAATGATCTCATCTTATCTTGCATGATATTCAAGTAAGGTGTGTACTGATGATAGCAGTCACTTCTTAGATAAGTTTCACTTCCAAATGGGAAGATTCCCTTGAACGCATAAACAACCAGCATAGCAATAACTGGTAGGATAAATGCTAACAAGAAAAATTTATTCTTTTTTACCCACTCAGAAAATGAAAATCTAGGCTTTTTCTGATTCATTGTTTTGTTTTCTCCTTTTGTTTTTCTTATTCTTTTTATCACTAAAAATAAATAGTTTACTAAATACGTAGTTCAGAATAACAGTAAGTACCAATCCGATAAACTTAGCTGTCTTTGGCATGCGCAATGTGTAATGGTCAATCAAGAGAATAAACTCTGTCATAACTAGCGTGAATACTCTAACTTCAGAGAATGCTAAAAATTCGAGAAGTACATTCTTCACACCTTTAACCTTACTCCTAAACACCCAAATCCTGTTTGTGATATAGGCGAAGACAATGGCGCATATCGTCGAAATAATATTTGCAACGAGTGGATACATTCCAGCCATTTGCAAACCAGCAAATGTCGCAAAGTCGATAATGGCAGTACCCGCACCAAATGCCATATAAAGAATCATCTCATAACTAATCAATCCCCAGATTAACGTTTGAATCTTTTTGTTCTTAAAGTGTCTGAGTAAAAAGAATCTGAGTTTAATGATCCATCTTACGAGATGACTTTTTTCGGCTATATATTGTTTGTTAATATGATGTCTTTCCATATAACAATCCTTGAAAACTATTTGGCATCATCTATATTGCTGTCTTTGACAATGTAAAGTGGTCTGTTCTTGCTCTCGATATAGATATTGGCGATGTATTCGCCAATGATACCTAACGAAATCTCGATAATACCACCTATAAACAGTATTGCTATCAGCATAGTGGCGAAACCGCTCACGTTGATGCCGAAGGCAAGTTTTCTGACTATTGTGACAATGATAAGTAGTGCTGCGATAATCGCAAAGAAAACGCCTGACGTAGTGAGTAGACGCAGTGGAGCAGTAGAGAATGAAGTCACGCCCAATATTGCGTACTTAACTAATCCCTTGAAGTTCCATTTGGTAGTACCAGCCGGTCTCTCAACATCTGTATGCTCAATCCATGCAGTGTCGAAACCTACCCATGCGAAAATACCCTTCGAAAAGCGTTGGTTTTCTGTCAAACGTAGAACAGCATCGACCATCTGTCTAGACATAATGCGAAAGTCTTGTGAATTCTGTTGTAATCTAACATCTGAGAATTTATTGCTTAGTTTGTAGAAGATAGAAGCAAAGCCTGCTCTTATTTTAGGCTCACCCTTACGGCTCTTGCGCATAGTAGCGCATGAATCGTAACCCTCTCCAATCTTCTCAAGCATTTTTGGTATAAGTGCTGGAGGATGCTGAAGATCTGCGTCCATAACTATCACATAGTCGCCCTTAGAATTGCAAAGTCCAGCATACATCGCAGGTTCTTTGCCAAAATTTCTAGCGAATGAAACGTACTTTACATTGTTATGCCTAGCGGCAAAATCTTTCATAATCTTCAATGTATCGTCAGTACTTCCATCATTAACGAAAATGTATGTGAAAGTATAGTCTGAAAGCGTGCTAATAACCTTTTCAGACTCTTCGTAGAACATGTTCAAAACTTCTTGCTCATTATAGCAAGGAACAACTATATCTACAGTCTTCATATCAACCTCCAATTGGACATTATAAGTGCCCATAATCGCCTATTATTTTACTATAAATACGGGCAAAAATAAAGGTTATGGCGAGGGTGGAAATAAATAAGACTACGCCCAGACATAAATCATTTTCATACTGCTAAGTCGTAGATAGTTGCTAAATTCAACATCGTCAAAACACGACGAGTCCGACTACAAGAGAGGGAGTTTTCTTTATATGAAAACTCCCTCTCCTTACGTCCGAAATCTGTTTCGGAAAACAGATTTCGCTCTGTGTTTTTTCGATGTTTCATTTGCAACTATTACTACGCCTATGCAACGTATGCAAATGATTTATGTTTGCTCGTAGTCTATATTATTTTTCGTCCTTCTCTAAAGCTTGCTTTTTCATTGCACGTACTTGTAATGGTAAACCGAATAGCTGTATAAATCCTTCAGCGTCGTGGTGATCATAAAGGTCGCCAGTAGTGAAAGATGCGAGTGACTCGCTATATAGAGAAAATGGAGAAGTAGTGCCGGCCTTGATGATGTTACCTTTGTAAAGTTTGAATTTAACTTCGCCAGTAACATTTTCTTGAGTCTTCTCAACGAAAGCCTGAAGTGCTTCACGAAGAGGAGTAAACCAAGTACCTTCATATACAACCTGTGCGAGTTTCTCAGCTACAGACTTCTTGTAGTTCATAGTAGCGCGGTCGAGTACAAGTTCTTCGAGTTGGTCATGAGCTTCCATAAGGATAGTTCCACCTGGAGTCTCATAAACACCACGAGACTTCATACCAACAACACGATTTTCAACGATATCAACGATGCCGATACCGTGCTTTCCACCAAGTTCATTTAACTTGCGGATGATATCCGCAACCTTCATCTTCTCACCATTGACAGAAGTTGGGATACCTTTCTCAAATGTCATTGTCACATACTCACCCTCATCTGGCGCCTTCTCTGGAGAAACGCCGAGTACGAGTAGGTGATCGTAATTAGGCTCATTGGCTGGATCTTCTAACTCGAGACCTTCGTGACTGATGTGCCACAAGTTACGGTCACGGCTGTAACTCTGATCAGCAGAGAATGGAAGATCAATTCCGTGTGCCTTACAATATTCAATCTCAGATTCGCGAGAATCCATATTCCATTTGTCATCACGCCATGCGGCAATAATTTTGATATCTGGAGCAAGGGCTTTAATGCCTAGCTCAAAACGAATCTGGTCATTTCCTTTTCCAGTAGCACCGTGGCAGATAGCAGTAGCACCTTCTTTGCGCGCAACTTCTACCAACTTGGCAGCGATGCCAGGTCTAGCCATTGATGTGCCGAGTAAATATTTGTTTTCATAAACTGAGCCCGCCTGTACACAAGGCATAATGTAGTTCTCGCAGAAGTCATCAGTAATGTCTTCTATATAAAGTTTAGAAGCACCAGAGTATTTAGCTCTCTCTTCCAAACCATCGAGTTCTTCTTCCTGTCCACAGTCGATGCAACAGCAAATAACTTCGTAGTCATAATTTTCCTTTAGCCATGGGATGATAGCAGTAGTATCAAGTCCACCTGAATAGGCTAAAACAACTTTTTCCTTTGCCATAATAACTTCCTCCATTTAAAAAATCATTCTCAAACGCAACTAACTATACACTAATTGTGCATAAAATGCAAGCATAAATTGTATTTTTATTAAAAATATGCATAATTTATGCAAAAGTGTTGAATAATATGCAAAAATAATGTATAATCCTCCACAGTGTATTTTTTTGCTCGAGTAATGCATACTTAATGCCTTACTCGAGTGTGGATAGCATTTGCTTGTAATTGTCACAAAGATTGTTTGCAAGCTTTGTGGCAATTGCAAGTGAATGGTAATTGTCCACGTCAGTGGACAATGCACGAAGTGCATCCACACGAGTGAGTATATATGAAAGATAGGTATAAAAAATACACTGTGAGTACTAGACATAAAACACAGTGAGTGGATTTGCCACACAAATCCACTCACTGCAAAAATACCAAATGAAGTTGAAAGGAAACTATCATGATTAAAGTAGGAATTATCGGATCAACTGGATATGCAGGTGCAGAACTTGTGCGTCTTATAGTCGGACATCCACAGGCGGAAATTGTGTGGTATGGTTCGCATAGTTATAAGGGTGAAAGTTATGCTGATATCTATCAGAACATGTTTGAAATCGTTGATGCCAAGTGCATGGGCGAGGATATGGATAGATTAGCGGATGCAGTAGATGTGATATTTACAGCAACACCACAAGGACTTTGCAGTTCGTTGGTGGACGAAGATGTTTTAAATAAAGTAAAAGTAATTGATTTGAGTGCTGATTTCCGCATCAAGGATGTTGAGACATACGAGAAGTGGTACGGCATTGAGCATAAGAGTCCACAGTTTATCGATGAAGCTGTGTATGGACTTTGCGAGATTAACCGCGAGGATATCAAGGGTGCGCGTCTTATTGCTAACCCAGGTTGCTACACGACTTGTAGTATTCTGTCTATTTATCCTCTGTTAAAAGAGGGATTGATTGATCCGCTATCTATTATTGTGGATGCAAAATCAGGAACTTCAGGTGCGGGTCGTGGCTCCAAAGTTGCCAATCTGTTCTGTGAAGTGAATGAGAACATTAAGGCGTATGGTGTGACAACTCATCGCCATACTCCAGAGATAGAAGAACAACTCTCATATGCAGCAGGAAAGAGTGTAATTCTAAACTTCACACCACATCTTGTCCCAATGCAGAGGGGCATCCTAGTCACAGCGTATGCAAATCTTTTGAAAGAGATTTCTTATAAGGAAGTAAAGGCTGCGTATGATAAGTACTATAAGAACGAAAAGTTTATCCGCGTGTTGAATGAGGATGTAAATCCAGAAACTCGTTGGGTTGAGGGCAGCAATTACGTGGACATCAATTTCAAGATTGATGAGCGCACGAATCGAATCGTTATGATGGGCGCGCTCGATAACTTAGTGAAAGGTGCAGCTGGTCAGGCTGTTCAGAATATGAACCTTGTGTTCGGATTAGATGAGGATATGGGACTAGAACAAGTTCCAATGTTCCCATAAAGAAGAGGAGAATCTATGATTTTTAAATGTGAAGGTGGCGTTAATGCTCCGCTTGGCTTTTCAGCGATGGGTGTTTTCGTCGGAATCAAAAAGACTAAAAAAGATATGGCTATGATTATGAGCCAAGTTCCTTGTATTGCCGCAGGCACATACACTACGAATCAGGTGAAGGCGGCGCCAGTGCTCTGGGATCAAAAGATTACTGAGGAGTCGGGCGTTGCGCAGGCGATTGTTTGTAATAGTGGCATAGCCAATGCTTGTACAGGCGAAGTTGGAATGCAGTATTGTAAGGAGATGGCGCAAGTTACAGCTGATACTTTTGGAATTAACCCAGACCATGTACTCGTGGCATCAACAGGTGTTATTGGTGAGCAACTTCCAATGGATAAGATTTCGCAAGGCATTCAAATGCTTGGTCTTACGATGGATCAGAGTGCAGATGGTGCGCACCTAGCGGCCGAGGCAATAATGACGACAGACACTAAAGCGAAAGAAGTTTCATTTGAATTTAGAGTTGCAGGACAAAATTGTCACATAGGTGGAATGTGTAAGGGATCAGGAATGATTCATCCTAATATGTGTACGATGTTAAGTTTTATAACGACTGATGTTAAGATTTCCAAAGAACTATTGCAGGAGGCAT
Source organism: Eubacterium sp. (assembly GCA_017406925.1). Classification (GTDB taxonomy): domain Bacteria; phylum Bacillota; class Clostridia; order Lachnospirales; family Lachnospiraceae; genus Eubacterium_G. The sequence goes on from JAFQXO010000014.1 coordinate 9,717, forward strand.
TAAAGGAAGACATCAAAGATACTTACAATATGGTATCGGTAGATGGAGATACTTCGACTAATGATTCAGTATTGTTGTTAGCAAATGGACTGGCTGATAACAAAGAGATAACTGAGAAAGATGAAGACTATGCGACTTTTGTTGAGGCACTCCACGCAGTAAATGAACAACTTGCTAAGGAGATGGCAGCAGATGGTGAAGGAGCCACATCACTCTTCGAGGTAAAAGTTGTAAATGCTGACAAGAAAGAAAGTGCCATTGAATTTGCAAAGACTGTAGTTGGTTCAAGTTTGGTTAAGGCAGCGATTTGTGGAAGAGATGCAAACTGGGGAAGAATCATGGGTGCACTTGGAAGATGTAGTGCAAAGTTCAACCCAGAACAGGTTGACATAACTTTCGCAAGTAACAAGGGAAATATTCAAGTAGTCGAAGGTGGAATGTCCACAGGATACGATGAAGAAAAGGCTACAGATATATTGACTTCGGATGAAGTCACATGCAAGATTGATATGCATATGGGTGACGCGGAGGCTACAGCATGGGGATGCGATCTCACACATGAGTATGTTAGTATAAATGCAGATTATAGAAGCTAAGGTGAACAATTATGAAGATGAAGAATAAGGGTGAAGTTAAACTTGATAAGCTAGTTGAAAAGGCGGATGTGCTTATTGAAGCGCTTCCTTACATTCAGCGCTTCAATAGAAAAATTATCGTTGTGAAGTATGGCGGAAGTGCAATGCTTGACGAGGACTTTATGACGAATGTTATCCAAGACGTGACACTTTTGAAGTTGGTAGGTTTCAAACCTATCATCGTTCACGGTGGTGGAAAGGCTATCAGTGGTCATATCGACAAACTTGGAATGGAGACTGAGTTCAAGAACGGACTTCGTGTGACTGATGAGGAAACTCGTGATGCAGCAGAGATGGTTCTCAACAGCGTAAACAAACGTCTCGTTCAGATGGTTGAGAAACTGGGCGTTCGTGCCATCGGCATCAGCGGTAAAGATGGAAACCTTCTGCGAGTGGAAAAGAAGTTGGCAGACGGTGAGGACATCGGATACGTGGGAGAAGTGAAAGAAGTCAATGCAGAGATTCTTTTAGACCTTATTGAGAAGGACTTTCTTCCTATAGTATGTCCTATCGGTTTGGATGAGGAGTTTGATGGTTACAATATTAATGCCGATGATGCGGCTTCAGCTATCGCCAAGGCAGTTAATGCCGAAAAACTTGCATTCTTGACAGACACACCTGGCGTGTACATGGATATCGACGATGAAGATTCAGTGATTTCAGAGATGACAGTTACTGAGGCGAAGGAACTAATAAAAGATGGAACCATTGCCGGAGGCATGATTCCAAAAATCAACAACTGCATCGAAGCTATCGATGAAGGAGTTGCAAGGGTGCATATTTTGGATGGAAGAATTCCACACTGTGTTCTTTTGGAAATATTCACTAACAAAGGTATTGGTACAGCGATTCTCTCAGATGAGCAAGAGAAGTTCTACAATGAAGAGTTGGAAGGTAAATAATGAATTTAGATAATTATTTTATTCATACTTACAATAGATTTCCGGTTGTAATGGATTACGCAGATGGCGTGTATATATATGACGAGAACGGGAAAAAATATTTGGACGCAGCAGCAGGAATCGGAGTGTGTTCTTTGGGCTATGGTCATGAGGGCTGGAAAACAGCCATCACTGATCAGCTTGATAAAATTACACATACTTCGAATCTTTTTTACAATATGCCAAGTGTGGAGGCTGCGGAAAAATTGGCGAATGCCACAGGCCTAAAGAAGGTCTTCTTCACGAACAGTGGAGCGGAGGCTGTGGAAGGTGCGCTAAAAATGGCACGTCGCTATGGCGATACGAGAAGAGAAGTAATCGCAATGGAGCAATCATTCCACGGTAGGACTATGGGTGCGCTTGCCCTCACGGGCAATGAAGCCTACCAGACACCTTTTAAACCTATGATAGGTGGAGTGAAGTTCGCCAAGTTTAATGATTTGGAAAGCGTGCGTGAGAAGGTGAGTGCTGAGACGTGCGCTATTATCGTGGAACCTATTCAGGGCGAAGGTGGAGTGACACCTGCGACTGAGGAATTTATGAAAGGTATTCGCGAACTTTGTGATGAGAAAGATATACTTATGATATGTGACGAGATTCAGTGCGGAATGGGTCGGACAGGAAAGATGTTTGCGTACGAGCACTATGATGTGAAGCCGGATATTGTGACTTGCGCGAAGGCTCTCGGCTGTGGTGTGCCTGTCGGTGCATTCGTAGCTGGTGAGAAATGTATGGACTCATTAGTTCCTGGCGATCACGGAACCACTTATGGTGGAAATCCACTTGTGACTGCAGCAGTGAGCGCAGTGCTCGACATATATAAGGAAGAAAAAATCGTGGAAAATGCCAAGGAAGTTGGTGACTACCTCGCAGAATGTCTCAATGAAATCGTTGAGACATCTGACAAAGTCGATGCTCGCAAAGGTATGGGAATGATGCAAGGCTTAGTTCTCAACATCCCAGTTGGCGACGTCGTATCAAAAGCCATAGAAGAGGGAGTATTAGTTATTTCTGCCGGAGGCAATGTTCTTCGAATGCTTCCACCATTGGTTTTCACCAAGGAAAATGTCGATGAATTAGTTGAGGTACTTAATAATATTTTGTAATTAATCTCTGAATTGAAATAGCCTCTCCATAATGGTATCATATAACGAGTGTGGGAGTTTATTTAAGGGGAATTTATTATGGGAAAAATCGGATTTGATAACGAACTGTATATTACGAAACAGAAAGAACATATCCTTGAGAGAATCAAGGGTGCTAACGGCAAACTCTATTTGGAGTTTGGCGGTAAACTTTTCGATGATTATCACGCAGCAAGAGTCCTTCCAGGATTTGATGTAAACGCGAAGATAAAACTATTAGAAGAGTTAAAAGATGAGGCGGAGATTATTTTTGCAATCTCAGCTGGAGATATAGAAAAGACGAAGATTAGAGCGGACCTCGGCATCACATACGATATGGATGTGCTCCGCCTAATTGACAACATAACAAAGCTGGGCATAGAAGTTAACAGCGTAGTAATTACACGTTACGCTGGACAGCCAGCAGCTGATGCATTTGCTGCAAAATTAGAGCAGCATGGTATCAAGAATTACTTCCATAAATCGATAAACGGTTATCCAACCGATATCGATTATATTTGTAGTGAAAAAGGCTTTGGATCGAATCCATATATCGAGACTACCAAGCCACTTGTAGTCGTAACTGCTCCTGGACCAGGAAGCGGAAAACTTGCGACTTGTCTTTCACAGGTATATCACGAGACGACTCGTAACGTACCTGCTGGTTATGCGAAGTTTGAGACGTTCCCTATTTGGAACCTTCCGCTTACGCATCCAGTAAACCTTGCCTACGAGGCAGCTACAGCAGATCTAGACGATGTAAATATGATTGATCCATATCATCTAGATGCCTACGGCAAGACAACAGTAAACTACAACCGCGATGTGGAAGCATTCCCAATCGTACAGAGTACACTTGCAGCGATTGGCAATAGTAATTTTGATTATAAGAGCCCAACAGATATGGGTGTTAATATGGCAGGATATGCCATTTCTGATGATGAAGTGGTACAAGAGGCTAGTAAGCAAGAAATTATTAGGAGATTCTTTGCTACAAAGTGTGCATATCGTCAGGGTAAAGAAAAGAAAAGCGCAGTTGAAAAGATTAAACTCTTGATGAGTGGTCTTGAGATCACTCCAGAATATAGACCGGTCGTTAATGCGGCACTCGAGAAAGAGAATGAGGTTGATTCACCTTCAGCAGCTATTCAGTTGGATGATGGTCGTATCATCACAGGTAAAGCCAGTGAACTTATGAGTGCTAGCTCATCAGTTGTTTTGAATTCCATCAAGGCTATTATGAATATTGATGATGATTTAACACTCTTGAATCCTATCGTTCTCGAGCCAATTATTGAGATGAAGACTAACGTTTTGGGAAGTATCACTAATTACCTAGACTTGGAAGCAGTTCTCACAGCTCTTTCTGTAACAGGATCAACCAACTCTCTTACAGCTAAGGCTATGAAAGGTCTAGAGAAGTTGCGCGATTGCGAATTTCATTCAACACAGATGCTTCAATCAGGAGATGCAAGAGTACTCCGTGAACTCGGCCTTCGCGTGACAAGCGAACCGATATATCCAAGTAAAGATTTGTTCTTCTAAATAGAAGAAGTATAACGATGACAAAGAGCAGGCTTAAGCTTGCTCTTTTTTTGCGAATATTGACACTACAAAAAAGTAGCGTTATACTTTAATTATATCGAACAAATGTTCGTAAAGGACAAATTATGAGTTGGGAACGAAGTTACATCTGCATAGATTTAAAGAGCTTTTATGCTTCGGTAGAGTGTGTGGAGCGTGGCTTAGATGCGATGAAGACTAATCTAGTCGTGGCTGACCCTACGAGGACAGACAAGACTATATGTCTAGCAGTTTCTCCTGCAATGAAGAAACTAGGCGTGCCAAATAGATGTCGAGTGTTTGAAATTCCGAAAGGAATCAAATATATTATGGCTCCGCCAAGGATGCAGCTTTATATTAACTATGCTGCAGAGATATATGGCATATATTTAAATTACTTTTCCAAAGAGGATATACATGTTTATTCGATAGATGAGGTTTTTATAGATGTGACGCATTATAAAGAATTGTATGAAATGGATGAAATCCAAATAGCAATGATGTTGATGGATGAGATAGTAGGGGATTTAGGAATATTGTCGACGTGTGGTATCGGTGAGAATATGTATCTGGCAAAGATAGCACTCGACATCACTGCGAAACACTCTCCAGATAGGATAGGTGCTTTGGATGAAGAGACATATAGGAAGACTTTGTGGACGCATGAGCCGCTGGATGATTTTTGGAGGATAGGAAGAAGGACAGCGAATAAACTGAAGAAGTATGGGATTAGAAATATGAGAGACATCGCTACGACGAATCCAGATTTTCTGTACGATATGTTCGGGATAGATGCCGAGATATTGATTGATCATGCGTGGGGGAGAGAGCCAGTGACGATGGCTGATATAAAGAATTACAAGCCGAAAAGTAATGGTTTGACGAACTCGCAGATATTGCCACACGATTATTCGTTTGAGGAAGGATTGTTGATAGCGAAGGAAATGCTAGATGTATTGTGCCTTGAATTGGTAGAGAAAGGTCTGGCTACAGAGTCGGTGACAATGTATGTAGGATATTCGAACGCATTGGCCCTGCCAGGGGCAAAGGGTACTTTTTCGTTAGGCGAGGCTACAAGTTCATATGCTGTGCTGGCACGCGAGATGGAGCGATTGTTTCATGAAATAGTAAATCCCGAGTATGGTATTAGAAGGATAGGGATATTTTTTAATAAGGTAAACCACCAGACATATAGGCAGTATAGTTGGTTTATGGATTCTACGTCCGCCGATAGGGAGCGGCAAATCCAAGAGGCTGCGATTGCAGTGAAGAAACGATATGGAAAAAACAAATTTCTTCGCGGAATGGATTTAGAGGAGAGTGCCATGGCAATGGAGAGGAATGATCAGATAGGAGGGCATAGAAAATGAAAGATGTAAAGCCGAGAGCTAAGATGCCTAACTCACAGCGTGCGAAACAGTTCTTGCCGTTTGCGGCACTAAAAGGATATGAAGAAGCGCTAAGGAAGAAAGAATTAGAAATAGAAAGAAAGAGAGCAGAATCTGAAAAAGGAGAAACTATAATGGATTAATAATATTCATTTTTTTGCATTTCTATTGACATATTTAGTGTGAATATGTGATAATTTTATTGATTTCGCGTTTTTTATTTTCGAAATAAGGAGAGGAGAAATCAATTTATGGATTGGTCACAGATTATTAATCCAGCAGGGGACATAGCATACCTTTTGTGTGGATTGGCATTATTCTTGTTCGGTATGAAATACATGAGCGAGAATTTGCAACAGGCTGCTGGTGCTAAACTAAGAAATTTCTTAGATAAAGCTACCAGAAATAAATTTATCGGCGTCATCGTCGGTATGCTTTTTACAGCCTTTATACAATCATCAGGTGCGACCACAGTTATGGAAGTGGGATTTGTAAACTCGGGTATTCTCACGCTTGAGAAATCTGTAGGTCTCACGCTCGGTGCTAATATTGGTACATCCATAACATCACAGTTGGTATCATTAAAACTTACTGCAATAGCTCCATTCATTATTATTGTGGGTGCAGGAATTATAATGTTCTGTAAGAGACCTATGATAAAGAGAGTGGCAGCCATTGTATTTGGATTTGGTGCACTATTTACTGGAATTAACTTTATGACCATGGGACTTCAGAATTTAGCTGAAAATCATAAAGGATTCCAAGAAGTATTTGTATCAATGAATGGTAGTCCAATTATCGCTATATTGATTGGTTTGATAATGACGGCTATCGTACAGAGTTCATCAGTTACGGTCAGTGTACTAGTATTATTGGCAGGTATAACAGGAGCTAATGGATTGCCATTAGTAAGCACACAGGCTTGTGTGTTCTTTATAATAGGTGCCTATGTAGGTGCGTGTACACCGGCGATTATGGCATCGCTTCACGCGAACAGAAATGCGAAGCGTACAGCGTTCGTTTATTGGATGTTTAATGTTGTTGGTTTGATAGTATTGGGTGTGCTTTTGGCACTCTTCGGGGACCAAATCACTTCAGCTATCGCAAAGATTAACGGTGTCAATAATCACGAGAGATTCGTAGCCAATGCGGATACTATATTTAAGATTATTATCTGTATCGTAGGTATTCCATTGTCAAATGCTTTAGTGGCATTGTCGAGAAAGGTTATCCGTTCGAGACACAAGGGAGAGGAAGACCTCGAAGAGTTCAGACTCAAATATATCAATGATTCCATCGAGCAGACACCTGCTACATTCATCGTTGCAGTTACTAGCGAGATTAAGCGCATGGCAGATATGGCTAGAGAGAATCTAGTGGCATCTATGGATGCGTTACTTACTAATAATCGTAAGAGAGCAGATGAGATTTACGCAAGGGAAGATTACATTGACTTCTTGAGTCACAAGATTACTGAATATATGGTTACTGCCAACAGATATGATATTCCGTTGGCGGATAGAAATAGACTTGGTGGATTGTTTCACGTAGTTATCGACTTAGAACGTATAGGTGACCACGCGGTCAATATTATAGATGATGCTTGGAAAGAAAAGACTCAGAAGATAGACTTCTCAGATGAGGGACGCAATGATCTAGAAGAGATGTATGAAAAAGTTCTTCAGATTTATGATATGGCTATTGATATCTTTGAGCATGAGGACAAGGATAAATTCCCTGAGATTAATGCACTAGAGGAAGAAATCGATAAGATGGAAATTTCATCTCAAGAAGGTCACGTTAAGAGAATGGCTGATGAGAAGTGTACTATCGAAGCGGGATTAGTATTTACTGATATTATAATCGGTCTTGAGAGAATAGCGGATCACTCGATGAATATTGCATACTCCATACTAGGTGAAGGAGACTATCCTGTGGAGGGTGATGCCAGAGACGAAATAGCGAAAGAGGAAAGACAAGAAGAAAAGAGTGACGAAATCTAAAGTATAATAATAGAGTGTTAAAGGAAGCGAGTGATCTCGCTTCCTTTTTTATGTCCAAAGAATTTTAAATTTTTCAATAATAATACAAAAAGAAACAAAATTGTAAAAAAATCGATTGATAAGTGTCAAAAAGTTATGTAAAATAGATTTGAGCGTTCATTTGAGTCTCCAGAAAGGAGCTTAAATGAGAAAAAAATTATATATTATTATTGCAGTTACGATGTTTGCTGGAGTTATTCTATCGGGTTGTGGTAACAAATCAGATGGTATCTCTCTCTCGACAGATGCAACAAGTGGAGGAGATTTTGCAAACGCAACTTCTTCAGAAATGCAAAGTGGAGCAGGAAATGGTGCAGTTTATGTTTATGTGCTTGGAGAGGTAAAAAAACCTGGAGTATATAAAGTTGCCGCAGGCACAAGACTCTATGTTGTAATAGATATGGCTGGGGGTTTGACCGATAAAGCCAGCAGAAGCGCAGTGAATCTGGCGGAAGAAGTGCATGATGGCCAGCAGATAAATATTTTGTCGAAAAAGCAGGCCAAGAAACTCGCAAAGAGTGAAAAGTCTAGTGCGACGCCAGGTGAGAGCGGAAATAGTGGCGATTCTAGCCAGATTAACATCAATACGGCGACTGCGGATGAGTTGACGAAATTGCAAGGTATTGGCGAGGCGCGAGCCGCAGCCATCATCGACTATCGTACAAAGAATGGTGGATTTAAGTCTATAGAGGACATTAAAAATGTTTCCGGTATAGGCGATGCAACGTTCAACAACATCAAGTCGAGTATAACTGTATAAGTAGGAAGGATTATCAATGAAAGCATTAGTTGTTGATGATGAGAAATTAATAGTAAAGGGACTGAAGTTCAGCTTGGAACAAGAAGGATATGAAGTCGATTGTGCTTATGACGGCCAGGAGGCAGTAGATAAGGCACAGGAAGGCGATTACGATATCATTCTTTTGGACTTGATGCTCCCTGTTTTCGATGGCTATGAAGTATGTCAGAAGGTACGCGAATTTTCGAATGTGCCTATTGTCATGTTGACAGCTAAGGGCGATGATATGGATAAGATCTTAGGCCTGGAATATGGAGCCGATGATTATATAACGAAGCCTTTCAATATCTTAGAAGTGAAAGCTAGAATTAAGGCTATCACTAGACGTAATGCCACACAGCAAGCGGCAGCACCAGCGGAAGAAGAGCCTAAGATTATTGAGGCTGGTGATTTGAGACTTGAGATTGAAGCAAAGAGATTATTTATCAAAGATAATGAGATTAGACTTACGGTCAAAGAGTTTGATATATTAAAACTTCTTGCGGAGCATCCAGGAAAGATTTACTCGAGAGAGGACTTGTTGAATATCATTTGGGGAAGCAATTATCCAGGTGATGCGCGTACAGTGGATGTTAATGTGAGACGTCTAAGAGAAAAAATTGAGGAGAACCCAGCTAAGCCTACTTATGTTCAGACAAAGTGGGGAATGGGATACTTTTTTCAAGGATAGGAAATGAGAGACTTTAGCTTACGCGAATACCTTTTAAATTTAATAAAAAGCATGAAGTTTCGCATATTCATGATTGTTGCACTTGCGATTATAGTGCCTGTAATTCTTGCAGGCACTATTATTATTCAAGTGTCTGTAAATAGTTATATGGATGATCGCATTGAACAGTTCCAGGCAGAAAATGCTGTATTGAAAAATACGATTGTCAGCAATAACTATTTTACTGAGGGTGATTCCGATGTAGTAGAAGCTACTATTGATATGGTTGCCAATGAATATAATTGCCATGCACAGATTGTAGATACTAGCAACATTGTTCTTTTAGATACAAAGAATACGAATGTTGGAAACACTAGTGTGGCGGAACCAGTAATGCTTGCGCTTCAAGGTGAAGATCAGACAATCCGCGATGATGGTGAACACTATATGGAATTTGCACTTCCATTGATTAGTACTGTGCCTGATGAGAAGGGAAACACTGCCAGTCAAATCGTGGGCGTTTTGTATTTGAAGTACTCAACAATCGAAGCAGTAAGCTTTAGAACAGAGGTTACACGAAGCGTATACATCGCAGAAATTTTAGCATTTATATTTGCACTTATCATTTCATGGATTTGTTCTATTATTTTCATTCGTCCACTTCAAAGAGTGGAGAAGAACATCAGAGATGTGAATGCTGGTGTCAGTGAAGAGTATGTGTATCAAAAAGAATATACAGAAATTGTTAACATCGCGGAGCAATTCAATAAGATGATAGATGAGTTTAATGCTCAGGCAAAGAAGAGAGACGAGTTTGTGTCAAATGTCTCTCATGAATTAAAGACGCCGATAACATCAATGAAAGTGCTAGCAGATTCATTGCTCAGCATGGAAGGTGTATCGAGTGAGATGTATGAAGAATTCTTAAAGGACATCTCCAAGGAGATTGAACGTGAAAATGAAATCATATCTGATCTTCTTGATATTGTTAAGGGAGAAAGAGAGGCTGAGGAACTTAATATTTCTTCAGTAAGTATAAATGACGTTATTGAGAGTACGTTGAAGCGACTTACCCCTATTGCAAAAGAGAAGAATGTAGAGATTATTTATGAGGATTTTCGCCCTGTTATAGCTGAAGTAGATGAGTTGAAATTCTCGAGAGTAGTCACTAACTTGATTGAAAATGCGATTAAGTACAATAACGTCGACGGCAAGGTTACAGTTTCATTGAATGCTGACCACCAGTACTTTTTCTTGTCAGTTGCTGACACAGGTATTGGTATTGGCGAGGAAGACCAAGAGCGCGTATTTGAGCGCTTCTTCAGAGTGGACAAAGCTAGAGCGCGTGAGACAGGTGGAACTGGTCTAGGACTCGCCATAACGAACGACATTGTGAAACAGCATTACGGTTCTATCGGAGTGCAGAGTAAAGAGGATGAGGGTACTACCTTCACGGTTCGTATCCCATTGAAATATATAGAGCAGGTGTAGTATGAGAAAGTTTTCAAAAATCACACTCAGTTTAATATTGATTCTAACTATGATTCTCGGTTTGTGTGCCTGCGGCAATGAACACGATGAAATTTCTGATTTTAACATTTATTATGTGAATAGTCAGAGCACAAAACTAATAAAAGAAGGCTATGATACGAGAACAAAGAATTTGAAAAAACTTGTCTTTGAATTGCTCGATAAACTATCGAGCAATGGAAAAGAAGTTGGAAGCATCAGAGCCATTCCTAAAGAAGTTACAGTCAACAAGTTTAACATTGAAGACGGAAATATCGCTGTAGATTTTGGAAATCAGTACTTAAAGATGGCAAACGGAAGAGAAGTACTTTGTCGTGCAGCGGTGGTGCTTACACTAGTTCAGATTTCATCTGTCAATTCCGTTTCAATTACAGTAGAGGGAAAACCTATTGTGAAGAAAGACGGAACAAAAATAGGTGTAATGAATGCGGCTAGTTTTGCGGGAGATCTTGCGGGACGAGATGGCTTGTACGCTAAATCTGATTTCGTTCTTTACTTTGGAAACGAGAATGGAACTAAACTCAAACGCTATGTGATTAAGAATGGAAAATACGGCGAGATGAGCAAAGAAGAATATATCGTAAAGAAATTAATTGCCGGACCTAAGAGAGATGGTTACAGAGCAAGTATCTCACCGCGCGTCAGACTCTTAAATGTTAAGACTTCAGAGAATATATGTTATGTAAACTTCAATCAAAGTTTCCTAGATGAACAAAGTGAACTTACAGCTCAACTCACAATCTATTCAATAGTAGATTCGCTGTCCGAGTTGAAGAATGTCCACAAAGTTCAAATCATGGTAAACTCTGAGAGTAACTTAATGTATAGAAATACGATTTCTCTAAGAGATCCATTTCTTAGAAATTTAGATTATGTAGAATAATAGGAGGCAGTTATCAAAAGACCAATACTATGCATCTTTTTGGCATTGGTACTCGGAGAGGTCTTAGCTGTTAACCACATACCTATTTGGTGGCTGTTGTTAGCCATTCCGATAGGAGTAATAATAAAAATCACCACAAAAAGACATATTGTTGTCTATGTGGTGATTTTTTTGTTTTTAATAATTGGATTTTTGTGCGCTGACCACGCAGTAAAGTTAAGGGATAGTGTGTGGAGCGAGCATGAACGTTTTATAACTTGCAAGGGACAAGTTGGAAAGATAGCTCAGACAAAATTGGGCTTTAATGTTAACCTTGAAAATACGATTGTGGAAAACGACAGTTTTGAGAATTCTACAGGGAAGAATATTGGAAGAATAATTGTTTATTTGGAAGAAAAGCCAATTTGTAAGATTGGCAATATGGTTCGTGTAAAAGGAACCATATCTCAATTTGAACCTGCTAGAAACTATGGAAATTTTGACACGAGAAACTATTATATGTCTCTTGGAATTTTCGCAAAAATAAAAGCTGATTCCTTCGAGATAGTTGACGGGCGATTTGATGGCCTTCGCCAATATCTCTATGACTTGAAACAAAAAATGATGCAGACTCTAAAAAAGATATGTGCTAGTGGCGGACTTGCTGGCGTCTGCAATGGAAAAGATGGAATATATGCTGCGATACTGCTAGGAGAGAAAGCGGATCTAGATGAAGATGTGCGAGAATTGTATTCAACATCAGGTATTGCACACATATTAGCGATTAGTGGATTACATATTAGCTTTATTGGGGTGTTTTTGTATGGAATGCTGAGAAAAAAGTTTAAGTTCGCAGTGTCAGCATCTGTTTCAATTTTAATTGTCACCTTTTTTGGTATTTTATCAGGGATGGGAATAGCAACGATAAGAGCAGTCACAATGTTTGGGCTGAGAATACTAGGAGAAGTTCTTGGACGCATATACGATGCCTTGACTGCAATATGTACTGCAGGATGTCTGTTGTTATTGTGGAATCCATTTGTGATATATCACTCAGGATTTCAAATGTCATTTATTGCAATTATAGGAATCATCCTTATATGGCCGAAGGTGAGATATATTTTGAGCCTCAAGAAATATGAGACCGATAAGAGCATAGATAAAAATACGATAACTGAAATAGAAAAAAATAGAGAGCGAAATAGAAAAATCAAAGCAACTTTTATAGAGAGCCTTGTGTTTAGTGTAAACACGAGTCTGTTTATGGCGCCGATAATTGCTTACAGTTATTCTCAATTACCATCATTTTCGTTTCTTTTGAACATAGTAGTTATCCCGCTTATGAGTGTTGTCATCCTATCGGGTGTAGTTGGTATTGCCCTAGGGGCAATAGTAAACATTTTAGGAACAATTGCGATTCTTCCAGGAAGTATAGTTTTAGAAATATACTCAATGCTTTGCAATGTGGTTGGTGAGATACCGTTCTCAAATATAGTTGTCGGAAAGCCGAGCGTAGAAGTGGTGGTTGGAATTTATATTTTCTATATTATCTTTGTGATGGCTACAGCTAAATTAAAACATTTTAGAGAAAAGAAGATTGCAGAACAGCCGATTGATGCAAAAGGTAAATCGTATTTCAAGCAGAAGAAAAAGTCATATAAGCAAATGAAACTGATGGAGAAAAAGTTTAGAAGAGTAACAGGTGCTGTCGCAATGATCCTAGTGGTTGTCTTGTACTTCAGGTTTTTCTCGCTTAACGTTGGATTGTTCGGATGGAATTTGGATTCGGCAATTCTTCATAGTGGAATATTTGAAATATGCTTTATTGATGTTGGACAAGGCGACGGAATACTGATGCACACTCCTGATGGAACGAACATCACTATGGATGGTGGAAGCACAACAGTGCAAGATGTAGCGAAGAATAGAATAACGCCATATCTAAAAGCCAGATGTTATCCAACGATAGATTATGCTTTTCTTACTCATGCGGATGAAGATCATATTAGTGGAATTCAAGAAATAATGGAAGGTAATGGTAAGGATATAACTATCAGAAATCTAGTTTTAAACTATGCGGGAGTTCTTGAAGGATCTTTTGATAAATTGATTGGAATAGCAAAGACGAATAATGTAAATATTATGTATATAAAAAAAGGAGATAAGTTTACAGTGGGAGGGGTTAGTTTTGAATGCCTACATCCGGATAGAAGTTTTACTAGTTCCAATGTTAATGACTTATCGACCGTTATGAATGTTTCATATGGAGATTTTTCTATGCTCCTTACTGGAGATTTGACATCGTCAGTTGAAGGGAACTTAGAAGGGCTATTGGCGAAGCCATATACAGTGTTGAAAGTGGGCCATCATGGATCGAAATATTCCACATCAGATGAATTTGTGGCAAAAGTAAAACCTAGACTGAGTATCCTCTCAGCAGGAAAGCGAAATAGATATGGACATCCGTCAAAAGAAGTAGTAGAAAAGTTGGAAAAATCAAGCAGTTACTATATCCGTACCGATTGGAGTGGCGGTATCACAATCACCACCGACGGAAAAGAAATAAAATACAAAGAAACAATTATAAAGTAACAGAGAAAAATCAAGTCGCATGTGATAAAATAGTATGCGATGAAAGTTTTGAATGAAGATATTAAAAACAAAACATTCAAGAAGGCGTATCTCTTGTTCGGCGAGGAGGAGTATCTCAAGGTAAATTATAAGAGACAGCTCGTGGCTGCCATCACAGATGGCAATGAGATGAACCTCGCCAAATATGAAGGCGATAGAATTGACATCCAAGAAGTAATCGACGATGCCGATACAGCGCCTTTCTTTGCGGAGCATAAATTGATTCTCATAGAAGATTCGGAACTATTCAAGACGGGTGGCGATGAACTGGCAGAATATCTCGAGAAGTCGCCTGAGAGTAGTATATTTGTTTTTGTTGAAACGAAAGTTGATAAACGAACCAAATTTTACAAGGCTGTGAAAGAATTGGGTTATCCTTGCGAGATTAATAAGCAGAGCGAGGATGTGCTGGCGCAATGGGGAGCGCAGCTTTTCGCTAAAGCAGAAAAACGCATAAAAAAAGCGGATATGTCATATCTCATAACGATTGTTGGAACAGATATGGATATGCTATCCAATGAAATAGAAAAACTTATCGGATATGTTGGCGAAAAAAAGACTATAGATAAAGAAGACATTGATGCAGTATGCATCAAGCAACTAAGTGTAAAAATTTTCGATATGGTTGATGCGATGTCTGTGAAGAATCAAAAAAAGGCATTGAGCTGTTATTATGAGTTGATAGCAGAGCGCGAACCACCGATGGGAATTTTGTATATGATTACAAGACAGTTTAATCTAATCTTGCAGGCGAAAGATCTCTCGGCTAGAGGAATGGGGCAGAATGAGATTGCTCGTGTTATGGGAGTTCAAAATTTTATAGCGAGGAAGAGCATATCACAGGCTAAGAATTTTTCAATCAAAGATTTGAAAAATGGACTGAATGATTCTCTAAAGGTTGAAACAGATTTTAAGAATGGATTAATAAATGAAAATGTGGGCGTTGAAATGCTTATTATTAAATACAGCGAATAAGCAAGCACAAAAAAACAGGTAGCGGATAAACCGTTACCTGTTTTTTTATTAGTCAATTGCATTGACCATTTTTGAAAGACGAGAAACTTTTCTTGCCACATTGTTCTTGTGATAAACACCCTTCGATCCAGCCATCTCAATAATCTTTGTAGCTGTAACAAGTTCTGCAGCAGCAGTTTCTTTATCCTTAGCGTCTACAGCAGCTTCAACTCTTTTGATAGCTGTCTTAACTTCAGATCTAACTGCTTTGTTTCTCTCGAACTTAGTCTGGTTGACTAAAATTCTTTTCTTAGCTGACTTAATATTAGCCATTGTGCACCTCCGTGTGTATTAACTGTAACTTCCGTTGAGAGAGATTGGAAGTTAAACCTCAGTGTCTACGTATTTTGGAAATGCGGACTAACGCAGACACAAGGAATATTTTAGAGCAATTGGCGAGGTATGTCAATAAAAATGTGACCTGAAGTGTCAATTTATCACAAATTAGTGTTATAATTCATCTTAGTTAGGGAGGACATTATGAAGAAAATCACGACAATCTTAAAAATCACACTTATTGTATGCCTCGTGGCATTCGCCACATCGGCAATGATCATGACAACACAGGCAAAACCTAAGTATGTGATTTCACCTAAATCAAAACCTATTAACAACTGGCAATATGGAAAGAAGAATCACCATTATGTTCTTTTGAGATCCATTCTTAAGAAACTTGAAAAGAAACATGGTGGAACTATTGTGCTAAAGAAAGGTAAGTACACTATTAGTAATACGTTATATGTACCTTCTAATGTCACGATTAAGTTTAAAAAGGGCGTTAAACTTATCAAGGGTAAGAAGACGGGCACATCGCAATATAAAGCCTCGAATACGATGTTTCAATTTGTGAGAGATTCCAAACAGAAAAAGAAGAACTTTACAAAGAAGTATAAGGGAGAGAAGAATATTAAATTTATTGGCGCCAAAGGCGTCACAATAGATATGAAAAACTTCAATTCGAATGGCACAAAAGAAATAGGAATTGTTATGGCCAACAACAAAAATGTTGTGTTTAAAAATATTACTTTTAAAAATGTAAAGATGGGTCATATCATTGAAATGGACGGATGTAAAAATGTCAGTTTCCAAAAATGTACTTTCAAAAATATGAAAGACAACAAATATCACAACAAGGAAGCCGTCAACATCGATACAAACGATAAAAAGAATAATGCTTTCTCGCAAAAGTGGAGTAAATCTGACAAGACTCCAAACTACAATATAAAATTCAATAAATGTAAGTTTGAAAATTTGGTTCGTGGAATTGGAACTCATCAATACTCGGAGAATAAGTATCACACGAAAATTAAAATTACTAATTGCACGTTTACTAAATGTAAAACTCCGCTTGGCATAATCAATTGGAAAGATTCGATTATCACGAATAACACTATGAAGAATTGCAAAAGCAATAGTAGATATGACTACACGATTTTGATGGCTGGAGCAAAGAATCCGACATTTACTAACAATGTCTTCGACAATTGTAAGAGCGCAAATGTTATTAAGTTTTACTATCGTTATCAAACTTCACATCACACATATCCTTATACATATTCAGAATTGTCTAAAGCCAATATAAAAGATTTAGCGAATAACAAGGCCATCAATGGTACTAAAAAATACTTTGACGCAAAAGATTATGGACGAATCAAGTTTAGTGGATAATAAAAAAAGAGCTTCAATCGAAGCTCTTTTTTAATGCTTAAATTTATTTGCCAGTAGAACCGAAACCGCCGACGCCTCTGACTGTGTCTGAAAGTTCATCGACTTCATTGAATTCTACCGCCAAGAATGGTGCCACCACCATCTGTGCGATTCGCTCGTCTTTTTCGATAGTCTGTGGCTCTGTTCCGTGATTGTGAAGTGCCACAGTAACCTCGCCTCTGTAGTCTGCATCTACAACTCCAACTTTATTGGCGGGAGCCAAATCTCTCTTACACGAAAGTCCGCTTCTTGCGTAGATCAATCCAGCGTAACCTTCAGGTATCTCAACCGCAATTCCTGTTCCGACAAAAACTGTCTCATTAGGCTGGATCGTTAATGCTTCGTCTAGGCAAGCATATAGATCAACACCAGCTGCATAGTCACTGCCGTAAGTAGGAGTAGTTGCGTTATCTTTCAATTTTTTAATATTTATTTTGACTGCCATAAGTCCTCCTTATATTTCTCTTTCCCATTCAACAATCTTACCAGACTTTAAAGTTTCAGGTACATTGATGAGTCGTTGGTTCTCTGAACCACGGAAGAGTAGCATTAGGTTTTTTTGTTCCTCTATAAAAGGTCCGTCGACCAAAACATCCAAAAGCGAAAGGATTTCCTCTGTCTCTGGAAGCTTTCCGACCATTTCTTTCATTATGTATTCGTAAGTATATCCGCTGAAGAGCCAAATGTCTTTATCTGGATATGCTTCCTTGAATGCTTTTGCAGTTTTTAAAACATCTGCCTGGTTCTGAGGGTCGAGTGGCTCACCGCCAAGAAATGTCAAACCTCTGTAAGCGCCGAAAGACGCTGCGTCAATCAACTTCTGAAGAACTTCATCAGTGAAAGGCTCACCATAATCGAAGTCCCAAGCCTCTTCATTGAAGCAACCCTTACACTTGTGAGTGCAACCACTCACAAAAAGAGAGACCCTGATACCAGGACCATTGGCTACATCATATGTTTTAATCTCAGCGTAATTCATAAAAACTCCTTAAGGTATTCGATAGAAGAACACCTCCTAGAATTATAAATCAACAAAATATAAAAGTCTATAAACGAGACTAAGAAACTGCACCATAATTGTAAAAAATCTTCTCAAATGATAAAATGGTGAAGATTGAGGAGGTTTATATGAGCGATTATAAAATAAACACAAAATGTATTCTTGGTGGTTATGACCCAGGAAATGGAGAGCCTAGACAGATTCCTATAATCCAGTCTACAACTTTTAAGTATGACACTAGTGAGGAGATGGGAAAACTATTTGACCTAGAGGCTTCGGGTTATTTCTATACTAGATTGCAAAACCCAACTAACGATACAGTAGCAGCAAAGATTTGCGACCTTGAAGGTGGAACAGCAGCGATGCTTACATCATCAGGACAGGCGGCTAACTTCTTTGCGCTTTTCAACATATGCGAGAACGGAAGTCATATTGTTGCCTCATCGGCAATATACGGTGGAACGTTCAACTTAATTGCTGTCACAATGAAGAAGATGGGAATCGATGTGACATTTGTTTCACCTGATGCCACAGAGGAAGAGATAGACGCAGCATTCCAAGACAATACGCGTGCAGTGTTCGGCGAAACTATTGCAAACCCAGCGTTGGCAGTTTTGGATATCGAGTTGTTTGCGAAGGTGGCGCACAAGCATGGAGTTCCATTGATTGTGGATAACACATTCCCAACACCTATCAACTGCAGACCATTTGAGTGGGGTGCAGACATAGTCACACACGCCACTACTAAATATATGGATGGCCATGGAGTGACTGTTGGCGGAGCCATCGTAGATTCTGGAAAGTTTGATTGGAAGGCAAATGCTGACAAATTCCCTGGACTCACTACACCAGACGATTCATATCACGGAATCACTTATGTGGAGCAGTTCGGACAGGAAGGCGCATTCATCACAAAGGCGACAGCACAACTTATGAGAGACTTCGGATGCATTCAGTCTCCACAACATGCTTTCTATATTAATCTGGGACTTGAGTCGCTTCATCTTAGAATGCCACGACATGTCGAGAACGGTCAGGCATGTGCGGAATTCTTGCAGAACCATCCAAAGGTTAAGAAGGTTAACTATTCAGGACTTCCTGGAGATAAATATTATGAACTCGCACAGAAGTATCTTCCAAATGGAGGATGTGGTGTAGTTTCATTTGAAATTGAGGGTGGAAGAGAAGAGGCATTGAAGTTTATGAAGACTCTCAATGTTATTGCTATCGAAACTCATGTGGCAGATGCAAGATCTTGTTGCTTGAACCCGGCTACAGCGACACATCGTCAGCTCACAGATGAGCAGTTGGAGGCAGCTGGTATCTCGCCAGGACTTGTAAGACTATCATGTGGTATCGAGGATAAGGAAGACTTGATAGCAGATTTAGAGCAAGCGCTCGCAGCAATATAAGATTTAATAGCACTATTGACTTAACGGCCAATAGTGCTATAATTTTATTGAATATATGAATAAGTGTTCATATATTCAATAAAGGAGGAATTATGACAAGAGGACAAAGACTGACATTAACTAGAATTATTATTTCAGGCCTCATGGTTATCGCGCTTATAGTGTTGCCTAAGGTTTATCCGGATGTATATAAAACTATCCCAGAGCAATATATGAGATTCTTATATCTCGTTCCATATTTATTAGTGGGCTGGGATGTAATTGTTGGAGCTATTAAAGGACTCTTTAATCTCAAGTTTTTGGGCGAAAAGTTCTTGATGGTTATTGCGACGATAGGAGCATTCCTGGTAGGAGAGTATCCGGAAGCAGTTTGTGTAATGATTTTCTATCAATTGGGAGAACTGTTCGAGGATTATGCTGTCGACAAGAGCAAAGAAAATATTGCGAAGTTGATGGACATCAGACCAGACTATGCAAATGTATATAAAGATGGAAAACTGGAACAAGTAAATCCGGAAGAGGTATTGGTCGGAACGACCATCGTGGTTAAACCAGGAGAGAAGATTCCTATAGATGGTTTTATCACAAAAGGACAGTCGTCTATTGATACTACAGCGCTTACTGGAGAGAGTGAGCCATACAGTTGCAAAGAGGGCGACGATGTTATAAGTGGAAGCATCAATGTGACAGGTCTTCTAGAGATTGAGACGACTAAAGAGTTTAGCGAGTCGACGGTTTCTAGAATTATTGAGATGGCTCAGACATCGAGCGATAAGAAAGCCAAATCTGAGAGATTCATCTCAAAGTTTGCGAAGGTGTATACACCTATCGTTTGTGCGCTGGCGGTTGTTATTGCTGTGGGTCCACCGCTGGTTAGAATGGCGTTTATGCATTTAGATCCAGATTGGATGACATGGATTTATCGAGCACTTATCTGTCTCGTAATCAGTTGTCCATGTGCGCTTGTTATGAGTATTCCGCTAGGTTTCTTTGCGGGCATTGGCGGAGCCAGCCATGAGGGTATTTTGATTAAAGGTTCCAACTATATGGAGACGCTCGCAAATGCGAAGCATATCGTTTTCGATAAGACGGGAACGCTCACTCACGGAGTTTTCAAAGTGAACGGCATTCACCATTCAAAGTTTGCTGACGCAATGCTCCTTGAGTACGCGGCATTGGCGGAGGCACATTCTAGTCATCCGATTAGCGCGAGCTTAAAGGCGGAGTGTCCTCGACACGGTGAGCATTATCGTGTGAAAGATGTAGAAGAGTTTCCTGGCAAGGGTGTGAAGGCTACTGTGGATGGCAGAAAGATTGCAGTAGGCAATGAGACACTTATGCGCGAGGAAGATATTGATTATATTCCATGTAGTCATGTGGGAACTGTTGTGCACGTTGCAATCGACGGTGAGTATGGCGGACATATTTTGATAAAGGATGAAATTAAGCCTACAACTGAAAAGGCGATTAAGTTACTGAAAAAACTTGGCATAAAAGATACAGTGATTCTTTCTGGTGACAAAAAGGCGAACGCAGAGGAAGTGGCGGAGAAGATTGGTGTTGATAGAGTTTATAGTGAACTCTTGCCAGATGAGAAGGTTATTAAACTTGAAGAAATTATAGATAAGAAGAAACCAAATGAGAACGTGGTTTTTGTCGGAGATGGCGTTAACGATGCGCCTACACTTGCCAGAGCAGATGTAGGAGTTGCGATGGGTGCGTTAGGCTCAGATGCAGCTATCGAGGCGGCAGATGTTGTTCTCATGGATGATGATCCAAGAAAATTGCCGAAGGCAATAAGAATAGCGAAGAGAACGCTTAGAATCGTTAAAGAAAATATATATTTTGCAATCGGAGTAAAGGTGTTATGCTTAATACTGGGAACAGTCGGACTTGCAAATATGTGGCTTGCGATTTTTGCTGATGTTGGCGTTATGATTATTGCGGTAGCAAACGCTATTAGAGCGATTATAGTAAGGGATGGTGAATAAGATGAAAAGAGTAATTCCTAGCGAGACAGAAATGTATGATATAGCCGAGCTATTTAAGGTGTTCGGTGATTCGACTAGAATTAAAATATTATATTCGTTATTTGATGGCGAAGTTTGCGTGCAAGATATTGCGGACAAACTGGGAATGACTCAGTCGGCGATTTCACATCAACTTCGAATCTTAAAACAGAACAAGTTAGTGAAGACTAGAAGAGAGGGAAAGATGATTTACTATTCGCTCGATGACGATCATGTCAGAACGATTATTGCGCAAGGATGCGAGCACATAAGAGAGTAATTTATTGGGAAAGGTTATTCGACCTTTCCCTTTATTTATGCTAAAATATGCAAGGAAATAAAGATAGGAAAACTATAATGGATCAGAGTAAAGTTAGGAATTTTTGCATAATTGCACATATCGACCATGGTAAGTCGACACTCGCAGACCGCATCATCGAGATGACCGGTCTTTTGACTGACCGCGAAATGCAAGCGCAAGTTCTCGACAATATGGACCTCGAGCGTGAACGTGGAATTACAATCAAGTCGCAGGCTGTTCGAACTGTTTACAAGGCAAAGGACGGCGAAGAGTATATATTCAACTTGATTGACACTCCAGGTCACGTTGATTTCAACTATGAGGTCTCGCGTAGTCTTGCTGCGTGTGATGGAGCAGTGCTTGTGGTAGATGCTGCACAAGGAGTGGAGGCGCAGACCCTCGCGAACGTATATCTAGCACTTGACCACGACCTGGAAGTTTTCCCTGTCATAAATAAGATAGATTTAGACTCCGCAGACCCAGAGCGAGTGAAGGCGGAGATAGAGGATGTTATCGGTCTCGATGCATCGGACGCGCCACTTATTTCAGCGAAAACTGGATTAAACTGTGAGGATGTTCTCGAGGCTATTGTCGAAAAGATTCCTGCCCCTACGGGCAATGCTGATGCACCCCTTCAGGCTCTGATTTTCGACAGTTTATATGACGCATACAAAGGTGTAATTGTTTTCTGCCGTATAAAGGAAGGAACAGTTAAGCCTGGAATGAATATAAAGATGATGGCTACTGGCGCTACCGCCAATGTAGTCGAAGTAGGTTACTTTGGAGCGGGACAGTTTATACAGTGTGATGAATTGTTGGCCGGAATGGTTGGATACATCACAGCGAGCATAAAAAATGTGGCTGACACACAAGTTGGTGACACAGTGACAGATGCCGACAGACCTGCAAGTGAGCCACTCCCTGGTTATAAGGAAGTTCACTCGATGGTTTACTGCGGTATTTATCCAGCGGACGGTGCGAAGTATCCGGACTTAAGAGATGCGCTCGAAAAATTGCAACTAAACGATGCGTCTCTTCATTATGAACCAGAGACATCCGTGGCTTTGGGCTTTGGATTTAGATGTGGATTCTTGGGACTACTGCATTTGGAGATAGTACAAGAACGTTTGGAGAGAGAGTACGACCTTGACCTCGTCACGACGGCTCCATCTGTTATATATAAAGTACACAAGTCAAGTGGTGAAGTAATAGAACTCACAAACCCAACTAACTTGCCAGACCCTAGTGAGATAGAGTATATGGAAGAGCCTATAGTGAATGCAGAGATAATGGTGACTTCAGAATTTATAGGACCTATCATGGAACTATGTCAGCAGAGACGAGGTAGTTATGTGAGTATGGAATATGTTGAGGGTACGAGAGCACTCTTGAAATATGATATGCCACTTAATGAGATTATTTATGATTTCTTTGATGCGCTTAAGTCGCGTTCTAGAGGCTATGCGTCATTTGATTATGAGATGAAGGATTACGAGAGAGCAGATCTTGTGAAACTCGATATCCTAATAAATAAAGAGGAAGTGGATGCACTTTCATTTATCGTGCCAGAGGTTTCTGCGTATGAACGTGGAAAGAAAATGTGTGAGAAGTTAAAGAAAGAGATTCCACGCCAGCAGTTTGAAGTGCCTATCCAGGCTGCCATCGGATCAAAGATTATCGCTCGTGAGACTGTGAAAGCTGTTCGTAAGGACGTGCTTGCAAAGTGTTATGGTGGAGATATTTCAAGAAAGAAAAAACTTCTCGAAAAGCAGAAGGAAGGTAAGAAGCGTATGCGCCAAGTTGGAAATGTGGATATACCACAGTCGGCGTTTATGTCAGTTCTGAAATTAGACGATGAATAAATTAGAAATATATATCCACATTCCATTTTGTGCTAAGAAATGTGACTACTGTGATTTTTTATCGGCTCCTTGCGATGATGAGACGGTGAACCGATACGTAGAGGCATTAAAGTATGAGATAGAATGTGCGAGAGATGAAATAAAAGAGTATCTAGTCGATACGATATTTATCGGTGGAGGTACTCCTTCCATATTAGAGGGAAAGCAGATTACTAGCGTTCTTGAAACGCTTAAGAATTGCGCCAATATTTCTGATGATGCAGAGATAACAATCGAGTGTAATCCTGGAACCGTTGATGAGTCTAAGCTAAAAACATTATTTGCCGCAGGCATCAATCGAATTAGCCTTGGTCTTCAGAGCGCTAATGACGACGAATTGAAAAGTATCGGACGCATTCATACATATGACGAGTTTTTGGAGTCTTATAATATTGCTCGCGAGTGTGGCTTTAACAATATCAATGTGGATCTTATGAGTGCTTTGCCTGGGCAAACAAAAGAAACGTATGTGGAAAGCTTAAAGAAGGTTGCAGCTTTAAACCCAGAACATATTTCAGCGTACAGTTTGATAGTGGAGGATGAGACGCCACTTGAGGCGAGAGTATCTAATGGTGAAGTTGATCTTCCTGATGAGGATACAGAGCGTGAGATGTATTATGCGACCAAAGACGTATTGGAAAAGTCTGGTTATCACAGATATGAGATTTCAAATTATGCGAAGGAAGGCTTCGAGTGCAGACACAATATCGGTTACTGGAAGAGAGTAGACTATATGGGGTTTGGAATCGGAGCAGCATCATTAGTTAAGAACGAAAGGTATAACAATATCAGTGAGTTGAATAAGTATATTGCTGTGATGGATGAGTTTTCAGATGTAAGTTCGATAAGAGAAAATGTTCAGAAACTAAGCATACAGGAACAGATGGAAGAGTTTATGTTCCTGGGACTTCGAATGATAGATGGAATAAGTAAAACCGATTTTGAGAATTGCTTTGGAAAAAGCATAGATGAAGTATATGGGGACGTTGTTAGGAAAGAAGAGCAAACGGGCAATTTGATTTGCGAAAAAGATAGAATTAGATTGAGTGACAAAGGAATAGATATTAGTAATATTGTGTTGGCTAAGTTTTTGTTGTGATTAATTAGTTTTAAAGAAATGTTAAATAGTGTATGATGAGAAAGGTAGACGGTATATTATAAAATGAAGAAAAAAGAAGAATTAATTAGAACAATTAAATTTGTATTATTTTCAATATCAGCTGGAATAATTGAAATATCTGTTTTTGCATTGATGTATGATTTGATTAGGATTCCATGGTGGCCAAGTTACTTGACGGCGCTTGTTTTGTCGGTGCTTTGGAACTTTACATTTAACAGACGATATACTTTTAAGTCGGCGAACAATGTTCCTATCGCTATGATTAAAGTTGCAATCTTTTATGCTATATTTACACCGCTTACAACTATTGGAGGAAATTATTTGGAACAGACGGTGGGATGGAATGGTAATTTGGTGACAGGTGTGACAATGGCTATTAATCTTACGACAGAATACTTGTATGATAGATTATTCGTTTTTAGGAAGACGGTAGATACAAATGATTTGGCTAATAAAAACGATTAGTGAAACGAAATAGTTAAATAGTTAATCAAAGAGGCTTTGAGGTTAACCCCAAAGCCTCTTTTTGTATTGAAAGATTATTTAACTTTAATCGTAAAAGATCCTCCTGCGATGTAAGTACATTTCTTGAACTTGAAATAGGGTTTTTTTTTATTTGTCAAAACATATCCAATTATTTAACAAATCTTCATTGGATTCATAAAAGTCCAAGTCTTGATCATAAAAGAAAATATAATAAATAGTACTTGTTTTATCATTGTTGCCAATAAGCATTATCTCGTGAGGCATTTCCCAATAATCATCTGGATCAAGTTGAACATATCTAAAATAAGTATTATCCTTTGAGGAAAAGTATGGTTTTATAATTATCTTTTCATCATCAACACCCTCCATGAGAATATTTTCTTTAATAAAATCGAAGTTTTTATCAATTTTATCTAATTCTTTTTTATAGTTTTTATTATTATATTGAACTTTCAATACATATGAATCTGAATAAAAAACAAGTATATCTTGATGAAGGTTGCTTTTTTATAGATTTTTCTCAATATTTCGTGATAAAATTATCCTATATTAAATAATGAGCGGATATGTGAAGAACGGCAAATAAGAATAAAGGAGAACTGCAATATGTTCAAGAAAGTAACAGTTTATTCAACAGTAATTGCCCTTGTAGTGAGTGGAATCTCGCTTATTCCATCCAATATCAAAAAGACATCAGCGAACGTGGCTGATCCTACTGCTAGTGGATGGCAATTGCAGTGGAGCGATGAGTTTACTGGTAACTCGTTAGACACAAGCGTTTGGACTTGCGAGCAAGGTGCAGGCGGCTGGGGTAATAACGAGCTTCAGTATTACACGAATCGAAGCGATAACGTCTATGTGCAAGGTGGATTCCTGAATATCAAAGCCAAAAAAGAAAACTATAATGGCTCAAATTATACATCAGGACGTCTCATCACAAAGAATAAAAAGGTTTTTAAGTACGGAAAGATGGAAGCCAGAATCAAAGTGGATGGCGGAAACCAAAACGGTGTTTGGCCAGCATTTTGGATGATGGGTAATGACTATGATTCAGTGGGTTGGCCTAGATGTGGCGAGCTCGACATTATGGAGCATGCAAATAGCAATAATTATGTAGAAGGCACGCTTCACTGGGGAACTGCTTGGGATTCTCATTCATCTTGGGGTAGTTTCAGTACTGGAGATTATAAGTATTATTCGGATAGCACTAATAATGGAATTAACGGCTGGCATACATATGGTGTAACTTGGGATGACAGCTATATTAAATGGTATATGGATGACGAAGTATTCCTTGTTGCTTCTATTGGAACAGGATATAGTTCTCATGATTACTTTACAAAGGATGCTTTTTTCCTACTTAACCTTGCATTAGGAAGTACAGGCACTGGTTATACGAACTATACGGCTCCAGATGCAAACTTCCAAAGTGCAACTATGATAGTTGATTATGTAAGAGCTTATTCGTGGGGTGGCGGAGAAGTAGAAACCACTTCAGCATATCCTAGTGGATACACGGAAGCACAGCGAGGTCAGTTCTATGACATTGGCGGCTGGCAATATTACTTTGGTGATGATAACTGGGGACAGTGTAAAGCCGCTTACAAGGACGGAACTAACACGAGCGATATGTCGGTTTATATAATCAAGCAGGCAACGGACGATTGGGGAGCCCAGATTAAGCCTAATCTATCATTGGCTGCCAACACCACATATAATTATAGTTTTACTGTGGATACGGATGCCGGAGGCAATAATCTTTTAGTAAAGTCTGAAAATTCTGGAATTGATAAGGTGTTAGTGAATGAAGCTTTGACTTCGGGTTCTAAGACATATACAGGAACATTTACTACGGGTAGTAGTACTTCAGGTCAAATAGTTTTTGATTTGGCGGCTATTGCGAAAGGAAAAACAATTTCGATTAAAGATCTTACTGTTTGGAAACAAGGTGAGACTACAACGGTAAGACCGACTACTACAGTAAAACCAACTACAACGACGACACCAAAACCTACGACGACTACAGTCAAACCAACGACTACACCAAAACCTACGACTACAACAGTAAGACCAACAACTACACAACAGAGTGGAAATATAGTAGCAAATATAGATGTGCCATCAGAAAGTTGGGGAACATTTGGCATTTATAAAGTGTATACGGGAACTTGGGCTGGCATAAACACGGCTAAAGCTGGAGTAGATGCGAACAATCCATCGCATATCATTGTCAACAAGACAGATGACAATTATAACAATGCATGGCTTACTCAGGTTAAACTCGAATTGCCTAATCTCAATCCAAATGCAGTGTATACATATGAGTGGCCAATTAAAGCAAAGAATGCAGATGGTACTGTTTGTTCTTCGAATGGAACAGATGGAGATAATAATAGAACTACTTTGACTGGTGGAAATCAAACATTGACTGGTCAAGTAGAAGTAACAGATGGAGTTCCTATGATAGTAGTAGGAATGGGCTGGGTTAATCCATCAAATCCTATTGAATTTTTCCAGCCAACAATCAAAGATGCAAGTGGTACAGTAGTTTATCCTGAACAGGAAACAACAACAGTTCAACCTACAGTGCCAGTAACAACTACAACAGTAAGGCCTACTACAACAACGGTAAGACCAACAACTACAACAGTAAGGCCTACAACGACAACAGTTAGACCTACAACAACAACAGTTAGACCAACAACTACAACAGTTAGACCTACAACTACAACAGTAAGACCAACAACTACAACAGTAAGGCCAACAACTACAACAGTAAGGCCAACAACTACAACAGTAAGGCCAACAACTACAACGGTAAGACCTACTACAACAACAGTTAGACCAACAACTACAACAGTAAGGCCAACAACTACAACGGTAAGACCTACTACAACAACAGTTAAACCTACAACGACAACGGTGACGCCAACAACCACAACGGTAACACCAACGACAACAAAAATAATAACAATAAGACCAACGGAGACTTATCCAACAGCAGTTCCTACAACTGCTTCGCAGCAGACAACGTTGTTAGATGAAACTACCACTGCGCAGCCTGAAAATGTCGTTACTACAACGACAACTAAAAAGGCAAACATAAAACTTGCAAGAGTTAAAGTTAAGAAGGCAGTTAAGAAGAGAAGTGCAAAGAAGGTTAGAATCAAGATCAACAAGGTTAAGGGTGCAACTGGATATTATGTAGTAATTTCAAAGAAGAAAAATGGAAAGAAATCTCTAGTAAAGAAGAGAGTAAAGAAACTTAAATTTACTATTAAATCTAAAAAACTAAAACGCAAAAAGAAACTTTACGTAAGAGTTAGAGCATTTGTTGTTAGAAAAGGCATAACAACATACGGTCCATGGTCTAAACCAAAGAAAGTAAAAATCAAAAAACGATAACAAGTTTTTAGCAAAAAAGGCGAGATTGATTCTCGCCTTTTTTGTTGCGAAAAATCCCGTTTTTTTTTCGACTAAAAAAAGGCCATAATAAGTTCATAAATCTTTAACAAATAATGTGTTGACATGACACACTTTCTGCGTATAATAGATACAGATGGACAGTTAGCACTCACTTCGGATGAGTGCTAATAATTTGTAAAAAGCAGAGAGGAGGGCCCATGGAACTTAGCGAGAGACAAGAGAAAATCTTAAACGCAGTTATTAGGAATTACCTGGAAACTGGCGAACCTGTAGGTTCCAGGACCATTTCCAAATACACAGATCTCAATTTAAGTTCAGCGACTATCAGAAACGAGATGTCTGATCTTGAGGAGGCGGGATACATTGTTCAGCCTCACACATCTGCGGGAAGAATTCCTACAGATACAGGATACAGATTCTACGTGGACCATATGTTGAAGGACAAGCTAGAAGAGATTGACCAGCGAGAGCAGAAAGTCACAGAGCGCGAAGATTTGATTATCGAAAAGATGGATCAAGTTGAGAACATGCTTCAGAATATGGCCAACGTGTTGGCCAATAACACAGAGTACACTACGATGGTTACCACGCCGAAGACTCTGGGTAACAAAATTAAGTTTGTTCAGCTCTCACTCCTAGAAGATAATCAACTTTTGTGCACAGTTGTCTCTGACAAGAATCACGTTGTTAACAAGATTCTTGAAATTGAGGAACAAGTGAATCAGGAGATGATAGTGAGATTGAATGTAGCTATCAACACAGCGCTCGCAGGCTTGGCATTGGAAGAGATTAACTTAGGAGTCATATCTGCACTTACTTCGCAAGCTGGTTCGATGGAGTCGCTAGTAAATGAGATTCTAAAAGCCATCACTGAAGCCATTAGCACAGATGAGCAGATGAAGATTTACACATCGGGTGCTACAAATATTTTCAAATATCCAGAGCTCAGTGATAAGGACAGAGCACAGCAGCTATTGACTACGCTTGAAGAAAAGTCACAACTGACTGAGTTAGTTAAGGATGGCGATGAAGAGACAGGTATTCAAGTTTATATAGGAAACGAGACACCAGTTCAGGCGATGAAAGATTGTAGTGTGGTTACAGCCACTTACGAACTTGAAGATGGCTTTAAAGGTACTATAGGAATCATCGGTCCTAAACGAATGGATTACGACAAGGTAGTTGAGACTTTAAGAGATGTGAAAAAACAAATAAGCAAATCATTTGATAAGAAATAGAGAAAGGAGACGAAATGGAAGATTTAAAGAAAGAGAAATCTCAAGAGGAAGAGATTGAAGAAAAAACTCAAGAAGAAGAGACCAAAGAAAAAGAAACTGAGTCTCCGAAAGAAGAAAAAACAGAGGCGCCGCCAGGGGATAAGGAAAAGAAGCCTAAGAAGCAGTCCAAGAAAGAAAAGCTCAAAGAGGACTTGGCGGAAATGACCGATAAGTATCAACGACTGTTCGCAGAATTCCAGAATTATCGTTCAAGGAATGAAAAAGAAAAGTCGGAGATGTACGAGATGGGAAAGATAGGTGTTATCGAAAAACTACTACCTATCGTAGATGACTTCGAGAGAGGCATCGAGGCATTAGGAGACGATAAAGATTCACCCGCTGGAGAGGGAATGAATCTTATCTATAAAAAATTAACGGATACGCTCTCCGAGATGGGCGTAGAAGTTATCGAAGCCGAAGGTCAGCAATTTAATCCAGAGCTTCACAATGCAGTAATGCATGAGGACAATGATGAATATGAAGAAAACATTATTGTCGAAGAATTTCAGAAAGGATATAAGTACAATGACACCGTTATCAGACACAGCATGGTAAAGGTGGCAAATTAAGGAGGTAATAGAAATGGGAAAAATAATAGGTATTGATTTAGGAACAACAAATTCATGTGTAGCAGTAATGGAAGGTGGCGAGCCAACAGTTATCACAAACGCTGAAGGTTCAAGAACTACACCATCAGTCGTTGCTTTCAAGAAGGACGGCGAGAGACTGGTAGGTGACAACGCAAAGCGTCAGGCGGTTACAAACGCAGACGGTACAGTTTCATCTATTAAGCGTCACATGGGTACAGACTACAAGGTAACTATCGAAGGAAATGAGTACACGCCTCAAGCTATTTCAGCGATGATTCTTCAGAAGTTGAAGGCAGATGCTGAGAGTTATCTCGGCGAGAAGGTTACAGAGGCTGTTATCACAGTCCCAGCGTACTTCAACGATGCTCAGCGTCAGGCTACAAAGGATGCCGGCAAGATTGCAGGTTTGGATGTTAAGAGAATTATCAACGAGCCTACAGCAGCTGCCTTGGCCTACGGCCTCGACAATGAAGGTGAGCAGAAGATTATGGTTTATGACTTAGGCGGTGGTACATTTGACGTATCTATCATCGACATTGGCGAAGGCGTCATCGAGGTTCTCGCAACATCGGGCGATAACAAACTCGGTGGTGACGACTTTGACAAGAAGATTATGGACTACATGGTAGAAGACTTTAAGAATAAGACAGGCATCGATCTTAACAATGATGCCATGGCAATGGAGCGTGTTAAGGCAGAGGCTGAAGATGCTAAGAAGAAACTTTCTCAGGCTTCACAGGTTGAGATTAATCTTCCATACATCACTGCAAATGAGCAGGGCCCACAGCACTTGAATATGACTATCACAAAGGCTAAGTTCGACGAACTCACAAGAGACCTTGTTGAGAGAACAGTTAAGCCAGTTGAGAATGCTTTAAGCGATGCAGGAATCAGCGCATCAGACCTTGGAATGGTTCTCTTGGTTGGTGGTTCAACACGTATCCCAGCTGTACAGGATAAGGTTAAGCAGCTCACAGGTAAGGAGCCATCAAAGAAGATGAATCCTGACGAGTGTGTAGCTATCGGCGCATCAATCCAGGGTGGTAAACTTGCTGGTGATGAGGGCGCAGGCGACATCCTTCTATTGGATGTAACTCCACTTTCACTTTCAATTGAAACTATGGGTGGTGTAGCTACTAAGCTTATCGAGAGAAATACAACTATTCCTACAAAGAAGAGTCAAATTTTCTCAACAGCAGAAGACAATCAGTCAGCAGTTGATATTCACGTAGTACAAGGTGAGC
Organism: Eubacterium sp.; assembly: GCA_017406925.1. Lineage (GTDB taxonomy): Bacteria > Bacillota > Clostridia > Lachnospirales > Lachnospiraceae > Eubacterium_G. Next base: position 41,368 of record JAFQXO010000014.1, read on the forward strand.
GTGAATTTGCAAAAGATAACAAGACATTAGGTCAGTTTAGATTAGATGGTATTGCGCCAGCACCTAGAGGAATCCCTCAGATCGAGGTTACATTTGATATCGATGCAAACGGTATCGTAAACGTAACAGCTCAGGATAAGGGTACAGGTAAGGAGCAGCACATCACTATCACAGCTGGTTCTAACATGTCAGAAGAAGATATCGACAAGGCTGTAAAAGAAGCGGCTGAGTTTGAAGAGCAGGATAAGAAGCGTAGAGCAGGCGTTGATGCTAAGAACGAGGCAGAGGCTATCGTATCTAGCACAGAGCAGGCTTTGAAAGAGGCAGGCGACAAGATTACTGAGGACGAGAAGAACACAGTTCAGACTGAGGTTGACGCGTTGAAGGCAGTTCTTGAGAAGTGCAAAGAAGGCGAAGAGATTTCAGAGGATCTCGTTAAGGAAATCAATGATGCCAAAGAGAAACTTATGACTGCTAGTCAGCCAGTATTCACAAAGATGTATGAGCAGGCAGCAGCTGAGGCTCAGGCACAGCAGCAGGCACAGGGCGATGCAGCGAATGCTGACGCAACAGAAGATGGCGTAGAGGACGCAGATTTTACGGAAGTATAAAAGATGGCAGATAAAAGAGATTATTATGAGGTTCTAGGCGTAGATAAAAACGCCGATGATGCCACGATAAAAAAAGCATACAGAAATGTTGCGAAGAAGTACCATCCAGACGTGAATCCTAGTGAGGAAGCGGCTGAGAAGTTCAAGGAAGCTTCGGAAGCCTATGGCGTACTGAGTGATCCTGAGAAGCGTAAACAGTATGATCAGTTTGGTCATTCTGCCTTCTCAGGCAATGGTGCTCCAGACTTCGACTTTACGCAGTTTGACTTCGGTGATATTTTCGGTGAAGGTGGATTCGGAGATATCTTTGGAGACTTCTTTGGTGGCGGTCGTCGTAGCAGACGCCAGAGCAATGGACCTATGCGAGGAGCCAACTTAAGCACTCTGATTCAACTCACATTTGAGGAAGCAGTTTTCGGATGTAAGAAAACTATTACCATTGACTACAAAGAAGAGTGTAGTTCATGTCATGGCTCAGGAGCCAAGGCAGGTACATCCCCAGAGACTTGTTCGAAGTGTAACGGAACAGGACAGTACACCACTACTCAGCAGTCATTGTTTGGCGTAGTTCAGAGAGTGGTTCAATGTCCAGACTGTAACGGTTCAGGAAAAGTCATTAAGGAAAAATGTCCTGATTGCAGCGGCAATGGCTATAAGCAAGTTAAGAAGAATGTGGAAGTTGACATACCAGCAGGTATCGATGACATGAATAGTGTCAGGGTATCAGGTATGGGCGAACCGGGTATTAACGGTGGACCTCGAGGAGATTTATTAGTAAATGTTCGAGTTAAACCAAGTAATGAGTTTGGCCGTGAAGGTATGGACATCTACACATCAGTTAGGATATCGTATGCAGACGCTGTTCTTGGCGCAGACATACAGGTGAACACGATTGACGGTGAAGTAAAATTCCCTATCAAGGCAGGCACTCAGACAGGTACCCGCATTAGATTGAAAGGAAAGGGTGTGGCCAACGTTCACAATCCTAAACAGCGCGGTCACCAGTACACGACATTAGTAGTCGATGTTCCAAAGAAACTGAACTCAGCGCAGAAAAAGAAGCTGAAAGAATTTGACGAGTTGATGAAAAAATAATGAGATGGAATAAGTTTAAAATCAAAACGACCACACAAGCTACAGATTATGTCTGTGGCTTGTTGGCCGCTTTTGACATTACAAGTGTTGAAATTGAAGATAACATTCAGTTGTCCGAGGAGGACAGCAAGAAGCAGTATGTGGACATCTTGGCTGATTTGCCAGAGGATGACGGTACTGCTTATGTCATTTTCTATACAGATGATGATGTAGACATAAAAGATTTACTAGAAAAAATAGAAAAGAGTATGAATGAAGCCAGAGATTTCCTTGATGTCGGCGAAGCGACAATAGAGCAGTCGACGACAGAGGAAGAAGACTGGATTAACAATTGGAAAGAGCATTTCAAGGCTTTCGAGGTGGGCGATTTTTATATCAAGCCTTCTTGGGAAGAATTGGATGATGAATATAAAAACAAACATGTGATTGAAATAGATCCGGGGACAGCTTTCGGAACAGGTCAGCATGATACGACGCAGCTTTGCATCAAAGAATTAATCGATTATGTGAAACCAGGAATGAAGGTGCTAGATCTAGGCTGTGGCAGTGGTATTCTTGGCATTGCTGCCAAGAAACTAAACGCAGGAAGAGTAGATTTGATTGATATCGATGAGAATGCAATTCCTGTCGCAAGCGACAATTTCACTCAAAACAACATAGATAAGAGCGATGTAAATTTCATAGTAGGAAATGTTTTGGAAGATAAATCTCTCATGGAGAGATCTGAGAGTGAAAAGTATGATATAGTAGTAGCGAATATTTTGGCGGACGTAATCATTCCTATCGCTGGAATAGTTGACCGCTTCTTAGATAAAGATGGCATTTTTATTTCATCAGGAATAATAGATATGAAAGAAAAAGAAGTAGTAGATGCCATTGATAAGAATGAGAATCTAGAACTTGTTGACGTTAAGTCACAAGGCGAGTGGCGAGCAGTAGTCGCTAAGAAAAGTAATTAGTATGTACAAATTTTTTGTTAACAATGAACAGATAAAAGATAATAAGGTTACTATCACAGGTGATGACGCTCACCATATCAAGGATGTACTTCGTATGAAAGAAGGCGAGACTATCTTGGTTGGTGATGGCGGAGATCATGAGTATGTTTGTGACATAGAGTCATTAGATGACGATGTGGTTGTAAATATAGTTGATATGAATAGAGAAGGCAGAGAACTTCCTATCAATGTTACGCTTTTCCAGGCATTGCCGAAGGCAGACAAGATGGAAACCATCATTCAGAAAATGGTGGAATTAGGCGTGAATGAAATCGTGCCAGTTGAGACATCTAGATGCGTGGTAAAACTGGATTCGAAGAAGTCTGAAAAGAAAGTGAAGAGATGGAATGCCATAGCGGAGAGTGCAGCGAAGCAGTCGAAGCGAGGAATCGTTCCTCAGATTAGAAGCGTCGTGAAGTTTGACGATGCGCTAGCACAAGCGAAGCATATGGATGTGATTTATATGCCATATGAGCTGGCAGATGATATGGATCACACTCGTAAACTCTTCGAACAGATTGAGCAGGGGATGAACATCGCGATATTTATCGGCCCTGAAGGTGGCTTCTCAGAAGAAGAGGTAAAGAAGGCCATTGACATCGGCGCGAAATCCATAACTCTTGGAAAACGAATTCTTAGAACTGAGACAGCTGGAATGACTGTGATGGCTGTTCTCATGTATTTAAATGAGGTATAGAATGAGTATTTATTTTGACAACGCAGCTACGACGAAGACCAGTGAGTCTGTCAGAGAAGTGATGCAGAAGGTGATGGATGAGGATTTTGGAAACCCATCATCGCTTCACATCGTAGGTGTGAATGCAGAAAAATATATAAAGAACGCACAGGAAGTGATTGCGGAAACTCTCAAGGTGGAGCCTAAGGAGATTTATTTCACATCCGGTGGCACGGAGGCGAACAATATGGCTATCATTGGCGCAGCCATGGCGAACAAGCGCTCCGGCAAAAAAATCATTACAACTCAGGTTGAGCATCCATCTGTGGCTTCGCCAATGAAGTACTTGGAGGAGCAGGGATTCGAAGTTGTGTATCTTCCAGTGGATGAAAACGGAGTTGTCTCAAAAGAGACGTTCGAGAGAAAGATGGACGAGGATACGATTCTCGTCTCAATTATGCATGTGAACAATGAGGTGGGTGCAGTGATGCCTATCGAAGAGATTGGAAAGATTGCGAAATCCATTAATCCATCAGTTGTTTATCATGTAGATGCGATTCAATCGTACGGTAAATATGAGATTAGACCTAAGAAGTGCAATATAGACCTCTTAACAGTTAGCGGTCATAAGATTCACGGCCCTAAGGGCGTAGGTTTTATATATATTCGAAAGGGAACAAAGATTAATCCTATTCTGCTAGGTGGCGGACAGCAACTTGGCATGAGGTCAGGTACAGAGAACGTTCCTGGAATCGCTGGACTGGCAAAAGCAGCCCAAGAGGCATATGATGGCTTAAATAGTTATGTAAACCAGATGGTAAATTTAAAAGATTACATGATTGATAGCCTAAACGCTATGGGCGAGAGACTAGATAAGGATGGCGATGTGATGGAAACATTAGTAAATGGCAACCACACTATCACAGTAAATAGCCAGAAGGGTTCAGACGGTGCGCCACATATCGTGAGTGTCTCGTTTAGAAATGTGGGAAGCGAAGTAATGCTCCACGCTTTGGAAGATAAGGAAATTTATATTTCCGCAGGTAGCGCTTGTTCTTCTAACAAGCCAGCCGTGAGTGAAACGCTTAAGGCCATGAATGTGGACAAAGGCTTGTTGAAATCGACAGTTAGATTTAGCTTTAATAGAAACAACACGAAAGAAGAAGTGGACGAGGCTCTCAAGGCCATAGAAGAGTTGATTCCGCTTTTGAGTAAATTCGTCAGACGTTAGTAAGGGAAAGATATGTATAACGCTTTATTAATCAAGTATGCCGAGATCGGTTTGAAAGGAAAAAATAGATATCTGTTCGAAGATGCCTTGGTGGCAAATGCGCAGTCCGCATTGGATAAAGTGGACGGCGATTTTACTGTGACCAAGGAATCTGGAAGAGTTTACGCACTGCCAAAGGGTGAGTGCGATATGGATGAGGCTATCGAAGCATTAAAGCATGTCTTCGGTATCGCCGGAATATGTCCTATGCTTCAGGTCGAAGACAATGGTTATGAAGACCTTTCAGAAAATGTCTGCAAGTTTATCGATGAGACGTATGACAAGAAAGATTTTACATTCAAGGTTTTCGCAAGAAGAGCTAGAAAGAATTATCCGCTAAACTCTATGGAACTAAACCAAGAACTTGGCGCAGATATATTGGAAAAATTCCCTACTCTCAAGGTAGATGTTCACGAACCAGAAGTTGAGCTCTATGTTGAGATTAGAGAGCAGATAAATATTTATTCGAAGATTATTCCAGGACTTGGCGGTATGCCAGTTGGAACTGCCGGAAAGGCAATGCTTCTTTTGTCGGGAGGTATCGATAGTCCAGTGGCAGGATGGATGACGGCGAAGAGAGGTGTACAGGTAGATGCAGTGTATTTCCACGCACCACCTTATACATCAGAGCGTGCGAAGCAAAAGGTTGTTGACCTTGCGAAGCAAGTGTCAAAGTATTCTGGACCGATGAAGTTATATGTCGTAAACTTTACCGACATTCAGATGTACATATATGAGAAGTGTCCACACGATGAACTCACTATCATTATGAGAAGATATATGATGAAGATTGCAGAGCATTTTGCGAAGCAAGAAGAGGCGGATGCACTTATAACAGGTGAATCTATCGGACAGGTAGCCAGTCAGACAATGAAATCACTTGCATCGACCAACGAAGTGTGTACTATGCCAGTATTCAGACCGGTTATAGCATTCGATAAGCAAGAGATAGTGGATGTGGCATTGAAAATCGGAACTTACGAGACATCGATTCAGCCTTTCGAGGATTGTTGCACAATATTTGTTGCGAAGCATCCGGTCACAAAGCCAAACATCAATAAGATAAAGAATTCTGAGAAGAATCTCGAAGAAAAGATAGATGAGATGTTTGAGACAGCAGTGGAGACTGCAGAGTTAATCGAAATAAAATAGAGCATAAAAATACTGCGTTACATTGTGTAACGCAGTAAGTTTAATCTTAGAAAATTATACAGTATATTTACCTAATACTTCCATAATCTCATCGATGTTATCATCACTGTGGATAGTAAGATCGATAGGTTTTGAAAGGTCTAGGCTGAAAATACCCATAATAGATTTGGCATCGATTACATATCTTCCTGAAACCAAATCAAAGTCACAGTCAAACTTTGTGACATCGTTTACAAAAGATTTAACTTTGTCGATAGATCCTAAATCAATTTTTACTGTTTTCATAGAAATCATTCCTTTCTTTTTGGTTTCCAAAGCCATATTATTACATTTAAAGGGATGTTGTCAAGGAAAACGAGGAGCAATATGAAGAAAGTGGCATTGCACACGCTAGGGTGCAAAGTAAATTCATACGAGACCGAGGCGATGAGCCAGCTTTTGGAGAAAGCCGGCTTTTCTATCGTGCCATTTTCGGACGTTGCGGACATTTATATTGTAAATACATGTTCCGTGACGAATATGGCTGACAGAAAGTCTCGCCAGATGCTCCACAAGGCAAAGAAAAAGAATCCAGACGCCATCGTCATCGCGGCAGGTTGTTATGCGCAGACGGATACAGATGGCGCTAGAGACGATGTTGCCGTCGACATAGTCGTCGGCAATAATAAAAAAATAAATATAGTAGAAATCATAAATGACTACTTTGAAAAACACGTTTCAGAGAGTCTAATCGACATAAATAAGACAGATGAGTATGAGGCATTGGAACTCACTGAGAAGGTGGAACATACAAGGGCCCATATCAAGATTCAGGATGGCTGCAACAATTTCTGTGCTTACTGCATTATTCCTTATGCAAGGGGAAGAAACAGAAGCAGATATATGAAAGAGATTAAGGCTGAGGCAGAGAGACTAGCTGAGATAGGATACAAAGAGATAGTCCTAACAGGAATAAATCTCTCAGCATATGATGATGCAGGCCAGAAACTTATAGATGTATGTGAGATGCTCAATGAAGTAGATGGAATCGAGCGCATTAGAATAAGTTCGCTTGATCCAGTTATAGTTGACGAGGCTTTTGCCGAGAGATTAGCAATGTGCGAGAAAATTTGTCCACATTTCCATCTTTCACTTCAGAGTGGATGTGATAAGATTCTCAAGTCTATGAATAGGCATTATACAGCGAATGATTACTATGCGAAATGTGAGATTCTGAGGAAATACTTCCCAGATGTGGTATTTACAACCGATATAATAGTAGGTTTTCCAGGAGAGACGGAAGAAGACTACAAAGAATGTAGAGATTTTGCCCGGAAAGTGGGCTTTGCTATGCTTCATGTCTTCAAATATTCCAGGAGAAACGGTACTGTCGCAGCAAATATGCCAGAACAGGTAGATGAGCAGGTCAAATCAAGGCGAAGTGACGATTTGATTCAAGTTGGCGAAGCCATGAGGGAAGAATACCTAAAAAACCAGCTAGGAAAGCAAAAAGCGGTTCTATTCGAGGAAGAAGTAGAGATAGATGGCGAGAAATACTGGGTTGGACACACGAAAGATTACATCCAAGTGGCTGTAAAGAGCGATGAAATCATTGCCGGAGGCATAAAAGATGTAAATCTTGAAAAAATCGCGAAAAATCAAATTATACTTGCTACATTGTGACATTTATAATAAAATTAGTTGTATGGAAGTCTAAATGACGAAAGAGGAACGGATTATGAACAATGATTTAGGAAATACTCAATATTTTAATGTTCCACAGGATCAGAAATACGGCGCAGCTGATATTTTGAAACAGGTTTTCGACGCATTGAACGAAAAAGGCTATAATCCTGTTAATCAGATCGTCGGATACATTATGTCTGGTGACCCAACGTACATCACTAGCCATAAGAATGCACGTAGCCTTATAATGAAGGTTGAGCGTGACGAGCTTATTGAGGAAACAGTAAAATATTATATTGACAACAAATTAAAATAATCTAAAAAGCCTTTTTCCTGAGAAAAGGCTTTTTTCGAGCGTGATATAGGAAAGATATGAGGATTTTAGGTTTAGATTTTGGTTCAAAAACAGTTGGCGTAGCCATCACAGACCCTTTGGGGCTCACAGCACAAGGACTAGAAGTGATTAGACGCGACCGCCCCAATAAACTGAGAAAAACTATCGCACGCATCGAAGAGATAATTGGGGAGTATGAAGTAGGAAAGATTGTTATGGGTATGCCCCTCAATATGGATGGAACAGAGGGTGAAAGAGCAGAACTGACTAAGGAATTTGCAGAAAAACTAAAGAAACGTTGTGAATTAGATATCGAGTTCCAGGATGAGAGACTTACGACAGTTGAGGCCTACGAGATAATGGAGCAGACTGGGACTAAAAATAAAGAAGATATAGTTGATGAAGTGGCAGCAGTTGTGATCTTGGAAGATTATATGGCAGCCAACAAATAGAGTATGAGAAAAGAGGGAAAACTATGGATGAGATGATTGTCTTCACAGACGATGAGGGTAATGAAATCGAATTTGGTATCATTGCCGAGACTAAAATTAATAGTGTTAATTACATTCTCGTGGCGGATGCGAACGAGGATGATGAAGCGGAAGCTTTTATATTAAAAGATGTTTCTGATGACGAAGACGAAGAAGCTGTTTATGAGATGGTCTCTGACGAGCAGGAGGTATCTTACATAGGTAAGGTGTTCTCCGAGCAACTCGAGGACGTCGAAGTAGAGTACTAAACAGTCATTCTCTTTGGGCATTTGAATGTCTAGGTTTATTTTTAGTGTACGGAAATAATTGAAAAGGAGAAAAGAATGGCTAAAAAAGAGAAGGTAAAGATTATTCCACTCGGCGGTTTAGAGCAGATTGGAATGAATATTACTGCGTTCCAGTTTAACGACGATATCATCGTTGTCGATTGTGGTATGTCATTTCCAGAGAACGGTATGCTGGGAATTGACTGCGTTATACCAGACGTAAGTTTCTTAAAAGAGAACAAGGATAAGATTAAGGGTTTCGTGATTACTCATGGTCACGAGGATCATATTGGTGCGCTTCCATATGTGTTGAAGGACATCAATGTGCCGATTTATGCGACAAAACTTACTATGGCTATCATCGAGAGCAAGCTTGAGGAACACGAACTTTTAGATGTGGTCAAACGCAAGGTTATTAAATTTGGACAGAGCATTCACTTAGGTGAGTTTAGAGTTGAGTTTATCAAGACCAACCATAGTATTGCGGATGCCGCTGCGCTGGCAATACACACACCAGTCGGAGTGATTGTTCATACTGGCGATTTTAAGATTGACTATACGCCGCTCTTTGGCGACGCCATCAATCTTACTCGCTTTAGCGAACTTGGAAAGAAAGGTGTGCTTGCACTTATGTGTGATAGTACGAATGTCCTACGCCCAGGCTTCACGCCTTCGGAGCGAAAAGTGGCGGATACTATCAAACAGATTTTTATGGATCATTCGAAGAGTCGAATTATCATTGCGACATTCGCATCGAATGTGGATAGAGTGCAGCAGATTATAAATACAGCGTATGAGTTTAAACGAAAAGTAGTAATCGAAGGTCGAAGCATGGCGAATGTAATCAAGATTGCAGCAGACCTCGGTTATATCAAGATGCCTGAGAATACACTCATCGAGACAGAGGAGATGGGGAACTACACTGACGACCAACTTGTACTTATTACAACTGGTAGTCAGGGTGAGTCGATGGCAGCGCTATCTAGAATGGCGGCGTCGACGCACAAGAGAGTTCACATCAAACCTGGTGACACTATAGTGTTCAGTTCATCGCCTATCCCAGGAAATGAGAAGGCCGTAACTAAGGTTATCAATGAACTATACGAGAAAGGTGCAGAGGTTATCTTCCAGGATACTCACGTGTCTGGTCACGCGTGCGAGGAAGAGATTAAACTTATGTATTCGCTCATCAAACCAAAGTATGCAGTTCCTGTTCACGGTGAGTACAGACATTTGCTGGCGCAATGTAAACTAGCCCAGCGCTTAGGAGTTCCATCAGAAAACATATTCCTACTTCAATCAGGAGATGTATTGGAACTCTCAGAAGATTCAGGAAAGATAGCTGGTACTGTTCCAGTTGATACAGTTCTAGTAGATGGACTAGGTGTCGGTGATGTCGGCAACATAGTTCTCAGAGATAGACAGTACCTAGCAGAAAATGGTATTATTATTGTCGTGCTTACATTAGAAAAAGGCTCGAATCAGTTATTGGCAGGACCTGACATAGTGACTAGAGGTTTCGTATATGTCAGAGAGTCAGAAAACTTGATTGAAGATGCCAAATATGTCATTGAGGGTGCGCTCGATAAAGTTCTCACAGATCCTAAGGTAGATTGGAGCACCATCAAGGATACAGTCCGTGATTCACTCGGTGATTACATTTGGTCAGAGATTAAGCGTAAGCCAATGATTTTGCCTATCGTAATGGAAGTAGAATAGGAGAGATATGAGTACTGGAACAACAAAAATGCAACAAAGCTTTTCAAATGCTTCGTTTAGAATAGTTAAATATGTAGTAATGATAGCTGTAATTGTTATTTGCGCAATTATGGCGTTCAACTTTGGCTTGAAAGTGTTCAGCAACGATGGAGTTGAGAGTGCGCCGGGTACAAATATGACTATCACAGTCGGCAAAGGAACCACCATCGGAGATATGGGAGACCTTTTAGAGGAATACAACGTTATCAACAATAAACTTGTATTTAAGGTTCAGTCGATGATTTACAAGACTAGTGAAATCAAGCCTGGCACTTACATATTCAACACATCGAAAGGTGGCGAGGAGATTTTTAAGACAATAGAAGAAGGACCTGAGGAACTCAAGAAAGTCCAAAAAGGAGAGGATATAGATTAATGTTTGATGACGAGAGAATCGCCACTTACATTCATTCATTGGAGAAGCCAAACAGCGAGGTTTTAGAGGGTATCGAAAAACAGGCTGTCGAGAATGCAGTACCTATTATCCGCAAGGAAATGGAGAGTTTCCTAAGGGTTATGCTTGAGATTAAGAATCCGAAAGAAATTTTAGAGCTGGGTACCGCCATTGGGTACTCAGCTATTTTAATGAGTGAGTGTTGCGACGCACATATCACAACAATTGAAAACTACGATAAGCGCATTCCTTTGGCTGAAGCCAATATCAAAAAGGCTGAGAAGTCAGAGCAGATAACTTTGGTGGAAGGCGATGCGCTAGAAGTTATGCAGACTCTTGAAGATGAAAAATATGATTTTATCTTTATGGATGCAGCGAAAGCTCAGTATATTAATTATTTGCCGCAGGCAAAGAGGCTGATGAAGAAAGGTGCAGTGTTAGTCTGCGACAATATTTTACAAGACGGAGATTTGATTCAGTCGAAGTTCGTCGTTGAGAGAAGAGACAGAACAATTCACAAAAGAATGCGTGAATTTTTAGAAACAATAAAACATGATGAGGAGTTGGAGACGAGCATTGTTCCATTGGGAGATGGAATAACGGTAAGTGTAAAACTATGAGTGCAAGAAAACCGGAACTGATGGTTCCAGCTAGTAGTTTAGAAGTGTTGAAAACAGCCGTGAATTATGGTGCGGATGCAGTGTATATCGGCGGTGAAGTTTTCGGACTCAGAGCGAAGGCAAAGAATTTCACAATTGAAGAGATGAAAGAGGGTGTAGAGTACGCTCACGACCATGATGTAAAAGTTTATGTCACGGTTAATATTCTTGCGCACAATGCAGACCTCGAGCCCGTTAAGGAGTATCTAGAAGATTTAAAAGATGTGAAACCTGATGCTCTGATTATTGCAGATCCAGCTATCTTTACCATTGTTCGCGAGCAAATGCCAGATATGTGTATCCACGTTTCGACTCAAGCGAACAATACGAACTATGGAACTTACAATTTCTGGCACAACCTTGGCGCGAAGCGTGTCGTTTCAGCTAGGGAACTTAGCCTGAACGAGATAAAAGAGATTCGCGATAACATTCCTGAAGATATGGAAATTGAGACATTTGTGCATGGCGCAATGTGCATTTCATATTCGGGCAGATGTCTCTTGAGCAGTTTTATGGCTGGTCGTGATGCGAACAAGGGAGCATGCACTCATCCATGTCGCTGGAAGTATGCAGTGGTGGAAGAGTCGAGACCAGGCCAGTATATGCCTATCGAGGAGAACGAGCGTGGAACATACATTTTCAACTCGAAGGATCTCTGTATGATAGAGCACATCCCAGAACTCGTGGAAGCTGGCATCGACAGTTTCAAAATAGAGGGACGTATGAAGACGGCGCTTTATGTCGCGACAGTTTCTAGAACATATAGGATGGCTATCGATGATTATTTCGAGGACCCTGAAAAGTACAAGGCAAATCTCGATAAATATAGAAAACTAATTTCGCAGTGTACTTACAGACAGTACACGACAGGCTTCTTCTTCGGAAAGCCTGATGAAGATGCGCAGATTTATGACAAGAACGAGTACGAGAAGGACAGCGTCTATCTCGGAATCGTAGAGAGTGTCGAAGACAATGTTGTCGAACTAACTCAGAAGAATAAATTCAGCGTAGGTGATATAATAGAAGTGATGAAGATAGATGGAGAGGACATTAAAACAAAAGCTCTTTCTATTAAAGATGAGGATGGAACGGAAATGGACTCTTGCCCACATCCTCAACAAAAAATATATGTGGAATTAGACACAGCCCCAGATGTGGGCAATGTACTGAAGATGTAATGCGAGGGAGGTTACTATGAAGTATTGTAGTAAATGTGGAAAAGAATTAGCTGATAATGCAGTCTTTTGTCCTAACTGTGGAAACAACTTGAACCAAACATCAGGACAGAATGGGAACGACAATAAGAAAATGGTAGTATTATTGGCAACTATTTTGGCAGTAGTAGTTGTAATCTGCACAGTTGTTTTGGTTATTTTTGTGGTGAAGAATACTCAAAACAAAAATGACACGACCACTCAAGAGACAACAGTAACTGCTACAACAGCAAGTACACATGATATAGAAGAAGAGAGATATCGAAGTCTCAAGCAGAGATTTAATGATGCCAAACTGAAGGCAGCAAACAACGGAACAAATGTTAAAAAAGAAAAGAATGCCGCACAAGAAGCCTTGGATCAGTATGAGGACGCCATAGAGCATAATGACACAGCTCTTATGACACAGTACGGCGATGAGGCAGAGAGATATGTATCAAAACTTGAGTCGGCAACAAACAAATCCAAGAAGGTTAAACATAAGAATAATAAAGTAGAAACTCAATATAATGTGCCAGAGTATGAGAAGGTTGACTTCCATGTGGCTCCAAAGGGTTATATTGACGCGTACTATTTCGACAATCTTTTGGATGATGATGTAGATAGATATGCAGCCACATCGTTGGCTATCAATGAGTATTTTGCTAAGAAAGGATGTCAGTTCAAGACTAAGGCTCTGCAAGAATACTTCGAGCACCAGAAGTGGTATGTCAATAAAGGAAAGAGTACAGACTCTGTTAGCTTAATCGGAGAAGAGAAGCACAATGTTTCAAGACTCCAAAAGGATCGCGAATGGTACAAGAAGAACTTGTATGGTGCCACTGGCAATGCCAAGGATTTCACATTCGGTGATTATATGGCTGTCGCCAAAATGATAACATATTAGAAATAATATAAATGTACTTTTGCAGTTAGATAACAATTTTACGGTATTTAATGAGGTGAGTATGAAAAAAATAAATAGCATATTGATGATGGCAATACACATATTGGAAAAAATAATAGCCGTTATTTTGATGGCGGTGGTAATTGTGGCTGGAGTGTATTTGGTAAAAGATATTGTAGAAGGAATAAGGGTTGGATTTGATAATGCCCTAATCAAAACTATTTTATCAGATACTTTTAATATAATTATTGTTATTGAGTTTATAAGGGTATTAGTGAAACATACAATGGGAATGGTTGTAGAGGTATTGATATTTGCCTTGGCTAGAGGACTAATTGTGGCAGATGAAAAAATATGGGAAATGACTATAACCATAGTAGCTATCGTGTTATTGTTTGCATGTAGAAAGTTTCTATTTCTTAAGGACGATTTAAAAAGAATTACAGATGATAAAAATGATAAAAAAGACAATGAATAACAAATAAAAGAATATATTACACATCACATATTCTTTCTATAAAATAAGTTGACCATTCATATAAAATGTGATATATCAGAAATATAACAATTTTATAGGAGGAAATGGGAAGTGGTATGTAAAACTAATTGTGCTACGATTACGGGAATCTCAGTTTTGCCAGTCGTAGTAGAAACAGATATAGCAAATGGCCTACCATCTTTTGATATGGTAGGTCTTTTGTCGTCTGATGTTAAAGAATCGAGAGAGCGTGTCAGAACGGCCCTTAAGAATTCAGGCTTTATGATTCCAACAGGGCGCATAACGATTAACATTGCACCTGGGCATATCAGAAAGAGTGGAACGTACTTTGATATTGCGATAGCAATATCTCTGCTTCAGTCGATGGGTGTAATTAATCAAGATTTAACTGAAATGATGTTTATCGGAGAACTAAGTCTTGATGGTGAAGTTGTGAGCGTAAACGGTGTGCTTCCCATAGTGATGGATGCAGCATCGAGAGGCATTAAGAAATGCTTCGTCCCGAGGGACAATGCCAAAGAGTGTATAAACTTTACGGGTATCGAAGTCATCGCTATTAAGAGTCTAAGCGAATTGGTAATGATGCTTACGAGTGGAAAGTATGAGAAGTTGACCGTCGCAAATCGAATGACATCAGAAACTACGAAATACAAATATGACTTCAAGGAAATCAAAGGCCAGACGCAGGCTAGAAGAGGTGCAGAGATAGCGGCAGCAGGCCAGCATAATCTAATAATGATAGGTCCACCTGGTACAGGTAAATCTGCTATAGCCAAAGCTACACAGTCGATACTACCTGATATGGATGAAAAAGAGCGGATGGAGATCTCAAAGATTCAGAGTATAGCCGGCAATTTGAAAGACGGCCCTGTTAGAACAAGACCATTTAGGAGTCCGCATAATACTGCGACAGTCGCTGCGATGACAGGCGGTGGAATCAACCCTAAACCTGGTGAGATAACATTGGCGCATGGTGGAGTTTTATATATGGATGAGTTTCCAGAGTTTAGACGTGCAGTGATGGAGACGTTAAGACAGCCACTGGAAGATGGCATCATCAAAGTCTCTCGTGTGGGAGGGGATTATGAATTCCCGGCACGTTTCATTTTGCTTGCAGCGATGAATCCGTGCAGATGCGGTTATTATCCAGATAGAAATAGATGCAACTGCACCGAGCGAGATGTGCAGAAATATACTGAAAAGGTTAGTGGTCCCATAATGGACAGAATGGATCTTTGCGTGCATATGAATCCAGTTAAATATACGGAGCTTGAGATGGAAGAGGGTGTAGAGGATTCTGAAACGATAAGAGAGCGCGTGAACAAGGCGGTAAAGATTCAAAGAGAAAGGTATGTGAATGAAAATATATTATTCAACAGTCAGCTGGAGGGTGAGATGTTAAACAAATACTGTCATTTAGATTCCAAAGAAAAGGCTTTGATGGAAAATATATATGAGACATTCAAACTGAGTGTTAGATCTTATCAAAAAATCTTGAAAGTGGCTCGTACTATAGCTGATCTAGCGTGTGATAAAAATATTAAAGAAAGGCACTTAGCGGAGGCGCTAAGTTTTAAGGTGAACGATGGAAAAAGTAGTTAAAAATACAAGTGATTGGATGAATGAAACATTAGCCCTGATACGAGACAGAGAGTATAAAGAAAAGATGAAAAAGGCTGGAGTAAATGTGGTGGTAAGAGGAGAACCAGATTATCCGGAAATATTAATGCAGTATAGGGAGGCTCCAGAGTTTTTGTTCTACAAAGGGAATCTTCCAGACCCAAAGAAAGCAACGGTGGCTATAGTGGGCGCAAGGGGCTGTTCTAGTTATGGAAGAAGAATGGCAAAAGATATAGCAAGAGATTTGTCGAACTCTGGAGTACAAGTAGTAAGTGGGCTAGCAAGGGGCATAGATTCATACGCGGCGTTAGGAGCGCTAGAAGGAGATACACCCACATTCGCAGTATTGGGAACAGGTGTGGATGTTTGCTATCCGGCAGAGAATATAGATATATACGAAAGAATAATAGAAACAGGTGGAGGAATAATCTCTGAATACCCTATGGGAGATGCGGGGTTAGGATGGCATTTTCCAGCAAGGAATAGAATAATATCGGGGCTAGCCAACAAAGTCCTAGTAGTAGAAGCGAAAGCGCGAAGTGGATCGCTTATAACAGTGGAATGGGCTGTTGAGCAAAACAAGGATGTATGTGCTGTTCCAGGAAGAGCAACTGATAAATTAAGTCAAGGAACAAACGCACTTATAAAAAACGGTGCCCTAATGACTACCAACGCCAAAGATATCTTAGACGATGTCTTCGTCTTTTCATGCGAGGATGAAAGTATAGGTATAAGAAGTGATTTGGCAAAACTATATTCTGTAATGGATACCGCACCTAAAAGTGTAGATGAATTAATAAGCGAAACAAAACTATCTTACAGCGAGATAACAGAACAGTTAATGGAACTGCAAATGCTCGGGTATATAAGGCAGTCGATAAGTGGATATTATGAATTGAAATAAATTGACAATGTGTATTGAGTGTGTATAATAAAAGGAGAAAGAAGTGAAGAGAAGAGACTTAATTAAAAAACTAGAAAAGGCAGGCTTTAGATTTGACAGGCATGGAGGGAATCATGATATTTATTCTAAGGGTGATGAAACAGAGAAGATTCCTAGGCATCGAGAAATAAACGAAGTATTGGCAAAAGCGATAATAAAAAAATGGAATATAAAGTGAGGAGGTAATTATGGTAGTACTATATCCAACATTTTTATGCAAAGATGGCAAATATTATTTAGTTTCTGTGCCAGATTTAGATTCACATACTCAAGGAAAGTCTATGGAAGATGCAGTGGTTATGGCTCGCGATTTAATTGGAAATGATTTATTAGAAAGAGAAAAACATGGACTTGCAATACCGGAACCTTCTAACTATGAAGAAGCATCAAAAAAAGCGAAAAAGTATGAGGACATTTACGATTTTAGTAAAGGCCTCTTTACTCTTGTTGATGTTGACATGGACGAGTTTAGAAGAAAGTATGATAACAGAACGGTAAGGAGAAATGTCACATTACCATCTTGGATGGATTATGAAGCAAAAAAACAAAATATTAATGTTTCAGGGATATTGCAAGAGGCATTAGCTAAGATACTAAAAGCAACTAAATAGAATGGATATTCATTTTAATCTCTTGGAGAGCGCATTATGCGCTCTCTTTTTAGTGCCATCGACTTATTGGGAGATGTTCTTCACAACTAGAGAGAAGAGACCTCTGAATGTTGTAGTGTGGTTCATGTTCTGAGTGTACCATTGAATGGTGTTATAAAATATATAATAGGAATTGAATATATGGTACAATAAATACGTTAGTTTGCCAGGAATAATAGCGGAGGGTATTACATGGCGCAAGGCGGCTTAGGAAAAGCAAAAAAACTTAAAAACGATGAGTTTTATACTCAATATGAGGATATTCAAAAGGAAATTAATGCATATCTTGATTACAATTCAGATACTTTCAAGGATAAAACAGTTTTGCTACCATGTGATGATCCTGAATGGAGTAACTTTACAAAATTCTTTGCACAAAATTTTGAAATGCTTGGATTGAAAAAATTAATTAGTACAAGTTATGCAAATGAAAGCAAAAGAAAAGTAATAGAGGATTATGATTATATTTCCGAGTATGAGAAATCGTCAAAACAATATGATGAAAGAATAACTCAGTCTAGAGGAAAACTCTTTATATTAGATCATGACACAAATAATAATTTGAAAGAGTGATAATACTATTTTGATAAAGGAGTTCGCTATGTTAAAAGAAAAAGGATATATTTACATTTTAACAAACCCAGCATTTCCTCAGTATGTAAAATTAGGATATGCCAAAAATGTAGAAAACAGGTTGAAATCTTTGAACGCGAGTTCAGCTGTTCCATTTGCGTTCAGATTATATGCTACATACGAAGTAAATAAAAAGTTAACAGACAAGGGCTTACATAAATTAATAGATCAACTAAACCCAGAACTTAGAACTATAGATGAGGTGGATGGTAAAAAGAGAGTAAGAGAATTCTACGCAATGTCTAGAGAAGATGCCTACTCATTACTTGAAAGTATCGCAAAGATAAGTGGAACAGAAAGAAAACTCAAAAAGATAGCTCCATCTAGTTCTGAATCAAAAGATGAAAAGAAGGCAAATGAAGATAGACAAGGACCATTGAAGTTTAGTGAGTGTAATATATCAGTAGGTGCTAAACTGCAATTTGCTAGAGATAAATCAATCGAAGTAGAAGTTGTTGATGATAGACATGTTGAGTATAAAGGTGAAGTGACTTCATTATCGAGGGTGGCACAAATGCTACTGAAGAGAAAATATAATGTTCAGGGACCAGCGTACTTTGAGTATAAGGGGAAGTTGTTGGTGGATTTGAGAAAATAACGACATTAATGAATGCAGGAATTGATGAAATAGAAAGGAAAAACTGGTAATGAGTAAAAGGAATGCATCATCAGCATTATTTGGATGGGACTTTCAGGTTAATTCTGCAATCTTACTTATGCTTGAGAATATTAAGGACGCAAAAAGAATTAGAGTTGAGGGAGCAGATGAGGATATTGAAATAACACTTGAAGATAAATCAAAAATATATGCGCAAGTAAAGGCGGTTGAAAAACCAGGTGACACTTCCAATGTTATCGGGAAGCTTACAAAGGCATTAGAAACATTAAGCGTTGCTTCGAAAAATGGTGATGGCAGATTATTTACCTATGTGACAAACTCTAATAATCCGTTTAATAATATAAAAACTATTTCTTATTTCACTGGAAGAACACATTTAAGATTCGATGAACTACCTGATGTTGCACAGAACAAGATAAAAGATATTGTAAAGAAAAAGAATTATTTAGATTTAGATGTTAATAAGATTGATGTTCGTGTAATACCGTTTTATGGTGATGATTTAAAGAATCGTTACAAGGAAATAAAAGCATATATAATTGAATTTTTAGAGGAAATAGGAATAAATGCAGAATACATTAATCAAAAAATAATGGATATTTGGCAAAAAGACCTTTTTCACAATGCAACAAAGAGTAATACTAACGTTTCAATTTCAAAAGAAGAAATGATGTGGCCACTGATAGTTGTCGTTGTAGAAAAAACAGTGGCAAAGGATTATGAAAATGATTTTGAAGAGGACGATATTGAGGAGATTGAACATAAGTACAAAGATATAATTAATTATAATACAATGCGTTATGAGATGGTTTCGCGAGTTTTGACAGATTATATTAAGAAAAAAGATAAAATACCCATCTTTGTTGAAAAACAATGGAAAAACTATTTAGATATTGTAAAAGAAATCGAAGCAGATGAGGAAATCAAAGAATCTATTATTAAAGTTATTCTTTACAAAATCCTTAAACAGAGAAAGAATATTAAAAGAATAAAGAAAGGTGCTAACTTACTGGACAATTAAAGAGGTTTTGATATATGAAGTTTATTGAATTCACATTAAAAGAAGGTCTGTTAAAAAGAACATTCAAGTTTTCTGAAATTACAAACCTTATTTATAGTAAAAAGAATAGTGCTGGGAAAACCACTTTTTTACGAGCAATCATTTATTCCTTGGGGTATCCGATTCCTAATACAAAAGGAATAAACTTCAAAAAAATGGAATTTTGGTTAACAATTGAAAATGCCAATAAGCAATACAAGATTTATAGATGTGACTCATATATATCTGTTGATGACGGTGAAAAACGGATTGAGTATTCTTTACCAATAGATTTATGTGATATGATAATGCATATAACAGGTTGCAATAATAGAGAAATTATAAATAACTTGTTAGGTGCATTTTATGTTGATCAAGAGAAGGGATGGACACTTCTAAATAGAGGTATTGTTATAGGTGATATTCATTTTAATATTGAAGAATTAGTAAGAGGATTGGATGGAAGAAATTGCGATGAAGAATTAAAACAACTCAAAGCTGTTGAAGAATTATTGAAAAAATATAGATATATGATGTCTGTTAATGATTATCAAGAAGCATTGTTTGAAGAAGGTGATGACATTGAATACGATACACCTGATGAAAAAATTGAAATTGAAGTTGAAGCATTAAGAAGTGAACGTGAGTCTATATACAAGGAAATTCGACAAATAAGTGATATCCAAAGAAAAAATAAAATATTAGTGGATTATATTTCTGATTTCAAACTGATTGTTAAATCAGACTCGGGTGAGGAAATACCAGTGACAAAGGATACGCTTTTAGATTTTGATGATAATCGGGAATTCCTTGCAGGAAGGAAGAGAGTTCTAGCAATAGATTTAGAAAAAATCGATAAGAAGATCTCTAAACTGGAAGAAAAGAAAGACAATAATAGATATTTATTTAAGGTTGAAACTGCTATAGAAGCATTTGATTCTAATATTAAAAAGATAAAAGTAAATCCTATAGAGACTAATAATATTATTAAAGATTTAGAAAAACAACGTAAAAATCTTAAAAGCGTGATTAACAAAAAAACAATTACAAATAATAGCGTTGTAAAAGAATTGCATGATTGCATTAGTAAATATGCAAAAGAATTAGGTGTAAATGAAGAATATGTATCACCCCAAAGGGACTATATCTTTACAAGAGATTTAAAATCATTGTCAGGGGCAATTCTTCATAAGATAGTATTTTCTTTTAGATTGGCATATATTAAACTTATTAAAGAAAAGACAGGAATAGTACTTCCGATTGTGCTAGATTCTCCTTCAGGAAGAGAAGTAGAGCATAGTACGGTAAAACAAATGATTAATATTCTACGGAGGGATTATGAGGAGCATCAATTTATAGTTGCATCAATTTATGATTATGAATTAAAGAATAATAGTAATGTAATAGAGTTTGCAGATGGGGTATTAACTTTTTCAGATGCAGTAGTGATTAAGGAATAGTTGCATATCTGATGATAGAAAGTCAAAGAGGTATAATAAGTGGAAAAGTATACAGTTCATATTGAAAACATTGTTACAGGTGAAAAGAGTTTAAAAACAATAACTGAAAATCAATTAGACGAAAATATTCTCAATGCATTCGATATTAGTACAGAATCTGACTTCGAAGATATATTTCTCACTGACAGGAGTTACATGGTTTATGGAAAAATGCCTTATGTATTAGTGGATGGAAAATTACAGTGGGATGTTCAATTTAGGGATGTTACGGTTAGACAGTTCATTAATACTTATAATATTGTTGATGGCAAAATAAATGTTAAAACTGGTTATCCGGCTGTTAGTGGAGCTGGTTTGGCAATGGTAGATGATGTATGGAATTGTTTTCTTAATGACATTCTGCCTGCGATAATAAGCATTTGTGAAATAATAAACGCAACTGATGTTATAAAAAGATCTTTTGTATCATTAAGAAATAAATTGAAGAAAGAACAGAATAAGGATGTTTTCCCAGATGCTATTACTGATGCAATATATAGAAAGAATGCTTGGAATCATTATGAGTTAAGTGAAGAGCTAGACAATGAAGTGGAAGATGCAAAAAATCTACTGAAAGGTTTAGGTTATTCATGGGATAGGACTAGATTACTTTTTGTTATAAGTGATGATGATAAAAAAGAAAGAATAAAGAAATTTAGCAAATTAGTAGAAATGAAAAACAAAACAGGTTATTCACGGTAAAAAAAGACTTCATCATTTAGATGAAGTCTTTTATGCTTTTTCTTCCATGTCAACTTTTTCTCCCCGCCCTCTTTTTCTTCACCGAAGTCACCTAATATGTTATATTACTTATAACCTCTTTAATAAAAGGAACACATCGTAGACCTAAACAACCTAGAAAGATTAAGAAAAGAGATTAAGAAATAGGAATCTTAATATATAAGAAGGAGACTATATGAAATTTGATTTTGGAACTGTATGTGAACGAGATATGGATATGATGTTTTTAAATGCCATTAGTACGGATAAAGGCTTTTTAAAACTGTTCCTTGATAAAACAGACTTCCCTAAAACCGTTTTTGACGTTATGGAAGTTTATTTGTCGAAGTCTGATAAGGACGGAGAATCAGACATTACAGTTGTTATCAAATCTGAAGGAAAGAAATACGGCCTCCTTATAGAAGATAAGATTGATGCAATAGCTATGCTTAAGCAGCCAGAGAGATACATAAAAAGAGGTGAGAAAGGCATCAAGAATAAGGACTATGATGAATTTTACAGTTTCATAGTTTGTCCAGAAAAATATTACAAGAATAATGATGAGGCTAAAAAATATCCTTATGCAGTTATGTACGAAGAAATAGGAGAATACTTCAAGGATAAGACAGAACCACAGTACGCAGTTTGTTATCAGCAGATATCTCAGGCAATCACAAAGGCAAAGAAACCTCCTAAGGTAGAAATTAATGAAAAAGCAAATCGCTTTTATAGAAAATATAAAGATTATCAAGAGGAAAACTATCCAGAGTTAGATTTGACTACAAATAGAAAAGCAAATGGATATTGGGCTCATTATAATACAAGGTTTGGAAGTGTATATCTGTTGCATAAGATAGGTGAAGGAAGAGTGGATCTTACATTTAATAAAGCTAAAGAACACCTAGATAAACTTGAAGTGGTAGCAGATTGGCTTAGAAAAAATGAAATTGTTAATGTTGCAGCAACCGTTACAGGTATGGCTGGATCTTTACGTGTTATAGTTCCAAAGTTAAACATGGAGATTCCATTTGAAGAAAACGATGAATATGACATAGAGGTATGTTTTAAAACAATTTTTGATTTGATAGAAGCTATGAATGTATTTGCTGTAGCGGAGAGTGTTTCGGGTTTGCTTTAAGAATTAAGAACAACAGAACTTGGAGTGGTCGATGACAAACATATTGAATACGAAGGGAAAATCGTTGGTGAACTTAAGAAAAATATAATTAAAATAGTTGAAGAATTATCACGGAAATAATTATTTGGAGGTGTTTATGTCAAAGGAATTACCAAAAAGATATTATTCGGAAGAACAAGTTAAAAAAGCACTGAATATCGATTCATTCAGAAATCTTACAAAAGACAAAGTAATGGAATTCACATCAATGATTCCATATATGGACAAAGAAGTTGCAACTTCAGCAATAAATCAATTTCCTCAATTTGCAGCTTTTGGAAAGACGGCAATAGAATCGTATTCATCTATATGTCAAGAAATAATCAAAAGCAGTAGTGCAAGTCAACAGACGGTGGCGAAAGCGTACCAAACAATACTTGATGGTTTAAAAGTAAGGCTTGAATCAGAGTCTATTACAGAAAAAGAAAGAAAAACAATAACAAGTGAAATGTTAGATATAGCTGATAAAATTGCTGAAGCAGATTTGAACAATAAAAAGCTTATTAATCGAACAATTACAAAAATAGGACTCGCTATTTTGGGGGCTGGAGCAATGATTGCTGCAGGACTTGGAATAAGTTCAAAAATTGGGGGTAGTGA
>JAFQXO010000015.1 GCA_017406925.1 Eubacterium sp.
ATTGTAAACCGTAGGTCCACAAACATACATCGAAACCTCGCCTTCCTTCAAAGGCACAAACTCTTCTTTAGTTCTCGTAAGTGTATTGTAAATTTTCATTATTACTCCTTAAATCTGGTCATTTATAAACACACTGTCCTCCGGACAAATCTTTGGCAAGCCATCAATCTCAGCATAACCAAATACATGTGCTGTAAGCTCGGCGATTCCAACCTCCACTTCTGGTTCAACTTCCTCATCGAGTTTGTCGAGCTTTATATTTCCATGGTGATACTTAAGTCTAAACACACCATTGTTTTCTTCGATAACTGGGTCAGAAATTTTAATAACTGTACTTCCCATACCCTGGAAGTTCAAAAGTCTAAGAGTCTTGCGAACGTTGATGATACGAGCCATTAAGTATGGCGTTCCCTCATGTTCCAAGAAAGACATACCCTTGATGCTATCATCCAACACTTCCTCAAATAGTTCACCATTAATCCAGATTCGATAACCCATAATAACTCGGTTTTCAAAGTAGATATCTATATGTCCACCCTCTATTGCGATGATACGATTGATTCGCTTGAAGTAATCATTGTCTCTAACAATGGTAACTAGATGCGAATGCTCTGTCGAAGACTGTGCAAAAATCGCAAGACGTGAAATATCAGATTCATCTGCTCTACGTGTCATCAATGAGTGAGTTGGTTTACGTCTCTGCTCATCCGATTTCAAAGCCTTCTTGTCCATAACATATTCAAAACCGAGTTTGCGGTAAATAGTTGCATTGACGGAGTCAATAGGAATGAGGTATGTAAAAGCCTCCATATCCGCGTAGAAATCTTTGATGACTTTTTCAAGTAATTCCTTACAGTAACCATTCTGGCGCTGATACTTCAGAGTACCAACTCCGTAAATGTATGGAATGATAGTCTTAACCTGGCCGACAACCGCACGCTTAGGCACGAGTTGACATGCAGACACTATTTGCTCATCCTGCTCATTTACCACCACGTAATTAGTAGGAAGGATGTGCTCGAAATAATAATCCGTAAGTTCCTTCATACCGTGGAAGCACTCATCGTAGAGTTCTCTGATTTTAGGTTTTTCCTCTTGCTCCAAATATCTAATCATTATTTATCCTCTAAAAGCGCTATAGCTTGAGACGCTACTCCGAGGCCTTCACCCGTGAAGCCTAGCCCCTCTTCTGTAGTCGCTTTAACATTTACTTTATCTATATCTATGTTAAGTGCGTCGGAAATATTCTTTTCCATTTCATCTTTGTATTTCATAATCTTAGGCTGTTCTAACATAGCTATCGCATCAATATTAGAGATTGCATAACCTTTGTTCTCGAGAAGTTCTCCCACATGCTTCAAAAGTTCAATGCTTGATGCACCTTCATACTGAGGATCAGTATCTGGAAAATGCTGTCCAATATCACCCAGTCCTGCAGCACCGAGAAGTGCATCCATTACTGCGTGTGTAAGAACATCCGCATCAGAATGACCAAGCAAACCTTTCTCAAAAGGAATCTCGACACCACCTAATATTAACTTGCGATTTTCCACTAATTTGTGGACATCATAACCTAATCCGATTCTCATAATATCTCCATTTCATTGGCGTTAGTACGCCATCGCATAGCCTTAGTTATTATACCATAACAGGCCTTTGTTTTGTGGGGAATTAAGCGACAAAAACATCTTTTAGGCATAAAAAAAAGCCCGAAGGCTTTTTTAGTGGCTGGAGAGAGACTTGAACTCCCGACACCACGGGTATGAACCGTGTGCTCTAGCCAGCTGAGCTATCCAGCCATTAATTCAAAATGGGACCTACAGGGCTCGAACCTGTGACCCTCTGCTTGTAAGGCAGATGCTCTCCCAGCTGAGCTAAGATCCCTTTTTTTGAATTAATCTGCAGAAAACTGCCTTATTAATATATAGGTTTTTAGCTAGGATGTCAAGTTATCATCCTTTATTTTTAAAGGGTTGAATGCTATACTTAATCTGATGTGGCAGAAGATAAAACACGAACTAAATAAATACAGACACGCATGGCCATTACTCTACTTTTGTTTGTATGTACCATGGTTTTTCTTGCTTGAATATTGTGATAATGAACATATAAGAACTATCACATATATTCATTGCCCTTTGGATGATTTAATTCCATTCAATGAATGGTTTATCATCCCTTATTTCTTATGGTTTTTGTACACACCAGCTGTGTTCGTATTCTTATTCTTCCACTCAAAGAACGAGTTTTACAGAATATGTGCATTCCAGTTTACAGGTATGACTGTTGCTCTTATTATATTTACAGTTTTCCCTACTGGACTACACTTAAGGCCAGATGTTTTGCCTAGAGACAATATTCTTACTGATTTAGTGCAAAACTTACTATATCATGCAGATACACCGACAAACGTCTTGCCGAGTATTCACGTTTTCGGAACCATTGCAACGCATATATGTCTTGTTAAGAGTCCACATATGTCGGCGTTTACGGTTCGAAGACATCTCAAAGTTTTCTCAGGAGTACTCGTGGTACTGATTGTACTGTCAACTATGTTCTTAAAACAGCATTCGGTTTATGACGTACTTGCTGGAATTGCACTTACCGTAGTGATGTACATAGTTACATTTAAAATATTCTTTAGGAACTGGGAGTTCCCTGGACCAGTCGGTTACGATCCAGACGAACATCAGGTACTCTTCTTCCTAAACAAAAAGAAAAAATAGACATATTTAAAGGGCTAAGCTCATACGAGTTTAGCCCTTTTTATTTTAGTTAAATCCTACAATCTTCTGAGAAATCTTGTAGACAGTTACTGTCGCTCCTCTTCCAACCTTTGTAGGAAGGTTAACGCCCCATCCCAAGAATGTTCTCTTAACGTTCTTGTATAGTTTTGGATTCTTATCTTGCAAGTATTTCCACAACTCTTTCTTATCCTTCAGTCGCTCTTTAGTACCCTCTCTAATCGAGAACACTGATGAAATAACCATCATCATCATAAAGTAATGCGTCATAGCCTTATCAAGTTTTTTATTCTTGATATCCGACTCAGTATAGATATCTATCATCAACTTAGTAACTCTATACTGCTGGTCTAGACGTCTAATCATTACTTCTTCATTGACCGACTGGTCATCACGACCAATGAAATATTTATAGAGAACTACATCTAAGTAGTAAATCTTCTCAACATAAGGGAATGGCTGGAAAACATAAATGTTATCCACATAAAACGTATGCTTAGGAAGTCTCATTCCTGACTTGCGAAGCACCTTTGTTCTGTAAATAACAGAATGCATAAGAATGAACTGCGAGAAACCAAGTTTCAAATCATCCCATCCGAAAATGCGATTCACAGGCATTGCAGATTTATAACGCATCACCTTCTTGTGCTTCGCACCCTGCTTGTCGTAGACAAAGTTTGAGATGAGCATATCAAGACCCTCGTCCTTTTCAACCATCTCTTCTAAGAGATCTAGCACCTTCTGAAGAGCTCGTCTTCCGAGTTGATCATCACTATCGAGTACCTTGAAATAAAGTCCCTTAGCGTTCTTGATACCTGTATTCACAGCCTCGCCATGTCCTCCGTTCTCCTGATGGATCACTCGGACAATGTTAGGGAATTTCTTCTCATATTTCTTTGCAATCTCAAGTGTGTTATCTGTAGAACCATCATCTACGATAATAACTTCCACACGATCTCCACCTTGAATCGCACTGCGAATGCTTCTGTCCATATATTCTTCCGAGTTATAACACGGAATTGCTACTGTTAGAAGTTTCATTACTTAACCCCCGCTTTAATTCTTTTAGGTTGTACAACAATAAATATTACTAATCCAAATATAGCTGCAGCAAATGAGTATAGCAAACATAATGGCAATAATACTGTAAGTCCTGGTGATTGAGTCTGCTGTCCAAATGTGCTTGCAATATCTGAATTCTTCATCAACAAGATTGGAACGGTCACTATGCAGTTTGCTGTGCAATGGAATAAAAAGCAAGCACCAAGGCTCTTGTATCTCTCATACACAAACACTAGACACATTCCTATAATAAAAGCATATGGTGCCTGCAACCAGTTAAGGTGATAAATACCAAACAAGATAGAACTTATTAATCCACCAATGGCAGGTCCCATTACTCTTTTAAATCTAGAATACATCAATCCTCTAAACAATAATTCCTCTACTATCGGTCCTACAATAACAACTGTTACTATAGTGAGAATTGGTCCGCTTCCAAAAATGCCCTTTGCCGTATCGTCATATGAGTGTGCCATAAAAGCTGGCATAAATCTCTGTAAGATGCTTACTATCGTATTCGCGCTCAATGTCACAAACATAGCGAACGGAATAATTAGAATATACTTTGGTATAAAAGTATTCTCAAACTCTACGCAGTTATTGAAGCCTTTCTTGGTATCTGAGTATCTAAGCCAAATCAAGAACGGCAACGCTATACCATCTGCGATTAGCAATGATGCTAATGCTACTGGTGATAGATAATTATTAATATTTACATGACATATTTTTAATACTAGTACTACTACAATCTGAACTACTACGTTCAACAAGTAAAATACTATTGGAGGATATATTCCTCCCCAAATCGGATACGATTTCTTCTTCATTTACCTAGTTCCCTTTAATAAATGTTCTTAACTCATCAACGTCAGCAACTATAGCCTTCGCTCCAGCTTCTTTCATTTCTGACACTACGCCATAACCATAAGATACACCGACTGAATCGATTCCAACTTCGTTGGCACCTTGAATATCATAAAATGTGTCGCCAACCATTAAAACCTCATCCAGTTTTACACCACCTAGTTTTTCAAACAAAAACTCAAGTACTTTTTTCTTGCTCTGGCGTGGACCGTGAAGTTGTGCCCCCACAATACAATCAAAGTATTCAAAGATTTCCAAATAGCGAAGCACTTCCTCTGCCATCTCTTGTGGCTTTGATGTGGCTACCGCCAATGTATATCCTTCATCTTTCAGTTCTGATAGTAACTCTTTAACACCTGGATATATTTTCGTCTCGTACAATCCGATAGGCGTGTAACGCTCACGATAATACTTTAGTGTTTCTTGCGCCTCTTCGAGAGTCATATCGTATGTCTTCATATATTGGGCCACCATAGGTGGACCAACGAAGTGTTTTAAATTATCTAAATTATCTTCCTCGATTCCCATCTTCGCAATGGCATATTGTACCGATTTTGTGATACCTTTGCCAGAGTTGCTAAGCGTTCCATCAAGGTCGAAAACTATCGTCGTATAGTTACTCAAAACCCTTATTTCTCCTATAACTCACGCCCTTTAGTATAACATAATCACCCCTTGTTTTACAGTTTCATTTGATTTATAATAACAAAAGCGATTATTGAAATTGAGAGGTGACATCAATGAGTCAAGAAAAAGTTGATAAGCGTAAGCAAGAAAAATATGCTCGCAAAAATATCAAGGTGAGCAAAAAACATAAATTTAAAAAGTATGCTGCATATGTAGTAGCTACTTTGCTAGCATTACTCATCATTTTTTGGTTTGTAGGTTCTATTACAGGCTGGACAGATCAGATAAGTAACGCTATGCCTGACCCTATCAAGAACGCACTTAACCCAGTTGAAACTACTACTGCTTCAAAGGCTCAGGTTGAGAGTATCAGAAATGCTCTTATCCAGAACAACGATCCTAATGTAAAGGGACCTAAGACTACAACTGGCGGACAGCAAGCACAACAGGCTCAGCAACAGGTTAGTGTTCAGTCAGGTGATTCTAAATCATCTAAAAAGAAATCAAGTAAATCAAGCGAACAGCAAGCTCAGACTATTAAGATAAACGCAGATAAGAATAAATAATTATTAATGAGCATAAAGAAACTCCGGAAAGATTATTTCTTTCCGGAGTTTTTATTTTACCAAATTATCATTATTATTTTTTCTCTAAAACAATTCCGTCTAAGGTTAAGTATTCTACAATTTTTGACTTTGAATCAAATTGAACACTAAACGAATATATATAGTAGTCACGTTTTTTATCCAATGTGTATATATTTCGTCCTTTCAAGGAAAAGTTTTCAGAATTTATGTTTGTATAATTATTGACAACCTCTTTAACAAGTTTACTTATATCAATTTTACATATGATATCTTCGCTAGATCTTTCCCTGATAGTAATTAAACCAATTTCATCAACACTTTTTCTGATACCTTCTGATGTATAATATCCTCCTAAAACTATTTTTCTATATTTTGAAACATCAGTTTTTGTACTGATATCATCAGATACATCAACAAAAGTGTCGTCTTCATCCTCTTCAGATTCATACTCTTCATAGTAATCATCATAATCCTTAATCTTTTTAATCTGGTCCTCTGTGAGTAATTCTTTGATTGTTTTTTCGCCTTTGTAACCTGCTTCATCGATTGCATCATATGACGTTCTAATTGCCACTCTTACTTTTTCATCCTGTTTTGTCTCTATCAACATCTTCTTAAGCCTAGGCACCTGAGAATTAATTACCACATCCTCACAAGAAGCTCCAGGTAATAACAAACCTATAAAACTCAAAATAACCACCACAAATATTGTTAACGACAGTACCTTCTTGCTAGTTATGTGATAAATAATATAGAGAACAAAATATACAATCTCAAAGACAAGCAGTGTTAATGCAAGATATCTCCCCTTCGTCACTCCATAGTCACTTATTCTTACCCAAATGCTCCAACATTGCAAAAACAAGAAAGGAACAAATATATACGGAAGATACTTTAATACTTTTGCGAGTGTCGCATCAACATTGCACAACACATGAGCCATTGTCCATATTACCAATCCAACCACAAACAAGAATGACAAAATATAAAAAACTACATTTGAAGGAACAGTATTTGTAACGAATATTTTGACGATGTATATATAAATAATTGCAAATCCTAATAAAAGTAATGGTAGCAACACATACATACTGATTCCCTTAGCAAACTTATCTGGCTTTTCGTTCTTTCTAGAAACAGCCTTGAGACACATAGGAATATAGACACCACCAAATATAAATATTTCTATCCTTATAATCAATATTTCTGTATCATATATTAGATAATTAAAAATCAAAAAAATTATTAATAATCCAATAGCTAATATTGCATATATAACAGTAGTTTTAACTATTTCTATAAATGCTTTTGTGGCATACACTTCAAAATCGTCTTCCGTACGCTTAAACATATGGAAAACACTATATCCTATAGTAGCCACAGCATATACTATTGCTATTTTGATTGCTATCTCATGTACAAGTGCTATATCAATGCCTAATAAATGTTTGCTACTATTAAATATCAAAAATACAATTATTCCAGAAATCAAAAAGGCAAAAACAGATTTTATAATATATCCTACTTTTCTCACTCTGGTTATTTCTTCAACAAACAATTCTCCGATGGCACTTAACAAGAAAAAGATAAAAATTTTATTGAACAGATTATTGATACTCCATGCATCTTCATATAAATCTAAGTTGAATTGAATCATTATTGCAGCAGATAATGCAGCCAAAATGATTGTAACCAAAGTAACTGGATACTGTTTGACGGTATCTAGCGTTTGCTTTCCAAATCTCTTAAAGAACTTAATTACTTTTTTCATAATAACACCCCCTATATAATGTTATCTAATAGTTTGCAATTAGATTATACTATAAAAAAGCTTGTGGTCGAAATTATATTTTCAACCACAAGCTTTTATTTACATCTTCTCTGGTGCTTCAAATCCTAGTAAGTCGATACTTGTCTCAAGCACTTCTTTGGTTAATTTGATTAGGGCAATGTATCCTGACTTTTTCTCTGCATCCTCTTCCTTCAGTATTTTAGTTCCATGATAGAATCTGTTGAATTCATTCGATAGTTCATAGATATACTGACATAGTTTGTGAGGTGCCATTTCTTTCGAAGCTGTTTCAAGTGTGTCAACTATCTGTGTCAATTTCAGGCACAAATTCACGTTTTCATCAGAATCTGGGGTGTTTATATGACATTCGTCAAGGTTTCCTCCCTCGGCCTGATATTTAGCTAATATCGACTTGATACGCACTATAGTATATAGAATGTATGGACCGGTGTTTCCCTCAAATGAAGTGAATTTATCCATATCAAATATATAATCTTTTGATGCTTGATTTGATAGGTCACCATATTTGATAGCCGCTAGTCCAACCATCTCAGCTACTTTCTTCGCCTCATCATCAGACATCGTTTTGTTTTCTTGCATCTTCTCATATACTTTTTCATTGACGTCGTCAATCAAGTACTCAAGACGCATAACTCCACCATCACGAGTCTTGAACGGTTTTCCATCTGGACCATTCACTGTTCCGAAGCCAATGTGTTCCATCGTCTCGTTCTCTGGTGCAAAGCCAGCCTTCTTCGCCACTCTAAATACCTGAAGGAAATGCAATGCTTGACGTTTGTCCGCAATATAGATTGCCGCATCAGGTTGATAGAGTTTCTCACGCTCAATGATAGTTCCAAGATCTGATGTAGTATAAAGAGCAGCTCCGTTAGATTTTCTAACAATACAAGGTGGATACTCCTTATTGTCAGTATCTTCAGCGATGTCTACGACAAGTGCACCATCGCTCTCATAAGCTAGCCCTTTATCTATTAGTTCTTGAATCAAATCCTCAATATATGGATCTGCGTCGCTCTCGCCTTTCCAAAGATCGAACTCAACGTTAAGTTTCTTATAGTTTTCTTTGAGATCTGCTATAGAAACATCCATTATGTGTTTCCATATGGCACGATATGGCGCATAACCTTCCTGAAGTTTTAGGGTTGCCTCTTCTGCTTTTTTCTTGAACTCTTCGTCTTCTTTAGATTTGGCACTTGCTGTAGGATAAATATCCTCCAACTCTGAAATCGTAAAAGGTGCCTCCTTAGGATACTCACCTTCATAAGACTCATCAAAATATACCAAATCAGGTTTGCGTTCCTTTAGTTCCATTATGATAAGTCCGATTTGGAGACCCCAGTCACCAAGATGTACGTCGCCAATAACTTCGTTACCCATATAACGCTTGATTCGTTTAAGACTCTCGCCTATAACTGCTGTACGAAGATGACCTACGTGGAGTGGTTTGGCAACATTGGCTCCGCCATAATCAAGAATAATCTTTTCGTTTTCTTCCGTGATGCCAAACTTTTCAGCATCTGACATTTTATTTAAATAGTCCGCAATAAAATCAGGTTTCAAATTGATATTTATGAAGCCTGGATTCACTGCTTCCACTGATTCGAAATCGCTAGTGTCGAGTTTCTCGACCACATCGTTCGCAATCTGGATAGGTGCTTTCTTATACTGCTTGGCGCCAGCCATAGCACCGTTACACTGATACTGGCAAAGGTCTGGTCTGTTAGAAACAACCACCTGCGCCAAACTCTCATCGTAACCGGCATCTATGAAAGCCTTCTTAAATTTTTCTGTGATAAGTTCCTGTATCTTTTTCACTATAGTTCTACTCCGTTTAGTTTTAGCAATTCTTTTGCTGTATCAACCGAATCCACACCTGTTCGATTTTTAATAGGCGCGAATTCTTTCTTTCTATCTACCTCATACGCGAGGCAATCATCCATCTGATGAACCATGTCGAGAATAAGCGTCTCAAACTTAAAGCCGTTCTCCTCTTCAGGACGAACTGTATTTCCATCATCGTCCACATGAACGATTTTCTTTCTGACAACATGCACTGGCATATTAGTCTCAACATTCTTTTCAAGATCTTCGATTGTGAAAAGATAGTTTAATGTCACACCATAGTTGTAAGCATACTCACCTGTGTCGAGTTTCTGATGCGCCATCTCATCTGTAAGTTCATAGTACTCGACAATAGATGGTTTGCCATCTTCAAGACACATACAACCCACACGCTCTGTAGGTTCTGTCTTCGCTACAACTTTAGATGCACTTCTGTAATCACCATCAATCATCGCTCCGACAAATACTGGATCTGCCATTCTCTGAAGAACATTGTCCACAGAAAAAGCGTTGAGATATTTCACTCCCACCTCTTTGGCCTTGTCTCTAAGACCTGCATTGATGAGTGATATATACCAACCACCATTGCCATTAGGCGATGTGGCTACTCTATCTTTTTCTTCCAAGAAAATCTTTCCATTAAAATCACAAGCTGGAGCCATTTCCTGCTTGAAGAAATCAATAAAATCTGGATTGTATCCGAAGTATGCATGTTCCTCGAAAAATGCTCTCGTATCAGCATCATTCTTTTCGCTAGTCATAATGAAAAATGGAATCCATTTTCCTGCCTTGTCTACGACATCCATAAGGTTGTTCACTATACATTCGAAAATAAATAAGTCTTTAGTCTCTCCTATATTGAACATTCCTTTTGGCTTATCAGAACCTAGTCTCGTTCCCATGCCACCGGCCAAGAGAAGCGCTGCTACCTCACCTTTTTCGATAGCCTCTAATCCCACTTGTTCAAAACGTGTATGATTATCAGCGATGTCCTTAATGGAAGCGACATCTCTAATAGGGGTAATCTCACCCTTAGGTGATGCATCTCCCTCATTATCAATCGTATCAATTAAACTAAAGTCAATCTCAGAAATCTGTTCGAGCAATTTTTCTCTCTGCTCATCAGACAACTCATCATAGAACTTTAGTAACTGTTCCTGATTCTTTTCTTTTAGTAGTGTTTTAACTTCTTCTAATTTCATTGTTCTATAACCTCTTTAGAACTTCTAACACATTCTGATATCTTTTTTCTGGCTCGACTCGTGTGCATTTTGCAATGATTCTTCGCATTCCAAACGGAATCCTCAGAGACATATTGCCGAAGGCATACTTATGACCTGTCAGCAAATAATAAATCGTCGTACCCACGCCATAGATGTCAGTTCGTATATCTGTATTATAAATGCTTCTGCCCAATCTGTCACCGAACTGTTCTGGCGCCGCAAAACCACGACTGCCCATAGCCATCTCTCCGAGTTCTATCTCTTTTGAGTATCGCTTGGCTACGCCAAAATCTATAAGTTTCACTCTTCCGTCGTCCATCAAAATGATATTCGACGGCTTTAAGTCGCGATAAACTATCGGCGGATCCAGTGAATGCAAATAGTAAAGTCCACTGCAAACCTGTCTCATTACAGCCTTTACATCTCGTAACTTCATCGGACCGTTGCGTTCGATTAGTTCTTTTAGATTCGTACCACTAACATATTCCATCACTAGATAAAAATCATTTTCGACTTTTATCAAATTTCTAATCTGTGGTAACACTGGGTGACTCGTGTACCTAAGGACATTTAGTTCCCGTTCGAGTCCTTCCACCAAATGTTCGCTGTTCGCAGGGTCGGATGTGATATAACGTTTGAGTGCAATAATCTCTCCAGTGTTAATGTCCTTCGCCTTGTAGACTTTGGCACTTCCACCTTTGCCTTTAAGCGAGAGCACATAATAACGTCCGCCCACAACTTCATTTAAAATATTTTTCATGGCAACCTTTCCGGTTGCGTCTCTCTTCGATTAGTTGATTGTCGCGATGTCGACGATAGTCATATTCTTATCAGCTTCCGACTCGAGACTCTCCAAAAGCGCCTCCACGGTATCAAGACTTGTAAAGCAGTTAACTCCAGTTTCAATCGCCGTACGTCTGATTAAGAAACCATCACGATTCTTGTCGCGACCCTGTGTTGGTGTGTCTACGACAATGTCAATCTTATGCTCAAGAAGCAAGTCCATTACGGTAGGTGCTTCCTGGTTAATTTTATTTACCTTAATAGCGTTCACGCCATTAGCTCTCAACTTCTCAGCTGTAGATCTTGTGGCATAAATTTCGTATCCCAATTTCTCAAAACGCTTTGCCAAAGGCACCATTTCTTCCTTATCTGCATCATTTACTGAGATAATCATCTTCTTATGATGTGGAAGTTCCACACCTGAGCCGAGGAAGGCTTTGTAAAGTGCCTCGTCAAATGACTGCGCTATACCTAGACACTCACCTGTCGACTTCATCTCTGGTCCAAGACTTGTCTCAGCTCCACGAATCTTTTCGAAACTGAACACTGGCATCTTGATAGCATAATAATCAGCATTTGGCTGCAAGCCGGGCTTAAAGCCTTGGTTCTCGATGCTCTCGCCAATAATACATTTAGTCGCAAGTTTTACAATAGGAATACCTGTAACTTTTGAAATGTATGGAACTGTACGAGATGAACGAGGGTTTACCTCAATGACATAAACCTGACCGTCACACACGATAAACTGGATATTAATCATACCCTTTACATGAAGTGACATTGCAAGTTTCTCAGTATAATCTTCAATAGTTTTTATAATATCCTCATCCAGTGTGTATGTTGGATAAACCGAGATACTGTCACCTGAGTGAACACCTGCTCTCTCGATATGCTCCATTACACCTGGAATCAAAATGTTATTGCCATCGCAGATGGCATCTACTTCTACCTCTGTGCCCTGTAAATATTTGTCGACCAAGATAGGATGATCCTGGGCAATGCGGTTTATGATTTCCATAAACTCATCAATCTCTTTGTCGTCAGTTGCGATTTGCATACCCTGACCACCGAGCACGTATGATGGGCGAACCAAAACTGGATAGCCAAGTTCGTTAGCCACCTTCTTCGCTTCTTCCGCAGTAAATACTGTGCCACCTGTAGGACGAGGGATTCCACACTTCTCAAGAATCTCATCAAATAGTTCGCGATCCTCTGCAGCATCCACATCCTCAGCCTTTGTTCCAAGGATAGGCACTCCCATCTTCATAAGTGACTCAGTGAGCTTGATGGCTGTCTGTCCACCAAACTGAACTACTGCACCATCTGGTTTTTCTATATTAACTATGTTCTCGACATCCTCTGGTGTTAGAGGTTCGAAATACAATTTATCCGCGATATCAAAGTCAGTCGAAACTGTCTCTGGGTTGTTGTTAACAATGATAGTCTCGAAGCCAGCATCCTTGAATGCCCAAGTACAATGAACTGAACAGAAGTCAAACTCGATACCTTGTCCGATACGGATAGGACCTGACCCGAGAACCAATACCTTCTTAGGTGGGTTTGTCTCTGCCGCTTCATTTTCACCACCATATACAGAATAATAATATGGTGTGGCAGCCTCAAACTCGGCCGCACATGTATCTACCATCTTGTATGCCGCTGTGATGTCATTGTCATAGCGCATCTGCTTGATTTCATCTTCAGTCTTGCCAGTCAATCGAGCTATGACAGTATCAGGAAATTCAATACGCTTCGCTTCTCTTAGAAGGTCAACTGTCAACTCTTCGTTCTTGAGCGCATCTTCCATCTCTACCAAAATGGCAATCTTATCGATAAACCAATTGTCTATCATAGTCACTTCGTGGATGTGCTCGTATGACACGCCACGTCTGATAGCTTCAGCCACCACCCAGATTCGTCTATCGTCTACCTTATGAAGCATATCTTCCAGTTCATCGTCATCTAAACCAGAGAAATCGTAGTCAAGCAAGCACTCAACATGCTGCTCAAGTGAACGAATAGCTTTCATAAGTGCGCCTTCGAAGTTATTACAAATACTCATAACCTCGCCGGTAGCCTTCATCTGCGTCGTAAGTTTCCTACTAGCAGTAATAAACTTGTCAAATGGTAGCCTTGGAATCTTGACTACGCAGTAGTCAAGCGTAGGCTCGAAGCTGGCATATGTCTTCTGAGTGATAGCATTCTTAATCTCATCGAGCGTATATCCGATGGCAATCTTTGCTGCCACCTTTGCGATAGGATATCCTGTGGCTTTAGAAGCCAATGCTGATGAACGACTTACACGAGGGTTTACCTCGATAACACAATACTCAAAAGTTTCCGGATGAAGCGCGTACTGCACATTACATCCACCTGTTATTCCAAGCTCATTTATAATGTTAAGAGCTGATGTTCTAAGCATCTGGTGCTCTTTGTCTCCCAAAGTCTGAGAAGGCGCCACTACGATACTGTCACCTGTATGGACACCGACTGGATCGATGTTTTCCATATTACAAACAGTGATGCAGTTTCCAGCAGAATCTCTCATCACCTCATACTCAATCTCTTTCCAACCAGCGATACATTTCTCAACGAGAACTTGTCCCACTCTCGAAAGTCTAAGTCCATTTTCAAGAATCTCTTCCAACTCAAACTGGTTATGCGCAATTCCGCCACCACTTCCACCTAATGTGTATGCTGGACGAAGTACTACTGGATAACCAATCTTGTTAGTAAACTCAATACCTTCCTGAATACTCTCCACTACTAATGAAGGTGCACAAGGCTCGTCTATCTTTTCCATAGTCTCTTTAAACTCGAGACGGTCCTCAGCCTTCTTGATAGTCTCTCTGGTTGTACCAATGAGACGACAGTTATTCTCTTCCAAGATACCTGTCTCAGCGATTTCCATTGCAAGGTTAAGACCTGCCTGGCCACCGAGTGTTGGAAGAATACTGTCTGGCTTTTCTTTTTCTATAATCTTTTTAAGGATAGGAACTGTAAGAGGCTCAACATAAACCTCATCAGCGATATCCTTGTCTGTCATAATTGTAGCTGGGTTAGAGTTTAGAAGAACTACCTCTATGCCTTCCTCTTTCAGAGAACGGCAAGCCTGAGTTCCAGCGTAATCAAACTCTGCAGCCTGTCCTATAACGATGGGACCTGAACCAATGACTAATACTTTCTTAATGCTTTCATCTCTAGCCATTATTTCGCACCTCCCATCATTTTTATAAACTCACCAAAGAGAAGCTCTGAATCCTGTGGTCCAGGACAAGCCTCTGGGTGAAACTGTACTGTAAAGATATTTTTGTCTTTATATCTAAGACCTTCTACAGTCTTGTCATTAACATTGACGAAGGCAACCTTTGCTATACTCTCGTCCACGCTGTCTGCATCAACCATATAACCATGGTTCTGAGACGAAATGTAAACATGCTTAGAATCCAAGTCGATGACTGGATGGTTACCACCTCTGTGACCATACTTCATCTTCTTGGTGTCGAAGCCCATAGCGAGCGCCATTAACTGATGACCTAGACAAATAGCAAAGATTGGGATGTCCGTGTCATACAGTTTCTTAATCTGTTCAATTTCATATTCACATTCTTTGGGATCTCCGGGACCGTTTGATAGCATAATGCCGTCCGGATTAGACGCGATGATATCCTCTGCACTAGTTCTGCATGGATAAACAGTTACATCGCAACCGAGCTTCTGAAGAGACTCGGCTATATTGTTCTTGGCTCCGACATCTAAGAGCGCAACTTTGTACTTCTTCTCAGTGTCGATAGGCTCAAGTTCTTTCTTTTCTTTGGTTGATACCTCGTCAACTACACCTGTGACTTTGTATTCTTTAATCTTAGGTAAAATGGCTTCGATATCGTCATACTTTTTAGTAGTAATCATGCCATTCATAGTACCCTTCTGTCGAAGGATTTTAGTGAGCGCACGTGTATCAATTCCTGCGATACCAGGTATGTCATTGTCCTTCAAAAAATCCTGAATAGAACCCTCTGACCTAAAGTTACTATGTGTGCGGCTAAGTTCATGGACTATATATGCATCCGGCCATGGCTTAAGTGATTCCATGTCCTCGTAACATATTCCATAATTTCCTATCAAAGGATACGTCATACATACTGCCTGTCCCGCATAAGATGGGTCAGTCAGCACTTCTAGATACCCCCACATTGAAGTGTTAAAAACCACTTCGCTGATAACTTCTTTTTCAGTTCCAATCGATTTACCTTCAAAGACGGTTCCGTCCTCTAAGATAAGGTAAGCTTTCATATTTTTCCTCGCTATTTTAGATTCCTTTTTGAGTTCTAGATAAAGATACTCAAATTGACAAGATTATACCAAAAATGGCCCTGTCGTTCAATCTATTTTTTTAATAAAATCTACCTTATTTTTTAGCCAAAATATGACTCGTATTCTATGTCGTATGGGCTGTCTGGGAACAAGAATCTATGCAGGTCGATAAAGTAGTCATCAGTCATACTTGCAATGAAATCAACCACTATCTGATTAGGTTCCTCATTGGCGTAGCCATCCTCTCCATAGTACTTAGTCATTCGGTTTATATAGTTGATGTGATGACGATAGATTACTGAATCTTTATCACCACTCTTAAGCTGTTTTAAAAGTTCGTAGTAGACCTCCCTGAACATTGGTTTCACCACACCGTCGTACTTCTTGTTCGTATCGTGGTTCAAGTAGATCTTCTCGTAATTCTCACGCTTCGACACGCTCAAGTCTTTGTATGCCTGCTCACTCAGGCAAATGTGGTCTTTGCCGTAACTGTTATTAATGATATCAACAGTCAAGTTGTTGATAATCGTAGCGTTCTTGTCACCAATCATCTCATTGGTGAACTTCTCGTCTGGATTAATAATCTTCGCTGTGATAGCATCCTGACGATCCTTGCCTATGTAGGCAATCATATCCGAAAGCCTCACCACACATCCTTCAAGAGTCATTGGCACCAAACTCTTGATAGCCTTATCGCCCTCCGTGTAACAAGCCTCCACTTCTTCGTCTATGTCATCGAAAGTCTTTCCAAGCTTTGGTCTGTACTCCTTCAATTCAAACTCGCCATTGTGACAAAGCGCACCGTCCAAAACCTGAAGACTTATGTTTCTCGCAAATAACTTATCTAGCACTCTCTCACTCTGAACGTTGTGATTGAAATATCTGCCAGTCTCCTCCTGATAGATATCACTGAGATAGTGCTCGCCAGCATGTCCAAAAGGCGTATGTCCTATATCGTGCCCCAGGGCAATGGCCTCTATCAAATCAAGGTTAAGTCCAAGCACCTTTCCGATGTTTCTTGCAATTCTCGAAACCAGCTGCACATGAAGCGCACGTCTAGTAATGTCGTCATTATTATAGAAAGAAAACACCTGAGTCTTGTCTGCATATCTGTTGTAGTAAGGCAGGTGTATAATCTTCTCGATATCACGCACGAAAGCAGGTCGCCAAATATTTGGAACATCATGTTCCATATCTCTTCTGATGATATCTTCATCATTACATCTATATGGGTTAACCCAATGATTTGCACGATCCTCTTCGATACGCTTTATTAAGTTTTCGTCTACACTGTTGTACTTTAATGCCATTATATCTTTCTCTTACAAACTCCCTTTAAAACGCACTCATCGCATTTAGGATTAGTTCTTGCACTACAAATCTCTCTTCCGTGAATTACAAGCCTGTGACAAAAATCATTTCCCTCTTTTGGAGGAATAATCTTCTTAAGTTCCATCTCAACCTTCTTAGGTTCTTTGATACCATTTACTAGTCCCATACGGTTGACTAGTCGAATGCAGTGAGTATCCGTCACTATTGCAGGTGCACCGAATACATCACCCATAATCAGATTTGCGCTCTTTCTTCCAACGCCTGGCAGTTTCATCAGTTCATCGAAATCATTCGGAACCTTTCCATCGTATTCATCGCGTAGCATCTTCATACATCCACTGATGTCTCTCGCCTTGCTTTTTCCTAGACCGCAAGGTCTAACGATTGCCTCTATCTGATTCACTCTGGCTTTCGCCAATGATTCTACATCCGGAAACTTTTCATACAGTTTCGGAACAATTTTATTTACTCGCTCGTCAGTGCATTGTGCCGCAAGGCGCACACTGATTAAAAGTTTCCACGCCTCATCATAATCGAGTGTACATTCGGCAAGAGGATATTCCTTCTTCAATAATTTAATTATCTCAAGAGCGCGTTCTTTCTTTGTCATTACTTTCTCTTATATATTCTGTAGTAGTAATCCATACCTTCGTAAGTCTGCTTTTCAGACTCATCAGCCAGATACCATTCGTCTGACATCTCGTCTAGATTTGGAATGTAAGTATCCGCCTCAAACTCATGGTCGATGTAAGTGATGATAGCTGTATCGCAATACTGCATCATCTGCTTGTAGATACTTCCACCACCGATAACATAAACGTCATCTGTGTTGAACTTTTCGGCTTCCTTCAAAGCATCCTCCAAGTTGTAAACAACGATAGCTCCATCGACCGTGTAATCCGTCTCAAGCGCAACGACGATATTTGTTCTATTCTTGAGTGGCTTCGCACCTGGAAAACTCTCCAAAGTGTTCTTTCCCATCAAGACAACTTTTCCCATCGTATGTTTCTTGAAATGCTCCATATCTTCAGGGATGCTAATAAGCAAGTCGTTGTTGTGACCTATTGCCCAATTTTTATCTACCGCTACAATAAACTTCATGTCTAACCTTTCTATACTGCTACTGGTATCTTAATCTGTTCACCAGTCTTGTAATCTTCTAACTTCAAATCATCCGTTGTGAAATCATAGAAGTCTTTGATTTCAGGATTGATCCAGAACTTAGGTGCTGGATATTGTTCTCTCGAAATCAACTCTTCCACTAGCGGGATATGCTTGTCATATATGTGTGCATCCGCAATGACATGTACTAGTTCTCCCACTTCCATATCATTCACTTGTGCAAACATATGGATAAGTGCTGCGTACTGACAAACATTCCAGTTGTTAGCTGTAAGAATGTCTTGTGATCTCTGATTTAACAAACCATTCAAAATCAACTTACCAGTTTCTTTGTTTTCAGTAACATTGAATGTCATACTGTATGCACAAGGATAAAGATTCATTTCATGCAAATCCTGATGCACATAGAGATTAGTCATAATTCTTCTGCTAAATGGATTGTGCTTCAAGTCATATAAAACTCTATCCACCTGATCCATCTCACCTTCAGGATATTTATGTTTAACGCTCATCTGATATCCGTAAGCCTTACCGATAGAACCAGTTTCATCAGCCCACGCATCCCATATGTGGCTACTTAACTCATTAACATTATTGGACTTCTTCTGCCAAATCCAGAGAAGTTCATCTACACAAGATTTGAATCCAGTCTTTCTTAAAGTAAGTGCTGGAAACTCTTTTTTTAAATCGTATCTATTAACATATCCGAATTTTTTTATAGTGTATGCGAACGAACCGTCATCCCATTTCGCACGTACAGTTTCCCCCTCTGTACTTGTACCATTGTCGAGGATATCTCGACACATATCTACGAATAATTTGTCAGCGTAACTCATAAAAACCTCCGTTTATTCACTCATATTAGTATAACATTTTTTAGGGTATTTAAAAACAGAAAACTCGCCAAATGATTGCACATTTGACGAGTTTTTTTGTTTGTTATTATATTTATTATTTACTTAACTTTAGCAGTTTTAGTCCATCCACTAGCTACACGTTTCTTATTGTTGTTGATATCAACATCTTTCCACTTTTTAAACTTATAGATGTTATATTTAATGCTAATATCTTTTACGTCAGATGCTTTAGTCTCACGATCACCGAAACCTGCATCAAGTATCGTTTCATTCTTATCAAGATTATTCATTAGAGCCCATGAAAGTTCAGTTTTCTTGCCATTTATTTTGGCGATGTAACCAGTAATTGCTACTATTTTATCCGATGAATTTTCTATTCTTAAAGTATATACAGCTTTGCTTTCTGTACTTTTATCCTGTTTTGTATTAGGTGCCTCTACCTTAACAAAATAAATTTTTACACCCTCTTTGTCGAGTATTAATTGTGAATCATCTTTAACTTCTGATCTATAATCGAGGTCGTCATCATCTACTACATATGAATCCTCCATCTCAACTAAATTTTTTAAATCAGTTGAATTATAATCAAAAGCGGCTGAATATACTTTCAAACTTTTTATTTGTGATTTGTCAGTTACTCCTATTGCTTCAAATCCTTTAATAGGGAATTCAAATCTATGTGTTTTCTTTCCTTTTATATTTAATCCTTCTGTAAAGTTTTTGTCCGAAACAGCAAAAACATTATTTACAGTAAGTGAAGCACTAGCATATACTTTTCCCTTACGCTTGTTTGTCATTTCAACTACAATTTTGTCGTTATCGATTCCCTTGTAGACAACATCAATAGCCTTGCTACTGAATATCTTCTGTTCGACTTCGAGTTTACTTGTTGTAGGTTGTGGTGTGCTTTTCTGCTTACTATCTTTAGTTCCCCCGCAAGCGCACAATCCTAAACTTAATGTTAAAACTAAAATAATCGCTAATAATTTCTTCATGTTAACCTCCCCAAAAAAATATTAGTCATAAGAATTATACCACATTTTTTATCTTCCAAAAATCGGTCTACAGAATATTCTGCAGACCGATTTTTATTAATTACTTTTCTTGTTTACTGAAATAATCTTCTAACGCGTTCTGGATGGCCTCTTCAGCCAAAACCGAACAATGAAGTTTGTGGGCTGGAAGCCCATCCAAGGCTTCAGTAACTGCTTTGTTTGTCAGTTCCTTCACCTCGTCTAATGGCTTGCCCTTAATAAGTTCTGTAGCCATTGAACTGGACGCTATTGCGCTTCC
The DNA here is from genome assembly GCA_017406925.1 of Eubacterium sp. Taxonomy (GTDB): domain Bacteria; phylum Bacillota; class Clostridia; order Lachnospirales; family Lachnospiraceae; genus Eubacterium_G. The sequence goes on from JAFQXO010000015.1 coordinate 20,464, forward strand.
GCATCCGAATGTCTCAAATTTTACATCTTCCACTATACCGTTATCTATCTTTAGATAAATCTTCATGATATCGCCACACTTGGCGTTGCCAACTTCACCTATTCCATCAGCGTCTTCTATAACACCTACATTCCTTGGGTTTAGGAAGTGGTCCATTACCTTTTCACTATATAATGCCATTTTATTTTTATAATTATTCTAATTGATAATTAATCTCCTTTCTTTTATTATTGCCATTGTAATCTTCTGATTACAAGATAAATTCTTTCTTTCCTGATACTAGATCACGCCAAATTGGCGAAAAACTTCTCAGGTACTCAACTACTTCTTTTACTGACTTTATAATATGGTCGATTTCTTCTTCAGTGACATCTTCACCCAAGCTAATTCGGAGAGATCCGTGAGCAACATCATGCACTCTTCCTATCGCCAAAAGCACGTGACTAGGGTCAAGTGACCCAGATGTACATGCGCTTCCAGATGAAGCACTTATTCCTTTTTCATCTAGTAACAACAACAATGATTCTCCTTCAATTCCTTCAAAGCAAAAACTTACGTTTCCAGGAAGTCGCTTGGATTCATCACCATTTAGTGCTGAATGTGGAATTTCGCTAAAACCTCTAATCAATTTATCGCGACATTTTTGCAAATGTTCGGAGTTCTTAGTCATATTATTTACTGCTTCATTCAATGCTGTAGCCATTCCAGCAATAGCAGGTACATTTTCAGTACCAGCTCGTTTATTTCTCTCTTGTGCTCCTCCTTCAATGATGTTTGAAAGATTAATACCTTTTTTCGCATATAAGAAACCGGCACCTTTTGGTCCGTGAAACTTGTGTCCAGATGCAGAAAGCATATCTACATTTTCCTTCTCCACATCTATCGGCAAATGTCCTATCGCCTGAACTGCATCAGTATGGAACAAAACTCCCTTATTTCTACATACTTCTCCGATTTCTTTTATCGGTTGAATAGTTCCTATTTCATTGTTCGCATACATAATAGTAACCAAACAAGTATCTTCTCTGATGACCTTTTCCAAATCTTCAACTTTTACAATTCCATCTTCGTTGACATCTAAAAGTGTTATTTCAAATCCATTTTTTTCTAACTTCTCTAATGTATGGAGAACAGCGTGATGCTCAAAGGCTGTAGACACAATATGCTTTTTGCCCTTTTGCTCACCCAAAATTGCTGCCGAAACAATCGCCTGATTATCGGCCTCACTTCCTCCCGATGTAAAAGTTATCTCCATAGGATCTGCATTTATCAATTTAGCAACTTCATCTCTAGATTCTTCTAAGAGAGTCTTTGCTTTTTGACCTATTTTGTAAAGGCTCGAAGGATTTCCATATGTATTTTCCATGCATTCAAGCATAGTTTTTAAAGCTGCATTACTAATTTTTGTAGTTGCTGCGTTATCTGCGTAAATCTGCATATTCTCCTCCTTTGAAAATACCAAAAAAATTATAATCTTATTTACCTACTAAGTCAATAGGTTTTTAAAATGTTTATGAATCCTATCAGATTTGATTTTTCTAATTACCCTATGATATAGTAGGTAAAACGTCAAATAACTATTTTAAGGAAGGTAAATATGATTTCTACAAAAGGAAGATATGCTCTCCAAGTAATGATTGATTTGGTTGAGCACAATGGCGATAAAAATGTTCCATTAAAAGATATAGCCGTAAGGCAAGGAATATCAAAAAAATATTTAGAAAGCATTGTTAAGAATTTAGTATCTGCAGGCCTCATTAAAGGCGCTAGCGGAAAAGGTGGCGGATATAGATTATGCAGAAAGCCAGAAGACTATCCCGTCGGAGAAATATTGGAATTGATGGAAGGAACTCTCTCTTCTGTCGTATGTTTAGCTGAGGCTGATTTCAATTGTCCTAAGGCTGATAAATGTCATACTCTCCCTCTCTGGGAAGAATATGATCAACTAGTCCACGATTTCTTTTATAACAAAAAATTAACTGATTTACTTTAAAAAAGATTGGCTAAAGCCAATCTTTTTTCTTACTCTTCTATTAAAATCTTTGGCGCTGGAATGAACCTTGCCGCTAATGCTATAACTAACATCGCTGGTAAATATTGAAATGGGAACACTATCATTAAGAGCAATATTGTTGCCAATGGTTTTTTCAATGTAAATCCGACTATTCCTGTCGTGACTATCGCCATAGCAAACACTACATTCACATTAAATAGCGTTCCAAATGCAAATCCTAGACACACGCCAGCAAAAATGATTGGGAAGAAATGTCCACCTTTAAGTCCTGCTTCTATACAAATGGTCGTCATAATGATTTTAAAAACCGCAATGACAATTAAGAGGAAGATTCCTATCTCTGCACCATTTTTTGCAATCTCTTCCATTTGGTGCTCGCCAGAAAACATTGTCAAAGGTAGTAATGTTCCCATCACTCCCAGAATGATTCCACCAACTACGCATCTAATCACAACATATTTCTCAAATCGGCTAGCGATTACATTGGCGAGTTTACGACTCGCCAAATATAGTAGTCCACCTATTATGCCAATAATGCCTAACGGCAAAATAAATATACAATCTGTCCAATCAAATAAGATAAATCCAAATGAATAAATGCCCGATCCTGAACCTAGAAACTTTCCAAGTAAAACATAACTTCCAAATGCGCTCAATGCCGCCACCAAATACAAGATTACTTTCGGTTTTTTAGGAATCACAGGTTTCTTCTCATCTTCCAATGGTTCAACAAAACCAAACATCGGTGATTTAAAAATTGTACCGATTGTAGCACTGATTCCAATCATATTTAGTTCATCCACAGTATGAATGTATTTTTTAAGTTTATCGCCTATCCACGTACACAGTCCTGCTATAACTCCTGTAAGTCCTGCCTCTGGACCAACGCTAGCTCCTAGTATTAACGGAAACAATGCGGAACCTAGTATCGTAAAGATATTATTGTACTGGTATCCACCGGTCTTCTTTACTTTTTTCAAGACCACTCGCAATTCTTCTGGATAGTCTCCGAACTTCTTTTTCCAAAGACCTATGAAAAATGCGCCCACTGTACAGACAATTATCGTATAAAATGGTATATCAAATCTGCCTGGAATAAATTTCCAGACAAAGTTGATTCCAATATTCATGATTCGCAAGAATGCCCATACTATTGCTCCCACTATCGCGCCTAGTAACACAGTGTATATCAAAAGCAATATCGCATTTTTAACTTTTTTCATAAACCACTGAACCCTTATAGTTTTCCGAGTAATGATTTTGGCACATAGCCTTCAACATATATACCGTCATCCTTGTATTCTTCTTTCAAAAGCTGTCCATATTTTCTTATAAGCCCTGGCTTTCCAGCATCCGAATATGGAAATACTTTTTCGATATATATGCGCATATTTTTTAGTGCATCCGCAATGGCTTCGTCTATATCAGATAGTCCCTCGCGCTTTTTAACAGCCGCGTGAACTACATAGTCTGCATTTGCATCAGAAAGCAATGGTTTCTCTTCCATTTTGTCTATCTTGTTAAATACAGTAATAATAGTTTTGTCCGTCACTTCCAAATCACGAAGTGTATCGTAGACAGCCTTTATGTTTTTATCCATCGATGGATTCGAACTGTCCACCATATGAATAATAATATCCGAATACTTTGCTTCCTCGAGCGTACTTCTAAAAGCATCAATCAAATGATGCGGTAACTTCCTAATAAATCCAACCGTATCCGTCAGAAGCACTTCTTGCCCATCGGGCAATTTGTAATTCCTGGTCGTCGGATCTAGCGTCGCAAAGAGTTTATCCTCCTCTAAAACCGAAGCGTCTGTCACAGTATTTAGCAAAGTCGATTTTCCAGCATTGGTGTAGCCAACAATAGCTACAACTGGAACCATATTGTCTTGTCGCTTCTCACGATTGACCTGGCGATGATTTTCCATCTCTTCGACTTGGCTTTTTAAATGAGCTATACGATCACGAATTACACGGCGGTCAACTTCCAACTTTTTCTCACCAGGACCTCGTGTTCCTATTCCACCACCCTGACGTGATAGATTGTTCATTCCAATAAGTCTAGTTGAACGATATCTAAGTTGCGCTAGTTCAACCTGAATCTTACCTTCGGCAGTATTTGCTCTGCCCGCAAAAATATCGAGGATTACTAGTGTTCGGTCCATAACCTTTACGTCTAGTTCATCCTCGAGGTTTTTATACTGTGCTGGCGACAACTCATCGTCACACACAATCGCCGTGGCTTCCGTCTCCCAGATCAAGTTTTTTAGTTCATCAACTTTTCCGGAGCCCACATAAGTCGATGGGTTAAAAGCGTCAAGGTTTTGAACCATTCGGCCGACAACCTCTGCTCCTGCCGTCTCAACTAATTCTCCTAGTTCATCCAACGACTCATCCGCATCAACTGTATTTGGCGTAGCCACCGCTACCAATATTACTTTTTCTATCTTTTCATCTGTCTCGTACATATATTTCTCTCTATGGAATCAAATAGAATCCTATGACGCCTGCGGCAATGCCAACAACTGCCCCCACTAGCACATCTCTTACAAAATGTACTCCGGCAATTACTCGCTCCACAGCCATAAGAAACGCAATCACAAAAATAAATACACCAAACTTCCAGTCTAACCAAGTAAATGCCATCCCGATAACAAAAACAGAAAAGATATGTCTGCTAGGCATTGAGCGACCTGGTGTATCCTTCTTTACTACAGGCGTGAAATCATATTTCGTGTAAGGCCTGTCTGCATTATAGAAATGTCTAAACACACTCACTAACACAAATGAAATTCCGCATACCAAAACTACGCGCAACAATTCCATGTTTTTATGTTGCAAAAATAAGGTTACCAAAAGAATAAGGAACATAAAGTATATGATTACAGCTAATCCAACATCTGCAACATTCACTATACCCTCTAGCCATTTTCTTTGTTTGATGTATCCAGTTATCTTTTGATATGTCTTTTCTTTCATTATTGTTTCTTCGCGAGTTTGTACTCGTCTCCGTACGAAAAGTAAGGACAACTCATGTGCTTAGACTGCATTAGTCTAGCCGCATCATCCTCGTCCATACTGACTACACATGAATACTCATCGTAGTCTTCGTCATATACGTAATTACTACAAAATTCACAACTATATTGTTCGCTCATTATTCTTCGTTTATCAGTTTTTCAAACGCAGGCAACGCCTTCTCAATCATTGCCGTGTCTACACAATAACTCACTCTCATATACCCTGGTGTTCCGAAACTATCTGCCGGTACAAGAAGCAATTCATACTTCTTTGCCTTTTCACAGAACTCTCTCGAATCACCCTTCGTCTTCACGAAGAGATAGAACGCTCCATCAGGATGAACGCACTCATAACCCATTTCTGTAAGCGCGTTATATAAAAGATCTCTGTTCTTTTTGTAAATCGAAATATCAGATGTCACATCAACATTATCCGCCACTACTCTTTGGAATACAGATGGCGCGCAAACGTAACCGAGCATTCTGCCCGATCCAGCTATTGCCGCAAAGGCATCCGCGCTATCCTTCATCTTAGGACTAACGATGATATATCCAATTCTGTCGCCTGGCAACGACAATGCTTTCGAGAACGAATATGTAACAAATGTATTGTCATAGTAATTCGTCACATAAGGAACTTCGATATCATCATATACAAGTGGTCTATATGGCTCATCTGTCACGATATAGATTGGATGTCCATATTCTTCTTGTTTCTTATTTAAGATGTCACTCAAGCCTTGAATCTTCTCAGCAGGATAAACCACACCTGAAGGGTTGTTAGGTGAGTTGATAATAACTGCTCTAGTCTTTTCTGTAATAGCCGCCTCAAATGCATCTAAATCTATCTGAAGATTATCATCAGATTTAACTTCGACTAATTTTCCGCCCGTTTTCTCAAGAAATACTTTATACTCTGGAAAATATGGTGTGAACACAATGCATTCCTCACCTGGATTAACTATCGCATTTAAGACGATAGCTATTCCTGCAGCTGCACCGCAAGTCAAATAGATATTTTCCGCAGAAATACCTGCGTTATATTTTTCATTGACGAAGTCAGCAATTTTCGCACGGACTTCCAAATCGCCAGCCGCAGATGTATATCCATGAAGTGCCACAGAATCCATATTGTCGACTAGTTTTTTGATAGACTCATCCACGCTCTTTGGTGCAGGCACAGAAGGATTTCCGATACTGAAATCAAAAACATTTTCAGCACCTATCTCCGCTTTGCGCTTCTTACCATATTCGAAGAGTTTACGAATTTCAGACTCTTCCTTGCCGTAATCTAAAGCATTTTTAACTAACATATATTCCCCTCAATCTCTATTGTTTATTTTTCATTGCTCTCTGCATATCTCGCTTCACGTCTTTTTCTTTTTTATCAGAACGCTTATCGTGAAGTTTCTTACCCTTTGCAAGAGCGATTTTTACTTTTGCGTAACTTCCCTTGAAATAAACTTCCAATGGAACTATAGTTTTTCCTTTTTCCTCGATACCAGCTTTCAACTTCATAATCTCTCTTTTATGAAGCATCAACTTTCTAACCCTAAGTGGGTCTCTGTTAAAGATGTTTCCTTTTTCATATGGATTGATATGCATTCCATATATAAAAACCTCATCCTTTTTGATGCGAACAAATGCCTGTTTGATGCTACAGTGACCAGAGCGCAACGATTTCACCTCCGTGCCTTTCAATACTAATCCGGCCTCGAAAGTGTCTTCGATGAAATATTCATGCTGTGCTCTTTTGTTTTTTGCGATAAGTCTGGTCTCATCTGACATTTTTACACCTCGGTTTTTATTATATCAAAGAAAAATCAATAGTTCGAGATACTTTGCTGGCTGAATCCACACGGATCTCTACTTGCTGTCCAAGTTTATAAATCTTTCCTGTCTTCTCGCCAACCAACTCATAGTTCGTTTCATCAAATTCATAGTGGTCGTCTGACATAGTCGAGACGTGCACCAATCCTTCGATGGTATTGTATAGTTCTACATATATACCAAAGTTTGTCACTCCTGAGATAATACCTTCAAATGTATCTCCCAAGTGTTCTCTCATAAACTCTGCCTTCTTCATTTTCTCCACATCGCGCTCAGCATCATCAGCCACTCGCTCTGCCATACTACTCTGCTTTGCAATTTCCGGCAATATTTTGTTGTAGTGACTAGCACGACTTTCACCAAACTCACCCTTTAGATGTTCCTTGATAATCCTGTGAATCTGCAAGTCAGGATATCTTCTGATAGGTGATGTGAAGTGACAATAATACTTGGCCGCAAGGCCATAATGACCTTTGTTTACAGGTTCATAAATTGCACGTTGCATCGAGCGCAAAGTCACTCTATGAATCAATGCTGCCTGTGGAGTATCAGCACTCTTATTCAGCATCTTCTGTAATTCTTTCGGATAAACTTGTCCGCTATTAGAATGAATCGAGTATCCGAAACCTCCAACGAAAAGCGACAGCTCCTTCATCTTCTCAGGATCTGGTTCTGCGTGATTTCTATATACAAACGGCGATTCCATCCAATAGAAATGCTCAGCCACAGTCTCATTCGCAGCAAGCATAAAGTCCTCGATAATCTTTGTGGCTCGATTTCTCTCATAAGCTTCGACAGAAATAACCTTTCCGTCCTCGCCAATCTCAATCGAACTCTCCTTGGTGTCAAAATCAATAGAGCCACGTTCCTCACGTTTCGCTCTCAAAATTTCTGAGAGTTCAAGCATTAGATTAAACATCTCAACGAAACCTTCATTCCTGCTTATAGCATCCCCGTAACCATCGTTTACCGCTTGAACTTCAGTGTAACTCATACGACGGTCCACGTTGATTACGCTCTCTGCAATCTCGTGTTCAATAATATTGCCCTTGGCATCTATCTTCATAATGCAAGATAAAGTCAGTCTATCCTCGCCTTCATTCAGCGAACAAATGCCGTTCGACAATTTTCTCGGAAGCATCGGAATAACTCGGTCAACTAAATAGACGCTAGTTCCTCTATCGATTGCCTCCTCATCCAAGGCGCTACCTTCCGTCACATAGTGTGATACGTCGGCAATGTGAACACCAAGCGTATAGATGTCACCATCTTTAGAGATAGTTACCGCATCATCTAAATCCTTTGCATCCTCACCATCGATAGTAACTGTCTGGACATTTCTTAGATCCAATCGATTTTGAATATCTTTTTCAGGAACCTTTTCTGGAATACTATCCGCTTCTTCCATAACTCCATAGTTGAAGTCAGTTGGAATGTTGTACTCCTTAACTATAGACATTATATCTACGCCAGGATCTGTGACGTGACCTAAAATCTCTTGCACTACTCCTTCTGGTTTCGTACCCTCTTTGCCATAGTCGATAATACGAACTATGACTTTGTGACCTTTCACAGCTCCTTTAGAGTTTTTGCCTTTTACATAGATGTCTTTATTTATTTTTTTATTGTCCGGCAGGACATAACCGAAGTTCTTGTTCGGCTGATAAAAACCTACAACCTCGTCTATACCGTGGCTTAAAATTTTTACTACCTTCGCTTCCTTGCGCTTTCCTGTCTGGACTCTGTTTGGAATAATCGCAACTTCGTCTAGGTGAAGCGCTCCCTTCGTATTACTCTTAGGGATATAGTAATCTTCGTCACTACCCTCAACTTCTACGAATCCGAAGCCCTTCTCATGACCTATAAAAGTTCCTATTATTCTCTCGTCATCTCTGTTATACATTTTGGTTTCCTTACTCTTAATTTTTCCTACATTAGTATTATATAGAAAAAAATAAGGTGTAGAAATAAATTCTACACCTTGGAAAATCTGTTTCTTATTATTTCAAGCCTGTGAATACTTCAATATTAAGTACTACGGCAAGTATAAAGAATAATACGATACAAATCTTTGTAATAGTCTCTAACTTACCTTCCCAAGAACGTCCTTTGTTCTTTCCCCAATATGTCTCAGCGGCACCACTAATAGTTCCACCAAGTCCGGCTTGTTTTCCTTCCTGAAGTAGAATAACTACTGTTAATATTAAACTTATAATCAAAAATATGACTGAAACTATTCTTAAAATAATCATTAAAGTCACCTCCGTTAACTTTTCAGACAAAGACAATACTAGCACAATGCCCTATTAAAATCAAGAAAAACATTACTCTGTAAGCAACGATTCTCCCGTCATTTCAGCAGGTTTTTCCATGCCCATCATCTCTATCATTGTTGGTACTATATCAGCCAGTTTTCCACCCTCTTTTAGTTTATATTTAGGGTCTGCATTCACAATAATGAATGGAACTGGATTTGTGGTATGAGCTGTGTGTGGTTCACCTGTCTCATAGTTGATTAATTGCTCAGCATTGCCGTGGTCGGCACAGATAAACATCTGACCGTCAATCTGCTTGATGAACTCAACTACTTCGCCTACACACTCGTCAATAGCCTCTATAGCTCTGATAGCCGACTTGAGAACGCCAGTGTGTCCCACCATATCAGGGTTTGCGAAGTTACAGATGATAACATCATACTTCTCGCTCAAAATAGCCTTTGACAGTTCATCACAGACTGTATACAGGCTCATACGTGGCTTTTTGTCGTATGTTGGCACATATTTAGGTGAATCAACGAGAATTCTCTCCTCTCCTTCATTTGGTGCCTCGACTCCGCCGTTAAAGAAGAAAGTTACGTGTGCGTACTTTTCCGTCTCGGCAATTCTAGCCTGCTTCATATTGTTATTGGCGAGGTACTCGCCAAATGTATTAACAATCTTCTGCTTTTCAAAAGCGATAAGTGTATTTGGAATAGTCACGTCATACTGTGTATAGCAAACGTAAACTACATCAAGCTTTGGTCTGTCGAATCCTGTAAACTGATCGTCACAGAACGCTCTAGTAATCTGACGAGCTCTGTCAGGTCTGAAGTTACAGAATATAATTGAATCGCCATCTTTGATAGTAGCAACAGCTTCGCCATCCTTCTCAATCACTGTTGGAAGCATGAACTCATCTGTCACGCCGTTAGCATATGAATCCTTGATAGCCTGCACTGGGTCAATCTTCTTTACACCTTCACCCTTTGTGAGTGCGTCGTAAGCCTTCTCAGTTCTATCCCAGTTAGTGTCACGATCCATCGCATAGTAACGACCTGTAACTGTGGCAACTTCTCCAACTCCGATTTCATTCATCTTTTCAACAGTCTGTGCCATATAGTCAGCTGCTGATTCTGGAGGAGTATCTCTTCCATCTAGGAAAGCGTGTAGATAAACTTTCTCTAGACCTTCTCTCTTCGCCATCTCGATAGCACCATAAATGTGCTCGAGTGTCGAATGAACTCCGCCGTCTGATAGAAGTCCAAATACATGCAGTGCAGAATTGTTTTTCTTAACATTTTCCATTGCAGTTTTGAGACTTTCATTCTCGAAGAATGTACCCTCCTCGATTTCCTTAGAAATACGAGTTAGTTCCTGGTAAACGATGCGGCCAGCACCCATATTGAGATGTCCAACCTCAGAGTTACCCATCTGTCCCTCTGGAAGACCAACTGCCATAGCACTAGCCTCACCTTGCACAAAAGGACACTCTTTCATCAGTCGATCCATCACTGGAGTGTTTGCCTGAGCAATCGCGTTACCCTCAGTCTTTTCGTTTATTCCATAACCATCTAAAATAAGTAAAACTGTTGGTTTCTTCATTATAAACCTCCGATGTCGCAACTTATGCGTTTACAATATCTCCAAAATCTGGTTTAAGTGATGCGCCACCTACTAGTCCGCCGTCGATGTCTGGCTTCGCCAATAACTCTGCAGCGTTTCCTGCATTCATTGATCCACCATACTGAATTCTAATAGCTTCAGCTGTAGCATTATCGTAAATCTCTCCGATGCATTCTCTGATTGCCGAGCACACTTCCTGTGCCTGATTAGATGTAGCAGTCTTACCAGTACCGATAGCCCAAATTGGCTCATAAGCGATAACAGCTTCCTTCGCCTGATCAGCAGTTACATTTAAGAATGCAATCTTAATCTGCTGACGAATCCAGTCGATAGTGATTCCCTGCTCTCTCTGCTCGAGTGACTCACCACAGCAAATGATAGGTGTAATACCATGCTCAAATGCCTTTATAACTTTCTTGTTTACAGTCTCATCTGTCTCAGCGAAATACTCGCGTCTCTCAGAGTGACCGATAATTACATACTTAACACCAGCGTCTGTGAGCATATTAGGAGCAATCTCTCCTGTGTATGCACCGCTCTCCTCAAAATAGAGATTCTCAGCGCCGATTTCAATATTTGTGTCTTTAGTAGCCTCCACCGCTGGAATGATGTCGATAGCTGGTACACAGAAAACTACATCCACGTCATCATTTGCTACCAATGGCTTTAATTCATCAATAAGGGCAACTGCCTCAGATGGAGTCTTGTTCATCTTCCAATTGCCTGCAATAATTCTTCTACGCATATTCCCCTCCAATTATTTGTCGTTTGCTGCAACTACGCCTGGCAACTCTTTTCCTTCAAGGAACTCAAGTGATGCTCCGCCACCTGTTGAGATGTGAGTCATCTTGTCACCAAATCCAAGGTTGTTAACGGCTGCGGCTGAATCACCACCACCGATGATTGTAGTTGCATCAGTTTCAGCGAGCGCCTTTGCCACAGCAATTGTGCCTTCGGCAAGACAAGGGTTCTCTGAAACTCCCATAGGTCCGTTCCATACTACTGTCTTTGCGTTCTTAACTGCGTCAGCGAAAATCTCACGAGTCTTAGGTCCGATATCAAGACCTTCCATATCATCTGGAATCGCATCAGTAGGAACAACCTCTGTATTTATAGGTGCGTCGATAGGATCTGGGAAATCCTTCGAAGCAACAGTGTCGATAGGAAGAAGCAATGTCTTGCCCATCTCCTCTGCTTTCTTCATCATTTCTAGACAGTAGTCATACTTAGTCTCATCAATCAAAGACTTACCAACTGAACCACCTTGAGCCTTAACAAATGTGTATGCCATACCACCACCGATGATGAGCGTATCACACTTAGCCAAAAGATTGTCGATAACGTTAAGTTTGTCTGCAACCTTGGCTCCGCCAAGAATAGCTACAAATGGTCTAACTGGATTGTTTACTGCATTACCAAGGAAGTCGATTTCCTTCTGCATAAGATATCCAACTACTGCTGTATCTACATATTCAGTAACACCAACGTTTGAGCAGTGTGCTCTATGTGCTGTACCGAACGCATCATTTACAAATACATCGCAGAGTGATGCGAGCTCCTTTGAGAACTCTTCACCGTTCTTTGTCTCCTCTGCGCGGTAACGTGTGTTCTCAAGAAGAACAACATCGCCATCGTTCATAGCCTCTACCGCTGCCTTTGCATTGTCTCCGACAACGTTATTATCAGGCGCGAACTTTACTTCCTGTCCGAGAAGTTCGCTAAGTCTCTTGGCAACTGGTGCAAGTGACATTTCTGGCACAGGCTCTCCTTTAGGTTTTCCAAGATGTGAACAAAGGATAACTTTGCCACCATCATTTATTAATTTCTTAATAGTAGGAAGTGCTGCAATAAGACGGTTTTCGTCAGTAATCTTTCCGTCAATCAATGGTACGTTAAAGTCGCAACGAACTAAAACTTTCTTTCCACTTACGTTGATATCATCAACTGTTTTCTTATTTAACATATTTAACCTCGCTTTAAAAATAACTTTAATGTTCTATAACATAGAAAAGGGTCCGACCCTTGAGTCGGACCCAATAGGATCTAAATAATTTATGCTAACTCTGAGAAGTACTTGATTGTTCTAACCATCTGGCTAGTGTATGAGTTTTCGTTGTCATACCATGAAACAACCTGAACTTCATAAGTGTCATCATCAATCTTTGAAACCATAGTCTGTGTAGCATCGAATAATGAACCATACTTCATACCAACGATATCTGATGAAACGATTTCATCTTCATTGTAACCATATGACTCGTTAGAAGCTTCCTTCATAGCTGCGTTGATGCCCTCAACTGTGATGTCTTTGCCCTTAACAACTGCTGTAAGAACTGTTGTAGAACCTGTTGGAACTGGAACTCTCTGTGCAGAACCGATAAGTTTGCCGTTAAGCTCTGGAATAACAAGTCCGATGGCCTTTGCAGCACCTGTTGAGTTAGGTACGATATTAACTGCAGCTGCTCTTGATCTTCTAAGATCACCCTTACGCTGTGGTCCATCAAGTGTCATCTGATCGCCTGTGTAAGCGTGGATTGTGAGCATGATACCTGACTGGATAGGTGCAAACTTATTAAGTGCATCTGCCATAGGTGCCAAGCAGTTTGTAGTACATGAAGCTGCTGAGATAATATTATCTTCTGGCTTCAATGTCTCGTGGTTTGTGTTATAAACGATAGTTGGAAGGTCATTTCCAGCTGGTGCTGAAATAACAACCTTACGTGCTCCAGCATCGATATGAGCCTGAGCCTTTTCCTTTGATGTGTAGAAACCTGTACACTCGAGTACTACGTCTACTCCAAGCTCTCCCCATGGGCACTTTGAAGCATCAGCCTCAGCGTAAATCTTGATTTCTTTACCAGCAACGATAATTGAATCATCTGTAGCTTCTACATGATCTGCTAAATCATATTTACCCTGTGATGAGTCATACTTGAGAAGATGAGCAAGCATCTTAGGGCTTGTTAAATCGTTGATAGCTACGATTTCGTAACCAGCACCGAAAATCTGCTTAAGTCCTTCAAAACCTTCAGCAAAAAACATCGGGCTGAAAGCAAGACGTCCAATACGACCAAATCCATTAATTGCAACTTTTACTGACATATTTTTCCTCCTAAAATATATAAATTCAATATTGTTAACTAAAATTAACCCGAAGATTATTTTACCCTTTATTATAGGAAAATTCAAGGTATTTCGTTAATATTTTGTCAATTATTTAGCCTTTTTTTACGGTTTATCTAACCTTTTTTAGCGTTCCGTTTTCCATCTTCAAAACTACATCCGCTTTTTCTATTGTTGACAGCCTGTGTGCCACAATAAATGTCGTTCTTCCATTCATCATCTTGTCAAATGCACGCTGAATTCTCTTCTCTGTTCTCGTATCGATTGACGATGTGGCCTCATCCAAAATAAGCATAGGTGGAAGATCCAGCATCACTCTAGCAATACACAACAACTGTCTTTCTCCCAGCGATAGATTTTCGCCATCTTCAGCAATCATTGTATTGTATCCATCTGGCAGTTTCTTAATAAAGTTGTGAGCGTGCGCTTCTTTTGCCACGGCAACAACTTCCTCATCGCTGGCATCTGGATTTCCGAATCTTATATTGTCGGCGACAGTCTGATTTCTAACCCACGTATCTTGTAGAACCATACCAAAAGAATCTCTGAGAGATTTCCTCGACAACTCTCTGATGTCGATTCCGTCGACTTTTATGCTTCCATTGTCCACATCATAAAATCTCATTAGAAGATTAATAAACGTAGTCTTTCCGCCACCGGTCTCACCGATAATCGCGATTGTGTCGCCACTCTTCACATCAATATTTACATCCTTCAAAACTGGTTTGTCTTTGATATATGAGAAGTCAACATTTTGAACTTCGATATCTCCTGCAACATCCTCGAGAGTTTTTTCTCCGTCGTCTACTATCTTATCTTCCTCTATAAGTCCGAATACTCTCGACGCACACGCCAATGCATTCTGCAATTCTGCTATTACTCCAGAAATCTCATTGAACGGTTTCATATATTGCGTAGCATATGCAAGCACGCATACGAGCCCGCCTACTGAGATAGATGTCTGACTAGTCTTTATAGCCACTAGACTTCCTACCACTGCAACAAATGCATAGACTATATTGTTCACAAATCTCGTGCTTGGATTTACGAGTGATGAGAAGAATGTCGCTCTAAGATACGCCTTCTCAAGTTTTTCACTCTCTTCTTCCATCGCCTCAATAGTTTTTTCTTGACGATTGAACGCCTGAACAACTCGCGCACCCTTAATACTAGAATCAATTAAGTCCGTCTGGGATGCTCTAATCTCTGACTGAAGTTTGAACATATCAAATGTGTGGTTTGCTACAAATCTCGCAATCACAATCGATAGAGGTGTCAAAACTACCACAACCACTGCTATCAACCAATTCACGATAAACATATAGAAAAGCGTGAAGACTATAGTGATAACTCCTGTGAAGATTTGTGAGAATCCCATCAGCAGTCCTTCTGCTAACTGATCTACATCCACTATCACTTTACTCACTAACTCGCCACTAGGTCTTCTGTCGATTCTTGCCAGAGGCAATGTCTGGATGGCCTCGAACGCTTCTTGCCTAACGTCTCTGATAACATTGTATGTGAGTCTATTGTTGCAAAGATTCATTACATACTGCGAAATCGCCGCGAGAGCGACAACTATCAAAATCTTAATAACATAACCAACCACGCCAGTTATATCTACATTGCCTTCGGCAACGATAAGATCAGTTGCACTTCCGACGAGTTTAGGCACATAAAGCGACAGTATGACGAAGCCCACCGCGAACAATAGCGAGCCTATGAGCAAGTACCAATACCTCTGTATGTGCGCTCCCAAAAGTTTGAGCGCTATTTTTCTAGATAACGTTTTCTCTGTCATCTCGCGCCCTCCTGTTGGGATTTATAGATTTCTTTGTAAGTCTCACAAGTCTCTAGTAATTCTTCATGTGTGCCGACGCCTGCCGTGTTTCCATCATCTAACACCACAATCCTATCCGCATCGGCAATGGCATTCGTTCTCTGCGACACCACAAATACAGTCACATTTTCCAGTGACTTCAAATTGTTTCTCACTCTCTCATCAGTCTCATAATCGAGCGCTGATGATGAGTCATCTAATATAATAATGCTTGGCTTCTTAGCCAATGCTCTTGCTATCGTAAGTCTTTGTTTCTGACCACCTGAGAGATTTAAGCCGTCTCCACGTATTTCAGTATCAAGTCCATTCTTCTCCATTACAAAGTCATAACTCTCTGAAAGTTTAAGCGCATCATTCATATCGCTCTCGCTTAAATCATCTTTTGCAAATGCAAGATTACTTTTTACTGTTCCATCGAAAAGAATGGCTTTCTGTGGAACCACTCCAATCTGATCTCTCAAGTTGTACATATCATAATCTTTTATGCTTTCATCATAGACTTTAACATTGCCCTCCGTGGCATCATAAAATCTTGGAATCAGATTAATAAGTGTAGACTTTCCAGAACCTGTCTCTCCTATGATTCCAATAACTTCACCCTTCTTTACTTTAAGAGAGAAATCGTTCAATGCCTTTTCAGCAGCCTTATCGTATGTCACAGATACATGATCAAATTCCACAACTACATCTTTGTCTGTCGAAATATTTTTATTGCCGTTAGGCATACCTGTGTCTGCATCGAGAATCTCGTTAATACGCTGCGCGGAAGCAAATGCTCTTGTAAGGTTTATGATGAGATTTGCGAGCTTAACCAGTTCCACCAAAATGAGCGTCATATAGTTTACGAGTGCCACAACTTGACCTTGAGTGACACTTCCCATATACACTCCCTTTCCGCCGAAGTATAGAATCGCGACAGTTGCAAGATTAATCACAACAAATGTCACCGGATTCATAAGCGCGGAAATACGTCCGGCGAAAACTTGGAATTTATTTAAAATAGCATTCTCTTTTCGGTATGTATCTACTTCATCATCTTGCTTGTTAAACGCTCTGATGACCCTCACACCTGTAATGTTCTCACGAGTTGTAACCATCACTCGATCTAGTTTACTCTGAACCTTTCTGTAAATAGGAACTGCAATCATAGTTATTCCAACCACAGCCACAAACAGAGCAACTAAAGTGACGATAAATATGATGGCTAGTTTGGCATTTACAAAAAATGCCAATACTGTTGCACCGAGCACTATAAACGGAGATCTCAAAAGCAGTCTAATAGACATATTCACCTGTGCTTGAACTAAGTTGATATCTGTTGTGAGTTTTGTGATAAGCGAGCCTGGACTAGTTTTGTCTAAATCTGCGAACGACATTGAATGTACTTTTTTAAATGCCGCATTTCTCACTTCTGTTCCGAATCCTGCTCCTGCTTTTGCTGCATAGTATTGAGCAATTATAGCTATAACTATTCCAAAAATTGCAAGCAAAACAAGAATGGCTCCTGCTTTTAATACATAGGAGCCATCTGAGTGAGCGATACCGTTATCAACAATGCGTGCAACCACTAATGGCACAAGCAAATCAAACACCGCCTCCGTCATTTTGAGAAGCGGAGCTAATATCGTTTCTTTTTTATATTTTTTCAAAAACCTTAACAGTTTAATCATCTACTTTGTTTTTATATTTGTATCTTATTCCAAAAAGAACCATAAGTAATAATCCAAAAGCAGAAATCGCTGGTGTATAAGGCCAACCTTGCGTTCTATACTTCATCGTAATAGTATGCTTTCCCTTTTTGACAGGAAGACCTGTGAAAGCTGTGTCCGTCTGCAATGCATCTGTCTTTTTTCCGTCAACATAGTATTTCCATCCTTTGTTATAGGGAATGCTCATATACAAGAAGCCATCTTCCTGTGCTACAGTTTCACCCTCAACAAAATCGCGTTTAAGATTAGTTACTTTCAATCTATTTCTTCCCAAGTTTCCTGCCTGTCGCAAGAAGTTATTCTGTGGAACTGCTATGATATTAATTTCATCATATGTATAAACACCATAATCTCTCAACATGAGATTAATGCTACCTTTATAGTTTTTGAGGTTTCCAAGGTTTGCCATATAATCTTCCTGATCACTGATTCCTTGATTCTCTCCCTCACAATTCAATAATCTCTTTGATACCATTCCTCCATGTCGATGGTATTTAGCATAAATATTAAAATTGCCATAGTTAGTTCTCACAGCGTTTGCAAATCTCGCACTCCATGCATCGGCTCCTGACAATTTTTGATATTTTATCTGCTCTTCACCAGTGAAGTTTCTTCTCTTAAGATTTTTAAACTGAATATAAAATTCACAATCTTCACTGATTGTTTCTGGTTTTATTCTTATAATTTGATTATCACTTTTCACAATAAATTTATGATCTTGTAATTCAATATCTGAAGGAATAATCGTGCTTCCACCTGGTGCATTTTTGTCCCATACGAATTCCTCAGCTGCCATAGTATATGGCAATGACTTGGTCTTTTCATATTGAAGTTGTGGGCCAGAAACGGTCTTTAACTTCATCTTATCTACATCTTTATCTTCAAGCACGACTGCTTGCATTAAAACTTGTTCTCTGACTACAGCTGGCAAACTCAGATAATCTGATTTTTTGATAACCTTGTCGAAGACATATCCTAGACCAGTAGGAAGTTTGTTTTTATATACTTGAACGTGGTCTATCATCTGCTTTTTCTCAAATGTAGGTCCCACGTATCCTTCATAGTAATAATAATCACCTTTAATTCTCTCATCTGGACCATAGTAATATTTTAGATTTTGTAGGAAATCTAGACGACTTCTATTGTCCGCGGAGTGGACACAGGTTCTCTTAAAATAACCTGCCGAATTTAAAAGCTCTCCGTTATAATCGCTCCAAATGCCAGGAACAGTCGAGAAGTAGGAATAATTCGAATTTGTATTGAAATAAATGTTGGTGTTGGCAGGCACATGAGCATAAGGACCATTAACTCCCCTATTCCATGGATCATAGTTTGTTGCTGCGCGAGCAAACTTGTCCTTATTCGCATACTTATCAACTCTCAAACTACTTTTATTAAATTGAGTGTATGAACTACCTCTATATGTATATTCGCCTGCATTAAGCGACACTTTAGGCACAAATAGAACTATAAGAATAACGGCAATATTGATGCAAACTACCCATTCAATAAATCTAAATGTCTGATCCTTGTCTTTCTTTGTAACACACATAAACACAAAAATCAGAATAGCTGCAACAAGTCCAAATGCGATTACAACAAAGGCATCGTAATTTATTGATCCAAAAACAAAACATGTTGCAATGGAAATTCCCAAAATCACTGCAAACCAAACACTAAACGCTATTCGTCTAGCTTTGATGCGCTCGTAATATTGGTCGTAAATATCCAAGGCCGCCGTGACCAAGAAGAAACAAAGGCCATACATAAATCTACCCGAAGGATAACTAAATCCATTCATCACAGATTCCAAAATTGGGAATATTCCGATTACAAGAAGTATCAAAGCCATCCACATGTTTATAGTTTTCTTGCGCTTGATAATAATAAACGGAATCATAATGAGAATGAATCCATTTAGTCCGATGATAGATGTATTGCTATGAATATCTACTACACTTCCAAAAGCAGGAATCATTTTAGACAATGCATTTATCGTAGGAAGTATCGCTTTCTTTCCACCGTCATCCGTACTTGCATTCATAATCGCATAGCAAGCTGGCAATAAGGACACTGTCGCCATCAAAACTCCAGTACCCGCATACACGATAAGTCTAAATATCTTGCCTAGGAAATCTTTGATACCCTTTTCTTCTACTTCGAGCAAATATTTTACTACCACATAAACTGCTACAATAATAGCAGCCATATATGAGAAGTATAAACTCTCAGCCACTGTCAAAAACGTCGCAATAATTAGTAGTAAAGGATTCTTTTTATCAAATACTAATTCAACTCCCAATATCAACAATGGAAGCATTATCATCGAAAAGATAAAAAATTCATGGTGCAGACACACTAGCGCCCAACCTGAAAAGGCATAACTGATACCTGCGATTGTACAATATCTTCTAGGTCTTCCGCGGTACTTCATATAGGCTACAGTAAACAATCCTGCGAAGTACAACTGAAGAATTTGAATCAGTGTATAGCAAATATCTAAGTTTCTTCTAGAAAAAATGAGCACTAGTAAATTAAATGGATTAAAGACTACGGAAGTATAATTTCCGAACAAATCGCCACCTAGTCCCGTATCCCAGTGCCACATTGCAAAACCTTTTCCAGCAATTAGTCCTTCTAACACTTCTTTCCATTTAGCAAACATTGGGTACCACTGCAATGTACCATCAACATTCCATATTAAAGTCTTTTGAAATATAGCCAAACCCGCAACCAAAAATGCCACCACTATGATAAATAGTGCTGTGTAATGTAAATACATCATATTGCGAGCTCGTTTCAAAAGCGCCCAATTAGATTTATTCAGTTTGTGAGTCGTAAAGCCTGATGCTTCACTTTGAAAAAATCTTTTCTTCATCTTTTCTCCTGCGCCAACAAACTATTCCAATAACCACCGTCAAAATTATTCCAAACACCGACGCGACTATCGTATATGGCCACGCCAATGAATGATACTTCATTATAATATTGTGGTGACCCTTTCCTATACGAATTCCTGTAAATGCTGTATCCACTTTAATAGTTTCAACTTCTTTTCCATCTACATACGCCTTCCATCCATTAGAATATGGAATGCTAGTATATAGAATTCCTTCTTTTTCAGCATTTACATCGCCTGAAAAATATTCGTTTTTCATCTCTTTGAGATTAAGTCTATTGACCACTAATTTCTCGGCTTGCTTTCCATACTTCTCAAATGGTATAGCAATTAACTCAATCTTGTCAAATGTGTAGACACCAGGGTCCACAAACTTCATAGTTAATGAATTATGGAAATTAATATTCTTTCCCATGTTAACCATAAAGTCTGACAATCCATTTACTCCCTGTGCTTCTCCATCACAGTAAAGTATATGTTTTGAGATAACTTGTTCTCTACCATAGGCCGATGTATATATATCAAAATCATGATAATTATCTTGAACTAAAGATTGTATCTTTGTGCGCAAGACATCTTCTTTTGCTTCTTTAACATACTTAAGTTTTTCTTCAGTAGTAAAATTTCTTCTCTTGAAATTAGTGAGTTTTAAATAAACCTCGCAACCTTTTGGCAAAGATTTGAAATTAAGTCTAGCCAATTCACTATCTTTTTTTACTATTAACTTATTTTTCTTAACTTCGATATCCGTCTTTTTCAGATGGAAAGTCTTAGGATTATATGTCCAATATGCTTTTTGATTTGTAATGTTATGTGGTACATATGTTGCATTTTCATATTCTATTGAATCCTTATCGACTACTTCTACACCTTCCATAGGCAATTGTTCGTCATCGACCACTACCACTTGCATAAGTGCTTGCTCACGAAACTCGATAGGTATTTTTAGGTACTCCGACTTTTTCATTACTTTGTCGAAGGCATAACCAAGACTTGCATTGTGATCATTCTTATAAACCTTCACGTGATTATGACGCTCAGTTTTCGTATATGAAGGACCAACATATGCGTAATATGCATACTCTGGCTCTTTCGTCAATTGGTTAGGTCCTAAGTAATATCTAACGTTTTGAAGGAAATTAATTCTGCTTCTATTGTCCGCCGAATAAACGCACATACGCTTAAATGAACCTGCGGAATTCAATAACTCTTTATTGTATTCACCCCAAGTACTTGGCATAGTAGACAAATATACAGTATTGGATGGGGCATTGTGATAAAGGTTTGCACACATAGGCACATGAGCATATGGACCATTCACTCCACCAGCCCAAGGATTATAATCTGTCGCTGATCTGAAAAATTCATTGTCATTTATTTTCTTTGCCACACGTAAACTGTTATTTTCGTAGCCTGCGTATGGAGTGCCAACTTCAGTGAATTCGTCAGTTTCCAGCGACATAGTCAACATATTTGCCGCAAAAACAAAGGCGGCAATATTTACTATTACAATAGCATTGATAATATTAAGGTACTTTTCTTTTTTGATTTTAGTCTTCACTATAACAACCATCAGTATTATGGCTATTAGCAAAGTGATAGAAGTTAATACAAAATCTTCTATTCTAACTACTTCAAATACAAACGTTGCAACTGTTGAAGTCGCAAGAATAAATACAAGCCAAATGGCAATTATAGCTTTATGGTTCTTGAACTTCTCATAACAAGAACTGTAAGCTTCTACTCCTCCAACTATCAAGAACATTGCCGTGGCATACATAAATCTTCCTGATGGATAACTCAATCCATTCATCATGATTTCTGTTATTGGGAAAAATGCAAATACCAATGTGATTATTCCCATCCACATATTGACCGTTTTCTTGCGTATAGCGATTATAAACGGAATAGTCAGAACGATTAGTGCGTTAAGTCCTATGATAGTCGTGTTATTATGCATATCCGAAAGACTAGTAAAAATAGATGAAAATTTAAGTAGCGCCCTCAAAGTAGGCAAAATCCTAAATGTTCCACCATCTCCCTTACTAGCTCCAGAAATAGCTGCTATAGTCGGAATAACAGAAACTGCCGCTGCCATCACTCCAATCACAGCGTATACAATAAGCCTCCATATTTTCGAAAAGAAATCTGCAATTGATTTCTTATTAGTTTCAGAAAGATATCTAATAATTACATATAATCCAACTAGAATAGCGTTCATATATGTAAAATAGAAACTGCTTGCACTAGACAAAAAGATTCCAATAATAAACACAACTGGGTTCTCTTTTTTGAGAATTTTTTCCACACCCAGAATTATTAATGGTAATGTAATCAATGGCATAAGCAAGTATTCATGTCGGAATCCTGCGATAGCCCATCCACAAAATGCATAACTAATGCCTGCCAACAAGCATAAACTCTTAGTTAAGCCACGTTTTTTGACTAACATAGTCACAAATAAGCCAGCAAAATAGAGTTTCAGAAGCTCAGTAACCATGTAACAAATATCCATATGTTGTCTATCAAAGAAAACAACCAGGATATTAAATGGATCAAAAATAACAGATGTATACTGCCCTAGCATATCTCCGCCTAGTCCTATGTCCCATTGCCATAAGGCAATACCGTTCCCGCGCACGAACTCTACTATCATTGTTCGCCATTTGCAGAACATCGCAAACCACTGATTGTATCCATCGCCATCATATACTGTCGTTTTTCCAAATACTATAAATGGAATTACCAAAAATACTAGTAACAGTAAAAAGGCCATTGAATACTGAAAGTAAACATTACCAAATACACTTTTTACCCTCTTATTATTCTTGCTATTTGCACCCATTAATCTAGTCAAACCTCTCCTATTTAAACAATCTATTATAGTATAATTTTTTTCGCTAGAATCGTCAATAACGGGCTTTTTACCTTGATTATTACTGACCACAATGTTAATATGTTATGGATTATTATTAATAAGAGGTGAAACAAAATGATGAAGACATTTAATGAATTGCTTGAGCAAGTGAAATCATTACCTATGAAAAAGGTAGCTGTCGCTTGTGCACAGGACGACGCAGTGTTGGAGGCTGTTAAAGCCGCCAAAGATATGGGTATTGCTGACGCAATCCTTGTCGGTGACGAGGCTAAGATTAAAACTATCGCCGATGTTTTGAAGATGAACATTAAGGATTACGAGATTATCGATGTCAAAGATGATTACGAAGCTGCTCTCACTGCTGTTAAGATGGTGCACGATGGTGAGGCTGATATGTATATGAAGGGACTTATTGATACTAAGTCTTTCTTGCGCAGCGTGCTCGACAAGGAAGTTGGTCTCAGGACTGACAAGACTTTGTCTCACGTGGCTGTTTTCGATATCAAGGATATCGACAGACTTCTATTCATGTCAGACGTGGCGTTCATCCCATATCCTGACCTTGAGACTAAAGCAAACATTATTCGAAATACAGTAGAGGTGGCGCATGCCTGTGGCATCGCCAATCCTAAAGTAGCTCCTCTCGCTGCTGTTGAGGTTGTAAATCCTAAGATGGAATGTACAGTTGACGCAGAAAAGTTGACTCAGATGTGTGAGAATGGCGAGATTGAGGGTTGTGTAGTAGATGGTCCTCTATCTATGGATCTTGCTATTGAACCTGAGGCTGCTTACCACAAAGGTACAACTGATAGAAAGATTGTCGGCGACGCCGACATACTGCTATTCCCAGACATAGATGCTGGAAATATCACATATAAAACTTTGGTTCACACTGCTGACGCGGTTAACGGAAACATTTTAACAGGTACTAAGGCTCCAGTTATCCTTACATCTCGCTCAGATGAGTTCGATGCAAAGGTTAACTCTATTGCACTCGCTGCAGTTGTAGCCAACAACCTAGCATAACGGAGGAATTATGAGTACAAAGATATTTATAATCAACCCAGGCTCCACTTCTACTAAGATTGGTGTGTACGAAGATGAGACTGAGGTAATGGAAGAAACTTTGAGACACACCACTGAAGAGATTGCTCAGTATGAAACTATTTACTCACAGAAAGATTTCAGAAGAGAAGTTATCTTAGATGTGTTGAAGGAAAAAGGTATCGACTTAGCTGATATAGATGTCGTTGTGGGACGTGGTGGAATGCTTAAGCCTATCCCAGGTGGTACTTACGCTACTACTCCTGAACTTCTTGAAGATTTGAAGATTGGTTTTTCAGGACAGCACGCATCTAACTTAGGTGGTATTTTGGCTCACGAGATTGCATCAGAGATTGATGTTCCTTCATATATAGTAGATCCTGTAGTAGTTGATGAACTTCAGGATGTGGCTAGACTATCTGGTCATCCACTTATCGAAAGAGTATCTATCTTCCACGCACTCAACCAGAAGGCTGTTGCGAAGAAATATGCCAAGGAAGTTGGCAAAGCATATGAAGACTTAAATCTTATAGTAGTTCATATGGGTGGTGGTGTTTCAGTTGGCGCTCATAAAAACGGAAGAATTATAGATGTGGCTAACGCTCTAGATGGCGATGGTCCATTCTCTCCAGAGAGATCTGGTGGACTTCCATCAGGCGCACTAATGAGACTATGCTTCTCAGGTGAGTATACACAGGAAGAAGTCACTAAGATGATTAGTGGAAACGGTGGTTTCAATGCCTATGTGGGAACTAACGATATGAGAGAGTTAGTTGAAATGTCAAAAGACGACCCTAAGGCAGCGATGGTCAAAGATGCTTTCCACTATCAATTAGGAAAAGAAATCGGTTCTGCCGCTGTTGTATTAGATGGCAAAGTTGACCAGATTATTCTAACAGGTGGCATCGCCTATAATCAGGTTACACAGGACTATTTCAAAGAGCATTGTTCATTTATTGCTCCTATCACTGTTTATCCCGGAGAGGACGAATTACTTGCCCTCGCACAGGGAGCACTTAGAGTTATCAACGGCGAAGAGGAAGCAAAGATTTACTAATCGTTTTGCTAAGGCAAATAAAAAAGATTGAATCCATATGGATTCAATCTTTTTTATTTTGGTTCTAATCTCCTTGAAATGGATACTCATGCCAATGGTTCTTTCCGTACTCCGCTTGTGCCTTAGTAAATTTCCTAGTCTTATATAAATAGTTATAAACCATTTCATCAGTTACTACTCCATCAACCTCCACAGAAAACCAACATGCCGCTAGACAAGCTTCATTATTCCAATCAGCAGAAATATGTTTTAAAACATATTTTATTTCTTTTTTAGTGCACTCATCTTTTTTACTCCAATCAATAATCAATTGTTTTGAAACACCAAAACCATTGAGCCAACATTCTGCATTGTATAGTGCAATAGATTTCCAATTTACTTTAAGGTGCTTTATGGCGTATTTTATTTGCTTTTTTGTAAATTTCTTTTCACGCAAACACTCTTTCAAAGACCCTCTGTTCCAATTGTATTTTTTTCAATCTTCTTTGCGCATCGAAGTGCTTGCTTTTTCCAACTTATACCAGTCTTTTTAACTCCGTATTTTGCTTGGGCTTTGGTATATCCCATTTTAATCAAATAATCATAAACTTGTTTTTTAGAATATGGCTTTTTTACCGCAACAGCAATAGCCTTATTTCTTGCGCTCTTCTTAGTCTTTTTTGCCTCTACAATGATAGTACCGTTATTAGATACAATGCTTGCACCAATCCCACCAAATAATAGTGTTAGGGAAAGAACAATTATCATCGAGACCTTTAGAATTCTTCTAGTCATATCAATACCTCCCATTGCATTATATTTTAGCATAAAAAAACACATTTGCGGAACTTCCGCAAATGTGTCTTCAAAAATAAATCACTATTATTTCTGCGCTTTAATCTGCTCTGTAAGCATTGGTACTATCTTGTTAAGATCTCCCACTACTCCGTAGTCAGCTACCTCGAAAATAGGTGCATCTTCATCTTTGTTAATAGCGATGATGATGTCTGACTCTTCCATACCAGCTACGTGCTGAATAGCTCCTGAGATACCAATAGCGAAGTAAACCTGTGGACGAACTGTCTTACCAGTCTGACCTACCTGAAGGTCTTTTGGCATCCAGCCACTGTCTACTACAGCTCTAGAACATGAAACTGTTCCGCCGATGGCATCCGCCAAATCCTGAAGAATCTTGAAGTTTTCTTCTGAACCAACTCCACGTCCACCTGATACTAAGATCTTAGCGTCCATGATGTTTTCAACATCAGATACTGCCTTCACGATATCCATAATCTCTACATACTTGTCATTCTTTTCAAGTGTAGGATTGAATTCTACTACTTCAGCCTTCTTTCCTTTTTCTGGCTCGTTCTTCTGCATAACGCCTGCACGTACTGTAGCCATCTGTGGACGATGGTCTGGACAAGCGATAGTCGCGATAGTGTTACCACCAAACGCTGGACGAGTCATAAGAAGTTGATTGTGCTTCTGCTCTTTTCCTGGGATTTCTACTAATGGGAAATCACCAATCTCAAGTTGTGTACAGTCAGCTGTAAGACCTGTAGCCACTCTAGCTGAAACTGTAGGGCCAAGATCACGACCAATTGCGGTAGCACCCACAAGCATAATCTCTGGCTTATACTCTTCAATAACTGCTGTAAGAGCCTCTGCATATGGCTCTGTCATGTATGTCTTAAGTGCTGGGTCATCAACTACGATAACTCTGTCTGCACCATACTCTGCAAGCTGGTCAGCAAGCTTTCCAACCTTGTGTCCAAGAAGAACTGCAGTAACAGTTTTCTCTTCAAGATTTTCAGCAAGTCTTCCTGCTTCACCAATCAATTCAAAAGCGATTTCACTAAGCTCATTATCTACCTGCTGAGCGAAGACAAATACGCCTTTATATTCATCAATATTAATATTCTGCATAACTTAATCTCCTCTCTTAAACAATGTGCTTTGTCAAAAGCTTATCCATAATGTAATCTACTGACTCGTCAGGTGTATCGAGAACTACCTTCTCTCCTGCACCCTTTCTTACCTTATCAGATGCCTTAGCAATCTTTGTAGGTGAGCCGTTAAGTCCTAGGTCCCCATCTTCTACATCTACAAGCTCTGCTCTAGAATATGTTGTGATGTCTTCTTCAAATGCATCAAAGATTCCACCTGGTGTCATATATCTAGGCTCATTCAATTCTGAAAGTGCTGTGATAAGACATGGAGTCTTAGCCTTAATCATATGATATCTATCTTCATACTGTCTCTGAACGATAACATCATCACCATCAATCTTAATGTCCTCAGCGTATGAGATAACTGGAAGATTCAAGTGCTCCGCAATCTGTGGACCAACCTGAGCTGTGTCACCATCGATAGCCTGACGACCTGTGATAATGATATCGTAGTCGAGGTTTCTGATTGCTCCCGCAATAGTTGTTGATGTAGCCCATGTGTCGGCACCACCAAGAACTCTATCTGTTACAAGGATTCCCTTGTCTGCTCCCATAGCCAATGCTTCACGAAGAACTGCTGTAGCCTTTGGAAGTCCCATTGTGAGAACTGTAACCTCTGCGTCATATTCATCTTTCAATCTAAGAGCTGCTTCAAGACCTGCCTTGTCATCTGGATTCATAATAGCAAGCATCGCTGCTCTGTTTAATGTACCATCAGGATTGAACTCTACGCCACCCTTTGTATCAGGTACTTGTTTTACACAAACTATAATTTTCATTTCGAGTCCCTCCTTACTTCAATAGGTTAGCTGAGATAACCATACGCTGAACTTCTGATGTTCCCTCGTAGATCTCTGTGATCTTCGCATCTCTCATCATACGCTCAATATCGTACTCTCTAATGTAACCATAACCACCGTGTAACTGAACTGCCTTAGTTGTAACTTCCATTGCAACCTCTGCAGCACACAACTTAGCCTGAGCAGCCTCAACAGAATAAGGTGTCTTACCATCTGCCTGGTACTGATCCTTTTTCAATGCTGCCTTGTAAACTAAGAGTTTAGCACACTCTACCTTTGTAGCCATATCAGCTAACTGGAACTGAGTATTCTGGAACTGTCCGATACTTCTACCGAACTGCTTACGTTCCTTAACATACTCAACAGTTCTCTCAAGTGCACCCTCTGCAAGGCCGAGAGCCTGTGCAGCGATACCAATACGACCACCGTCGAGTGTATGCATAGCAATCTTAAATCCAGCACCCTTTTTGCCAAGCAAATTTTCCTCTGGAATTCTGCAATCTTCAAAAATCAATTCGTATGTTGACGAACCTCTGATACCCATCTTCTTTTCCTTAGTACCGAATGTGAAGCCTGGTGCATCTTTGTCCACGATGAATGCTGAAATCTCTTTCATCATTCTACCGCGCTTTTCAATCTTGCCGGTAACGGCAATAACGATATATACGTCCGCTTCCTTACCGTTTGTGATGAAGCACTTAGAACCGTTAAGTACCCACTCGTGTTTCTCTTCATCCAAAACAGCCTTAGTCTGCTGACCCTGCGCATCTGTACCAGCGCCTGGCTCTGTAAGACCGAAAGCACCTATCTTTTTGCCTGAGGCAAGGTCTGGGAGATACTTCTTTTTCTGCTCCTCAGTACCAAATGTCAAGATAGGGTCTGCACAGAGTGATGTATGTGCAGAAACGATAACGCCTGTAGTACCACAAACCTTTGAGAGTTCCTCTACGCACATAGCGTATGTGAGGATATCACAACCCTGTCCGCCGTACTCTTTTGGAATAGGGATTCCCATGAATCCAAACTTTGACATTTTTTCAACTGTCTCTTTAGGAAATCTTTCTTCTTCGTCGACTTCCTGCGCGAGATCTTTCACTTCATTTTCAGCAAATTCTCTGAAAAGGCTTTGAGCCATTTCATGCTTTTCGCTCAAGTTAAAATCCATTACTTTTTCCTCCGTTTAAAATTTATTTAGAATAGTCGTAGAATCCCTGTCCACTCTTTCTTCCGAGTTTTCCTTCTTCTACCATCTGTTTAAGCATATCGTGTGGCTTATATTTGTCATCGCCAGTACCCTCGTGGATAACTTCCATAATTGCAAGACAAACATCAAGTCCAATCAAGTCTCCCAAAGCAAGAGGTCCCATTGGGTGTGAAGCCCCCAACTGCATAGCAGTGTCGATACCCTCAACTGAAGCTGTACCAGCTGCGTAAACGCCAATAGCTTCATTGATCATAGGAATCAATACTCTGTTTACAACGAAACCAGGAGCTTCCTTAACCTCTACTGGAGTCTTTCCGATTTCTTCTGAAATCTTCTTGATAGTCTCAACCAAATCTGCAGGTGTGTTCTCGCCAGCGATAACTTCGATAAGTTTCATTCTGTCTGCTGGGTTAAAGAAGTGCATACCTACCATTGGTCTGTCTAGTTCCTCACCAATCTCTGTGATAGAGAGTGAAGATGTATTTGTAGCAAAGATACAATCTGCAGGAACGATATCCTGAAGCTCTTTGAATGTATCTTTCTTAATCTGCATATTCTCAGGTGCAACCTCGATGATAAGGTTAGCGTCTGTACAAATGTCCTTAAGACCTGTTGTAATCTTTCCTAAGATTTCCTCGCCCTTCTCGGCTGTAATCTTTTCCTTGCCTACAAGGAAATTAATATTCTTCTCAATCTTCGCCTTACCACCGTCAGCAAATTCCTGCTTGATGTCGCAAAGATAAACTTCATAACCATCTGTCATTGCAAATGCCTGTGCAATTCCTGAGCCCATTACTCCGGCTCCGATAACTCCTACTTTCATTTTAAATCTCCTTCCAAATTCTTATTTATTCAAGAACGCTTCCATTCTTCCTACTTGGTCTTCTGTCTCGAAGCAATCACCGAAGAGTTTCTCTTCAATCACGAGTGCCTCATCCATATCTACGTCTAGTCCATCGTTGATAGCCTTTTTGCAATTTCTAACAGCAACTGGTGCATTCTTTGCAATACCTGATGCCATCTTCTTTGCTGCTTCCATCAATTCCTCTGGAGCGTAAACTGCGTTTACCAAGCCGATTCTGTATGCCTCATCTGCCTTTATATTTCTAGCTGTGTAAATCATCTGCTTAGCCATTCCTGGTCCAACGATTCTTGCAAGTCTCTGTGTTCCACCGAAACCTGGTGTGATTCCCAAACCAACTTCTGGCTGACCGAACACTGCATTGTCTGAGCAGATTCGAATATCACAACTCATTGAAATCTCACATCCACCGCCGAGTGCGAATCCGTTAACTGCGGCAATAACTGGAATAGACAATGTCTCAATCTTTCTGAACACGTCATTTCCTTTTTTACCGAAAGCTTCACCCTCTGCCTTTGTGAGTGTAGACATCTCTCCGATGTCTGCTCCAGCCACAAATGACTTTTCACCAGCACCTGTAATGATCAAACATCTAGTCTCGTTCTCATCGATACCATCTATAACAGCTTCGAGTTCCTCGAGAACTTGTGAGTTCAATGCATTGAGTGCCTTTGGACGGTTGATTGTAAGAATACCTACATAATCTTCCTTCTCAAATGTAATGAATTCCATCTTCTTTTCCTCCTAGAATAATGTGCTATAAACGCACAAATACCACAGTAGATAAACTACTGTGGTTTTGTTAACAACTTAGTCTCTCTCGACAATTGTGGCACATCCCATACCACCGCCGATACAGAGTGTAGCAAGACCCTTCTTAGCATCCTGCTTCTCCATCTCGTGAAGCAATGTTACGAGGATACGACATCCCGAAGCACCTACTGGGTGACCGAGTGCGATTGCACCACCGTTAACATTTACTTTACTCATATCAAACTTAAGGTCCTTTGCGACAGCAACTGACTGAGCTGCGAATGCCTCGTTAGCCTCAATCAAGTCCATATCGTCTACTGTAAGACCAGTCTTTTCCATTACTTTGTTAGTAGCGGCTACAGGTCCGACACCCATGATTTCTGGATCAACACCACCGAGTGCTCCACCTACGAATGTAGCCATTGGCTTAACGCCAAGTTCTTGAGCTTTCTCTTCGCTCATTACAACTACTGCAGCTGCACCGTCGTTAATTCCTGATGCATTACCTGCTGTTACAACTCCGCCTTCCTTGCCTGAGCAACAACGAAGTCCTGCAAGTGTCTCTGTAGTAGTTCCTGCTCTAGGTCCCTCATCTGTGTCTACGACAACAGTCTGCTTACGCTGCTTAACTTCAACAGGAACAATCTCGTCCTTGAACTTTCCATCAGCCATAGCCTTCTCACATTTCTGCTGTGAGTTAGCTGCAAACTCGTCGAGTTCCTCTCTGGTGAGGTTCCACTGTTCTGCCACGTTCTCTGCCGTGATCATCATATGATAATTATTAAAAGCATCTGTCAAAGCATCGTTTACCATAGTATCAACCATAGTAGCGTTGTTCATTCTGTAACCGAAACGCGCCTTTGTAAGTGCGTATGGTGCCATTGACATATTCTCCATGCCTCCGGCAACAACGATATCAGCGTCACCACACTGAACCATCTGTGCTGCCATGTTAACTGCGTTCAAACCTGAACCACATACAACGTTAAGTGTAACTGCTGGTGTAGTTACAGGAAGTCCTGCATTGATTGATGCCTGACGAGCAACGTTCTGACCCTGAGCTGCCTGAATTACGCAACCCATATATACGTGATCAACTTTATCTTTTGGTACTCCAGCTCTGTTAAGTGCTTCGTCTATTACGATAGAACCAAGCTCTGCAGCTGGTGTTGTGCTAAGTCCGCCACCCATCTTTCCAATAGCTGTACGACATGCACCTGCAATAACTACTTTCTTTGACATAATACTTTTCCTCCATTATTAAAAAAAGTTAATATTTATGGGCTTTTTCACACATTTTTGTGCTTACAATAAAATAAGCCCCAAACTGTTAATATTTTAACAAACTCGGGGCTTTTTGTCTAGCACTTTGTTAATATGTAAAAACTTTATTTAATCTCGTGAATCCAACCTTCTGGAGCCTCGATAGTTCCTAGTTGAATGCCTGTCAAAGTATCATAAAGTTTTTTAATAGTAGGTCCAACTTCATCTAATCCACCAGGGAATACGATTTCTTCATCTTTATTAACAATCTTTCCTACTGGTGAGATAACTGCTGCAGTTCCGCAAAGACCTGCCTCTACAAAATCCTTAACTTCATCCATCTTAATTGGTCGCTCTTCCACTTCCATTCCTAAGATGTGCTCCGCAACGTAAACGATTGAGCGTCTAGTAATAGATGGCAAGATGCTGTCTGACTTTGGTGTAACCAATTTCCCATCTTTAGTGATGAAAATGATATTGGCTCCGCCAGTCTCCTCTACAAATGTACGTGTAGCAGCATCTAGATAAAGGTTTTCTGCAAATCCTTCCTCGTGCGCTTCAACTGTCTGATAAAGACTCATCGCATAGTTAAGACCTGCCTTAATTCCGCCAGTTCCATGGGGTGCTGCACGGTCGTAATCGCAAACTCTAATAGCGATAGGTTTAGCACCGCCCTTAAAGTAAGCGCCTACTGGAGTAACAAATACTCTAAACTGATATTCAGCTGAAGGCGATACTCCGATAACTGGTCCACTTCCGAACAAGAATGGTCTAATATAAAGACTTGCGCCTGTTCCGTATGGTGGAACCATATCTATATTTGCTTTGACAACTTCATCAACTGCCTCTACAAATCTTCCTTCAGGAAGCCTTGGTATCACGAGACGATCGCATGTTGAAGCCATACGCTCAGCATTCAACTCAGGTCTGAATGTAACAACCTTGCCATCGGCAGTTGTATACGCCTTCAAACCTTCAAAACATGTTTGTGCATACTGCAATACTCCTGCACTCTCATTGATATGTACAGTGGCATCGTCAGTCATTACACCTTCATCCCATTTACCGTCTTTGTAATAAGAAACGTATCTCTGAGGTGTATCCAAGTATTCAAAACCTAGTTCTTCCCAATTCATTTTCTTATCCATATGTCGCCTCCAATTTGTTATTTATTAAAGCATTTCGCTAAATTTACACTGATACTAGTATACTACTCTAGCCTTGTTTTTTCAAAAATCTAATCGAACTTCGCGAGGAATTCTTCCTCTGTCAATATCTCTTTTCCGAGTTCCTTTGCTTTCTTGTTCTTCGACGAAGTCGAGTTTACATCGTTATTGATGAGATAGTCTGTTTTAGAAGTTACGGAGTTAGTAACTTTGCCACCTCTAGCCTCTATATAAGCTTTCACGGCATCTCTATTCTCAAACTTCTCAACTGATCCTGTCACAACGAACACTAAACCTTCCATGTTTTGTTCTAGGTTACTCTTTTCGTGTGCTTTAATCTTTACTTCTTTAAGAAGGTTATCGAGTTCTCTTATATGTTTCTCATCATCGAAATATTCTCTAAACTTATCGGCCATCACATCGCCTACTCCGTCTATAGCGATGAGTTCCTCAATGCTTGCGTTTCTAACTTTGTCTAAATCATAGTCCAGTGCCTTACAAATCATCTTAGCATTGGCTACGCCAACCTGAGGAATACCTAGACCAAAAATTAATGCGTGGAGTTCACACTCTCTTGAATTCTCGACAGATTCTATAATCTTCTCGTAAGACTTCTCGCCAAAACCTGGAGTTTCTACTATCTCATCCTTGAACCTATCAAGATGATAAATATCTGCAAACTCTTTTATATAACCTGCATCTATAAACTTCTCGAGTGTCTCTTCTGATAGACCGTCGATGTTCATAGCATTTCTCGTAACGAACAATGTGTACAGCTTAATTTGCTTCGCAGGACATTCTGGATTCTTACAGTAAAGAGTCTTTACTCCATTTTCATTTCGAATCTCTGTCTCGCCGTCACAGACTGGACACTTAGATGGAATATCTATCTTTCCACTCTTAGTAATATTCTCTGAAATCTGCGGAATAATCATATTGGCCTTATAAACCTTAATCTCATCACCAATTCCAAGTTGTAGTTCTTCTACGATACTAACATTGTGAACGGATGCTCTAGAAACTGTCGTACCCTCAAGTTCGACCGGATCGAAAACTGCTATAGGATTTATAAGTCCGGTTCTGCTCGCATTCCACTCTATAGTCTTCAACTTAGTCTGCGCTTCTTCATCTTGCCATTTAAAGGCGATTCCATTCCTAGGGAACTTCACCGTCACGCCAAGTGATAGGCCATACTCTATATCGTCATACATCAAAACTAATCCATCCGATGGATAGTCGTAAGTTTGAATCTTATCTGCAAAGAACTTTACAGCCTCCGCCATATTGGCCTTGGTCACTATCTTTCTCTCAACAGTTTCGAAGCCCTGCTCCTCCAACCACTCGAGTTGCTTCGCAATGGAGTTTCCAAAGTCGACGCCATCAGCACTTATCAGTGCAAAGGCAATGAAATTTACATGCCTAGACGCTGTAACTTTGCTGTCTAGTTGTCGTACCGATCCCGAGCAAAGGTTTCTTGGATTCTTATACTTTGCGTCAGCATCCTCTATCTCTTTATTGATTTCTTCGAAATCACTGTATTTAATAATCGCCTCACCGCGAAGAGTCACTTTACCCTTATGCGCGATGGAAACTGGTAAATTTTCAAAGGTCTTCGCGTTCGCCGTTATAACTTCTCCTACTGTTCCGTTTCCACGAGTTACAGCTTTAGTTAGTTTTCCATCCTCGTAATCTAACACAACTGTCAGGCCATCAAGTTTCCAAGACAGCACACAATCTCTATCTCCAGCAAAGCTCTCTAGTTCAGATATTTCTTTCGTCTTATCAAGAGATAGCATTGGGCTTGCATGTTCTTCTTTTGGAAGTTCACTTACCACTTCGTATCCAACATTTACTGTAGGACTATTGGCAAAAACTATCCCTGTCTCTTTTTCAAGCGCCACCAATTCATCATAGAGTTCATCGTATTCGCGATTACTCATGATTTCATTCGCGTCCTGGTAATATGCCTGATTCGCCTTATTCAAAATTTCGATTAGTTCTTTTATTCGTTCTCTTTTCATTATTGTTATTCTTACAATCTTCCCTCGGTTTCCCTACTCTTTTTCTAAACCTGCCACTTCCTCATCCGTCAAATCTCTATATGCCCCCACTGGAAGATTTCCAAGTTCCACATTCATCACTCTAATGCGCTTAAGTTTCTGTACGCTATAACCCAACTCTTCGCACATTCTTCTAATCTGTCTGTTTAATCCTTGAGTTAAAATAATCTTAAAGTCGTGCTTTCCAATTCTTTCAACATCGCACTTTCTAGTCTTCATTCTCTTAAAAGAATCAGCGTCCGGCACATCTATTTCGACTCCCTCTGACATCTTCAGAACAAACTCATCCGTCACTTCCTTATCGACGTGAACAACATATTCCTTCTCGTGATAATTAGACGCTTTGAGTATTCCATTGACTAACGACCCGTCGTTAGTCAATAAGATTAACCCCTGAGAATTCTTATCGAGCCTTCCGATTGGATAGATTCTTTTAGGGTAGCCAATGGCATCGGTGATATTATCCGGATTTGAAAGGTCAGATGTGCACTCGATTCCCACAGGCTTATTAAAAGCGATGACAATCTGTTCTTCCTCCAGGTTCACTTCAAGACCATCGACTGTAATCTTGTCAGATGGTTTCACCTTGTCGCCTAGAGCTCCCACTCGACCATTCACATGAACGCGACCCATCTCAATCATGCGATCGCCCTCACGTCTCGAGCAAACTCCTGCATCGCTCAAAAACTTATTTAGTCTTATTTCTTTTTCATCCCGTTTTTTTAATCTTTTCATGTTGTCTCCCGACAAGTTATTTTAAAAATGGTGCCGGAAGTATCCGGCACCAATAAGTTTTATTATTTCTTTGTTGTAGCTGGTGTCTTAGAAGTTGTAGATTTAGTCTGTGAATTCTTTAGCTTGTCGAAGAAATCTCTCAAACTCTTATCCTTCTTCAACGCCGCATTGTATTCCTTATTTACATCATCGAACAAGTCTTGAACATCACTGTCTTCAGTAACATCCTTGATATAGTCAGATACCTTGTCTGTAACACCATTGTGTATGTACACATTCTTGGTATCCTTATCTCTGATTACATAGAAAGTAGTAATCGCTGGTACTGAAGTTGGGATATTCTTAAATGTCATCTTATAATACGCATATACTATATATGTATCATCGTATGGTCCTGGTTTAGTGTAACACTCAATCTCTGAGTATGATGTCACGTAATTGTTATATTTGATATCACTCTCATCGATATCACTCATATCATCCACGTATTTTGCCAACTGCGCCTTACGTGTGCTAGAATCTGAAATCAAGTAAGCGTTCAAATAGTTCTTTACCACGTCTGAGATTTCTGGATACTTCTCACACTGAAGTGAACTGTCACCCGAAGATGTTCTAGATCCAGCCTCCTGAGCGATATGGACCACTAAAAAGACTATTCCCACTACCAAGCAAACTGCAACAATAGCGGCAATAATCATATCAAATCGAATTTTAGTCTGTTTTTTCTTAGGTTTTCTGACTGTGGTTCTTCTAGGCTCTCTTTTATCGCTCTCCACGTCATTTAAGAGCGCTTCAAGCTCTTCAGAAGATAATTTCCTATTATTGTCCAAATCGACGTCTCCCTTTAAAGATTTTTCACCTTTACATATTAACAAAAAACAAGGTAAAATACAACTTAGGTACCTGTAGTCTAATGGATAGAACGCTGGCCTCCGGAGCCGGAAATGTGAGTTCGACTCTCGCCAGGTACATTTAAATTATTTCTTCATTTTCCCTATCAAAAAGGTATACATGATCAGATAATACTTCCATCTGATCCATCTCATTTCTGTTCACATCTTGTAGGACATTTTCCAAATCCAATCTGTTTCCCTCACTGTGTGGAACTAGTATGACTTCATGTACGGAACTAGGTATCACATATACATTTTCATTTTGTTGGTTAGCAAAATCTCTCAAAACTCCTGGATATCTAATGCATGCCGCACCAAAGTATTTCTTTTTATTCGAGAGTACATACATAGAAACAGCATTGTCTGGTTTCAATTTTTCTACTTCTTCTCTCACCATCTCCTGAACTGAATCCATGTCCATACCATCATAAACCGTATCCTCTGTGACAAGATTGCCCTCGGCATCCATATAGTTATCGATAATCATATCCATCACGACATCCTCGATAGGCTCAATGGTCGGTTCGAGTTCTTTTATGCTGTTTTCATAAGCGCACTTTTTGATAGTCTCAAGTTCCACACCCCAATGTTCCATATGGAAGTTGTAAATCAACGCCGTGGCCGACGAATCATCGTTTTCTGAGACCAAAATATAATACACTTCTGCTAAATCGAGATATTCCTCGTAAGGTATCTCTTCCAGAAGTGCTTCGTTCATCTTGTAATTGACGAGTTTAAAATAAATGCGATCTTTAATTTTCTCAAAATCGCTAAACTCGTCAATATCTATTTCTTGTTTGAATCTATTTAAACCTGCCAAGTAGACATCGAATACTTCTTCCGAAATATCATCGATATCCCGTCCGTCCTTGTAGGCATCATAATAACCCTTTATATAAATGGTAGGTGTGGCTTTCTCTTCTTTTCTAACGATGCTAATAGCTCGTCTTCGGACACTGTTGTTCTTTACCACATTTCTGATGACAACTTTTCCGTCGTCCAATTTGTCATCTACAATCTCTTGCAACTTGTCGCGTAGCAATTCCGAAAAGTCTTCATAGTACATTTCAACCCCTCGCACCTACAATGTCACATTCGATATATACCACTTTGCATATTATAATAAATGACATTTTAAAATGCAAGAGATTTTCTTACGACTCTTTATTCTTTTTTATTGCCTCGCGCTTTCTGAGAGTTGGATCTAATATCTTCTTTCTGATTCGCAAATTCTCAGGTGTAATTTCCAAATATTCATCCGTATCGATAAACTCGAGCGCTTCCTCGAGACTCAAATCTTTCTTTGGCACTAATCTAAGTGCCTCATCAGAACTCGATGTTCTAGTGTTAGTGAGATGTTTTGTCTTGCAGACATTTATCTCGATGTCCTCGGCTCTTCCGGTCTCGCCTACAACCATTCCCGAGTAAACTTTCTCGCCTGGTCCGATGAACAGAGTTCCTCTCTCTTGCGCATTGAAAAGTCCGTAAGTTATAGCCTCTCCTGCCTCGAAGGCAATGAGCGAACCGAGCTTTCTGTATGTTATATCTCCCTTATATGGGCCATAGCCGTCAAAGATAGTATTCATAATACCGTTACCCTTAGTATCGGTCATAAACTCACCTCTATATCCGATAAGTCCCCTAGACGGAATAGAAAACTCTAACCTCGTATATCCACCTTGCCCAGGTTCCATACTCTTGAGTTCACCTTTTCTGAGGCTCAACTTTTCAATGATAGATCCAGAAAATTCATCTGGTACATCTATCACACAAATCTCCATAGGTTCTAACTTCTCGCCGTTTTCTTCCTTCATAATTACTTGAGCCTTGCTCACAGCAAATTCATAACCCTCTCTGCGCATATTCTCGATAAGCACAGAAAGATGAAGTTCTCCTCTACCCGAAACCTTAAACGAATCTGTAGAGTCCGTCTCCTCAACTCTGAGACTCACGTCAGTATTCAATTCCTTAAAAAGTCTATCTCTCAAATGTCTCGTCGTCACAAACTTACCCTCTTGTCCAGCAAGTGGGCTGTCGTTGACAATGAAGTTCATAGAGATAGTCGGTTCAGAAATCTTCTGAAATGGAATAGCATTTTGCTCATCCACATCGCAAATAGTATCTCCAATCTTAAGATCCGCAATTCCTGAAAGTGCAACGATATCACCGACAGTGGCTTCTTCGACGTCTACCTTATCGAGTCCATCGTATACATAGAGTTTGCTAATCTTAACATTCTCTCTTCTGTCAGGCTCGTGATGATTTACCATCACTGCATCCTGATTTACTCGGATAGTTCCGTTGTCTATTTTTCCAACACCGATTCTTCCAACATACTCATTGTAATCAATCGTGCTTATAAGCATCTGTAATGGAGCCTTGTCATCTCCCTCAGGCGCTGGAATGTAATCTATAATCGTTTCAAAGAGCGCCTTCATATCGCTCTCTTTTTTTTCTATATCCATAGTAGCGTATCCTTCTTTTGCTGACGCAAATACAAAAGGACACTCAAGTTGTTCGTCGTTCGCATCGAGGTCTATAAACAGCTCTAAAACCTCGTCAACAACCTCTAATGGTCTAGCCTCAGGTCTATCAATTTTATTGACGCAGACGATGACTGGCAGCTCTAGTTCTAGTGCCTTCTTCAAAACGAATCGAGTCTGCGGCATAGCACCTTCAAACGCATCCACCACGAGACACACTCCGTTTACCATCTTCAAAACTCGCTCGACCTCGCCACCAAAATCAGCATGGCCTGGAGTATCGATAATATTTATCTTTGTATCACCATAAGTTACAGCAGTATTTTTCGAAAGAATAGTGATGCCTCGCTCGCGCTCTAAGTCGTTCGAATCCATCACTCTCTCTGCAACCTCTTGGTTTTCTCTAAACACGCCACTCTGTTTCAAGAGTTCATCCACGATTGTCGTCTTACCGTGATCGACGTGTGCAATTATAGCAATATTCCTGATGTCGTCTCTTATCATTTCTTCTCCTTGTACGGTGTTTCTTCTATATTTGATATCTCAGCCTTACCCGAAGTTATATCTCTCACTTGCGATTCGAAAGTTTCAAAATCGCTAGCCCTCATATGAATGTGCATAACTACGTCCTCACCATAGTCCTCCTCCACATTCACGATTCCTAACTGTACCATAACGTGCTTAACTTTTCCAACACTATTGTAGTCGATTTTCAAGTCGAACTTCTTTCCGTCGCACACTACCATTGTAGTCGCATTTTTGATGCCCTCCGAAGTAGCTTTGCCGTAGGCACGCACTAATCCGCCTGTGCCGAGCAATGTTCCTCCGAAATATCTAGTCACCACGACCAATGTGTTATGGATGTTCTGGTTTAATAGGACCTCGAGTATTGGCTTGCCAGCAGTTCCCTGTGGCTCACCGTCGTCCGAAAATCTCTGAACCTCGCCCATCTCGCCAATGACGAAGGCATAGCAATTATGCCTGGCATCCCAGTACTCCTTCTTCAAAGCTTCTATCTTAGATAGTGCCTCTTCTTCGGTCTCCACAGGGATGACATGCGCGATAAATCTCGACTTCTTTTCAGTTATCTCTGCCTGTGCCTCATCGGCAATAATACAATATTCCTTCATAAAACACCCCCATTACTATATCACAATTCGCTTTATAATTAGAGTCTATTTTGTTATAATATTTTCCAGCAGGAGGTATGAAATGAACTTAGGCTACAAAGCAACTATAGACAAACAACAAGACCTTGTTTCGCTAAAAAACAAGCTCTTTTCAAAGACCGCTGTTACGATTCTAAAAACTATATTATATATAGTTTTTCTTTTTATAATTATTTCAGGATCAATGCTTTTGGGTGTCGTATATGGCATCATCAAGAGTGCTCCTAACGTAGATGAGGTTTCTATTCTACCTTCATCTTATTCATCCACAGTTTACGACAATAAAAATCAAAAAATGACGAAACTCGTTACAACTGGTTCCAACAGAATCCGTGTTTCTCTTGATAAAGTTCCAAAGTATTTGCAGTGGGGCTTTATTGATACTGAGGATGAGCGTTTTTATGAGCACAATGGTATCGATATTCAAGGTATCGGCCGTGCAGCAATGATTCTTCTTTCAACACAGAATGCATCAGAGGGTGCTTCCACTCTCACTCAGCAGGTTTTGAAGAACAATGTCTTTACTGACTGGACTGAGGAGTCTACACTTTCCTCATCCTTAAAGCGTAAGATTCAAGAGCAATACCTCGCACTTCAATTAGAAAAGATTACAGATAAGAAAACCATCTTAGAGACATATCTCAATACAATCAACTTGGGTTCGAACACACTCGGTGTTCAGGCTGCTTCTCGTCGCTACTTTAATAAGAGCGTAGATAAGTTGACATTGGCGGAGGCATCAGTCATTGCTGCCATCACGCAGAACCCTACCAAATATAACCCTATCAACAATCCAAAAGAAAATGCAGCTAGAAGAAAGAGGGTTTTGGACAAGATGTTGGCCAAAGGCCACATTACTCAGAAGCAATATGTCGAGGCACTTAACGACAACGTATATAAGAAAATCCAGACTGTAAACACTAAGATTACTAAGCGAAATTCTAAGTCTATCTACTCTTATTTCGTTGACGAAGTCATCAACCAGGTAATGTCAGACCTTCAAACGCAGAAGGGTTATACATATACACAAGCCTATAACGCTGTATATAGCGGTGGCTTGAAGATTTACTCTACTCAGGATACGGGCATTCAGAAGATTTGCGACGACGAGATGTCAGACCCAGATAACTATCCATACTACACTTCATACTCATTCAACTGGGCATGGACAGTTCAAAACCCTGATGGAACTATTGATAACTTTGATGAAAATGATATCAAGAAATATCACAGAGTTATAAAGGGTGATGATGACTTTAATCTCATCTTCTCCACTAAGGCTGGATGTGATAAATGTATTAAGGCTTACAAGAAGCACTTGAAGAAGAAATATTATAAGAAGGGCGTTAAGAAATCATTGGGCTACCAGCAGTATGAGACAGTCAACTACACTCCTCAGCCACAGGCTTCGTTCACTGTAATGGATCAGTACACGGGCTATGTGAAGGCTATCGTGGGTGGTCGTGGAAAAAAGACAGTTTCTCTTTCACTTGACAGAGCAACTGATTCGACTCGTCAGCCTGGTTCATGTTTCAAGATTCTTTCGACATACGCACCAGCACTCGACACACACGGTGA
Source organism: Eubacterium sp. (assembly GCA_017406925.1). Taxonomy (GTDB): domain Bacteria; phylum Bacillota; class Clostridia; order Lachnospirales; family Lachnospiraceae; genus Eubacterium_G. The sequence continues at coordinate 62,658 of JAFQXO010000015.1, forward strand.
TACTCTCGCTACTGAGATAGAGGACTCACCTTTCAAATATAAGAATGGCCGCAAGGTTAAGAACTGGTATAGTGGCTATCGTGGAACTGCAACTATTCGTACAGCCATCAAGGATTCGATGAACGTCTGTGCAGTTAAGAAACTTACTGAGATTGGCGTAAGCACAGGTTACGACTATGTATGTAACTTCGGTATCACTACTCTCGACGAGAAGCGAGATGTATATCAGCCTCTCGCACTCGGTGGTATCACACGAGGCGTTACAAACCTTGAGATGACTGCAGCATATGCATCTATCGCAAACCTAGGAACATATTCTAGACCAGCCTTCTATTCAAAGGTTGTGGATTCATCTGGAAATGTAATTTTGGACAACACTACCCCTACTACACATACAGCCATCAAATCATCTACGGCTGCCTTGCTCACGCAGGCAATGACTAGTGTAGTCAAGGATGGTACTGGTACAGCTGCTGAACTCGACGATATGCGTTGCGCAGGTAAGACAGGTACCACATCTAGCGAATATGACCTTTGGTTCTGTGGATATACTCCATATCTCACAGCTTCTATCTGGACAGGATATGATGACAACAAAACTCTCGCAGGAGATCAGTCATACCACGAGAGACTTTGGGCTAAGATAATGGATGCGATTGACAAGCTAAAGCATTACAAGAACAAGAAATTCTCACTTGGAAAAGATGTGCTCAAATATACAGATGGCGGAAACTCAGAATACTTTGCCAAAGGCACACAGCCATCATACTACTACCCTGTAGATAAATCTGACTACGATGACGATGATGACTACGACAATTATAAGAGTTCCGGAAATTATGACTCTGACAGCGACAAGAAAACTACAAAGAGCAATTCATCTAACGACAAGAAGAAAAAGAGCAACAGTTCAGCAGAAACTGCGGCTAAGGTAGATAGAGAAACCGAGAGACAAAAGAAAGAAAGAGCAACCGAAAAGAAAAAGAAAGACGACGGCTGGATTAGCGATGATGACGCATAAAGATTAGTTATAAAAAAGCGATTGTGAAAATTCACAATCGCTTTTATTTTGCTTCTAATTATTTTTTCTTAATATAAACTACTTTATTTCCAGCGCTGTCCTTTACAATTAACTTCTTGCCTTTAATGCTATAGTTTAGATCCATATTACCATTCTTTTTGAAAGTAAGTTTTAGTTTTCCACCACTTGTCTTCCATTTAAACTTCAAGCCTTCACCTGAGTAAGTATATGAACCAGTTCCATCATCCTTGAAAACATATAGGAATCCACCATCTTCGTACTCCCACTTTCCTACGATTGGATTCTTTGACTTTTTCTTAGAAGATTTCTTTTCTCCCTTTATTTCCTCTGGAGCGCTTGTCTCTTCTGTAAGGCTACTCTCCTTTGCAGCAATAGTTGTTGCATCTTCTGCAACATCAGTTTCCTGCTTTACAGTTGTCGCCTGACCTGCTTCCTGCTTTGTTGTGGCATCATCCTTTTTAGAACCGCATCCAGCGAAAACCATCACGCAGCCCAACACTACAACTAACAATAAAATCAATTTAGTTCTCATCATATACCTCCGTATCTTTGGATTATCTCTAGTGTTTTAATTATATAATAATATTAATTTCTATTCAAAACCAATTTATGAATCGTAAAATTGCTGTCCCTCTTCTGTTACTAGTCGTTCCGTCTTTGGATATTCAAAAATATCACTATTATCTTCATTGGCTTCCAGATAGTCTACGAATTCCTTCGCGTACCATTTCGCCATATCGAGATTGTGCATAAGGTAGTTTCCGCAGTTTACTGGCGTAGCGCCAGGCACTTCCTCATACTCGTTAACAGACTTAAAAGCATTCACCATCAGTTCATATATCTCCTTTGACTGGCGATTGCCTTTTAGAATCAGATAAAATCCTGTAAGACATCCCATTGGTCCCCAGTATATCACTTCGTCTTTCCATTCAGGGTCATTGCGCAGAAAAGTCGCAATAATATGTTCTAGCGAATGCATTGCTGCAACATCAATGACTGGCTCTCGATTTGGTTTTTTTAGTCTTACATCATAAGTAGTAACCGAATCGTCGCCTAAACTATCAACTCTACTAACAAAAATGCCCGGAACAATTTGTGTATGATCTACTGAAAAACTTTGTATCAGTTTCATTTATGCTTCTCCTTTTACTCTGCTAACATCTTCTTTGTTTTGGATAACAATGAAAGATAAATAAAATATTTTGCAAGGCTAATAATAACGATGATTATCGTAAGTGTGAGTGAAATATTTTGAGCAATCTGATTCTGTGTAAAAGTACTTATAAACCTTGTGATTATTTCAGCAATAAAAACTGCAACAAGACTCTTAATATATGATGTTCCTTTATTTGCTATTTCAGGATTATTAAGTGTATTGGCAAGGCCAACAATTCCCTTAATCACATAGATCGTCACAAACAATTCGATAACTGATGAGATACTCGAACCTAGATCTTTAATTCCCATTGCGTTAGCAATAATTCCTATAACAATCGTGAGCACTACATCAGCAATCATAAGATAAAGAGCAATTTTGAAACTTCTTTCATCTTTTCCTGCTTGGAAAATACCTACTATAGATAATATCGCCGAGGCAAGCACAGTGATTCCAGCAATTATAGCAATTATTAGTCCAATAAGAACTCCTCCTGTTGGCGATTCCAAAGCTGTCTTATAATCTATATTTCCAGCAGATAAAATAATTACAATGCTAGAAATACCTATTACTATAACGCCTATAATAGATAGAATCTCTGCTGTAAATATTTTGCTAATACCTTTTGCTGCATTTGGTAATTTCATATTTATCTCCTTATCGATAAGCTATTTTTCTAGAAGTTTTTTAAGCCGCTTTATCCTGCTTCTTTAGAATCGAAGCAGATATGCGATTGTATACCGGTGTCATTGTTAAACCTTGAATAACTGTTGTAAAGAATACAACTGCGAATGTACATCCTAGAATTATGTTGTAATACTCTATTGATCCACCGCTAGCTTTAGTTAGTTTTAAAAGTACATCCTTAGTACTCATTGCCAAGGCAACCGACAAACCGCCTCTAAGTCCTCCCCATGTAAAGAGCTTTATGAAATTTACTTTGTCGTAGTTGTCTGGAAGTTTTCCCATAAAGAGCGACGATATCGAAAGACCCAATGCTCTTGATACCAAGTTTGCTACTATCGCAATAACTGAAAGCGCAAGTACAATCCAAAGATTTACATGCATTCCCAATATCTTGGTAAATGAGAATCCTAACATTACATACAATAGTGAGTTTAATATTCCATCTAACGTCTCCCAGAAGGAGTCAAACACTTCTGCTTCTTTCTCGTCCTCGTCCTTTATGCGATTTGATCTTAGTGTTGCAAACATGATTCCGCAGATAACTACACATAGCGCACCTGAGAATTCGTTTTGTTCGCAGATGCCGTATGCAAGTGATACATTTAGCAAACTAATCACGATGCGAAGAATGTTGTTTTTGACGCGCTTAAACATAAAGAAGCAAATAGCCGTAACAATTATTGCAACTACTGCTGCACCTGCAATTTCCTGGAACATTACTGTCAAAAATCCACGTGCCGTCTCATGTCCTGGCGAAGCCTGAGCTTTAACCATTCCGAAGAAGCAGACAAATAATGCTACGCCCACGCCGTCATTAAACAACGCTTCTGTCTCTATCAAAAATGAAATCTTTTTAGGTAATCCGAATTTCTTCAATATACCTGTTGCGGCAATCGGATCTGATGGAGCAATAATACTACCAAGCATTAGGCAAATTGGAATTGAAAGGTTAATTCCTAACAATTTTGTTCCAGCATAGAAAAGTGCCGCATAGAATAACGCTCCGAGTAGTGTACACACAAACGCCAAAATGCTTATGTGTCTTATACTATTCTTTATATCTTTCATCTTGTGATGACAAGATCCAGCGAAAAGCATAAAGCAAAGTACACCCTCAACCAAGAATGCTTGCATGTCGTAGCCCTCAATTTTGTCTATCAAATCATGAATTCTTGGATAACCACTAATATTATACAATGCGATCACTAACAAAAGTCCAATGATAGACGAGTATAACATTAACGCTATCTCGTAAGGAAACTTAGTAACCTTCTCATTAAAAAATCCAATCAAACATATGATTACTGCCAGTCCGGCAAATTCCATTAATATGTCCATAAATACCCCCCTGTCTTTTCCGCGCATTCTCCAATGTTTATAATATCATTTTTTTAGCCTTAAAACTACACGTAAAAAGCCGAAACCCATATATAGGATTTCGGCTTAATAGTCTTTTAAGAATTAATCTTAAACAATACCCTGTGCAAGCATTGCCCTTGCTCAAGGTTGCTTTATTCATGGGGGTTACAAGCACTAAGTGTATGCCACTTGTAAGCCACTTTCTCCACTGTACTCCATTTAATTCACATTTTTCACTTAACCATTTATTTAACATCCTATCACACTGGGCTTTTATTTTACTTTCACTAATATTTTTTTACTATTCTTACCATTGTGTGCTTTTGCCCAGATATAGCATTTACCCTTTTTTCTAAATTTAACCTTGCCTGTCTTACGATCTACCTTTGCTATTTTCGCATTAGATGAATACCAGCGAATGTATGATGACAACTTAGGTACACCATCTGCTGTTATCTTTGCTTTAAGTTTCTTAGTTTTACCGGTCTTTCCCGTCAATTTTGTCTTGCTTGTTGTTACCTTTGTTGCATTACATAATGTTGCTGGTTTGGCAACTGCCCATACTGGGTAGCTCTTTTTAACAATGATCTTTCCCTTACCGTTTTTCTTTGTCTTTCCTACCACCTTATATCTGTACACTTCTCCAGATACAGCATTAGGTATATTGTAAAAGTTTGTAGTGTAACCGTTTCTTACAGTCACTTTCTTGTACTTTTTGGCATTATTATCGTATTTATGCACTACATAACTTTTTGCTTTTCTAACTCTGTCCCAGGACAAGAACATATTCTTTCCACTATTAGTAGGACGCAAATATAAGTTTTGTATTTTGTTCTTCTTTTTATTGCTTATAGACACTGCAGGTGAAACATAAAGTTTATCACCCTTTACTTTTACAGTTACTTGGTTGTTATAGATATAGTAGGATTTTGAAAAAACAAGATTTTTATCCGCTTTATCGGATAGTTGAAAATTAACCTTTCCTTTTGCTCCTGTAAGATTGAGTCCAGTTTTTCCATCTTTAAGATTAACTGTACCTGTCGTAATCCCACTAACCCACACTTCTCTTTTTAATTGTGGCATATACCCTCCAAAGGAATAATTGCATGTTGTTTCATCACCCTGTGTACTAACCGTCAATTCATCATCTGAAAAGAAAACTTTTGATGCCAAATTCGTATTAACATACATTGTATGTTTACTATCAACAAATTTTTCTACAAAAAAGAGGTCCATTATTGTGCCATCCGTTCTGCTAAAAGTAAAACCTTTGCTTTTTGGTACAATTAACTCCGTTAGTCCTGTATCATCTTCTAAGCGTCCATCATCGTAATCATCCAGTTTATAAATCTTCATATCTCCAATACGATCCTTTTCCGTCCAATAGTGTTCCTTGAAGTCAATATATTTTCCTTCGGCATTCTCCAAATGTAGCCCACTCGGATCTAAAATTAAAAAACGTGATCTATCCGTGGTTGAGGCATCGGTTGTTGACGCAAATAGTATATTCAAACCAAACACAATTATTAAAACATATGTTGTAATACTTTTTATTCTTTTACTCTTCATATCTCTAATTATAAACAAAACATTTTTTATGGCAAAAAAAAAGATGGGATTGCTCACAATCCCATCTTAAATGATTTATTAACTATTCTTATACAACGCCCTGGCTGAGCATAGCCTCAGCAACCTTCTCGAAACCAGCGATGTTAGCACCTACTACGTAGTTACCCTCAAAGCCATATTTCTTAGCTGCATCTGAGATATTGTGGTAGATGTTTACCATGATATCTTTAAGTTTTTCGTCAACTTCCTCGAACGTCCATGAAAGTCTCTCACTGTTCTGTGACATCTCAAGGGCTGAAGTTGCAACACCACCTGCATTGGCAGCCTTGCCACCGATGAACCATACATCGTTCTCAAGGAAATACTCAGTAGCCTCAAGAGTTGTAGGCATGTTAGCACCTTCACATACAGCTGTAACACCGTTTGCAACGAGTTCCTTAGCATCATCGATATCAAGCTCGTTCTGTGTAGCACATGGAAGAGCTACATCACATGGGATAGACCATACTCCACGACCTTCGTGGTACTCAGCTGAAGGTCTAGCCTCAGCGTAAGCTGTAAGTCTTTCTCTCTTAACTTCTTTAACTTCCTTCAATAGTTCAACATCGATTCCTTCTGGATCATAAATCCATCCAGTAGAGTCTGAACATGTAACAACTTTAGCGCCAAGCTGCTGTGCTTTCTGTGTGGCATAAATAGCAACGTTACCAGCACCCGATACAACTACTGTCTTGCCATCCAAAGTCTCGTTGTGATCCTTAAAAAGTTCCTCAGTGATATAAAGAAGTCCGTAACCAGTAGCCTCTGTTCTAGCAAGTGAACCACCGTATGTAAGTCCCTTACCTGTGAGAACTCCCTCGTATACTCCACGGATTCTCTTGTACTGTCCAAACATGTAACCGATTTCTCTAGCACCTGTTCCGATGTCACCAGCAGGTACATCAGTATCAGCGCCGATATATTTGCAAAGCTCTGTCATAAAGCTCTGGCAGAATCTCATGATTTCGTTGTCTGACTTGCCCTTAGGATCAAAGTCTGAACCACCTTTACCACCACCGATTGGTAGACCAGTAAGTGAGTTCTTGAAAATCTGCTCGAAACCTAAGAACTTAATAATACCAAGGTTAACTGATGGGTGAAGTCTAAGACCTCCCTTGTAAGGTCCGATAGCTGAGTTAAACTGAACTCTGTATCCAGTGTTAACCTGAACCTGACCGTTGTCATCTACCCAAGGTACTCTAAACTTGAACTGTCTCTCTGGCTCAGTGATACGCTCAAGTAATGCTTCCTTCTTATACTTTTCCTCGTTTGCCTCAATTACAGGTCTGAGTGACTCTAATACTTCCTCTGCAGCCTGCAAAAACTCTGGCTCACTCGCATTCTTTTCTTTTACGCGAGCTATAACATCATCTACATATGACATAATAAAATTCCCTCCTCGTTCACTATAAATGTACTTAAGTGTGCTCCTTATGGCTTCGCCAATTTTGACACACACAATGGTAAAATTATATATGATTCTCTTTATAAAATCAACTTTAATTATTATTGTCTTAATATTATTAAGTAAAAATTAAATTATCTTAATATAGTTTTGCCACCATTGTTTTAAGGCATTTTTTCCTATAAAATAGAAAAGAATGTTTAATACGGGAGGGAATAAAACATGACATCAGCACAAATAGGTATTATGATTGCAATTATAGTCTATATGATATCTACTATTGCAATCGGTTTATACTTTTCAAGAAAAAGTAAGACTACTGGAGATTTCTATCTCGGCGGTAGAAAGTTAGGCCCATTTGTAACAGCGATGAGCGCTGAGGCATCGGATATGAGCGCTTATCTATTAATGGGACTTCCAGGACTTGCTTACTTCACTGGATCTGCTGAAGTATTCTGGACGATTACTGGTTTAGCAGTAGGTACTTATTTAAATTGGCTACTCGTAGCCAAAAGACTTAGAACTTACTCTGCTACTACTGGTTCTATCACTATCCCAGATTTCTTCGCGGATAGATTCAGAGACAAGAAAGTTTTAAGATGCGTCGCAGCATTGATTATCATTATTTTCTTCGTGCCATACACGGCATCAGGATTTGCTGCCTGCGGCAAACTATTCCATTCATTGTTCGGTGCTAACTACCACGTTGCAATGATTGCCAGCGCAATCGTCATCGTATTGTACACTACATTGGGTGGCTTCTTAGCAGCATCTACTACTGACTTTGTTCAAGGTATCATTATGACCATCGCATTGATTGCTATCGTAGTATTCGGAGTTATCACTGTTGGTGGCGTTGACAAGGTTATTGCAATCGCAAAAGATGTTCCAGGTTACTTGAGTTTGACAGCGCATCTTCCAAAAGGACCTTTCGGAAAGATTGTTCCTGAGAGTTTCAATGGAATAGCCATTGTCTCGACACTCGCATGGGGATTAGGATACTTTGGTATGCCACATATCTTGCTTAGATTTATGGCTATTGAGAAACCTTCAAAGGTTAAACTCTCAAGAAGAGTTGCAAGTATTTGGGTGGTAATCTCAATGTTCATTGCTCTATTCATCGGTATCGTTGGATATGCAATGACTATGGAAGGAAAGATTCCTAAACTAACCGACGGTAGCGTTGCAGAGACAGTTATCAGTGAGATTTCAAAGCTCTTAAGTACATACGGCTTTGTATTTGCAATACTCGCCGGAGTTGTATTGGCTGGTATCTTGGCATCAACAATGTCAACATCTGATTCACAGCTTCTCGCCGCTTCTTCTTCTGTATCAGAAAATATGGTAGAGGGTGTATTCGGCATCAAACTTTCTGCAAAATTAAAAATGATTGTCGCTCGTGTAGCCGTAATCTGTATTTCAATTATCGCTATGATTATCGCTATGGATCCTGAAAGCAATGTATTCCAGATTGTGTCATTTGCTTGGGCAGGATTTGGCGCGACATTCGGACCAGTAATGCTTGTTTCACTATTCTGGAAGCGCGCCAATAAATATGGTGTAATTACTGGAATGATTGCAGGTGCAGTTACAATATTCGTTTGGAAATTCGTAGTAAGACCAATCGGTGGTGCTTTTGATATTTACGAATTGCTTCCAGCTTTCATTGTTGCTCTTGTAGTAATAATTATTGTCAGTCTTATTACAAAGAAGCCAGATGATGAGATTGTGGAAGAATTTGAGAGTGTTAAATCTAAACTACATAGCTAAAGATTTAAACTTAATATAAATAAACGGCTTCGAGAATTATCTCGAAGCCGTTTTAAATAGCATTTCTTGTTTCTTCTATTTATTAATCTTAAACAATCTCTCCACTCTATTTTTTGTATCAAACATATTGTTATAGTGAGAATTCCTATAGTTTGCCAAGACATTATAATATGGAGACTTTTCATCTTCTACCTCATAGAAGTTTCCATCGTCGCCCACATAACCATACTTGGTCATAATAGGAACTTTCTTCTGTGTTTCAGAAACTATCTTCTCATAACCTGTCTTCTGTAACTTCGCTGTGTCTAACAACAATGGTGCGAGATAGTTGGCACTTAAGTCGTAGCCTTCCTTCTCTTTTATGTCGTAGTTAGCCCAGAGTACATACTGTGTATTTCTGCGTTCCAACTTAGTCCATGCTTCAGGCACATTTGTAGTCTTTTGAATCTCTGCATAGAAGTCATCTTCTAGTCTAGGTTCATGATCTCCAAAGAATAGGATTATTGTCTTTTCCTTCTTATTCTTAAAGTGATTAACCAATTCTTTAAATGCATTGTCAGAATGTCTCAAAAGATTCATGTATTCTTTCGTTTCAGGAATATCCAATCCAGGATAGTTGACTTTGATATTTCCAGAAACATTTCCACTCAAGAATGGACTGTGATTTTGAATAGTCACATCAAATAAGAAGAAAGGCGAAGTCTTATTTGTCTTTCTAAACTTCTCGTACTCTTCTATAATTCTTTCGAAGTTACCCTTGTCGGAAATATGTTTTCCCACAACATCTGTATCCTTCGCAAAGTATCCTTGTGATATAAACTTATCAAATCCGAACAATGGATATACTTTATCTCTCTTATATCCGTCTCTATTGAACGGATGCATAGCAATGATTCCTCCATATCCCTGCGTCTTCAAATCATCAGCTAACGAATTCATAGGATCATTAATATATGTTGTATACGGTGTAATTCCACCTGGTATAAAGCCCATAGTATTGGCGGTGAGTGCTTCAAACTCTGTCGCTACCGTTCCTCCGCCAAATATAGACGCAAACAGCTGACCACGTATAGTGTTCTCTTTCAAGTTATGGAAGAAAGGAACGACCTGCTCGTTCGTCTTCAACTCTGCAAAGGATGAAAAATCAGTAAATGCCTCGTCCATAATCATAATTATGTTTGGTTTATCCTTATCTGGCTTTGCAACATACTTCGTCTCGTACTTGTCAGCAAGTTTTTCGATACCTTCAACCGAATATCCTTCAGGTGGCTCAACTATCAAGTCCTTGCAACTTTTCATAAGCGTTGCATACATTCCTCTGTAAACCATTCGCTCCTGAGGCTTGTAGTACTTGATCTTCAAAAATGAATCGAACTCATCTGTACCAAAATATGTATAAGCACATCTAGCAGTAACCAAAAGTGCGAGAATAATAGGCACTACTCTCCACCTCTTAGTTGTCAGCGTGTTCTTGCCCATGCCTACGGCAATGAAGCAAATCACGAATGATGTCAAAATCAAAAATACCATATAGAAACTTAGTGAGTAATCGTAACCCACAGCCACTTTTGTCGCTGTGCCTACATCCACCAAGTCCACTGCGAGGAATGCTGGTCCTCTAAATGCAGTCACGTAGTAGTTAACCATCGCAAAGATTACATTGAATACTGTAATAAAAATGATTGCAACTTTAAAACTGTTAAATATGCAATAAATTATCAAAAACATTGAAGCGATAATAAGCACATTCAAGTGAATCGCTCTGATCGACAAACCTCTCCACGCAAACTCCTGTGAAACTTGCGATAAGAAGAATGTGGCGTATACTACGCCAATGCTGTAAACCAACATAAATACATTGTTGGCTGTCTCGCTAAGTCTAACTCTCACGACTAGAGTTAAAAGTCCAAATAACCAGAGAACTGTAGGTATAAGGATTCTAAATATATGAATATGTCCATCTACCTTATATAGCCCCTGAATAAAAATCAAAAGATAGACAGCGGTAAAAATAACCGCTGCTACTATCTTTGTAATCAATACTGACTTTCTAATCTTGTCGTCTCTCTTAATATAAAAATGTGTCTCAATAAAACTTTTGAGTTTAGTCATTTACTGCTCCTCGTCTGAACTACTTCCATCAGTCATTGTTCCGCCACCAAGGTCCTCAACTTGGTTTCTTGCAATCTCAGCATACTGAGAATCAGAATAATCTGTAGCAAGTTTCTTGAACCATTTAATAGCGTTCTTATTGTCATTATTTCTCTTATATGCCCATCCTAGATAGTACATAGCTTCAACATTAGTCTTATCAGTCTTCAAGCAAGCCTCGAAGTTCTTGATAGCCTTCTTGTAGTCGGCATTGTCCATAGCTTCCATACCATCGTCAAATGTACTGTCGGAAACTTGACCTTTGAGCTTATCGCTCAATGTCTTATAACACTCATCAAATGCCTTTGAATTCATCTTGAGGTCGCTATCTATCTTGGCCAGCGATTTCGCTGCGCCATCATAATCTTCTGCCACATACTTGTTCATTGCGTCAAGCATATAGTTGTAATTCTGAGATACAGTAACCTTCGACTTTCCGCTAGTAGCATTGAGTTTGGCTGCCTCGGATGTAAGACTCTTCACCTTACTCTTTAAGTCGGCAATGGTAGAATTCTTAACTGCCATCTGCTTGTTATACTCTACCTTGTTATCGTTTATCTGACTCTTGATGTTCGCCATGCGAGCTGGCGTCACAATGAAATATACTAAAGCTGCACCGAGAAGAACACCGATAACGATATGCAAAATACTTTGCGCACCAGTGAAAGCATCCTTCAAACTAGTCTGTGGAACGATAGCGTCGTGTCCTGAGAGATATGGTCTATCAACCATTGTCTCACGCTCACGGCGACGACGGTCCATTCTAGCGTCAGGATTGTTTTTCTTCTCATGATCTAGATAATCATCAATCTCTCTTAAATATCTGATACTTAGTGGGTTACACTTATCGACCTTAAGAGACTTTCTGATAGTTCTCTTAGCGCGCTCGTACTGACCATTCTTCATATAGAGCAAGCACAATAGATGTGAAGCCTTAACAAACTTAGGGTTCTGATTGAGAACCTTCTTAAGTTGGATGATAGCCATATCATCTGTACCTTCTCTAGCGTACTCAAGCGCTATGTTGAACTTCTTAATCGTATGATTGAGTTCATCCACTTTTGCTCTATCTCTCTCAATAGCAACGAGGTATTTCTCTGCAGGGTTGCTGTCAGGCTGAAGGTTTGTACTCATAACCCACTCTGAAAATGCCTGAACACTCTCGCCCATCTCAAAGTAAACTAGACCTAAGAGGTTTCTGGCGTCGATGTTATGCTTATTGAGCTTAACACTTCTTCTAAGCACATCAGCAGCGCCAGCCAAATCTCTGTTTCTAGCCTTTGTAATACCAGCGTTGTAGTAAGTGTTAGATAGTTTTACTACTCTCTTGTAAATACTTACGTCCGCACCACAATGCGTACAGTAATCACTGTTCGTGAGGACGTTTCCACAATTATAACAAATCATTTCTTAATACTTCCTCACTTAATCGTTGTCTTTCATACCTTCAACCATTTCCATCATGACATCTGTCACGTCAGAAATATTGTTGTTGTAGATGGCATCCTCTGCCTCTTCAATTTCCAAACTTGGATGAAACTTTTTAATCTCTTCGTCAAAATTAATCATAACTTTCTCCTTTTATAATGCAGCTAATTGTTCTTTTACACGAGCCATCATCTGCTCGTATTTTTCTTTCTTTTCCTTTTCTTCGTTGATCTTAGCCTCTGGAGCTTTAGATACGAAGTTTTCATTGCCTAGCATACCATTTACGCGGGCCAACTCTTTTTCAAGTTTTTCAACTTCCTTTTCAAGTCTAGCTTTTTCTTCTTCGATGTCAACTAGTTCAGCGAACGGAATGTAGATAGTCGCCTTAGGTATTACGAGCGAAACTGCGTTGTCCTCGATACCTGACTGGTCTTCCTGAATTACTACCTCACTAGCATATCCGAGTGTTGCAAAGAATACTTCACCGTCTTCAAATATCTTTCTAACATTCGCATCATCTGATACAACGTAAACTTTTGCTTTCTTTGAAGGTGGCACATTCATCTCCGAACGTCTATTTCGGATAGCGCGAACAGCTTCCTTGATAGTTTCAACTGCCTCCTCCTCTTCGGCAAATTTATAATCATCTGTATACTCTGGCCAACTTGAAATCATAATTGATTCCTCATCGTCCTGAAGATTACAGAAAATCTCCTCTGTGATAAATGGCATATATGGATGAAGTAACTTCAATGAATCGATGAGAACCTTCTTCAATGTCCAAAGTGCTGCCGTCTTCGTCTCGTCATCATCATTGTAAAGTCTAGGCTTAACCATCTCGATGTACCAATCGCAGAACTCTTCCCAGATAAAGTTGTAAATCTTGTCTGCCGCGATACCAATCTCGTACTTCTCAAGGTTTTCCGTAACTTCCTTCGCCACTGTATTAGCCTTTGAGAGTATCCATTTGTCTGCGTCTGTGAATTCAGATGGCTTATCAGCCAATGAAATTCCTTCTTCAGGCATATTCATCTGGATGAATCTCGAAGCGTTCCAAACCTTGTTAGCAAAGTTACGTGAAGCCTCCACTCTCTCCATATAGAATCTCATATCGTTGCCTGGGGCATTGCCAGTGATGAGTGTAAATCTCAAAGCATCTGCACCATACTGGTCGATAATCTCAAGTGGATCAATTCCGTTTCCTAGAGACTTACTCATCTTTCGTCCCTGTGAATCTCTTACAAGCCCGTGGATGAGAACCTTCTCGAACGGAACATCACCTGCAAACTCGAGTCCTGAGTACATCATTCTCATAACCCAGAAAAGGATGATGTCATATCCTGTGACGAGAACGCTTGTAGGATAGAAATAATCTAACTCCTCTGTCTGCTCAGGCCAACCAAGTGTTGAGAAAGGCCAAAGCGCTGATGAGAACCATGTATCCAATGTATCCGGATCCTGGCGCATTGGCTTGCCACACTTAGGACAAACCGGATTATCTTCTTTTGTTACGAGCATCTCACCACAGTCATCGCAGTAAAATGCCGGGATTCTATGACCCCACCAAAGCTGTCTAGAGATACACCAATCTTTGATATTCTCAAGCCAGTGGAAATATGTCTTTTCAAAATGTTTAGGAACAAACTGAGTTCTTTCATCCTTAACTGCCTCGATAGCTGGCTGCGCGAGTTCTTCCATTCTAACAAACCACTGCATCGAAACTCTAGGTTCGATAGTCGTATGACATCTGTAGCAAGTTCCAACATTGTGAACGTGATCCTCAGTCTTGATAAGCGCGCCCTCTGCTTCTAGGTCTTCTAAGATTACATCTCGAGCCTCGAAACGATCCATACCAGCGTATTTAGGATAATCGTCAGTAATCTTGGCGTCATCCGTCATAACATTTACAACTGGAAGGTCGTGTCTCAAACCAACCTCGAAATCGTTAGGGTCGTGAGCAGGTGTAATCTTAACAATACCTGTTCCAAAATCTATATCTACGTAATCGTCTGCAACTACTGGAATTTCCCTGTGTACGAGAGGAAGTATAACCGTCTTTCCAACTAGGTCCTTGTATCTCTCATCGTTTGGATTCACTGCTACCGCAGTATCACCCAATAATGTCTCTGGACGAGTTGTGGCGAGTTCAACATACTGGTCAGTATCCTTTATCTGATATCTGAGATGCCAGAACTTACCAGGCTGTTCCTCGTACTCTACTTCCGCATCAGAGATAGATGTAAGACAATGTGGGCACCAGTTAATCATTCTCTCACCGCGGTAAATCTTACCCTTGTCGAAGTAATTTACGAATACTTCCTTAACGGCTTTTGAGCAACCTTCATCCAAAGTAAATCTCTCGCGATCCCAATCGCATGAAGATCCCATCTTCTTAAGCTGTGAAACAATAGTTCCACCGTACTCTTCTTTCCAAGCCCAGGCTCTTTCAAGGAATCCTTCTCTTCCGATGTCTTCCTTGTCGATGCCCTCTTCTCTCATCTGTGCCACAATCTTTGCCTCTGTGGCAATAGATGCGTGATCTGTTCCTGGGAGCCAAAGTGTCTCATATCCTTGCATTCTCTTAAAACGAATCAAGATATCCTGCAATGTATTATCGAGAGCGTGTCCCATATGTAATTGTCCCGTGATATTTGGTGGAGGCATTACTATCGAAAATGGTTTCTTATCTCTGTTTACTTCTGCGTGGAAGTATTTATTATCTAACCACTTCTGATAAAGCCTCTCTTCTATGTCAGCGGGATTATAATTCTTCTCAAATTCTTTCATTTTAACTATTTACCTCTACTATATATTTCTTCTTGCACTTCTTAATGTAGTCTACTTCCTTGTCAGTGTCCCAATGAAGCTCGACATCTTTTCGCATATCTTCTAGTTCACCTCTAAGCCTTGTGACGACTGCGTCCGAGACATTGTATTTGTCCTTATCCATCTTGAGTTTTTCTTCATTACCCATGATGAGGTCACACATAATAATCTCTTCAAGCGTCTCAAATGCTTCGTTAAGTCTGTACGCCATTCTAAAGGCCACGACGGCGTCGTCATATTCGAATAACCTTGCGTACGCAACGCCCAAGTTATTGTAGACGTTTCCGTAAAACTCTTCAGGTAATTCATTGTTGACGGCCTTAGACAAAATGCTGTTGTAATAGTTGATAGCCATGTTGAACTTTTCGTTCTCCATCAAAATGTCAGCCTTCGCCTTGACTCGCTCTGCCGTAGTCTTTGAACTGAGTGATGCCAAATGATTTTCTAATTTCTCAGACTCTCGCTCCGTATAGTAGCCACAGTTCTTTATGACGAATGAAATCTTTTCGCCCAACTCACCTCTGTTGGCTGCTATCTGCTTGAGACCCGATGCTATAGTAGTTTGGCCTAGCTCATTCTCTATGTAATTGATTAGTTTCTCACCGAAGAATCCATCGTCTATCAGGTAGAGATAATTGTAAAGATAATAACCTAACTCCTCTATGGAATAAATGTTTTTATTTATCTCTCTGATGTAGAATGGCTGTTCAGTGTGAATAGTACACAATGAAATTTTATTCATGTACCCTCCTACTCAATAGTTACCTTCTTCTTAACTTTCTTGTTTGTAGCTTCGAAGAACTCTCCAAAGCCCAAATCCTTAATCTCAATCTCTATCTCATTTTCCTTCGTGTATCTGAAGTTCACTTCTAATCTAGTCGTCTTAGGTGGACGCTGTGGGAACTTTGTGAGATCCACTTGGAACTTCTGAGTTTTCTGATTGATAATGTCATGTATCGAAAAATCAGCTACACATGGTTCGTCCATAATACACTCTGCACGAGATCTGGCGTTGTACCAGTAGTCGCCGATATTCGAAAGCGTAATAGTATTGTCGCGCTCTCTATGCTTAACATTCATAGTTATTTTAACGCGCGTTCTTCCCTTGCATGAAATCAAATAATGGTCTAGATGTGGAATGTGGAAGAATTCTCTAGCCGCATGTGTCGCTCCGCGAACAATGAGATTGTCACCCTGGAACACTCTTCTGTTATGCGCTATCGCCTCCACTGTCTTAGGCCACTCGTGATTCTTAAATCCCTGACCTGAAAGAAATATTCCTGAAACCACATGTCTCTTTACTTGATCTGCGAGATAATCAGCAAGTTCTCCGTCAAGCATCTCCGCCGCATCATTTGTCAGCATGCCCTCTGGGGCAAATGGCATCTTGGCCTGAACTTTTTTCTTTATCTCGTCAAGGTCTTCAATCTTTACATCAGCCACGAAAGGCTCTCTGCCCTTCATAACATTGAGTTTTCTGCAAGAAAAGTCATATCTATCAAAGTTTATAAAGTATACTTTGTTAATCCAGATATCTTTGTTCTGATTTAGGATGTAGTATACGAAACTTTCTGTGTGACTGATTATTCTAACTTGCTCAGGCTGGTAGCCTAGCATTTCAAATATCATTTTGAGATTTTCTGTAATCTTTGGATTTAAATCATCCACACTAATACAGATATCTCTAATCGATGTTGCATGCGCTGAGGCGCACGCAATGTCAAGGACATACTTCATGAAAGACATAATGACTTTCTGCTTGTCCTCGTTCATCTTCTTACTGCAGATGTTAGGAAGTTCCTTATACATAACTGTGTGTGCAAGTCTACCTCTCTCGATAGCCTCCTCGCCAGAGTACCACTCCTTCACATCCTTGTTGTAGCAGACAACAGACGGAATCATAGAATGTCCCTCATCACCGAAAGTAATAGTCTGAGGCACTCCATCGCCATCTAAATATGCAATTTGAGTAAAATTAAGGGAAAAGTCAATTCCCAAAATTATTCCCTTGCCCATCTTTCCTCCTAGAGCAGTTTAAATGCTTTCTGTCCTGCTATTCTATCTAACTCATAGTTTTGCATCATCTCAGTACACTCTTTATCGCGTCCGAGATCCTTGCAAATCATCATAGTGTTAATCATTCCAAATCTAGTCTCATCATTGTATGCATCCTTCTCGGAAATCTTTACTGAGTAATGATCGACTACCTTGCCTTCAGGCAACTCATCTGAGAACTCAGTAATGCTGTAATCAATCTCCTCGCCATAGAACAAAACAATCTCCTTCGTGAAGATGCCTTGATATACACTTCCCATCTCCTCTGAGACTTCGATAGTGTGTCCCTCTGGCGTGTGGATTGTATATGAAATTTCCACGCGATGTTTAGGGTTAGTTCTGAAATCGATGATAGTCTTGTCAGCCATTCTAAATGGAATCTTAACCCACTTGTGGAATTTCTTGTAAAACTCGAAAAAGATGTTGTCCTTCGCTAGGTCATTGATGAGTCGCTGTACGATTTCAATCTGACGCTCAGACAATGAAGAACTCTTCTTCGACATAACTTCTATGAATGCAATCTTGCAAATCATAGGAGTGTTGAACTCGTTAGCGTATTCTTCTTCCAAGATATCCCAGAATACATCCATACACTGAACCTTCTTAATGAAGTAGTTATAAGCAACATATGTATAGAATGCCTTTCTAACCTTAGATGATGTAGTTCCTTTCAAGTAATCCTGATAAATATCATAAAGTTTATCAGATGTGTCATTCTCAAATATTAGTTGAACGAGAAGTCTCTCTGCGATAGTCTTATCCTCTATCTCAAGCGACTTGACTGCCAAGCAAATCTGGTGAAGTTCTAGCGAACCAGCCTCGTACTTCTCTCCGATATATCTGATTACGCCCTCATCTCGACATCCATTTCTAAATGCAGTCGCTGCCATCTCGACAAGTATTTCATTGTTCGCATAATCAGGATCTTGAACTAACTCTATGCAAAGTTTTTCGATAAGTTTAGGGTCGACACCCTGATAGCCAAACTTTGCAATGTACTGATATGTCATCTTGAGATGATTTCTCTTCAAGAGTATTTCAATAATTTGGTTGTGAGCACGAGTGCTCAATGTATCCATATCAAACTCAAGTGGGAAGATTTCAATCTCACCCATATCGTAGCCATCGTAATAGTATTGCACCGCAAACTCTTGAAGCTGGTGGTAATACTGTTCTGTAATACCACGAATCTCGAGTGTGTCCTTGATAATCTCAGCGTGACCCTTGTGTTTCTTAGGATGCTTGATAACATCCTCCATCTCGGATAGACGAATCATAGGATTCATTCCAGTCTTAGTCACTTCGATACCTGTAGACATATCCTGAACTACTGCATCTGCCTTTGAGAGCACACGGTCGCGATTGTCCACATACATAAACACAGGAGCTTTCGTATAGAGTTGAACATATGCCACTCCATCCTCAAGGTCGACGATCTGAACATTCTCAATCTCCTTGTGTGCCACAATGACCTGTTTGATATTCTCATTCTTCACTTTCACCATATGTGTGTGAAGCACATCTGGGATATGCTCTTCGAGATCACCTACGATAAAGTCATCGTTCAAGATTCTCTCGTAAACATATCTGAGGTGAACATTATTTTTATTCTCGAGAAGTTCCTCTGTTGCAAACTGTTCCATATCATCACGATACTGCTTGTAGAGTTTATCCTTCTCTGAGAAGTTGTAAACAATATTTGCGAAGTAATAATCTCTATTGCGGAGCAATGTATTCGTTCCGTAAGAGAAATACTTGTAAACTGTTGGCAATAACTTGTCGTAGTTTGTAGTATCTATCGTGTAAATATAATACTCGTAAAGATTTGTAATCTTCACATCCTGCTCCACGCCCTTTTCTAACCAAGGGAAGAACTTCGTATCATACTTCTTGCCATTGATAATCATTGAGCAGATACTCGAAAGAACATACTTCGATTCAGTCTCTTCATAGAACTGAACAAGTATCTTGTAATATACTTCGTTGAATTCTTTTTCCTTGTCCATCAACTCAGCTACTTGCTTTGCAAGTTCTTCTGTTGCCATATGATGTCTAGCGATAAACTGAAGCACCTGTACTTCGAATGCGCCAAATGATCTGAGCGCCGTTGGCTCGTCCACAAATACTTGCGCAATCTCGTAGTACATAACCGGACTAGTGCAACCGTGGTTGAAACCACGCTTTGCAAGCTGATACTTGAGCGATGGGTTAATCTCATATCGCTCATCTATATAGAACAATACCCAGAGAACTTGCCAACTATCGTGGCCATTCTCAAAGTATTCCTTAACTTCTTTTTTGATATCCTCAGTATACGCTGGGTCGTTCTTAAATAACGTCTTGAGGTAGAGATAGTAACTGTACTCTCTGACATCCTTATGACGTTGCTCCGCAAGAAGACCTGAAATATGATTCAATGTCTCAAGCGCTACTGTGTCATCTCGATCAAGGATGGCAACCTGAGCCTTCGCGAAGAGACCCATCATATCATCGTCGTCCCACTTCAATCTTTGGCTAGCGATATCTGACATATTCTTCTTCCAAGTATCGCCGTTAATCTCGCCAGTTCTAAACTGTAAGTAGTTCTTTACAAACTCTATTGAACTTCTTCTCTGGTTCACATAGCCGTCATCGTGGTCGATGGAATTAACGATAACCAAGTCATAAACCAAAGTCTCATTAGAAGTCTTGAAAGTGATTCGACCATGATTACTGCCGCCGTGGAGGCGTGCAGCATTAATGAAGTACTGATACTCCATAATGTTTCCTGAGAACTCATCTCCAGTGATTTTGTCCTTGACGTTGTAGAAAAAGTCTCCTTCTACTTCCACGTCAATATCTGTATAGCCCCAAACACTCTTCTTAACTTTGATGCTGTGGCTGTAATTTTCTGAAATGTCAGTGTACTCGCGATAAGTATTGTTGATGCTAATCTCGATGCGATCCTTCAAGTCCATTCCAACCAAGAACTCTTCCATCGCAATGTCGCGATTAGTATTTCTCATACACTGTGTATATAAAGTGCTCGCTCTACTGTCATCCTTCAAGAAGAAATCTCTAAACTCCTTCGAGAGGAATAAGATGAGAGCCTCGTCGTAACTCTCTCTGACAAGTTTTACGAATGATTTATAATCTGTGATATCACCCATGTTAGAGTGAATAGTTTTTTGCTTTATAGTAATTCCAAATGGGATGGCGTAATCGCCAGCGTCAGTAACGATACTAATCGTTCCCGATACCACTTGACCTTCCTCTAAGTTGTCAGATGTGATGGTATATTTCACGCTGTTCGAAGTTCCGTTAAATGTAGGCTTCTCAAACTGGACGTGACTGTCCGTAGCAAAGACAAATCCCTTGATAGGAAGTTCGCCCTTACTCTTGATTTCAATCGCGCCCTCTGTAGTCTCACCACACTCGAGTAAAGCAGATATTCTGTTTTCCGAGATTTCAGCATCAGGTGTCTCGTAAACCGAAACGCCAGTCGCCAAACGTTCAACTAAAGCTTTCATCTAAAACTCCGTTACATTTTTAGTCTTTCTTAATCTTGCCTAAATACTCTTTTACCTTCTTCTCATCCCCCAACTCTCCTGGTTCGTAGAACTTAGTTCCCACAAGATTGTCTGGAAGATACTGTTGGTCTACATAGTGGTTAGGATATGAGTGTGCGTATTTATAACCTACACCGTGTCCTAACTTTTCGTGACCTCCATAATGTGCATCCTGCAAATGACTTGGCACCGGATCCACATCTTTATTCTCAACTGTATCCATCGCGCTAAAGATAGCGTTCACTGCTGAATTGCTCTTTGGCGAGGTCGCCACACAGAGCACTGCCTCCGATAGAATAATCTGTGCTTCTGGCATTCCTATCTGTCTTACTGCATCTGCGGCTGCTGTCGCAACGACAAGTGCCTGTGGATTTGCAAGTCCGACATCCTCTGCCGCACAAATCATAATTCTTCTGGCTATAAAATCTATACTCTCACCTGCGTAAAGCATTTTCGCTAGGTAGTAGATAGCTGCATCTGGGTCCGAACCTCTCATGCTCTTGATAAAAGCAGAGATGGTGTCGTAGTGATTATCCCCTGTCTTGTCATATCTGAGTGCGCGCTTTTGAATACATTGCTCCGCAACTTCCAAAGTGATATGAATCTTTCCATCTTCGTCGGGGTCAGTCGTCAGAACTCCGAGTTCCACTGCATTGAGTGGTGTTCTGGCATCGCCTCCTGCAATCTGTGCTAGGAAATCTACTGCGTCATCGTCTATGACCGGATTGTAAGATCCCATGCCCGACTCTTTGTCCTCGACAGCTCGATGAATCAAAGTCTTGATGTCTTCCTCTGTCAGAGGCTTCAACTCGAAAATGATAGAGCGAGAAACCAACGCTCCGTTTACCTCGAAGTAAGGATTCTCTGTCGTGGCACCAATCAAGATAACTGTTCCATCTTCCACAAACGGCAATAGGTAATCCTGCTGAGCCTTGTTGAAACGATGAATCTCGTCGATGAAAAGAATCGTCTTCTTCCCATTCATCGCAAGAAGTTCTTTTGCCTGCTCCACGACCTCCTGCATATCTTTCTTCCCAGCGATAGTCGCATTCAGTTGTTTAAACTCTGCACTCGTCGTGTTGGCAATAACTCTCGCCAGCGTCGTCTTTCCTGTTCCCGGAGGTCCATAGAAAATGATTGAACTAATCTTGTCTGCTTTGATGGCTCTATACAAAAGTTTATCCTTGCCGATGATATGCTCCTGTCCTACCACTTCATCCAAAGTCTTCGGACGCAATCTGCTGGCAAGGGGTGATTCTTTATCTGAATTTACATTTCTTGCATATTCGAATAAATCCATAGTTTCCTCTATCTATGCATACCCCAAATGAGATATCCAATAATAATTCCCACCACGATTCCTATAATCATATGGATGGCTCTGCCAATGTCCATACCCTTAGGCTCAGGTGCTGAATTTCTAGTTTGCTGCATTTTAGATTGCTTACGGTTGAAGCGAATTACGTCGACAATCATAACGATACCGAATCCGAACGCAATCACAAGTCCCACAAATGCGATAATAAATGAAACCTGCGTCACCTGTGCGCTTCTGCCTACGGCAAAAACTGCAATGAGCACAGCGATAACTGCGATAACTCCAGCAAGGGCAGCGATATACATAGCCACCTTTCCAAAACCTTGAGGAGTATATCTGTCATATCCTGTCTGCATATTGTTTTTGTTTTTGAATCCGTAATTATTCTTACTCATAACAATCTCTCTTACATAAATATTGCTCGTATTCCTGAGAACAACCCAAAGCTACCCGCGAGCATAATAGTTCCTGCTATCGCCACTCCGGCTATAACTGCGAGAACGCTCTTCTTAAAATCTAAGTCGAGGATACTCGCTGCAAGTGTTCCAGTCCACGCTCCAGTTCCAGGAAGTGGAATACCTACGAACAACATTAGTGCCACATAAACGCCACCTCTAGTTTTCTTGGTGAGTTTCTCTCCGCCTCTCTCACCTTTTCTAAGGCACCATGAGAAAAATGGACCAATAAATTTCTTATCCGCACCCCACTCTAAAACTTTTCTCGCGAAGAAGAAAATAAAAGGTACTGGTAGCATATTGCCTACGGCAATGATTAAAATATAAAGCCAAATCGGTCTAAGTTGAAAGGCTTCAGCATATGGAATAGCTCCTCTCAATTCAACGAGTGGAACCATCGAAATCAAAAAGACAATAATCCAATGTATTGGTGATCCTTTAATCATGAAACTCTCCTGAATGCATTATTAATAGGCGTTTTACACGCTATTCCTAGTATACCATTTCATAGAATAATCTACAATAAAAAATCTGCCTTTAAATAAGAAAAAAGAGGGTATATTCTTTCAAATATACCCTCATATATTTAGTCTGCTAATCAGTCTAAAATGTTAAATTATATCAATTATTTGATTGTTAATTGATCGTTCTTAACATCGAATGTTATAACGTCGCCGATATTGATATCCCCTTCGAGAATCTTCTTAGATGCAAGTGTCTCAACACTCTGCTGGAGATATCTCTTAAGAGGTCTAGCTCCATATACTGGATTATAACCTTGCTCTGCCACAAACTCTTTCGCCTTTTTCGTGAGTTTAATGCTTATCTCCTTCTCTTTAAGTCTGTTGTTCAAATCTGCCACGATGAGATCAATAATTTCAGATAAGTTCTCCTTAGTCAATGGCTTAAACATGATAATCTCATCTAACCTGTTCAAGAACTCTGGTCTAAATGACATTCTCAAGTCTCCCATTACTTTTTCTGAAACATCGTCAGGAATATTGCCCTCGGCATCAATGCCGTCAAGCAGATACTGTGAACCGATGTTAGAAGTCATGATGAGAATCGTGTTCTTGAAGTCTACCGTACGACCTTGCGAGTCAGTAATGCGACCGTCATCTAAAACTTGAAGCAAAACGTTAAACACGTCCGGATGTGCCTTCTCAACTTCATCGAAAAGAACAACCGAGTAAGGCTTGCGTCGAACTGCCTCTGTCAACTGACCGCCCTCATCATATCCAACATATCCCGGAGGCGCTCCGATAAGTCTTGAAACGCTATGTTTCTCCATATATTCGGACATGTCGATTCGAACTATATTGCTCTCGTCGTCGAAAAGGTCTTGAGCCAGCGCTTTCGCAAGTTCCGTCTTTCCAACGCCCGTAGGTCCAAGGAACAAGAACGAACCGATAGGTTTTCCCGGATCCTTGATTCCTGCTTTCGAGCGCATAATAGATTCTGTAATCTTAGTAACTGCTTCGTCCTGACCAACAACTCTTTGGTGAAGAAGATCATCTAAGTGCAAGATTTTCTCCCTCTCACCTTCAGTAAGTTTCGCAACAGGGATGCCAGTCCAACGACTGATAATCTTTGCAATCTCTTCTTCTGTCACGCTCTCACGAACTAGCGACAAATCTTTGCCCTTCACTTTAGACTCTTCTGCTTCCAATTGCTTTTGCAATTCTGGAAGTTTTCCATACTGGAGTTCAGCAGTCTTTTCTAGGTCATATTCGTTCTGAGCTTTTTCTATATCTTTCTTTACTTCATCAACTTGCTCGCGAAGTTCTTGAAGCTTATTGACGGAATCACGCTCGTTATTCCACTGAGCAACCTTAGCGTCATACTCACTCTTCAGCTCAGCGAGTTCCTTCTGAAGTTCAGCGAGACGCTCCTTCGATAGATTGTCAGACTCTTTCTTCAAAGCTGCCTCCTCTATCTCTAGCTGCATAACCTTGCGGCGCAGTTCGTCAACCTCAGTAGGCATCGAATCCATCTCAGTTTTAATGAGCGCACACGCCTCATCCACGAGGTCAATCGCCTTATCAGGAAGGAAACGGTCGGTGATATATCTATCCGACAACATAGCTGCTGAAACTAGTGCACCGTCCTGAATCTTTACACCATGGAAAACCTCGTAACGCTCTTTGATACCACGAAGAATCGAAATCGTATCTTCCACAGTAGGTTCGCCCACCATAACTGGCTGGAAACGACGCTCGAGTGCCTTATCCTTCTCGATGTACTCACGGTACTCGTCGAGTGTGGTGGCGCCTATACAGTGAAGCTCACCACGAGCCAACATAGGTTTCAACATATTTCCCGCATCCATCGCGCCCTCAGTCTTGCCGGTGCCAACGATGGTATGGAGCTCGTCGATGAAAAGAATGATTTCACCGTCACTGTCTTTTACATCATTTAGTACGGCTTTCAGTCTTTCCTCGAACTCACCTCTGTACTTGGCTCCTGCCACAAGTGCACCAAGATCCAACGCAAAAATCTTTTTATTTTTCAAACCGTCCGGAACATCGCCTCTTACAATTCGTTGCGCAAGTCCTTCGACAGCCGCTGTCTTTCCAACACCAGGCTCGCCGATTAGAACTGGATTATTCTTCGTCTTACGAGACAGAATCCTAACGATGTTTCGAATCTCGTTATCTCTTCCGATGATAGGATCAAGTTCACGTTCTCTGGCACGTTCCACTAAGTCCTGTCCATATTTAGAAAGCGCGTCGTATGTGCCCTCCGGATTGTCAGAAGTAACTTTGACACTTCCTCGAACAGTCTCAAGCGCTGCCAAAAATGTCTTCTTGTTGATGCCAAACTCTTTGAAGATTTCCTTCACCGCTGGGTTAGGTTTCTTAAGCATCGCAAGAAAGAGATGCTCGACAGAAACATACTCGTCACCCATCGCTTTCGCCTCATCCTCGCCATGAGTCAGAACATTGTTCAAAGCTTGCGACATATATTTATCGCCACCGTTTACTTTAGGCAGCTTCGAAATCGCTTCTTCAACTCTGTTCTTGAAATAGTTGACATCGATTTCCATCCTCTCTATTAATTTGGCAATAAGACTGTCGTCAATTTGCAAGAGCGCATAAAGCAGATGCTCTTGTTCCATCTGCTGGTTGCCATACTCCTCTGCATACTTCGTACAGTTCTGTATCGCCTCGATTGATTTCTGTGTGAATTTATTGATATTCATAACATTCACCTCCATTTGTTTCCTACTGTAAAATAAGTATTCTGGTTGGGCCAAAATACTCATCTTTACTCTTATATTGTCCTATAAAAATATGTTATTTTTGCTTATTTTGTTTTAAATATTTGTTAAATAAATATTAACGTAAAAGCACAAAAATACCGGCTTTTTAGCCGGTATTTTTGCTTATTTTATTTAGATTTTAAGTATTATTTGGTTTTCTTCGATGCGGTCTTTGACCATCCAGATAAGTAGATGGTACCGCCAACAATTTTGTACGATTTAAGTCTTATATAGTACTTCTTCTTTTTCTTTAGTTTTTTAATAGTCTTTGTATTAGTAGAAGCTTTTTTAATCGCCACGGTCTTTGCCTTCTTAAAATTTTTCTTCAGTGAATACTGAAGTCTATAACCTGTTACACCAGATGAAACTTTCCAAGTAACCTTCAACGATTTTTTCTTTGCTGTAATCTTTTTGATTACTGGTTTAGACAACTTAACATTTGGTTTAGTTTTCGTTGTTTCTTGGGTTTTTGTGGTCGTTTCACTCTGCGAAACATCAGCACTTACTGTACCTGCACTAGACCATTTGTTAGATAAAAGATTTAGATGCAAAACAGGGCGAACACCATACCTATCTTCATCTAAATAGTCTCCGTCAAGTGTGCTTCCCCAGCCATCTCCCGCAATAAAAGAGGCAATACTATTATACTCGCCAGGTGAACGTAACCACCATAGGCCATTACTAGCATATTCTTCTAAAGGCGCAATCCAACATCCTTGCGATACTGCATAATCCGTTGCTTTACTTTCTCTAGTTCTTGTTTCATTATAAATAACAGAGTCAAATCCATATGCCACATTACTAGCTTCGGCTATAGAAAGTAGATATACTTTATCCTGCGTATCATTTCCACCATCTGTGCCTACTATTGGATTGTCATCATTTATTACTGTCGTAGTATAGATAGCGGCTCTTTCATCTGAATTAAAAGCAGTATTTATAAAGTTACTTGATGTATAATCTGTGCCTTCCTTATTATCTTTTGCTGCATACCCATTAAGCCAACTTCTAAGCGTACATGTTTCCCATGTCCTACCATAAGGATATTTATTATTTGTATCATACTTTTTGCAATCTAGGATATTCTCAGCCATGATAAAAGCATCATCACCATTCACTGACAATACTCTCCACTTAATACGCTCAGCATAAAAACCACCACTTCCATCCGATGACTGTGGATAGTTTCCAAAGTAAATGCAGTCCCACGTAACTTCTTTATCAGTTATTCGTGGGTTGCTTACTCCGTCATTAGCTGTTACGACGTTCATCTCGCCATAACAAAAACCAATAGTTGCAACCAACACGATGCTTGTGATTAGACAAATAGTTTTTTTAATAGACTTCATGTTATTCTCCTTTATCTAGCAACTTTTATAAGAATAGTTTCGCCATTCAATGATGTTTTCCTCAATTCTTTTTCATTATATCAGAATCCTTATTTGAATCCAATTCGAATGGGTCTCGTTTTCTTTTACAATAATTCTTTCCCATATCAACTAAAGAGAGATACCCAAAACCCTTTTGTGTATCTCTCTAAATAAATCAAATAGTATATTTTATTGAAACGTGGCTACTTACATTTACAAATAGCATAATACATCTCTTTTATATATGGCGATCCTTGTTTATTTTTTTTCTTTAATTCTTTAATCTTTTTCTTTAGGGTCATTTTGCCCGAAATATCAGTCTCTTCCAAAAGACCCATTGTAATCCTTTCTAGTTCTGTAAAACATGTTTTCATTGTTTTATAAACATTTTTAGTAAAATCTTTTGCTGATTGTATATTGTTATATAAATCCAATGGTGGCGCATATTGACCAACTATCGAAGACGCCTTGTTAGATGGTTTTATTGTCATTATATATTTATTTACGACTGCTTTCATTGCCCCTTTCGCTAGGTATTTATTCCAACGATCAACAAATTCAGCATATGATTTTGATTTTTTTGCAAGACCATATTTAACTAATTGCAGACCAATATCCGCTTTTAATAATTTATATTTTTTCCCCACATTACCACATTGATTCAAAAACTCTTGGACATTTTTGCTTGTACCCTTTTTGAGTTTTACCTTTTGTATTTTTTTCCCTTTTTTAATCCTAAATTCAATCTTGTCAACTCCATTTTTTTTCCATATTTTCCACTTAGATTTTTTGTAATAGCGATAATATCCTATAACTTGATATTTAACCTTCTTCTTCTTAACTGTCTCTATATAGGAATTATTCATAAATTTCTTCCACTTAACCTTTGCATTAACAGTACTTTCCGCGGCAAAATTGAACACCGATATTATCATTACAATAACAATACAAATACTTATTATTCTCTTGTTCATTGATACTCTCCTTATCCTATTTAACATCCTTGTTAACTTCATTTACTTATAAACCTTTCTACTATAACGATAGAGTGAATAGCGATAGTTATATTCCCATTTTCCATTTTCTCTCCAACAAAGGTTTAAGCCTCTACCATATCCCTTATAATAATAGTATCCGCCATACCTTTTCATTTTAATTAACCAATTTTTCCCTTTTTTCTTTGTTGATATTATTTTTGCTTTTCCCAAATACTTTCCCTTACGCTTTGGGCTCTTCACCTTTGTTTGACTCTTATTCCATAAATCATATTCTTTAGCATACTTTCTCGTAAATATTATTTTCTTCGAACTAGAATCACCTTCAATAATCCAAGTCCCCTTAAGAAATTTCATTGCTTTTTTTGTAGCCTTTGCTTCCACATTTACTTGTAGAGTAGAAAAGATAACTAGAACCAAAACCAAACTTATTATTGTCATAAATACTTTTCCCATAATTTTTCTCCTTCCATAATTTGATGATGCTTTTTATATAATCTATTTAATTACAACTGCTTGCCTAAACAATTCCTCATAACGCTCTTCAAATAACTCCCTATCATACTTTTTTACTTCACCATATGCTGGGTCTGCCATATAAACAAATCCCTCATCTTTCCCAAGCAAAACCATACAATGTTCTGGCGTGTACCACGTGAGTTTTTTCCCATCAACATTCCATGTAACACTGAAGTGTCCTTCCTGTAATTTATAAGTACACCAAGTCATTACTGGGGTTCCTTCATCTGTATACTCGAATAATTCCTCTAGTTCTTTTCCTGTAATATCATATGCTTTTTTATCAGATCCTACTTCGTTAAGGTACTTATTAGCTGTGTCCACAATTACAGGTGCATAGCATCCATATGAATTATCATCTCTAGGGTCTCCTTCAAATTGTTTCCTAAAATCAACCTTTCCAACTTCTCCCTTATTCAAATAACCATCTGACAATTCACCTTTGCTCACATTGTAACCAAGATGGTTTAGTACCATTGTCAGTGAAGTAATTTCGCATCCAGTTGGCAATTCTGGGTATTGCGATATTGCTTTAAATTCACCTTCCAATTTATTGGTTTCAACCACCACATGAGTTGTTTGCTTTTCTGTCTCTGGTTGAGTTGTGATGTTTATTGTAGTGGTTATTGTGTCTGTCGACATTATGTTCGTTGTGGAATTAAAATCATCCTTTTCTTCATACCTATCGGTTGAATATTTATATACAAAAATAAGACTTACAATGATTACCACTACAGCTAAACATATCACTATTTTTTTCATGACTATCTATCCCCATAATTAAGTGGAGCATCTGGATCAGTCGTGAAATAATCTTTCAACACATATCCTTTTTTCCCTTGATAGATAACATGATAGAATTCAGTTGTAGATGACAAATAAACTACTGATTCGCCACTCAAAACAATATCTATTTCTTCAGCACTTCTCGATGCTGATGCTCGTAATGTAGCATAATCAGACGCCCTGCAATAAAGTGGCGTATCTTTCAATAATTTGTTGTCATATTCTTTATAACTACTATTTGACGAACTGCTTTTCTTATGTTTTTTATTTCCCCTTACGACTACTGTACACGAATCAGATTTTCCATTTGATGAAGTGCAAACCACAATTGCTTTTCCTTTTTTTATACCTGAAACCGTTCCTCTGCTATCTACTTTGACAACTTTTTCATTGCTAGATTCCCATACCAAATCTCCGGAAGCATCTTCAGGTGTTACCCTTGCACTAATCTCCTCTGACTCATTCTTTTTTAATTCTATATTGTGCTTATTCAATTTTACAGATTCAACAGCAGCTCCGATAACAGTAACTTGACATACTGCCTTTTTGCCTTCATCGTTCATTGCAGTAATAAGTGCATTCCCTTTTGAAACACCAATCACTTTCCCTTCTGAAACTGAAGCCACTTTTTCATCTGATGACGACCATGTGACATTCTCATTTTTAACATTTAAAGACAGTTGATAATTGTCACCAACAGATATTTTCACTTCGTCACTATTTAAGGCTATTGATTCGCTTTTTGATTCATTACATCCAATCAAAAATAAACTTAAAAATAAAACTAATACTAATAATAAAGAATTTATCCTTTTCATCCGCGCAACCACCTTTCTTTATCAACAAAGATAGACAAGTTCTTTTTAGTAGTACTTCTGTCAAGAAGTACTACTCCCTTATATACGTAGTATATAAGGCGCTTTTGGGGCTAAAAAAAGAACAATCAGTTCAAACTGATTGTTCTTGAGAAAATATCACTTTTTACTATTCACATTTTAATTCTAATTTCATTATCTCCTTACATACTTTTCTTGATTATATCAACTACTTCATCTCTTGTAAGAACTTTGTATCCGCCTTCTAAAATAATAGTTCCATCGGCTATACCTTCTATCATATCCTCTGTCGCACCTAGATCTGTTAGGGTTACTTTTACACCGATTTTTTCCATCCACTCTTCCATAGCCTTAAGTCCTTCGAGTGCTACTTCTTCATCTGACTTGCCTTCAGGATCTACATTCCATACTTCTGTAGCAAATCGCTTAAACTTGGCGACTCCATATGGAAGAATATGTCTATAGTATGGCAGAGAAACCGCTGCCAATGTCAAACCATGAGTAGCATCTGTATATGCTCCAGCACTTTGTCCTAACATATGCACCATCCAGTCTGTACTCTTTCCTCTTGAGATAAGCGTATTAAGTGCCCAAGTAGCGGACCACATAATATTAGATCTAGCCTCATAATCCTCCGGATTATCTACTGCTATTAATGATGACTTGATCACTGATCTCATTAGTCCTTCAGCCAAATAATCGCTAGTGTTATCATCCTCTCCCGAGAAATACTGCTCGCAAATATGATTGAAAATATCATAAATTCCAGCTGTCATCTGACGTTTAGGAAGCGACATAGTGTACTTAGGATTCAAAATAGAAAACTTAGGCATTACCTCATCACCAAATACATGTCCGATTTTCAACTTTTGTTCATGATTCGTGATAACCGCACCTGCATTCATCTCCGAACCTGTGCCAGCCATTGTCAAGACACACCCAACAGGAACTATTTCACATGTAGGCTCTTCAAATCTTATATAATATTTTTCCCATGGATCTTCATCGCAATTAATTGAAACTGAAACAGCTTTAGCATAATCGCAACAAGATCCACCGCCTACTGCCAGCAATAAATCAACATTATTTTCTCTTGCTTTTGAAACGCCATCTCTTAATTTCTCTACAGTAGGATTTGGCATCACTCCACTATCTTCTATGATGTTCTTTCCGTTCTCCTTTAGAATAGCTACCACTTCATCATATATTCCATTTTTCTTGATAGAACCACCACCGTAAATCAACATTACATTATCGCCGTACTTTGGTAATTCATCATTCAAATACTTTAGAGAATCATCTCCAAAATATAACTTAGTAGCATTCACATAACTAAAATTTCCTAACATCGTTTCTTCTCCCTTTATCTCTTAATATTTCTTATGCTTACAGTGGTGATTCTTGCACTTCCACTTCATTGTTGGGTCTGTCGGATCCCACGTATGCCATTTTTTGAGTTTCTGTAATTTCGGTTTTCCAAGTGGTCCTGGGTTCTTACTCTTTGTAATTACAACTCGCGTTCCCACTGGACATTTATCATAAATGAATTTCGCAGCTACACACTGCAACCTAATACATCCATGCGAGGATGGTTTTCCAAGTTTATTATACGCCTTCACATCTAGTGAATTCGGATCCTGGCTTCTCTTATAAAGCTCAGTGTGGAACAAGATATCTTCGTATATTCTAGCACTCCACTGGCTGTGGGTATTATAGTACAAACCTCTAAATCTATACTTTGGTCCAAGTCTGTATGTGCCCGCTGTATCATATACATTTCCTGCAATCAAATACACGTGAACCGGGATTCTATACCCTCTTTTTCCGTCTTTCGCAAAGACAGTCATAGTACTTTTAACAACATTCACTCTCAAAGCATACTTTGGTTTTTTAAGAAACGGTCTCGGATCTTTAATCTTTTTCCCGTTCATATCGCAAATCCAAGTATATTTCTTCTTGCGTACTTTCTTTGTTTTGAAGTTCTTAAAAAAGCCTTTGTAATTGCTATAGTACTTCTTCCCTTTGTACTTCATATATGCGCGAACGCAATAAACATATTTATTTCCGTATTTCGCCTTTTTATCAATTACAACTAACTTTTTACACCTAGGGATCACTTTTATCTTTTTGAGTTTTCCATTGTTCTTTTTTCTAAAAAGAACATAACCCCTTGCACCAGAAGTAGCCTTCCACCTAATCTCCAACTTTTTCTTGTTGATTAGTTTGATAGTTTTAATCTTCGTTTTCTTCTTCTGGAACTTCCTTACTGCCTTCGGCAGTTTTCTCTTTTTTGCTTTAGCAGTTGTTGTTGGCACTGTAGTGGTAGGTGCTTGTTTAGTTTCTGCCGCATGCACATTAAACATAGAAAACATAATGGCCACTAATACTATGGGCAACATACAAACTAATGTTTTTTTCATATTAATACACCATATTTTGAAAACTATTTGGCGGTAAATACAATACTATTTGCACCTTTTGCCTTCAAATACTTCTTGCCTTTCCTCTTCGAAATCTTCTTTTTCTTAATAAACTTAGTACGGTTTAATTTATAACTGTAATATTTCTTCTTTTTCTTAACATACTTATTTCCAACAAAGTATGTCGCTTTAACTTTATAGTATCCAATACTGTTCTTGCCAAACTTAGTTACAATATTATTAGACTTAATTTTCAAGTAACCCTTCTTAGATTTCAAGTTGCCAACTTTAATCACTTTATTATTACGAATCGTATAAACAGTTACGCTCTTGCCATATTTACCCTTATATACTTTATTAGTAACAATAAGTAATGGGTTAGCCTTTGATTGCATCAATACTGAATAATACTTAATTTTGTTTGCCTTTAAGAACTCACCATAAAGTGTAAGCGCATCTTTCTTTACTACAGGAGTTGGTTTTGGTTTCTCACCTTCCACTTCCACCTCGATCAACTTGTTTGTTTCTCCATACCTTGCAAGAATAAATGTCTTTCCAGGAGACTTTGCAGTAATTATTCCGAAGTGTTCCATTTCTACAATATCTTCATTTCCAACAATAAACTCAATGTCATTCGTCCAAGGAGCATTTTCTGGGTCAAGCGTGAAGTTTACAAGTCTGGACTCATTCATCTTTAATTTGATAGGTCCATCCTCAATTTCAACATCGCTAAGATCTACATCATAATCCTCTGGCACAACATGAATAACAAACTGTTTTGAAATACCATTGTGCGATGTCAAAGTGATTGTACTTTCTCCCACACTCTTCAACGCCAAGAAAACATCCGAGTCTTCGTCATCTACTTTTGCCACGTCAGGATTTGACGAAGTAATTGTACAATCTTCAAAAGTAGCATTTGCAGGATTTACCTTGTAGCTAATACTATATGTATCAGAACCCAATTCCACAAACACATCGTCCGTTCTAGTAACAATATCTGCTACTGGAACTATATCCTTGTTCGCTACAAACTTTGCAAAGATAGTTGTGTCTTTGTCATAGTCCCTGTCGGGATCTAATTTGCTTTCTTCACCTTCACAGTCTATATAATACCATCCCAAAAAGGCGTATCCCTCTTTTACCGGGTCGTCTGGTATGACAGCTTTTTCACCTTCAAGGAGTTTCTGCTCACTGACAACCTCACCATCTACTGTAAAGGTAACAGTAACGGGTTCTGGTCTCCAATTAGTCATGTTTTCATCAGTGTAAGCAAGTTTTCCTCTAATCCAATCCTTTAATCTATCACGCTCTTTTTTAAATGAATAAACGTAAGGTTCTTCATTATTTCCAGCATGGTCATAGAAACCATTCTTCTCTATATCGTAATGCATAGATACCGACAAAGAATCATAAAGTTGGTCTAAGTATCCATTATCAGAAATAATATCTAGCAACTGTGTTTTCATATCACTATATATTTCTTGTAGTCTTAGCCAACAATCATCATTCAGAAGCATTCTACCATTCCAAACTCTTGTAGAACTTTGGAAATTGTATTCTGGTTCTTCGTCGTAATCGCTACCTGCCCAAGCCACATAGTCAAAATCCCATAGTGGTCCCCAGCAAAGTTTTCCGTTTCTATCTTTATATAGGTAATTACTTCCTCCAGCATACGCATCTCCATTCTGTGAGATTTCCTGGAACAAGTAATAAGTAATCATTCTATCTACGTCAATCAAATTCGAATAAGATGTTCCGTCCGGAGCGCAGTAATCGGAATTATACAATGCATCCTCACATTTTTGCACATAGCCTTGTATATATTCCTTGACTTCGTCAAAGGAAGTATCAGCATTTTGCCAATCCTCTAATTGTGGTGATTCCATAAAGAAATCATTATTTCTAGTTGTTGTGAAAAACTCTGGTTCGTCCCCTTCGCCACCTAGACTTAGTAGATAACCACCAGTGATTTCCTCTTCAGTTAATTTAGCCGTCGTGTCAGTAAGGTCTGGAATATCTACTCTATTCTCTCCAAGCCTTATCTGCTCACTCAAAAAATAAGTACCATAGTATTCACCGTTCATAACGACATCTACAGGAACGCTCTTTGGTGTGTAAGGCACATTCATTCTATTGCCTAACTCGTAAGTCATTTTGTTTCTCATTTTCGAATTATCATAACTATTTGCCAGCAAAACCCAATGCTTGTTCGCAGGCATTCCTAGCAAGCCATTTTTCTTAGCCAATTTAACCTTGTAAGGTTTTTTGTCACAGGCCCATGTCGAATTACCACGACCTCTAATGTACTCTATTGGATAACTTGCAGTTTGAAGGTTGTTTACATATTCATTTGCATATCTGGCAGGCACGTTGATAGTCATATCCCCGTGGCACTCTGCCGAGTGGTCTTCGGATGTATTCATCTCATCCACTGTACCTTCGTTTTCGTCTATATCAAAATTAATAACTGGCAATGAACTTTGCACAAACTCAAAACTCTTAAATGTCACTTCAGTTTCTTCACAAGCAGTTTCAAAAGAAAATGAAAGTGAATGGGATCCTGAAATCGCTTCATCTATCACAACTTTCGACTGTTCCCATTTTTCCTCTTTTGTGACAGGATCGATTCTTCCTTCTCTTCCAATAGTCATAGAACAGAAAGGATTAATATCCGCATCTATGTAAAATTTTATAGTTATTGGTTTTGTAACTGCACGAGTCGCCTCAATAGAAAATCTACCAACATAGTTTTCACCGAAGTGAAACTGTTTTGCAATATCAACTCTTCCAGCTTGTAGATTTGACCTCTTTCCAGAGAATTTTACCCCGTCCTCTGTTTTGGTCACTTTTACTTTGCTCATATTGCTAGGCATCACAATCTTACTAAACAGATCCGTCATCTGATTTCTCTGGAATGCTTCCGGCACCTCTGCTCCATCATATGTGTAGTGCTCAGATTTTTCACTCGATTCCGAAGATTGCGCTTTAATCTTTGGTACTCCAAAGCCAAACGCCATCACAATAACTAATACAAAACTAATAATTATTTTTACCTGTTTCATAGTTTTCTCCTTTACTTTCATATCAAGCTTCCCTTTTCTTGATAACTTTACATGGGTTTCCAACTGCTACTGAATTGTCTGGAATATCATCTATCACCACACTGCCTGCACCGATTACAACATCGCTTCCGATAGTAACTCCCGGACACACTTGAACGCCTGCACCAAACCATACATTGTCACCAACTTTTATTGGCTTTGCATATTCAAGTGGAATATTCCGAGTTTCTGAATCTATCGGGTGGCCTGAAGTATGGAAACCACACTGTGGTGCAATAAATACATTATCTCCAAAAGTAATTCCACCTGCATCCAGCATTACAACATTGTGGTTCGCATAAAAGTTTTCCCCTATTTCAATGCGATATCCATAGTCGCACCAAAAATCAGACTCAATATGGAAGTTATCTCCAGTCTTCCCAAAAAGATCCTTTATTATTTCTTTTCTTCTATCTAAATCTGAGGGCTTAGTATTATTCAACTCAAAACAAGAATCTTTTGTTCGAGTTCTCTCACTAATTAACTCCGGGTCATAATCCGCATTATACAATTCGCCTCTTATCATTTTTTCTTTTTCTGTCATCTCGTTCTCCAAAACTATTTCTTTTTAGGTTCTGGCAATTCTTCAAATATTACGTTAAACAAACCGGTCAAAAAATCTCGATTATCAACTTCTTCTACAAGCAGCATCTTCTTTGCGCCATCATAAGGTAATTCATATTTAACGTCCGGCAGAAAATCGACTGCTGATTGAACTGGCTTAACAAGCAATCTATCATCATAAATACCACCGACTATTTTGCCGCGGTAGTAAATGATATACTCTCCCATCATTGCGCGATAAGAAATCTCGTCCAAACCTAAGAGTTGATCTAATATGTATTCTAAATAATCTTTGCTTGATGCCATAGTATTTCCTATATAATTCCGTACTTATCTTACTGTTTTAATTATAAACTATACGTGTTATAAGGCAACAAAAAAGAGTCTCGCTGACCCATTTCAAAATGATTTCTCAACTTATCATCTAAAATCAAAATGTATACTAAAGCATTATTGAAAATTCCAATAAATTATGTTAATTTATAAATACAAAGGAACTGCCGATATACGGCTAGCCTTTGTCTATTGAAAGAAATAGCCGCCAGCTAGGCGGCTATTTTTTTGAATCTAAAAAGATCAGGACGTTAATAGTGAGAAATTGCATGAAAATCGAAAGACTTTCATAAAAACTCATAATTATCACCTCCCTTCTCATCAAAGACTTTCGTCTTCTAGATCAGGGCTAGCCGCATACCATATATGACAGTTCCTAGAATTCTAATTATACTACTTGTTTTGCAAATTGCAACATTTTGTTTGTATGTCGTTCTGACGCAAAAAGAGCTACCGAATAAAAACGGTAGCTCTATAATAAATTGTTGACATACTATTTCTACAAGTGAAATCCTAAATTCTCATGATTCAAGTTTAGTCCATTTGTTTTTAATACTTTACTAAATTGAATCAATGCAAGTTTAGATGTTAATGTAGTGAACATTTCTAGAATTTGCTTGGACTCTTTATCCTTAATATTGGTTACGCCAAAATAAACTGCATTATCCCCTTTCAGTTTATTCTTGTATAAATGACCAGATCCATAAATAATACTCGTGGTATCAATAAAAATCACATCACAATATTTGGCCCTTTCGTCTTCAATGAATAAATACAGCAAGTCGTCACCATAACCAGAAAAACATATTTTAATCATATCTACGTCTGGATAGTATGCTAATGTCGTATGAAAATTGTAAGAGATGCTAGCCTGATAGTATTCATTTCGTTCTAAATAATAATACTCTCTATTTTCCTCATCTACTTTTCTTTTACCTCTATTTAATATCATATTCGCTATATCGCTTTTCCTTGTTTTTACAGTCACTTTACATTTATAAGTTTTCTTGCCAACTTTTGCCACAATGATACACTGCCCAACTTTTTTACCTTTGACTTTTCCTTTTTGGGAAACAGTAGCCACTGACTTTTTGGTTGACTTCCATTTTATCTTTTTGGCATTCTTAACTTTTAGTGTGATTGTATTACCAATGTAAATAGATACCTTATTTTTCACTTTTTTCGAGGATGCTTCAACACTACATACACTCAATATTGATATTGTCAAAATAACAAAAACAACTATTCCTGCTTTCTTTAAACACAAATTTTTTTTCATTTTTCCGCACCTCCTAATTTCATATCATTATTCTAACAAATGCCGGAATGATTATTATTAACCACTAGCGCATATTTTGAAATACTATCCCTAACACAAAAAGCCGCCTTAAAGGCGACTTTTTTTAAATGAACTCTTCAATCATCTATTTTGATGAGGATAGTTTATGTTCAATATACAAAGTAGTTACTTTATTATTCTTAAATCCTACGACAACATTTATATGATATGTAGAATCATAAACCATATATCCATCTTCATATTCTTCTACTATCTTCATCTTACGGTCTTTAACTATTCTTTTGAAGTCCGACTTTGTTGTTTTCGCATCTATTCCTCGATACAAGTAGTTATAATCACTTTTCATCTTGTTATAATCTACTTCTATCCCCGTAACATTAACGCGATCTGGTAGATGAGCTATTAACCCACCGTTCGCATAATAGTAAACTAGTTCTGGTTTGTAATCCTTTTTCTTTTCTCTATTTAAAAAATTGTAACGGACAGAATTAAAATCTCCTATCATTTCTTCTAGATGAAATACTTCACCTTTTTTCAACGATTCTTGGTGAGAAAAACCTGTATCCATTGTTATGTCAAAATTATCGACATCAGTCTTCTTGCTCACATAAATAGTTAGATAAACTTTTTTATTTTTTAATGTTATTTCTCCACTACCTGATTCCAAAGTGGCTTCATCCTCATACTTAAACTGACCATATCCATCCATTAGTGTCACTTTTTGATACTCTAAGGCACAAACTATGTAGTCTTTCTTTTTACGTATTCTCTTCGTAACATTAAAAACTATTTCATTCCCTTTGGCAGAAACGATTTCTAAATGTTCTATATTATCAAAATGTCCTGTATAGAAAGAATCGTTAGCCCATGTTCCCAAATACTTTTCATATCTTTCCTGGGCTTCTTTCATCTTCTTCTCATTTTTTATTTCTTTAAATCTATTAAAGAATAAAAATGCACATACGAATAATACAATAGCGAAAACAATTATTCCCACCATGACTAGAATTCTTCTATTTCGTTTTCTTTTGGTACTTTTGAATTCCTCTTCTTCGGTAAGCTTTGTCATACATTTAGGACAAAAGTTTGCTTCCATAGGAACTTCATTCCCACAATTAAAACATTTCTTCAGTTCCATTATTATTGCCTCTGCATATATTATAATACCATTTTCAAATCTTCTACATTTTGAAATCTATCATCAGGGTTTGTATTGATACATTTTTTTATTACTTTTTTGAGTTTGCCTTTATACATATTTTTAGATGGATGATCTCCGGTTAGCATTACATTCATCAAAACGCCCAAAGAATAAATATCCGTTCTCGCATCTGACTCGCTGATTCCATATTGCTCTGGAGCAGCAAATCCACTAGTCCCCAATATTCTAGTGTCTTTTGCAACATCACCTTTATTAATTCTAGATGCGTTAAAATCAATCAAGTATACTTTCCCCGAATCATCAATGATAATGTTTTCAGGTTTTATATCTCTATGAACTATTCCATTATTGTGCAACACTTCTAATGCATCGCACAAGGCTTTAACTATAACCTTAACTCCCTTTTCATTATAGTGTTCACTTTCTAAAACGTTTCCAACAGTAATACCCGAAATGAACTCTTCAACTACAATAGCTTCCGAATCCTTCGTGTTCGGCTCTTTTCTAACAACTTCATAAATAGTTGGCAAATGCTGCGATTTAATATGAAGAAGCTTTTCATATACTTCTACTCCATCTTTTATGTCTCTGACAATAATTCTTTGCCCTGTCGTTTTATGTTTATATATATTGACTTCGCCTAATTCTCCACGCTTAATATTGCCAGAAAAGACAAAGCCGTCAGTTATATTTTTTATGAGCCAAGAGTACATATTTTTTAATCCTTTTTAGTGTATAATTCTTCTTGGAAGTGACATTTTTCGTACATCAGTTACAATACAATCTTAAAGTAGTATAATAAAAAACACAATAGGAAGGAATACCTTATGGAATTAAGTACAAATGAATTAATGAAACAATTAAACTCTTGTAACAATATCGAAGACTACTTAAAAGAAAACGAAGAGTATTTTATCAAAACTACCGTGGCTGAATATCTTTATAATATGTTTGATGAGAAATGCCTAAAGAAGTCTAGAATATTTGAAAAAGCAGAGATCAACGAAACATATGGATATCAGATATTAAGCGGAAAGAAAAATCCTAGTCGTAATGCTATCCTTTCTATATGTATCGGGGCAAGTTTCACTTTAAATGAAACACAGGCAGCGCTTCAAACTGGTAATCATCCTGGTTTATCCCCAAAAAGTAAGCGTGATAGTATTATTATATACTGTATTAACAATCATAAATCAGTGATAGATACAAATTTAATGTTATATGAAAAAGGCGAAAATACACTAACCGTTTCATAAAAATATTAAAACAACCTCCCAAAGGAGGTTGTTTTAAATTAGTTACCACTATTTAATATATACATTTTATCAATCTTTTCTCCATTTACTTTAACCTGAAAACCATCACAGTATCTCAAATGCTTAATACATGCAATCGCTTTCTTTTTTGAAATTCTTTCCACTTTAGACCAATTTAATGAATAATATTTAGTATCTGAAGTAATTATGAATAATCGCTTTTTCTTCTTTAGGAGTTTTAAACTTGTATCCGTTCCTGAGTCAAGTTTGTGAGTTAGAAACGCTTTACCTTTAACAATCATCTTTTTGCCTTCAACTTTTATATGGTCAATGTTTTTTCCATAAAACTCATATCTCTTGTAAGATTTAATAAGACTGTTTTGAACGATTAAACAGCACACTATTAAAGAAAGAACCATGAAGCACGCTACTAAAAATGGCATTGTTCTTTTCATGCGATAGTATCTCCTTTTTGTATGATTTTTACTTGTTTATCAACTTTTTTTGCTGTTACACTATTCCATCAAATAAAGAATTATTATCTGTCGCTACAATTATTTTTATTACGATTTTCAACAAATCATTGTATTCATACATA
Organism: Eubacterium sp.; assembly: GCA_017406925.1. Classification (GTDB taxonomy): domain Bacteria; phylum Bacillota; class Clostridia; order Lachnospirales; family Lachnospiraceae; genus Eubacterium_G. The sequence goes on from JAFQXO010000015.1 coordinate 103,971, forward strand.
TTTAGTAATTAGTAAACTCACATTCAGAAACGCTTCCATCCGGATCAAACACAACCATATAATGGCCATATACCTTTCCTTCTAACAAAACTGTATAAGCACCACGAAATTCAGATCCACTAACGCTTTTCACTTCTCCACCATTGTCGTCATTGCCATATTCAGACTTAACATATTCTTTTGCAATGCTTTCTGCTTCTGCTAAACTACTAGCTTTTTGACTTTGACTACACCTTATAAACAAAAAAATGATAACAATACTTAAAAAAATTGCGCCTACCACTAGCTTTACTGGATATTTAATCGGTTGCTGCGAGTAGGAGTCTTTTTTATTTAAGCCATCTCCTTTACTCACACTTGATACCGTGGTATCTTTGTTAACTTTTCCAGTTATACCCTCTTTATTTTTAACATCTTCCTTTGAATCAGTAATTACTGTTTCATCTTCTTTTAAGGTATTATTAATAACAGAATTAAGATTGTTCTCAAAATGTATCCCGCCTTTTTTCATTGTTCTGAAACTCTTTGTTTTTTCATTGCTTTTAATAAGTATATCAACATATACTCCCATAATTGGATTTGTAAAATGTGAACCAATATTGTTTATCGCTACACTCCATAACTCTTTACCAATATTTGAAAGAAAAACCACTCTTCTGTTTGTAAGAAATAGTTTTCCACCGTTTACTCCATAATTAGCATTCACTTGATCTACTATATATTCTCCATCAAACAATTTTATATCAGCCATGTTTACCTCCATCTTTAATCATTTTTTTAATTATATCATTCATTTTTTCAGTTTTTTATTAGCCCTGAGCATAGAAAAAACTGTGGCACCAAGCCACAGTTTTTCTTCCAAAATTTTAAACGATATTATCTAATTCTCATCCTGCAATGCCAAATATCCCGTGTCGCCGGTTCTGATCCTCATAATATCCTGAATCTGTGATACGAATATCTTTCCGTCGCCCACTTTACCTGTATAAAGAGCTTTTCTAGCTGCTGCAACTACGATATTCGGATCTATCTTAGATACCACGATTTCGACCTTAACTTTTGGCTTGAGGTTCATACTCATATTAACACCACGGTATCTACCGGTCTTACCTTGCTCGACACCACAACCCATAGCCTGAATAACCGTCATACCAGTTACACCCAGTTCAGCCATCGTGTCACGAAGCACTGTAAATCTGTCTTCGCTACATACGATAACAATCTTCGTTAGTGTGCCATCACTAGGCGGGCTACTCAAATGCAAGTGAGCCGGTTCTAATCCACTTAAGTCTACAGGTCCTGAACTTTCTCCCTTATATGCCGGGGCAATAGGCAGGAAGTCCGCATACGCTGACGCCAAACCATGCTCGGAAATATCCATACCGGCCAACTCGTCCTCCTCGTCTGCACGAAGTCCTATAGTTTTCTTTATTAGCATAAACACGCCGAACATCATAATCGCCGCGTATATATCAATTGCCAAAATACCTAGCGCCTGTATTCCGAGCAACTTAAATCCTCCACCATAGAATAGTCCAGCATATTTCGAGCCATCGGCAAATGCCAGCACATGATCACCTCGTCCAGTCGCAAATAGTCCGACTGCCAATGTTCCCCAAATACCATTGCACATGTGCACCGCTACGGCACCTACTGGGTCATCGATGTGGAATTTATTGTCTATGACATCTACTGCAATGTTTACTATGATACCTGCTACGGCACCTATGATAAACGATCCTAAAGCATCGACCGAAGCACATCCCGCGGTCACTGCTACCAGTCCAGCCAGCGCCGCGTTGAGCGACATACCGACGTCTGGTTTCTTATTTCTAATCCATGTGTAAATCATACACACTACTGTCGCTGATGCTGGGGCAATGGTTGTATTCATAAAAATAGCTGCTAATGAATCATTGTTGGTAGCTGCTGCACCGTTGAATCCATACCATCCAAACCAAAGGATGAATACACCTAACGCACCAAGTGTAAGTGAATGTCCCGGGATAGCGTTAACTTTCACTTCACCAGTCTTTCTTCTTGTGTACTTACCAATACGAGGTCCTACTATAATGGCACCTATCAAGGCTGCCACACCACCTACTGAGTGGATAACAGCTGATCCAGCAAAGTCTACGAAATGTAACTGCTGCAACCATCCTTTTCCTGCCAAGTTCCAAACCCATCCAGCGCTTATTGGGTATACCACCAAACTAATCAAAGCTGAATAGATACAGTAAGCACTAAACTTGGTACGCTCTGCCATCGCACCTGATACAATGGTAGCTGCTGTCGCACAGAATACTAACTGGAACACAAACTGTGAATAATTGAAATGGTCAAAATTTGTGAAGATATCAAGGTTAGGTAGTCCTATCAATCCCATAATGTAGTCTTCTGACATCATTAAACCGTATCCCAAAAATACAAACATGAATGTACCGATACAAAAGTCCATCAAGTTTTTCATTATGATGTTTCCGGCACTCTTCGCTCTGGTAAATCCACTCTCTACCATCGCAAATCCACATTGCATAAAGAATACTAATGCTGCACCTATCAAAAACCAAATAGCAAAACTATTCGATGTTGCTTTTTCTAATATTTGGGTTGCCCCAACCGCGACTAAATGCATAATCATCACTCCAATCTATAATCAGTTCTCAAAAACTTTTCTCTATATTATTTAACTCCAAATAACATTTCACCATATGATGGATATGGCCAATATTCCTTAGCCACTATCATCTCTGCCTGATCGCAAGCCTCTCTTAGATTTTCCATTGTAGGAAGTACTTTATCTCTGATGGCATATCCTTGTTCAACAATATCTTCGATAGCCACTTCCTCTTCTAGTACTTTCTCTAACGTATCTACTCCAGCAAATATTATGTCGTTGAGGCTAGATAATTTCTCCATAATATTCTTTTCATATGATATGGACATCTTAGAATCAACGTCTTGTTTCAACTTGGCGGTCTCAGCCACTTTGCTTAGATACATTTCTATAGAAGGTAGAATATCTTTCCTTACCATGTCTACCAAAGTGTTTCCTTCGATCGTTATAGTCTTACAATAGTTATCTAACATAATCTCCATACGGGAATTTAATTCTGCTGGAGTAAATACCTTTTGCTCTGTAAGCATCTTGACGTTCTTCTCGTCCAAAAGATGTGGCATACAATCTGCTGTCGTCTTATAGTTGAGCAAGCCTCTCTCCTCTGTAGCCTCTTTTATCCAAGACTCGTCATATCCGTTACCATTAAAGATGATTCTCTTGTGGTCTTTAATAGTCTTCTTAATCATATTGTGAAGTTCTTCATTGAAATCTTTCGCGCCCTCTAGTCTGTCAGCGTAAATCTTCAAACTCTCAGCTACCGCTGCGTTTAGCATAATGTTTACGCATGAAATACTATTCGAAGAACCTAGTGCTCTAAACTCAAACTTGTTTCCTGTGAAAGCGAATGGCGATGTTCTGTTTCTGTCAGTGTTGTCTCTCTTAAATCTAGGAAGAACATCTACACCTAACTTCATCTTCTTTGATTCGCCTGCCTCGTATGGCTCATCATTCATAATCGCCTTCATGATTTCTGTTAGCTCATCGCCAAGGAACATTGATACGACTGCAGGTGGTGCCTCATTTGCACCAAGTCTGTGATCGTTACCTGCTGTAGCCACTGAAATACGAAGCAGATCCTGATAATCATCGACAGCCTTGATAACCGCACATAGGAATAGTAAGAACTGTGCATTCTCATGTGGTGTATCACCAGGGTTAAGTAAGTTTTCACCTGTATCTGTTCCCACTGACCAGTTATTGTGCTTACCACTACCATTTACTCCTGCGAATGGCTTCTCATGAAGCAAACACACCAAGCCGTGCTTCGAAGCTACCTTTTGCATAATCTCCATCATCAACTGGTTGTGGTCAGCCGCAATGTTCGTAGTGTCATATATTGGCGCAAGCTCATGCTGAGCTGGAGCCACCTCGTTATGCTCTGTCTTCGCATAAATACCTAACTTCCAAAGTTCATCGTTTAGGTCTTCCATATACGCTGCCACTCTAGGCTTAATTACGCCAAAGTAGTGATCATCCAAATCCTGTCCTCTAGGTGGTCTAGAACCGACCAAAGTTCTACCTGTGTATTTAAGGTCAGGTCTCTTGTCATATTCTTTTCTATCAATAAGGAAGTACTCCTGCTCTGGTCCTACAGATGTACTTACATATTTGACATCTTCATTTCCAAAAAGTTTCAAGATTCTAAGTGCCTGCTTATTCAGCGCTTCCATTGATCTTAAAAGTGGAGTCTTCTTGTCTAGTGCCTCACCACCATATGAGCAAAACGCTGTTGGTATGCATAACGTTGTTCCTTTTATGAACGCATATGATGTTGGATCCCATGCTGTGTAACCTCTAGCCTCAAATGTCGCTCTCAAACCTCCCGATGGGAATGATGATGCATCAGGCTCACCTTGAATCAATTCCTTTCCTGAAAATTCCATTAGCACTCCGCCATCTGGTGCTGGCGCAATAAAGCTATCATGCTTTTCTGCTGTTACACCTGTCAATGGTTGGAACCAATGTGTATAATGAGTAGCTCCGTTTTCTACAGCCCAATCTTTCATTGCTATTGCAACTGCATCTGCTACTGTACTGTCTAATTTTGCTCCCTCGCTGATTGTCTTTTTCAAAGAATTGTAAACTTTACCAGACAATCTTGCCTTCATCTCTCTGTCGTCAAAAACCAACTTGCCAAAGTTTTCTTTTACCTGTTTCATAATAACTCTCCTTTTCTGCGAAACCCTTATATTTACAGGGATAAGAGCTTCTGCCTCAACATTATCGACAAAGAAAAAAGGCGTCTCCAAGCTTTCGCTTGAAGACACCTTTGCCCTCATCAATTAGGTGCATTATAAACCCGTGTCAAAATAATGTCAAGCATTTTTCTTAATTTTTTTAAGTTAGATTTTAGTGCGCTTGATTTTCTTAATGAAAGTTGCTTGACATTTAATTATATTAAGTGTATAGTATTCTTTGATGAGCAAAGGCGTTCATTATATACACGAGTATTCGTGTGTGTAATGAGCGTCTTTTCTTTTTACTTAATTTCTATTTCATAACGAAGGGAGTTTAATAATGAGGTTAGAGGGAGATATCCGAATTCCATCGGGTTGTGCTATTGCAGCCGTCATTTCTAAAGAAGGAAATGGAATACGCGGAGATGTGATTACTAATGCAATGAAGCCAATGCACGATCGTTCCAACGGTCTAGGTGGTGGTTTTGCTGCATACGGAATATATCCAGAGTATAAAGACTTTTATGCTCTACATTTCTTTTTTAATAATCGAGATACGAGAAAGGCTACTGAGTCTTTCTTAAAAGAGCGCTTTGAAATAGTTCATCAGGAACAGATTCCTACAAGACAGGTTAAAAGTATCACAGATGTTCCTATGATATGGAGATACTTTGTTTCTCCTCTTAAGTCGATGATGGATCATTTACAACTTGATGAAAAAACATATGTAGCAAGAACTGTTATGGAAATCAATAACAACATTGATAATGCATATGTTTTTTCAAGCGGTAAAAACATGGGAGCTTTCAAAGCCGTTGGTTTCCCAGAAGACGTTGGTAAGTTCTATCGCCTAGAAGAATACGAAGGATATTCTTGGACAGCGCATGGCAGATATCCAACAAACACACCTGGTTGGTGGGGAGGTGCTCATCCATTTACACTCCTCGACTACTCTATCGTACATAACGGTGAGATTTCCTCTTATGATTCAAATAGAAGATTTATCGAGATGTTTGGTTACAACTGTAATCTTCAAACAGATACAGAAGTTATAACTTACATCTTTGATTACTTAATTAGACGCCAGGGTTTAAGTTTAGAGGAAGCGGCGAATGTTGTGGCCGCACCATTCTGGAACACAATTGATTCTAAGCCAAAAAAAGAGCGAGAAAAACTCACTTATCTAAGAACTGCTTTTTCAAACCTACTAGTTACTGGTCCATTTTCAATTGTGCTTGGCTTTGACCGAGGCCTGATGGCATTGAACGATAGATTGAAGCTTCGTTCTATGGTTGTCGGCGAAAAGGATGATAAAGTCTTTATCGGCAGCGAGGAAGTTGCTATCAGAATGATGGAGCCTGACGCAGAAAACATTTACGCTCCAGCCGGTGGCGAACCAGTAATTGTGAAATTAAACGATGACGTAGTTATATAGATAGAATTAATTACAAAAGATCTACTGACGGAAAGGAACTGTTATGAGTATTAATTATATATATCCTGAATTTGAAGTTGTAAGGGATGAAAGTAAATGTATACATTGTAAAGTGTGTGTGCGCCAATGCGCCAACAAAGTTCACTCATATGATGAAAACTTAGATGTAGTAAAAGCTGACGAGTCAAAATGTGTGAACTGCCAGCGTTGCGTTTCTCTTTGCCCTGTAAGGGCATTAAAGATCGTAAAGAGCGATTGTCGTTTAAGAGAAAATGCCAATTGGCAGGATAACACTATAAAAGAAATCTATAAGCAGGCAGACACAGGCGGAGTTCTACTCTCCTCTATGGGTAACCCAAAGCCAATGCCTGTTTACTGGCATAAGATTTTGATTAACGCATCTCAAGTAACTAACCCACCTATCGATCCTTTAAGAGAACCAATGGAGACAAAAGTTTTCTTAGGAAAGAAACCATCATTGGTGGAGAAGGATAAAAATGGAAAACTGAAGTGTGACTTACCACCACAGTTAGAGTTGTCGATGCCAGTAATGTTCTCAGCGATGAGCTACGGCTCAATAAGCTACAATGCTCACGCATCACTAGCTAGGGCATCAAAAGAACTTGGTATCTTCTACAACACAGGTGAAGGTGGACTTCACGAAGACTTCTATGAATATGGTGATAACACAATCGTTCAGGTTGCATCAGGTAGATTCGGTGTACATGAGGAATACCTAGAGACCGGTAAAGCTATCGAGATTAAGATGGGTCAGGGTGCTAAGCCAGGTATCGGTGGACATCTTCCTGGAAAGAAAATCGTGGATGATGTATCAAGGACTCGAATGATTCCTGAAGGTTCAGACGCTATCAGTCCTGCCCCACATCACGACATCTACTCGATTGAGGATTTGAGACAATTAGTTTTCTCTTTGAAAGAAGCTACTAACTATAAAAAACCTATTATCGTAAAGGTGGCGGCTGTTCATAACATCGCAGCCATCGCAAGTGGTATTGCTAGATCTGGCGCTGACATCATTGCGATTGATGGTTTTAGAGGTGGTACTGGTGCTGCTCCTACTCGCATCAGAGATAATGTGGGTATCCCAATAGAGTTGGCACTCGCTTCTGTCGATTCCAGACTTCGCGAGGAAGGAATAAGAAATAATGTTTCACTCGTGGTCGGAGGAAGTATCAGAAGCGCTGCTGATGTAGTCAAGGCCATTGCCCTCGGGGCAGACGCTTGCTATGTGGCTACTTCTGCACTACTCGCGATGGGATGTCACTTATGTCGAACTTGTCAGAGCGGCAAATGTAACTGGGGTATCGCAACACAAGACCCTGAGTTAGTGAAGAGACTAAATCCAGATATTGGAAGTCAACGACTAGTTAATCTGATGAGTGCATGGAAACACGAGATTAAAGAGATAATCGGTGCGATGGGTATCAATTCCATTGAGGCCCTCAAAGGAAATAGATTGATGCTACGTGGCGTCGGCCTCAATGAAAAAGAATTAGAGATATTAGGAATTAAACACGCGGGAGAATAAAGATGAAGAAAGTATATGTTAATGAAGATTGGTGTTTGGGATGTCATCTATGTGAATATAACTGCGCGTTCGCGAACTCTGGATGCGAAGATATGGTAAAAGCGCTAAAGGATAAGCCTATCTATCCTCGTATCAAAGTAGATGATAAAGATCAGATTCATTTTGCTGTATCTTGTCGTCACTGCGAAGATCCAATCTGTGTAAAGAGTTGTATCGCAGGTGCTATTTCTAAGAAAGATGGCGTGGTTATGATAGATCGCGACAAGTGCGTAGGTTGTCATACTTGCGTTTTGGTTTGTCCTTACGGTTCTCTGACCGTGGGCGAAGATGGAACGATGACTAAGTGCGAACTTTGCGTAAAGAATTCATGTGGCGAACCAGCCTGCGTTAAAGGCTGTCCAAACCGAGCAATAGTTTTTGAGGAGAGATAGATTATGAGTAAATATGTAATTATCGGAAATGGTATTTCTTCTATAGGATGTATTGAGGGAATCAGAAGTGTGGACAAGGAAGGTTCCATTACTGTTATTGCGAAAGAAAAACATATGACTTACGCAAGGCCTCTCATCTCCTACTACTTAGAAGGAAAAACTACTCTAAATAAAATGAAATATAGAACAAAGTCATTCTACACAAAGAACAATGTGGAAGTTTTATACGATACTGAAGTCACTAAAATAGATAAGAAGTCTAAGAAAGTTAGCTTTAAGTCTAAAGGTAAACGTGGTTCAAGAAGTTTTGAGAAACTTTGTATTTGTACTGGTTCTACTCCATTCGTTCCACCTTTTAAAGGTTTGGACACTGTGGAAAACAAGCATTGCTTTATGACCTTGGATGATACATTGGGACTTGAAAAAGCAATCGATAAGAATTCTAGAGTTTTGATTATCGGTGCAGGTTTAATTGGCCTTAAGTGTGCTGAGGGAATTGCCGAGAGAGTTAAATCTATTACAGTTTGTGATTTAGCTGACAGAGTTCTTTCAAGTATCTTGGATGCGGTTCCTGCAAAGATTATGCAAAACGTTTTAGAAGACGCTGGCGTTAAGTTTATGCTTTCAAATTCAGTTGCTGAGTTTAATGGAAACACTGCTACTATGAACGATGGCTCGACCGTGGAGTTTGATGTTTTAGTTTTAGCAGTTGGCGTTAAAGCGAACACTTCTCTTGCATCAGATATTGGTTGCAAGGTTAATCGAGGAATCTTAGTGGATGAACACTGTATGACTAGTGTTAAAAATATTTACTCAGCTGGTGATTGCGCTGAAGGTTATGATTTAAGTTTAGGAGATCACAGAGTATTGGCTATTCTACCTAACGCTTACTTCCAAGGCGAATGTGCAGGTAAGAATATGGCTGGCGAATTATTTGAATTTACTAAAGGCATACCAATGAACTCAATCGGATTCTTTGGTCTTCACTCGATATCCGCTGGATCTTATTTCACAGAGAAAGACGGATGCACAGTTTATGAAGAAAAGACTGATTCTTCTATCAAGCGATTCTTCACAATGGACAACAAGCTAGTTGGATATATGCTAGTTGGAGATACAGATAGGGCTGGAATCTTTACATCACTAATAAGAGAGGAAACTCCACTAGACAGTATAGATTTTGAAACATTAATGACTACTACTTCTCTCGGCTGCTTTGAAGCAGGCACTAGAGCTGAAAAACTAGGAAGTAGAGTTTAGGAGGCATTATGAATATTGTTGCAAACGATATAGATTACAAATTACTAAATGATAAGATTAGAGAAAAAGGTAAGACAATCACTGTCAAAAATTGTTTGGGTCAGAGATTTATTGCCACAGGCATGAACGGCAAAGATATTACTATAGAAGGTATTCCAGGAAACGCTTTGGGCGCTTATCTTAACGGTGCAAACATTACTGTTGAAGGTAATGCGCAGGATGCTACTGGCGATACAATGAACGAGGGTAAGATTGTTATTCACGGTAATATTGGCGATGCCGCAGGTTATGCTATGCGTGGCGGAAGCATCTTCGTCAAAGGTGATGCTGGTTATCGTGCTGGTATTCATATGAAGGCTTACAAAGAAAAAGTACCTTCTCTTATCATTGGCGGTAAGGCTGGAAGCTTCTTGGGCGAATATCAGGCTGGTGGCACAATTATCGTGCTCGGTCTTGATAGCGAGGATGAGCGTATAGTTGGTAACTATGCTTGTACTGGAATGCACGGCGGAAAGATGTTTATCCGCAGTAAATGTAAAGGTGTGCACTTCCCACACCAAGTTACAGCTAGAAAAGCCACTTTAAAAGATAAAGCAGAAATCGAAGAATATATAGATGAATTCTGCAAACTTTTTGGTTATAATAAGAAAGACGTTATGGATTCAGACTTCACAGTCGTAATTCCTGACAGCAAAAATCCGTATCAACAAATGTATGTAGCCAATTAAACATTTAAAAAAGATACTAAAATAACTACCTGCATTATGTTGGTAGTTATTTTTTATTTATACGTGAATTAATATTTGGAGGTTATTATGATTTACACCAAAGAAGAAGTTATGGAATATGTGAACGAGGAGGATGTGGCGTTTATCCGCCTTGCGTTCTGCGATATTTGTGGCAAACAAAAAAATATTTCTATTATGGCAGGAGAATTGGAGCGAGCATTCACAAATGGAATTGCTTTCGACCCTTCTTCTATTGAAGGTTTTGGAAATATCACTAATTCAGACTTAGTACTTCATCCAGACCCTTCTACTCTTATGTTGCTTCCTTGGAGGCCTGAACGTGGAAAGGTTGTTAGAATGTACTGCTCCATCACTTATGCTGATGGAAGTCCTTTTGAGTGCGATTCAAGAACGCTACTTGCCGATGCTGTGAAAGAAGCCGTCGACAAAGGCCTTGAGCTTTCTTTCGGTTCTGAGCAAGAGTTCTACTTATTTAAGTTGGACGAAGATGGAAATCCTACAAAAGATCCATATGATTTTGCCGGAGATATGGATATTGCGCCAGAGGATAAAGGAGAAAACATCCGTCGTGAGATTTGTTTGACTTTGGATCAGATGGGTATTAAGCCTGAGAGTTCTCACCACGAAGAAGGTCCTGGTCAAAATGAGATTGACTTCAAATATGCGGATGCACTATCAACCGCAGATAACGTAATGACTTTCCAGACTATCGTTAAGTCAGTTTCTGGAAGAAATGGTTTGCACGCAGACTTCTCTGCTAAGCCACTTGCTAACCATCCAGGAAATGGCTTCCATATAAATGTTTCAATAGATAAAAACTATACCGACGAGGCCTTCGAAGGCATGTGCGCAGGTATCTTAGAAAAGACTAAGGAAATAACAGCGTTCCTAAATCCAACCGAAAACTCTTACGAGAGATTTGGCGACGACAAGGCGCCATCATACATCACTTGGTCTAAGGAAAACCGTTCTCAACTAGTCCGCGTTACTGCTACTGCCAGAGACAATGCTAGAGTTGAGCTTCGCTCACCAGACTCTATGGCAAATCCATATGTAGCATTTGCTCTAATCATAAAGGCAGCTTTGTATGGTATCGAAAATGAGTTAAAACTTCCTGATCCAGTTGATGTTTCAGATTTGGAACACGATTCTACTCTTTCGAAGAGCACGGACCAACTTCCTAAATCACTCAAGGAAGCTAAATCCATCACTCTTGGCAGTGACTTTGTTAAAAGCAGTTTGAATAATGGAATACTTGAATATTTAAAATAATTGTCGTTGAGGTTTTATGAGTTTAAAGGAAAAGACTTACAGCGTTCTCGTTGTTAGCGTTTCAAAAAACTTCATAACTGACATGCACACTCTACTCTCTAGTTCGAAATATGAGGCTGTGAAATATACAGGCTCTGTTTCTAGTGCAAAACGCGCAAATCTAGAGAAGGCGTACGACATTGTGATTATTGATACACCTCTGCCAGACGATACTGGCGATGAACTAGCTGTTGATTTGTCGACGAATGAAAACTCTATAGTTATGATGCTAGTACACTACGATTTGTACGAAGAAGTGCACGAAAACTACTCAAAATACGGCATATTTGTGGCTTCTAAGCCAACTTCAGTGGAAATCCTATCTCAATCATTAAATTGGCTAAAAAGCGCTAGAGAGCGCACGAGAAGCTACGAGAAAAGGACATTATCTATAGAAGATAAGATGCAAGAAATTAGGCTTGTTAACCTGGCCAAACTTAAACTTATCACTGATAAGGGAATGAGTGAGGACGAAGCTCATAAGTATATATCTAAACAGGCGATGGATAAATGTGTTAATAAAGGTGCTATTGCACAAGAAATATTAAACAAATAGTAAAAAGTTCTACCATGATGGTAGAACTTTTATGGTGCCCGCAAGGGGCTATGCGAAAATACGATGCCCGCTAAGGGGCTACGTACTTTAATTTTAACGAAATATTTATATATGTCAATTCTTTTTTCAATCAATAATTAATCAACTCTTTAATCAAATACCAGTTCCATATTATTCTTCTTAACTTTCATTCCCATCTTCTCATAAAACTCTTTTGCCACATCATTTCCTTCCCAAACATTCAATGTGATCTCAAAGCATCCTATCTGCCTGGCATATTCTTTAGCAAATTCAAACAACTTTTGTCCAATACGCTTTCCTCTCTCACTTTGATCTACACACAAATCATCTATATAAAGATACTTGAAACTTTTCATAAATCTAGATTCGGGTTGATATTTTACTTCACAGAAAACATAACCCAATACCTTGTCATCTTCTGCTGCCACAAAGATAGGTCTGTTATCATCATAAATAATATCCATCAATTCTTCCTCAGAATACTTTGTGCTTCCAGAAACAAACAAGTCTGGTCTAACATTTGCATGTAATTCTAAAACTTCGCTTAACAAATCTAAAATTTGATCTGTATCTTTTTTATCTGCTCTCCTAATAATCATATTTATTCCTTTTCATAAAATAGATTTATTCATAATTAACAGATAGGATCTTATACCCAATTTCATCTACTGCTTTTTTAAGTTTATCAATATCTGGTTTTTCCTCTGTGACAAATCTGCTCATATTTTTCTTATGAGAGCTCTTAACCTTTTTAGCATCAGGAATGGTTTTTCTAATCACATCATTCATATGTGCTTCGCACATACCGCACATCATTCCATCTATCTCTAAAACTGTTTTTACCATTTTATGCTCCTCCATTAAGTTCTTTATAGTTCTATATAATAAGGACATATATTTTCATATGTACCATCTTTCATTCTAAATCCCTTTGTAATAGTGCCAAGTTGCATGAAGCCCAATTTTTCATACAAATGCCTAGCCCCCTTATTGGTTTCAACGACTGCATTTAATTGTAAGACTTTAAATCCCAATTCTTTTGCTCTATCCATACAATCTTTTACTAGATATTCCCCGATATGATTTCCTCTATGGGATTCACATACAGCATAACTAGCATTACAAATATGACCACATCTTCCCACGTTATTAGGATGAAGAATATATAATCCAACTATTTTGTCATTGTCTTCTGCTACTCCCACATAGCTTTGCCCACTAAAAAACTCTTTTGCTGTTTCCTCGTTCAGTTTTTCCTCCTGTGGAAATGCAACGCCTTCTTCTACTATATTATTCCATAAGGCAAGCATTTGTGTTATATCATTTTCGTCATATTTTCTAATTATCATTTACTATACCTTTACAAATTCAAATTTTTCTTACAACTTTAATTATAAACCATACAAGTTATAAGGCAACAAAAAAGAGCCCTTGAGGGCTCTTTTCATTATTAATTATTTGCAACAATTGCTTCTACAAACTTTCTGAATATTGGCTGTGGTCTGTTAGGTCTCGATTTGAATTCTGGATGGAACTGAACTCCAATAAAGAATGGATGATCTTTCACCTCTACTGTCTCGACCAAAAGCCCATCTGGTGACATTCCAGATAACACTAATCCGTTTTCTGTTAGCACATCTCTATAGTCATTATTAAACTCATATCTATGTCTGTGTCTCTCACTTATACTTAAGTCACCATAGCACTTTTCCATCAATGTGCCTTCGGCAATCTCACATGGATATGCTCCTAGTCTTAACGTGCCGCCTTTATCTACTTCATCTGATTGACCAGGCATAAAGTCTATAACCTTATGGTCTGTTGTTTTCTCAAACTCTCCTGAGCAAGCATCCTTTATACCAGCCACATTTCTAGCATACTCAATAACTGCCACTTGCATTCCAAGACAAATTCCAAAGTATGGAATCTTGTTTTCTCTAGCATACTGTGCCGCTAAAATCATTCCTTCCACTCCACGGTTTCCAAATCCTCCTGGGATAATGATTCCTTGAACATCTTTTAAGCGTTCTTCATAGTTACTTTCATCCAAAGTTTCAGAATCAATCCAATCAATATTAATATGCGCGTGGTTAAAGAATCCTGAATGATTTAGTGCTTCTACTATTGATAGGTACGCATCATGAAGTTGCACATATTTACCCACTAGTCCAACAGTCACTTCTTTAGATCTATTTTCAATATTGCTTACAACATTCTTCCATTCAGTTAAATCAGGTTTCGGAGCATCAATCTTCAACTCTCTACAAACCACATCTGAAAGATTTGCATCCTCCAGCATCAACGGTACTTCATAAAGGTTATCTAGATTTTTATTTTCTATTACACAGTCTTCCTTTACATTACAGAACATTGCAATCTTCTTAAAGATTGACTCTTCCATTGGCTCATCACATCTTAAAACAACGATGTCTGGTCTAACTCCCAAGCCCTGCAACTCTTTTACTGAGTGCTGTGTAGGTTTTGTCTTGTGCTCTTTTGATGCATGTAAATATGGAACAAGTGTCACGTGAATAAACAAGCTATTCTCGGTTCCAACCTCCAATGAAACCTGTCTTACCGCCTCGATAAATGGCTGTGATTCAATATCACCTATGGTTCCACCAATCTCTGTTATAACAACATCAGCGTCCGACTCATGTCCCACTCTATAAATAAACTCTTTTATTTCATTTGTAATGTGCGGAATTACTTGAACTGTTGAACCAAGGTACTCTCCCTTTCTCTCCTTATTCAATACATTCCAGTATACTTTTCCAGACGTCAGATTTGAAAACTTATTCAAGTCCTCGTCAATAAATCTCTCATAGTGACCCAAGTCCAAATCTGTCTCTGCGCCGTCTTCTGTCACATATACTTCCCCGTGCTGGTAAGGACTCATTGTTCCTGGATCCACATTGATATATGGGTCTAACTTTTGCGCAGCAACTTTCAAACCTCTAGCCTTTAGAAGCCTTCCCAATGATGCCGCTGTTATACCTTTTCCCAATCCAGATACAACTCCGCCTGTAACAAAAATATACTTTTTCATTTTCTTTCCCTTACTCATAATCTAACCTCTATTTTTCAAAAATTCCTATAAAAAAAGAGAGTCCTAGAACCATAGTTCTAAGACTCCTTTGCCTCATCACCATTATATTTTACTCCTCATTATGTAAAAAGTCAATTTACAAAGATTAGCAAAATACCTAGTTTCCAACTATCTCCTCCAACGCCAACATTAATGAATTCATCTGCTCATTATTGCCTATTGTTATTCTCAAATACTCATCTATTCTTGGCAAATCAAAGTATCTAACATAGATATCTTTCTCTCTTAGCTTTTCAAAAATATCTTTCGCTGGAACATCTCCATGTTTCACAAATAAGAAATTAGTACTCGACTTCAAGCACTCAAATCCCATCTGTTCAAGTTTTCGTCTCGTATCCTCGCGAGTATCTTTTATCTGCGAAACAATTGTATCAAAATATTCATCGTCACCTAACGCAGCCACTCCTGCTCTGATGGCCGCAAGATTTAGCGTGTATGAATTTGTTGAGAATTTTACATCCTTTAAGGCTTTAATAAGTTTGGCGGAGCCAATGGCGTAGCCAACCCTCATACCTGCTAGAGCTCTCGACTTAGAGAACGTCCTAACAACTAAAAGATTCTCATATTTATCAACTAACGATAGTGCACTAGCATTTCCGAAATCGATATACGCCTCATCCACTATAACTACAGAATCTGGATTCGCCTTTATAATCTCTTCAACTTCATTTAACGGTAACTCAACACCTGTAGGGGCGTTTGGATTTGCAAAAATCACTCCACCGTTTTCCTTCTGATAATCCAAAGTGTCAATAGTGAAGTCATCCTTCAAAGGAATCTCTTCGTATGGGATGTCATAAAGTGCTGCCCAAACTTTGTAGAATGAATATGTAGTGTCTGGGAACAAAATAGGCTTGTCTGAATTAAAGAACGTCTGGAAAGCCATAGCCAGCACATCATCTGATCCCACTCCCACGAAGACCTGTTCTTCATCAACCTTATAATAGTCAGCGATTGCTTGCACCAAAACAGTTGCATCCGGATCTGGATACAATCTAAGTGAATCGTAATCGATACTTGCGATAGCCATTGCCACATGCATTGAAGGTGGGAATGGACTTTCGTTTGTATTTAGTTTTATCACATCACCTGCAGGCTGCTCGCCTGGAACATATGGTGTAACTTTTTTTATATTGTCTTCGTATGACATATAAACTCCTTAAATTACTTTTCGTTTTGTCTGATGATTTCTACCACCTTCTCGCAGCACTCTTCAGCGTGCTCGTCTGTAGATGCCTCTACCATCACACGAACTACTGGCTCTGTTCCACTCTCGCGGAGAAGTATTCTTCCGTCATCGCCAAGTTCTTTTTCCACCTCTTCTTTTGCTGCCTGTACTGCAGGATTTGCCAAAGCCTTAGCCTTGTCTGCGACACGCACATTCACAAGATGCTGTGGATAGAACTTGAGTGGTGCCAAGAGTTCAGACATCTTCTTTTTTTGGAAAATCATCGTATCCATAAGTCTAATGGATGTGAGAATTCCGTCACCAGTTGTGGCATACTTACTGAATATAATATGTCCAGAGTCCTCGCCACCTAATCTATAATCATTTTTCTTCATACATTCATAAACATACTTGTCTCCGACATCAGTCTTCTCATAGTTAATGCCTTCTGCATCGAGCGCCTTATAGAGACCAATGTTAGACATAATAGTCGTAACTACCGTGTTGTTGTGAAGCGAGCCCTTATTCTTCATGCTCACACCACACATATAAAGAATCGCATCTCCGTTCACGATTTCACCCTTGTCGTCGACAGCCAGACATCTATCCGCGTCACCATCGTAAGCAAAACCAACATCAAGATTATTTTCAACCACAAACTTCTGGAGATTCTCGATATGCGTCGAACCGCAATCCATATTTATATTTGTGCCGTTTGGCTGATCGCCAACGACAAATGTCTCCGCACCGAGCGCATCAAACACACTCTTCGCAATCGCAGATGCACTTCCGTTTGCACAGTCCAAACCAACCTTGAAATTTCTAAACGAATGCTTCGCCAATGTCATAAGATAACCAATGTATCTATTTCTACCAGCAAAGTAGTCAACAGTACGACCAATAGCATCGCCCTGAGCATATGGAATAGAGTCAAAGTCAGCATCGAGGTACTCCTCAACCTTGTCAATAACTTCCTGCTCCATCTTCTCGCCTTCACCGTTAATCAATTTGATGCCGTTGTCAAAGAATGGGTTATGGCTTGCAGAAATCATTATTCCACAGTCAAAGTCCTCCTCTGTACGAACAACGTATGACACACTAGGTGTAGTCGTAACGTGAAGAAGATATACATCTGCTCCAGTCGAAGTAAGACCCGCTGAGAGCGCATCCTCAAACATGTAACTGCTGCGACGCGTATCCTTTCCGATAGCCACAGAAGCCTTATGATCTTTTCCATAGTAATGACCGAGGAAGCGTCCTACCTTGAACGCGTGCATCGCTGTCAGATTGACATTTGCCTCTCCTCTAAATCCGTCTGTTCCGAAATACTTACCCATTGGTTCCTCCTATGCATGATAATTTTTTATCTTCAATCACAAACTCCTTGTTGCAGACATCCAATGCTGCATTTTTATGTGTGATTATTATACACGTTTTCTCACCGAGTGACTTGATATTATCTAGCACTCGCTTCTCAGTCTGCGCATCGAGTGCCGATGTCGCCTCGTCTAATAGAATGATTGGCGCTTCGCTGATAAGTGCTCTTGCGATAGCAAGTCTCTGCGCCTGTCCTTCTGATATGCCTTGTCCTTTCTCGCCGATTACTGTATCTAAGCCGTCCGGCAATGAATGAACAAAATCATATATATCACTAATCCTCAACGCCTCATCTATCTGCTCATCTGTCGCGTTAGGATTGATTAGCAAAATGTTTTCTCTCAAAGTTCCGCTGAATAGATAATTGCCCTGAGGCACATATGAGAACAAACTTCTCGTATCTGGACTAGCATCGACATATGAACCATCAGTCTCATAAAGCTTTATAGCTCCACTCTGAGGTTTAAACACGCCGAGAAGCATCTTCATCAATGTACTCTTTCCAATACCTGAGATACCTCGAATTGCCACGAAGTCACCCTTAGCAAACTCCGCATCACCCTGCTCGAGCACGCTCTCTCTTCCATAGTTGAACTTTATATTTTCAAATGAAGCCTTATCGAACTTGTCGTAGAACTTATGACCGTCTATAGCTTCTTCTGTCTCTTCCACGTCAATCTGCTCAATTTCCATTATTCGCTCTGCCGAGGCAATGATGGAATAATACTGAGGTACTACTTTTGTAATGTTCACAAATGGTGTCTGAATCTGTCCGACCAACTGGAGAACAGCTGTGAGTGTACCAAATGTCATTGCCGATGAGGCAACCTTGATAGCACACCATACGAGCGCGAACAGATAACCGAAGTTAAACACAAAACTGAATCCCGCATTTGCTAGAATCGTAAGACGTCTCTTCTTCATCTTCGCGTCAAAGTTGACCTCCTGAAGTTCGTCACCCTTCTTTGCGAACTTATCCTCTGCTCTAAATGTCTTCACAACCAAAAGGCTCTCGATAGCCTCCTGGAAGAATGATCTAACCACTCCATCCGTTGACTGAACTTCCTTGTGAAGATGCTTGAATTTTCCTCTGAACAAAAGAGTGACAAGCGACACTATAATTCCCACGAGTAGGAACAACAGCGTAAATCTCCAATCGAATACGATAAGTACCACGAACGCTCCGATAAACTGCGTAATGTAGTAAAGCATATCTGGCACTATCGATGTCACGCCGTCCGAGATAATAGTGATATCACTCGTCATTCGATTCATGAGTTCTCCACTGTGATACTCATTTATCTTTGAGTAGTCCTTGGCCATTATCTGCGTGAACAGTTTTGCTCTCATCTTCATATTGATGCGAGCCTGAACTCTGATGCTAACACTCTGCGCGAGAAGTCTTAAAAGCAATCTTCCCACGATGATAGCCAATATAATTCCACAGTAAAATAAGATTTCTTTAAAATCTGAAATGTTTCCTGTCAGCTTATGAGTCTTAGCCAACTTTGCGATGTCAGCTGCTGCATCAATCGCTTTCTTGGTCATAACAGCAAGAGACGTTGTCACCAACGCCAAAATCATATATGAAATACTAAGGAAAACTATCTTAGGTATCTCTTTTTTGTTATTTCTTATTATCCACAGTAATCCACTTTTGTTTTTCATCTACTAACCTTGCTTTAAGACTTTTCGTTTTATCTTTCCCAAATATCTGCGCGTCTTCAAATATTTCATATGTGGTCTTGCACCGTACACGCGCATTCTCTCGTAAACTTTGTAATTAAAATTGTCAGGTGTGTAAGTCTTTCCTTGATGCGTAAACTTCGTCACCACACCTATTATCTGGTCTTCTCTGATGCCTGGCTCCGCCAATGCTTGATTGTCACCTCGCATTGTATAGGTCCCATCCTTTACCTTGATAACTCTGTGAAGCACATACTCGCCGGTATCTCTCTGATACAGTGCTATGTCATACTTCTTAAGTGGGAAGGTGGCTTTGCCAAGTGTCACTACATCCACGCCACTTCGAAGCAACGGCATCATACTTATGCCTTTCGGTGTGAATCTAACCTCTCCGTCTGTTTTAAGTTGTTCCTTGATGATAGGGACGATTTCGTCCATCGAAACTACTCTATTCAAAAAGATCCTCGTTTTCTACTTTTTCTATGAAGGCTGTGACATCCTTTTCGGCCCTCTCTTGGTCCACATCATACTCTTCCATCAGCGCTTCAACCAACTCATCCTTCTCGATTCCTTCTATCAACTTTCCAAAAAGAAACGCGCCCGTCTCATTAAGACTCATCATACCGTTAAAGTCCACTGTGGCTTCGCCAATAGGAACTACGACATAATTGTCAGCGACATTCCTCAATATAAATCCCTCTTTAATCTTCATTACTTTCTCCTGATTCTCTCGTATGCTGTAACGACTGCTTCGTCAGAGATGTTGCAACCCATCTTAAATATAGGTGTATCTCTCAAAACTTCTTCCATATTGCTTAATACTAAGTCCATATTTTTTTCGAAGTTTAGTTTTCTGACTGTCTGTCTGAAAAACTTAGGAATAGCATCTTTGAAATCTTCTCGCTCAATCCAGTTAGTTTCACTTCTCTCAAGGAATACTATCGCTCCCAGTTCAAACTTATCATTTACACTCTGGTCTGTCTTTCCACTCCAAGGTGTTCCAAAGGCATACCATGTGCCATCTATTTTTCTAAGCGCTGGTTTATCATCGTTGATAATCTGCGCTCTATTCCCGAAATGCTCAACCCACAATCTCGTGTGCGTAGACTTTCCTGTTCCACTGTCCGCAGAGAAAAGATATGCAAATCCGTCTACCGCTACAGCTGACGAGTGAAGCATACATCCATTGTGCACCAACAACATTCGATTAAACAATGCACCTGTCAGCATATACTCAGCATTTTCGTATGTACCACTTATCTCCTCTGCCTGAATGTCATACTGTTCTCTCGTAAGATTGATAACTTCGTCTGCCTCGTCTTCAGTCCAGTCTCCCTTGGCCAAGTATTTCTCAGCATACTGTTTCGTATGTTCATAGTAAGTGGTCATCACGATTTTCAAGTCAGCGATTTCATATCTTGCTTTATATGGTTCTCTTCCTTCGAAAATACTTCCCATCAACTAAGCCCCAACTTTTCTATCATTTCCTCGTGGTTCTTCAGTTTTGTCTGGTTTCTAGCCATCTTCTGGCCCCACTCAACTGCGCCACCACGCTTTCTCGCATTTCTCATAAATCGTTCCACGTATGCCACCGGCAATAATATAGCTGGCTTATTCTTAAACCATGGACTCGACTCTCTCATATATTTGTAAGGCGGAAATGCCCACCTGATAGTTGACCCTTTTTTCGATTTCGTATACTGGTCATTCTTCTTCATCTGAGATACATCTTTGTCAAAATTTTCTCTTCCAAATAATCCAGAATACAAAACATACTTTCCAAACTCTTCTGCCAATTCATCATCAATCGAATAGTCTGTGTTTGCCTTTATTCCAAACCACTTATCACAAAGCGTAAACACTGCTTTCGAAAAATCAGAAAGTCCTAACTTCTCAAGTTCCCCTGCGATATATTCCCAGTCGAACTCATCACTGTGCTTATCAATTATCACGGCCACATCTGTCACCATTCGCACGCCACATCCCGCATAATAAAAATGCTGTGCCATATGATAAAGCACATATATAAACTGATATTGCGCCTCTAGATAATGTCTATCATCCACATCTATCATATGCTCAAAAGCATCATTGAAGTATTCATCATAATCAACTTTTCCAGACATATTTTGGTCATGGGCCAATGATGTGTGAATTTCTATGCTGTTATCATTCAACTTATAGAAAAGAACTTTGCTATCCGTCTGTGACTCGTCTAGCTCCGCTCCCATTTCTTCCATTAACTGCTTCGCCTTGGAATAATCTTCCTGGTTGATAAGAAAATCTATATCGCCCATCGTACGAAGCTCTGCTGCAGGATAATCCTGCGCGATAGATGGTCCCTTAAATATCAAGTGTTTGATACTATTATCGTCCATCTTTTGACTTACCAAACTTGCGAAATTATTCTTTTTGGAATAACGCATAACGAAAGTCATAAAGCCTTGCTTCATCACATCCATAAAAGAATCTGGAATACCATTCGCATCTTTCATTGCGGAGTAGATGACAGTGACATTGCTATGTGCCTTGCACAGAGCAACGAAAAGTGCCTCATCCAAGTTTTCAAAATCAATTTCTCTTGCACTTCTTCCGTTAAGACAATCTGATATTAAGTTTATATAGGTAAGCTCTGTATAATTCATCTGGGCTTTTCTTTAAAATACTATAGAACACCTATGCATACGGACATAGGTGTTCTGATAATTTAAATGCTATTTGTACTCGTCACCATAGCCATATCCGCCATAGCCCTTGCGGTAATAACGTCCATAATATCGGCCATAGTAACCACTGTAATAACCACCCTTGCTGTCAGGATCAACCTTGTTGAGAACTGCTCCAAGGATTCTACATCCTGAACGCTTGAGCTGCTCAATCTGTCTCTGAGCATATCTGTAACTAATATTAGCCTGTGAAACTAGGAATATAACTCCGTCTGTCATCTGTGCAACGATAGCCGGGTCAATAACCTGTCCAATAGGTGGTGTATCAATAATTACATAATCGTAAACTCTTTTAACCTCTTCTAACATATTGCTGAACTTCTTGTTACTCAACAACTCAGCTGGGTTTGGAGGAACTGGTCCAGAAAGAACTACATCCATATTTGAAATATTTGTATTGTAGATAATGTTTTCCAGATGCTCCACTCCTGAGAGGTACTGTGTTAGACCTTTGATGGCCTTGTTGATCTTATATCTACCAATCAATACTGACTTACGAAGATCGGCATCGATGAAAAGAACTCTCTTTCCTGAATCTGCCATTGAAACTGCAAGGTTGAATGCCACCATTGACTTACCCTCGTTAGGTACACAACTAGTAATAGATATAACTTGTATGTCATCACCACAGAACTGAACATTGGTACGCAATGTCTTGTAGGCTTCGCGTGTCTTAAAATCTAAATCTGTAATCTTCTCTAAATTAATATTTAACATGCTTAAGCCTCCCTTCCGTTATCACTTACTGAAGCTGTGGTTCCACCAATCTTGGCAGCTGGCTCATCTGAAAGTTCATCGTCCTCGACTTTTGGTTCCTTTTCAGCATTCTTTCTATCTTTACGTTTTTCTTTCTTGCTTCGTTTATCTTCACCGTAGCCATAACCGTAGTTGTCGTCACTCTTCGCACTCTTAAGTGGAATAGATGCAAGAACAGATACTCCAAGGCGCTTCTCTATGTCATCTGGAGTTTTAATCGTATCATCTAGAATAAACATAATAGAAGCCACGATAACAGCGATACCGAATCCGATGATGAATCCAAGCATCGTATTTTTTTCTACATTAGGATATGCTGGTGATGATGGCAAAACAGCCTCGTCAACAGCACTTACAGCCTCTACGCCAGCCATAACTGACTTTGTTTTTTCATTGGCCACATCACGAACCTTGTTGGCAATCTTTTGAGCAAGTTTAGGGTCAGTACTCGTAACTCTAATATCCATAATACGAGTGTCTTCCTCTAATTCCACTTCAATCATGCTTGAAAGTTGTCCAACCGACTGCTCAAGACTTAGGCTCTTCTTCACCTCTTCTAGAACTGGTCTAGATTTGATAAGAACCTGATAATCATTGGCCAAGTATGTGGCGAACGCCAAGTCATTGGTCGTCAAGCTCTTCTCATTAGGATCTTGCTTATAGACAATGTAAACCTTTGTCGTAGAAACATATTCTGGGTCGATAAAATATTGCGTATACGCAAAAGCAATACCACCAGCCAAAATTCCTACAAGAATAATGATGGTGAGTCTGCTTAGAATTGCGGAAATCAGCCCACGAATATCTATTTCTATTTCGTTTCTATTCTCTTCTTGGTTCATCACTAATCCCTTTCGATTAAATGTATTCTCCCGCCAATACTTTGCGAGGATTTTGAATTAACAACCATTCGAGATAGTCGCTACTATACTTCGATTCCAAATACTCGATGCACTCATCCCAGTAAATACCACGTCTACCCATGCTGTGCGCATCTGTCGCTACAAAATGTAAGAAATCTTTCTCAATCATTTTCTTAGTAAATCTTACATCAAACTTGTGTACACTCTGTGTATTTATTTGGAAATAGCATCCCATATCTATAAGATGCTTAATCTTTTCTTCATCTATGACTTTGAATCTTTTTCTCAGTGTCTTGTATCTCTCACAGTGAGCGATTATTGGGATATATCCATTATTCACTAACTGACTCAAGTATCTGAGCATCTCGTCATATCTTGCCATTGGAAAGAACTCAACTAGCACATACTTTGAATCTCCCATAGTGTTGATAACACCTTCCTCTAGCCATCTAATCATGTCAAAACATGCAAAGACTTCATTTCCGAGGTGGAGTGTCATTTCAGGATATTCCTTAGCTGTCAGTTCTTTTAATTTCAGAAAATGGCTTTTAACTCTTGCTGGATCTGGCATGCATCCATTAACATCAAAATGTGGAGTAAGTATAATGTCTCTAACACCTTGAACATACTCTTCTGCGATCATATTCATTGACATCTCAATGTTTTGTGAGCCGTCATCCACACCATAAATTATGTGATTATGAATATCCACAATCCCTTGCATTATCTGCGCCTCCTACACGCCATAATCCAAATACATTTTACCAAAAATTACGCTTTTATTCTACCTGTGATAACTTTGCAGCCTGGTCGGCAGCAATGCAGTTATCAATGATTTCATCTATCTCTCCATTGAGGATTTGTTCTAGTCTGTGAGATGTAAATTTGATTCTGTGATCAGTCACACGACCCTGTGGGAAGTTGTAAGTTCTGATCTTTTCTGAACGATCTCCTGAGCCTATCTGACTACGCTTAGCCTGTGACTCAGCATCCTGTTTCTTCTGTATCTCTAGTTCGTATAATCTCGCTCTCAACACCTTGAGGGCTTTATCTTTGTTTTTGTGCTGTGACTTTTCGTCCTGACATGAAATAACAATACCTGTAGGCTCATGTGTAAGACGAACAGCCGAGTCAGTTGTGTTGACACACTGACCGCCATTGCCGGAGGCACGGAAAACGTCGAAACGGCAATCGTTCATATCTATCTCGATGTCGACTTCTTCGGCTTCTGGCATAACTGTAACTGTCGCTGTGGATGTGTGAATACGTCCACCAGACTCAGTCACTGGAATACGCTGAACACGGTGAACACCACTCTCGTACTTAAGTTTCGAGTAAGCGCCCTGGCCATTGACCATAAACACAACTTCCTTGAAGCCGCCGAGACCGTTCTCGTTGAGAGAGATGAGTTCTGTCTTCCAACCCTTCTCGTCAGCGTACATACAATACATTCTATAAAGTTCCGCAGCAAACAGCGCAGCTTCGTCTCCACCTGCACCACCGCGGATTTCCATTACTACGTTCTTGTCATCATTCTCATCTTTTGGAAGAAGCAAAATCTTGAGTTCGTCTTCGAGTTCTTCAATGCGAGCCTTAGCCGTATTCATTTCCTCTTTTGCAAGGTCCTTCATATCTTCGTCTGACTCTTCATCCAAAATCATCAGACTGGTCTCAACTGTATCCTTGCATGACTTGTACTCCTTGTAAGCCTCTACGATAGGCTCAAGGTCGCTCTGCTCCTTCATGAGCTTTTTATATTGATGTTGGTCGTTAACGACATTGGGGTCACCCAACAAATCCAAAATCTCGTTATATCGACTGTAAATTCCTTCTAACTTATCAAACATAACTGCCTCATCTTTTCGTGGCTGTAATCACTCTGTCATTGCCACTTAAATCTTTAATCACTTCTATATCTGTGTAACCAAAGCCCTCGAGTATCGTCTTCACATCGCTTGCCTGGTCATAACCTATCTCATAGAAAATTCTGCCACCAATTTTCAAATAAGAAATCGCACTGGCAGAAATTATTCTGTAAAACTTAAGTCCATCTACATCGCCATCTAGCGCCAATCTCGGATCGTGAACCTTCACTTCCTCCATCAGTTCTTCAATCTCATCCGTTTTTATATACGGTGGATTCGAAACTATCACATCAAACAATCCGCCAATCTCATCGAACAAGTCCGACTTCACGAACTCAACATTCGCTCCTAGCTTCTCGTTGTTTTCTGTGGCTAACGCCAATGCCTCTTCTGAAATATCCGATGCCACAACTTTCGCATTTTCGCACATCTTGTCGAGTGCTATCGCAATGCAACCAGTTCCAGTACACATATCGAGGATTCGCATTTCATTGTCTTTGACATAGTCGCTAACTTTTTCAACTAACACTTCCGTGTCGAATCTTGGAACTAGAGCTCTCTCATCGACTTTGAAATCAAATCCACAGAAATTCTGAACTCCTGTTATGTGCTGAAGCGGAATGTGGTCAGCTCTCATTGCCACTGCATCCTCGAAAGCCTTCGTGTCCGTGACTGTGATGTCTGGATTTTTCAAGTAATCCTCTTTAGTGACTTTCAAGAACTGCTCTGCAAGAAGCCATACGTCCACCTCGCGGTCTGCAATATCGGCATCTTCCAATATAGATAAACTTTTATTTATTAAATCTTTAACTAAAACTTCCAATTGAATCCTGATCCATTAATTGGTTGTTGTATTTCTGGCTCGTCCTTCTTCTCAGTTGGAGCTGTAACTGTCTC
This sequence comes from Eubacterium sp., assembly GCA_017406925.1. Taxonomy (GTDB): domain Bacteria; phylum Bacillota; class Clostridia; order Lachnospirales; family Lachnospiraceae; genus Eubacterium_G. Next base: position 130,527 of record JAFQXO010000015.1, read on the forward strand.
ATCGAACATCTTGCGCTCAGGCTCTTCAGGCTTCACGTGGAATGGCTGTGGCTCATAAGTCTCAGGCTCTTCAACCTGCTCGTCCTCAACCGTGTGCTGTAGATGTTTGCTGCGACGTCTCTGCTCGCGTGCTCTCTCATCTTCCTCAGTATCCTCGATGACATCTGAATGAATATCTAGTGGAGCCTGTCCAATATCGATGCCACGCTCCTCTTGCCACTCTCTCCATTCAAACACTGACTCAACTGCCACGATAGCAACCTCAATCATATCCCTAGTAGGTTCCTTCGTAGTAATTCTCTGCATCCACATACCTGGCGCAGAAAGAATTCTAAGAATAATGTTATTGGAACAGCCAGCAAGTCTGATAAACTCATAGCCGATGCCTGCAATCACAGGAATAAGTAAAATTCTTATCGTATAACGTAGCCATGTGATATCTGTCTGAACACACATCAAGATAATGATACTGAGAATAATGAGCACAAATAAGAAACTAGTACCACATCTCTTGTGGAATCTTGAACTCTTCTGAACATTATCGATGTTGAGTGGTTTTCCACTCTCTATACAATTGATGCACTTGTGCTCACTTCCGTGATACATATAAGTGCGCTTAATATCTTTAATAAATCCTGTGAGAACAAGGTAAATGATGAAGATTAAAACCTTCAACACACCCTCAATCAAAGGAACGTGTGCGTCTGTTACGCCCGGCACGAAGCGAGCCATCATGTCTGCGACAAATAATGGCAATATGAAAAATAGTGCTACTGCAACAACGATAGAAATAAACAGCGTAAAGCCGACGATAACCTTCTCGGCTCTCTCGCCAAACTTATCAATCAACCACATCTCAAACTTGTCGTTCTCATCCACTTCATCTTCCTCGATGAAGTTTGCTGAGTAAGTGAGAGTTCTGATGCCTACCGTCAATGAATCAATCAGCGCAAATATACCCCTGATGAAAGGAAGGGATCTAAAGCCCCTGCTTGTAGGGTTCTTGTGCTTCTTCACTCTGACAGAGATAGTTCCATCTGGCTGTCTAAGTGCAATAGCATACTTATTCTTGTTTCTCATCATAATGCCCTCGAGCACTGCCTGTCCGCCAATGCCGGAGCTTCCAAGTTTATTATTTTTCATAATTCTCTCCTAAGAAAAATAGGTTGAGAAAAAAACTTTCTCAACCCGTAATTCTTGAATAATTATTTAATACCATACTTCTTGTTGAACTGGTCAACTCTACCACGAGCTGAAACAGCCTTCTGCTGTCCAGTATAGAAAGGATGACATTCGGAGCAAATCTCCACGTGAATATCTTCCTTAGTCGAACCTGTTACGAATGTGTTTCCACAGTTGCACGTAACGGTAGCTTGATGGTACTCTGGATGGATTCCTTTTCTCATTTTATTCACCTCTTCAATATTAATATTATATTAATTGGGCTAGCCAATCGTACGCTTGAACCTGTCGAATCTCCCGAACAATGTCCGACAACTCAATAGCCTTTGTATTATAGCATACAGCCTGTATGTTAGCAAGAAATTTTTGCGTTGTTTTTAGAGCTTAATTTTGCTCACACCGTCGATAACTTCGGCGTTATTCTTGGATTTTGCGAACAATGTAAGCACTTGCTCTACAGCATCATCTTTGCGCATTCCATTGATGAGTTTTCTGATAACATTGTTGGCATCTTCCTCTTCTTTCGAGAGCAATAAATCCTCTCTTCTAGTACCAGATTTAACGATATCTATAGCAGGGAATACTCTCTTTTCAGATAATCGTCTATCAAGAACAAGTTCCATATTTCCTGTACCCTTGAATTCCTCAAACACCACGTCATCCATCTTAGATCCGGTATCTACCAATGCTGTGGCAAGGATTGTGAGACTTCCTCCCTCTCGCATATTGCGGGCAGCACCAAAGAATCTCTTAGGCATATGAAGTGCGGCCGGGTCGAGACCTCCTGAAAGTGTACGTCCACTAGGTGGAATAGTCATATTGTACGCTCTCGCAAGACGTGTGATGCTATCAAGAAGGATAGTTACGTCCTTTCCATGCTCTACAAGGCGTTTCGCACGCTCAATAACCATCTCTGACACACGTTTATGGTGTTCTGGAAGTTCATCGAACGTCGAATAGATAACTTCCACATTGTCGCCCTTCACAGTCTCCTTCATATCCGTCACTTCCTCTGGACGCTCGTCAATGAGAAGAATAATAATCTCCATTTCTGGGTCATTCTCTAATATTGCCTTGGCAGTCTCTTTCAAAAGTGTCGTCTTACCAGCTTTTGGAGGCGAAACGATCATTCCACGTTGGCCCTTGCCAATAGGAGACAGCAAATCCACGATGCGCATCGCAGTGCTAGCCTTCTTCGTCTCTAAGTGAAGTCTATCATCTGGGAAAATAGGTGTGAGGTCCTCGAAGTTAGGGCGCGCGAGCACCTTATCGAGCGGAAGACCATTTACCTGATCCACATAGTATAGAGCGCCAAACTTCTCGTTCTCTCTTCGAGCGCGAACTCTACCAGTCACAAAATCTCCAGTCTTAAGGCGAAATCTTCTAATCTGAGATGGTGCAACATAGACATCGTCGTCGCCTGGCAAATAGTTGTCGCAACGGATAAAGCCGAAACCGTCCGGCATAACCTCAAGGATTCCTGTGCGAGTCTCGCCCTGCTCATTAGGAACTTCATCCTTATGTTCAGTCTTTCCTTCGACCTCGAGAATCATCTCTACCAACTGCTGTTTTCTCAAGTTAGAAACTCCGTGAATGCCCTTTTCCTTGGCAATTTCACGCAATTCTGCTACTGACAGTGATAATAATTTTTCTTTCATAAAAAACACTCTCTTTCTAAAAAATTACACAACAAAAGATGTGCTATTAAATTCTTATAATTAGTTGAAATAATGGGGAAACCCCGTGAATTTAGAACGTAGATGAACTCTACAATGCGTATATTAACACATTTCTTCGATTTTGCATAGTCTAAAATGGTAAATTATGGTATTCTATAAGGCGTGGAAAAAATTGATTTGGAGGTTGTTATGACGATATATGAAGAGTCATTAGAATTGCATGAAAAGTTAGTCGGAAAACTTACAACTGAGACTAAGTGTCCAGTTAAGTCTAGAAAAGATTTGGCACTAGCCTACACTCCTGGTGTTGCTGAGCCATGTCTCAAAATTTCTGAGAATGAAGACGATGCATACAAATATACATGGAAGGCCAATACTATCGCTGTCGTTTCAGACGGTTCTGCGGTGCTTGGTCTTGGAAACATTGGCGCGAAAGCAGCCATGCCGGTTATGGAAGGAAAGGCTGTGCTTTTCAAAGAATTCGGCGATGTAAACGCTGTTCCTATCTGCTTGGATACACAGGAGGTTGACGAGATAGTCGAGGCTGTTGTTCAAATCGCTCCTGGTTTCGGTGGAATCAACTTAGAAGATATTTCGGCGCCTAGATGTTTTGAGATTGAAGAAAAACTTAAAGAGAGACTTGATATTCCGGTATTCCACGATGATCAGCATGGTACTGCTATCGTAGTTCTTGCCGGCATCATCAACGCTCTCAAAGTAGTTGGAAAGAAAAAAGAAGATTGTAAGATAGTCTTGAACGGTGGAGGTTCTGCTGGCATCGCTATCACAAAACTTCTTATGAAATATGGTTTCACAGACATTAAGGTTTGTGGACGTCAGGGAATCTTTGCCGAGAGCATTGAGACTCTCAACTGGGCTCAGAAAAAGATTGCGGCAGTTACTAACCCTGAGGGAATCACTGGAACATTGGCGGATGCCATGAAGGGCGCAGATATCTTCATCGGCGTTTCAATTCCAGAGGCTATCAACGAGGAGATGGTTGCTTCAATGAACGATGATGCGATTATCTTTGCGATGGCTAACCCTACTCCTGAGATTATGCCTGACCTTGCAAAGAAGGCCGGTGCTAGAGTCGTAGGAACTGGTCGTTCAGACTTCCCTAACCAGGTTAATAACGTGGTTGCGTTCCCAGGTATCTTCAAAGGTGCTCTCGAGGCTCGTGCTCCACAGATCACCGAAGAGATGAAGCTTGCTGCTGCGTTTGCTATCGCAAACACAATCCCAGACGACGAACTTCGTGATGATTACATCATCCCTGAAGCATTTAACCCTGATGTAAAGGAAGCCGTCAGCGAAGCCGTAAAGAATGCGATGAAATAAATTGAATATCAAAAATAAACATGCAAAAAAAGGAAGATGATTACTCATCTTCCTTTTCTTTTTCAGTATTATTTCTTAATTTTAACTTTCTTAACCTTAGACCACTTACCGTAGACTTTCTTACCTTTGTAGTTACAATAAGCTCTTGCTCTAAAGTAATATGTCTTCTTTTTCTTTAACTTCTTAATAGTCTTTGAAGTTTTTGAAGCCTTAACATTTACTGTCTTTTTCTTCTTTGTAAACTTCTTGTTTAGAGCATATTGAACTGTGTAACCATTGGCATTTTTAATCTTCTTCCATGAAAGTTTTACTGCTTTCTTTTTGATATTCTTAGCCTTAAAGTTAACTTTTCCTAAACTTGGTGGTTGTGTATCAGCTTTCTTGTCTGAGATAATGAAGCTTAATGTCTTGCTTCCTGAGTATGCGCCTATACCATAAACTGTTACAGATGCCACTCCCTTATTCACATTATTTGAATAGAATGGAATATAATCTTTGCCAAGTTCAAGTAAATTGTTGTTAGCATCTACTATTGAGATTTTTGGATACTTAGCCTTTCCATCATAAGCAACTTCAGTATATTCCAATCTTGCAGATGCTTTATTCAAATCTTTAGCATCGTCAGTACCTGTGTTTGAAATAGCCTCGCCATTAATCGAAATGGTAGCGCC
>JAFQXO010000001.1 GCA_017406925.1 Eubacterium sp.
CCAAACTGTCCTTTTTCTGTCTCGTTTTTATATTTGTTATAAATCAAGTCATTGACTTCAGCCATATTGTCAGTATCGTCAAAAATGTAAGTATCAGCACCAAAAGTTGCAATCTCATACGATGTTGGCTCTGACATTTCTGATTCAGTCTCGCCAACTTTTGCTGTAACTTTGTAATACTCACCTGGATTATAGTTTGTATCTGTATAGCTTAAACCAGGAGTTGTCGTCACCAAACTATATTCACCAAATCGACTTGGTGCCTTATAAACCGAAAAACTAGTGGATTCACTCACTTCCCCCCATCCGATTGTAGCTCCATAAGAGCCTAATTCGAAAGTAAGATTTTGTGGCGGTTTTACATCTGCTTTAGTTTTAGTCTGAATCGCAGGCATAAGAGTAAGCACCATAACAAGTGTTATGATGGTAGCCACAACCCTACTTCTCACAGAAAATGTAGTGTTCATTATTTACCTCTCTTTCGTTCTATAAAAATTACTTCTTAATTATAATATATTTTATACATAATATGTGGAATAATTATGAGAAACATAGTAAAATTTATTTTAACGACAATTATTGCACAAGATTTCGGAGGTAAATATGGCTAAAAAACGTAATACTTGGGGTTCACGCTCCACATTTATTTTGGCGGCAGTTGGATCTGCTGTAGGACTAGGAAATGCTTGGAGATTTCCAGGATTAGCTGCCAAGTACGGTGGCGGAACATTTTTGATGGTTTATCTTCTTATGATGCTTGTAATGGGTATTCCATTGCTTGGCATGGAGATTGCTATCGGACGAAAAGTTAAACGAGGTGCTGCTGGTTCAATGGCTGGACTTAACAAGAAATTCGAGCCAATCGGATGGGCAGCTACTAACAATGCTTTCTTCATCTGTACATACTATGCTGTTGTATTTGCATGGGTTATTGTTATGGCAGTAATTGCAATTTGGAAGTTCCCAGCAATGACGGGTAATCCTGATGCCGCCGCTGGAATTTTTGATAAGACGATAATGATTTCGAAAAGCATGACAGATTTCAGAATGCCAATAATGGTTATTATCTGTTTGATTGTTGCTTGGGGTGCTATTTACTATTGCATCCGCAATGGTGTTAAGAGCGTTAGTAAAGTTATCAAATATACTGTTTTCTTACCTGTTATCTTTTTGGTAATTATGGCAGCTAAGGGAATTACAATGCCACACGCTATTGGCGGTCTTAAGGCATTCTTCATTCCTCAACTCGGCGCCATCAACAATCCTTCATTATGGGTTGATGCTACTGGACAGGTATTCTACAGTTTATCAATTATGATGGCTATCATGCTTGCATACGGTTCATTCTTAAAAGACGATACAAACATCGCTATGGATACTATCATTATCGCTTTCTCAGATATGGCAGTTAGTGTCCTTTCAGGAATTGTGTTGTTTACAACAATGTACGGAACTGGAATGCAAGATAAGATGACTGATTCAGGTATTGCCACTGCATTCTATGTATACCCTATGTCGATAGTTACGATGACTGACTCTGGTATATTCAATGCTCTATTTGGTTTGATATTCTATCTATGTTTGATTACACTTGCTATCGATTCTGCCTTCTCCATTGCCGAAGGCGTATCGACCTCATTCTTTGACAAATTCAAACTTAGAAAAGGGAAAACGACTTTGGTTGTTTGTATCATAATGGCGATCATATCAATCGTTTATGTTACAAGATCAGGACTCTACTATTTGGATACTGTAGACCACTTTACGAACATGATTAACTTAATTCTCATCGGTATTCTTGAGTGTGTTGCTGTTGGTTGGTTCTTTAAGACTTCAAAGGTTTTAACCGAGATTAATAGAAACACAAACAAATTCAGAATGCCAAGTTGGTGGTTTATAACAAGCGTAAAAGTGATATCACCTATCCTGCTAACTGGATTGTTCGTTTGGAATATTATAGATCTGTTTGTGACAAACAAAGGTTTATATAGCGGATATCCACTATGGATTAATATCGTATTTGGATGGGCATTCTGCGCAATAGTATTCTTCAGCGGATTTGTAATTATGTTTATTGGAAAACGCAGAGAAAAAGCTGGTAAAGAAATTGATCATCCATCTTGGGATAACAATGAAGTGAACGAATAGATTGTAAAAAAATAAGCAGTGCTCAATTCGAGCACTGCTTTTTATTTTGCTTAATTTACATCATTCCTGGTGCAGGTCCGCCTGCTGGCATTGGTGGTACATCCTCTTTGATAGATGCAACTACCGATTCTGTTGTCAGCAATGTACTTGCCACACTTGTTGCGTTCTGAAGTGCTGAACGTGTAACCTTCGCAGGATCTAAGATTCCCGCTTCAACCATCTGAACATACTCAGCTGTGAGAGCGTTGATTCCACAACCTTCATCAGACTCTTTAACTTTTTCAACAACTTCTTTTCCATTTAATCCTGCATTGTCTGCAATAGTAAACAGAGGAGCCTCAAGAGCATCTAGAATATTCTGAGCACCGAGTTTCTCATCTCCTTCAAGTGTATCAACCAACTCCTTAACTTTCTTCGAAGCGTGAATATATGCAGATCCACCACCTGAGATAATTCCTTCTTCCACAGCAGCTCTAGTTGCATTCAAAGCATCTTCCATACGAAGTTTCTTTTCCTGCATCTCTGGCTCAGTGGCTGCGCCAACTCTGATTACTGCCACACCACCTGCCAACTTAGCAAGTCTCTCCTGAAGTTTTTCTTTATCAAATTCAGAAGTAGTCTCTTCTAGTTGAGCCTTAATCTGATTTACTCTTGCTTCTATCTCGTCTTTTGAGCCCATGCCATCGACAATGATAGTGTTCTCTTTTGCAACCTTAACCGACTTAGCTCTACCTAAATCTTCAATCTGAGTCTCAGCAAGCGAACGACCAAGTTCCTCTGTAATAACCTTACCGCCTGTCAAGATAGCGATATCAGCCAACATCTCTTTTCTTCTGTCACCGTAACCTGGAGCCTTCACAGCTACCACGTTAAATGTTCCACGAAGTTTATTTACAATGAGTGTTGTGAGCGCTTCGCCCTCAATATCCTCAGCGATAATCAAAAGCTTAGATCCAGCCTGAACTATTTGCTCTAGCAAAGGAAGAATCTCCTGGATATTAGTAATCTTCTTATCTGTAACTAAAATATATGGATCATCAAGATTTGCTTCCATCTTGTCCATATCTGTAGCCATATAAGCAGAAATGTATCCACGGTCAAACTGCATACCTTCTACGAGGTCAAGCTCAGTTTTCATTGTCTTTGACTCTTCTATAGTGATAACTCCGTCGTTTGACACTTTCTCCATAGCATCAGAAACCATATCTCCGACTTCATCATCTCCTGCAGAAATAGCGGCAACTCTTGCAATTTGGTCTTTGCCAGTTACTACGCTACTCATATCAGCTATTGCCTCCACGGCAACATCAGTAGCTTTCTGCATACCTTTTCTCAAAATAACAGGATTTGCACCATCTTCAAGGTTTTTCATTCCTGCGTTTACCATGGCTTGCGCCAATACTGTGGCAGTTGTAGTTCCGTCACCAGCTACATCATTAGTTTTTGTAGCCACTTCCTTAACTAACTGCGCTCCCATATTTTCAAATTGATCCTCGAGTTCAATCTCCTTAGCGATAGTCACACCATCATTTGTAATGAGTGGTGCGCCAAATTGCTTGTCGAGAACTACATTTCTTCCTTTCGGTCCTAGAGTAACCTTCACAGTGTCTGCTAATTGATTAACTCCTGACTCGAGTGCCTCTCTTGCGTCAGTACTATACTTTATTTCCTTAGCCATAATTTCCTCCTAGTCTTCCAAGATAGCAAGAATGTCAGTCTGCTTAACAATGATATATTCCTTGTCGTCAACTTTCACTTCGCTACCTGCATATTTTGAATAAACTACTTTGTCGCCTACTCCGACAACCATATTGATAGGATCTCCGTCCTCCTCAACACCTGGTCCCACAGCTACAACTGTAGCCTGCATAGGTTTCTCTTGAGATTCTGAAGTCAAAATAATTCCTGACTTGGTAGTCTCTTCTGCTTCAATTTCTTCTAATACAACTTTGTCAAATAATGGTTTAATCTTCATTATTTAGCCTCCTTGATATTATTTCTAGCAGCAAACATATATTGCTGTGCATATCCTCCATATTTTCCATACTTCTTTTTGGCAAACTCAGCAATCTCATCCTTAGATACTTGCTTGCCGTCGAAATACGTATCCACCATAATTCTATATATCCAAACATCTATTGGAAACGCTTCGCGTTTTCCTAGCGAGAAAAGCATCGCACAATTTGCAACCTTGTCTCCGACACCCTTAATAGATGTAAGTGAACATCTACAATCGTCGCAGTCTTGATTCATCAGTTTTTCGTCTGAGATTTTACCACTCTTTAGTTTCTGGCAAGCGTCAACTAAATATGGTGCTCTGAAACCTGTCTTCAAATCTCTAAACTGCTTTTCGGTAATTCTGGACAGCTCATCGATGGTCGGGAATGAATAACACTTGATTCCTTCTATTTCACCGATGTATTTACCATAATTCTTACAGATATCACTACATATTTTCTTTATGTGTGGAATTTGTTTGTTCTGAGATATTATAAATGAAATTAATGCGCTGTGAAACTCTTGATTCATCAATCTAACCCCAGAGAACTCTTTTATAGCATCTCTTAAAAGAGGGTCTTTTCTTCTGAGATAGTTTTTGATTTTAGCGTAATCTCTGTCTAAATCAAAATAGTGAATCCAAATATTTCTAACATCACTTATCTTGGTGTTAAAAAATATGAGTCTATGTTTTTCCTGCTTGATTTTGATGGCATTGCCGAAGGCAACTACCAAATACTCATCGTCATCTAACTTGTGGAAGTTGAAACACTGACCACATTCTAGAGTTTGAGCAAGATCAAAATCCTTTATTTCATCTATTATTGTATTCTTGCCTTTTTTAAACACTTTCATATCTCTCACACACTTTCATTAGGATACCACTCAAAAGGATAACCTTCAATTAAAATTTTGTAAAAATATTGTTAATTTACGTTTTATTCTTTTATTTTAGTTGGAATTTGGTATAATTAATCTATACAGAAGATCGGTTAAGGAGGACTATATGGGATTTGTTAGTAAGATGGCGGGACTCGCTGCAATGGCAGGATTTGTCGGCGGAGTTTTATATGTAAAGAATCGCTATGAGACTAGAAACGATCGAGTTGATTTAAAAGACATCGATGATATGAGGTTTATCGATCTAGACTTAAAGTCAAACACAGAAACTGGTAAGCATAAGGTAACAATGACTTATGACCAGAAAAAAGCCAAAATGGTGGCCGATGGTGTAGCTGATAAGGTAATCGATGCAACGGAATACGCTATTGATACTGCCGGGGAGAAACTTGGCCCAGAGCGTATAAATAAGATTTCCAATGGCTACAAACAGACCGTAGAAATGGTTAACGACACAAAGGACAAGATAGTTGATAAGATTGGCGAAGAAAATATCGATATGGCAAAAGAACGAATTAAGGACGCTGTGAACAATGCAGTGGAAGCCATCGATGAAAAGGTTGTAAGACCAGTCAAAGATTCAGCTAAGACTGCTTCTTCTACTGAAAAGGATGATGTTAAAGATGTTCCAGTAGAGGAACCTACAGTTACAACAAAGGAGCCAGTAGTTGCAACTGAAGAACCAAAGGTTGCATCAGAGGAACCTAAAGTTGCAACGGAGGAGCCAAAGGTTAGTCCTCAGAATTCAGTGTCAGATGATGATGACTTTATGGATAACGAACTAGACGAGTTCTAAAAACACTTCATATCAATAAGAAGGGCGATTGTTTAAGTACAATCGCCCTATTTTTATGCTTCTATTCTTTTATTAATTCTTAGGTAATTTGAAAGAACTCTTCAGAGAAACAATTCTATTAAATACAGGATGCTCTGGTGTGTATTCCTTCATGTCTGCCACAAAATATCCGTTTCTCATAAATTGGAACTTATCTTCAGGTTTAACTTCTGAGATGTTTGGTTCTACATAACAATTCTCTAAAACTTGAAGTGAATTTGGATTTAAATTCAAAGTTCCGTCTTCATTAAGTTTACCTTTCTCCTCATCCACTAGATTTTCATATAATCTAACCTCTGATTTGATAGCATGTCTAGCTGAAACCCAATGAATAGTTCCCTTCACTTTTCTTCCAGTGAAACCTGAACCACTTCTCGTTTCTGGATCATATGTACAATGAATCTCTGTAACATTGCCGTCGGCATCCTTCTTAAAGTCAGTACATGTTACGAAATATCCATTCATAAGCCTTACTTCGTTTCCAGGATATAATCTAAAATACTTCTTAGGTGGCTCTTCCATAAAGTCAGTTCTCTCTATATATAGTTCCTTGCAGAATGGAATCTTTCTAGAACCGAGTTCCTCGTTCTTTACATTGTTCGGAACATCCATCCACTCTACTTGATCCTCTGGATAGTTGTCGATGATGAGTTTGACTGGGTCAAGTACTGCCATAAAACGAGGTCTAGATAAATTCAAATCCTCGCGAATACAGTATTCCAACATCGCATAATCTACAGAACTCTGACTCTTCGATACGCCACAAAGTTCTACAAACATTCTAATAGATTCCGGAGTGTAACCACGACGTCTGAGTGCCGAGATTGTCACGAGTCTTGGATCATCCCAACCATCCACTACTCCATCTTCTACTAACTGCTTGATATATCTCTTACCTGTAACCACGTTTGTGAGATAAAGTTTTGAAAATTCAATCTGTTTTGGTGGCATCTCATATTCTAACTCATTCACAACCCAATCATACAATGGTCTATGATCTTCAAACTCTAACGTACAAACTGAGTGAGTAATACCCTCGATAGCATCTTCTACAGGATGTGCGAAATCATACATAGGATAAATACACCACTTGTCGCCTGTATTATGATGTGTGACATGAGCTACACGATAGATGATAGGGTCTCTCATATTTATGTTAGAAGATGACATATCAATCTTTGCTCTCAATACTTTCTCGCCATCCTCATACTCGCCATTTTTCATTCCTTCAAAGAGCTCTAAGTTCTCCTCGATAGAACGATCTCTATAAGGACTATTCTTTCCTGGCTCTGTCAGGGTGCCTCGATATTCACGAATCTCATCAGCAGAAAGGTCATCAACATATGCCTTGCCTTTCTTTATTAATTTGACAGCCGCCTCATACATCTGATCAAAATAGTTAGATGCAAAGAATAATCTGTCCTCCCAGTTAGCACCGAGCCACTTAACATCATTTTTTATAGACTCAACAAACTCTTCATCCTCTTTTGTAGGATTTGTATCGTCAAATCTCAGATTAAACTTGCCCTCATACTCATTTGCCAAACCATAGTTTAAAAGCACAGATTTGGCATGGCCAATGTGCAAGCATCCGTTAGGCTCTGGCGGAAATCTAGTCTGAACATGGTCAAAACGACCTGACTCAAGATCTTCGTCAATAATCTGCTCTATAAAGTTTTTGGATTCTTTTGTTTCTAGCTCTTCGCTCATATGCCCTCCAAAAAATATACTTTAAAAATTATACAATAAAAAAGAGCCTTTGCAAATACCAAAGGCTCTAATTATTAGGTTTTACTCTTTGATAAATACTTCTGCATGCTGAACACCGAAACTGTAACAAGCGTTATGCTCTGAAACAAAGATATCGATGATATGACCTTGGATTGCTCCACCTGTATCCTCAGCTGTGTAAACCTCACCGTCAATCTTAACCTTTGTACCCAATGGGATAACTGAAGGATCAACTGCGATAGTTCTACCAGCCTTTGGAGTCGTTCCTGATGCTGTGTTACATCCGTAACCTCCGTTACATTCTGAACATCCACAGTATGCAGTAAGCTTAAACTCACCTAGGCTCTTCCAACCGTTGTCAGACTCAGATTCCTTCTGTGTAGCCTCTTCAGTCTCCTCAATTTCCTCTGAAGTCTCCTCAACCTTTGGTTCAACCTTCTTTACTTTCTTCTTTTTTGGCTTTGGAACGTAATATCCGTTCGCCTTTGCCTCTTCGTTAGCCTTCTTCAATGCTGAAGCGGTTAACTTGTTTGTGGCATTTGCTTCCTGCAACATATCCTTAGCATCAAGTGATGCCAATGTCGCAGCCTCACCCTTAGAAAGCTTCTGGGTGCTCTGTGAATCGAAAGCTGCTACACCAGTAACCAAAGCAATAGTTACTACGACAGCAATCGCTGCAAATGCAATTGCAATTTTTGATTTCTTCATAAATTTTCTCCTCTTCTTGAACGTTATGTCAACGTTCGAGGGTTATTTTACACTCTTTATTACAATTTGTCAAGAAAATATTACAAAAATATTACGCTTTGAAAAACCCTCTAAAACCCTTTATTTATGGGCATTTTAGCAAACAAAAAGACGGGTTTCCCCGCCTTTTTTGTATCATTTACCCTCATTTGAGGGTTTTTTATGTAAATCTTTACCCGTTTTATTTAATCTTTTTATCAGCCAAATTGTCGCGAATCATCTTCTTAGCCTTCAAAAGTGACTTTTCATCCGGAATAATAACAAATGTCTTCATGCTTGGAACAGAATATGTAGTCTTTTCAGAGTTTTTACCTGTAATAGAATATGATTTAATGTTCCAATTGAATCTGTGAGCTAATTCATATCTAACAAGAGCTTTTATATCCTGTTCACTCATATTAGTCTGGAAACTTTCACTCACACTGTTGAGTACATTTGCATAATTCTTAAGCATAGATGTTGAAGCACACTTTCTAATAAGTGATTGCATCAATGCCATCTGGTTATCTGCTCTCTGGTCATCTCCCGTCTTGAAGGCTTTACGCTCTCTTGTGAACCAAAGCGCTTCACTGCCAGAAAGATTCTTATTCTTTCCTTTTACGAAGTCATAACCATGTGTGGAGAATGCATAATCAGAATATGCATCAATTCCGCCTAGAGCATCGATAATATTAACAAAACCAGTAAAATTCATTCTTAGATAGTATGGTAATTCAATCTCATACAAGCGTCTCAATGTTTTTATTGACACATCAACGCCATAAACACCCGCGTTTGCTAACTTATCGTCAGCCCCCTTTCTGCCTGAAACGGCAATAGGGATATAACAATCTTTTGGTGTTGAGATGATAACCATCTGTCTAATCTTTGGATTTACAGAAACGATTAAGTTTACATCACTGCTACTCTTCTCAGTAACCTTACCTTCTGTATCGATACCACTAATATAAAGATTAAATGGTTCTTTTGTAACATTGGCGGAGCCACTAAAAAGTGCGTTTTTGTTAACGTTAACAGTTTTGTATACACACTTAATCTTATGTGCGAAATCTTTGAATGGACCATCTTTCTTATCATTGTCTGTCGTGTCACCAGCAGAAATAATCATATCGATCATCGCCTGATCAAGAATAACCGCACGTTGCTTCTTTGAAAGAAGCGCCTTTGCCATAAGTGCCACATCATTGTAAGGTTTAGTCTTCAAATCTGGAACCGAGTTCTTTCTGAGGTCAGCAATCACCTCATTCAAATCCTCAGTTGCATAACGAAGAACATATCCCACGCCATCGTCTTTCAAGTCGCCCAAAGCCTTCGCCTTGTCGTCTTTTAGCACATACACTCCATATGTGTCTGTCGACAATGTACTGTTTATATGCACGTCATCTAAAGTCAAATCAAACTTATCGATAAACTTTTGATAATATCCATTAAATGCAACACCCAAGATGCTTACAACAATCAATACGCCTGCCAAAATGGCGGAAACAAGGAATGAAATGATAGAACGTTTCCTGCCCCACTTCATTGCGAAGCATACAATGATAATTGCTGCAAGTACCACTTCTATAACGACAATGAAAACTACTGGCACATAATCGAGTGCCAAATAGTCATTATATGATAATGTAATCCATAAAACCACATTGAATATAATAAATGCTGCAAGTGCTGCAAAATTCATTATAAAAGTCCATTTGTGGTTTCTATCGCTTATTGGTCTTTTTCCCATTAGAAATTGCCAGCCTTAGCTGCCTCCTCAATACTAACTGCTACCGCTACAGTCATTCCGACCATAGGGTTGTTACCAGCTCCGATAAGTCCCATCATCTCAACGTGAGCAGGAACTGATGAAGAACCAGCAAACTGTGCATCAGAATGCATACGTCCTAGCGTATCTGTCATACCGTATGATGCAGGACCTGCAGCCATGTTATCTGGGTGAAGTGTACGTCCTGTACCACCACCAGATGCAACTGAGAAGTATGCCTTACCTTGCTCGTTACATTCTTTCTTATATGTACCAGCTACTGGATGCTGGAATCTTGTAGGGTTAGTACTGTTACCAGTAATAGAAACACCTACGTTCTCATGATGCATAATTGCAACACCTTCCTGAACATCGTCAGCGCCGTAACATTTAACTGTAGCACGAAGACCATCTGAATAAGGCTTCTCAAACTCAACGTTCAACTCAGCCTTTGAGTAATCGTACTTAGTCTCTACATAAGTAAAACCATTAATACGTGAAATAATCTGAGCAGCGTCTTTTCCAAGACCGTTCAAGATAACACGAAGTGGTTTCTGTCTAACTTTGTTTGCCTTTTCAGCGATACCGATAGCACCCTCAGCAGCCGCGAATGACTCGTGACCAGCAAGGAATGCGAAACACTCAGTCTCTTCTTCCAAAAGCATCTTTCCAAGGTTACCATGTCCAAGACCTACCTTACGGTGGTCAGCAACTGAACCTGGAATACAGAATGACTGAAGGCCTTCGCCGATAGCTGCAGCTGCGTCAGCAGCTCTTCTACAATCCTTCTTGATAGCGATGGCTGCGCCAACAGTGTAAGCCCAGCACGCATTTTCAAAACAGATAGGCTGAATGCCTTTAACCTGATCGTAAACATTAAGACCTGCGTCTTTGGTAATCTGCTCAGCCTCTTCGATAGAGCCGATACCATATTCTTTTAAAACAGAATTAATCTGATCTATTCTTCTCTCATATGATTCAAATAATGCCATATCAATTACCTCCTATTCCTTTCTTGGGTCGATAATCTTAGCAGCATCATCTACGCGACCGTACTGTCCCTTAGACTTGTCCCATGCTGTGTTTGGATCATCGCCAGCCTTTATGAAGTCTGTCATCTTTCCAAGATTAACAAACTGGTAACCAATAATTTCATCATCTGCATCAAGTGCAATACCTGTAACATAACCCTCAGCCATCTCAAGGTAACGCGCTCCCTTTTCCTTAGTAGCGTACATAGTACCTACCTGTGAGCGTAATCCTTTACCAAGGTCTTCAAGGCCTGCACCTACTACCAAACCATCATCTGAGAAAGCACTCTGTGTACGACCATAAACGATCTGTAAGAAGAGTTCTCTCATAGCTGTATTGATAGCATCACACACGAGGTCAGTATTGAGTGCCTCAAGGATAGTTTTACCCTGGAGAATTTCAGCTGCCATAGCTGCTGAATGTGTCATACCAGAACATCCAATAGTCTCAATTAATGCCTCTTCGATAATTCCCTCTTTAACATTTAGTGTAAGCTTACATGCACCCTGCTGAGGAGCACACCAACCAACACCATGTGTAAAGCCAGAAATGTCTGTAACTTCCTTAGCATGTACCCATTTTCCTTCCTCTGGGATAGGAGCTGGTTCATGCTTTGCGCCCTTTGCAACAGGACACATCATTTCTACTTCTTTTGAATAAATCATGTAAAAACTCCTTTTCTTTTATGTTGATTTCAACCTTATTTATTATAAAATAAATGCGCTAATTTATCTATAGTTTTAAGTATTAAATTTGCCTGAAAGGCACAAAAAAATGAGGACAAACTATTACTTTTGTCCTCATTTTATATATTTAAAATGATTGTAGGGAATATACATCGCAGTTAACAACAATATTGCTATACAGGTAGGTGCGCAACAACTTATTCGTTGTAGATTTTTACTCGTTTAATGTACCAAAGAACAAACGATGGGAACTATAAGCTCCTACCTGGGGGAGTAATTCGACAACATTGTTGTTAATGCGACGGTGCGTATGATCCCCATTTTTCTATGTACAAGTACAAATCCCTATGTCAGTGTAATAAATACCTTTCATCGTAGATAAAAACAACCTTTTGCACCATCTATGGTAACTAGAAAAAATAGATCAACACACTAGATAAAACATCAAATATTCATCAGGGTATTAAATTGTTTTAAAGCAAAGACTCTTGTTGGATTCCTAACGAAATCTATTAAGACAATGTATCGGTTAAAATTCCCTTGGTTTATGTATAATAAGTTAATTCATTATACTTGTATTTATTAAAACTCATTACCCCTATAATAATCCGCACCCTATACTTCTGCGGATGTACGTAGAACCTTATGAACAAAGTCAAAAATTCCAACCATTTTAATATTATTTAAATCGGTTTTCCATACTGATGTTTCTTTTTTAACCTCCCAAACATATCCCTATTACATTGTCCTCTATTAGCCTGCACATACACTAAACATTGGAAATCACGACATATTCTAACGGCAAAAGGGCAAGCTATTAAGTGTCTTTGAACAACTATTTTATTTGCGGATTTATCCGCATTTTAGGTATAAAAAAATACCTTCAACAAAAATGTATCAGGTATCATAAGAAAAAATATGTGTAACATATTATCTCCCTAATTTTTCATACCCAAAACAATATATTATCTTTATAGTTAAAGTATAACAAATTCCAAGTAGATAACAACCCTAAATATAAAATGTGCACCAAACGAATTAGTGCACCTTCGTTACCTATTTCTTTCCTTTCTTCTTGTAAGCCCAAATGGCTCTAATTTGGTTGGCGAGCCTCTTATAACTATAACTTTTACTAGATCTATAGATGCAATATGGATCATTAACTTTAAATTTTCCATTTTTGTAATCGTAGATTACAATGAAATGACCTCCGCCAGTGAAATCTCCTGGGCCAACACTACATATCAGCATCCAACCATGCTTTAGCAATGTTTTCATTTCTTCTCCGTCTACAGAAATCTGTCTAGTCTTTAGGTCATAATGCTTTCCACCATTATCAAACAGAGACCATGACGTACCTTGGCCAGAATAATAATGGCCATGCTTATAACTATACTTTGCTACTGCATCCGGAGTGACACTGTCATTACGCGTCAACGCAAATGCAACCATAGACAAGCAAGTTGGTCCACAACCTGCAAATCCGAGATTTGTATCGCCGTACTTTGCGTAAGCCCATCTCTTATCTATCTGTACAAACAATGGATATTTCGTATCTTTTTCCTTCGCACTAATTGAACCCTGAGCTTTTGCAGGAACTTTTCTAAAGTTTAGAATAAACTCTAACATTTCAGGGTTGTTTATTACTTTATTTAATTCAAAAGTCTTATGTAGTTTACGCTCCTCATATAACTGCTTCATACCCTCGTCCTTAGCAGCATATTGCTTTAATATTTTAAGAACTTTAGCACGTGATCTCGAATTTGGCTTTCGCACTTTAAAGCCATGACTTGATAAACCACTCTCCTCATAGCATATATCAGCTGGAGACTCTTCTCCTAACTTTTGGTTTTTATTTTTAACTGTTTCTGCATTACTTTTTGTAGTTATCTGCTTAGTGACAACTATCGTACTATCATTTGTTTGACTTACATCTTCTTTTTTGAATATAACTTTTAGCATAACAAAAAGAAGCACTACAACCACTAGCACTACGATACACCCTATGATTATTTTATTCTTAAATAATCCATTGGGTAATTCGGTATTTGATTGGTCTGTACTTCTTTTTTGTTTCATCTTATTTAGCAGTTATATATCCTTCGGCTACTAACATTTCAGCGGATAAAACTCCACCGCCTGCAGCACCTCTTAATGTGTTATGTGAGAGTCCAACAAACTTGTAATCATAAACTTTATCTTCACGAAGTCTGCCGACTGATATTCCCATTCCATTTTCGTAATCAACATCGAGTTTCACCTGAGGTCTATCATCATCTTCTAGATACCGAATAAACTGTGAAGGTGCACTAGGAAGATTATACTCCTGTGGCTTTCCACTAAATTCTTTCAACGCATCTATAAGTTCTTCCTTTGATGGATTCTCCTCAAAATTAACAAAGACTGCAGCTGTATGACCGTCTAATACCGGAACTCGAATACACTGTGTTGTAATCACCGGACCTTCAGCCTTAACAATCTCGTCACCTTCTATGTGACCCCAAAGTTTGAGTGGTTCCTGTTCAGATTTTTCTTCTTCGCCTCCAATGAATGGATTAATATTACCAACCATCTCTGGCCACTCATTAAAAGTCTTTCCAGCTCCTGAAATTGCTTGATATGTCGTAGCAATTACTTCAGTCGGTTTAAACTTTTTCCACGCAGTGAGAACTGGCGCATAACTCTGAATAGAACAATTTGGTTTAACTGCTACAAATCCTCTCGTAGTTCCAAGTCTCTTCTTCTGTGCCTCGATGATCTCATAATGCTCAGGATTAATTTCTGGTACTACCATTGGAACATCCGGAGTCCATCTATGTGCACTGTTGTTTGAAACTACTGGAGTTTCTGTCTTCGCGTAGTCTTCTTCGATTTTTCTAATCTCATCCTTAGACATATCTACAGCACTGAACACAAAGTCAACCTGTGACGCTACCGCGTCAATGTCACTGGCATCCAATACAACCATATCAGCTATACGTTCAGGCATATCCACAGACATCTTCCATCTTCCGCCAACTGCTTCTTTATATGTCTTTCCAGCAGAGCGTGGACTTGCCGCAAGGCATACCACCTCAAACCATGGATGATTTTCAAGTAATGTTATAAATCTTTGGCCAACCATTCCAGTTGCACCAATTATTCCTACTTTTAATTTACTTTCTGGTGTAATCATTTATTTCCTTCCTAGGCAAATTTTAATAAAAATCTGACCATCCATCATTAGAGCCGCTCCTTTTCTTAGTCGTCTCTTTTTTGTCTTTATCTTTTTTCTTAGTTTTTGCTTCTGGTTTTTTCTTAGTAGTTGCTTCTTCTCTTGGCTTGTACACTTTTGTAGTCACAACCTGACCCTTTTTGTTAGTTACATTTTCGCCATTCTTGTTAGTAACGATTTCATAATATCTGTATAGTATCTTAGTGACCTTTTCACCCTGCTTGTTTGTAACAGTCTGGATAGAAGTCATATCTTTCTTGTCTGCTGGGCTTAATGTTCCAAAATCTGAAGCGTCACCATACTGACCACCCTTTTCATCTGTGGCTACATTGTCACTTCCAACTGTTGTAGTATCGTTTTTCTTTGCTCCGCAACCAAACATTGCTGCAACAACTATAACTGTAATAATCCCTAAAAATATCTTGTTTTTCATTATGCACCTCCTACTAATGTGCGATGTCTAATTATTATACTATTTATTAATCATCATTTATATAGTCATAGACTATTTTATTTCTTCGTACCTGTAACGGTCGTAACTTCTGTTTTAGTAGTTTTATTCTTGCTAGCCTCTTCTAATCTTTTTTGTTGTTTCATTTTTTCATCTAGTTCTATCTGTACTTGTTTGGCATATTGATCTCTAGATGTCTTCCATGTCTTTGACATAACGTAAATATTGGTGTTAATCATAAAGTAACAAAATGTTATAACAATGATGATACCTATAATCGATAGTTTTACGTCTCTTTTTCTGAAAAGCGGAAGGTTGTCTCTATACTTGAACTCAGAGAGAAATATCAATGGACTATATAACATAACAGTTAAGAAGATATATCTCAAAACTGTGAGAACAACATCCATAGGTTCATATTTGTAATGCGCAACCTCTCCATATGCTGAACTTATAACGATAAATGCTGCAAATGCATAATAAAGCATAGCAGGAATCATCTTCCATGCTCTACCACTTCTGAAACCAAAGATGCGTACTTTTCGTTTTCCGTATCCTTGATGTTCAACATCTTTATCATCTCTCATTACTTTATATGGACGATAAGCCATTTCGTTCTCCTTGTTCTAAAAGCTTCTGGCGTGACTTGAACACGTGACCCCTTCATTACGAGTGAAGTGCTCTACCAACTGAGCTACAGAAGCATATTAAGGCGCTTAATAATAAGCGCCTTTTAAAATCATATATATTAGTTTACTGCTTCAGCCTTTGCCTTAATTTTAGCCTCTTTAGCAGCGAGTGCTTTTCCTGATTTTCTAACGAAGAAAATCGATAGCAACAATGCAACTATATAAAGAACGATTGTTGCGTATAACACTGTCTGATATCCAACAGGATTAATTGTCTCTACCTTGCCAGTTGCATCTTTAACTAACTGTCCAGTTGCATCTTTAAGTGGCTTAAACTCACCAAAGTGGTTTACTATCCATGTGGCTAACTGGTTTCCTGAAAGTCCAGCAAACGCCCAAGCTGAAAGTGTGATTCCGTGAATAGCACTTACATTTCCCATACCATAGTGATCGTGAAGCAATGTAGGTACATTAGAGAATCCACCACCGTATCCAGCGTTTACTACGAAAATCAATCCGAGAACTAGGATAATCAAAATCAAGTTTCCTTCGCCGTTCTCGATACCACGTGTAAGAATAACTAATCCTGAGAAAATAATCGAGAGTGAGAAGATTAACTTATATATAGTATTTCTATCTTTCAAATGGTCTGCCCACGCAGAGAATCCAAGACGTCCACCCGCATTAAATATAGCTGAAACAGATGAAATCACAGCTGCGAATGCAACGAGTCCGATACACTTAACAATCATCTTCTCCTGTGAAATAATTGCAAGACCACAGGTGATGTTGATGTAGAACATGAGCCAAATACCAATGTAGTTTGTAAGTGGTTTAGACTTGATAGTCGCCCAGACACCTTCGCTCTTATCTTTGTGAACTGGTTCAACCCATCCATCTGGCTTCTTCAAAAGCAAATGACCAGTGAACATCATTACGAAGAACAATCCCGCAAGAATCCAGAACATCATATAGATGCCGTTCTTTCCGAGTCCTGTCTGAAGTGCCTGCATAACTGGACTGAAGATGGCCTTGGCTGCGCCAAATCCTGCTACCGCAAGGCCTGTTGCCAAACCTTTCTTATCCTCAAACCAAAGCATCAAAGTCTTAACTGGTGACAAGTAACCTGTACCTAGACCGATACCCATAATCATACCGTATGATAAGTAGATACCTACCAATGCAACTACAGAATGCTTATGCATACCACCGTACCAGATAAAGAATCCAGTACCTGCCATACCTACTGTAAAGCAGATGGTTGCTACCAATGATGAAAGATGAATATTTTTCTCTACCATTCTGCCAAGGAACGCTGCTGACATTCCAAGGAAAAAGATTGCAAATGAAAATGCCCACTCTACCGCTGGCTTACTCCAACCGATATGAGTTGATATTTCCTGACTAAAAATTGACCAGCAATATACCGTACCGATACTACAATGTAGCAACAATGCGGGTATAGCTGCTCTTGTCCATTTGTTGTTCATATATAACTCCTTCTAGTCGTTATTTACGACATTTAAACCTTGTTTATTATACTCTTTTAGGTCGTAACTTTCAACGATTATTTGTGCATAAGCCTTGTATTTATCGAGTGATTGACACTTGCGAATCATCTTGCAAATTTCATTTTCTTTCACAAAATTCTTCGACACATAATTCCAAAATTCTTTCATCTTGAAAAGCAAATGTTTGTCCGATTCAAATATCTTTTCAAACTCATCATAAAATGTATCGTGGTACTTTTTTATCTGATCTAAAGTTAGTTTTTCCTCACCGTTTATCTCATTTGCAAGATTTGGATTAGTTATCATTCCTCGGCCAATCATTGCATATTCTATTTTCGAAAATCTTTTTTTAATGTACTCGTAATCTTCTAGTGTATTGATATCACCGTTATAACAGAGTGCATTCTTCGAATTATCATATGCATATTGGAAAGCATCAAGGTTTGCGCGCTCTTTATACATCTGTTTCTTTGTTCGTGGATGAACTATCAGAAGCGGAATCGGATATTTGTTGTAAACATCTAATATATCTTGGAATTCATAGGCTGTCTCATAACCAATTCTAGTTTTTACTGTGAGTGCTAACGGGTTTTCCAAATTATCATTCCACGTATAAACCTCATCTAAAAAGCGATTCATTCCATCTAAATCTCTCAAGAAGCCTGAGCCTTTATTTTTTGATGTCACTGTGCCCGATGGGCAACCAATGTTAATGTTAATCTCATCTGTATAACCCATATCTATCAATTGCTCCGCACCACGGATAAAGAAATCACTGCGATTTGCGAGTATTTGGGGTACAAGATTAATACCTTTGTTATTTTCTGGTAAAATATCGCGAATTTCCTTGCCTCGCATCTCCTCATTTACTGTAGGCGATATAAATGGCGCATAATAAGCGTTCACACCGTCAAACAAGGCGTGATGAAGGTTTCTGTATGTAAATCCTGTAATGCCGTCTAATGGGGCAAATAATAGCTTCATAACAGGAATTAGTATAGCAAACTAACATTTGAAAAACCACCTCTATATGATATACTTTAACAAGCACAGGAGGTGTTTTTATGAAATTATGGGGTGGACGATTCACAAAAAAGACGAATGATCTCGTTTTTAACTTTAATGAATCGCTTTCATTTGATCGTAAACTTTATAAACAGGATATCCGTGGCAGTATCACACACGCTAGAATGCTCGGCAAGCAAGATATTATATCCATCAAAGAGGCTGAGGATATCGTAAAGGGTCTAGAGTCTATACTCTCTGACCTTGATTCTGGTGCGCTTGAATTTGATAAGAGCGAAGATATTCACAGTTTCGTGGAATCACAGCTTATCGAACGCATTGGCGATACTGGAAAGAAACTTCACACAGGAAGAAGTCGTAACGATCAGGTGGCTCTCGATATGAAGCTCTATACTCGCGATGAGATTACAGGGCTTAATAATCTTTTGAAGACACTTCTATCTTCTATTTTGAAAGTAATGGAGGATAACACTGAGACATATATGCCTGGTTTCACGCATTTACAGAAGGCTCAGCCTATAACATTGGCTCACCATTTCGGTGCGTACTTCGAAATGTTCAAGCGTGACCGCAGTCGTCTCGATGATACATATAAGCGAATGAATTATTGTCCTCTCGGTTCTGGTGCCCTTGCAGGTACAACTTATCCATTGGACCGTGAATTTGTGGCAGATGAATTGGGATTTTATGGTCCAACTCTTAACTCGATGGATTCAGTTTCAGATCGTGATTATCTAATTGAGTTTTTGAATGCCATGGCAATAATAATGATGCACCTCTCACGTTTCAGCGAGGAGATTTGCATTTGGAATTCCAATGAATATCGTTTTGTGAACATCGACGACTCATACAGCACAGGTTCAAGTATTATGCCTCAGAAGAAAAATCCTGACATAGCAGAGCTTATCCGTGGAAAGACTGGTCGTGTATACGGAGCACTTGTTTCACTCTTGACTACGATGAAGGGTCTTCCACTTGCCTATAACAAAGATATGCAAGAAGACAAGGAACTCGTCTTCGACGCTATCGACACTGTTAAAGGTTGCGTTCTTCTATTCACTGGAATGATTGATACTATGACATTCAACAAGGATGCTATGGAAGACAGCACCAAGCATGGCTTCACCAATGCCACTGATGCTGCTGATTATCTTGTAAACAAAGGTGTTCCTTTCAGAGATGCACATGGTATTGTCGGAGAACTTGTTCTCTTCTGCGAAGAGAACAATAAATCTTTAGACGAGATGACACTTGATGAATACAAAAAAATAAATGATGTATTTGAAGATGATATATTTGATGCGATAAGTTTGAAAACTTGTGTTGATAAACGACTCACCATTGGCGCTCCTGCGCCAGACTCAATGAAGAAAGTCATCGCAGAATACAAAAACTATTTAAAATAATTGTTTACAAAAAATAAGGGAGATGCATAAGCATCTCCCTTTTATAATGTCTTAGATTATCTCTTAATCTTTAACTTCTTCTTAGTACTCCATTTACCTACAATCTTACCGTTGATACCACGTACTCTGAAGTAATACTTTTTACGCTTCTTAAGTTTCTTGATAGTAATCTTTCTTTTCTTAGTATACTTGCTCTTAGCCTTCTTCATATTCTTCTTTCTAGAAAACTGAACTTGATACTTAAGAGCATTTTTCGCTTTCTTCCAAGTGATTACTGCTTTCTTCTTTTTCTTATTCTTAACCTTAAGTCCCGTAACCTTAGCGACTGTAATTTTTCCTTTAGTAGTAGGTGCTACAGTTGTGCTTTCTGGAACTCCCGTTGTTGTTTCAGTAGTTACTTCTGAAGTAGGAACTGTTGTACCTTCCTTTGATGTTGTGGTTTCTTCTGTCGTTGCGTTAGTTGTTATAGTAGTTGTAATTGCCGTTGTCGTTGTAGTTGGAGCTGGAGTTGTAGTCTCTGGCTCATCTCTAACGATATAGTCCATATCATGATCTATCGCCCAACCAAATGCGTATGAATTTTCAAGGACTGATAACTCAAGATAATCATATGCGTATATAAATGCAGTATCTGCTATATGTTTAACATTGTCTGGCAAGTAAACATATCCCAAATTCTCACAATACATAAAGGCGCCTGATTCAATATTAGCAACATTCACTGGAAGTGTAAGGAATGATAGCATTGTACATCCATTAAATGCATATTCTCCAATTGTAGTCAATGAATCTGGAAGCGTTACACTTGTAAGGTCTTCAAAATTCGAGAATGAAGAATCACCTATTGAAGTAATACCATCCTCCACTACTATAGTTTCACATCCCGGTGCAACGATAGTTGGATAATCATACATCGCTCCAGTACCTGTTATGGTTAATACCTTATTAACTGTGTCGTATTCCCAAGTAGCATCCTCTCCACAGACACCCTCTGTAAGATCAGAGCGATGTTCGAGTAGATGCAATGTTGCTGTCTCTACTGTTTCCTCATGTATTACATCTTCAGGATATGTGAATAAAAGAGTATAATCTCCTGGTTGATAATTAAATATACTACCATCAAGAGAATCTGCAAACTCACCAAACGATACATCAGTGTTAAACATTCTTTCTCCTGTTTCGTAAATGTCGCAATTAATTTTTCCAGTATATACTCCACGATCATATGCATTATATACTGCTCCATCTATCGATGGACTATAAGCAGGATCATCTAAAAATGCATAATAATCTGTTCTAGGACAAATATAAACTTCTGCTTTTTCATCAGCTACTTCTAATGAATATGTCGCCAAAGCTTTCTCTGTATCGTTTTGAATTACAAACTGATACCAGTATGTTCCTGCTGGTCTGTCTATAGTGTAATCCAATGAAAATTCACCATTCAAATTAGTACGTGCAGTACCTAGCAATTCAAACTTTCCATCCTCGTCTTCAAGCAAAACTTTTACATCTTTGCCAGCATAAGGGTCGATACCCAAAGTGGCTACACCGTCAAGCGTAACTTGTCCGTCAGTTAAACCAACTTTATGGCTTCCTTGGATATTTACAAAATTGGCTGCTTGAATATAAGTTCCTTCAGATGAGCCTTCATATATGTCGTTTGTAAGATATCTAACTTCTACTGCATAGGTTCCAGGTGCCTTGTCGACAAAGAAATATTCATCAAAGAAACCGTCTTCTCTCTCTTCAAGGTTTACTTCTCCCATTTTCACACCATCAAAATAGATTTCGATGATTCCTTCCATGACACCCAATCCTTGTTCTTCCTCTTCAACATATCCGAACACATTAAGGTAGTCGCCATATGCGTTAATATCAAAACTTGTAAGATCTACCGCTGTAGCAATCTTATCATCAGCTTTTGCAGGCGCACCCATAAAAGCTATCCCTGATATGGCTACCGCCAATGCGCATATAACTGCTAAAATCTTTTTCATGTTTCTCATAATCATCCTCCGTTTCATTTTTCTCCGCAACTTTAAACGCTATTTATATGATAATACATCCACCAACTATTGGCAAATGATATTATTTGGGTCTTGCCATTAAATGTTTTCCAAAACCGTAATATCCATCTGGCATCACTGCCCATCTAGTTACTAGGATTGGTTTGTTTTGGACGTCGAATCCAATACATTTGTATCCTGTGAACATTTCAACATGATAGATTCCTTTGTATCTTCCGTTATTAGCACCGGTTAAGAACATCAAATCTCCGGGGCGAAGTTTCATTTTAGATATATTACTAGCACTCAGTCCGCCTTTGATTTTCTTCTTTTTCTTTTTAACATAATACTTTGCGAGATCTGCAGCCACAGGCGCATACCATCTGTTTGCTAAATACCATTTCGCCTTTTTGTATGCTCTCCAAACTAGCGAGCTACAATCATAATAACCTTTCTTCATTCGTTTAGGTTGACTGTATTTTCCTTTAGCCAAACTATACGCTTTCTTGATTACAATTTTCATCTTCTTCTTAACAACAGAAACTGCACATCCAATACGTTCCTCGCCTATCTTCGCATAAACGACAGCGTTACCAATCTTCTTTGCCTTAACAACGCCCTTAGATGTCACAGTTGCTACCTTCTTATTGGTTGTACACCATTTCACATCAGATGGTGCGTTCGAAAGTTTCAAGGTAGATTTCTTACCTTTAACTAAAAGAAGTGAATTATTCTTAATTCCAACTTGAGCCACTACCAACGTCATACTTAACACTTTATCATCTAACCAAAATCGAATTGTTGTAGTGCCTTTAGTATCAGAATAAATATGAATTGTTTTGTTTTCCGCATCTAAACCGCAGATGACATCCATTTTAGAATTGGACCATGTATAATCAAAATCACTCTCTTCAAGACTTGGACAATCCAAAATGTCCACTTTGCCTTCCGCTATAGTATTAACCCTATATATTTTTAAATACGTTGTACTCAGTTTTGCATTAGAATAATCCTCTGCCTTTGCGGTCGCAGGCGCTTGTACAAGCGCTAATGACAAAACTAATAATAATGCTACTAATCTTCTTATTTTCATTCATTACTCCTTTATGGATTACAATTCTTGCATGGTTCGTAACCCTGATTAATCAAGGTCTTTCTCTTACCTTTAAAGGTCTGCCTATTACTAGGCTTAATTCTTTTAACAGAATAACACGAAGTTTTGTGGAATTTATGAGTATTTAGTGACAAAATATATGTCCCTTGCTTTGCTCTTCCCTTACTATACGAATTACTAGATTTCCTTTTGTAGGAATGATTCGAACTAGATTTTGAACTTCCACTTATTTTTCCTTTTCCGCTACTTGTTCCAGTTTTATAATTAATCTTTATGCCTGGCTGAACATTATAACAATACACATTAAAGGATATGCCTCGGCCTTTGTCCTCCACCGAGTATCCTTCCATCTGCACGCCCGAGGCAACGAGATTATTTCCTTTATAAATCGGCGTCACGCGATACATTACATGATTTGAAGTGGATTTGACGTAGTCAGCCACCTCATCTTCAAAGCGCAGCATACCTTCGATATTTAAATATCTTGTTCCTGTGATCAAATTCTTAGGGTTGGCGTTCTGACCTGTCAGCTGATGTCCAATAAGATGACATCTGTTATATAGATATTTCCCAGGAACTGATTCATATCTATATGTATGCCAGCCAGACGGAAATACTGAACTTATACTACCACGCTTTTTCTTAGACATTATATCTTTCGCTATAGATGCGATAGCAACTCCACATCTACCCTTAGAATCTAACTTCGAATATTTCTGGAATGATACCTTCTTTATTTCTTTTCCTTTAAAAGTAGGTTTGTTACCATTTATTTTTACATATGCACTATTCTTGTATTTTGGGATATTTGATAGCTTAAGTTTCTTGGTTTTCTTAGCCTTTGTTGTGGTTTTAGTCTCAGATAGAGTTTGCGTTGTTTCTTCTTCTGTTTCTATTTCTTCAGTTTCATCATCCCAATCCCAGAAATCTTCTGTTTCAGTTTCTTCAGAATATAAAGAATGAGTTGTAGTTTCCTCATTCAAATAAGAAGAGTCACTACAACCCACTAATCCCAAAACCATTATTAAACTTATTGATAATAGTGCTAATCTTTTCATTAATATATTTTAATCATCATTATTAACCAAATGAACATCCAACTGATTGTAAGCTATTGTAATGCCATTCGCATCATAGGCTTCTTTGATTTGTTCATTTAACTCAAACTTCGCATCCCAATAATCTGGAGTGTTAACCCACATTCTAACTTCAAGTGTAACACTACTGTCAGCAAGTTCTTTTACAACCACCATACTCTCAGGCTCATCGATTTTGTACTCACACTTCTCCATAATATTCTGTGCAAGTTCCTTTGCTAATTTTATATTATCGTCATAATGAATCCCGATCGGAATATCAACTCTACGAGTATCCAGTCTAGTATAGTTAGTTATAATACTATCCATCAAAACACCGTTAGGAATTCTTACCGCTTTATTGTCCAAAGTAGTTAGTGTCGTATAGATGACATCCATTTTTAAGACTGTTCCTTCAGCCTCTTGAACCTTGACGTAGTCATTCACCTTAAACGGACGACGTATCATTATCAAAACGCCACCTGCAAAGTTCTTTAATGCTCCTTGCATAGCAAGTCCCAATGATAATCCAGCCGTTCCCAAAACAGCCATTATAGATGCTGTGGCTACGCCAACGGATGAAAGCACTGCACCTATTATCAAAAGCCAACCTACAACTCTTACTACAGAGTCCAAAAACTTTGTGACAATAGGATCAACCTTTTTTCTTCCAAGTATTTTTGCTACTGCTTTTCTTGCAAGTTTAATTAAGATTAGTCCTACAATTAAAATTGCAATTCCAATCAATAGTTTAGTAAAAAAGTTAAGACCGATGTCTGTAGACTTATCTATAAATCCACCAAACATTTCCTTGATATTTATTTCTTCAAATTTTATCGCTGCCATATTAACCATTATTATCCTTTCAGACTAACAATTGTTCCACTCTTATAATTATACAACAAAAGGGCTATCTTTCGACAGCCCTTTTAATCTTATCTAATTCTTATTTAACTACTCTTACCTTTAAAACTCCGTCCATGTTCTCAACTGCGCTAATCTGGTCATCGCTAAATAAATCTGCATCCAAGATAGCATATCCAAAGTCTCCACGATTCTCACAAGCTACATCATCTGTTCCAGTTGCAGACTTGATATCATCAATAGAAACATCACCCTTAAAAGCAACTGTAATACGAGCGTTCTCAGCCTCTCCCTTATCTATACGTGGATAGTTAACTGAATTAATGATGTTTCCGTTTTCTACGAAATTCATAATCTGACTAACTGCCATTGCTGCGCAATTTTCTTCAGACTCTGCCGTAGATGCTCCGAGATGTGGGAAAGCGATTACGCCATCCATATTTGCACTCTTTGCATTAGGGAAATCAGTCACATAGTTCTTAACTTTGCCGGAGGCAAGAGCCTCAGCCATATCTTCATCGTTTACCAGAAGATCTCTAGCATAATTTAAAACTACAACGCCATCTGGCATCATTGCGATAGTATCTTTATTAATCATTTCTTTTGTGTCATCAAGAAGTGGCACGTGAACTGAAATGAAGTTACATGTTTTATAAATCTCTTCATTAGAATCTACAATCTTAACCGCAGGGTCAAGTTTCTTTGCAGCTTCCTCAGAGAGGAATGGATCTACACCGTAAACATCCATGCCTAAACCAACAGCAGCGTTTGCTACTAAACCACCGATGGCACCAAGGCCAATAACTCCAAGTCTTTTGCCTTTAATCTCTCCGCCGGCAAAACTCTTCTTAGCCTTCTCCATTGACTTGTTGATGTTCTCGTCAGACTTGTTGTCTTCCACCCATTTGTTACCACCGATAATGTCACGGCATGCGAGAAGCATTCCGCAGATAACAAGTTCCTTTACACCGTTGGCATTGGCGCCTGGCGTGTTAAAAACTACGATACCTTTATCAGCGCACTTGTCTAGTGGAATATTATTTACGCCAGCGCCAGCACGTGCTACCGCAATCATGCTCTCTGGCAAATCTAGTTCGTGCATCTGTGCACTACGTACGAGCGCAACGTCTGCCTCGTTGAAATCATCTGTCTGTGCATAATCATCTGTAAACTGACCTAGTCCAACAGGTGATATAGGGTTTAAGCAATTATATTTAATCATTATGCATTCTCCTTCTCAAACTTCTTCATAAATTCTACTAATGCTTCTACACCCTCGATTGGCATAGCATTGTAGATGCTGGCTCTCATACCGCCAACTGTTCTGTGACCCTTAAGGTTCTCAAAACCTGCTTCCTTGGCTTCAGCCACAAATTTAGCATCGAGTTCTTCATCGCCAGTAACGAATGGAACATTCATAAGTGAACGGTCTTCCTTCACTACTGTACCCTTGAACATTTCACTTTCATCCAAGTAATCGTAAAGAATCTTGGCCTTTTTCTCGTTGAGTTCATTCATTGCTGTAAGGCCGCCCATCTTCTTAATCCACTTGAATACCTTGCCACAAATATAGATGCCATAGCAAGGAGGTGTATTGTAAAGAGATCCTGCGTCTGCCTGTGTCTTGTATGCAAGCATTGTAGGAATACTCTTGTCTACTTCCTGTGGAATCAAATCTTCACGAATGATTACAATAGTTACACCGGCTGGCCCGATATTCTTCTGAGCACCACCGTAAATTACACCATACTTCTCAACATCGATTGGCTCTGATAGGAAACATGATGAAACGTCAGCTACCAAAGTATGTCCCTTTGTGTTAGGAAGTGTGTGATACTTTGTTCCGTAAATTGTATTGTTCTCACAGATATATACATAGTCTGCATCCTCAGGGATGTCGAGGTCACTACAATCTGGAATGTATGAGAATGTCTTATCATCTGATGAAGCCACTCTATCTACTTCGATAAACTTTTCAGCCTCAGCAGCGGCTTTCTTTGCCCACTGACCTGTTACGATATATGCTGCTTTTCCATTCTTTCTAAGATTCATTGGAATAGCTGCAAATTGCTGTGAAGCACCACCCTGAAGGAAAAGTACTTTATAGTTATCAGGGATACCATATAGATCGCGAATGTCGGCCTCTGCCTCATCGATAATCTGTTGGAATGCTGCTGAACGATGGCTCATCTCCATTACGCCCATACCAGTTCCCTTATAATCTAGCATCTCATCAGCTGCTTCTCTTAATACTTCCTCTGGCAAAACTGCAGGTCCTGCCGAAAAATTGTAAACTCTACTCATTATAGATCCTCCTCTGAAAATGTATCTGTGATTGGTGCTCCCGCTGCAACCATTGGGAATACCTTGTCATCTTGATGTATGTGACAGTCTAGTACACAAGGAATGTCAAGTTCAATAGCTTCCTTGAGCGCTCTCTCAAAATCTTCAACTGTCTCAATCTTGTAAGCCTTCGCTCCAAGACCTTCTGAGATTTTGACGAAGTCAACCTGATCATCGAGAACAGTGTGTGAATATCTCTCTTCGTAGAACAATGTCTGCCATTGACGTACCATTCCAAGCACGTGGTTGTTGATTACTATCTGAATGATAGGAATATTATATCTAGTTGCTGTCGCAATCTCGTTCATGTTCATTCTGAAACATCCATCACCTGCGATGTTAATACATGTCTTATTTTTGTTACCCATCTTAGAGCCGATACATGCGCCTACACCGTAGCCCATCGTTCCTAAACCACCTGAAGTGATGAACTGGCGAGGGTCCCTATATGTGTAGAACTGTGCTGCCCACATCTGATGCTGTCCTACGTCTGTAGTGATAATTGCATCGCCCTTTGTGATGTTATAAACAGAATCAATAATTGCTGGACCTGTAAGTTTACTCTTGTCGAGTACAAGCGGATACTTCGCTTTCATTTCCTCAACCTTCTTCATCCAATCTTTATGATCCTGCTTTTTAATCTTTTTATTCAAACG
>JAFQXO010000003.1 GCA_017406925.1 Eubacterium sp.
GCTTGAGGAAAAGCTTTCTGGCAAAAAGAAGCCTGTTAATCTAAATTACTATCGACTCTATTGAATTACTATCGACTCCATACTAGAAAAAACGCCGAAAATGAGAAAATCGAAGTTGAATTACTATCGACTCCATACTTTTAGTGGATAGAAAAGGTCTTTCAGAGCGAGTAATAGGTGGTTAACACTAACAAAACAGTTATCGCGAGGGGAAAAATCGATGCCCTTAATGTCAGTGGGGCGTTTCTAAGATGATCCTTTCAGTAGATAAAAACAAAGAACGGCTCCAAGTACGAATAGTATTTGGTTTGTTCTATTTTTATATGAAAAATAGACACTAAAACTAAATTTTGGGACCTTACGAAATCCCTTGAAGAGTAGTATCATTTAACGCGTAGGGAACGTTGACTGTACCATACCTAGGGGGGAGGTCGTACAATCAACATATCATATCAGACACTAGAGCTAGACTTTAGTGCAGAATAATAATACTGGCTGAGATTTCTTGGCTGGTATTTTTATTTGCCCAAAAACTCCAGTCGAAACATTGTATTAATCTTTGCTGAAAGTGTGTTATAATTTCACTAGATGAGTTCGGATGGTTGGAGTAAGGCTCCACCGAAAAAGAGGATTATATGTCACGTTCAGTAATCAGAGAGAAAGTCTCGGATCCAAATGCGATATATTTCACGATGCCCCCACAGACAGATGGGCTTGTTGATGTGTCAGAAGAATTGCAAAACGCCATAGACCAGGTGGTTAACACTTATGGTTTTGGCGTTCTTTTTATACCTGAAGGAACATACATGCTTAGCCGTACGATTTACATTCCAAAAGCCGTGCGCCTCATCGGCTATGGCGAGAATAGGCCTAAGTTTGTTCTTGCAGATAACACAGAAGCATTCAAAACAAAGAAAAAAATACCATACAAGCCTCTTCTTTGGTTTGTAAATGGTTATGAAGATGACGACCATGTGGCTGACGCCAATCCTGGTACATTCTATAGTGGTCTTATAAACATTGACCTGAGCCTTGGCGAAGGCAACGGAAATGCTGTGGCTATCAGATGCCACTATGCGCAGAACTCTACGATTAAGCATTGTGAGTTGGATGTCAATTCTGGCGCAGCAGGTTTGTGGGATGTCGGAAATGAGATTCAGGATATAGATTTCATCGGTGGCGAGTACGGAATCGTTAGTTGTAAGTGTTCACCGGGATGGCCTTTTGTAATGTCCGATTGTAGATTTAGTGGACAGACTAAGGCTTGTATCAGAAGTCACGAAGTGGGTTTCAACATCACACACACTTACGCAGATAATGCGCCGAAGTTTTTGGATGTAGATGAGGGCTATTTCGAAAAAGTATTTATGGAAGATTGCATTTTCGAAAATATGAACTGCCTAATCGATATGGCGCTCGAAAACAATTCTCTAACTCAAGTGAACTTGCTTAACATTTATGCGAAGTCTGTTGAGACTATCGCGCAGTACAAAGACACGAACAAGTTTATCCCTAACGAGGATAATCAGATTCTTATAAAGAAATATACACATGGTATCGTTGCAACTGATAAGTATCCAGACAAGAAGATGCACGATCATATCTATCGCATTCCTATGGATATTGATTGGGATGTCGTTAAATCTGACTTCAGACAACTCCCTGACAGTGCGACTTGGGTGAATGCGAAGGACATAGGCCTCAAAGGTGATGGCAAGACCGATGATACTAAGGCACTGCAGGAGGCGATAGAGCAGTATGAGACTATCTACTTCCCACAGGGCGATTACATAGTGACGGATACGATCAAGATGAAGGATAACACTTCGTTCATTGGGCTCCATCCAGGCTCGACTAGAATTATCCTTGCGGAGCAGACGGAGAGGTTCCAGGGATTCGGCGATGCGATACCAGTGATCGAGAGTGGAAGGTCAGGAAACATTATTCATTCGATGGCAATAGACGCAGGGGGAACTAATCCTCGTGCCTGTGCCCTGAAGTGGATTTGTGAAGATGGGCTTGTTGATGATTTGAAAATTTGGGGAGGTCACGGCGACCTTGAAAAGGGCACCGGCAATTTTGTAAATCCGTATGGTCCAGCTAGGCTCACCGACAAAGACCCTCACAAAAAGTGGGATAAACAATATCCAAGCATAATAGTCTGTGATGGCGGTGGGGGAGTGCTAAAGAATATTTGGAGCGCGAGTCCATACGCATCAGCAGGTATAGAAATCAGAGATACAGATACACCTATGAAACTATACTGCATTTCGATTGAGCATCATGCTCGTTGTGAGCTTCGAATCAGAAATGCATCTAACATAAAATTCTACGGACTTCAGTTCGAGGAGGAAATGGGAGAGAGTGAGTATTCGGTTGCGATAGAAGTGGTGGATTCGAAGAACATTGCCTTTGGCACAGTTTACTGCTTCTCGACGATTTTCGTAAACACGGTTCATCCGTATTGTGCGAAGGTTTATCATTCGAAAAATATTCGCTTCTACAACGTGCATAACTTCACGCAGACGAAATATGAGACTGAGAATTTCCTGATTGATATGAGTACTGGCGTAGAGGTGCGACCTTGGCAGGCCGCAATGTTAGAAGTGACGGGTGAAGGTGAACTGGAAGACAGAGAAGTGGTGGAGAAAGTGGCCACAGGATTTAGATTTGCGGACGGAGCACAATGCGACGGAAAAGGCAACTTCTATTTCCTTGACAACCTTGATAAGCGAATCTATCGAATCAATGCGCAGACTTTGAAGTTAGAACTATTCTTCGAGTCGCCATATAAGATTAACTCGATAGCGTTTGATACAGATGACAATATACTTGTGATTGGCGAGTACACTGAGATGATTAATCCTGGGATTGTGCCTCGCCATATGGAGCCGAAACATTTGCCACCGGATGCTTATGGAACTTCGTACTCGTTCTGGTACGATCCGACTCAGAAACTTGTGGCATTTACTATAGAAGAAAACCATATCAAGCCACTTGAGGAGATTGCCGTAGGCAAGATTAAACCTACGAGAGTTTTCGTTCCAGGAAACAGGTTTAGAGATGGCTCGGACTTTATGGATGTTTCGCAATATAAACCGGAGAAAGCATACATCGCACCTGACGGTGAAACTATTATTCCACAGTACTATGATCTTATGCGTGCGACTAGCCTTGCCAAGGGCAAACCTGGCAAGAGAGTTTACACGGTGGACGAGATGTACAAGCGAGCGGTCAGTTTTGAGGTGAATAGGAAGGGGCTTTTGAAGAAGCCTAAAGTTGAAGCGAACGACGGAGACTACTGTGCAGTTAGGCACAACGACTATCTGTATGTCGGCGGCGACGATATAGGAGTTTATCAAAATGGAAAACTGGTCGACTTGATTCACACGCCTGAGCGACCAACTTCGATTAGATTCGGTGGAAAGAATAAGAACACGATGTTTGTGACTAGTAGGCATTCGGTGTTCGTGCTAAATGGTGATTAAAAATTTAGGAGGTTATTATGATCTTTGATGAAACTTATACATTAATGAATAATGTGGAGATTCCAAAACTTGGGCTTGGGACTTGGCAGACACCAGATGGAGATGCAGCGTACAATTCAGTTAAGTGGGCGCTCGAGGCGGGCTATCGCCATATTGATACTGCGGCTGCCTACGGCAATGAAGAAAGCGTTGGACAGGCTATCAGAGATAGTAAGATTCCACGAGAGGAAATTTTTGTTACGACAAAACTCCCAGCGGAGTTCAAGGGTTACGATATCGCACATGAAAAGTTCAATAAATCTCTAGAAAAGTTGGGATTGGATTACGTGGATCTTTATTTGATTCATGCGCCATGGCCTTGGGACAAGATTGGTATGGATTGCACAGAGGGTAACATCGAATCTTGGAAAGCGTTCGAGGAAATCTATGCAAGTGGAAAAGCGAGGGCTATTGGAGTATCTAACTTTGAGCCTGGACATATAGAGTCTATCGTTGAAGCAGGAAACATAATGCCAATGGTAAACCAGATTAATTTCCATGTGGGACATACTCAGGAAGAGACTAAGAAATATTGCGATGCGCACAACATAATCATTATGGCTTATTCACCACTAGCTACTGGCGGATTAGTAGAAGATGAGTATGTGGCTAAACTGGCAGAAAAGTATAATGCGACCATTCCGCAAATCTGTATCAGATATGTCATCCAAAAAGGATGCGTGGCAATACCAAAGTCGACTCACCAAGAAAGAATCATTGCGAATGCAAAGGTAGAGTTTGAGATAGAAAAAGAAGATATGGAATACTTGGATAATAAATAACAAAAAAGACTTGATGCCAAATCGGTATCAAGTCTTTTCTTATATATAGTAATTATATTTGCCATCCACCGTCTATGCCGATAATCTGTCCAGTAATATACTTACCAGCATTTATCAATCCAACCACAGCATCGGCCACATCTTCGCAAGTGCCGATGCGTCCGGCTGGAATTTCATCGACTATCTCCTGAACTTCCGTATCTGATAGATGAGCATTCATCTTCGTATTTATATAACCAAGACTTAAAGCGTTCACCTGGATGTTTGAAGGTGCGAGCTCTTTGGCGAGGGCCTTCGTGAAAGCATTGAGCGCGCCCTTGGTAGCAGAGTAGCCCACTTCACACGAAGCGCCGCGCTCACCCCAAACAGATGAAATGTTAATTATATGGCCCGTGCCACCCTTTAAAAAGAGTGGAATAGCACCCTTCGACATAAACAGCGCGCTGGTCACATTCACATGCCACATAGCTTCCCAATCCTCAACTGTGAGATCTTGAAGCATCCCAACCTTTGAAATGCCAGCATTATTTATAAGAATCTCAACATTTACACCCAAATTTGTGACTTCGTCAATAAACTTATCAGCCGAAGTAGGGTCGGAAAAGTCATATTTAAAGAAATAACAGGTGTTATGTAAAGTATTCTGCAATTTCTGAATAGATTCTTTGTTGTTATGGTAACCACCAATGATAGAATAGCCTGTTTTATCCAGTGTTTCGGCTATTTTTATGCCTATATCACCCGAAATTCCCGTTATAATAGCATATTTATCCATAAAATAATCTCCTTTTCAATACCTATAAAATACCATAAATACGGGCGAAAATCCACATATAACAATTATCAATTTACATAAAATTATAAAAAAATCGAAAAAAAAGTTGACAAAACGGGTTTTGGTGTTATAATTGTAACAAGTTTGTAACATTTTAAGAAGAGAAGCAGTTACAACTAAAGGAGATTATTTTTATGATACGCGAACTTTCAAAGAAGATTGCTTGTTTAGCTTTCACAACAGTACTCGCTATGACGAGTATGGCTCCAGCATCAGCTGCAGAGCTTGACACAGAGATTCCTAGTGCAGGCGCAGCAGAGGCTATTGGAAATTATGTAGCTAGCAATGGATCAGACAGTGGAATTTCAGGAATGCTTCCATCAGAAGCATCAGTAGCAGTAAAAACAACAAATAAAAGTGCCGCAAATAGTAATGATAAGTTTGCAAACATTGCTATTGCAAAGGTAAAGGGTGGAAAGGATGACTACGTACGTGTACGTAAGAGTGCTTCTACTAAATCAAAGGTTGAAGGAAAGATCTACAACAACTGTGGTGCAACACTTCTTAAGACTACATCTAACGGTTGGTATAAGATTAAGTCTGGAAACTGTGTAGGATACGTTAAGGGCGAGTTTCTAGTAACAGGTGCAGCAGCTAAGGCTGAGGCATTTGATAACGGATATGTAATCGCTACTATCAAGGATACAGGTATCCACGTAAGAGAAAAGGCTAACACTGGTTCAGACGTTGTAACTAACGTTTACAATGAAGAGAACTATGTAATAAAGAAAGTAAGTGATGATGGCAAGTGGGCCAAGATTAAGATTGGTGACGGCGTCAATGGTTGGGTATCTACAGACTATGTTAAGACAGATGTAGATATGGAAACAGGCGTTACTATTGCCGAAGAGAAGGCAGCTATCAAGGCTGAGCAGGAACGTAAGGCAGCTGAGGCAGCTGAGCGTAGAGCTAAGGCTCGTGCAAAGGCTCAGAGCGAAGACGATTCTAGTGCAAGCTCAAACTCAGGTTCATCATCATCAAGCTCAAGTAGCTCAAGTTCATATAGCGACTCATCAGAGGGTAGCGGAACAGGTGCTAAGATTGTAGCTTACGCTAAGAGATTCTTAGGAAACCCATATGTATATGGTGGAAGTTCACTTACAGGCGGAACAGACTGTTCAGGATTTACAATGTCAGTATACGCGCACTTCGGATATTCACTTAACAGAACATCTTATGCGCAGGCTAACAATGGTAGAGCAGTATCTATGGGAAGCCTCAAGAAGGGTGACTTACTATTCTACGATTACGGCGGAGGAATCAGCCACGTAGCTATCTACATTGGTGGTGGATCTATCATCCACGCGTCTACAGAGGAGACAGGTATTATCATCTCTGGTATGGGATCACCATGCTGTGCTAGACGTATTATCTAATTATAATTTTTGAAATTGAGGCGTCAGTCCTTTGTGGCTGGCGTCTTTTTTTGTGCTTGAGTTTTGCATTGCAAAACTCAATATGCAAAATCTATTTTTATTATGATATAATATAATTACAATTAAACAGAAAGGATGTGACACTATGAAACTTATTATTTATGGTAAGAACATTGAAGTAACGGAGCGTATCAAAGGTCAGTTGGAAGATAAACTAAAGAAGCTTGATAAGTACATTGACCCAGATACAAAAGTTGATGTCACACTGAGTGTTCGCAAGAACGAACAGAAGGTAGAGATTACTTTCCCTATGAAGGGTCATATAATCCGAGCAGAAGAGACGAGCGAAGATCTCTATGCAGCGATTGATATGGCACAGGAAACTATCATTCGACAACTTGTTAGATACAAGAATAAGTTGATTGACAGAAAGAAATCTCGTAGAGAGATCTTTGCAGATGACTTTATGGACGAGTATGAAGATTACTATGATGATGAAATCGAAATCGTCAGAATGAAAAAGTTCACTGTAGAGCCTATGGATCCGGAAGAAGCTTGTGAACAGATGGATATGTTAGGACATAATTTTTTCGTATTCCTAAACTCAGAGACCAATCGTGTTAATGTAGTATATAAGAGATATGAAAATACATATGGACTGATTGAACCAGAGTTAGCATAGTAACTCATCCTATAAAGTGAAAGCGGAGGCGAAAGCCTCCGCTTTTTTTAGGTTAAATATGTGATTATCGTTCATATATATTTAACAATTAGTTTTCACGCATTTAATTGTGTTTGAAATGGCTAAGTGCTATTATATTTTAGAATGCACAGAGAATATGTGCACAAATATGTTGCCGAAGGCACAAAGGAGAACGAGATGAGTATAGTCACAAGTATTATAGGCACGCACAGTGAGCGTGAGTTAAAAAGACATAAGAAAACTCTGGAGGCTGTCCTTGCGTTGAAGCCAGAGATGGAGAAACTATCTGATGAGCAGATGAAGGAGAAGACTGAGGAGTTTAAGCAGAGATATAAAGACGGCGAAACTCTTGAGGAGTTGATGCCAGAAGCTTATGCACTTGTTAGAGAGGCGACGAGAAGAGTGCTTGGAACAGAGCATTATCCTTGTCAGATTCAAGGTGGTATTATTCTTCACGAAGGTCGTATCGCAGAGATGAAGACTGGTGAAGGTAAAACACAGACTTGTTTGCTCCCAGCATATCTTAATGCCTTAGCAGGCGAAGGTGTTCATATCGTAACGGTCAATGAATACCTTGCTAACCGAGATGCTGAGTGGATGGGTCAGGTTCATAGATTCCTAGGACTTACAGTTGGCTGTGTATTAGCTGAGATGGAGCCAGAGGAAAAGAGAGAAGCTTACAATTGCGACATCACATATATCACGAACAACGAATTAGGTTTCGATTACTTGAGAGATAACATGGTGGTTTACAAAGAGCAGTTAGTTCAGCGTGGACTTCACTACTGTATTATCGACGAGGTCGATTCAGTTTTGATTGACGAGGCACGTACACCTCTTATCATTTCTGGATCAAGCGGAAAGTCTACTAAGTTGTATGAGATGTGTGATATTCTTGCACGTCAGATGGAGAAAGGTACAGCTTCACCTGAACTCTCAAAGATGGATGCTATCATGGGTGTCGACATCGAGGAAGATGGTGACTTCTTAGTAAATGAAAAGGACAAGATTGTCACTCTTACACAGGAAGGTATCAAGAAGGTTGAGAGATTCTTCCATATTGATAACTACGCTGACGCTGAAAACCTTGAACTTCAGCATAACGTTATTCTTGCACTCCGTGCACATAATTTAATGCACAGAGATCAGGACTACGTAGTAAAAGATGATGAAGTACTTATCGTCGACGAGTTTACAGGACGTATTATGCCAGGTCGTAGATATTCTGATGGACTTCACCAGGCTATCGAGGCTAAGGAGCATGTAAAGGTTAACAGAGAAAGCAAGACACTTGCGACTATTACATTCCAGAACTTCTTCAACAAGTATGAGAAGAAAGCCGGTATGACAGGTACAGCTCTCACAGAGGAGAAGGAGTTTAGAGATATCTATAGCATGGACGTTGTCGAGATTCCTACGAATGAGCCTATCGCTCGTATCGATCACGAAGACGCCGTGTTCAAATCAAAGAAAGAAAAACTACACGCTGTAATAGAGGAGATTGTAAAATCTCATGAGAAGGGTCAGCCAGTATTGGTTGGTACCATCAATATCGATTCATCGGAGGAGATTAGTTCACTCTTGAAGAAGAGAGGCATCCCTCACAACGTGTTGAATGCTAAGTTCCACGAGATGGAGGCTCAGATCGTAGCAGATGCAGGTATTCACGGTGCTGTTACTATCGCTACTAACATGGCCGGTCGTGGTACTGATATTAAACTTGATGAAGAAGCCAAAAAGGCAGGCGGTTTGAAAATCGTCGGTACAGAGAGGCATGAGTCTAGACGTATTGATAACCAGTTGCGTGGACGTTCTGGTCGTCAAGGTGACGTCGGTGAGTCCAAGTTCTTCATCTCACTTGAGGATGATGTAATGCGACTCTTCGGTTCTGAGAGACTCATCGCAGTGTTCAATGCACTTCGAGTTCCTGAGAACGAGGAGATTCACCATGCTTCATTGTCGAAGACAATAGAGAGAGCCCAGAAGAAGATAGAGGGTAA
Source organism: Eubacterium sp. (assembly GCA_017406925.1). GTDB lineage: Bacteria > Bacillota > Clostridia > Lachnospirales > Lachnospiraceae > Eubacterium_G. The sequence goes on from JAFQXO010000003.1 coordinate 9,224, forward strand.
CAACTTTGGTATCAGAAAGAACCTTATGGATTACGATAAGGTTAACAATGACCAGCGAGAGATTATATATGCTGAGAGAGCGAGAGTTCTTGATGGCGAGAACATGAGAGATTCTATCGTTAAGATGATTAACGAGGTTGTAGAGTCTATCGTAGATAGATATTGTGGCGAAGGTCCTGCAGGTGAGTGGGATATGAGTGGACTCAACCAGGCACTCTTCGATATCATTCCATTGAAACTGGATGTGAAGGAAGAAGATCTCAACCAACTTTCAAAGGATGAGTTTAAGCAACTCTTAAAGGAAGGTTCGATTAAGGCTTACGAGGCTAAGGAGAGTGAATTCCCAGAGCCAGAACACATTCGTGAGTTAGAGCGTATCGTTCTTCTTCGTGTTATCGATCAGAAGTGGATGGATCACTTGGATGACTTAGAGCAGTTGAAACAGGGTGTTGGACTTATGGCCTACGGCCAAAAGGATCCTGCAGTTGAGTACAAGATTCAAGGTTTCCAGATGTTCTCATTTATGATTGATGCTATCAAAGAAGAGACAGTTAAGACATTGTTCCACATTCAGGTTGAACAGACAGTTGAGCGTGAGGAAGTGGCAGAGGTTACTGGAACTAACAAAGACGGTAGCGACGAAGTTCACAAGCCAAAGACACGCGAGTCGGCTAAGGTTTATCCTAACGATCCATGTCCATGTGGAAGTGGAAAGAAATATAAGAATTGTTGTGGCAGAAATGCCTAAGTTCAATGATAGAGTTAGAGCAGTATAAGCAGGAACTAAATAGTTATAAGCCTAGACTCGAAGAGTTGGCGCAGTCATTTCATATAGAAGAGACAGAAAAGAAGATTTCTGAACTTGAAGTGATTATGGAAAAACCAGACTTTTGGGACAATCCTCAGGAGTCTCAAAAGATTGTTAAAGAAGCCAACACTTTAAAGAAAAATCTCTCGGAGATTAAAGACTTACAAGATCAGTTCGACGAAGTCGGCGTTATGATCGAGATGGCAGAGGAAGATGAAGATGCCGTCAGTTCAGACGAGTTGAAAGAATTGTTGGATTCGTTTATTGCAGAGTTTGAGCGGGTAAAGATTTCAGCGCTTTTATCTGATGAATATGATGAAAACGATGCGGTTATAAAGATTAACGCAGGCGCCGGTGGAACTGAATCATGTGATTGGGCTAGTATGCTCTACAGAATGTATACAAGGTATGCGGAGTCGCATGGCTTCAGCCATGAAGTGATTGATTTCTTAGATGGCGACGAGGCTGGAATTAAGTCGATAACATTTATGGTTAAGGGCACGAACGCTTATGGGTATCTCAAGTCTGAGACGGGTGTTCACAGACTGGTAAGGATTTCTCCTTTTAATGCCCAGGGCAAGAGACAGACTTCCTTTACATCTGTAGAGGTAATGCCAGAGATTGAAGAAGACTTGGATATTGAAATCAACGATGATGATATAAGAGTGGATACTTACAGAGCGAGTGGAGCAGGCGGACAGCATGTAAATAAGACATCATCTGCTATTCGTATTACTCATATTCCGACAGGTATAGTAGTTCAGTGTCAGAATCAACGTTCACAGACACAGAACAAAGAGCAGGCAATGAGAATGCTGAAGTCTCAACTTTTCTTGAAGAAAAAAGAGGAAGAGGCGGCAAAGCGAGATGATATTCGTGGTGAAGTTACAGAGATAGGTTGGGGAAACCAAATCCGTTCATATGTGCTTCAGCCATATACGATGGCAAAGGACCATAGAACTAACTGTGAGGTTGCCGATGTAAATAAGGTATTAGATGGATATTTAGATCCATTTATAAATGAGTACTTGAAATGGATTCATGAATAAAATAAGTCCCTTAATCTAGGGACTTATTTTTGTATATAAGACTTAAATAGCAGAAATAGAGGATTTTATTGGTAGAAACACCTATTTTGTTAATAAAATAACAATCATTGGTTGATATTGTACTATTTTTTTGGTAAATTTATTAGGAATGCGAAATAAGGAGACTATTTATGATTAAAGTAGCAATTTTAGGATACGGAACAGTTGGATCTGGCGTATTCGAGATCATAAAAGAGAATAAAGACATCATCAATGAGAAAACTGACAACGAGGTTGAGGTGAAATACGTGCTTGATTTGCGTGATTTCCCTGGCGACCCTTGTGAGAATGTGTTAGTTCACGATTATGATGTGATATTAAATGACCCAGAAGTGGAAGTAGTCGTAGAAGTTATGGGTGGACTTCACCCAGCCTACGAGTTTGTTAAGAGCGCTTTGGAGGCAGGCAAGAGTGCATGTACTTCGAACAAGGAACTTGTGGCCAAGTATGGTGCGGAGCTTGTTAACATTGCGGAATCGCATAACAGAAACTTCCTATTTGAGGCAGCAGTTGGTGGCGGAATTCCTATTATCAGACCGCTTAATATGCATATCACAGCAGATGCAATTCAGGAAATTGAAGGTATCATGAATGGTACTACTAACTATATAATGACAAAGATGGCTAGAGAGGGTGCTGATTTCGAGGAAGTCTTGAAAGAGGCTCAGGAGCTCGGTTATGCAGAGCGCGACCCTTCAGCAGATGTGGAAGGATACGACGCAGTTAGAAAGATTGCGATTCTCGCATCACTTGCCACAGAAAAAACTGTAGACTTCGAGAAGATTTACACAGAAGGCATCACGAACATCACAGCGACAGACTTTAAGTATGCCAAGGCAATGGATAGATCTATCAAACTCATCGCAAAGTTCAAGAATGAGGGTGACGGATATGTTGCCAGCGTTTCACCTAGACTTATCGCAAAGGATCATCCACTCTACAACGTAAACGATGTTGTAAACGGTATCCTTATAAAGGGTAATATGGTGGGCGACTTAGTGTTTATCGGAAGTGGCGCAGGCAAACTTCCAACAGCCAGTGCGGTTGTGTCTGACGTTGTAGACTGTATTCGTCACTTGAATGTATCAACTACAGTTATTTGGAACGAGGAAGAGTATCAGCTTGCTGATTTTTCACAATCTAAGAAAAAATTCTTCTTGAGAACTACAGCATCTAAAGAAGAAATAGAGGAAGTATTTGGTTATGTCACATACATCGATGCGAATGTAGACGGTGAACTTGGATTTGTCACAGCTAAACTGACAGAGGAAGAGTTTTCAGAGAAAGAGCTTGCCTTCGGCAAGACAATCACTCGCATTAGAATGGAAGACTAAGAGAGGATATTTCAGATATGGCAATTAAAGTTGCAAAGTTTGGTGGAAGCTCATTGGCGGACGCCAACCAGTTTAAAAAAGTTAAGAATATCATCGAGGCAGATGATGAACGTCGCTTTATCGTTGCGTCAGCACCTGGAAAGAGAAGTGCAGATGACATCAAAGTGACAGATATGCTCTATGACTGCTACGAGAAGGCTATCGAAGACGAGGACTTCGATGAGAACTTTGCAAAAGTGAAGGAGAGATACAATGGCATTATCAATGATCTTGGTATCGACCTTTCTCTGGACGAAGATTTCGAGAAGATTAAGTCGTCTTTCTTTGCTATGGCCGGAAGAGATTACGCAGCCAGCCGCGGTGAGTATTTGAATAGTAAGATTCTTGCGAAATATTTGGGATTCGATTTTATCGATGCAGCAAAATATATTTTCTTTAACGACAGAGGCGAGTTTGATTGGGAGAAGACAAAGTCAAAACTCCGTCCTAAGTTAGAAAATATGGAAGGCAAAGCTGTCATCCCAGGTTTTTATGGATCAATGCCTAACGGAACTATCAAGACATTCTCAAGAGGTGGTTCGGATATTACTGGCTCGATAGTGGCTCGTGCATGTCACGCTGATCTCTACGAGAACTGGACAGACGTGAGCGGTTTCATGATAGCTGATCCTAGAGTGATAAAGGATTCTAAGCCTATCAAGACTATCACTTACACAGAGCTTCGAGAGCTTGCTTACATGGGCGCGGGCGTTCTCCACGAAGATGCCATCTTCCCAGTTAGATCTGCAGGCATTCCTATCAACATTAGAAATACAAATATTCCAGATGATCCTGGAACAATGATTGTCTCTGACACAGCAGAGAAGAGTGAATATATTATTACGGGTATCGCAGGTAAGCGAGGAATGTCCGTAATCAATATCGAGAAGGACAAGATGAATAGCGAGGTTGGCTTCGGCAGAAACGTGCTTCGTGCTCTCGAAAAGAGTGAAGTGAGTTTCGAGCATATGCCATCTGGCGTTGACACAATGAGTGTCGTAATCCAGTCTGACAATCTCAAAGGCCATGAGAATGAAATCATGGACGAGATTAAGTCTAGAGTACATCCTGATCAACTCTACATTGAAAACGACTTGGCACTTATCACAGTAGTAGGTCGCGGAATGAAGAGTGCAAGAGGTACAGCTGGTATTTTGTTCAAGGCATTGGCGGATGCCAGAGTCAATGTTAAGATGATTGACCAAGGCTCATCTGAGCTTAATATTATCGTAGGTGTGGCAGAGGAAGATTTTGACATCGCTATGAAAGCTATCTACGATGCATTCATCAAATAGTAAAAATTGAAAAATTCTTCGGGGCAGGGTGAAATTCCCTACCGGCTGTGATTGCGTAAGCATAAGTCAGCGAGCCTTAGGGCAGGATGTGGTGAGATTCCACAACCGACAGTATAGTCTGGATGAGAGAAGACTGGTTAGTATTTTGTGCGCAAGCACAAGAAAGATAACTATGGTTTTAAGCCCCAGAGAAGTCTGGGGCTTTTTTATATCCTTTAGGATAAGAAGAATTTTTCTTTTTTAATAAATAGTACAGAGCGCAAGCTCAAAGAGGAGGATTTATTATGAAAGAGAGACTATTTACAACGAAAAAGTTGGCGTTGATGGGCGTCATAACAGCACTTAGTGTTGTCCTCTATTTTATAGAGGTACCATTGCCATTTATCGCACCAGAGTTCTATAAGTTAGATTTGAGTGACATTCCAATAATGATTGGATCATTTATTTTAGGACCTGTTGCTGGTGTGCTGATGGAATTAGTTAAAAACTTAATTCACTTGCTTATAACAAGAACAGGTGGAGTAGGTGAGTTGGCAAACTTTGCAATCGGTTGCGCATTTGTAGTTCCAGCAAGCTTAATCTACAAATACAAGAAAACTGTTCATGGAGCTATCGTAGGTCTTGCAGTAAGTATTGTATGCATGGCAATTATTGGAGGTTTGATGAACTACTTTGTAATGCTTCCAATGTATGGTGTTGGAGATGTACAGTGTGCTGGCCTAGGTAAAGCAATTAGTAACCTGATCACTGACAAGAAGACATTAGTTCTCTACTCAATAGTTCCTTTCAATTTGATTAAGGGATTTATTGATAGTTTTATAACACTACTTGTTTACAAGAGATTGAGTGAATTTATCAAGAAGCACATTTAGTAGTATTTACAAAAAACTTGATACTTAAAAAAGGGTTGTATATAATTTGTATGCAACCCTTTATCTATTTTTAAGGAGAAATATGCTAATCGAATCTTTTTCAGAAAAAGATACATTTGAATTAGGAAAAGAACTTGGCCAGAAGGCCAAAGCTGGCGAGATAGTTTGTCTCGACGGCGATTTAGGTTGCGGAAAGACTGTATTCACGAAAGGCTTTGCCGAAGGCATGGGTATCGATGATGTGGTGAGCAGTCCAACTTTTACGATTATCCAAGAGTACGATGGCGAGGGAATGTCGTTGTATCATTTTGATGTGTATCGCATCGGAGATTCTGAAGAGATGTTTGAGATTGGATATGAGGATTACTTTTTCAGTGAGGGAGTTTGCTTGATAGAGTGGGCTTCTAAGATAGAAGAAATTATTCCGAAAGAGGCGAAGCACATAACTATAGAAAAAGATTTCGCGAAAGGCGCAGAGTATAGAAAGATAACGATAGAGCAATGAAGATTTTAGCGATTGACAGTTCTTCGATGGTGGCCACCGTGGCTGTCGTGGAGGACGACAAACTTATAGCTGAATATACGACTAATCACGGAAGGACTCATTCACAGACGCTCCTTCCTATGATTGATGAGATGAAGAAGTCGACGGAGCTTGACCTATCAACTCTCGATGCGATAGCCATTGCCGGTGGCCCTGGTTCGTATACGGGACTTAGAATAGGTTCGGCCACGGCAAAGGGATTGGCTTTGGCGCTAGACATTCCTATCATCAATGTTCCGACGCTAGATGCGATGGCTTACAATATGTACACGTCGCAGTGTGTCGTATGTCCGATGATGGATGCAAGACGCAATCAAGTTTACACGGGCATTTACCAGTTCGATGAGTTTACGATGGAAACGAAACTTAGTCAGCGTATTATGATGATTGACGAAGTCGTTGAAAAGTTAAACGATATCGGAAAGGAAGTTATTCTTTTAGGTGACGGTGCCGTCGCTCACAAGGAGTATATAGATGGTCATCTAGAGTTTGATCATAAGTTCGCGCCACCGTCAATGAATATGGCGAAGGCTTCATCGCTTGCAGCGCTTGCGAAAACCTACTATAAAAAAGGTAAGGTTGAAACGGCAGATGAACACAAGCCAGATTATCTTTGCGCATCACAAGCAGAACGCGAGTTGAAAGAGAAAAAGAAATGATAGATATTCGTCCGATGAGAGAAAAAGATTTAGAGGAAGTTATGCCGATAGAGCGACAACTTTTTTCTTCACCGTGGAGTGAGGAGTCATACAAGAACGCTCTTAAAAACTCTGGAACGATTTTTCTCGTAGTGGAAGATGAAGATGAAATCATTGGCTACGCCGGCAGCTATTACTCAGTCGGTCAGGCGGACGTAGCCACCATAGGAGTTGTAAAGGATAGACAGCGTGAGGGTATCGCGCAACAACTGTTGGAAGCACTCCTTGATGAGTTGAGAAACAAAATGACTGACACAGTTTTTTTAGAAGTAAGAGAGAGTAACTGGGCGGCGATTAAGTTGTATCGAAAGTTTGATTTCGAGTTGGTCGGGATTCGCTCAGACTATTATGACAATCCTAAAGAGAACGCGATAATCATGAAAAGGGATTTGCGCGAACTCAGTTAAGAGGTAGATTATGTTAGATGTATGTTTGCTTGGCACAGGCGGAATGATGCCACTTCCTAGAAGATGGCTGACATCAATGATGTGCAGGTACAATGGAAAAACGATATTAGTGGATTGCGGCGAGGGTACGCAGATTGCCATCAAGCAGAAGGGATGGCCTGTTAAACCTATCGACGTTATTTGCATTACTCATTTTCACGCGGATCATATCAGTGGGCTTCCAGGTCTATTGTTGGCCATGGCCAATGCTGATCGCAAGGAGCCAATAACTATGATTGGACCAAGGGGATTGGAGAAGGTAGTGAAATCATTGATGATAATCACACCATCTGTTCCTTTTGATATCGAGTTTATTGAAATCGAAAATGATAAGCAGACATTCGAGTTTGAGGATTTTAGAATAAAGTCTTTTGCAGTTGACCACGGAATGCTTTGCTATGGATATACAGTTGAGATAGATAGAGCCGGTAAGTTCGACGCTGACGAGGCGGAGGCGCTTGGCATTCCAATGCAGGAGTGGGGTGTATTGCAGAGCGGAGAGAATGTAGTATTCGCAGGCGAGACTTACACACCTGACATGGTGATGGGACCAGAGAGAAAAGGTTTGAAGGTAACTTACGCGACAGACACGAGACCTACAGATTCTATAGTGGAAGCTGCAACGGATGCAGACCTATTTATCTGTGAGGGAATGTACGGCGAAGATGATAGAGATGACAAGGCGGAAGAGTATAAGCATATGACATTCTCTGAGGCCGCAGAGATTGCAAAGAAAGCACAGCCAAAAGAAATGTGGCTAACACATTACAGTCCACTTCTTTTGAGACCAAAAGATTTTATAGAAAAAGTTCAGGAAGTATTTCCAAATGCTAGATACGGTAGCGATGGAATGGAGAAGAATTTAAAATTCTCTGAATAATAAGTTTGGCAGAAAAGCTGAGCAGTTTTTAATAGTAGATTATGAGTGAAGAATTACTTGAAGAAATAAAACAAAATATGGAAGAGGAAGCGAAGGAATTCAAAATCCTTGCGATAGAGACTTCATGTGATGAGACAGCGGCAGCCGTAGTTGCGGATGGTCGAAAAGTTTTGTCGAATGTCATTTCATCGCAGATAGATTTGCACACACTCTACGGTGGTGTCGTTCCTGAGATTGCATCGAGAAAGCATATTGAAAATATCAACTATGTAATCAAGAAGGCACTCGCGGATGCAGACTGCACTCTAGATGACATTGACGCTATCGGCGTCACTTACGGACCAGGCTTGGTCGGTGCACTTCTCGTTGGTGTGGCTGAAGCTAAGGCCATTGCCTTCGCAAAAGACATACCACTAATCGGAGTTCATCACATAGAGGGACACATATGTGCAAACTTTGTGGAGGATCCAAATCTTGAGCCTCCGTTTGTATGTCTCGTTGTGTCCGGAGGACACACGCATCTCGTGGTAGTGGAAGATTATGGTCAGTACAAGATACTTGGAAGGACACGAGATGATGCAGCGGGAGAGGCTTTTGATAAAGTAGCAAGAGCTATCGGGCTTGGTTATCCAGGTGGACCGAAGATTGACAAGGCTTCACAGGAAGGCGACCCAAATGCTTTCGAATTTCCAAGAGCGAAAGTCACAGACAACATTTACGATTTCAGTTTCAGTGGAATGAAGTCAGCAGTGCTAAATGAACTTAACGCTTTGGAAATGAAAGGTGAGAGTTACAATCAGGCAGATGTGGCAGCGTCATTCCAGGCAGCAGTAGTTGATACACTTGTCGAGAGAGCGATGCTTGCTCTAGAAAAAACTGGAAGCAAGAAGTTTGCACTCGCCGGAGGAGTGGCTTCTAATACATTGCTCCGCAAGAGGATGAAAGAAGAGTGCGAGAAACGAGGCGTGAAGTTTTATTGCCCAGCACCAATCCTCTGCACAGACAACGCAGTGATGATAGGTTCAGCAGCCTACTATGAATATAAAAATGGAATCACACACGGACTAGACTTGAACGCGATTCCAAATCTGAAACTAGGTGAGAGATATGAATAAAGTAACTGCCATTGTCCTTGCCGCAGGCACGGGCAGCAGAATGAAACAGAATACGAAGAAGCAGTTTATGGAGATAAACGGCAAGGCGATTATCTGGTACACCTTAAATGCTTTCGAGCACAGTGGTGTCGATGAGATTGTTCTTGTGACTGGCGCAGATGACATTGATTATGTCAAAGACAATATCGTTGATGAGAATCACTTCACAAAGGTGACGGAGATTGTGGCCGGCGGCGAAGAGAGATTCCAGTCTGTGTACAACGGTCTTCAGGTGGCGACGGGCGATATCATTTTGATTCACGACGGCGCACGTCCACTTGTTACGAATATGATTATTAATCGCTGCATTGACGGTGCGATTGAGGATAAGGCTGTGGTCGCCGGTATGCCAGCAAAGGATACTATAAAGATTGCGAGCGCAGACCGCGTCATCAAGGATACTCCGGAGAGAAGTACGATGTGGCTCACGCAGACTCCACAGGCATTCGACGCAGAACTCATCAAGCGCGCATACAATCGTCTGATTGCCGACGGCAATGATAAAGTGACCGACGATGCGATGGTAGTGGAGCAATATACTGACGCTAGAGTGAAGTTTGTAGAAGGATCTTACGAGAATATTAAGATTACAACACCGGAAGATTTGGTGATTGCGAAAGCACTTATGGAAAGCGTATAAATGCGATAAATACTGTCGAAATAGTTATTGACACTATTTTGATATTTTGATATTATTTTAAGGCGCTCGTTTTTTCGGGCTATTAAACGGAGAGGTGTCCGAGTGGTTTATGGTGCTGGTCTTGAAAACCAGTGTGGGTAACACCACCGTGGGTTCGAATCCCACCTTCTCCGCTTTTTAATTTTTGTATAGTTTTTATAGTTTGTTCAATTACTTGGAGAAGTACCCAAGTGGCTGAAGGGGCTCCCCTGGAAAGGGAGTAGGTCGTTAGTAGCGGCGCGAGGGTTCAAATCCCTCCTTCTCCGTTTTGAGAACTTCTCAAAAATACCTTGAAAACGGGTAGATAAGTTGTTGACAAAGGTGTAATTGCTATGCTAGAATTATTAGGCTGTCGCAAAATCTGAGGATTTAAGGCGATTGGCGTAAAGAACATTGATAACTGAA